>JAFUIR010000006.1 GCA_017468395.1 Lachnospiraceae bacterium | reverse complement strand
AGGTGTTTCCAAACGTATTAAATAGTCATTTTTATTCATTATTTTTTCCTCCTGATGATTGTTGACTGCAATACTGGGAGGTTACGATTTGATTGTTATTCATAACCTCCCGGTTACGCTACAATCTCCAAGGTGTCGTTTTTTCTCAAACAGCAATCTCCTTAAATATAATATTTATAATCAAGCCTTTCGGCAGGATTAACAAAAGTGAAAATTCAAGTTTATCTATCTTTCAAATCAACTTTCCTTTGAATCCGACCAATCTCTTCTCTCTTAAGTTTTGCACCACAAGCGCCGCTGTCTCCTCCGCAAAAGTCTCAAATTCTTCCCTCGACATTCCTATAGGATTTGTAAGACCTTTATCTACTTCCGGTATGTACCCCATAACCTTGATTTTTCGCACGATGCATCCCTGAGGCAAGTAGTCGATATAGTCAGGAAACTCTTTTAAGGGTAAGATTTCCGTTAAATATCCTGAGTTCGGATTGTCCCGCAGATATTCCGCCTCCATAGAATAAATTTCGTGCATACGCTCATCCCTAGGCATGACCTTTTTTACAGAATCCCAGTCTTCAGGATAGCCGGCTGCGCGTTCCCGCATTTTCGCATCCGCCTTTATTCTGCTCCATGTATCTTTCACCCTTTGCTCGTCGCGGATCATCTTTTGGAACACGGCATCGGTAATTAAATGGGAATAATAACCCAGCAAAAAAGAATACTGCTCGTGGGATTTGATTTCATCCTTGCGTTTCAATATGTATTCATTGTAAAAGGAGTCACAATCTGATGCAACTTTTCTCTCACTGCTCATCCAGTGTGTGACCTCCCGTGGCGGTGTAAAAACTGTCCAATCTTCATTCTCCACATTACAATCCGGCCCGATATTCCCCACACAGAACCCCCTTCTATCCAAGTCCGGGCACTGCTCCAACACTTTATCTGCAATCATTAAATGTGTAACCCAAGAAGCCATCTCTTACCGCCTTTCTGCTTTTGTGCACTTTTCAACCAACTTTTTATACACATGCTCTACCATCCACGGCTCAGTTGATACTTGCAAGGCCTCTTCAAATGTCCACCACTTTACCGCCTGATTTTCTTCCTCATTTACAACTAATTCCTGACTTTCATCAGCCTGCGCCAGATAGGTGACATTAAAATGCAAGTGACTTGGCACATAAACGCCCTTTTTTACATGCCCATTAACCGTCAAAGTTTCCAAACTAAAGATTTCCTTGCTTACCAAAACAGCATTTCCAACGCCTGTCTCTTCCTGTAATTCACGCATAGCCACCCGGCACAAATCTTCCATTCCGTCTGCATGACCGCCTATCCATGACCAAGAATTATAGATGTTATGATATACCATCAAGGTTTTGGTTCGCGCTTTGTTCACTGTCCATATAGAAGCCGTAAAATGCGCAATCTGGTTTTCCCGTTCCAAATAGTTAGGGTTACTCCTCATATACTGAAGCATTTGCGCCTTATCACGTTCCTCCTGCTCGTTTACCGGTCTGTAGTTTTCTATCTCATGAAGTAAACTCATATTTTAACCTACACCTTCCAATCACGTTTAGCAAGTTCTGTTTTTCATGTGCCTTTTCCTGATAACAAATCCGGCAAAAATCAAGATAATAGCCATAATTTCAAGAGGAATACTTATAACATACGGAATGTTTTCAACAAAAAAGTCAATACCAGTCACAACCATACCCAAAACAATCCCTATCCATAAGATACAACGCCACTTCTCCATTTTTGATTACCTCCGTCTTAAATTACATTTTCTCCAAGAAACATTAAAATAACACCCGTAATCCTACAACTTATCATTCAAAAATGTCTCCAAAGGTGCTTTCAATTTGCGGTCGAAAAACTTAATGATTATTTCCGCAAAAACGCCAAATATCAAATCCAACTTTAATATTTCCAAATTCCTTGTTTATAGTGTCTGAAATGGCCTTTACAAAGGCTTCGTCGGAATTCATAATTACGTTTGCAATAAAAGTAAGGGATATTCCGAAACTCAAAATGATAATTCCGACAACCACAATAATGAGTTGAACCGTATAGTTCGGCAAAGGTATAGGCGATACAATCATCATCCCCAAATCCGTAAACCAACCGAACAGAAAAGATAAAGGCAATTGCAACATCTGTATCAATTTGAATTTTTTGCGCAGTATAATAATTTGCCCCAGAATCATAGCGCAATTCCAAATGGTCAGCCATGCGCCAAGGGAAAGCATATCAAATTTACAACTCAGCACATTTGAAACTGAGGAAATCGGTGATACTCCCAGTTCTCCATGCTTCGTAAAAGCAACCCCTAATGCAAGAAAAAACAGACCGATAATAAACAATATGTACCGTTTTGCGATTTCTCTTTTGGTCATAATTTTATCCTTTGTGAAAATTAATTTGTTCTCTTCTAGTCCGCCTCTCTAGTCTCTCTTTTTCTCCAATTATCCGAAAGAGGAAAATACATTTTGTCATTCACGGCCTTTCCCATATCCCATTTTCCGTTTTCGCCGCGGTTAGCGTCAAGCCAATTCCAAACAAACCTTAATTTCTTTCCCTAGTCAAATAATCTTCTTGAGGAAACGCAACCCCTTCCTCCACAACTTCGTTCCATATTTCAATCATTTCAGGTAAATCTTTTTCCGTATATCTGATGGACAAAGCCTCCAAATTAGGAATGTCAAATAACATTTTTTTGACCACTGCTGTCATTGTCGACCAAATAAGCACCGTGGTCACTGCATATAAATAATTTTTCCTCATTGGATTAGTTCCTCGTTACGCTATTTTTCCGTACTGCTCACCGGTAATAATCAGGGTTTCCTGTCTACTAGCCCCAAGCCTCAAACGCTGCAATCACCCGTAGCATCTCCATGTCAAAATTTTCCCTGCCGTATAAATCCAAAAATAAATCCGTGTACTTGTCTGTTTTTAAATTATATTTCAGCGACCAAAGCACCCAGTAAATATCTATATGCTTGTCCCCCACACCGGCCAGATTAAAATCAATAAAACAACTGAATTTCCAATGATCCAGCATCACATTGGGCAGGCAAAAATCACCGTGAATCAAGGTGTCCCATTTCAGTTTATGCATATTTTCCTGTATAATCTGCCAAGCCTCTTCCTTGGAAGCAATAGGAAATCTATCCATAAGGACATACTCTTGGTACTCACCCTCAGCCGTACCCTTTGCAACATCCACGTAATCCTGCACTCTGGGCGAAAAAGGCATCCCTTCTATAGGGCAACTATGTAAATCTCTCATGGTTTTCGCCAAAACCTCACAAAGTTTTTCCGGTTCTTCCAGGTAAGCAAGACAGTCTTCACCTTTGGCACTTTTTGTCACCAGATAATCCTTATCCCCGGAAAGGTAAGCCTCCACCGAAACGCCCAGCCCCCGCTTATCAAACAAACGGGTAAACTCTGCCTCCTCACGAAGCCTGCCTTTTGCACTGATTTTTATGTAATAACCAAGGTCACTGTAAAGCACCTTGGCACTGGAACTGCTACTGCTGTCAAACACATTTGCCCCGTCCAAAAAGCAATGCAGTTCCCCCGGAAAATCCGCTAAATCAATTTCAATTTTCGTCTTATTCATAAATACTCCGTCTTACAATCTTAATATCCATATTTCTTTTTATTTGTTACCAGGAACCCTGCTTCTT
This sequence comes from Lachnospiraceae bacterium, assembly GCA_017468395.1. Classification (GTDB taxonomy): domain Bacteria; phylum Bacillota; class Clostridia; order Lachnospirales; family Lachnospiraceae; genus Acetatifactor. The sequence goes on along the minus strand of JAFUIR010000006.1, from coordinate 34,081 downwards.
TTTCATCCCCTGCCAATTTGCAAAGCCGTACAAATCATTTACCAAAAATACCACAAAACAGATTACCATGGGTAAATAATCTAAATTACCCCAAGTCATTAATGTCCACAAAATAATCAATACAATATCGTTGAACGCATAAGCCACCGCATAATAGGGACTGCGGAAAATAGTCAGCATGGAGGCAAAATAACTTGTTGTGACGGAAATGGTGCTAAAAAGCAGATTGGCTGTATCAAAGTACCACAAGACCACTCCCATTACTGCCGTTACCAATACCGAACTTGTAATCAGCAAAAGCCACTTGCGACCAGTCATTTCAGCCACTTTTACTTCACACTCTGCGTAGGGATTACGAATCCAATTTATCATAGCCACCGCCGCCGAAGGCAGTGTCATTCCAAGGTATGTAATCATCTCGCCGTAGTACCTGCATTTAAAAGAAATCACAGCATAAAGCAGGGCAAAAACAATGCTCAATAATTGTCCCAAAGCATCCCCTTTTGCCAGAAAAATAAGCGCCGTGGCTCCCACCAAAGATGCCGCCACAGTCATATAATCCTCGCTCCTTGCCCATAAAAACGAAGCAAAAATTGCAAGAACTGACACCACCCATATTACAATTTGCACCTTTGTTAAACTTAGAATTGATTTTTTGATATTCATTTTTCCTCCGGTAAAAAAAGCATTCACAGCATATCTTCCAAGACCTAACGACATGCACACGAATGCTTATTACATTCTACTACCCGGTGGCAGTTTCTCACTCTATTATATTTCTCTTCACTGCGTTTCGCACTTTTATACTAAATCAAACCATCCTTAGTTCTTTTAAGTAAAAGTGCCCCTACGCCGCCTATCACAAGCATAATCAGACAAGCAGGCCAGTTAAACAACACTCTGTCGAAAATCCCCGTGTACGCCAGCAAATATACACACACATTTGCAACCATGTGTGCCAGTGCTGCCATGTAGAACTTGCCTGTCTTTTCGTAAAGATAAGCCAGCAGATAACCAATAACAAAAGCATAAATTCCGGAAACCAAATTTCCGTGAAAGACCGCAAAAAGCAATGCAGAAATCAATGCCGCAGCCTTCATGCCCGCATAATTTTTCATACGGTTATAAACAATACCCCTAAATAAAATTTCTTCCGCCACAGGCGCTACACCCCCATAGAGAACCAGTGCCAGCACAAGGGGCACCTGATAACTCTGATCCTGCAACTGTGTAAATGCCGCAGCCTTATCGGTTAATCCCGTAAGGGCGAAAAATAAATTAATTCCAAGTGCAAGACCAATCACCGCAAGTACTGAAAACATGTAAGTATTTACTCCGGCCTTTCCCAGATTCTTGGCTTCTTTTGTTGCCTTAGCCATATCCGGTGTTCCCATCTTAAACAAAACAATTCCGGTAATCAAAAAAGATACCAGACTCCTGATAACCGCACCTGTTCCGGTCAAAGCCTTTAATTTCCCTGCTTCGTTGTAAACCACCAAACTTTCGGTCCAGGCAGGCATCTGCTCCGCCAAAAAAGACGTCACATAAGTTCCCACATAACTTCCGATTTGTAATAAAAAGTACCCCATCAGTAACGGAAAAATTATCTGCCACACTTTGTTAAATCCCGGCTCATATTTCAAATCTTCACTGCCCCGAAGAAGCAATTTCGCCAGTTCAGGCACACTGCGCACAATGTACTCCGCATCCGCTTCCTTCAACTCTTCCATAGAGCCGTAGCCGTAAGCCACTGCCACAGTGGTAATATTATGGGCCTGTCCGCCCTCCACATCAAACTTCCGATCGCCGATGATTACCACTTCCTCGTGGCGGTACTCCTTACCATTAAGCAGTTGTTTTAAGGCCTCTGCCACCACTTCTTCTTTTTCCACTCTGCGGCCATCCAACTCGCTACCTACTACCACATCAAAGTATCTGCGCAGATCGAAATGATCCAAAATGCGCTCCACAAAAACCTGCGGTTTACTGGAAGAAACCGCTAAACGCTTGCCCTTCGCCTTTAATTTTCTGAGCATTTCAGGAATCCCTGCATACACCTCATTTTGGAAAATTCCCACATCCTTAAAGTTTTCTCTGTATTTTGCAACGGCTTCCTCCGCTTTTTCATCGTCAAAACCGTAAAAGTCCATAAAACTGGTTTTTAAGGGCGGCCCGATAAAGGGCTCCAACTTGTCCAAATCAGGCTCTTCTATGTCAAAGGCACGAAGTGCATACTGCACGCTTTTGGTAATTCCTTCCTTGGGATCTGTCAGTGTTCCGTCCAAATCAAACAATAAATAATCGTACATTTTTCCTCTTTTCCGCATCTTCTGCACATTTCTATCCGGTTACAGTATATAACTCCCAATCCGCTTGTTGTTATTTAAGACAAATAACACTGTATGGATTATTTTTATTCTATGAAAATCCGTTTAACTACGTCAGCACTTAACGAGCAGAAATGAAATGCACTGCGAGTTTAGTACTGTTACGTAGTTAACCGAGCGCAAGCGTGATTTGAATGGAATATAAAATAATCCATACAATGTCAATTACAGTTCAAACCCAAACAAGCGGATTAGGTACAGAATTACAATACAAGCATATAAATCATGGCCATACAGATAACCACCTGAATAATCATAAAGCGGAACACGGTCTGGGTATTGGACCATCCCTTCACTTTTCTCACATGGTCATGGAGAGGCATACGGGTGTTTTTGAAAATATGAATCTTTAAAAACCGCAGCAAAAATACTTTTACCAGGCCAAGACCGCCGTCCATAATCAGCATAAACGCCGCCGGAATATACAAAAGCGGCATCCCTGTTTTCAGCACCGCAATACTGATAAAAATACCCATGGCCCGGGATCCCGCATCCCCCATCAGCAAATTGCTGGGGGTGGCATTATACCAAAGATAGCCTAAAATGCATACAATGAAAAGCAACACGATAAAGGAAAAATCCCCGCTTACCCCTGCCACACGGTCCACAATATAAATACTTCCTAAAGTTACAATGGTAAGTGTGCCGGACAAACCGTCCACGCCGTCTGCACAGTTGGTTACGTTAATGGACGCCCAAACCAAAATCATAATCAAAACACCATACAAGGGATAAGGCAGTTCCACCTGAAGCCCCAAAGAAGCAATGGTAATCACGTTGGAGTTAAAATGCAAAAATGTAATAGCAACGGCTCCTGCCACCAACATATCAAGCACGCCTTTTTTATACTCTCCCCATGGCTTTTCCGAAGCATCATCGAAATAACCGGTGAGCATTTCCACAATAACCAAACCTAAGTAAATCAAAATTTCCGTGGACATTTTTGCAAACAAAAAGGCGCATACCGCAAATACAAAAATAAAGATGATGCCTGCTCCTCTGGGTTTCCCTGCGGAAAGTTTACCGTCATGGGCAAATTCACGCCCCAAATCTTTCGGTAAAAACTTACTGAGATATGCCAAAAGCAAGCATGTTGCGCCAAATGTTATCAAAATACCGAGAAATGCCACAATGGGATATTCCATCCCCAAAATATGTTCTATCATTTTGATCCTCCCAAGATCTTTAATGGCAGTCGCCCACCACAATTCTTAATATCTCTCTATCTGTTTCTTTCATACTATTTTCCATACTATATTGGTATGCTCGTCTACAGTCCGCAATACCACTTTTTCATCGCCGGTGGTCCTATATTTTCACTTCCGTCCATTTTCCCGAGCGGAATCTGAAATGTGTCATAAGCAGTCTGCATATCTGGTCACAAACCACTCCAAACCAGATTCCTATCACTCCCAAGGACAGTCCGTAGGCAAAAATCCATGAAGTGATGGGACGCACAAAAGTAACGCTGATAGTAGATGCCATAGTCGTAAACCGGACATCTCCGGCGCCCCGCAGACATCCCATATAAATCACCTGCGCCACCTGCATCAGCACAATAAACACCATCACCTGCATGATTTCCACGCCCAAATCGATTTGCTTTGGGTCCGTAAAATAAAGTCCGAAGAACCAACGTCCCGCAAACAAATAGAGAATGGACAGCACCACGGAAATAATATTTCCTATTCTCTGGCAGATTGTACCGTATTTCTTTGCCAATTCGGGCTTTTTTTGCCCCAGACTTTGTCCAATCAGGCTGACCGCTGCCACCTGCATACCGTCTCCGAAGGAGAAAGACAAAGACATAACATTCATTCCCACCAAATGGGTTGCATACTGCCACGTTCCCAACTTTGCCGCCATAATGGATACTGACATAAAACCGATACGCAGCAAAATCTGCTCTATAAAAACACTGGAAGCCAAGTTAAATATCTGCTTTCCGTTTTGCCATGTGGCCGCTAATTTATTCTTCACTATCCAAGGCAAATTTACAAAACTGTTCTTTCCAAAAAGGGAAAAAATACTCATCCCGCAAGCAACCGCAGAACCGATAACTGTAGCAATAGCCGCTCCTTTGATCCCCAAAGCAGGAAAACCCAAGTTACCGTTTATCAGCAAATAGTTACCGACTACGTTTACCAAATTGGAAGTCAAATTGGTTCTCATGGAAATTTTGGTATTTCCGGAACCTCTTTGCGCCGCATTAATTACCAAAGTGATAATATTAAACAAAATGCCGCCCATAATAATTCTAAAATAAAGCACTGCACTGTCGTGGGTATCACTTTCCGAACCCACCAGATGAATAATGGGGTCCGCCAGCATAACACAAAGCACACTGACAACGGCGCCCATCACAAGCACAAAGGCCAGCGCTGTCAAAAGTACTCTGTTGGCATCTTCCCTGTCTTCCTCGCCTTTTCGCCTTGCAACCAAAGCCGACACCGCCACATTAGTAGCGATAAACATAGCCAGTCCCACAAATTTGGGCTGGGTGGTAAGTCCTACCGCAGCCACGGCGTAGGATCCCAGTTTACTTACCATCATGGAATCCACCATGCCCACCAGTGCCACAAAAAAAGATTCCAGCACTGACGGCCACGCCATACCGAGGGCTCTTGCTATGTACTCTTTATTTTCTCTTAACGTATTTCCTAATTTCTTACTGCCTAACTTAATCATTACTTTCTTTTTCCTTTGGTAGGAACTGCGGCAAAAACTGCTTCCGTTTTGCTGTCACCGGAGCATTCCCTCAAATTCCATCTTTATATTGTAACACTTATATTTCACAAAAACAACATTCCTACTTGACATCCTGAAAAAATCGAAGTATATTAATGCTAATTTTAGACCGAGCTCATCTAAAAGAAACAAAATGCATAAAATTTTGCTAGGGGTGCACAAAGCTGAGACTGGACCATGGTGTCCTAACCCTCACTACTTGAACCGGATAATACCGGCGTAAGGAAGCAAGTTATTATAAATGCGCGTATACCGTGTTTATGATTTCTGTTGTGTCCCTCCTGCTAAGTCAAGGAGGTTTTTTTATGTCTATTTCTATGTCTTTTTTTCACTCTGTCATTATCAAGGAAGAGGGCTACTATGTACTGGGCAATACAGGATATTATCTGCTGATTGCCGTTTTACTGGTGGCATATCTTCTGGCTGCCCTGGTAGTAGACCGCAAGCAAAAGACTGCCAAACTGGGCACCAGACGTCTTGCTTTTTGCGGGGCACTGATTGCACTGGGCTTCATCTTGTCCTATCTGAAATTTGAAATGCCCTACGGCGGTTCCGTCACGCTCTTTTCCATGCTTTGCATTTGTCTTATCGGTTATTTTTACGGTATCAAGGCCGGCGTTTTGTCTGCACTGGCTTACAGCATTTTGCAATTTTTTCAGAGCGGAGGCTCCTACATGCTCTCTCCCATGCAGATATGCTGTGACTACTTTTTCGCATTCACAGCGCTGGGACTTACGGGATTTTTCTACAAAAAGAAGGATAAACTTATCCTCGCTTATGTGATTGCCATTTTGGCCCGTGGTCTGTTTCACACCATCGGCGGCTACCTTTACTGGATGGATTATATGCCGGAAAATTTCCCCAAACAGTTGGCTCTCGCCTACCCCATCATCTACAACTATGCTTACATTTTAGTAGAGGGTGTCATTACTGTGGTGGTGCTGAAAATCCCCGCTGTTTCCAAAATGCTTAAAAAATTACAAACAATGACCGGGGAAAATTAATTTCCCCCGGTCAGTTATTTCACCGGAATTTCACATCCCAGATAGAAGGAATAAAGAATTTTTTCTTTTACCTTCTTTCCGGTGAGGTGTTCCAGTGCCTCCTGATAATAATCCAGTTGCACCCGGTATCTGTCCACCAGTTCCCCCGGGGCACCGATTACGTCCGTTTTATAGTCTGCCAGCACCAGACCCTCTTCCTCCTCAAAGAACACGTCCACAATACCTTGAATCAGTACGGTTTCTTCCTCAGGGAAGTCATTTTCCCCTTTGTTAAGCCGCCCGGCAGAAATTCCATACACAAAGGGCTGTTCTTTCCAAAGCCCGTCCTGTTTTTGGGCAAGAGCCATGCGTTTTGCCAGATTACTGCCAAGACACTCCATAACTTTACCTGTTTTGACGACTGCACGGTACTCTTTTGCAAGGCCGCCGCCCTCTACCAAGCGGTCAAATTCCTGTTCCAATAATTCTCCATCCGTAGTTCCCTGCCACTTTTCAAAGTCAAGCAATTCCATGATTTTGTGATAAGCGTTACCTCTGGTAGTACCGGACACTTTTTCTTCACCCTGCATGAACTTCGGAATATAAGGCACCACTTCTTCCTGTGAAAAAGCGTGGAAAGCTCCCTCATCCTTTTCCTCCATAGCCGCCATTTTCAGTTCCGAAACTGTAGTTTTGGTATAAAGACCTGCCAAATTTGCATGGGGATACCGGTAAGTAAAATTCTTCTTCAGTACCTCCATAAATTCTTCACTCAAAGGCTCTTTTTCCTGCAAAAGTACTTTTCTTCGCCATTCTGTATCTACCTCGTCCTGCAAAGCCTTAAGTCCTAAATCTTCCCCCGTCCATACTGCCGTGGGTTTCATGAAAGCCAAAATCCAGTCCAAATAGGAAGAAGACTCAAACACTTCCCCGTAAGATAACGGTTCGCAGTCAAGAAAGGCATCTTTTACGCCACATGCTTCCGGTGGATATTTTTCCGCCGCATTTGTAAGTGTGCCGGTCATAATCAGTTTTTCTTTGGCGCGGGTAAGGGCCACATACAAAACACGGATTTCCTCTGCCAGATTCTCCGCCCGCATTTTAATGGCAAGCGCATTCTTCCGCATGGTTTTGTTCTTAATCCGCTTCTTTGGATTCACATAATCCGTTCCGATTCCCAAATCCATATCCACAATCATGGCCTGGTTGGTATCCTGCATATTAAACCGCTTGGAAAGCCCCGACACAAAAGTAACCGGAAACTCCAAACCTTTACTTTTATGAATGCTCATAATGCGCACTACATCCGCATTTTCATCCAAAATATTGGCCTCGCCGTAGTCCACGTTATATTTTTGCATCTGCTCCATATAACGGATAAAATGATACAAACCGTAGTAACTGGACTTTTCAAAAGCCTGCGCTTTCTCCAGAAGCATTTCCACATTGGCAAGACGTTGCTGCCCGCCGGGAAGAGCCGACACATAGTAAAAATAACCGTACTCATCAAACAATGTCTGCAACAATTTGCGGATAGGCATATAGGCAGCATAAGTCCGGTATTTTGCAATCTGCTCTATAAAAGTCTTGCACTTTTTCCCCGCTTCATCTGCACCCTCTGCTGCCTTTTCCAAATCTTCATATAAGAATCTGTCCGTAGCAGCGATGCCTTGGCGCACCTCTGCCTCGTCTGCCTGTACTGCTTCTGTCACAAAGCAGCGCAGCCTTGCGATTTCCTCGTCGGAAAATCCGCCGAACACCGATTTTAGCACTCCAAACAAAGGCACATCCTGCAAAGGATTGTCCAGCACATTCAAAAACTGTAGCACCTGCTGGATTTCCGCTGTAGAAAAATATCCGGTTTTAGTAGAGACATAGGCCGGAATCCCTTCCTGCTCAAAGACTTCCTTAAAGACCTCGTCCCATCCTGTGTTTGTACGAAGCAGTACCACTATATCTTTATAGTTTACCGGGCGCAATTGTCCTGTTGCCTTATCCGTCACTTTAAATTCCTTGCGAAGCTGCCGGATTTTCTTTGCAACAGCCAAAGCCTCCAACTCTTTTGCATCAAAATCCTCTTCCTTCTCCGGTTTTTGGATAAGCAAAAGTTCGCTGTCACAGCCGCTGTTTTCCGGGTATACCGCCCCCTCGTGCAAAGCCGCCTTGTCATCATAGACAATGCCTCCCATCTGCTCTCCCATAAGATTGGAAAACACATGGTTTACCGTGTTTATCACTTCCCTGCGGCTTCGGAAATTTTGGCTAAGGTCAATGCGTCTGCAAGTCCCTGCTGCCTCATCCGTGGGATAGTCATGATACTTTTCCAAAAACAGTTCCGGTCTGGCCAGACGGAATTTGTAAATACTCTGCTTCACGTCCCCTACCATAAAACGGTTGTATTTACCATTCGCTTCGCCGGAAACCGCCTTAAGCAAATATTCCTGCACCAGATTACTGTCCTGATATTCATCTATCAAAACTTCCGCAAAGTGCTCCCGGTATTCCAGTGCCGTACTTGTGGGACGCACCCCATCCGGCGTTTTTTCCAACAAAATCTGAAGCGCCATATGCTCCATATCAGAAAAGTCCAGGATTTTCTTTTCCTGCTTGGCTTTCAGCATTCTTTCATAAAAATCAATACATAAATCCACCAGCATACGGACCGCAGGTGCGCTCTCTTTCATCTGCTCCAGGGAAAACTCCAAAGGCGTGATAAAAAATTTCTCCTGAATATCTTTCAGGTTCTTTTTGGCCTGCTCCCTGTAATTCTTTGCCTGTTCCCGCTTTTCACCGTTTACGGATTCGTCCTTTTTAGAGGAAAGTCTGCCAAATTGAACCCCGAAAACAACGCTCTGCAACTTTTCCAGCGTGTCTGCCTGCAGCAATTTTTCCAGTTGTTCCAGTTCCCCCTCTGCCATCTCGCCGTACATATATGGTCCGTCCGGCTCCTGACAAAGTTTTACGACCTTTTCCATCCACCGGACGCACTGATTTATCAGCAGCTTTATGTGCTTTTTCAGATAAACTGCCCATTCTTTTACCTCAAGTTCCTGCAAATCGGCAATCTCATAGTCGTCCCTGCGCTCTGCAAGCCATTCCGCCGGCCAAGGCTGACTCATGGCAAACTGATAGAGGTTCAAAATATGTTCTTCCAACACTTTTTCTTTACCGTTTGGACAGTAAACTTCCACACAGTGGTAAAAATCTTCCTCTCCACCGGCAAAATAGTCTTCCAGCATTTGGGCCATAACCTCTTGCTGCAAAAGTTCCACTTCCCCCTGATCTGCCACGCGGAAGGCAGGGTCTAAGCCAATGTCATTGAAATGGTTTCTCAGCAAAAACAAACAAAAACTGTCAATGGTTGTAATCTGGGCATTGTGAAGCAGCGTGGACTGCCTTTGCAGGTGCTCATTTTCCGGCTCTGCTTCCATACGGGCCAAAATAGCCTGACTGATACGTTCCCTCATTTCCGCAGCCGCAGCATTGGTAAAGGTCACAATGAGCAGTTTGTCAATATCTACCGGCTTTTTGGCATTACAAATCATCTGTACAATCCGCTCTACCAGCACCGCTGTTTTTCCGCTTCCGGCGGCAGCGGACACCAAAATATTACAGTCGTGCAAATCGATGACCTTTTGCTGGTCCGGCGTAAAATTAATTGCCATGGCTGCTCACCTCCTCCCGGATTACTTCCATTATTTCTTCCTTATCATAATCTTTTAACTTTCTCTTTTTGTAGCCCGGTGTGGATATATCAAAACCGCAAACACCCTTAAAATCACAGAATGCGCAGGCATCCCTGTTGCCGTTTTCATAAGGATTCAAACAAATATTACCGCTTAAAATCTCCTTGCCGATACTTCTGATTTTATAGTTTACATAACTCGACAAATCCTGCATTTCTTCCGTACCGAGGGTAGAGGATCTGGAAGACAAAGAACCGTCTTTTTTGTATTCAACAGGCACTACATCCGACTTTGTTTCGATACTGCCGTCCAGTTTCATAATTACATCTTCCCGGTCGTTTACAACACCTGACGTACGCAAATCTTCGATTAACTTTCGGTTCAACTCCTCCTCACTGAGAGGCTCTTTTATCTCTGTAGCGGGGTCTGCAACCTGATAATAAAGCATGGCCGCCGGCACAATTTCTTTGTCCGGATTCTTTCTTTTTTCCAATTCCATGGCCGCATTCATATAGACCACCAATTGCAGTTGCAATCCGTAGTATACTGCCACCAAATCAAACTGTCTTTTTCCTGACTTATAGTCCACCACTTTCACATAGAGCCTATCGTCACTGACACAAGTGTCAACTCTATCAATACGTCCCTGCAAGCGGATTTTTTCTGTCTCGGACAAAGCAATATTGATACTGTCAAAATCTGAAACCTTAGAAAAAGACAACTCATAACTGCCGGGCACAAACATGCCCTTGCGAATTTGATATTGCATGGTAAGGACTGCCCTTGTCAAAATACGCTGCATACGCTTTACCGCATAGGCATTTCTGGCACTGCTGTAAAGCACTGTATTTCCATACTGCGCCGCTATCATCTCCATGGACTCTGCCACCGTTTTTTTTCCGAACTCCTCCGGGAAGTTAAACCATGTATAGCCGCTTTCTTCCAGTTTTCCTGCAAAACTCTCCAAAACACCATGGAATACATTTCCCATGTCCGTCACTTCAAACCCAAATTCCCGGCGCTCTTTTAAATTCAAGCCATACTTCAGGAAATGGGAGTACGCACAGGCTGCATAAGTTTCCAAACGGCTGACACTGCTTTGCAAAATCTTTCCGTAAAGTTTTCTTGCCACCTCTGCGCCAAGGGAACTTTCCTCATACTTTTTGAAAGCCGCTCCCACCAAGGCGCTGACCACTTTTTCATCATATTCCCTTTTGTACACATGATACAGCGTAAACAAATCCGGTTCCACGGGATAGCCCGACACATAATCTCGCAAACCCGCCGCCAGATATTTCATACCACCATCCGGTGTAATAATCTGCTCCTGCCACGGCTTACTCTCCGGCACAAGCACTTCCAGACCGGGATACATTTTCTTAATAATATCCACCAAATACGCCGGACGGATACTCTTTCCGTCACCGCTTACTTTGGCATATGATAAATATAACTTTTCTGACGGTTTTGTCATATTTAAGTATAAATACAGTCTCTGGGTGTACATCTGCTGTCTGGGTGAAGGCGCCAGTTCCTGACCGGAACCGCACAAAAATTCCCTGTCGATGTCAGAAATGATACCGCCCTTACCTGCGGCTTTGGGAATGTTGCCATCGTTTACCCCGAGGAAGAACAATACTTTCAGTTCCTTAAGACGGGTACGCTCAATATCCCCCACCAAAACCCTATCCACATTTTGAGGAATGGTACCTACTTCAATTTCTCCGAAACCTGCATCCAAAATGTCGGCAAACTCCTCCATGGTCATTTTTTCCCCGCCGAGGAGCCCGATAATCTGGTTCAGCAAATCCATAACCAGCCTGTAAATCTGTCCGTACTCTTTTGCCGCCGTGAGATTTCCCTGCGCCTCAAAATTTTTCTCATAGGCAGCCAGTTTTTCTGCCACCTTAGCCTCTACCAGAAACTCATAAAGATTTTCCACATAAGCCTTTACCGTCTCCTGCCTTTTTAACTGTAACAAAGGCATAAGTTGCAAAAGCAGCCTCTCCCTAAGCCCGTTCAAAAACTCTATCTTTTCCAGTTCTTTCTCCGGTTCTTTTTCTTTTCCTGTCAACTTGCAGGTAAAAGGCTGCTCCCATTTTCTGCGCCCCCGGATACCATTCTTTCGGACAAAATTCTCCAAAAGATCCACTTCCTTTAGAGTAAAATCCGCCATGCCGCTACGCAGATATTGAAATACAGATTCAAAAGAAAAATCCTTCTCTACCATGCGCAGTGCGCTTCTGATATATTCAGTAAAAGGATTGAGTACAATCCCTCTGGTCCTATCCACATAACAGGGGATTCCAAGCAGCGCAAACTCATATTCCACATGCTCGCCATAAGCCCCCAAATCGCCGCAAACCACCGCTATGTCTCGATAGCAATACCCTTGCTCCCTTACCAGTTTTTCCAGCAAAATGGCTGTCTGATGCACCTCTTCCCGCACAGTAGACGCCTCATAGATACTAATTTCACTTTGCGCTCTCTCGTACACCTTCATAGGATAGCGCAGCAAATTTTTCTCCAAATGTCCAAGGGCAGAGTTCTCCCTGAATCTGCATTTTCCATCCTCTCCGGTAAGATAAACGTCTTCCCCCCTCTGTACCCCCACCTCCTCGGCAAGTTTACATAAGTCTCTCGTAGTTTTCCTTCCAAGATAAAAAAGTTCCTGTTCCCCTTGAAGTTTCCAAGGCTCTTTTCCCTTACTTTGGCTCACATCCACTGTCACTGTGACAATCACTTCATCCGCAAGTACCATCAATTCCTGAATGACCCGGTTTTGGATGGGCGTAAAGCCGGTAAAGCCGTCAAAAACCACCACACTTCCGGGAATGATTTTTGAACGGTGCAAAGCCTTTTGCAATAAATCCAAAGTTTCTTCCGTAGTGATAAATTGGTCTTTGATATATTCTTTGAAACCACGGTACAGCACTTCCAAATCCTGTAATTTTGCTTTTAAAGCACCTCGCTTATCCGCATAAGCAATAAGTTTTTCCACATCATCCGGCGCAATGCCGTACTGCATAAATTCAGAAATAGCACTTTTTACTTCATGAATATAGCCCTGTTTGTCCAAATTGCCTCCCAAAACAGGCAATTCCTCTTTTAAATTGGCAGCCACTTTTCTCAGCACAAGACTCTTTCCGGTATCATCCAAAACCGGCGCATCATTTCCCCCTACTTCCTCAAAAATGCGGTGGGAAAGGCGTCCGAAACTGAGCACGTCGATATTCATAATACCGCCCCGCTCATGTTTTAACACCAGTTCCTTCTGGGTCTGCATGGTAAACTGATCCGGCACCACAATCAGGAAATTCCTTCTCGGTTCTTTCATAGACCTTTCAATCAACTCATTATATAATTTTGTACTTTTCCCTGCTCCGGACCCGCCAAAATAGAATCTCAGGCTCATTTTTCCCTCACCTCTTAATCGTAAAACGCCACAAATAATCTGCTGCTTCCTCTGCGTAATCTATGCCAATCCTTTTTCCTTCCAGAATTTCCTCCGGCATAACCTCTATCCCCTCTGTCCAGTAAAAGGTATCGCTTTCTACCATATCAATATCATTATCCGCCCGGGTAATGTTCATTGCAATACAAAGTTTTCCCGGTCCGTCTGCCAAATGCTTGCGCACACTGCTTTCCTGTTGCCTTGCCCTTTTCTTTTCCATACGCAGGCGAAGCATAATCCGCTCCGATTCCTCGTCAAAAGGCTCTGCCATACGAATCAGCACCGCCTGGGGATTATCCACCACATCTGCTGCCACATTCATGCAGGAATACATACCATAAATCAAATAAACGTAGGAAGTTCCCCCAATATGAAACATCGGCTCTGTGCGCTCCGTCCGCCTGCCGCCGTAAGTATGGGAGCCTTTATCCTCAATCCCCATATAACTTTCCGTTTCCGTAATTATAGCACGAACCGTCCCGTAAGGAGTCTCATGCACCATTACCTTGCCCAGAAGATTCCGGGCAAGAGTGAGTCCGTCCACCGTGAAAAACTCCCGTCCAAGCCTTCTGTTTTCTGCTTTATCTGCCATTTGCATCTTTTCCATTTTCATAATACCACTCATTCAGTCCCATTTACCGTTCTTTGTATCGAAAAAGGCGGAAAAATCTTTCCGCCTCGATTAATTTCCATATAGTGATTTAGTAGTAACCGTAATAGCCCTCGTAGAATCCGTCAATGAACGCATCTACAAATCCGCCACCGAACATATAGAAAATCCCGATAATACCTGCCACAACACCGATACCGCTACAGATAATACCGGCAATTGCCATTCCTGACAGCTTACCGCCGTTTTTGCTCTTAGACATAATACCTAAAATAAGACCGATAATACTCAGAACAATACCGAAACCACAGCAGCAACAAAGCACCAAACTCAAAATACCGCAAACCAAAGAACCTACTGCCATGCCGTTATTGGGATTAGCCTGTACCGGCGGAGCATACATGGGAGGCACGCTGCCGGGCATATTGTTTATCATGTTATTTTGCATGTTGTTACCATAGTTGTTGTAATTACTGCTATAATTGCTACCATAGTTGTTATTATTGTTGTTATTGTAATCCATTTCTTTTATCCTCACTTTTCTTTAGTAATAATACTGCATTCCGCCGGCAGACTCCGTAAACGCTATGCCCACCACAAAAATGTAGTAAATCACATATCCTATATTAAACAAAAAGCCTATGATACTGCATACCAAACCACCTACAGCCACACCTGACAATCTGCCGCCGTTTTTACTCTTAGATGCGATTGCCAAAATAATTCCTATAACACTGAGAATGGCGCCGATACCGCAACAAAGACATGTCACAATAGAGATAATACCACAAACCAATGCTCCCACTGCCATACCATTGTTGGGATTTTCATTTTGCGCCGGCATATACATCGTAGGCACTGTATGGTATACCGGACCTTGATTATTATAATCCATTTACCCTTTCCTCCTAAGAATTGCCTTGTTATTATACCTTGTTTTTTCTATATCTGTCAATCATTACTGCAATTTGTTAAAGTGTCCTGTCGGGGCTTACAAACCGCTCCAACTACAAAGTCTCGATGCCAAAACCCATAAGCAAAACATTGCGCACCACAAAATTCAGCAAAATAAGCCCAACCATAATATATAAGTACATAGGGCGGAGAGTCATTCCCCACAGTTTTCCCTTACTAAGGCGCATCAAAGTCTGGGAAATAAAATATACCAAATACAACCCTACACCATAAACCGCTGCCGGATGATAATAAATTGCCTTCAAAATATTTCCGCTAAACAATGCCCAAAAGGCTCTGGTACCGCCGCAGCCCGGACAGTACACTCCGGCCACCTTTTGGAATACACAGCCCTTTATTTCCTCCGGCAACTGCATTTTGGCAAATTCCAGATAAAAAAGACCTATAATTAGAGCCGGCACCATTGTGACACACATCAGTGTGTAAATAATCGTATCCGTGTCCTTATTCCAAAACTCGCTCCACCTTTGTTTTATCCCCCGTTTTTTCCGGGTAGTATTTATCTGTTCTACTGTTGTTTCCTGATTCATCTTTCGCTCCACTTATTTGATTTGCACTTCTACCGGGCAGTGATCGGAGCCCAAAATATCCGTGTGAATTGCGGCACTGACCAGCCTCTCCTTTAAGGCCTTCGAAACAATAAAGTAGTCAATACGCCATCCTGCATTTTTTGCACGGGCTTGAAAGCGATAAGACCACCATGAATAAATCCCTTCCGTATCCGGGTAGAAATGGCGGAAAGAATCCACAAATCCCGACTCCAGAAGGTGTGTCATTTTGCCCCGCTCCTCATCTGTAAATCCGGCATTTTTGCGGTTGGTCTTGGGATTCTTTAAATCAATTTCCTTATGAGCCACATTCAAATCCCCGCAAAAGATAACGGGTTTCTTTTCCTCCAATTTCTTCAAATACGCCAGAAAATCATCTTCCCATTGCATACGATAATCCAGCCTTTTCAGTTCCTCCTGTGCATTAGGCGTGTAAACTGTTACCACATAATAGTCCGCAAATTCAGCGGTAATCACTCTTCCCTCGTGGTCATGCTCTTCTACGCCGATGCCGTAAGTAACGGTAAGTGGCTCCTCTTTGGTAAAAAGCGCGGTTCCCGAATACCCTTTTTTCTCCGCATAATTCCAATATTGGTGGTAACCTTCTAATTCCAAATCAATCTGCCCTTCCTGAAGTTTGGTTTCCTGCAGGCAAAATATGTCTGCATCCGCCACCTTAAAAAAATCCATAAATCCTTTATCCACACAGGCACGAATGCCGTTTACATTCCATGATATCAATTTCATCTTCTCATAACCTCCAACTATTTCATTTTACTTAGTTTTCTTTTCCGTGTAAAGCATTTCCACTGTTTTACAACAACGAAATGTATTTGCACACAGGACGTCCCCATGCTAAACTTAACGTATTATAATTGACCAAACGCTCCTGAAAGGAATTTGACATGTTGCAGGACAAAAAGCTTTTTCTTTTTGATATAGACGGAACCATCGCCGTGGGTGATACCCTCTATGACGGTAGCCGGGATTTACTTTCATACATTGAGAGCATAGGTGGCAAATCCTACTACATCACCAACAATTCTACCAAAAGCGGCAGCGATTACGTGACCAAGTTTAAAAACAGTTTCGCTCTGGATACTACGGATGAGCAGTTTATCACCTCCGGCTTTATGACCATCCGCTTCTTAAAAGAACATTTCAGCGGTCAGAAAATCTTTGTGCTGGGCACTGCTTCCTTCGTGGCGGAACTGCGCAAAAACGGCCTTCTCATCACGGAAAAGGCCGAAGAAAATATTTCCTGTGTAGTGGTAGCCTACGACAGCGAATTAAATTATGAAAAACTGATTCAGGTTTGTAAGGTACTTTCCACTGCGGATGTTCCTTTTTATGCCACCAATCCCGACCTTTGCTGCCCTATCGACTTTGGCTTCATTCCGGACTGCGGAGCCATCTGCCAAATGATTACCGTCTCCACCGGCAAAGAGCCTATATACCTTGGCAAGCCCGCCAGAGAGGTGGTGGATCTGTGCGTCTGCCGCTCAGGCTTTACCCCCGAAGAAACCATCGTTATAGGCGACAGACTTTACACTGACATCCTCTGCGGCATCAATGCAGGCGTAGATACCTGCGTACTCTACACCGGAGAAGCCACCCCCGAAGATGTGACCGCCTCCCCTTACAAGCCCGCTTATGAATTTGAGAATGTGAGAAAGTTGTACGAAGCGCTGGCAGATGGGGAATAGTTTTTTCTCATTTTGGGCGTATTCACACAAAAAGCTTTTTCTATGCCCAATTTGGCATGCTTATTGCGCTGTTTTTTCTTTTTTCAAGGCGCTTTTGGGCGTAGAAAATGCAATTGAATCTCCACGCCCACAGATTCACCGAAATCGTGGGCGTAAAATTGTTTTTTACTCGCTTACGCCCAAAACACTAAAAAAAAGTGTGTAAAACCACTCAAAATCCTTTTATTTTGGGCGTAATAAGATATTATTAAGATTGTACGCCCATTCCCCTTAATTTTAGTCCGCAAACAACACCAACTGCTTAGTCTATCACTTATGAACCAACTACTGTACAAGCAAAAAGGAACTGCTCACTACGCAGTTCCTTTTTAAAGCATCTTCAATTTACTTTACAGCAAATGTGCTCTGATTTCATCGCCGGACAGAGGGCTGAGATATGCAGGCGCGATATCGAATACTGTCTTACAGCCCTTCATGCCTTCGCCGCTCATTTTGTAAGCCGCTCTTGCATAAGCAACCAAAACGGAAGCGGTGAATTCCGGGTTGGAATCCAGTGTCAATCTGTACTCGATGACATGCTTATTTTCATTGTTCATGCCTGTAGTGCCTGTGCGGAACACAAATCCGCCGTGAGCCATTTTGCTGTGCTTTTCATTCAACTCTTCCTGAGAAATGAAATGCACGGTTGTATTATAATCTGCAAAGTAGTTGGGCATTGTCTTGATTTCATTTTCAATCTTGGCAAGGTCTGCGCCTTCTTTTGCCACTACGAAGCATTCTCTTTCATGTTTCTGTCTGGTGGTAAGCTGCGGATTTTCCCCATTTCTAACAGATTCCAGTGCGCTCTCCACAGGGATAGTGTACTGTTTTGCATCCTGAACGCCTTCGATTCTTCTGATAGCATCAGAGTGACCCTGACTAACACCTTTGCCCCAGAAAGTATAGTCGTTTCCATCGGGCAAAATACAGTTTGCATAAAGTCTGTTTAAGGAGAACATTCCCGGGTCCCAGCCCACAGAGATAATACCGATTTTTCCGCTTGCCTGTGCCGCCTCATTAACCGCAGCAAAGTGAGCGGGAATATTGGCATGAGTGTCAAAACTGTCAACTACGTTAAAATATTTCACGTATTCTTTTGTTTGGGCAGGAAGGTCTGTTGCGCTTCCTCCGCAGAGAATCATTACATCAATTTTTTCAACGAAATCAGCGATGCAATCCACAGAATAAACCTTGACGCCTTCTGTCATAATCTTCACTGTTTCGGGATTTCTTCTGGTGAATACTGCAACAAGTTCCATGTCTGCATTATGGGTAATTGCTGCTTCAATTCCTCGTCCCAAGTTACCGTAACCTAAGATACCAATTCTAATCATAACACTCTCTCCTCTCAGTAGATATAAAATCCACACCCCCTATTTTATCAAAAAAATCTGCAAACACAATATATTTTTTAAACAATCTTTCCATCAGATATGTGGATAATTCTGGAAGCCTCTTTAGCAAGTTCAAGGTCATGGGTAACCATTACAATTGTAAGCCCTTCTTTATTCAGCCTCTTTAAGAGTTCCATAATACGTTCCCCATTTTCTTTGTCTAAATTTCCCGTCGGTTCATCTGCCAACAAAAGTTTCGGATAATTAGCTATTGCTCTTGCAATTGCTATTCTTTGCTGTTCGCCGCCGGACAATTGCGAAGGATGGTTTCTTCCTTTATGGGAAAGCCCCACCAATTGTAATAATTCCATAGCACGTTTTCTTCTTTTACCACTTTTCCATCCACTATACCCTAGTGGAAGTTCTATGTTTTGTAATGTCTGAAATTCTTCCAACAAATAGAACGCTTGAAACACAAAGCCGATTTTCCGATTCCGAAATTCAGCCATCTCTTTATCACTTAGTTTATTTACTTCCGTTTCTTCGAAAAAATAATGTCCCGATGTCTGCATATCCATACCACCCAGAATATGTAAAAGAGAACTTTTTCCGCATCCCGATTTTCCGGTTATTGCTACAAATTCCCCTTCTTCTATCTGAAAAGATACCCCGTCAAGAGCCTTTGTCTGCACCTGCTCTGCACCATAGATTTTGGTCATATTCTCTACTCTTATCATTCTTGTCTATCCTTTCATTATCTGTGGGTCTGCCTTAATGTCTCGACTAATGTCCTGCTTTTAACCGCCTGCACACTAAACAAGCAAACTACCAAAGTTTCAAAAAATGTACAAAGTAAAACTGCCACAACTACTTCAAATCGAACTGATGCGACCACCTCCAAGGCCTCTATTACAACTTTAGGTGATACTTTTGTTGCAACAAACATGCCTATAAAACCGCCTATACCGAACACAAAGAAAACTTCCAAGAACAATTCTCCAAACACCTGCAATTTTGTTGCGCCATAAGCCAACGAAATTGCAACTCCATTCCTTCGTTTTTGTAACAGTATTATAAATACTCCCGTCATTCCCAGCATTACAATCGCCAGAATAGAAACACTCACATAAACTAAATCCTGATACTCCGCAGTCAAATCCGATGCACTTTTCCTTAAAGCAACCAGTTGACTGGTCACTTCAAAATGCAGTTCCTCATTGCCCTCCGCAAGCCTTTGAAGTAACTTACCAACGGCCTGCATATCCGACCTTTCACTATTTGTGGGCAACAATACAATAGCATCTTTCCCCACATTTCTCCCATTCTCTAAAAGCGACATATATTCCGGTGGCAAAATAATACATTCCTGCAACGAAAACTGCTCCGCCTGACTAACCAGTTTGAACGGCTTGTTTAACACCACTTCAACCTCTTCAATTTCCATTTCAGCAGTGTCTTTTCCTGCAATAGTTTGCTGACCTAACCACAAAGTTCCCTCATTCCACTCAAGCAAATTACTATAAAAGAACCCAATTTTTTTCGAATCTTTTGATATTTTCTCTAACTCCACCAAGTACTCTTCTACTATACTTCCTACATATATCTTTTCTTCCCTGCTTTCCCCTACCAGTTTTTCGTAATCTTCCTTGGTTGGGAACATCACATAGACATTTCTCCATTCTTCATCCGGAATAGAAAATCCCCATGAGACATAGGGCACATAAATCATCTCCTGTTTTGCCCCAATATCTGCATCTCTCCTTACTTCTACCATCAAGTCTGGAGAAATAGCCCACTCATCCGTCTGCCCCCAATATGTAACCTGTAACACATCCTCTGACAAGGCTTTTTCCACTTCCTTTAGTTTGTCATTACATGACAGCAATAAATTGAAACAAACCGCCGCAATTGCAACACCCACTGCATATTCCAAAATTACTGACAAATAAGTGAAAAAATAGTATCGGAAGTGCGTCAGCGCTTTTCGAATTGAATATCTCATAGGCTCATCTTACCTTTTCAACAATTTTATTGTATTTTTACCGCCAACGATTTTAATATAGATAATCAAACCGGCGACACCTACCAATAATGAAACGAACAAAAAAGTCACCGCAAACAAGAAAAACGATGGATATTGCATAACTCCATCCGATGCAAAATTTACAAAGGCGAAAACAACCGCATCAACCACTAACGCAAGCAATACTAACAACGTATTTTCTCCCCAAATTTCCCTTAAAATTGTTTTCTTTTTCGCTCCCAGCGAAAGTTTTACCCCTATCTGATAACGCTGACCAGACACTCTGCCCAACAAAACTGCACATATGCTAATTAGAGAAACCCCAAGGACTAACAGCATAATTCTCGCTCTCTTTAGAATCAAACTCCACAAGGAGTCTATGTATGGCATGTTGACACTCTCGCCCTGCCCCAATTCAATAAACAAAACACCCGAGGGCATCAGTCTTTGTATATCCTGCACGTCTAGAGGCACTTTCCCTTGAACACTAAATCTGTATTGAAAATTATTTTTTCCTAAAGTTTCCGCAACACAGGCATAAGGGATTACCACAGACCCATACATTTTCAGCATAGCAGCAATCCCTACAATTTCGTATTCTTGTCCAAGTATATGAATTCTATCTCCCAGTGTTGCGCCACCATCATATATGTCGCTGCCTTCCATTAGATAACAGACCTTAGCCCCCTTAGAAAATTCTTCTTCTGTTATCCGCCGACCTTTCAGTAGACGAAAACCCTCCAGTTCTGTATACGCACCTTCACAACCGGAAACTCCGGTAGAAAACATCTCGTTTTCCCATACTACACTTGCACTGGAATAAGAAATATATCCGTACTTTTGGATTTCTTCCTCCATAGGCAAAAGCATTTCCTGCACCTGCTCCGGGGACAAGTAAGAGGAATGAAAACTTGTTACCACCATTTTTTCCGGTTCATTATACTGACACAAATTCATGTTAACAAAACAATTCTCAATAATACATCCTTGTGCCAGCGGAAATAATAGCCCCACTGCTATTGTCAGCACCACAATTCCGTTCAGGATACGATTGCTGCGCAAGTTATTCCATACACTTTGAAATAAAAACATGCTTTTCCCTCTACTTTTCCGTGAAATGATATATCACACCATTATCAGAAATACCAACCCAAAATTCTCCGTTGTATTCTACAATATAACCCGTACTGGGACCAAAATCCGGTTTCAGATTATAAACAGCCTCTAACAATTCACCTTCCATCGAAATTTTATTAATCTGTCCCCATGTACATGAAACCGTATAAAATTCTTCTTCAACCACAACAAAATCCATAGGAGCATACATAAATGGAAGTTCTGCTAACTGCATTACACCTTCTTTGGTTACTTGATACAAATAGTTATTTCCTGTACACGCTCTCCACTTATAATTTTCTTCAACTACACTCAATTCTACTGCATCCACCGCATAAACAGTTCCATCTCTTCCTTGCGCCAAATAACCTTGTATTACTTGATTCAAGGGAGTTGTCACTCCTTTAGACACGCAAAATATCCGTGCTGCGTCTTTCATGACAGCATCCGTGCATACATAGATGTTTCCTTCTCCATCTACCGCTATATCCCGAAATTCATCATACATAACTGTTGACTGGTCATTCCACAAAGATATCACCTCTATTAGTTGCATATCTTTATCATAAACCTGCGCCCGCAAATTCCCGCTATCCAGCACATACAATTTATCTTCCCAGACTGTCATTGCCGTAGGATGTACAAATTCTCCCTCCGCAGAGCCCAGTTTCCCGTAAGTAGACATTGGTTTCCCCTGCAAATCCAATTGCACAATGCAGTGATTATCATAATCACACACAAACAATTTCTCTTGCCAGATACACATGCCACAGGGTGTCTCTATACCGGTTACATCCTGTCCCAGTTCCTCCATATCATATCTTTCTTCATAACCATAAAGAACCCGATCCGGCATTTGGATATCCTCGTCCGGTCCTTCCTCTCTATTGCCTTCTTTCACACTCACTTCTATATGGGTATCATCTGATTTATTTTCACCGCCTATATCTGCACTATCTATCGTTCCACATCCATTTAAAAGAAACGTACATAAAATAATTACCACTAAACTTTTTTTCTTCATACATTTGCCCCTTATTTATGAAAAGCCCCAAATATAATTGTTATCTACAACAACCTTCGTTTGTTTCGTCTGTATCCGTCAGTTGAAAGGTTTCTCCGGTGTCTACATACTGGCAATATTTCGTATAACTTACCTTCCTAATATTTGTTAAATTACTGCCATCATGACAGATTGGAGTTTTACACGAATATGTAACTCCATTTGAAATCCATGCTGAACAACTAAAGTCATTTTCTTCTGCTGATACCTGCAAAGCCCCGCTTGTACACAACAACAAAGTGCTCATAACAAGTGCCATAATTTTTTTACCCTTAGCCATATTATACCCTCCGTCTTTTCTTTTGCTATTACTATCATTAAATAATTTCTTCGCATTATATTTGGGGCATTTTCACCATTTACTGCAACAAACGCTCTCTCAATTCTTGATTTGACATTTCTCCCAGAATCTGTGGTAAGCCATCTTTCCAGATTAAAAAACTGGGATACCAATTTAATTCATAAATATGTTGAAATAAATTGTAGTTATCACAGATATAATTTGCTTCCGAAAAATTCCATGCATATATTTTTGTTACATCATAAACAGAGACAATTTCTGTACTCTCAATTACCTTGTCCGCCTCTTCGCAGTCTGGACACCCCTTCATTGCAAAATAAACTAATTTCTTTTTATTTGTCTCATCAGAACAATATTTCTCTAATATATATTCCGTAGCATTGCTCTTTGCTTCTTCAATGTCAAACCCCTCAAAGCCAACAATCTTCTCTAGCATCAAATCAAACTCTATTGTTGTAAATTCTACTATTCCATCTTGATTTATCAGAAAAAAAGTAGGTGTGGAAGTAGCCAATAGAATATTATCAAGAGGTCTATAACACATTTCTTTATCCACTCCATATTCTTCTATATTTCTAGGAAGAGAAGAGGTAAAAATGAATGAATAGGAAATTGTATTCTCGCCCAAAACATCCCGTATCTTGGAAAACTCCTCTAAAAATTCCACACACCCCTTACATTGTCCGGATAAATAAATACATAAATTTAAATCCTTTTCATGCGGAATAAATGTTTCTAAATTTGTTTCCTCCTGTTTCAACACAATCTCGTCCATATCACTTCCATATTTCACGATAGAAAGTGCATATTCTTCCTCCGGCTCATGTATCAAAAAAACATAACCGCCTACCCCCAACACAACAAACAGACCAATTAAAGCAAACACAATAATCAGCAAACTTTTTACAGACACTGTTTTCTTCATCTTTTTCCCCCTTTAATTTAATATATTACTTATACTCCTCTCATCTTTCTTTCCATGCAAGAAACATAATTGTCAAAAATCCTTAATATCAAATTATCCTATCCCTTTCTAAAAGAACATAACAAAAGTGGCACAAAATTTTGTGCCACTTTTGTTATGTTCTTTTAGACTATTATTTGTAATATTAAAAATAAAAAGGAGATTTTACAGATGAAAAAGAAAAATTTAATTTCAAAGTTACTGTTATTAATGTTGGTGTGTGCGTTTTCACTAGCATTTCCTTCCGGAACACCTAATTCTTCTCCCAATTCAATGATTCAGATTTGCTCCGTTCAAGAATATGACGATATAAATGAAACGTGATTTCTCTAAGAATAAAATTTCTCCCAATGTTTCTCTACATGGGCAACTGCTTGCTGTTTTGAATATAATCTGCTTAAAATAAGCGCTGCTTCCATATAGGGACGGCTCTCTTCTTTCGTATAATCCTTTCCCCATAACTGCTCCATATTCCACGCCCTATCATATAATGTTAAACCTAATACATTAGTCTTTTTCATCTGCAATCCCAAACAAATTGCCGTATCTTCATATTGAATTGCCTCTTCGAATTCGTTTGCGTTCCCCAACAAATCTCCAAGATTGCGCAACGTCATTTCATACCCTCTCACATAATGAGAAACGTCAAGAATTTGTCTCTCATAATATTGGCGTACTACATGAAGCCATTCTATCGCTTCTTTTGCCTTTCCAATCCTTTCCCCATCGTAAGAGAAACCATTAATAATGTTGACTTCTGTTTTCGTAAAAGACCACTTTTCTAATTCTCTTGGTTCCTTCATTGGCACCGTCATATAAAGTGCCTTTTTCGAAGTCTCCCAACATTTCTCTGCACTCCAAATACCCAATAAATAATTTGCCCTTCCTTCTTTCCCTAATAAATATTGCTCTGTATATCTATCATGAACCACCTTTTCTTTTAGTTCACTCAACAACGGTCTGATTTCGTTAAAAAGACCAAAACTGGAAAGACGTCCCACCTCATCAACCTTATCATATAGTTCAAACCTTCCCGTCCGTACTGCCAAAACTGCAGTGCCTCCGGGTAAATGAAGTTTGTCCATCAAATCCCCTAACTTTCCAAGTCTACAGTTAGATGCACCGGTCTCAATTCGGGATATCGTAACCGGGTCACAAATCCCCTCCGCCAATTCCTCCTGTGTCCACCCAAAGGACAACCTTCTCCCCCTTATCGCCTCCGACAAGGGAATCACTTCTTCCATTCCCAATGGCAAATACCAACTCCAGTCATTGGTATTTACCTGATATTTTTCATATAACCAATGCACAATACAAATTATTTTTTTTAGTTCACTAACTTCCTTCTTCGCATCATTAAAGTTTACTATTTTCTTTACCCTCTCCAAATAGGCCATGCGATACTCCGCCAATTCGCTCAAACAGGTCATTCTTCCATGCCGCTTTAAAAAAGTCATACAATTTTGATATAACTGTTCCTGCGTCTCATCTGTACTTTCTCCGATTTTCTCCATTAAGCAAAGCATTCTGTAGGCAGTTTGTATATAAAAGGTGGCTTTATCCCTTTCATCCATTTTTTCATTCATGTAGGCAAGAATATTCTCGTACCCATTAAGAGCACATACTATCCTCCCCTGCTCTTCTTGTAGCCGGAAATAAAAGCACTTGATGAGAAGTTCCACAAATCCCATATATTGAGGACAACCCTCTGCAAGTTTATAATTACCTCTCGTAATATTCCATGCCTCACATAACTTTCGTTCAATCAACTCAAAGTCTACCTGACTTTTCTGATACAATTGTTTTCTCCAATATAAAACACTGTCTATCAGAAGCAGAAACTGCCGATGTAACACACTCCTTTTCGCCGTCTCTTTCTCGTATTCTCCGTATAACTCTTCTGCTTTCGCAAATTCTTCCCTATCCACAGCACCAATTAAATTTTCCCTAATCTGCAATAACTTGTATTCCTCTGAATCCAGAAAATAGATAAACTTGTCGGAAGCAAATCCCACTCGCTGCAAAAGCGCTTCTGCAACTATTTTTTCACAGCCCCTTTTCCCCTGTTCCAACCGGTTATAAAAACTCCTGTCACATATTCCTTCACACAAATCATTCATACTAACATTGTCTTTTGTTCTTTTGTAGGCAAGCATACTTCCCACCTGATTAATATCCATCCCTTTTACGTTCTCCCTTTACGCTTTCTTTTGTTTCCTGACGACTTTTTCGATAATATTTCCATCACTCTAACAATTAGTTCTATTATAACAAAAAAATGCTTGTTTGTGGACTTTTATGCCAGATCTCTTTTTAAAACAATATATCTTTATAAACTCTCAGCACATTGTCTGAAAACATCTTATCGATTTGTCCCGACTTAAATCCCCCTCTCTTCAGTCCCTCAAACAATAAATCCATCTTTCCGGCATCCGTCAGTCCCTGGTGAGTGGCTATGCCGTCAAAATCACTGCCCAGTCCAAGCACCTCTGTTCCTCCCACATTTGTGATGTGGCGGGCGTGTTCCACGATAGCTGCGACTGTTCCGGGATTGGGAGTGCCTACCGGAAGTTGCTCCAGAAAATCTGCGCAGAAATTCAGCCCCATAACGCCGCCCCGCTCAGCCAGTTTACGAATCATATCATCGGTCATATTGCGCACACAAGGGCAAACAGCCCGTGCATTGGAATGGCTTGCCACAAAGGGCTTTGTGGTACATTCAAGCACCTCATAAAAACCTGCGTCAGACAGATGGGACACATCCACAATCATGCCCAGTTCCTGCATTTTGCAGACAAATTCCCTGCCTTTTTCCGTAAGACCGTTTTCCACATCCGGGGTATTTAAATAGGCTTTCACCATAAAGTCACGTTCCACATCCGAAAGTTTCGCTGCCGCCTGTTGCATGCCCTGCCCTCTGGGACCGTTTAAGTTCGGAAAGCCCAGTTCATTCGGATAATTCCATGTGAGTGTCATCATGCGCACGCCTTGTTCATGCAGTTTACATAACTTCTCGATTTCACCCTTGCAAACTGCTCCCTCTTCCACGGTCAAAAGAGCAGATATTTTCCCTTCTGCACGATTTTTTTCAATATCCGCAAACTGATAAACCGGCGCTACTATGTCACGATTTTTTTCCAATTCTTCCTGATAAAGAGCATATAGTTTTTGCACTTGCTCCCACGGGTCGACGCAGGCTTCCTTTTCCACAAACAGCGCAAAATTTTGCAGTAGATAACCGCTTTTTTGCAACTTCACAAGATCTACATGCCCGCTGTTTTCCCTAAGGTAAAGCTTCTCCTTGGCATCGTCCGCTCTTTTTTCATACAACACGGAAATCGTGTCACAGTGCATATCCACAATATTCATTTTGTCAGTCTCCTTCCAAAAACGTTTATGAGCCTTATACAAAAGAAAGCGAAGCCCCTTAGACTCCGCTTTCCACCTTTGTATATTCTATGCTGTTATTTCTTTTCTTTTTCCAGTCTTTTGCCGGAATTTCCGAAGTCTGCACCTGTTTCGTCAGGAGTCTCTTCATCGAATTTGTAGTCCTTGCCGGGCAGGATGGCATTCATCAGGATACCAACCAAAGCACCTACTGCCAAACCGGACAGGCTGATGGTAACGCTTCCGATGGAGAATGCGATAGCGCCTGCGGTGCTGTAGGAAACACCGATGGACAGTACCAGAATCAGTGCTGCCACAAGAACGTTACGGCTCTTAGTGAAGTCTGTCTGGGTTTCCACGATGTTGCGGACACCTACTGCAGAAATCATACCGTAAAGCACCAAAGATACACCACCAACAGTTGCGGTAGGCATACTGTTAATAAGTGCCGCTACCTTCGGTGAGAAGGAGAACAGAATTGCAAAACCTGCTGCGATTCTGATTACTCTGGGGTCATATACTTTTGTCAGGGTAAGAACACCTGTGTTTTCACCGTAAGTTGTATTAGCGGGACCGCCAAAGAGCGCTGCAATACTTGTTGCAAGACCATCGCCAAGCATGGTGCGGTGAAGACCGGGATCTTTGATATAATTTCTGCCTACTGTAGAAGAAATCGCAGAAATATCACCGATATGCTCAACCATAGTTGCCAGTGCAATAGGAACAATGGTAATGGCTGCGGAAATAAGCAGGGAAACATCTGCATTTCCAACCAAGGAGAATACTGTCTCTTCCCAGTGAATCGGAAGACCAATCCAGTCAGCCTCTGCCACAGCAGTAAAATCTACTCTGCCCATAACTGCTGCCACAAGATAAGAACCGATAACACCGATAATAATGGGAACAATCTTAATCATGCCTTTGCCCCAGATGTTGCAAACAACAACCAGCAAAATTGCCACAAGGGCGATAAGCCAGTCTGCATTACAGTTGTTAATAGCAGAAGGAGCCAAGTTAAGTCCGATTGCAATAATGATAGGACCTGTTACGATAGGCGGGAAGAATTTCATTACTTTTCCGCTGCCGAAAATCTTAATAAGTGCCGCCATAATCAGATACAAAACACCTGCGCAAGCTACACCAAAGCAAGCGTAAGGAAGCAGTTCTTTTTCTCCGTTAGGAGCGATCGCAAAATAACCACCCAGAAATGCGAAAGAAGAACCAAGGAATGCAGGAACCTTGCCCTTAGCAAGGAAATGGAAAAGCAGTGTACCCAAACCTGCAAACAACAGTGTGGTAGAAACGTCCAGACCTGTCAGCAAAGGAACCAAGACCGTTGCACCAAACATAGCAAACATGTGCTGAATACCAAGAACTACCATTTTCGGTACGCCCAGTGATCTCGCGTCATAAATGCCGCCTTCGCCGAGCACTACCTTTTCTTTTGAGTTGTCACTCATGGAAATACCCTCCTCTGTAATTTATAAAGTTTTTATAAAACCCTTCCTTTCTATCTTAGTAAACCAATGGACAAACGTCAAGAAAAAAATGCCCTCTAAGGGGCATTGCCAATTCAGATTTTTAAGGCTACAATAAAAGAAACATTTACTTGAAATTTTACCGTAGAAAGGAACTTTTTCCATGAAAGAACAGTTGTATATGATTCCCTTAAACGATGCCGTAAACGCCGATGACGAATGTCCTTTTTGCTTCATCGAAAGAAAAATTGAACAGGACCTTTTGGACTTTGTTCTTGGCTCCGGCTCCAGTTATATGGAAAGCGACATCCGCGAACAGACCGACAAGGCCGGCTTTTGCCGCGCCCACTTCAAAAAAATGTTCGACTACGGCAACACTCTGGGCAACGGCTGGATTTTAAAAACCCATTACAAAAAAATGATTGGGGAAATGCGCCAGCAAATCAAATCCTACACTCCCGGAAAGATTTCTCTGAAAGACAAATTCAAAAAGAGCGGCGAATCCGCAAACCCCATCGGCAGATGGACTGCCGAAAAAGAAGAATCCTGCTACATCTGTAACTACTTTAAGGACCACTACGACAGATACTTGGACACCTTTTTCATGATGTATCAAAGGGACAGTGAATTCCGTGCAAAAATAGATAACGGCAAGGGCTTTTGCCTGCCCCACTTTGGCGATATCTGCGAGGCTTCCGATTCCAAACTGGGCGACAAGGAGCGTCAGGAATTCTACAGCCGCATTTCCGAATTGATGCTCCGCAACATGGACCGCCTCTATGAAGATGTGGCATGGCTCATCGAAAAATTCGACTACCGCAACAAAGACGCAGACTGGAAAACCTCCAAGGACGCCATCCAGCGCGGCATGCAGAAACTAAAAGGCGGCTACCCCGGGGATGCGGTGTATAAGATGAAGAAATAGGAGGGCGTGATATGAGTAAAATTGTTTTCTTTTGTATTCCGGCACACGGACACACCAACCCTACTTTGGGTGTTGTAAAGGAATTGGTAAACAGAGGACATCAGGTATGGTATTATTCCTACAATATGATGCGAGAAAAAATTGAATCCGCAGGCGCAACTTTTGTTTCCTGCGACGACTACGACATGGAGCAGAAACTGACACCCAAAGATGCTGCCCGCGTAGGAAAGGACTTAGCCTTTTCCACAAAAATATTAGTGGATACCACCTTGGCTCTCAACGACCATGTGTGCGCCGAAATGGAGCGGCTGCAACCTGATTGCATCGTAGCGGATTCCATGGCGGTATGGGGAAAGGCTGTTGCAATGAAACTCTCCATTCCTTTTGTATCTTCCACTACTACTTTTGCTTTTAACAAACACTCTGCTCAAATTATGAGGCAGAGCATAGGCGAACTTTTCAAGATGATATTTTCCATGCCCAAGATTAATAAGGACATCAAACGCCTGCAGGATAATGGCTACCCTGTAAAAAGCGTTCTGGATATCATTCAAAACGATGACAATACCCACACAGTAGTTTATACTTCGCCGGAATTTCAACCTTTTTCCGACACATTTTCCGACAAATATGCTTTTGTAGGCCCCTCCATACGGCCTGCTGCCGGTGAAACCGAAAAAACGCATGAAAAACTTGTGTACATATCTATGGGTACTGTCAACAACGACATGTTACCCTTGTATCATCGTTTTATTGAGGCACTTGGCAAGACCGATTATCAGGTAATTTTATCTGTGGGCAATTTAGTTCCCTTAGAAAACTTTAGCGGATTACCGGATAATATATCCGTTTTTTCCAGCGTTGACCAGATTTCCGTCCTGCAAAAGGCAGATGCCTTCATCTCCCACTGCGGAATGAACAGTGTAAATGAAAGTCTGTATTTTGCTGTTCCCCTTATTATGCTCCCCCAGACCTCGGAGCAAAGCGGTGTGGCAGAGCGGGTATCTCAATTGGCTGCCGGACTGAAACTGCAAAAAACCGATGCCCAGTCCATTCTTGAAGCAGTAAACACAATACTAAATGATAAATCATACAAAGAAAACGCCTCCACCATCTCCGATGGTTTCAAGCGTTGTTCCGGCGCCAAAGGCGCCGCTGATAAGATATTAAGCGTTTGTGGGAATAAGTGATTGGTGGATAAAATAAAAATCAGCCACGCCTTGGGACGTAATTGTCCCAGGGCGTGACTGATTTCAACACGGATAAGAGACTGCATAACACATTCCCATAGCACCTACTTCTTTTTTTGCTCCCGCTCATACCAATAATAAAAATTATTTATACCTGTCTCCCACAACGCTTCGCTTTCCCATGCCCAAAACATTTCTGCTAAAAAATTGAATGCACTTCTCGTTTTTCCCACCTCACATAACCTACAGTTCTCTTTATCATAATTAATTTCCCTCCGACCACCATATTGCCTTAACATTTCTTTCTCCATAAAAGCTGCATATCCAAGTAATAAATCTTCCACCTCTTCTACAGGATGCCCAATTAACAAACGTACATTATCCATGATAATACGCCATATTTCCAATACATTTTGATTGCTTATTTCTAATTTGTTTCTGCCCTCTTCTGCCAATTCATCAAAATGTTCCACATATCTTTCAAAATGTTTTTTATTCGGAATTGCGCTCCTGATTTCTTTTACATGTTGTTTCAGCACTTCATCACAATTCAGAATTAAAATATCCTTAAAATCCAATAAAATATTTTTATATAACTCTGCATCAATCGTTTCCCAATATTTCCAATCTGACTGCTTTGTTCTGGGATTATCTAAAGTAGATAGGAGACTCTCACCTTCTACGTAACACACACCTTTCATACTCTTTCCTATTATTAAAGAAATAGCACCTCTAAAGTCTACGATGCTGACCTCTTCCCTTATATCTTCTATTTGTTTTTCCCACTCCCACAATCCCGTAACATGACGTTTAAAATGAAATCCTTTTTCTTCCATAACAGGACTTATAATTTCTTTTATCATTTTGTTTTTATTCATAACAGTTAATCTCCTTTTTGGGCAAGTCCTGCGCTATAAATATATGCAGGACTTGCTCATTCACTTTTTCATTTTACACCCCTTATGCCTGTGGTTGATACTCTGGATTATAACGATTAATCGTATCCTCCCATATCTGCTCCGGTAGTATAATTGGCAAGAACAAGAAATTTGCAATAGAAAGTGCTGCTTGTTCTGCCTGTTGTAAACTTGTCAAAAAAGACAGCGATACTGCCACATCTAATACATTTTTTATTACAGTCTGTGGCTCACAAAGTGACACTTTCCTTCTTGCTTCCGTCTCTTTTACCATACTTGGCAAATATTGCGGGGCTGGCGTGGAACGCTTCAAACTATAATATATCATTCCAGGCTCCTCCGGGAATGTATAATATACTGCATATTGATAATAAATATCCTGTATAGGTAATATCCACTGATTAGGATTAAAAGTGGTTCCCCATTCATTAATCTTTAAAATATCTACAACAATTTAACTCTATAAATACCTCTCTTGCCATAATTACCTTCTGCTCAAGTAATTCTGTATTCAACAGATATATCACTTCTCTTTTTTAGGATATATTTGTAAGTAACCTTGTGCATTCCAAACCTCTAAAGTCTTCTTTGCATTAAATCCAAATATCCCGTTCTCTTTTCTGTCGCTTATTTCAGATAATACTTCCAAGGCTTCATCAATATTTTCATTTAAAGCTAAGCAATATGCCGCTGCATCTGTTCTGACCACAACATTTTGACTACTTAACATATCATGTATACAGTCAAATGCAAACTCTCTGTTTTCTTCGAAATATTTAAAAATTTTCGTTAATCGTTTTCCTTCTCTGTTGTTTGCTTTATAGTCCCCATCCAAAGTGGCTTGATACATTATTCTACCGCTTTCTTCATACTGTCTCAAAACATCTTCTTTGCTATACTTTTTCATTCTATCACCCCATACTTTCTTAATACATCAAGACCAAATTCATATTGATATTCATAACTCTGTCCTGCAAGCCAATCACGTACACTTTGTCCACCTGTAAATCTAAAGGTTGTTGTATTATAATAACCTGTAATCTTTGCATGAGTTGCTTGATCAATTGCAATAATATTTGATGTATTATGTATTTGCTGTGCGCTAAAACCTGATTTTGTTATTTGCGATTGTTCTACTATGTGGTGCCAATGTTTTCCTTCCCCCGCCGAACCTATCACATTCTTTAATTGTCCAAATGAACTATAGCCTTGATTTTCAGGCAGCCCATTGAACCGGTTAATCCCATTGGCACCCGTAGCAACACCCGCACTCGGCTTTCCACTTACGCCATCTATTCCGCAACCTTTTACTGCACTGGCTACTACTGCCGCTTGCGCTACATCCATGACAGTCTTACCCACTGCCTTTGGTGCAGTTTTATTATCACCTTTCCAAAAACTATCGTACACAAGCAAAACTTGTTCAAACGGATCAGCGAAAATAGTTTCTGATGAATTCATTGCTATGTATGCACCAGTGTACCACAAATTCATCGGATCATACAGATACTGTCCTGTAGTATACAAACTTTCACCAAGACCACCTACTATATTATTGTTTACCTCTACAATATCACTCCACTGGTTACCACAATAACCTTCTGTAAGTTGCATATTCAAATTGCGAACAGTCACCACAAGTGCGGTTACCGGAGTTAGGACTGCGTGATGAATACTTGCAATACTACTTCCAACAGAGTCTGTTGTCCACCATTCTATAGCATCTTCAATAAATTCCTCTTTCTCTTTCTCCCTTAGATATACCTTTTCTTCAATATAATCGCCATATGTTGAGCCTTCATTTTCCTCCATATATGCTATGGCATCCAGAACTTCTTTTTCCAATCTGTCACTAATATCTTCTGAAAGACTTTCTGCTCTAGAAGGTTTAGGTGAATCATCCAATTCTATATCATCATTCCAATGCCCACTCGGGTCCACATAGTTCAGCGGGCTGCTCACGCAGTAGTTGTAGCGGTTCAAGGTCAGCGGACTGGTGATGTCTCCAAGGTAACTGTCCTCGGTTATAAAGGCTGCCAGTGTCACGTTGTAATAACGGGCTCTCAGGTACTGGCTTTCGATGTTGGGGTTATAGGATTCCCCGTTGTAGGTATACTCGTTGTCGTACTTCGGCTCGCCAAAGGTGATTTCACCGAAGGCATTGTAACGGTAAGACTGGTAAATCTGTCCCTTTTTGTTGGTAATGCCTGTGACACTTCCTCTGGGGTCATACAGATAGTAACCGCT
>JAFUIR010000005.1 GCA_017468395.1 Lachnospiraceae bacterium | reverse complement strand
CGTCTACAAACAACCCAAATCCATCGAGTCTCATTCTCTTTTTCCTCCGTCAAAGTTTATCATTTTATAATTTAATTATTCGTGAATCCATATTGAAAATCAATTTCCACTTATCTGAATCTTTCTTCCAAGTGGATGTTATGTGGAATACACCTTCTAAATCTGCATTTTTTCTGTCACCAACTGTCAAGTCTATTACATAATGAATTTGACAAAGTGATTCTGTTTCCTCAATCACTTCGTAATTTGAGATCTTATATTGCGCTACATCAAACTCCTTAATTATCTCTGCATAGTCTGCACCACTACACCTAAAACCACCGCAAACCATAACCGCATTTTCATCTACCACTTCCAAGAACGCTTTTGAATCTCTGCTTTTTGCGGCATTCCACATTTTTATTTCTAATTCTTGAATACTCATGTCATTATCCTCCACCATATGTACTATTTTAATTTAACGAAAATACCCACAAAGCAGGTATATGGCTTGATAATTGTCTCAAAGTGCTGCTTATCGCCACAAGCATATTTATGATTCGTAGCAAACCACTCGCTCCATGCATTTTCAAAACACTCCATTTCCCATGCTTCAACTTTTTCAATCCTGCTGTGGTCTCCGATAATTTCTTTCCATTCTCTTGGACTTTTAAACATATATGCTTCCTCCCCAAGCCAATCAGAAAGAAGCTCTTCAGAATGTCCCGCATATTCATCTTTTATCCCCGGAATGCCAATCAACACTACAGCCTTATCGTCCAAGAATGGCAAAATTTTATTATCAAAAAATCCAACTTTACCTGCAAAATAATGGTAAGAATCTATGCTGACCAAAGCTTGAAACTGCCCTTTATCAAAACTTAAATCATTCGCATCCTCGCAAACGGGGGTTATCTGTTCTCCAACTCCCCAGTCTTCAAAACGCCCTGCATTTTCTTCTGCACTGATCCAAAGGTCATTTGCATAAACCTTCGCACCCGTTTCTTTCGCAATTACCAAACTCGTCAGTCCTTTTCCGCACCCCAAATCAAGAACCGTATCATCCTTTTCAAGTTGCAAGGGATATTTTTTGAATAGCTCCTCCAAAACCCTTGCACTATTAGGGCCCATCAGCGTTTCTGACGACATGTAATTTGTATAATCATTGATATTCATAATTCTTACTCCTCAAATTCTTTCCTTCTATTCCTTACATTAGCAATAAAGAGCATTCATCTCACAAGATAAATGCTCTCTAAAATCGCAACCTATTCAGAAAATACTACTCTAGGCTACCCTCGCCACCCATCATTCTCGTCATTTCTTCTATTTTCTCAACAGGAAAAGGCGGATGACTAATAGGTTTCATCGCAATAGACATAAGTTTCATCGGATTATCATCTGCTGCAACCCGATTAGAACTGAATGAACCACACATCTTACATCTATGAATAACCGCCCATTCTCCATTCTTTTTAACCCACACCGATACAGGTTCCATATGTCCACCACAATCCGATTCACGATCTCCCGGCTCTATATCCACATGCAAACTATAAAGACAATTGGGACAATGATTTCTATGATTGCTTCCGGCACCTTCAGGTACTACCATTCTCCCACAATTCCTGCAAGTAAACGTTTCATTACAAGGATGTGTTTTATAATAACCTTTTTCATATTTCCTTCGTTTGTTATCTCTATTCATCCTTGAATCCTCCTTCATTCTCTCTTTTTGAGGATTCATATTCATGTATAATTCCCTGAATTCTTTTTTCAGAAAGGTAATACGTTTTACTTAACTCTTCAATAGTCTGACCTGAATAGTAGCGGTTCACTATCATTTGATTACGTTCTGCCAACTTTTCTTTTGTGCCATTCTTTTCACCCCATAACAATGAATTTTCACTTTTTCTGGGAATATAAATCAGTTGACCATCAATATATTTTTGAATTTCTTCAACAAGTTTCTTTGGCAAAACACCTTCTGCATTTACATAGCTCATATGCGACCTCCTAACAATAACTTAGGATGCAATGGCTATTACATATTCTTTTTTATTTGCAATAGCCATCGCTATCGCACAATTGACTTATACTTCTTCAAAAAACACTCTTTGAACCTTTCTAGTTGTATTTTCATAATTATAATATATACGTAAAATAATCATCAAGTTCAAATTTGATTATGAACTATTTTTAAGTTACGAATATAAACTGCTCATACAGCGAAACACCCGCTAACTGAAATTTTCATGCGTTTTACGAAACCAGGATTCATTATACCTCTACAACTTGAAATTATTTTGCACATTTATTATATGCTTAAACTTGCCGCTATTTGGATTCTGCTTTGGCACTTCCTCTGACAACATAATGGTAACTTGTACTATATTTTGAGTTGCCAAGAATTTCACCAAACATGCTTTTGCATCTTTAAATGCCGCGTCTTTACTTACGCCATCCTTTTCTTCAATACGAAGTTCCAGTCTATTTTCCGGATACACAAGCACTTGAAAACGTCGTAGACTATGTACTTCTTTCAATACTGCATAAAAAGATAATGGTGCAATCTTTATCTCTTTTCCTTCCTGAGTAAATGTTGTAACATCGTCCGTTCTTCCTTCAAGTTCGAGCCAAGGAGCCGTATTACCACAACCACAAGGCTCGTGATGCATAATTACCCTATCAGTCACCTCATAACGGATATAAGGCTGTGTATAATTATAAAGATTTGTCAGGTAAATCTTGTCAGACTGCACACCGTCCGGCACAGGATTTCCATTTGCATCTACTGGCTCCACAATCAGCCAGTCATTATTCACATGGAAATGTTGCTTCCTGCATTCACACGCAACAGTTCCACCCTCTGTACAGGAATACGAAGTCTGCACATAACAATGAAAGGTTTCGGCAAGCCTATTCCTTAAGCTGTCCGATAAATATTCTCCACCGGTCATGATAATCACTGGTGAAATCTGTAATCTTCCTTCCTTTGCTTCATCAATCAAAAGCTCCAAATTAGATGGATATCCTCCTAACATATCCGGTTGAAATTCATTCAATTGTTGCACAATTTCTGCAACAGGATACAAGGCACTGGATACTGCAAGCTGCTTCTTTTTCCAAGGCATACTTCTTAATCTAGAACGGATACTGCTATTTCCTAAGTAGAAACCTTTATCAGCAAAAACTCCAATACTCTTTCCGCCTCTTTTTATAAACGCAACTAAATCTTCTTTTCTTGCATAACTGCGGCGAGCAGAAATTCCACCCATCACATTGTTTGCCGTGTTATCATATATAGAAACCAATGGATTTCCTGTAGAACCGGACGTGGTAAACACTAAATACTTCTTCTTTAGTTTACGGCCAATGTTGTCTGTATCCTCCATAAATTTCTCTACTTCTTCTAACGTTAACTCCTTGTCGCAAACCCAGTCGTTCCAGTTTTCCATTAGATTTTTCTTATCTGTCTGTGGCAAATCTGTCAAACTAAAAGACTGAGGCACATTCTGATAAAGTTTCCTGTAGTAAGGACTGTTCTTTCTTGCATATTCCACGATTTCTTCCAATCTCTTTTTTTGAATTTCCTGCTGCTTCTCCGCACTCATCTTTTCATAATCCTTACAAAGCTTCATCGCCTTAAAAATTCCTATTTTCTTCATATTTCCTCCTTATTTGCAAATTCCATATAACATTACATCCAGATATGCCTTTAATTCCGCTTTGATTTTTTCACTGTTTTCAAAAAACTCATTCGGAGCCTGTTGATACTGCACTAAATATTTGTTCAACACAGCATTGATATAGATATGCAGTCCTTCTATGGTTACCTGGTTGCTCTCTTCCGTTTTAAAATTCAATGTAGCAACTGCTCTTCTTATTGTTTGTACCGATTCTGCCTGAACACCTGCTAGGTATCTTCTTATAATTTCTGTTTTCTCCTGTGCAATTTCTACAGACACTTCACGAGACACCATATTTACCATATGCATCTCATCTTTATACTGCATACATATAGATATTTTACGGTTCATACTTGCAAACAAAATTTCATAAAAATCATTTCCTCCCACCGTATCTTCTTTTGTAGTTAAAGTTAAACGTTCCAATGCCTTTTCTAAGCAATACAGATAGTAGTTTTTTTTAGATCCAAAATAATGAAATAAAATACCTTTTGAAATATGACACTTTTGAGTGATAATATCTGTACTTACATCCTTATAAGATTTCTGTGAAAATTCTTTTATCCCGGTTGATAAAATATATTCTTTTTTATCTTTTGGTAGCTTTTCAAATGTTGCAAATGACATAAATCCTCCTTATCTATTTTCACAGCATTGACTATCGAGTCAATTTACCCACGTAAAGAATATCACGCATTGACCAATAAGTCAAGTGTAGATACTATTGATTTTTTCACCTAATGCATTTCTAAAATGTATTAAAACAAAAAGCGCCACTTGCTTTTCATAGGCGAGTGTCGCTTTTAAATCATTCTATAAAATTCAAAGCTTCGCATTCTATTCTACAATAATTTCTCAACCTCTTTAACTGTAAACTTCTGAACAAGTCCACAACTCTTACAGCAATAGCAAGCTACAGAACTTCTCTTTGGTTTTAATTTTTTTATCTCTCCTTCCGGATAAAAAAACATTCCATGCATCCCTGCCATTTGTCCATTTATTAATTCTCCGCCACAGTTTTCACATTTGTTTTCCATTACAATTCCTCCGTAGAATTCAACGTTAACGAACTACCTTCTATCTTTTTTCTTCAGCAGTTTTTCAGGTTCCTTAACATAACTTCTTACCACGCTTCCACAATTTCTACAAATAGAATGATACAGCCCGACTCCACCCATTTTATTACTTACAGCAGTCACAGAACCATAACTTGATTGATAACTCTCTATCACTTCTGTTCCACCACAAAAAGGGCAATTTGTCACGTACTTATCTTGCATTTCATACCTCCTGAAACTTCAAAGATAACTTTCTAAGAACCTTTTTTCTATTTCCGAATCAGTTTTAAAAAATCCGTAAAACATAAAACCAAACCCTATGCCCCCCTACATTAAGTGCAATGTGGATTGGCGTATGCAATAAAAACATTACTACACTAAAAAAATTTCAACCACTCCAAGTATTTTCCCTATGGATATGAATATATGCGGTGCAATACTTTGTGCATATTCCCAATGTTCTTGTGATTTTCTCGAAGTTGGCGTGTTATACCCATTATGCTTATTCATATCTGATACGGGGTGTTTCTTAAGCATGTCTCCTACTAAAATCATTACGAATGGTACAATTAGATTTAAAAGTAATAAATAATACATTATTGTTCTACCTCCACAATTCAAATTAATCGCTTGCTTTCAAACTCACCAGAAGCCTGAAAGTTTCTGTTCTCTACAAATTGGAATTTGTAATGAATAAATTAAAGCTCATAATCAATACAAGCTCTATCAACTCTAACAGAATATACAAATTCACCAAATTCCAGATGTTGCGGTGATTTCTGGTATTTTTCTAATGTTTCTACTGTATCAAAGTCGAAAACCAAAGCTACATCATAATTAGAAGCAGGCGTTTTCTCTGCATTTTTAACTATATTAAACTTTTTTATTACATCTAATTCCTTAAGTTTTTCTGCTCTCTTGAAAAAATCAACAATATTTCTTTCTTTGTTGTCTTCTTTTAATGTAAACATACATATATGTCTTATCATCATAACACCTCACCAACTTCAAAGTTTCCATTGCTTTCATTCTAGCACATTCCTCCTATCAATTCCATGATATTATTTACTTAATCACAACAAACAAAGGCGTTTCACTCCCCTGCTCTATAATTCATAAAAAACCGGCAAGCAAACTTCGCGAAGATCCAATTTCCAGGGAAGAATATAAAGAATGGCGTTACCACTACGCTATGAAGGATTCCTTCTGCATTACCGGTTCTGTGGATACTGACCACTAATGCAAAGCCATGGGATTGTACTTTTGAGCAAAGACCTGATAAATAAACTCTTCAGAGCACGCCAAAAAGGTCCTACTAAACATTACGTTCAGTAAGACCTTTTCTACCTAACTTAACTTCAAACCCGCTTTTAAATGATTTACACTGCCGGCGGTCTCTTATAGATTCGATGCTCGAATCTATAAGCATCGTTTAAAACGCCAAGCTATCGTTATTCAACAAAAAATATTTCATTCCCATTATGACAAATCCTTCCTCATTTCTCCATGGCTTTGCAGTACCATTGACAATCACTATCTTTTTGAAGGAATCCGCAATATTTCTAAAAGAATGAAACTCCTGCTTTTGCTTTTCTTCCGAAGTCATATCATATGCTACTTGAATGTAATATCTTTGGCTCCCCTGGTTAACTACAAAATCAACTTCCAGCTGTTTATGAATTCGCTTTCCTTCGCTATTTTTCTCCATAATCTCCACAATACCAACATCCACATTATAACCTCGGACAAGCAATTCATTATACACGATATTCTCCATAATATGGGTCGGTTCCTGCTGTCTGAAATTCAGTCGAGCATTCCGGAGCCCCAAATCTACAAAATAGTACTTTAGATTAGCCCCTATATACTTTCTACCCTTTATATCATAGCGATTTGCTTTAGATATCAGGAATGCTTCTGCCAAATAATCAATATGATTGGATATGGTTTTGTTTGTATAAGTACTTCCGCTTTCTGTTGCAAAAGTATTTGCAATTTTTGTCGGATTGGACGGGGCTCCGATAGCAGATGCTAAAACATCTACCAATGTTCCTATCTCGTCCACATTCTGTATCCGGTTTCTTTCCACCACATCTTTAAGATACACATTGGTAAATATGTTTTTTAAATATTCCGCTTTCTGACGTTCATCGCTAAATTGCACAACCTGGGGCAAACCGCCATAAATCATATAATCATTCCATGCATCATCGTACTCCCCATCATACACAGAATAAAACTCCGCAAAGGATAACGGATAAATACGAATCTCATCTCCTCTCCCCCTAAATTCTGTTACAATATCACTGGATAAAAACTTAGAATTACTACCGGTAACATACACATCAATATTGTCCATTCGAAGCAGGCTATTAAGTACCTCCTCAAACCGCGGCATAAATTGCACTTCATCCAAAAGCAAATAGTATTTTTTGTTATCTTTCACGGATGCCTTGATATACTCATAGCACTTTTTCGGATCTCGTAACTCTTCGTTTTCGATTCCGTCCAATGCAATTTCAATAATATGATCTTGCTCAATCCCTGTTTCCAATAAATACTTTTTAAACAACACAAACAACAAAAAAGATTTACCGCATCTTCTAATGCCGGTAATAATCTTAATCATTCCATTGTCTTTTCTTATCTTCAACTGCTCAAGGTAGGAATCTCTCTGTATCTCCATCGCAATTCCTCTTTCTTGTGTCAATGCACATTTTTTAGTAATGATATCTTATCACTTCTTTATTCTTTTTTCAATATTTGTTACTATTTTTTGTACATACACACATTTTTATGCAATATCTAAGATTATTATACAAATAAT
Source organism: Lachnospiraceae bacterium (assembly GCA_017468395.1). Lineage (GTDB taxonomy): Bacteria > Bacillota > Clostridia > Lachnospirales > Lachnospiraceae > Acetatifactor. Next base: position 166,672 of record JAFUIR010000005.1, on the reverse strand, counting down.
ATTACCTTCCTCTTATGTAAAACCAAGCCAATACCCTACACCTCTGACGTATCTAGCATTTATACCTTTTTACTAAATCCCTCTTTTAAAACAATAGGCGAAGCTGCTCATAACTCTCTTGACATACTGCAACCGTAAAAGAATAGCATGTCCTTTCTCTTTTGGCTTCTATTCTCAACCGAGCATTCTTACCAAACACCTTTTCAATCCCTTTACTTACAAACTCATTTTGCCACTTGTTAAGACACAACGGATATTTTATTCTAACAATCAATTCACTTCCTTTTTGTTCTCTATAATCCGTATACGTAACTGGTTCAAACAATAATTCATTAAGCTCAGAATACTCTTCTTGCACCGCCCCTCTATCAAAAGGAAGTTCAAATACTGTGTCACCTTTAGAAGTCTCTGTTCTCATTTTGGTCTCATGCAATACAAATCCTTTATAAAATCCACCATTCTTCTTATTTTTCTTATCTCTGACAGTTTCAAGTTCATCTCTTGAAACTTCCAATTCTTCCGCTTTTGTCATGAGTACATCAATCAGTTTTTTACACATCTCAAGTACCGTTTCTTTATTCTTTTCGTCCAATATTCGGTATGCAAACTCCACTAATGTTTCTTTCCATTTTTCATTACTATAGGAAACATGTTCATCATGCCTAGAACTACTATTTATAGTGATTTCTAACTCTATGCATTGATGCTCACGCTCTACACTTAAATATACATTGCCATACTTGCCGCAGAACCAATCTGCGGCATTTATAGTATGAAAACCATTCTATATTTCTTCTTTTTTACAATTTGTAAATTGATATATTGTGCGGGATTTATATGTTTCTCCAGCCTTTAATATACTACTTGGAAACTGCTCTTCGTTACATGCATTCGGATAATATTGCGTTTCAAAACATATTCCACTTCTTTCTTCGTACTTTATACCGTTCTTACCGATTACACCATTGAGGAAATTCCCGGAATAAACTTGCAAACCACACAAGTCAGAATACACCGACATAGTTATACCACTTTCTTCTGAATGTAGCATCGCCATCTTTTTCAACTTTCTGTCATTAGGAAATACATAATTATGGTCATATCCCTTGGCACGGATTATCTGAACATAATTGGAGTCAATCTGTGTTCCTATTATCTGCTTTTTGCGAAAATCCATTGGCGTATTTTCTACATCAAGAATTTTTCCGGTCGGGATAAATTCCTCATCAATCTCAAGAAAAGCATTTGAATACACCTCCAACTCATGTTGTAAAACATTACCACAGTCCTGCCCATTCAGGTTAAAATATGTGTGATTTGTAGGATTCACCACGGTTGTTTTGTCGCCAATCATTTTATAATCAATAATCAACTCATTTTGTTCTGTAAGCGTATACCGAATCTTTTGTTTCAAATCCCCTGGGAATCCCTGCTCTAAATGAAGACTCGCCCTACTAAATTCCACGTAGCATCCTTCTCTGCTTTTTCCATAGTTAGCATCATACATTTTACAATGGGAACGGTTGAATCCACTATGAAGATTATTTTTACCATCATTTCTATCAAGGCAGTATTCTGTTCCCTCTATTGTTACGCTAGCATTTTTGATACGATTTGCATTTCTCCCCACATACGCACCAAATCCGGTATCGGTGTTATAATAATCCTCCATTTCATCAAATCCGAGAGTTATATCTTTGATATATCCATTTTTGTCCGGAAACAAAATCGTAAGCACAAGCGCACCAAAATCAGATAGCTGAACATGCATTCCTTTACTATTTTCAAGAATATAAATGCTTGCCTCTTCCCCCTCTTTAGTTGTTCCAAATCTTATGCGCTCAATCATCTCGAAAATCTCCATTTATGCACTACATCCGTCATTGGTATGCTCATTTGCATTCGACACCATAGCCTTGCTACGGAATTCTCTCGGTGTCATTTTATATTGTTCTTTAAACACTCTGTTAAATGTTCTTTGACTTTCAAAACCACAATCCAACGCAATATTTGTGATAGATTCTTTTGAGTCCTGCAATATTGCCTGCGCGTAGCTTAATCGAATTCCATTGACATATTTGCTGAAATTGCAGTGAAATGTTTTTGCAAACATCCTTGACAAAACATATTTGGTTACGCATAAATCAAATGCCATTTTTTCCAGTGTTATCTCTTCTCTAAAATTCTTCGCAACATATTCAACTGCGTTGTATATGATATCATCCGTTCCAACCGAATCCTTGGTTATGATCTCCATGTCCATAAACACATGCGCAAGTATTATTTGAATGTAAGCCTTTGCCAACCTGCCGTTATATTCTTTCTGCTTCGCAAGCTGATTGATAACATATTCAATATCCGGCGAAACATCCTCTTTTGCAATTACCGGTATCTTAGGACAACAGTTTTGCAGCTCCTCAATATAAGATGAGAAGAGTGTTGGCCTTGCAAATAAATAGATTGCTCTATTTCTTCCAGAACCAAAAACCTGATAATGATGAATAACATTGGGAAAAACAATACCAAAGTCTCCCTTTTCCAAATGAAATAACTCTTGCCCCACTCCCAATTCGACACTTCCCTCTGTTACAAAGATCATCTCTATTGCCTCATGCAGATGAGGTGGAACATGAATGGTTTTCTTTTGTTCCAGTGCTATTTCTGTATTTCTTTTTTCGTATGTTAATATCACTTCAATTACTCCATATAATTACAGCGAAGCTATAAATCGCTTGAATTCACTTATTCCATCCTCAGTATGCTTATATACACCGGCACATTCTAAAACTTTAACAAATACCTTTGCAATCTCATCTTTTAGAATCTGGTTTATTCAAAAATCCTGATACAACACCTTTAATTAAAGCTGTCGTAGTTTCTTTTTCTTCCTGTTTCAGCAAAATATCGTCAAGTGAAATTACAATTTCCTCGTACTCATCAGAAACCAGGCGAATCACATTGTCATTTGTGGCTCTGACAATCCCAATACTGTCAAGATTTATAGATGCAGCTAATACAGTTCCGTATTGGTGGTCTGTGTGGTTTCCACCAACCTCGCTTCTTCCCGGAGCACTAAAAATCTTTGCTTCGCCCGGTTCATATATTTTTTCGAACCTTCTGATTGCTTCTACATATCTACTTTTCTGATAATCCAACAGTTTATCATCCACATAAACATCCAGCAATTTACTGTCAAATTCTCCACTCTGTATTTTTTCAATCATTATCTCTGTATTCATTGTAAAAACCTCTTTCTTCTAAAACACCAACAGTCTCTTAACATATTGTGAAAGAAAAATGAATATCTTCTTCTGCATTGATATGGTATGCTTTTTCAACATCACTGCCCCAACTGTCAATTCCACCTACACCTCTTACTGCTCCATACACACAAAGCACTGTTCTTCTTGCCGGTGGCAGTTCCTCATGGTGCATTGCATTTTCGATCTCGCTTGCTGTATAAGGAAGGCAGGAGAATGCAAATGTATTTTTATCCTTCTCAATTCTCAAAATCTGATCCGAATTGTTTTTTCTGCTGTTATTAAGACTTGTGCGTCTTGATACTTCTAACCAATCCGTATCCATTCTCATACCACACTCCTGCGGTACAAGGTATGGTGTCAGACTTAAGTTATTTATCTCATACACCCCTTTTACAGCTCCTGCCATACGATCCGGGTAAGTTTCACCGGAAAGTCCTTCATACATATATTTATCAGCCAATGTTGGCATAATAAATCTTAATCCGAATACCGGAAGTTCCGGTAATCCCTGCGCACCCTTGTAAGAAACATTTACTGTAATCTTACCTTTGTTGTCCACACTATAAACCACCTCTACAGTAGTTGCAGGTGTAGTAATAGTCTCATACACATATTTTACAACCACATTTTCAGCGAAAACATCTCCGCCATACTTATTGTTATCCGGTGCACAAGGCTTTCCCTGTGACTCGCCATCTGTAATTACTTCTACCTCTTTGCAGTCGATAAACACATCTGCTGCAAGCCAGCTTCCACTCTTAATGTGAAACTTGCTTCCTCTATCATTATCTGTCAAAGCTCTCCAAAAAGTAGGTTTTGGACAACGGTAAAGCCATTCATATCCATTTTTTACAAGGGACTCCAGACCGCCCTGTGCATAAGAGAAAATGTAATCAAAACCTTCTCCATGAACGCCAAGTGTGAAATCTCCATATACTACTCTTAATAATTTAGATGTACAATCCATAGTAATACCTCACTTCCTGCATTGCTGGTTTTTCTCTTCTATCTGCAAATACAATTCCGTTTCCGGAGAACTCGTAATCTGCCGGTCTATCTTCAAAATCTCCACCGTATCTTAATACTTCCTTGCCTGTTACCTCATCCTTTACCATGATTGCCTGGTCAATGAAATCCCAGATGAATCCACCCTGATACATATCGTATTTATCAATCAGTTTCATGTAAGAACCAAGCCCACCCATTGAATTACCCATATCATGCATGAATTCACATAAGATGTATGGTTTCTTTGCACTGTTCCTCAAATACTCTTCAACATCTTCCGGCTTTGCATACATACGACTTTCTAAATCTGAAATGGTATCCTCATAGGCTCTATTGTAATAAGAACTCTCATAATGAACTAACCTTCCATCGTTCTTATCTTTGAAGTATTTGTTCATAGCTTCGATATCATCACCCGCATAAGACTCATTTCCCAAAGACCAGAATAATACGGAGGTATGGTTTTTAAAGGTTTCGAAGTTATTTCTTGCCCTGTCAATAACTGCTTCTCTCCACTGTGGTATCGAACCCGGTACATTACAAGATGGCTCGATAGCACCAAGTTTCTGGAAAGAACCATGGCTTTCTAAATTGGTTTCTGACATCAGATAAACACCTGCCTCGTCACACATATAATACCAAGGGATCTGGTCCGGATAGTGGCATGTTCTCACCGCGTTAATGTTATTCCTCTTAACACACTGCATATCTGAAATCATTTCTTCCATTCCGATCACTCGTCCGGTTTTTGCACTCCATTCATGTCTGTTTACACCTACCAGAACAAGTCTCTTACCATTTAAGTACATTACCTTATCAATAATCTCTAATCTTCTAAAACCAACCTTGTATGGAACTACCTCTACAAGCTGCTTACCATCATATAATTCAATGTAAGTATCGTAGAGATATGGACTGTGATTGTCCCAGGGAATTACCGTTTCCACGTCCACTGTAAGAGTACCTTCCACAATACCGGATACATCTGCAAGTGTGATACTCTCACACAAGAGCTTATTTCCAGCCTTATCAGCAAGTACAAACTTTGCACTCTTTGCGCAATCCTTTGTAGAAGAAACCTTTACATCTACAATAATTTTGCCACTTGCATTGTCCTTATTCAGAATAGGTTGAATCCACATATCCTGCACATGAATATCAGGAATTGCTTTTAATGTAACATTTCTAAAGATTCCAAAGAATCGAAAGAAATCCTGATCCTCTAAAAATGCTGCCGTGCTCATCTTATGCACCTGTACTGCAAGCACATTGTTCTTCTCTTTGATATAAGGCGTCAAGTCAAACTCTGATGGTGTAAAACTGTCTTCTGCATATCCGATAAACTCTCCATTTAACCAAACATACATTGCCTCTTCCACACCCTCGAAGCATATACTAATTCTTTTGTCAACTAATTCACTGTCAAGGTCAAATGTCTTCACATAAGAACCTACCGGATTATACTCTGCTTCACTGAACATTCCTGCGCCATCTCCGGCACCTTCTATACTATGTGCACCTCTAAGGTACTTCTTTCCCTCCCAAGGATACAAAGTATTGATATATCGAATCTGGTCATAACCAGCCAACTCAATATGTCCCGGAACCATAATCTTATCAAAGCTACTTCTGTCATAATCTACCTGATAGAACTCTTGGGGTCTCTCCATGGTATTGATACTGAACTGAAAATCCCATTGACCATTTAATGATTGTAAAAGCTTATTTTTTCCTCTTTCCAACTCTGCATAATTCATAAAATAATTATGATCACTATGTGCATCTGCCTGATTTACACGAAATACTTCCGGGTTATCCAACCATTTAATATTTGCCTGCATAATATTCCTCACTTTCTATAATAGCCTCTAAAGTTATACTCTAGAGGCTATCATCATGCTACTGTCTTTCTGCTTTCAATTTTTCATTAGCCTCTTCTACATTCATAAATGACAGGATGATTGTAATCAATAAATCAAGGATGAAAGGAAGCCAGAGATACATAAAATACATCATGTTAATACAGCTATCCGGCTGTATCGCAGCATCACCATTAATAAATCCGCTAAGGTCAAGCATCCAACCTGCGATTGCAGTACCGAGACCACCACCAATTTTTACACCTAATGAAGTACAGGAATACATAGTACCGTCTACTCTTTTTCCAGTCTTTAAGTATGTATATTCAGAACAGGACGCAATAACCGCATTCATATCCCCCTGCCAAGGACCCTGTCCTAAAGCTGCAACCGCAGTAAAGAGTAACATCAAAGGAACGCTTCCCATGTATCCGGCTACAACTACCAGCAAACGTCCTACTGTAGCAACCATATAACTATATTTATTAAGCTTGTACATTCCTTTCCACTTTGATACCAAGTTAGGAGTGAATACTAACGCTATAATTAACGGAATGTTTACTGCCCAAGAGAATGCTCCAAATAGGTTTTTGTTAAGAAGCACATATGTCATGAAGTAGATACCAATGTTAATCATTGCTCCATATAACTGTTGAAGAATATATACGACACAAATCATCAAGTAGTACTTGTTAGTGAACAATAACTTTGCAGACTGAATCAAAGTAAGCTTGTCATCTTTTTTCTCCTCTACAGTTTCACCCTCTGCCAGTTCCTCCTCCGGAAGTTCTTTTACAGAGAATACTGCAAGTGTATTTGTAATAACACCTAAGATACAGTAAATAATTGCTATATTTCTCCAACCTGCTGCTCCACCACCTAACGCATCTACTGCGCCAACTGTGATTGTCTGAATAAGCAAACTTGTACTGAATGCAAAGATGAATCTGAAAGAGCCCATCTGTACTCGTTCTTTGCTGTTCTTTGTTACAAGTGCTGTAAGTGCTGAATAAGCAATATTGTTTGCTGTGTAAAATACGGCGTTCAATAATGTATATGCAATGAAGAACCATGCATACTGTGCTATCTGCCCCATGTTAGTCGGTATTGCAAATACTCCAAACAATGTGATTGCACATCCGAAGAATCCCCAAAACATCCAAGGCCTTGCTTTACCCATTTTAGACTTAGTCTTGTCAATCATAGAACCAAAGAACACGTCTGTGATTCCATCAAACAATTTTGATACCGCAATCAATGTTCCTACAATACCGGCATTCAATCCTACTGTGTTTGTCAGATAAATCATCACGAATGATGATAAAAACGCATAAACTACGTTACCTGCAATATCACCTGTTCCGTATCCGACGATATTTCGCATTTTTAAATACTTTTTCTGCTCCATAATAAAATCTCCCTTTCTCTTTGATAAATTTGTAACCTCGCCGTTGCAAATTGTTTCTTTATTAACTATCTAAATTATACTAAACTAACTATTAAAAATACATATCAAGAATTGGACAAAACATGCACAAAATGATACAATAAACAAAACGAGATGCATTTTTGCTGATTATTTCATCATATTCCACATAAAAAAATGAATTATCCATAGCAAGGAGATATATGTACACAAATAACGCCTACCTAAACAATACAACTATGGACATAAAGGACAAGTCTCAGCCTTTGATAGTTACCAGTTGTGGCACCTATCACTTATTCACGCGTCCAAAATTACCAACTTGGCGACCTAGGGGCAGATTGGACTTTCAGCTCTTATACATTGCTTCCGGCAAAGCTCATTTTCACTTTGGTGGCAAAGAAGAGATTGTTACCGCCGGACATATGGTTCTTTATCGGCCAAAAGAGCCACAAAAATACGAATATTACGGAGAAGATCAGACTGAAGTATATTGGGTACATTTTACCGGCAGTGATGTTACAAACATCCTCCGCTCATATGGACTTACGAAAGATAAACATGTCTATTATTGCGGAAAAGGACTTGATTACCAGAATCACTTTCGCCTGATGATTCAGGAACTGCAAATGTGTAAGGAACATTATACAGAAATATTGGAAATTCATTTACGTGAAATCTTTATTATGGTTCATAGACATTTGCAAATCAGCTCAAGAATGAACAACAGTCAAATCGCAGAAGATATTGATGCTGCCACTTTATATTTTAACGAGCATTACAACGAAGAAATAAACATTGAAGAATATGCAAAGAATCACAATATGAGCACTAGCTGGTTCATTCGTAACTTTAAGCAATATACCGGCTTCACACCACTACAGTATATTTTGTCCGTGCGTATCTATAATGCCGAAGCGCTTCTGAAAAGTAATCTATACAACATTACGGAAGTTGCAAGCATCGTGGGCTATGACAATCCGCTCTATTTTAGCAGAACATTCAAAAAATTGAAGGGGATTTCACCTTCTGAATACAGAAACAATATTAAACACTAGAAAAGCAAAAAGAAGGACATACATAATCCTTCTTTTTCTTTTGCAATTTTTGTCTACTTTTAAATCTATTTTGGCGAGTAATACGTCTCATTTTGAATTATGATTACCTCAGATCAAACGAAAGGAGATGATAAATATGAAGCAGAACATAATCAAATTCTTTGATGAAGTACTTAACTTTTACAGACCGGTATTTCTCCACACAACAAACCGTATGTGGTAATCCATAATACACATACATTTATCCTTTTCTGTAAATTATTAACCTCGCCAATTTAATAATTTATACAATAATAGGATTTAATAAAAACGCGTTTGTAGACTTGCCTACTAAATGCTTCACATATACTTTTACATTAGATATGTTTCAAAAGAAATGCCGCAGATTCCTCTGCGGCATTCCCTATATACATATTCAAATCATTCTGATAACAAATTGATAACACATTTTTGCAACCAATCTGCAACCACGTCTCCCAAAAATCCAGTGTTTTCTGGCCTTCCGAGCGTTTTTCTCCTATTCGAACTCAATCGTTGCCACAGGTTTCTTTGTAAGTTCGTAGCATACGCGGTTGACGCTGGGAACTTCTGTGGTAATTCTGTCAACAATTTTCTCTAAGATATCGTAATCAATTCTTTCGATAGTTGCTGTCATTGCATCGATGGTGTTCACGGCACGAATCACTACCATGTAACCCATACTTCTGGCATTATCTCTTACACCAACAGCTTTGAAATCAGGGATTACAGTGAAGTACTGCCATACCTTCTTATCAAGTCCTGCATTTGCAAATTCTTCACGGAGAATTGCATCTGCCTCACGAAGAGCTTCCAAACGGTCTCTGGTAATGGCTCCAAGGCAACGCACGCCAAGTCCCGGACCGGGGAAGGGCTGACGATACACCATGTTTGCGGGAAGACCAAGTTCTACGCCACATGCACGTACTTCATCTTTGAAAAGCTGTGCCAAAGGCTCTACCAGTTCAAACTGAAGATCCTCAGGAAGACCGCCTACGTTGTGGTGAGATTTTACGCATTTTGCGGTCTTTGTACCGGATTCGATGATATCAGGATAAATAGTGCCCTGACCAAGGAAATCGATACCTTCCAGTTTTCTTGCCTCTTCTTCAAATACGCGGATAAATTCACCGCCGATGATTTTTCTCTTTTGCTCGGGGTCCGCTACATTTTCCAGTTTTGTCAGGAATCTTTCTGTAGCATCTACATATATAAGGTTAGCGTTCAACTGATTTCTGAATACTTCTACAACACTTTCAGATTCATTTTTGCGCATAAGACCATGATTAACATGAACACAAACCAACTGTTTGCCAATGGCTTTCAAAAGAAGCGCCGCTACTACGGATGAGTCAACGCCACCTGAAAGAGCCAACAGAACTTTTTTGTCACCAACCTGACGGCGGACCAGTTCCACCTGATCTTCAATGAAGTTCTTCATATTCCAGTTAGCCTCTGCTTTACATTCATCAAACACGAATGCCCTGATTACATCCTCACCGGGAATCTCAGCATACTGAGCCGCGCATTGGGCTGTAGGATGGTCAATTGCCATTACAGGATATCCGCAATTATAAATCGCAGGATCAACATCTACAGGAACGCCGTCCACTACTCTGTTTTCACCACCATTTAAAATGATACCTTTTACATTGTTCAGTGCCTTCAACTCATCAGGTGTGATATCATGGGGATGAATTTCGCTGTAAACGCCCATATCACGAATCTGTCTCGCAATCACTGTGTTTTCTGTACTACCTAAGTCCAGAATTACAATCATATCCTGCTTCATAAATTTTTTCTCCTCCATCCCGGTTCTCTCCGAACCGATAAATTAATCTCCGTAAAGAAGAACAGATACATTATATTACAATTTATTTTCAAGTTAAAGTATTTTTTTTAAAAAATTTTCGACATTAATATACATTAATATACACTCAATTTCTTTGAAAAATTTGTAAAAAAAAAATTATTTTTTTTCAAAAAAATATTTTACATCTGCGAAAAGTGTGCTAAAGTATCTTCGTTAGGTATTATAAAAATTCACCTACAACAAAGGAGAGCGAAGTATGAAAAAAATCTATGAAGGTAAAACCAAAGACGTATTCGGCCTTGATAACGGAAACGTTATGCTGAAATTTAAAGATGACTGCACCGGAAAAGACGGCGTATTCGATCCCGGCGAAAACAGTGTTGGCCTGACAATCGAAGGTATCGGTAAGGCAAACCTGATAACATCCATTCATTATTTTGAACTGTTAAAAGATGCCGGCATCAAAACTCACTATGTAGGTGCTGATGTAGAAAACGCTACTATGGAAGTACTTCCCGCTACTGTATTCGGTCATGGTTTGGAAGTTATCTGCCGCTTGGTTGCAACCGGCAGTTTCATCCGCAGATATGGTGAGTATATCGAGAATGGTACTCCTTTGGAAGGTGGCTATGTAGAATGTACTTTCAAAAATGATGCTCTGGGCGATCCTCTTGTTACAGGTGAAGGACTTGCTGCACTTGGCATTATGACACCTGCTATGTTTGAAAGCATGAAAGAACAGACTCTGAAAATCACCAAAATCGTTGCAGATGATTTGAAATCCATCGGTCTTGATTTGTGGGATATCAAATTCGAGTTTGGCTACAACAACGACGAAGTTATCCTGATTGACGAAATCGCTTCCGGTAACATGCGTGTTTACAAAGACGGTCAGATTGTTGATCCCGTTGAACTTACAAAATTGATTAACAACAGATAATAGTTTCTGTTATCCTATTAACAAGCAAAGGTCTTGATTGGGCTCTCCAATCAAGACCTTTATGTTTTAGTACAACTTAAATTTCTTTACTTCTCCGTCCAGGTTTTCCGCAATATTCTTGCTGTTTTTTGCCTCTTCTGCAATTTCGCCTACACCTGTTGCCAAATCTACTGCCTGCTTTGTCACACTCTCGATACCGATGGTAGATTCACCAATTGCAATATTAACAGCCGCTACCGCTTCCTTAATGCCATCCATATTGTCACGCAGCATATCGCTCTCTTCTGCGAACTTCTGCATTTTTTTGTTCATGTCTTCTACATCATTTGTATAGTTTTCGCTGACATCAAGCAGTTTCTCATAGCCTCCCATGGCAGTTTCATTCATAAACGCTATGATACTTTCAGCCTCTTTTGCCAGTTCATTTACCGCTGTAATTACATTACTGCTCACTTCACTGATATGACTTGCTGCTTCAGCGGAATTGGTAGCCAACCTGCCTATTTCATCTGCCACTACCGCAAAACCTCTGCCTGCCTCTCCCGCTCTTGCCGCTTCAATAGCCGCATTCAGCGCCAACAGGCTTGTTTGGGATGTAATCGACAAAATATTTTCCGTAAGAGCAGTAATTTCCTCTACCGCCTTGGATTTTTCTATTTTATCGTTCATGGCCATAGCCATTTTATCCGCCTCTTTGCGTGCCACAATTTGTTGGGCTGCAACATTTTCATGAATCTCCGTAGCCCTGCCGATTACTTCTTCGGAGGTTTTCTTTCCTTCGTTTGCCTCTTTATAAATACTTTCGATTTCTTCATAGATAGAAACAATAGCCTCGTCAATCTGGGTTACAGAAGCATTTGTCTCTTCCATTGCGGCATTCATTTGTTCCATGGTGGCGGAAACGGAAGTAATATTTACATCTGCCTCTGCCAGTTTCTTAACTACCTCTACAGAAGATTCGTTTAACTTCACGGAATCCTGAGCGATATTAATCATAATGCTTCTGATATACTCTAACAACTGGTTCACATTGTTAGATATATTTTCCAGTTCATCACCGGTTTTAATATCTAATTTGTTCGTCAAATCGCCTTCATTATGTACCAAATCATAAATCTTCTCGTCTACTCTGCGCAGGTTCTTTATAATTCGAAATACAATCAGATTTACAATCAAAACACCTGCCACCAAACATACAAGTCCGATAATCAGCACATTTCTAAGAAGAACATTCTGGCTTTCTACAATATTTGATGCATCATAATCACTACCCAGAACGCCCACAATTTCCCCATTATAATAAATCGGCTTGTATACGGAAATCAGGGCCTCGCCATTTGACTGATCAATATAATCCTGTACATATTCCTGTCCGGCAAACACTCCCGCCATTTCCTCGTAAGGCACCTCAAATATATCTCCCGGCATAGCCTTGTCCGCACTTTCATCCGTATCCACACCATAATATACAGTACTTCCGTCTGTGTAAAGTGTATACAAATATTTTATTTCACAAAGTTCCTGTATATTTTGCAGGGATAACAGCACCAGATTATATTCTGCGGAATCATAACTGTTTTCATCAATGGCCGCTACAAAAATGCCCCCAACAGAATCCACTGCCATGGAAGCCACCATATCTGCCTGCTGCCCACCTATTTGAATCATCCCCTTACGGATATTGGAATAGGCTGAAGCACCCATGGCCAGACAAATAAACAACAGTAACACTACTACCGGTGCCAAAATTTTTATCTTAATGCTCATTTTTCTGGTTTTATGTTTCATTTAGTGTACCCCCGATATTCCTTTTTACTTATGCTCATTTTTTCTTCTTTCAAATTTGTGTTACTTTTTTATTATACTGCGAAGAAGTCAGAATTTTCAATATCTTCCATGACATTTTCCTTGTTTTATGACACTTTCCGTTTCCGTATCGCACACCTTATGGCTGTTTATACAAAATAAAAGAACACATACAGCACTCCATAAACAACCGGCTGATGAATCAGATAAACTACTAAAGAATGCTTGCCTACTGTTCCCAATACCGGAATTTGAGATCCTTTCAGAAAACGGAGCCACTCCCGCTCTTTTGCAATTCTGTAACCAAAGTAACCTGCCTGAAACAAAAAGAACCATGGAAAAAATGAAAAGTAATCCGTAGAAAAAAAGCCCTTCTTGGGGAACCCAAGGAAAGTTGAAACATCATTTGCATATAACTCCTTAGGTACTGCCATAACTTCCGCCGCTTCAAATCCTAAATTACCATCATTGATATTCCGAAGCAGTAAAAAGAGCAAAAGGGACACTGCAAAGCCTATCAAAGGTTTTCCCTTCCGGCATAGAGGCTCAAGCAATATCATAACCAGCATTGCCGTCCCAAGAAAAGTCAACACCCCAAAGAGAATCAGACTGCCGGGCATTGCAATTACCGTTACCAGACTGACCACCATTCCTGCCAGAAATACAATGATTCCTCTGCGCATTTTATTTCTGCCAAAAGACCAGCAAAAACCCGACAAAAAAATGAAAGTCCAACAAATACTCTGCTGCCAAAGATATGCCAAACCTGACTGAAACCATGTCCACTCCACATCAAACAGGTACACAATATCCCACACAGCATGATAAAAAATCATACTGATAAGCGTAAATCCCCGTATGTTATCCGGCCATTCATATCTCTTGCTTTCCATGCTTCTTAACTCCCGCTCCAGGACGCACTTACAACTTCTCCAGCCCTGCTCTAAACTGTATCTTCCTTATGCCACCCAGACGCAGGAAATCTATCTCATATACCTGCGTCTTTTCGTTTACTCCTACAATCTTACCTTCTCCGAATCCTTTATGCAATATCTTATCGCCGATTTCAAACTGCGCCTTAGGCAACATAGCCGGTGTATAATATGCCTCGCCGATTTTACTGTTCCCCACCAATTCCAAAAGATTACTGTCTATGTCATTTAAAAAAGCGGATTGTCTGGCATCAAAAGATGCTATCTTCGTTTCGTAACTGCTGATATATAACATCTTCTCGGCTCTTGTGACCGCCACATAAAACAGCCTCCGTTCCTCTTCCAATTCATCTTCATTTTTCAGACGTTTACTGGGAAACTGCCCTTCCACCATGCCATTTACAAATACGGTATTAAACTCCAGCCCCTTGGCGGTGTGAATGGTCATAATCTTAACCACGTCCTTCTCTGTATCGTCATCCTGCTGGGAAAATAGGGCAAAATGGGAAAGCAGTTCATCCAGTGTCAGCCTGTCCTGATTCTCTTTCTCCAATCCGATTACCGCCGAAATAAACTCTGCCACATTATCAATTTTAGTCTGATCCACATCCTGCTGCAATTCTTTCCGATACCCCAAATCAAGCACCTTATTCACCAAATCCTGCGCAGAATATTCCCCATACGTATTGTGAAGTTCCATTATTTGATCATAATAGTCCACCAGCGCCTGCTTTCTTATCATGCCTTGACGGATTTGTTCTCCCAAAGCCTCCATCAGCGAAATCCCTCTATGGACGGCATAACTTTTCAACATTTCCACAGACTTCTTCCCAAAACCTCTCCGGGGCCTTTGCACCGTCCATGTAAAATCCAAATCATTCAAGGCATAAATCATCCGCAAATAAGCCAGTACGGTTTTGATTTCCTCGGAACTGTAAAACTGCGCCCCGTTTAATATTTTATAGGGAACCTTCCTTCTAATAAAGGCCTCCTCTAAGGCTCTTGTCTGGGAGGATGCACGCACCAAAACAGCATGGTCGGAGTATTTTCGCCCACCATTTATTTGTACGAGGATAGTATCTGCAATCCAATCTGCCTCCTGCGCCTCTGTTTTCAAATTGTTATACACCGGCTTCCTGCCGGACGGATTGTTGGTATACATCTTCTTAATCAATCTGTTTTGATTTTCCTTAATCAAAGAATTTGCCACCGCCACAATCTCCGGCGTACTTCTGAAATTTTCACTGAGGTAAAAATCATACACTCCCGGATAAGTCTTGTCAAAATCCACCATATAATCCACTTTAGAGCCGCGCCAACCATAAATGCATTGGTCGTCATCCCCTACCACTGTGAGATTTTGATATTTCCCGCTCAACAATTTCAGCAGTCTCTCCTGTTTATCATTAACATCCTGATATTCGTCACAAAGAATATATTGGCACCTGTCCTGCCATTCCTCCAGTGCATCCGGATAGTGTTCCAAAATATACAAAGCAAAATTAAGAATATCTTCAAAATCCAGCACATAATTGTCCCGCTGCTTTAACAAGTAATGATAAAAAACCCTTTCTATGTCATTTGCAGCCGTCTCAATTTCCCCCAACAGATTCGACTTATCCGTGCCAATCATGTAAGAAATATAGCCCTCCGCAATTTTTCGTTTGCCGATTTCCTCCATATACTCCTTGGCAGAAAAGTCTTTCAACGACAAGTGCAGTTCTTCCGCCACTTCCCTTATCAAATCTATCTGACCTCTTTTATCCAAAATGGTAAATGTTTTGGGATAAGAAAGCCTGTGAATCTCTTCTTTCAAAATTTTATTACAATATCCGTGGAAAGTGCCCGTAAAACAGGTTGCTTCATCTCCAATCATCTTTTTCAAACGGCTTGTCATGGACGCTGCTGCTTTATTGGTAAAAGTAAGCGCCACGATTGATGACGGATCCACATAAAGTTCCGTAATCAAATAAGCCATTCTATGGGTGATACAGAATGTCTTCCCCGAGCCCGGCACTGCCCCACAGCGGATGTAACCTTCCGTATTCTGAATAATATTCTTTTGTTCCTCTGTGGCCTTTGAATGCATCTTGTCACCTCCTACGCTTCCCATTGTAACAAGATACACAATAATAATCAACTATTTTTAGAACAAATGTTCTATTTTCTTTCACCACTTTCTGTGGTATGATTTTGTAAAATCATTTCACATTATGAGGTACAAAACATGATTGGAATACTTTATTGTTCAAAATCTACTTTGGAATATAAAAAAATCGAGAGTCTTCTTGCTTCAAAGGACATCCGGACTTCCTGCATAAATATGGAAGAGGCAAACTCCGCTTCCTTTACGGGTCTCCGGGTGCTTATCAATGCTATGGACTGCTATTTGCCGGAAGAAAAGATTACTTTACTGGTGGACTTTTTTAATGCAGGCGGCAACATTATCAACTTAAGCCCTGCCCCTTTCACCGTAGCCTTAGAAAGCGGTCTGGAAAACCATCGTATGCTCCGCAGTTTTGGCATTATTGATGATTTCCGTCCCATTAAAGAACATAATACTTTTGCGGTAAACGCAGAAGGGGAACGTATCGAGAGTACTTTGACGGGTCTTTGCAGTGCTGTTTATCATCTCAGCGAAAAAGACCATGATGGCAAAGCCGGGCGAAGTGCCTATTTGGAACATATTTTAGACGCTTTCAATGAAGAGGGTGTGCAGATTGCCACTCCCGTTATCCGTGTGGTAACCCACCAAAAAGGAAGCATGTCATTTTTTAATTTTGATTTCCGCGCTTCCATGACGGATGAACCATTCTGGGAAAAACTGTTCTTGCAACTGGTGCAAAAAGAACTGACAGGAAACCTGTTACTTGATTTGGACTGCTCCTTTGCCAGATACCTTCCGGAAGAAGAAAAGAACATCCGTATAAAAATTGATAATATTAATTATAGCGGGATAAGTAAAGATGCTCCTTTGACTTTGAGAATCGCAGTCTGTGACAGCAAGAAACATTTGATATATGAGCAACAGGAAGTGATTTCCCTGCCTTATGAGGCTACTTTCACACCATCTGCCGCTACCTCTTCCCTCTATCAGGTAAAAGCCACGGTATCCATTTCTGACACAGTTGTCACTGAAAAAGAAACGGGATTTTTGGTGCTGTCAGAAGAGGAACTCACCCGGGAACTTGGGCAATTTAAACCTATGTATATTGATGAATCCATATCCTGTGACTACTGTCTGGTGGACGGAAAACCTACCGCTATTTTAGGCACGACCTACTTTGTTTCCGATGTATACCGGGAATGTTTCTACTACATGAATGCATGGCTCTGTAATCAGGAAATGGCAAGACTGGCAGCAGACGGCTTTAACACCCTCCGCAGCGGTAACTGGCATTATAATGCAAATATTTATGAAGCGGACGGCAGTATCGACGAAAGAGGACTGCGTGCGTTGCAAACCTATTTTTTCCTTGCAGCAAAGCACGGCTTTACCGTACAGTTTGCCCTGGGTAATGTAATGCTCAACCAATGGGACGAAGACCGTTCCCCTATCCATGACAGCGAAATGCGTGAAAAGTGTATGACTTTCGTGCGCTCCTTTGCACAGCATTTTGCCTCATATCCCAATGTAACACTGGATATTGTAAACGAACCTTCTTATTCCAACAAAGGCCCCTGGACTACCGCCAGACCTTCCGGCGAAACAGGGGAACTGAAACGTTATCGCAGTTGGCTGTCCGAAAAATACAACGGCAATATCAGCGCTCTTCGCACTGCTTGGGGCGAAAGCGCAGCAAATATCCAAAGTTTTGACCACGTTGAAATGCCCCGTTATGATTTGTTTTCCCGCAATTTCTGCAGAACCGTACAACGGGAACATTATGTAGTTCTTGCTGACTTTTTCTCCTTTGCAAGGGAAGAATTTTTAGACTGGACCGCACAGGTACGGGCTAATGTAAAAAAATATGCACCAAATATGACAGTTATCATGGGACGCGATGAAACACTCCGCATCCCTTCCCAGCAAGACGAAGTACTTGCCGGAAATGTAGACATGGTTTGCTGGCATCAATGGCACTTTAATGCCAATCTTTTTACCGAATATCTCTTAAACCGTGTCCGCGGCAAACTTTGCGTTGCCCAGGAACTGGGAATGTATAAATTTGACGATGTTCGCTCCGGGAAACGCCATACGGATGAAGAAATGGCTAAGAAATTGCAGAAGAAACTTTTGTGCGCTTTCGGAAACTTTGTACAGTGGCAGGCTCACGATGACCCCTTCATGTATGAACTGTGTGAAAATTCCTTGGGACTTTACCGGGCGGACATGTCCCCCACTCCCTCCCTTGGCATGACAAAGAAACTGATTGCCGCCGAAAAACGCATGGAACACCTTATGACGGGCAGAGCGGACGACAAAATAAAAATTGCCACTCTCTACGGCACTTCCTACTATTTCAGTGTGGACAGCCCTGTGGCGCAACTGGGAATCAGAAATCACATTTACGCCCTCTATAACAGCATGAAAGAACAGTCAGATTTTGTGTTGGAGCATTTGTTTAAGAAAGAATATGCCAGTGCCATCGGTAGTCCCAGATTAATTATTCTCCCTGCCATGCAACTGCTTCGCCGGGACTGTTGGCAGGAACTGCTGGAATATGCAAAAAACGGTGCTACCCTGTTAATCAGCGGCTGTATTGATAAAAACGAATATTTTGCGGAAGATGCCAAAATATCCACTCTGGTATCCGGCTATGAGACACGGAAACTGATGGATTTTGAAAAATTGTTTATTGACGGAAAAGAATACTCCCTGGATTTCCGGGGTGCAGCAAGTTATGCCGATGCCTCCAACGTATTGGATTGCGGCAGTATCGAAGAACGCAATGAACTTACGGAAATTTCCCTCGGTGAAGGCCATATCATTTACTGCCCTTATCCTATCGAACTTTCCGCAAACCCTGACGCCATTTGTGCCCTCTACGAATATGCTATCCGCAAGGCTGAGGCGCAGAATGAAATTTATAAAGTAATAGAAGGGAAACCCCATATTTTGCTCACTGCCACTTCCTATGAAAATTGCACCGTTTACACTCTGATAAACGAGGGATACGGTGACAGAGTCTCCTTTAGGGATTTGCGAAGCGGCAAGCAATTTACCGTATCTTTGGATAACATCGGAGGTTACAAACTATGGGTTTCCGGTGACGGAACCGTTTTGGAACAATACGGAGACGATGCATCCTTCCTGTTATAGAAACGGAATTAAAAAGACTGATACAACTCGGCTGGAATTGGATAGTAATTGTAAAAATTTTCTTTACAATGGATATCCCATTCCAGCCGGGGTGTTTCAGTCTTTTTTACTGTACAAGCATACCGTTTATGCCCGTTATTTTCAATTCAAATTCACCTTGTTCATCTTGAACCGCCGCCATCCAGATTTGTCCTTGTTCACCCAAGGAAATTCCCTGCCAACTGCAAAACATTTTCTGACAGGTTTCTGCCTCGATGGCCGCCACAAATTCTTCTCTAACCTGATTATCAGTAATTAATTCCGTGAAACCTTTGGCCTCTTCAACAATAAGTCCGTCCATGGTAACCGGATAACTGACTTCGCCGGCCAGTGCTGCCCACTCTTCCTCCAAAACCATTTTTTTGATTACACTTGCATACTCTTCCACTTGGCTTGCCGGCAAACCGGTAGCCGCCGCATAAAAATTATCCGGCGTTTCGCCTACATTGGAAATACTGTCAGTGGTATCCTGATTTAAAGTAGTCACAGACTCTTGTGTAAAATCGCCGGAAACCGGGGTTTCATTGGTACCGCAGCTTGTAAGCACCAACGTGCAAACTACTGCCAAACAAACCATCTTTCTTTTCATAAATCTCCCTCTTGGGCTACCTGTTTTAGCCCCTTGTTACATTCTTGGTATAAATACCGATTTGATTGTAACAGGGATTTCCGATTTTGTTTGTCGTAATCCGGCGATTATATTTATTCCACTTTCAAAATACTTACTGTTTCTTCCATCTGCCGAGCCTTTTCTTCCAGCAATTCCACAGTCTTACGCAACTGTGCCACCACGTCCTTCTGGCTCTTTGCATTGTTGTCTACCTGTACAGAATTGGCACTGGTCTGCTGTGACACCGCGGAAATATTCATGATGGAATTCACAGCTTCTCTCTTGGCATCTTCGATTCCTGCCATGCCCTCGGTAATCTTGGAAAGATTTTCTGCCATAGTTTTTACACGGTCATTTACTTTATGGAAAGCCTCCAAAGTGCTATCCAACGACTCATTCTGGGAAGCAACAATTTCGCCCGCTTTATGCACAGCATCTACCGTTTCACTGGTCTGCTGCTGAATCCGTGCAACGATGCCGCCAATTTCATTGGCAGCGTTCAGAGACTGGTCTGCCAGATTTCGGATTTCTTCTGCTACTACTGCAAATCCTCTTCCCGCCTCGCCTGCTCTTGCTGCTTCAATGGAAGCATTTAAAGAAAGCAGATTGGTTTGAGATGCAATTTCATTGATTACCGTAGCAAAATCACCAATAGCCTTAGTCTGCTCGTTTAAGGACATAATATCTTTTCGGATAGCTTGTGTAATATCTTCCGTTGCCTTAGACTTCACATGCAAATCATCCATAATCTCTAAACTTTCATTGATGGTCTGATTAGTATCTGCGGAGATTTTGGTAATTTCATCCGTATATTCATACACCACGCCAATTTGACCGGAAAGTTCGTTAATCTGCTCTGAGCAGGTCTGGGCATCCTCCGCCTGCATGGTAATTCCGCGCTCAATTTCGCCAATAGCGCCGGAAATCTCATTACTGGACCTCACCAGACTCTCTGTGTCTTCTCCTACAAGTGCCGTTGCATTTTTTACCGTTTCCATAACTTCCTGCATCTGCACAATCAAAGCACGGATACTATCTGTCATATTGGAAATACTTCCTGAAATCTGACCCAGTTCATCTTTTCTCTTTACATTTATTGTAGCAGTAAAATCGCCTTTGGACGCTTTATCCAAAGTTCTGGTAATATCGGCAACGCCCTTACTCATAGAGCGGGACAAAAATACACACATTACCAGGGCAACAGCAAACGCTGCCGATACCATTAACACAGTAATCAACTGAATCGTTTTGGTAGATGCAAGAAACTTATCTGTAGGTACCAGGGAAAGCAAAATGGCACCGGTATCTCCGATTTTTGAATACGCATAAGTATAATTCTTTCCCTGCCACTTAATCTGGTCACACCCCTCGGTATCTGCACTATTAAGAGCCGCCTGATATGCTTTGCTCTCACTGAAAACAGGGATATCTGCAATTTCCGCATTCTCGCCGGAATCACTGCCGCAATAAACCGTCTCATTGCCATCCGCTGTAATAAACACCGCATAACTTCCATCACCGCTGTTTAAGTCTGCCATAGCATCACAAATGGCTTCACGGCTGATATCCACAATAATAATTGTATTTGTTTTCATACTGATTTTGCGCCATTTACTGATAGCAAAATCGGTACTTTTAAAGGTCTTATCCATATCTTCAACCAATTCCTGTAAATAGGAATGTTCACCGATATAGCCAAATTTTTCCGAAGCCGAGGCAATTTTTGCCCCTGCCGGCGACTGCGTAAAAGCAGTATAAGATTCACTGGAAATTAAAGCCGGCGTAGTCGTTAACCCCTTTGCCACATCATTAATCAGATAAACATGATATACGAACTCCGAAATTCCTTTCAGACTCTGCATCTCCGATTCCAATGCTGCCTTAGCATCCAACTGGTCTTTGGTCAGATTATTTACATCCAAGTCAGGATTCAGATAATAGGTCTTCATATCGTCCATCGTCATGATTTCCAACATCTTATCATCTACCTGCTTCAGACCCAGTTCCAGATAATCACCTTTGGCTGTTATAGTCTTTTCCAGAGAGTTTTCCACTTCCCGGGTAATCATACTCTTGGCCACCAAATAAGACACCGACCCCAGCGCTAAAATCATAATAATCAGCACCAAAAATGCTCCGATCATTTTGGTAATCAGACTGTCAAAAGAAATTTTTCTATTTTTCACTGTTTTTGCTTTTGTCATACCCTGTCCCCCCAAGATTGATAATTTTATAACATTGTTTATATTATACTATGAAATCCGACAAAAGGGAATAGGCTATTGGCATTTTAAACAAAAAACACGCCACACAAACTTCCGTTTGCATGGCGCGATCCTCAATCCCTTTTAACAACAATATACATCCAGTTTCCGTTCATTCCACTGAGTTATATAGCACAAATTCCCTTGCATACATATGCACTATACTCTCAATCTCTTCCCATGTCTTCTGTAATAGTCCTCCATCAGCCCAATACATTGCATCACTGCTACATCCTCATATTCCGGAGACACACTGTCAGCAACGTCCAGAAATTCTTTTAATTTTAATACACAATTCATTACATTTTGGGTTTGCTGGCTGTGATACTGTTGCGCAGGCCTGTTAAAGCAACCTTGGTTTACAATTTCATAACTGAGATTTTGATTTTGCATATGTACCTCCTTTTTATGCACTTGATAATAATATGTTTACATAAAAAGAGACGTTTTTCAACAAAATCTGTTCTCCTTATTTCGACAAGTTTTTTCAATTCTCTTTTACTGCATGTATGTGTCATAATTCATGGTCTTGTCCCGATAAATCACATAACCATGCATGGTGTCATACACCTCATAATCATAATCTTCCATATCTCCGATTAATACTTTTTCTTCGGATAAAATCACATAATGGCACAAGGATTCCTTGGCAAGTTGCGCCAATTTTTCTACCTCAATCTCTTCTTCATACATCAATATTTCAAACTCACTGTAAATTCCCATTACTGCATCCCTACCGTAGGGCATACACACCACCGGCGAATATTGACGCACATAGAGTAAAAACTCCGGCGGAAAAGCCGCCATAACTTCACGCCCCTCGATTTCGATAGCGTCACAAATATCCACCACCGCCTGCGGCATATGGTACTGATTTTCGGCCTTACTGTAGAGCGGGCTGCTATATACCAATTTGCCCGACAGCATCAAAATCAAAACCGCAACGAAAGCAAAGCCTATCCGTTTTTTCCCCTGCAGCCTTTCTGCAATGTGTACCACAGTGTACCCCATAACTACCGTAACAGGCATAAGCCAGATAATTCTAAAATAAATTTCGTCCCCTACCAGATTGTAAAAAAGTTTAAAAAACAGGGGATTAAAGAAAAACAATAATACAATTGCCGGAACATACACAAGCATAATTCTTCTGGACTTTCTCTTTTCGCAAAAAAACAGATAAATCAGCGCCAGCACAAAAAGAATCAATATAAAGCCTGAGCCTGCAAATTTTTGAAATATCGCTGTCACCTTGTCCTCCTATCCTGCCACAAAATACAGTGCCGCATAGCAAACCGGCATAATACAACACGCCGCCATGGGAAATAAAAGTTTCCATCTCCGATAACACAGCAGCACACAAAGTCCCACTATTCCCACCAGCATACAAGTCAAAAGTGTCCCTAATGTGCTGCACAGACAGCCTGCCATCTGCACAAAGGCCAACAAAATCCAATAAGACAGTTTCATCTTTTCATCCTTTTGCAGTTTCTCCACCAAAAGAAACATTAAAAGAAACAACAGCGGAATCACAATACCTGCAATGACCGCCTTGCCCTGCGCAGTACGCACCAACAGAAAATTCTCCGCCGAATATGTAGTGTAACCACCGTAAAGCATCATCACTTCCACAATAATCATAAACAGCGGGAGCCATTTCTTTTTCTCCCGAAGCACCGCTTTTCCAATGCAATAGTAAAGGGCATAGGCCATCACAATCAAAACCATAGGCAAGGCAACCTGTGCCACCATAACAGAGGGCATGCCGGACATTCTGGCCAAATAAGCCACCCAAACAGGAAACGGCGCAAGCCCGTGTCTGGCATCCAGTCCCGTACTGCCTCCGGTGTAAGCATGTTTCATATACATTCCGTCAGATTCCGCAGTAATGGTGGAAATGGCCACATAATAAGCATCGTCCCCTTCTTCGTAAGCCAGAAAAGCCGCCGCTAAAAGTTGCGCCAAAAGCAGTACCACAAAAATCCCCCACAAAAGATAGGTATATTTTGAAGTTTGCTCTACCACCCGAAGTTTTGCTTTGCCTTTCCCCCTCTTGGACAGATAATACAAAACCGCAACAACAACCACTGCCACCGTAAAGATATTAAAGCACAGCACTACCGCCGAAAAACTTTGTTTCAATAAAACAAAAGGCACACAAATCGCCTGAAATCCTGCCCACAACAAAATCTGCCCACTTATCCACCTAAAGGGCAGTTTATCCACAGCCTCATCCACACCTGTGAAAAGGGTTCCCACAATAACGGGCGCCACTATTAATAAAAGTCCCAGTATCAATATCCAAACCAGCAACATTTTTTCTCCTCTGCGCTTGTCCATCTATAAATAAGCGCAAGTACATTTTACTATATCTTATGCTTAGTTTCAAATCCTATCTTTATGCACGCTCTCCAATTTTTCAGCCCGTGAAGACATTTTTCGGCAGTGAAAAGAGCGTAGGCTTTATTCCTACGCTCAATTTATCAGTTTTCCGCTCCCTGAAGATGCTGGTATTTTTCTTTTGTCGCCAGACCACCACGAATATGACGCTCAGATTTGTTTACATCAAGCACTTTTCTTGCCTGCTTTGCCAATCTGGGATTCACCTGCATCAACCTGTCCGTCACGTCTTTATGTACTGTGGATTTACTCACCCCAAAGGCCTTGGCTGTCTGTCTTACTGTGGCATTGTTTTCAACGATATAGTTAGCGATGCCGATGGCACGCTCTTCAATATAATCCTTCAAAAGAAATCCCCTCAGAATACTTTTTTACATTGTATGAAGTATTTCGAGGGGTTATGACTGGTTACTTATCGTTTTCACGTTTTTTATGTTCCAATTCGAATTATCACGTTTATTATACAGTTCTCAGGGTAACTAGAGCCATTATAGTGGCTTCATCATTTCCACCTTTCCAATAGAATCAAACCCATTTTATAAAATCTGCTTATCTGATTGCAACAGCAATTTATCAATTACCGGATGAATCAGCGCCGTATTTTCTATTTTATTAATTGCACAAACTTTCTTTCCGGCATCTTTACTAGACGCTCCACAATGAAATGCCACTTCCGATTCTAAACCATAATCAATAATAATCCATCTATCATGACAATCCGGATTGGGCTTGATAAGAAACGGCGGAAACTGATTAATAAAATCGTCGACAATCGCCTTTGTCAAAAAACCATTTCGCCCATGCCCATTCTCTGTAAACAAAATCACCTCTACATCTTGCTTTTTCTGTGACAATAATTGCAATGTCTTAGTATTAACATAGTCATCCACCACATAAATACTTGCAATTGCTTGCTGATAAATATCTATATATGCTGCATCTGCTTCAAACTTCTGACCCTTATATATAACAAAATTTTTAAAGTCTTTATCTGAAACAAAATTCTCCGTAAGGATATCTATACTTTTTTGAATATCGTTGACTTCTTTTTCTGTTTTCTTCTGTCTATCAGATATGCTTGCCATCTGCACCGATAGTTCTGATACTTTCGCACTTACAAGATGCATCTCTGCTTGGGTAGCAAACTGTTGATTCTGCTTTATGTAATGGCGCATTTCACGGAAGGCGCGCATAATAAATATACTCTGCTGTTCTGCGAGTTCTCCTCGGAGAACAGTCGCCAGCATATATATGCCTTGTTCGGTGAAAGCATAGGATAGTTTCCTTTTTCCACCCCAACTTGAAGTCGCAAATTGCGACTTCAAGTTGGCATATTCTTCTATTGATATTTGAAACATAAAATCTTCCGGGAAACGTGCGATATTACGTTTTACTTGCTCATTTAAACGTTTTACTTCATATCCGTATATTTCAGCCAAATCGTAATCCAGCATAACTTGCTGACCTCTTATGATATAAACCCTATTTCGTATATTATCTACAGTCATTATTTTTGCTGTTTCCATCAAATCGTATTCCCCTTTTCTATATCATTTACTCTAAAATATCAAGCAAGTCCATCCAATGTAACTGTATACTTTTTATATACATAATATACTATTAATATCTTTATTTCAAGCAATATTTATTGTATACTTTTATTATCATCGATATATTCAAGAGGACTTACTATGGAACAAGAAAATTACGGAACTTTGATCAAAAATTTAAGAATAGAAAACGGTCTTACCCAAAGTCAGGTTGCAGAAGCGCTAGGCGTTACCCCGGGCTACATCAGTAACGTTGAGAATAACCGCACCGCCATGTCCTTACGTATCCTGACATACTATGCGCAACTTGTAGGTTGCTCTTTAGACTCTCTTGTTGGTGAACTTGAACCGGAATACTCAGAAACAGCACTTGATAGAGAATTGTATCAGGCTATTATAAAATTGGACGTTGAAACCAAAGAAAAGTTACTGAAAACCATCGAACTTTGGGCATAATAGAAAAGGCTCTGATTCCTACCATTCAATAGAAACCAGAGCCTATCGCTCTTGCAGTAGAATTATCTACCATATTCCAACCACCTCTTCATCATCAGCACTTTTTCCTGATAATCATACAATGCCTGAATTGTGCCAAGTACTTGTTCCTTGCCAAGTTGCACTTCATCTGCTGTCGTGGTTTCAATCCCTAAAGCCCGTTTAACATTGTATTCCAGCCAGCCCAGCATACCACAAAAACTACCTGCAAACACCGCATTCCAGTCTACATTTTCCAGTTTCATATGTTGTGAATATGCATCTAAAAGAGTTTCGAAATGCTCTTTCAAAAGTCCACCTTTTCCATCATCTGCCCAGTAATTAACAACCTCCAGAAACTCCTGATATGGATTGACATATCCTGCAGCCTCCCAATCAATAATCAATGGAACATTTCTATTCCACATTACATTTTTCGGATCCAAATCACGGTGGCTGATAACCAATGTTTTTGCAAGCACCTCCCCGGCATCGCATGCCGCCTGATTCCAAGATTTGATATCGGAAAACGCTGCTTGATAACGGATTGCCCAAGTTTCATTTTCATAGCCCTGCAATAATTCCCGGTACTTATCCCAAGCAAACATCGCAGTTCCATCTTCTTCCGGCGTCACACCATCTATAGCAAGTTTCTTCTGATGAATCTTTCCCAACACTTGTCCAATGGCATAGCAATTCTCCATAGTAATTCTCGGTGGGAAAATTGAGGCACCTTCCACCCAGTCAAATATCATATAATGTGCCCCATTCAGTTCGTGAATCTGCTTTCCTCCAATCTCCAAAGCTGCCACCACCGGTATCATCGTTTTAAACGCCGCAGCTATTCTTTCTGAATTCACCATATTATGTAATGCAGTGGGACGTTTCATAATTTCTGGATTTAGCACCTTCACCGCATATACGCCTTTATTAGTGTTCACACGATACATCTTGTGAAGCAGCCCACCCGTCACTTGCTGCGCCTCATTCACAACAGTTCCTAATTCCAAGTATTCCATTAAACTATTAATTTCTACACAACTCATTTGTACGAATCCTTTCCATCAATTCAACACAATGCCGTTCATCATTCTGCAAGAGCAAAAACAATATCAAATCTGTAATTAGCATTTCACATTATACCAAAAACACTCCCGGATTTCCACCCGGGAGTGCCCTTGTCTACTCACTATCTATTCTAAAATAAAATGCTGTCAAATTCTGTCCATTTCCTTTTGTCATGTATCCTTCCGAAAGAACAATATCAACCATTCCCTCCATCATGCTCCACATAGATACAATCGCCCCAACCTCATTTGCTCCGGGTATAGCCGAAGGTGTTTTCTTTCTCAGTTCTTCTCCTGCCATATCTCTATGTTTACCAATCAGCTCTGCCATCTGATTGATTCCATCAGCCAGCTTACTCTTTACCGCCTTATAATCTTCATACGAAATCGTAGCAAATTCTGGACATAGTTTTCCGTCTTTCACACTAACAAAACCATTTTCCAAAAGTGTAGACAGTGCCGCTACTTCTTCTGGCTCATGCTTTCTTTCCACAGCTGCTTCAAGCATTTGTCCTGTAGCATTTCGATATTCGAAAGGATTCAAAACCTTATCTGATAACTTTACAAAATTCATAATGCGCATGTAACCCTTGTTTATATCATATTGTCCATAGATTCCCATGGTATCTGTATGATACTCTCCGCGAATTCCCATAACGTATCCGTTACTACCATTTTGTAACAGCGGAAAAGTCATCTTTGTACTCATCTTCTGTTCAGACATCATACTCGCTTCCCAGATAATCAATAGAAGTACAAACCACTTCCTTGTATTAAGATCTGCTGCTTCATAGCAGTAATCTGTCTTTGCAAGGTATTCCACACCTTCATCAACAAGTTTCTTTATATCATCAAGTTTGGTGTGAAGTAATTCTGTTGCTTTGTCATATACCGTTTTTCTCCACTGTTCATCATACAGAACCATATTGCTCTGATAAGTTTTTCCTTTTCTAACAAGCAACCCCATCTTTTCCAATATCGCAATTTCATCCTCAAGGTACGGAACCCCCACACCCATTTCCAAGCTAAGTTCCTCCAATGTCTTTGGGCTGTCATATGTAGCAATAATCAGATTGCCCGGAAGTTTTCTTTCAAACAATTCCCAATATCCATTTGAACTATTTCCCCAAAAGTTCATAGTAAACTTTTCAGGAGCATAACTTAATTCGCCATATTCTCTAACCATATCCATTCCTTCTTTCAACTTTTTTCTACCTTCAAAGAGGCACTGTTTCACATTGGACACAGACAGATTATATTTATTCGCAATCTCTTCGCAAGATTGACCACTGATATAATAGCTAATCATAACCTGTCGATACTTCTCTCGAAGCAACGATAATTCTCTACGCAAAAGCATTATCTCTTCTTCTCTAACATAACTTTCTTCAGGCGAAAAGCAACAAGCCCCTGCAAAGTCTTCCGGAATTTCTGTATAACTTTCTTTTGCACTTCTTCTCCAATAATTCTTGCATAGATTATTTGCAACGCTCCACATATACCCATATACCGCTTTATCATTTTGAATTCTGCTATATGAGCGAAGGAGTTCCAGAATAATGTCTGATGCTACATCCTCTGCCACTGCTGTGTTCTCAAGTTTCTTAACGCAGTATAGATATATCTTTTGCATATTCTCTTGGATAATCGTTTCTATCTGTTCCTTTGTCATAAGTTCTCCATTTCGAAATGTTCTTTTGAAAGCTTTCATATGTATAGTGGCAAATATCGTCTACTGGTTAGAAAACTTTTTCGAAAAATCTAATTTTATTTTACCATCACAATCCATTATACTCTATCAACTTTTTTTCAAATTAAAAATAAGGTGTGTCAACGCACACCCTATTTCTTCAATATACTCCCCTATTCAATTACCCACACAACCTTACTTCCAAACCGTTCCATATTGTAACAACCACATGTACTGTGGATTTACTCACCCCAAAGGCCTTGGCTGTCTGCCTTACTGTGGCATTGTTTTCAACGATATAGTTAGCGATGCCGATAGCACGCTCTTCAATATAATCTTTCAAAAGAAATCCCCTCAGAATACTTTTTTACATTGTATGAAGTATTTTGAGGGGTTATGACTGGTTAATTAATTGGATGTTGGAAATTTAGAATTGTATTCATTTATAAGTTGTAATACTTCCACAGCATTGCCTTTTAGAATCACTCTTGATGTTTCCATAACACCATCAAATGAAAATTTAATGTTATTATAATCTCCATTGTTGATATTATTACAAAAAAATTCTGCAACGGTTTTCTTATCCATATACGGGATGTCTAGAATCACGCACATTTCTTGCTTTAACTTTTTGTGGTCAAGCAGAAAATCATATACCAACCCGTTGTTCTTCGCCAAAATACCGGGACGAACTGCAGGATGGCTCACAAATTCCTCTACCTGTTCCGGTGTAAAATGCCATAGTCCGTTAATCTTCTCGCCTTGAAGTATTCCTGATGCAATGTAGTTACGAATGGTTCTATCGGACAATCCCGTAAACATTAATAAATGATTTATAACATAGTACTTTCCTGTATCTTGCATAATTTAGCTCCTTTTTATTATTTTCCTGCAGGTCTTAACTACATTATAAAAATCACTATATAGAGAGTCAATTTGCAATCATGCCACTTTTGCATAAACGCCCTGTAAAAACTATCTATATCATTGCGAAATGGTAAACAACGAATAGAAATATCCTTTTTCCGCTATCAGTTCATCAAAGGTTCCCGTCTCAACAATGGAACCGTTTTTCAATGTAAGGATACCGTCATAGCGTTTTAGCAATCCTTCATCAAGCAAGTGCGTGACCACAATGCTTGTAATGCCGTCAAGTTCAAGGATAGCACCGGATACTTGATGTGCAGTCTCGGCATCCAGCGCTGCGGTGGCTTCATCCACAAGAAGAACCTGTGACTTTTTGAGCAAACTTCTGGCAATGGAAATACGCTGTTTTTCCCCACCGGACAGACCATTTCCATTTTCGCCGCAAAGATAGTCCGTCCCCTTTTCTTCAATCAATGCAGCCAGACCGGAAAGCTTTATTGCCTCGTTAATCTGTTCTTCGGCGAAGTCTCTAAACATGGTAATGTTGTCTTTAATCGTTGCATTAAATACAAACACATTCTGCTGAATGATGCTTTCGATTTCGTAGAGGCTACTGCTGCTAATCTCACGCAGTTCTGTATCATCATAACATATCGTTCCGTCATAATTTTGGTAGGATGCCATCAAAAGATTGAGTAAAGTGGACTTTCCGCTACCGGATGCTCCGACAATAGCATATTTTTTCCCCAGTTCAAATGAGCAGTTGATATTTTTGAGAACCTGTTTTTCAGATTCATAACCGAAGGTAAGATTTTTCACTGTAATGCCACGTTTCAGTTCCTTATGTTCCGTTTTCTTTTCATCCCGGACGTTGGTATTCAATGTATTTGCCATTTTTTCTATGAGCACCCTTGCAGCTTTTCGTTCTGCCATACAAGCGGGTATCGTTCCAATAGGGCTGAGAATATAGTTCATTAATTGCACAAAAACCATTGTGGTACCTGCGGTAACGCTTTGACCGGACAATGCAAGATATGCGCCGAAAATAAAAACCCCAAGTTGTGCCGTGATTCCTGCCACAGATCCAAACATCTGAACAAGTATCCGCATTTTGTTTCTGCCGCATTGCGCCTTCGCAAGTTTCTTCACATTTTCCTTAAAAATGCGAAGCATCTGTCCTTCCGCCTTAAACGACTTTATCACCGAAAACCCGCCCAGACTGTCCCGCAATGTAGAAGTGTATGATTCGTTTCTGTCGGAAACTTTCTTTTCTTCCTCTGCCACCTTATTACCCGTTAGGATGGAGGCAATCAATGGTAGCAAAGAAAGTCCGATTGCAATCAATGTAAGCAAAGGACTATACCATATCATCAACACTATTGCACCAATAAAGGTCAACAGACTTTCAAGCATGGAAAAGGTATTCCACAGATAACCTTGTTCTATGGTCTGGATATCATTCGTCAGGGCAGAAATATAGGTTGATGAATTTTCACCTGAAAAAGCAGATATATTTTTCTTTGTTAGTTCGCCAAAAACATGCTCCTTATATTGTGAGATTCCACGTGCTATAAATTGGGGCTTAGAGTGATAGGAAATCAGGTATGCTACTGCGACCCCTGCAACCAGTACCAATGTAATGATGGTCAGTTCCGTCAAGGAAAATCCGGTGTCGTAACCACCAATCAAGTCAACCAATTGTTGTATAAGCCACGAGACAATCAATGAACCAATTGCCCCAAGTAATGTCTCACATAATGCTAACAAAAAGCATACCTTGTTTCCTTTGTAAAATTGCCTTGTGTATGGACGTATATCTGTTTCTAATTTTTTCATTCCACACCTCCGTACGTTTCTTCTGCAATAATCTTTTTCCAAGTTCTGTATAGTATTTCACTTCGATTCTCCTGAGTAATCTGTTTCTCTACAGAAGCGATTGCAGATTCCCCCAGATCGTCATATGCTGTTGCGTTGTCTATGTCTCCCACACAGAATTTTATGTTACTGAACTTGAACGTAGGCGTAGCATCGAAAGTTGTTGCAATCTGACAGGCCCGGCGCAGATATGATTCCACTTTTTCTTCTTCTCCAATCAGGAATGAAAGATTGGCACATTCGGAATAGCAGGGTGCTATTACCTTATCTACATAAGCCACGGCATCGGGATCTATTTTTATGCTTTCAAGCATATTTATAAGCCAAATGAGTGACTCACGGCTTGAAATATAGTCCTCCATATTAAAATAGTAATTTGCATAAGCCATCATTGTCCGGACAGACGAAGTGAGAATGTTTCCGAATGCACCTCTCATATATGGTTCGACATCTTTGGGATTACAGCCGTGCTCGCTTGCACATATCATAGCAATTAGAGCATCATGAACTCCACAGACATTATATTTTTTTAAGATTTCGAGTCCTTTTTCATGTTTGCCCAGAACAATATAGCATTGAGCAATTTCGTTTTGGATGGAAACTTCGCTGATTTTCGGATCGGTGTTTTGGGACAAAAGTAAGATGGCATGTTCCAAAAGTCCAATACAGCGATTTATATATTTGCTCTCATTTTTCTCTATGCCGGCTACTGCGTACAATTCTCCCGAGCGATAAACGATTCGAAAATCATTAGGATAGCGGAGCAAAGCTTTTTCCGCTTCGGTAATGGCTTCTTTATATTTTTTCTCCCGTTGAAGATTATGTATCCGTTCTTCAAGCGCAGTTACACCGCCATCCTGCACATCAAATCCCACAAGGGCATCAAGGGAAACCCCAAACAAATTTGCCAATTCCGCAATCAAACCTAATTCCGGGGTTGCTACTCCACGCTCCCATTTTGAAACAGCAGCAAAGGTAACCCCCAAGGATTCCGCTAACTGCTCTTGTGTCATAGAACGTTCTTTGCGTAATTTACTTATATTTGCAGGAAGAGATAAATTCATTTTCTTGAACCTCCATTTTTCTTTACATCCACATTATATCACGAATTTTGCGGCAATGAAGATACTACAGGTACAATTAGTTTAATCTTTTTTGAACTGTTGGTTTAGTTTTTCATACTCAACTCATAAAACAAGGCCGGGAGCAATCCCGGCCTTTCACTTTTCGTACTATTTTTAAGCAAAACTTCTACTTGGCATACACAATTCCATGGTATACACGATAACAGAAGTGCATCTCTTCTTCCGTAAGTTCTCTTTCCGAGAACATGGCGGCTTTTACAATGTCCATATATTTTTCCCAATCAGATTCTGAAAGTTCGGTGTAATATTGCTTCAAGGCCTCGCCAAATTCCACATCGCACTGTCCCTTTTTCAGTTTCCCTTCAAAGCACAGTTTGCGGTAAACCGAACGGTTCATGGTTTTGATAGCACGCTCTATATTGCCCCGTTTCATCTCCTTGCGCACACCTCTGTGGTAAGCCCGCTCCGTTCCAAAAAATTCATGAACCCTTATAGCCGGATTGATAAACGCAAAACACAGAATAAGCAATAGCACCAACATTATCAGTATTATTACCGCAAATTTGGTCCATGTGGGACTTTCTTCACTCCTCACAATAATCTGTCCTGTAGTCTCCTGCCCCGGAAGCGGACTTGCATCCGCATTATGATTTTCTTCCGGTTTCAATTCTTCCGGCTCCTGAGTTTCTTCCGGTTCCCGGGTTTCGCCCGGTTCCTCCGTTAAATCTTCACTTTGGGTTTCGCTTTCCTGTTCGATAGCCCCTCCTTGGACTGCGCCGCCAGTCGCTGCCGAGCCTTCTATCAAGCCACCCGAACCTTCCCCTGTGTCGCTTTGCGCCAAAGTCACTACATTTTCCAGATAGTAACCCTTGGTTACTTCAATAGGTATCCAGCCGATACCATCCAAATAGATTTCCGCCCAAGCATGGGCATTACTGTCCAGAACCGTCACTTCATAACGTACTTCATCTCTTTGAATAGAGGACTGTTTTACCGCATATCCGGATGCCAATCTTGCAGGAACACCCATCTTCCTAAGTACCATAACCGCGGCACTGGCATAGTGCATGCAATAACCTTTTTGACTTGTTCCGAGGAAATATTCAATAGGGTCTGTATTTGCCGGAAGTTTCGGCGGTTTCAAACTGTAAGTAGTATTATCCTGAAGCCATCCGGTTACAAGTTCCGCACTTTCCAGTCTGTCGCCTTTTGCCTGCTCCTTCAGCATTGCGGCAAGCGCCTCCACATTGGGCATATTTTCCGGTACTTCCAAATAATGCTCCGTTACATAGTCTTCGTAGGCAGCCTCCCACTCCCTTTCAGGAACTTTTGCCAGTTCCGCTGCCATTTCTTCATAACTGCGGTTGTACTGCCAAAGAGCAAAACTAAGTCCTTTCTGGCTTCGGGATTTTACAAAGGCGCCTTCGTCATTTATTTTTACCACATCTGTATTTACATCTGCAAAATAGGGCAAGTACGCAGTTTCCACGGAAGCCACCCTGTATGTAACGTTAGAAACAATCCGGGTACTGTTAGGCGCATCGCTTGCCAAATAGTTTTCCTTTACTTTCTCCATGCCAAGATTCAAAACAGACTCCATCATCTGTTCCTCGTCCACACCCAATTCCTTGCAAAACTGTGCAAAGGACTTTTCATCTTTTACCCAAAGTCCATCTTCATAAACATCCGCATAAAACCCTTTCAGATAAAAATGTCCTTTGGGCTTTTTCTGCAAAGATACTTTAAAGATGGGAATATCCGCAAATTTCGGCGCAGAATTATCCAAGCGCTCTTCTTTCTTATCCTCCGGAAAACTTACCATGGCAAGATTTTCCCAAAAGGCCTTATCCGTAACCACGTCAATAGTATCCCGCACCCGGACTTTTACTGTTTCGGAGTATTCTAACACCTGTTTTTCTGCTACGCCTTTTCCGGCAAAAATCATTACTACGCACAAAATCAGAATACCTGCCGCCGCACGCACCCACACAAAAAACTGTCCTCTTTGGAATAAACTTCCACCCGCTCTCGGCGACAAGCGAAGGTCCGTTTTTTCAAAACCGCGGCTGCCCGCCAGCAAAATTCCGGCAAACAGTAATAAAACGCCTGTGCCTGCAGGGGACCTTCCGATTAACAGTTCGGACCACAAAAGTAACAACGGCAAAATAGCCATAATCATATTTTTCTTAAGTAATTTTGCAATGTAAAACTGTATAAAAAGTACCGCCAGCAGAATACTTCCCACTGCTGCAGGCACAAATTCCGCATCCCCCACCGGGCACTGCAAATTCTTTCCGTAATAAGCATTCCAACCTTCTATGTAAGGTTCCAAAAAAGCAAACAGCCCTAAACAAAATTCCTGCGCCTTTTCTTCCCGCAAAAAGTACACCAAAAAGCCCAAAAACACCACTGCCGGAAATCCCATACGGGCCAAGGCAGCCGTAGGCTTTTTCAAGTACTGCACCACTTCCAGACCTACCGCAACACCCAAAATAATCAAAATAGACAGTCCCCAAAATCCGTTGGGCAGTTCCCACAGGGCATAAACATCCTTCCCTATATTAAGGGCTGACACCAGAAAAAGAATGGCACAGAGAACATCAAAAACAACCGATGCCGAAATTTTCACCAGTTTCTCTTTCCATCCCTCTTTATGCAGTTTGGTCGGGGCGGAAGATTCCTGCCACCATATTCCACGTTTTATTTTCACTCTTTTCACCTTAACTGCTATTACAGCATCAATTCAATTTGAGATAATGTCTTTTCCAATTGTTTTTCCGAAAGATTTGTCACAAGGTCGTCTCCTTTTCTGAACTGCAACTTTTCGTTCAGGGAAAAGGCCCATACATAGGGCTCGGATTTATATTTGTCCGCATATCGTTGCATCAGTTCTTCACCGGTTTTAATCCACTTTATTTTTACCAGTGTGCCCACAAAATAAAACAGACTTTCTTCATCGTCCACCCTGATTCGCACCACATCCATTTTTTGCTCGTCATACCATGCAACATAGTGAGGACATCCTGCCTCCACAAAAGAGTAGGAAATACTGGACACTGCATCAATAAACGCCAACTGTCTCAATGTCCTTTTGCCCACCCCGACCGGATGATAATTCAAAAACAAAATAACCGGACAAACTTTGGGCAGCGCCCGGTCCTTTACCATGATTTCCTCCTGTTTCGCTGTCAGTTTCCAGTGAATACTTTGCACACGGTCACCCTTTTGGTAGGAACGTATCTGGAAAAGTTCGTTGTTGTCATACCCGGGGGAATGTTCATCATACACATCTGACTCGCCGTAAAAATTCTTAGTTGCCTGTGTTACCTGCACCGGCACATCATGTAACTGCGGCATAACCTGCACCTGCGCAGTACTCTCTGTCCGTATATTGCCGTGAAGCAGTCCTGTCATATCATAAAAACGTATTTTCCTTAAAACAACTATGTATTTTCCTGTTCCGTAAAACAGAACACTTCTGACATACTCGCTCTCGCCGCAAGGAATGGCAGGCAGTTTCAGCCACTGTTTTTTCTTTTTCCCACGGGCAGTATCCTTTACAACCAATAGCACCTTCATACGGGCGAGCGGTGTTTTGCCTTTATTGGTAACAGTAATTTTTACCAGACCTTCGCCTCCATTTTCCGCAATTCCCACGGGAATTTCCAGCCGGGCTTTAATTTTCCGGCGCCTTATGAGCAGACTGATGAAAGACATCACAAAGAATGCTACCTCCATATAGACCAGTAACATAATTGCCTCGTTGTCATACATCAGCGCAATATATATTGTTGTTGCTATTACCAGCAATAAATTCAAAAAACTAGCCACGATACTCTTCTTTCCTCATATAAGATGTAGGTTGGTCTGTTTTTGCAAGAATTTCCTGAATCACAGAGTTTGCAGAAACCTGCGCCACCCTTGCTTTTGTACTTAATACAATCCTATGTTTTGCCACGTCCGGGAAAATATCTGCAACATCTTCCGGCAACACATAATCTCTTCCCTGCAAATATGCCCATGCCTTTGCCATACGCACACAGGCAATGGAACCTCTGGGACTCAGACCCAGATCTACATATGTATGTTCTCTTGTGGCCTTGGACAAAGATGCCACATACTCAAACAGTTTGTCATGCACAAAAACTGTCTCCACTTTTTCCTTCATCTGAATCAAATCCTGCATTCCCAGCACCGGATTTACTGCTGAAACGGAAGAAGAAACACTTTTTCCCTTTAAAATTGCCACTTCATCTTCCAATTTGGGATATCCCATGCTCATACAAATCATAAAACGGTCCAACTGGGATTCAGGCAAAAGTTGGGTTCCGGCGCTGCCTTTCGGGTTTTGGGTTGCAATAACAATAAAAGGATCCGGCACATCGCGGCTCTCACCGTCTACTGTTACTCTTCCTTCCTCCATAACCTCCAAAAGAGCAGACTGGGTTTTGGGCGAAGTTCTGTTAATTTCATCTGCCAAAAAGAGATTGCACATAATTGCCCCGGGATAATACACAAACTGACCGGTTTCTTTCTGGAACATATTAAAACCTAAAATATCTGCCGGCATAACATCCGGTGTAAACTGCATTCTGCGGTTTTCCAAGGATAATGCTCTGGAAAAAGCCATGGCAAGGGTAGTTTTACCTACACCGGGCACATCCTCAATCAGAATATGTCCGCCCGCCAAAATAGATGCAAAGGCTTTACATATACAATCATCTTTTCCCGTAATTACTTTTTTTACTTCTTCTACTACTACCTGAACCTGTTCACTTATATTCATACGCCCTCCGATATAGTTTTTCTGACCTCATATTTTTACTAAAAAATCATAGGTACTTTAGTATATGTTAATGTATTGCACTGGAATATACAAATTGCAATGCATGCAACCAAGATAATCAAAGGCACTGCATAGGCAAGCAGTTGATTTTCTTCTTTTCGGATTCTGTTTACAATAGAAGCCGCCGGAATACAAAATGCCCCAAAAGCCATTTCCGCAAATATACCGGGTGTTTCCATAAGAGCCACAAATTTTTGCATAAATCCGCCGGCTCTCTGTAAATAGTCCCAAGGGAAATAACGAAGCGACATGCCCATAAAAATCAGCGCTGCCACAGTAATTCCTTTAAAAATTTTGCATTCTTCTTTCTTTCCCCGGACAAACCAAAGCCAAAGTCCCGCTATCATGCATATCATCAGCCCAAGTCCCATGCCGGGATGACCATCTTTCCATGCATAAACGGTAAACAATTCTCCGAAACGGTAACCTCTGTCCATAATGACACCGGCATACAGATTCCAGTCCGCAAAATAATCCAAAAACAGATGCTGTGCCAGACGAAGCAGCCCCGGAGCAAACAGCGCCGTGGAAAGTGCTGTTGAAAGAAGGGACCACCATTTTTTTTCAAGAACTCCACAAACCACTGTCAGTCCTGCCACCACCACAAACATTACTGCATCTGCGTAACCTAACGCTGCCAATATAAGCCCTGCCAGCAACAGATTCTTCGTTCTTTTTCCGCCCTGCAACAGTCCTGCCACTGCCCATCCGTAAAAGGGCAAAAGCATCCATACAATCGCACGGCACATATTTGCCTGCTCATAACAAACATAAATTCTGAAAGGGCAGGTCATATAAAGCAAAATTCCAAAACAGGCTGCGAATTTATCCTCTTCCTTTGCAAATATCCTCTGAAAAAACAGTACTGCTCCAAGCAATGTTCCCGCCTGCAAAAATATCATACTGATGCGATACGCCAAAACAATATTCCCTGTCAGTTTATAAAGCACAGCCGAAAAGAAAAACCACAGATTGGAATTCATCGCATTCCCATTGGCAGCCGTATTTACAATCACGTCACCGGAAGGAAAGAAATACATCTTTCCGGCTCCAAGTCCTGCGGCAAGTTCTTCTACTCTGGCAATCCACTCACCGATAATGCCACCGGTCATAATATAGTTACATGCCACCGGAAACAAAGAAACCGCCAGTGCCAGCACGCACAGCACAGGATATAAATATTTTTTGTTCTTATCAACCATTTTTCTTACCTTCCTGCACTTTTCTACGCTCCATGTAAATATACCATCCTGCCATTGCCAAAAGCGTTACAAGCGAAACCACCTCTGCTGCCTTAAAGAGCGCAAGCCCCTCATAGGCTATTTGAATAGTTCCTTCATATCCGGCGGGCACCTCTATACGCAAATCACCGTGGCTGCCACGCTCAGCGGCAATCACAGGAATATCTGCACCTGTCTTTTCTGTCTTGATTCCATAGCCTTTGTATCCCATCAAAGGCACTTCCAAGTACCGCACTTTTCCGGAAGTATTGGCAAGGGAAATGGTAATATGTGTGCCTTTCTTTTTATAACCGGACCATTCAAGACCTTCTTCCGCCACCGGTTCATGGTAACGCAGTTCAGACAGCGCTACCTCCTGCAACATGTATTCCCCGTTGCCCACCGAAATGGTTCCCATGTTTTCTTCTTCGTACAAATAAACTGCCCCGGACTCAAATGCAACATCGTTCACATGATAAACAGCGCATACAACCGTGATTGCCGCCACACAGGCCAAAAATGCCTTGCCCAAAGTACCGCTTTCCATTATCACTTTTTCAAAGAAAAATGCTGCAAACATGGCCGCAAGAACTGTTGCCACTATCATCCAGCGGGAAGGGAACTGCATAGCGGAAATCACATATCCGATGACCGGAATTTCCATAATCCCATCCCAAGGGAAATATCTGGTGCTTATAATAATAGTCACTGCACTGCCTGCTGCAAGGAACGTGCAAATCCCGTCTTTTTTCTTCGCCAAAAACTTCCACACGGGGTATACCACCAGCAACATAAAAGCACCTACACCAATATGCACCGGTTCACACTGCACCATTCCGTTTTGGGCGCTTCCTTTGTTTGGAAGCAATTGGAAAATACTTGCAAACCAAAGTCCTCTTGACTGCATCTTTGTCTGTGGTAAAGCCTGGAAAATATAGGCATCGCTACCAAGCATATAGACCATGGGAAGCCAATACCATGCTGTAACTAACAAAGTAAGTCCTGCTGCCAAGGTCAGTTGCAAAAATGTCTGTTTGCGGAAAGTTTTTTTCCAAAACAAAAGGCACACCAGCAAAATAGAGATTCCCACAAGTTCTGTGGTAATGATATGGCACTGTAATATTGCCGCCAATCCCCAAATCACATACCATTTATGCTTTTTATAATCCTGTGACTCCACATTTTCCGTATATAACAAATAAAGTCCGCAGCAAACCATAGGCAGGAAAATCATGGCAGTATATTCGCCCACCGCCCATCTGCTGTATACATTAAATATACGGTATGGCGCAAGCAAATAAATCATGCTGCCAAAGAGAGCCGCATATTCATTTTTGACACATTTTTTGAAACAATGATATGCCACCGCCGCCGTTGCCGCCATCACAACAAACACAAACATTTTGTAGGCAGTCATAAGAGGGAACCCGATTAACATCAGCAACGCCGGAACAAAAAGGCACAAATCCCCGTAGAAAAAGGAAACCGCATAGCCATGTTCATATAACCATCTGTCCTGTATCCTTACCGGTAAAGATGTTCCATTCATTAGCGTCTCTTTCAAATTGGCAACACGCTCTAAATGGAACAGGGAATCCGCTCCCAAAGAAAAGTAATCTGTCAGATACGGAAAATAAGCCAGCAAAACTCCGGCGGTCAACGTCCAAAGTACTATTTGCTGCTTCTTGGTTACTCGTTGTTCCAAAATGCCTTTTCGTAGCAAAAGCATACCGTCCAGTATTGCCATTCCTATGATTACCATAAACACCAGCAGACGGTTTCCGATAGCCGTTTTATATATGTCCAACTGCAACAAATCATTGGTATCACTGCCGTAAAAATAGCACTGCATATAGGCATTGGATACTGTATCTGACACATAAACTTCAAAATCCGTATATTCACAGCCGGAGAAAATAGTCACGCCATTGGTTTTTACCGCATTAAAATTGGCGTTATCGTATTTTAACTCCGTATACAAACTTTTCCCTTCCGAAAGTCTCGTCTGTACTCTTACTTGATAAACAGCGGGCTCAAGGGAGAACATTTCACTGCTGAAAATTTTGTAAGTATCCATAGATACGACAGACTGCCCAATATCTTCACCCACTACGGAAAAAACAACCTCTTCCTTGCGGAAACATCCCGGAATTAATAGCAATATTAAGAGAAGTTCCGCTATGAGCAATAAGACAAATCTATTGCATTTCTTTCTTAACATCTTTTTTCCTCCGATATTTCCAACCGGTTACCAGCAGCATAGCTATCGTCAGCGCACTGATAATTTCGGCTATTCTCCAGTAGATGGGGCTTACAAAACCAATTTTCAAACTGCCCTCAAAACCTGCCGGGATAAGTGCCCGGATCACATTATTTTTCCCATAGGTTAATTCTATTTCTTCTTCTGTCTCTTGGCAAAAGGCTTCATAACCTTTGTACAAAAGAAGGGGCACATCTACATATCCCTGCTCGCCGGAAGGATTGACGCAAGTAAGAGTTGCCTGCAGACATCCTTTTTCATAAGAAAGTAATTCCACATCGCCATAAACTTCCGGTTTGGCAAAACTGAGTTTATCCGCATCGGTGCCCTCGATAACATACTCCCCGCCGGAAATATATCCAAAGCCCATGCTCTCTTCGTTGTACAATTCATAATAGCCCTGTCCCATTTTTACATAATCCAGAAGGTACATACCTGACGATGTCACTCCCAAAAGTGCCACCGCCACCATAATCCAGTAGGCCTTTGAACCCTTGGAGCAAAAATACCACAGGCAAAACCCGAAGACTAAAATCAGGCATACACTGCCCCACCCAAGGAAACGGTTAGGAAACTGCAAACTGCTGACCAAAGATGCCGCCACCGGATGCAAATCCTGAATTTTGTCCCAAGGGAAAACATTCAAACTCATTACCAGTAAAATAATGCCAATCAAACTTATCCTTTTTGTAAAAGACGCAAAACCATCGTCCATCTTTTGGAAGGCACCGCTAAACCAGAGAATCAAAAACAGTCCCAGACCAATAATCAGCACCAGGCCGATTCCCACGGGATGGGAATGATATACCCCGCTTCCGTCAGCGGGTGTGTGGGCTCCGTT
The DNA here is from genome assembly GCA_017468395.1 of Lachnospiraceae bacterium. Lineage (GTDB taxonomy): Bacteria > Bacillota > Clostridia > Lachnospirales > Lachnospiraceae > Acetatifactor. The sequence goes on along the minus strand of JAFUIR010000005.1, from coordinate 124,201 downwards.
ATTCCAAAAATGAAACAGCAGATGAGCCAAAGTAAGACCGCTGGACTGTATGGTGCGGGCTGATACATGTTTGATGTGCACATCCTGCGTCACATAATAATCCAAAAAAGGAATCAAAAACCATATACTGAGAAGAAGGGCACCCATGGCTCCTTTTGCCAATTCCCAAAAGGTATCTTTGCAGAAAATTTTTCTGATATAAATCAAACAAATAATAACCGTAACCAAAGCAGTAATTTCACAGGTCAATACATGGGTTTGAATAAGTCCCGCATATCCCAGCATAATAGGCACCCATGCGGTTTTATACTTAGGTTCTTTCGGTTCTTCGGAAAACACCCGGTACAAACCGTAAATTACCAGTGGTATAAATGTTACTGCACTGCCTTCTCCCACTGCCGTGGTAATTACCAACTTATAAATCCTGAAAACAGACAATGTATATAATGCACTGCATATCACGCCGATAGTATCATTTTTGAAAATTCTGCTGAAGGAATAATAGGAAATCCACACTGTAGCAATTGTCAGGAAAATGCAATATACATTGTAACTTGCCGTTACCGTAAATCCCAATATGCGTAGCACAGCCGGGAAATACAAAAGGGCATTACAATAAAAAATGGCATCCGCATATCCATGGTTGTATACCCATTTGGGCTCTAAACGCACAGGGAACTGACCGGACAAAAGTCCGTCTTTTACCCCCTCGATTCTCTGGAGATGGTAGGTCAAATCCGCTCCTGTGTAACTGCATCCGTACAAATACGGCAGGGACGCTATAAAACTGATAACCGCCAGAAAGAAAAACACCTGTTTTTTCTCCTTAGAAACCGGATGCTCTTTGTCATAATAATAAAAAGCAAGCACGCTATAAAAAACCGCTGCCCCAAACAACACCATAGTCAAAAGCATGGTCCAAAGTTGATTGGTTTCCACAATCTTTAAATTGCCCGTAGTTAAATTCCCATTTCCGGCAAAAGTTAGCACAACCTGTAAATTCTCTGTGCTTTCATATAACCACATCTCATATTCCGTTTTTTCCAGCGCACTGTACATATGCTCCCCGTTGCAAAGCAGCCCGCCGGTATAAACCGTTCCGTCCTGCACATTACAGTACGCCCCCAGGTCGGTATCCGTTTCGTAAGCTAACTCTATCCGGTACACACCGGGCGTCAAAGAAATACCATCATAAATCACGGTATTACTTGTAGCCACTCCTGTCTCAAATGCATATCCGCCTTCAAAATGATATTCCTTACAGGGCATTATTAATTTTATAAACAGAAAAAGAAGTAAAAGGCCTAAAACAACTGTTGCTGCCACAAAAGGCTTTTTCTTCCACATCTTTATTTCCCTAATTTTCCGCATAATGATACTTTTACCTTTTTTTGCAAATTATATTCTATTTTATCACATGCGTAATTTTGTGTAAACAAAAAGACTTCCGCGCCTTAGGCGAAGAAGTCCTTTTAAACTTATTCATTTACTTATTACTGTTGCAATTATAATTCGCAGTTGTTTACGGTTCTGGGGAAAGGAAGAACATCGCGGATGTTACCCATTCCTGTCAGATACATCACGCATCTTTCAAAGCCAAGTCCGAAGCCTGCATGGCGTACAGAACCATATCTTCTGAGGTCAAGATAGAAATCATAATCTGCCTTGTTCAGACCAAGTTCATCCATACGTGCTTCCAGAATTTCCAGTTTATCCTCTCTCTGGCTTCCGCCGATGATTTCACCGATTCCGGGTACGAGACAGTCCATAGCCGCTACTGTCTTTCCATCCTCGTTCAACTTCATGTAGAAGGCTTTAATCTCCTTAGGATAATCTGTTACAAATACAGGACGTTTAAATTCTTTTTCTGTCAAATATCTCTCATGTTCTGTCTGAAGATCGCATCCCCAGTAAACTTTGTAATCAAACTCGTCATTGTGTTTTTCAAGAATTTCGATTGCCTCTGTATATGTCACATGACCGAAATCAGAATTTACAACATGCTCAAGTCTTTCAATCAGTCCCTTGTCAATGAATTCGTTGAAGAATTTCATCTCTTCGGGAGCATTTTCAAGCACATAGCGGATAACATATTTCAGCATGGATTCTGCCAAAATCATATCGTCCTTCAAGTCTGCAAATGCTATTTCAGGCTCAATCATCCAGAATTCAGCCGCATGACGGGTTGTGTTGGAGTTCTCCGCACGGAAAGTAGGTCCGAATGTATAAATGTTCTTAAATGCACATGCAAATGTTTCGCCATTAAGTTGTCCGCTTACAGTCAGGTTGGTAGGTTTGTTAAAGAAATCCTGTGAGAAATCTACTTTGCCATCCTCTGTCTTAGGAATATTGTTCAGGTCCATGGTAGTTACCTGGAACATTTCGCCGGCACCTTCACAGTCACTTCCTGTAATCAGGGGTGTGTGAACATATACAAAGCCTCTCTCCATAAAGAAATTGTGAATTGCATAAGCAATCAGGGAACGCACTCTGAATACCGCCTGGAATGTGTTGGTTCTGGGACGAAGGTGGGAGATTGTTCTCAAATATTCAAAACTGTGACGTTTCTTCTGAAGAGGGTAATCTGCGGTAGACAAACCTTCCACCAGCACTTCCTCTGCCTGCATTTCAAAAGGCTGTTTTGCCTGCGGTGTTTCCACAATTGTACCTGTTACCACCACTGCGGAACCTACGTTTAATTTTGCCAGTGCTGCAAAGTTTTCCAGATTATCGCTGTAAACTACCTGTAATGTTTCAAAGAATGTACCGTCATTAATTACCATAAAACCAAAAGTTTTGGAATCACGGTTACTTCTTACCCAACCGCCCACGGTCACTTTCTTTCCGACATATTTTTCTCTCTCACGATATAACTCTCTGATATCTGTCAATTCCATAATTTACCTCCATCTGCCACTTTGGCACTTTTCTATCGTTATCATAAAATTATTTTACTGTATTTCAGTGACATCGCCGTTTTCTACGATAAAATCTAACACTTTTTCAAACATAAAGTACTCTCTCAGTACCTCTTCATTACCATCGCTACGCACATTCTCTGCCGTGGTTTTGTTTTTCTCTGCAAACTCTTGGATGCATTTATCCAGTTCTTCACCGGATATATTTAAATTCTCCGCATTTGCAACATACTGGATTACCATACTCTGCTTTGCAGATTCTTCCGCATAAGTAGAGGCGTAAGTTACTACATCTGTTCCGAGGAAGTAAGTTCCAAACAATTCCACATCCATGCCGTACATTGCAGCCTGGGCTTCAATGCTGGAATAAATATTCGCATAATATTTCTTAATCAGTCCGTCCGGAGCACCATTTACTGTTGCCACTTCCAACAGTGCCGTTAAAGCAGCATTTTGTTTTCCTGTCACATAAGCATTCTCTATTTCATACTCCAAATACTCACGGCAATACTGTTTGAACTCTTCTACTGTATCATAGTATTCATTTCCCATGGATGCAACTACGGAATCTTCCATCTGGGAAGCATCTGTAGGAAGAATGAAGTTCACTGTTACGGTAAACACCACGGGCTTTCCGGCCAAATCCGGATTGGGATCGTAAGGATTGGGGAAAGAGAGATTCAAATCTACCGTTTCACCGGGCTTTACTCCTACCAGCCCATCTTCAAATCCACCGATAAACTGACCGGAACCAAGGGTCAGTTCATAAGCCTGCGCTGTACCACCATCAAATGCAACGCCATCTATTTTACCGCAAAAATCGATATTTACGGTATCTCCCAAAGCAGCCGCCCTGTTTGTGACACCGCCGTAACCTGAATATGCAGAAAGGGCAAGTTCCTCTACATCAGCCTCTGTATAAGTGCCTTTTGCATCAAAACTCATTTTAAGACCTTTATAATCTCCCATGGTCACATAGTCTTCTACTTTTACATCAATCAAATTTACGGCTTCCACATCCGCCATAAATTCCGTATCTTCTGTTGTCTCACCTGTATTTTCTGTACTCTGCGCACTCTGTGTCTGGGTCTGGTTTTCAGTGGATCCGGACTTTTCTTCATCTTTTTTACCGCAGCCGCCCAGCACGGAAAGAACCATGCAGCCTGCCAGCAATAACACTAATTTCTTTTTCATTTTCTTACTCCAATCTATTTTGTTTACTTTTTCACCCTCATAATGCACAACTACAACGTGCAATGTCTCATTTTACCACAAATTTTCTTTTCATAAAAGAGTTTTTTCTTATTTTTAGAGCACAGGTGAAAACAAACGGCATACTTGTTCCTTGATTCGTATGAGTAAACTGCGTCCGGCATAAATATCCTTTGTAATCCGAGAGCAGCGCTTTAAATCTTCCTTGAAGTATTCCGCCATCTCTTTTGCCTTGACCTCGTCATATACTACCGCGTTCACCTCAAAATTCAGTGAAAAACTGCGGATATCCATATTGGCAGTTCCGTAGCAAAATACTTTTTCATCCACAATCAGCCCCTTGGAGTGCAAAAAACCGTCATTGTAAATATAGCAGTTTGCGCCGTTCATTACTAAATCCCCCATGTATGAATAAGTGGCCCAGTACACAAACATGTGGTCCGGCTTACAGGGAATCATAAGATTTACCTCCACCCCGGAGTGAAGCGCAATCATAAGGGCTGAAAGCATGGCATCATCGGGAATAAAATAAGGAGTTTGAATACATATACTTTTTTTGGCTTTATTAATTAATTTAATATAATTGTCACGGATTTGGGGTCTGGATGTATCGGGACCGCTGTAAATAATCTGCACATCACAGTTATCCCGCCTGCCCGGTCCAAAACCATTTACATATTTAGGCTCCGTAAACAGATTTTCCTTGGCAGTATAATTCCAGTCCAGCAAAAAACGCAGTTCCAGTCCCGCAACCGCTTCACCGGCAATGCGCAGATGAGTGTCACGCCAATATCCAAATTTCGGTTCCAGACCAATATATTCCTTGCCGATGTTAAAACCGCCCACATAACCAATCTCATTATCAATGACTACAATTTTTCTGTGATTGCGGTAGTTGATACGCAAATGCAGCCACCGCAGAAATGCCGGAAAGAACTCTGCCGTTTTAATTCCGCAGACGTTTAATTTTTTCCAATACTTTTTCCGCACAAAACGGCATCCCATGGCGTCATAAAGGATGCGCACTTCCACGCCCTCTTTTACTTTTTTTACCAGTACATCTTTGATACGGTTAAAAAGCACATCGTTTTTGATGATATAATATTGGATGTGAATAAATTTCTTTGCTTTTTCCAAATCCTCAATGAGTTTGTCAAACTTATCATTTCCGTCCGTAAAAATGTCCACATCGTTGTTGTCCGTCAACATAGAACCCATAGTATCCAGATTATACATGACCAAATCCGAATATTCCGCTATCTCCGGAATCAGTTCTTCCATTTCCCTGCTTCGAAGTTGTTCCGTCTGGCGCCTGATGACCTCACTTAATTTGTCTTCAATCTCCTTGATTCTGAACATTTTTTGCTTACGCATATCCGTCCCTATCAACAGATAAAAAATAAACCCCAGTACGGGTATAAAATAGAGAAGAAGTAACCATGTCCAAACATTTTGCGGATTTCTGCGCTGAAAAAAAATGATAATAATGGCAAAGAGCCCATTCAAAAGCATCAAATGATTAAATATGAAATTGATTACCGTCAGGGTTTCCTGCCAAGTTCCTTCCATAAAATTTTTTCTCCTCTATCCATAATAAAAGTTAGTATACCACATTTTTTATGGAAAAAATACCCCGCGGCGCTATTGCCTATTAAAAAAAAGAATGGTACAATACAGATTGCAACATTATTTAGGAGGTTTCCCAAATGCAAACTTGGCAGATTGTATTACTCGTTGTTTTAGCAGTGCTTATTGCACTTTTGGTTGTTTTATATTTTGTAGGCAAAAAGGCTCAGAAAAAGCAGGACGAGCAAAAAGAAATGATGGAAGCAAACAAAATGACTGTTTCCATGCTGATTATTGATAAAAAGCGCTTACCCATAAAACAATCCGGATTGCCACAAATGGTTATTGACCAAACCCCCAAGATGATGCGTCGTTCCAAACTTCCCATCATCAAAGCAAAAGTCGGTCCCCAGATTCTCTCTTTGGTATGTGATGAAAAAATCTTTGATTCCGTACCTGTAAAGAAGGAAGTAAAAGCAACCGTAAGCGGCATCTATGTTTTGGAAGTAAAAGGTCTTCACGGCAAAGCACCTGTCAAAGAAGAAAAGAAAAAAGGATTTTTCAAACGTGCCATAGAAAAAGCACAGGAAAAAGCAGGCGCAAAGCCCTTATAAAACCCGCAAAAGCAAGGAGTTGACGTATGTACGCCAACTCCTTTTTCTTAACTCAGTACACTGATTCCCGTTTCCTTCGGTCTGATATCCACTGTGATTTTACAGTCCGCCAAATGCTCATAATTCACTTCCAGCGCATAATCAACTTTCATCTGAATGCGATGCTCTTCCTCTTCCATGGATACTTTCTTTGCATCAATGCCTATAAGAATATCTCCAAAAGGCGTAGCATAATTTGTCATATTCTTCCGGTTTTCCTCAAAAACCATATGTACATTCACAAAACCTTTTTTAGTCAGTTCCATTACATTTTCTTTAAATTTAATAATATTTTTCGTACTCTGCGCCGTTCCCTCTTCTATCTCTTCGTAAATAATGTAACGGCTGCTTCCTTTTTCATAATATTCGGCCACATTAAAGGTTTCGATATTTGTTTCTTCTTCCGCAGCATTAAATTGCAATCCTTTAATAGCCACTAAAACTTCCTTTGTCATATATGTTTCCTATTCTAATATTCTTCAATGTTAATCTGTTTTGCAGACAAAATACCATATTTGATAATGGAATTGGCAAAACGGATAAATTTATCTGCCTTGTCACTGACATAGAAACGATACTGCTCACTTCCGAGAGCCGGAGCACTGTCATTCAGCATGCCCAATTTTCCCAGCATTTCTTTCAGTTCTCTGGCGGTTTCATAGGCAGGATTTACCAGCGTTACCTTCTCCCCCATGATCTTGCCCACCGTGGAGCGGATCAACGGATAATGGGTACAGCCCAAAATCAGCGTATCAATGTCAATATCAATCAATTCCGCCAAATAACGTCTGGCGATTTCGTCCGTTACCGGGTCTTGAAGCAGTCCTTCTTCCACCAATGGTACAAACAAGGGACAGGCTTTTCCCGAAATGGATACACCGGGCTTTAGTTCTTCTATGTACTGGGAATAAATCTTACTTCCAATGGTAGCCTCCGTGGCAATGACACCGATTTTGCCGTTAACGGTGGACTCGGCTGCCACTTTTGCACCGGGCTTTACCACACCGATTACGGGAATGTCAATTTCTGCTTCCAATTCTTCCAACGCATAGGCACTGGCTGTATTGCAGGCAACCACAATAGTTTTTACATTTTGTGTCTGCAAAAAGCGCGCAATCTGTTTAGAGTATCTGGTAACCGTCTCTTTGGACTTGCTGCCGTAAGGTACTCTGGCCGTATCTCCGAAATATACAATTTTTTCATTTGGCATCTGCCGCATGATTTCCCGAAAGACCGTCAGACCTCCCACGCCCGAATCAAACACCCCAATAGGTGCATCTTTCGGATAGGTTTTAACCATATCCTGTATCATTTTTCTTCCTTACCCTTTTTCAAAATAATCTGTCAGAACTTCCAGCAGTTTGCTCTTTATTTTAATCTCCTTTGAAGAGCCTGACAAGAGTTTATAATAAATTTGCGTCGCACTTAAGTCCTCTGCTTCCTCTGTCTTTCCAACTTCTTTACAGTTTTCCTCATCTGACCATACAATCCGGAACGTATCCTCCGTCAAAGTCAGTTCAGGGTACAAAACGCCCCACCAGCCGAAAGCAAACACAAGCCACATTGCTTTTTTTATTTTTAAATGAATATTCATGGATAACCTCTCCTTTCCCTTATAGGATTTTCTATAAAGAGTTTATCCATATTTTTCCAACTTTAATCAGTGTTATTTGATTTTTCTCTCGGAGTGAATCTGCTCCATCACAGAAGTTTCCTGATTGTCGATGTGCAGTTTCGCAGTTTCGGATGCAGTTGTCTTATCTTTGTTGCGGATACTCTCGTAAATAACACGGTGTTCATCAATCAGACGCTGATGTTTGCTGGCGTCTTTGATATACTCAAAGCGGTAGCGGTACATCTGCTCCGAAAGATTGTTTACCATTTGCACCAGTCTGGAGTTACCCGTTGCCTTCACAATAATATCGTGCAGTTCCACATCTGCCTTGGCAATCTTTTTGGGGTCTTTGGTATGTGTTGCCTTTTCAAATTCGTCGCAGGCGTTTTTAAGTTGTATCAGTTCTTCCTCAGAAATGCGCTCACAGGCAAGCTCCACGCTAAGAGCATCCAGCGCACGTCTGACTTCCAGTACATCCTGCAAACTCTTTTCCGTGATTTTGGCAACCTCTGCCCCGCGTCTGGGAATCATAATTACCAGACCTTCCAGTTCCAGTTTCCGGATGGCTTCTCTAATGGGAGTACGACTAACGCCGAGTCTGTTTGCCAAATGAATTTCCATAAGTCGCTCGCCGGGCTTTAACTCTCCGGTCAAAATAGCCTGTCTCAAAGTGTTAAACACTACATCCCGCAGGGGTAAAAATTCATCCATGTTCACTTGCAGATTATCTTGCATCTAGTTTTCCTCCTTCTTTGGATTTATAAGATTTGTTAAAAATACCTGTTTTGCCAGCCCTGCTGCCTGCAATGCTTCATACCCTTCTTTGGCCTTTGCTGCGTCTTTATAGATTCCAAACACTGTAGGACCGCTGCCACTCATCATGGCTTTTTCCGCTCCATGCTCCTCCATAAAGTTCTTAATCTTTGCAATCACAGGATAAGCTTTCTCGGTAACGGTTTCCAATACATTTTCCATACGGCAGATAACGCCGTCCAAATTTCCCTCTTTAATAGCCGTCACCATACCATCAATATCAGGGTGGGATTTCAAAGTATCGGCATGCAAATTTTCATAGACATATTTGGTGGAAACAAAGATGTCCGGCTTTGCCACCAGCACATAACAATCCGGCGCATCGGGCAGCATGGTCAGCACCTCTCCGATTCCCTCGGAAAGAGCCGTACCGCCTTTTACGCAGTAGGGAACATCCGCCCCCACCTTGACTGCCATTTCGCAGATTTCTTCCTCGGTGGCTCCCAAATTAAACATGCGGTTCACGCCCCGGTAAGTGGCTGCAGCATCGGTGCTTCCTCCCGCCATGCCTGCTGCCACAGGAATATTTTTGCGCAGATGAATATGAATCCCTTCTGTTACATGATATTTATCCATCAGTTGTTTCGCCGCTTTATAAATCAGGTTGTTCTCATCTGCGGGCACAGTTCCCTCCGGCAGGCCTTCCGCCTCAACCGTAACCAGAATGCCACTGTCTTTTTTGGTAAAGTTAAGTTCATCGTAAATGCCCACGGTCTGCATCACCATTTTCACTTCGTGATAGCCGTTTGGCAGTCTTCTGACCACGTCCAAACCCAGATTAATTTTTGCGTACGCTTTCAATGTAAACTGATTCATGCTTCCTCACTTTGTCCGCACAATAATATATGCAGTCACTTTTTATTCTAGTATTGTACTTTTGTGTATTTTGTATACACGGATTGTATTTATTATAGTACAAGGGCGAGAGATTCGTCAAGGTACATGGCAGTTTGTTGTGTGTCATTTTTCCGCATAAATGCTGGAAAATAGAGTACATGTTCCGCTTCGTCTGTGTTTGTGTAATTCTACCATTGTTCCGTACGATTATTTGATGATTAGGGTCATTCGTGGGCCAAAATTGGGGTCAGAAAAAGAGCCACCGAAGTGACTCCTTTCACTGTTCATTACACCTACACATTTCTCCAAAAACTGAAATACATATTCTTTACAACCACCAACATAACTAATAGAATATGCATAAATATTGCAACATTAATACATAACATGACCTTTATCCACTCATTGGAAATAAGCGGTAATCCTAATTTCTGAAAAAAGATTAAAATAAGAAAAAGTATTTCTGCCAAAAGAATATACGTTATCTCATTTGCATTCACTTGATATAAACTACAAGTTTTCCCTTTTAAATGATATGACGATGGTGTTTTCTTTAACTCTGTTACATTTTCACTACTACTCGTCAATAGAATAGACAAATAAGCCATACAAAAACTGATAAACAAAGCCAATATCGTAAGTAATTGATTCAAAATATCATTGCAAAAATCTAATAATACCGTTGTTGTATTTATAATGCCAACTTTTCCAATTATATACGATATGCTCCCGGCAATTATCGGTAACAAAATAAATACCCTTACTTCTCCTTTTTTACCCTTTTTCATGCAATAGAAGTCTGCTATCGGCTCCCAAATTTCCCCCAAATTTTTTTTCATGAACATCCTTCCTTTTTAAACTTGTTCAAGCAACTCCTCAAAAATGGCAAACATACTTTGAGTATCAACTTCTCCATTCGCATCTACTTCAACTTCTTTTGATACTTTTTCCTTCATCTGCTCCGTATTAAATTGTATAGGTTCTTTATTCTCACTATCTGCGTCCACTGAAACACTTCTTACAGACATGCCGTCCTCATTATACATTTTAAAAAATGCTTTTACCGTATCAGTTAATATTGTTGCACCTTTTCCACATGGTTTAAACACAATATCTGCTGTACTAGATAAATCTGCGCGGTCTGCAAATGCCTTTTGGTCTGAAACTCCCAACGCTTTTCTGTCTACTTCTAAAGTAACCATTTTTACTCTATTAACTTTTTCCAATGCCGCCAAAAAATCATGAGAAACAATATTTTGATAATTAATATTGTAATAAACGCCATCTTCACTCTCTTTATGAGCCGTTTTAATTTTCTTTTCAAAATATTTTATTATCTTCGTAAAACCTATTCCATAATAGTTTGATTCAAATAAACATACTGTTTTTTTAGCACTTATAAACTTTATTGCTAAATGGTTACTTTCTTCTTCCCCATCTGATACACCTTTTATCAATTCTGTCTTATCTTCAAGAGTATTAGTATTTACAACGTTTCTTACAGCATCATACTTAGCAGATGTCACTTTAATATATGCAATTCTATTAGTCGCATCATACTTATAATCTGACAAATATAAAATTTTCTTTTCTTTCGTTAGTGTTTCCTTTCTACTATTTTTCTCTTCAAGGAATAATTTACTGATGATACTATTAAAATCATCTGCAAATGATTCTACTTGAGCATATTTCTCGTCATCAATATTGATAGGTTTCAGAACATAGTAATAGACTGTCTTTTTCATAGCATATCCCCTTTACGTTTTCTTTTAGCGTACTACAAGGGGCAACAAATATCAACTATATTATCTCTAATACAGCACTATTTTTGCTATTTTGACATTTTATTACATTCCTCACAAATCATTTAAATCATTTATATTTCCTCCCCGTAAAACCATATTAGAACATTTGTTCGCATTTGTAAACCTGTAAAAACGACGAAATTTAAAAAGCTGTAATTTACTACTGTTGCAACAGTATATCGTCTTTTACATTTGAAAACGACTACTTTTCATCAAAAAATTTCGTCATTATGCCCTAGCTGTAAACTAGGGCATACCCTCTCTTTTACTATAACACTATCTTCAAATTATCCATCTCTTTCTGTTTCGTATTTGGCAATACATGAGAATACAAATCCATTGTCATAGCAAGGCTACTATGCCCTAAAATAGTTTTCAACACTTGCGGACTCCCACCCTGCTCAATGTATCTTGTAGCAAAAGTATCTCTAAGGGCATGAGCAGAAAAATGGTCTATGTATTGTCCCTTTTCTTCTAAGCGTTTCAAAGTTTCTGTAATAGCCTTATTAACAGAAGAATTATAAACCATGCCGCCAAATAAATTCTCAAATACATTTTGCGACATATTTACTACATTTGAATGCATCCTCTTCTGCTTTTCCTTTTGGCTATTCAAAACGCTTTTTATGGCATCATTTAAAGGTATATCCCTAACACTTGTCCTGCTTTTGGGTGTACCTATCATATATTCCCCTTTATCTGTTCTGCTGACAGTTTTTGTAACATGAATCACATTATTTTTGTAATCAATATCCTGCCATGTAAGTGCCGATGCTTCTCCTATACGCATTCCGGTGCAAAGAAGAAATGCAATCAATTCATAATGCCATTCCTTTACTTTTCCTCCTGCGTGTAATACATTTCATTACCATTTAAACATTCTTTTTGCACATGATAAGCAATCAATCCCATGGACGCAACTAATTTCTTGTATATTGAAATATTGAGTCGCCTTTCCAAAAGTTCCTTAAAGAAGGACTGATGCCAATGGATAGAAAAACTATCATCTTCATTAAATACAATATCATAATAGATACCATTGTGGAAAACGCTAAGTATACCTTTTTCATTCAATTCCATTTTTAAGTTTAATGACTGAAAAGTAGGTAACAATCTTTGATACAATTCTGCATATTCCGGCTTTTCATCTACCATAAAGCGTTTCCTTGACAACATGGCACTTTTATATCTCAACTTCTTGTTTCCTATTCCCCATCCGATTAGTGCACCTAAGCCACCTAATATGCCCAACAGAAGAATTGCATATAAGTTAAAATTTCCTGCCCAAATACAGATTAATAATCCTAACACCAAGCCACAAACACCGGAAATAATACAAATTTTACTGCTTCCCGTTTTTCCATCATTTAGCGAATCCGCAGATTGTAACACAATGCTCTCATTATTCATAACCTTTTCCTCTCTTTCATCTGATGAATTTTACTGCCTTTTTAATCTAACTGTTCTATACAGCTTCCCCTATCTCCTTTCCTCTCTTTTGTATAGATTTCAAACATCTATCTTTTAAATTATATCGTCTCAAAATCCGCAAGTCAATATTAATATAGATTACAAATCCACAATTCTGCACACTATATGGATTATAATTATTCAAGAGGTGGTGTATATGCAATACGAAAAGTCTCAAGAATTATTTTACAAACGATTAAGCACTCTAAGAGAACAAAAAGGCATCTCTGCCCGTAATATGAGTTTATCCATAGGACAATGTGAAAGTTATATTAACTCTATTGAAAACAAGAAAATTCTGCCCTCTATGAGTGCCTTTTTTTATATGTGCGAATATTTAGACATCAGTCCACAAGACTTTTTTAATGATTCCAAAGTTTACCCAACGGAAATGGAAGAATTTATCCAAGAATTACAGAAACTTAGCAAAGAAGAATTTGAACATTTATTCTTTTTACTAAAAGCAATTACCAATCGCAAATAATTTTGTAAAACACCCTAAACCTTTTACTACGTCCTGCCGATAAAAATTTTAGAAAAGCATATTTTTCTAATTCAGGAAAAAATCAACCACGGATGGTAGCATGCGCAGCATGCAGAAATGGAGGGAACCATGAGCGTAAATGGCATTAACAACGGAACCGGCGTAAATGCTTATCAGGCATATTCAGCCGCAAACAAAAAAGCAACTGCAGAGGCACCTGCTTCCACAAACACAGCCAATGATACTGGCGTTGTTTATGAGCCTTCTAAGCAGACTGCTACAGAAGTAAAAAAAGAAGCAAAAACTTACACACAAAATACAGACTTAATCAATAAGTTAAAAGCAGATGCAGAGGCACGCACTGCGCAGCTTCGCAGTTTAGTTGAAAAAATGATGCTTGGGCAGGGCAATGCCTATGGTCAGGCAAACGATATTTGGAAATTCCTTGCAAGCGGAGAGTATACCGTAGACCCTGCTACCAAAGCACAGGCTCAGGCAGATATTGCGGAAGACGGTTACTGGGGTGTAAACCAGACTTCCGACCGTATCATCGATTTTGCAACCGCTCTTACAGGCGGTGACCCTGATAAAATCGAAGAAATGCGTGAAGCATTTAAGCAGGGCTTTGAACAGGCAAAGGAAACTTGGGGCGGAGAACTCCCCGAAATTTCCCAAAAGACTTATGACGCTGTTATGGAAAAATTTGACAAACTGGCCGAGGAAGCAGCAAAGGCCAATACTACCGTAACTGACGAATCTGTATTTCAATAAGCAATAATGCAAAATCCCACAGGACAAACCCTGTGGGATTCATTTTTATGCACCTTTTACAATCAGTAATTTCTCACCGACTTTTAATTCGTCTCCTGTCAGACCGTTGACCTCTCTGATTTTCTCCACCGGAACATAATACTGCTTTCCGATATTCCACAGATTATCTCCGGGCGCCACCACATACGCCACCATACCGGGCAAATCATTGATTTTTTCCATATCCAGAGGCTGCACATCTAAAGCAGAAATCAATGTAGTAGGTATATTTTGGAAAATGGTTGCAGAAAATCCAAGTACTCCTTTCACATCCAGTTCCTCACTGTCCAAGGTCGTTACTTGAAGTTGCTCCAATTTGGTGCTCAGTCTGAAACTGTCTTTAGGATTAATCCCTTCCACATCCATATGGTAGGTAAAAGGAATAATACCCTTAATGGAGTTGTACGGATTTCCGTCATCTCCTGTCACATAAAGTACCTGCACTTCCACATTGCCTTGAATTTCGATACCCTCAGGAGTAATTTCAGCTCCGTCCACCTGCACATTACCCTGACTATGCAAAAGTTGCAGTATGCGGCCATTTGTATTTTTCACTTTCAAGCGGTCACCGATTTTGCTTTTTCCACCGATTTTCATGAGCAGGCGCTTCAAGGAAGCCTCATTTGTCACAGCCTCCACTTCCTTGGTGATACCGTAAATATCTGTAAGCACATCCACTTTTTCTTCTTCATACATTTTCATGCCGATATCCAGCACCATATCCAGTCCCAGCATTCTCTGTTCGCCGTCAAAGTCCGGGCGCACTTCCAAATCCATATTGCCGATTTCGTATTGAATGTCCGGGGTCATACCTTCCCGGCATCCGTGGCACTCAATACTGCCTGTCAAGGGCACCGTAGTTTCAAAGGCTCTGACGGTCTGTTCCTCCCCTTCACTTTCATAAAGGATAAAAATATGGATTTCTCCGTGAATTGCCAGTTTTTCATCCATGGGACGAAATTCCACATCTTCCAAACTCACATTTTCCCACAGTATTTGAAAAATATTGGGATAATTGGAGGGCAGGGGCACTTCCTCCCTTACACGGAAAATATCATTTTTCTGAATGGCAATCTGTGCCACTTCCATAGTTTTCTTGCGGTATTCCACCGGGAATTCCCCTTCTGCGTCCTCACGGTAAATATCCACCGGCACTTCCACATCAAACAATTCTTCCACTGTTGCCTTCAGTGTCAAAAGTGCCTGTATGCTGAGTTTGCGGGTATTGATGGTGGAGGCGGTCAAATCCTCAATATGACAGGAAATTTTCACATTGTCGTTGCCAAGCACACCCTCCATATACATTTGCTCTTCAAAAGGAATTTTCCCCTCCACGCATACAAGACCTTTTCCTTCTTCTTTGGACTGGTACAAAATATGAAAAAGGAGTTTTCCTTTTACCCCTACATGGTCTGCGGTAGGTTTCACTTCCTCAATCTGTACCTGCCCCTTTTGGTAAATCAGGACATCCACATCCGGCTTGCTCTCAGGAATGTTTAAATCTTCCTCCAGACTAATCTGGGTAGTTGCCTGCAAGCGGCTGCGGTCCATATGTATGTTTTTTTTCATTAATTCCACGGCTTTCCCTCCATACATTCTAGGATACTACTCTAAATATATGAAACCCCGCCGGGAAATATGCACCAAGTACAAAAGGTGGCAACGTTTATACAACGTGCCACCTTAATCATTTTTATTTCACAGCGCCAATCAATTCCTTAATATCTTTCACGCCGTATCTGTCCATGTAGGCTTCAATGCCTGTCACAATTTCCTCTGTCACATAGGGATTTACAAAGTTCATAGCACCCACGCTGATGGCAGTAGCACCTGCCAGAATAAATTCAATGGCATCCTCCGCATTGGAGATGCCCCCCATACCGATAACAGGGATATTTACTGCGTTAGCGGCCTGGTAAACCATGCGGACTGCTACCGGTTTGATAGCAGGCCCGGACATGCCGCCGGTTTTGTTCGCAATAGCAAAGGCTCTCCTATGAATATCAATCTTCATGCCGGTAATGGTATTGATAAGAGAAATAGCATCTGCGCCGGCTGCTTCTGCCGCCTTAGCCATCTCTGTAATATCTGTCACGTTGGGACTGAGTTTCATAATAATGGGCTGCTTTGCATGCTTTTTGATTTCCTTTGTCACATCATAGAGTGCTTCCTTCTTCTGTCCGAAGGCAATGGCTCCTTCTTTTACATTGGGGCAGGATACGTTAATTTCCATCATGTCAATATCCGTATCTCCCAGGCGCTCTACCACTTCCACATAATCTTCCACAGTTTTACCGCATACGTTCACAATGATTTTTGTGTCGTACTGTTTCAGAAAAGGTATATCTCTCTCGATAAATACGTCTATCCCCGGGTTCTGAAGACCGATGGCGTTGAGCATACCACCGTAGACTTCCGCCACTCTGGGAGTGGGATTTCCGGGCCATGGCACATTTGCAACACCTTTGGTTACCACTGCGCCAAGTTTATTCAAATCTACAAATTCACCGTATTCCATGCCGGAGCCAAAAGTTCCTGATGCAGTCATAACGGGATTTTTAAATTCTACTCCTGCAATTGTTACTTTTGTATTCATTAGATTTCTACCTCCTTTGCTTCAAATACGGGACCGTCTGTACAAATTCTTGCATTATGCACATGAGAATGATGGTCGATTTCTTTTGTTTTTACTACACATCCCAAGCATGCGCCTACGCCGCAGGCCATATGCTCTTCCAGGGAAATATACGCGGGGATATTTTTCTCTTCTGCATACTTTTTGATTGCGCGAAGCATGGGCATAGGTCCGCAGGCAAAAATCACATCTGCCTCCAGTGCATTTTCCCGAATGGCATCCATAACGTTACCCTTTGTACCCACGCTGCCGTCTTCCGTTGCCACATAAACCTTGGCATATTTATCCAAATCTTCTTTCAAGAAAAGATTGCTGTCACGATAACCTACAAGTATTTTTTTTTCTGCATCTAATTCTTTTGCCAACTGCAAAATAGGGGGCACGCCGATTCCGCCGCCCATGAGGAATACCTTCTTGCCTCTGCCCTCTTCCAAGGGGAAACCGTTACCCAAAATCCCCAAAATTTCTACACTGTCGCCGGCGTGATAACCGGAAAACTCAGTGGTTCCCTGTCCCGCAATACGATATACGATTCTAAGAGCCGTTTTTTCCTCATTCACTTCACAAATACTGATAGGTCTGGGCAAAATGGTGCTCTTGTTTTTGGGGTATACACCTATAAACTGTCCGGGATGCGCCTCTTTGGCCAGTCCTGTTTCAATCCACATATCGAAGATATTGTTTGCGATTTCGGTTTGGGAAATCACACGTGCTGTTACTTTCTCTTTCATCCTGTATTTCCTCTCTTTATCTAATTGCCTTCTTGGATTCCGCTCATAAATCCTCAGGCTTTATATACTGTTTTTCCACCGCATATGGTATATTTTACTACCCCTTTCAGGTTTCTGCCCGTAAAGGGAGTATTGATTGACTTGGACGCATAATCACCTGCCATCCATGTATCTTCCTTGTCAAACAAAACAAAGTCTGCAGGACCGCCCTCTGCAATATACCCGGCATCTAAATGATACATTTTAGCCGGGTTACAAGTCAGTTTTTCCAAATATGACATCATTGTCATATATCCGGCATCCACAAGCATCTCAAGGCCAAGGGAAAGTGCTGTCTCCAGACCGGTAATTCCGCTGGGCGCCTCCGTAATGGCTTTTGCTTTTTCTTCCTCACTATGGGGCGCATGGTCCGTGGCAATTACATCAATGGTACCGTCCGCCAATCCCTGAATAACTGCCAGCCTGTCTGCCTCCTCCCTAAGAGGCGGATTCATTTTTGCAAAGGAGCCATATTTGATAGCAGCTTCCTCAGTCAGCGTAAAGTGATGAGGAGTTGCCTCCGCATGGATATTACTGCCCTTTTTCTTTGCCTGACGTACAAGTTCCACTGCTTCCTTACTGCTGATATGCTGAATATCAATACATGCTCCCGTCTCAAGGGCAATTTGTAAATCTCTTTCCACCAAATCAATTTCTGCCTGTCTGTCAGATCCGCCGATACCAAAATGCTCCGACGCTTTTCCCCTGTTAATTCCGTTATTTTGAATAAAGGCGGGATTTTCCTCATGGAAACTGATGGGAACATCCAGCACGGCTACCATCTCCATAGCCTTTCTTACCAGCACTTCGTCCAAAATCGGCACACCATCATCAGTAAATCCCACTGCACCCAGTTTTTTCAATTCTTCCATGGGCACCATTTCCTTGCCCTGCATTCCCATGGTAACAGTGGCACAGGTATGAATGTGAATACCGGTCTGCTTTCCTTTTTCCAAAACATATTGCAAAGTCTCCGCATTGTCCACAGCGGGCTTGGTATTTGCCATCAGCACAATAGAGGTATAACCGCCTCTTGCCGCCGCTTTGCTGCCGCTTTCAATATCTTCTTTATAAGTAAAACCCGGGTCTCTGAAATGGGAGTGGATATCTACAAGTCCGGGCGCCACAATCAGTCCGGTTGCATCAATGACTTCCATTTCCTGAGCGTTGTATTTTGCCTGTAAATTCTGTCCGATTTCCAATATTTTATCTTCACAAATCAGGATGTCGAAGTTACCCTCTTTCCCGGAATCCGGGTCCATCATATATCCGTTAGCAATTAATGTCTTCATTCCACTTTTGCTCCTCAATGCATATTTTTTATATTTTCACATAAATATAGTACAAAATCAAGGTCATATAAAAACATGAATAAGAAAAAAGTTCTTTTCCTAATTGTGGGCGTTTTTGCCTTTTGCCTGGCCTTTTTGGGCGGCTGTAGTTTACTTTCCAAAGACTCCGGGAAAGTTCGGGATTTGGATTTCACCGTGGTCAGCGAAGAAAACCTTTCCGATGAACTGAAAAACATTTTGGATGAACGGAAAGAGGCTCCTTTCAAAGTCACTTTCAATGACAAAAACTATCTGTACATTTGTATCGGCTACGGCGAACAAAAAACCGGCGGCTACAGTATTGCTGTAGACAATTTATACTTAACGGCGGATTCCATCCGTGTCAGCACCAGTTTACTGGGACCGGGACCCGATGATGCGGGCAGTACAGCCGTTTCCTACCCCTACATTGTTTTAAAAACCGAATACCTTGACACTCCGGTTATCTTTGAATAGTATGCTTTTTTATTTTTTACTGCTTTCAGTATAACCTATCTCCGGCTCTTTTTCATCAGGCAAATAAAATATCTTTGCCACACACAGCCAAGCATGCTATAATGGGCAAAGAGCCAAAAGGCATGCTTTAAAGGAGATTTATCATGATTCGATTTTTACTGGTTGTAATTTGGGTTGTATTGTTTCTGATTTTTTCTATACCTCTTATGATAGCGGAATGGATTATCGGAAAATTTAATATGGACATCCGAAACCGAAGCAGTCTCGCCATTGTCAACTGGGCTTTTCGCGGCGTACTGCGAATTTGCGGCACCAAGGCCATTGTGCTTGGCGAAGAAAACGTACCCAAGGATACGGCAGTGCTTTATGTGGGAAATCACAGAAGTTTCTTCGATATTCTTTTGACTTATGTGCGTGTTCCCCGTCCTACTGGCTATGTTTCCAAAAAAGAAATGGAAAAAGTGCCTCTGTTGTCTATTTGGATGAAATTGTTGCATTGTCTGTTTTTAGATCGTGACAATATCAAAGAGGGCTTAAAAACCATTTTGCAAGGTGTGGAAAAAGCCAAAAGCGGTATTTCCATTTGTATCTTCCCCGAGGGAACCAGAAACCGCATCCCCGATACGTTCCTTCCTTTCCACGAGGGTAGTTTTAAAATTGCAGAAAAGGCAAATGTGCCTATTGTTCCCATTACTTTAAATAACACTTCCGCCATCTTTGAGGACCACTTCCCCAAGATTAAAAAGGCAACCGTTGTCATCGAGTATGGCAAACCTGTTTACATCAAGGATTTGGATAAAGAAGACCGGAAATTTGTAGGTGCAAAAGTGCAAAAAATCATTGAGGCAACCTATTTTAAAAACAAAGAAATATTAGCACAGGAAGAAAACAAATAAATCTATACCATGCAACCAAAAGGGCTGTTGAAAATCACTTTTCAACAGCCTTTCATTTTTCTCTATTTCTGCAGGTATTCCACCACTTTGTCAAAGCCCATGCCATGGGAAGCCTTCACCAGTACAGTATCTCCTTCTTTTAAAAGGGATTTCAGGTTTTCCAAAAGTGCCTCCCTTGTTTCAAAATAATAAACTTCCTGACCTTCTTTTTGACTCTTCAAAACGCCTTCGTACATATGCTTAGAATTTTCTCCCACGCAGATCATCAAATCTACACCGGCATCCGCCCCGTAACGTCCCACGCCCGCATGCATTTCGTCTGAGTTTTCCCCCAGTTCAAACATATCTCCAAGCACTGCCACTTTTCTGGTATTGGCGGTCATCAAAAGGTCAATGGCTGCCTTCATAGACACCGGATTGGCATTGTAACAGTCGTCAATTACGGTCTTGTCTTCCCAACGGATAATGTTACTTCGCCCGCCTACTGCTTCCACCGCAGCAATTCCTTTACAAATCTGCTCCGTACTCAAATCCAAAATCTGTGCTACCAGGGCTGCTGCCGTAGCGTTAATAACCATATGTACACCGGGCAGGGGCACAGTTACCTCTACCGCCTCTTTTCCCAGATGCATCACTGCCTTGCTGCCAAACAGACCAAGATTTTCCACCCGGTCCCCATAGACATTATAAAGGCTGTCAAAACACTCGCAGCCATCATTTTTCACGCCGAAACGAAGCACTTTTTTGCCTTTTACTTTATCCAGCGTAGCCAGCATATCATCGGCGCCGTTTACACAGACGTAGCCATCCTCGGACATAAAATCAAAAATCTCTGTCTTCGCTTTCAAAATACCTTCCCTGGATTTCAGATTTTCCAGATGACATTGACCAATATTTGTAATGACACAAATGTCAGGTTTTGCCATTTTACTCAAGCGGTGCATTTCCCCAAAGTCACTGATGCCCATTTCCACAACCGCTGCTTCATGCTCCTTGCGGATGCGCAGCAGTGTCAGGGGCAGACCGATTTCATTATTAAAATTGCCTTCTGTTTTCAGCACGTTATACTTTTGCGCCAAAACTCCGGCAATAAATTCCTTAGTGCTGGTCTTTCCCACGCTTCCGGTAATTCCGATAACCGGAATGGAAAGTTGTTCACGGTAATATTCCGCAATATCTTTCAGTGCCTGCAAAGAATCCTGCACCAAAATATACGCGCCCCAACTCTCTGCCGGTACTCCATATAATTCTGCCACCTGCTGCGGCGTTTTTTCACAAATCACACCGAGAGCACCTTTTTCAAAAACCTGCCCTATGAATTTGTGTCCGTCTACATTGGCACCTTCGTTTGCAAGAAAGATTCCTCCCGCCTCTATTTTGCGTGAATCCAAAACCACACAGGCAGCTTCTTTTTTCTCCGTGCTTTCTTCCTTGCAGGATGCACCCCAAAAAAGTTGTCCCTTACATACTTCTGCCAAATTTTTTAGCGTCAAATTTTTCATGATTCTTCGGTCCTGCTTTCCAAGGAAATCTCAATAATCTTTTCGCAAAGCTGTTCAAAACTCATGCCTACAGCCTGCGCCTCCTGCGGAAGTAAAGAAGTAGGGGTCATGCCGGGCAGCGTATTTGCCTCCAGACAATAAAGTTTTTCACTGCCTTCTTCCATGAGAAAATCCATGCGGGCATAATTTTTCAGACGAAGCACTTTAAATACGTTCTCCGCAATCTGCTGCATCTGTGCAGTCTTTTCCGGACTGATAAGCGCCGGACAGGTCTCCACAGTACTTCCCGCCTGATATTTATTTTTATAGTCGTAAAATCCAACCTTAGGAGCAATTTCAATAACCGGAAGTGCTTTTCCGCCGATAACACCTACGGAAAATTCACGTCCCTTAATATACTGCTCCACCACTACTTCCGGATCATATCTAAAGCCCTCTTCCAAAGCCTTCCCGTATTCTTCTTCATTGCGGGCAATGGATACGCCTACGCTGGAACCGCCGCAAGTGGCTTTCACCACACAAGGGAATGTGGGCTTTTTATCCTCCTTGCCTTTTTTCATACGAAATCCCACAGGGGTAGGAATATTATTTGCTTCAAACAATTCCTTGGTAATCCCTTTATCCATAGACAGCGCAGAACTTACATAATCTGTTCCCGTATATGTAATGCCCATCAAATCGAAATAAGCCTGTATCTTTCCATTTTCCCCGTCTCCGCCGTGGAGTGCCATAAATACTACATCTGCCTCCTGACAAAGTTCAATTACACCGGGACCAAAAAAATTTTTCTTCCAGTCAGGGCGCAGTGCCTTAATCTGCTCCATATCGGGATTGATTTCTTTTACTCCCTGTACCTTGGCTCCCCAATCCTTCTCTTCTTCAAAGGCCCTTTCAATATCTCCTTCATAGCCCAAAAAGGAATCCAACAAAATCACCTGATGTCCATTCCGTTTCAGCGCCTCATATATCATGCGCCCCGTAGATAAAGACACATCTCTTTCTGTACTGATTCCGCCTGCTAATACTACGATTTTCATAATTTACTCCTTATTTACGATTCATAATCTCACTTAATATCACAATGTATTTTGCCAAATAAACAGGATGATCACTTAACATTTCCTGTGCAGGATTTTCGCAACTTCCCAAGTCAAAATAACTGACTCCCAGTTCATTCCTGCCCATCAGATAATGCTCATGGTCTTCAATCAGGGAACCGTATTCTTCATTGGTAATAATATAATCCACCAAAACCATAACCGTCATTTGGGCAAAAAACGTGTCTTTATCTCTCCCTGCCGGCTTGGTACCCACCAGAAATATTTTGTCCGAGGCAGTCCCTGAGATTAATTCCGCCTGTTCCATCATATCCTTTAAATATACATTACACAAATCCACATTTACCGTTCGCCTTGTGGAAAAATAAGTAATGGCACCATAAGTCAATGCTTCATTTGCGGTATCGGGCTTTAGTTCTTTTCCAAGTTCTTTTGCCACGGTGTGGTACTTATTTTTTCCGGTGGCGCGGTACAGTTCCGCAGCAGAGAAGAACCGTTCTTCCTTCAAAACTTCTTTCTCATTTTTTTCCATATACTTCCAAGCCTTATCTGCCGCCTGCAAAAAGCGGGTCGCATCAACGCTCTCGTATTTTTGATAAGTATAACTGAGTTTTGCCAACGCCGCGCAATACCAACCGGTAGCCCCGCCAAGACTTCCGTTCTCACCATCCTGCCACTGGGCAAGATAAGCTGCCTGCGTGGCCGCATAATCAAGCACATCGGGAATCTTGTTTTCTTCCCCCATGACACCGTCTGCCTGCATTTTGGGAAACAATTCGCAAGCAAGTAAAAGGGCGGAAATGGTTTTGCATTTTTCCACCATCACTTCATCGGAAGGTCTCTCTGTTACAGAAAGCGTTTCCTCTGCCAAGAGAGCAAACAGTTTTGCCACAGCCTCTTCCATGATTTCTTCATAATAATCTTCCCTTACTGCGAAAGGATAAGAAGTTCCCAAATACTCACACTCTATGTAGTAGTCCCCCTCTGTTTCCAACGAAGAAAAATCTCCATAACTAATATATTCATCTGTTTCTTCGTTGTAAACCGGGGACTCTAAATTTCCTTTAAATACTACGCGGCCAGTAGCCTCGTCAACAATTTCAAACGCTTCCGGCAATCTCTTGCTGTGGAAAATCACTTTTTTTTCTCTGCCGATTTCATACCCCGCCTGAGATACCACAATACCTGGAACCATCACAGGCACTTCATAATCCAGCACCGGCTGATTTTCCATGGGACCTACCACAGTTTCCTTTTGCACCTCGGCGGCAGTTTCATTGCTCGGAGTGACTGTTATAGTTTCCGACTTATTGCAGCCACCTGAAAGCAGAGAAGCGCAAAGTGCCAAAACTATCACATGCACGTACTTTTTCAACGCCTTTTCCTCCGTCACGTATATAGTCTGATTATAGCGCAATTCCCAAGTACGGTAAAGTGCCGGGGCAATCTTTTTATTCTAAAGTTCCAAAAGGATTTACGGGCTTTCCATCTTTTTCAAGTGCAAAATAGGCATTAGTACCTTCCACGCTGTAATATTTTGTAGGTGCTGCAATATAACCGATTACCGTACCGGCAGACACAAGGCTGCCCTGCGTTACCTGTACATCTTTCAGTTGTCCGTAAATGGCTGTATAACCTCTTCCGATATCTATCTTCACGCCGTTACCCAATTCTTCATCATAAAAAACTTCCGTAACAATACCGGAGGCTGAAGCGGTAATCGTTTCTCCTTCTTTAGCTGCCATCACAATACCGGGATTGTATTTATACTGTTGTAAAGTAGCAAAATACACCGTACCGTTCATACTGTAATTTATCAGTACACTACTGTTAAGAGGCCAAATATGACTCTGACCGGCCTCAAGACTGTAAGTAACCTCCGGTACTTCCGGTTCTTCCATTTCGGCCTGTTCTTTTGCCGCATCTGCTGCCATAGCGGCTTCGTCTGCCAATGTCTGCTGCTGTTCCTCTTCTACCGCGGTGTCTTTCACTTCTTCATCAATACTTTTTTCTATATTCACTTCTTCTAATTCTTTCAGAATTTCATCCATTTCAAAATCATCAACATTTTCCGGAATCAATGATTCACTTTTTTTAGGAATGGTAAGTCCCGGAATTTCCACCCCACCGGAATCCGCTTCTGTCAAAGGCGGAAAGTAATCCAATGCGTCATCGGAAATAATATTATCCGGTTCCATGTCGTCTGCCAATGCAATTTTATCATTGTTGTCTTCTACCTGATTTTCCAGGGAAGAGAAGTCAATATGATATCCGTCGTTTTTTTCCTCATTACTGCTGTACTGCACATAAACCCCTGTCATGGTTAATGCCGCTAAAACAAATACAGCAGAAGCTATCATAATGGCGCGCTCTTTTTTTGGATTGTTATATCTGTTTCTTCTTCTCATATATTTACTCCCATCTGTGTGCAAGTCACACCTTACTTGTTCATTGTTTTATGGATAGTCTTGCCTGTTTTAGCACATTTATTCAGAAGCATACTTTGCAATATCTGTAAATTATTTTCATAAATGAGAAAAACAGGAGTTGCCGTTTTATTTTCTGCACAACTCCTGTTTTTTACTCATTGACGATTCTCTTCATTAAATTTTTTATCCGGCGGCACTACTGTGCCAAATCCAGATGCTGGATAGTTCCTACATTTCCGTTTTCATATAAGAAAATTCCCGTGCTGCGGATAAAACCTCCCGCACTGTGAGAATTTCCCAAAGTAAAATCTGTTGCCGCATTTTGCAGACAAATAGCTCCTACACCGCTTTCTGCCAATGTACAAAGTTTGTCTTTGCCATCTTCATCCTTACACCAGATTTTTAGTTTCGACCAGATGTCATCGGCTTCGTCTATCCACCCGTTGCCGTCCTCATCATAAGCCGCCAAATCTGCAAATCCGTTTCCGCTTTCCGGTCCGAACAATTCCCTGCCGTCATTTATCTTGCCGTCGCCGTTTTTGTCCAGCGCCAAATAGCCGCTGCCCGCCTCCAGCATGGATATTTCGTCCTCGGTACCATCTGCGTCAATGTCAAAGAAAAATTTTTGATCGCTTAACTTTGCTATGTCACCACTTAAATTAATAACCAATGGATCGCAAGTCTGAATTGCTGCGATTTCATAGTTTTCCTCATAATAAGCGGAAAATTCCCTGCTCATGGAAACATCTACGTTAAAATTAATTTCTCTGCCATCCGCAGTTTTTACCGTACCATTGGCACAAAAGGACGTGCTTTCCGATTCATAAAAACTGATTTGATTGGTATAAACCAAATACTGCTTTGACTTGGTCATATCCGGCATGGACTGCTCAAAAACGGACTTTGCCTTTTCCCGTCCAAACAAAAGACTGAAAATATATCTCAGGCTTAATTGCCTGAAACTGTCAAGTGTACCGGAATTTTCTCTAAGTTCCATGCTTTTTACATTTACTCTGCCAAATCTCTGCTGTATTTCCTCCAGACTGGCAAAGGAAGTGCTTTCGCTTGTTCCGGCATCTCCTGCAGTTGTTTTTTCTTCCGCAGTCTCTTGCAGTTGTTCCTGTCCGCCTCCTGCACTCAGCAGTCCACTGAAAGCATCCTGCAACTGTCCGGCCTGCCCGTTGCGATAGTCCATTACCCTATAGCGGCCAACTTTTGTTCCAGAAGAAGTATATCTTCTGGCGGATTCCATTCCTATTGTACTGGAATCAATAATCAAATTTTACCCCCATTCCGGCTTCTGCCTTATTCTATTCGCCAGGCTTTATATCTCCCCTCCATGTTCCATATAAAACAAAAAAGATATACGCCGGGACTTCCTTTTTCCCTTGGTATACCTTCCGTGGTGAATCTCACTGTTATTTGCAAGGCGTTGTTGGCCACACAACGCCCTGCAATACATATATCGACTTTTATAGGTAAAACTTTAGATTTCCACTACTAGATTCTGTTGTAGTTAATCAGACATCCTTTCAGGATAATCTGTCTTTCCTCGTCTGTCAGTTCGCCCAGTTTCAATGTAAAAGGTTTCAGACCATCGTCGCTTACAGTGTAAGCGGTAATCTCTGCGGTCTTTTCTTCCACTGCTTTTTTGATGCCGGGAATGAACAGGTAATCCAAACGTTTGAAAGGAAGTTCGCCTTCCTCAATCAGGAAAGGAAGCATGCCCCAGTTAATCAGATTGGAGCGGTATCTCTTTGTAGCATATTCGTTGGCAATGTTTGCCCAACCGCCAAGTACCTTCTGACAGGAAGCCGCCTGCTCTCTCGCAGAACCGTCACCGGGTTTCACTGCAAAGATGGTGGAACCAAAACCTAAAGTGCGAGGTACGGTACGCTCTTCTGCGCTCTGCTGCTGATAAGATGTTGCAACCATTTCCGGGAATTCCGGAAATTTTGCGGAGATTGCATCAAACACTTTCTTAAGTTCCAATTCCGGACATGATTCTCCGGGACACTTACCTCCCATCAGAGCCTCCTGTACCGCACGAATCTCTTTCGCCAAACCTACATACTCAGGGTCTTTACGGCTTAAAGTAAATTCAGCCAGTCCCAAAGGATTGGAACGGTAAGAAGATGTCTCACCGGAAGGAATCAGTTCGTCTGTAGTTGTTACAGGGTCATGAATTTCGGAAACTACTCTCAGCACCAGATTTTCAGGCAATGCGCCCATAGCAGGCCAGTCTTTGATATTGGGACCAAAGTGGATTTCCTGATTTTCATCAGCCACACCCTTGGAATCAAACACACGGTTTGCATAAATCTTGCTGTCAAAGTGATATTTATATTTGCCCATCTCACCATCAAAATCGGTAGCAGGTGTGAGAACACCTTTATTCGCCGCTGTAGCAGCGATGGAACGTGCATCCATAAGTGCAACGGAAGAAATCTGTCCGTTTTGCAACTTGGAACCTTCTCTGTTAGGGAAGTTTCTGGTGGAATGACGGATACTGAAAGCATTATTAGCAGGCGTATCTCCGGCACCGAAACAAGGTCCGCAGAATGCTGTTTTCATAACCGCACCGGTCTCCAAAATAGTAGCCGCACAGCCATTTCTGATCAGTTCCATATACACAGGCATAGATGCAGGATATACACTTAAAGTAAATTCGTCAGCGCCGATGTACTGACCTTTCAAGATGTCCGCTGCCGCACAGATATTTTCAAATCCGCCGCCGGCACAACCTGCAATAATACCCTGGTCAACAACAAACTTACCATTCTTTACTTTATCTCTGAGACTATATTCCACAGCACCATCCAAGCTTACCAGCGCCTTTTTCTCTGTTTCTGCCAGAATATCCAAAAGGTTTGCATTCAGTTCTTCAATGGTGTATGTGTTGCTGGGATGGAAAGGCATGGCAATCATAGGACGGATTTTGGACAAATCCACTTCCATGAAACCATCGTAGTAAGCCACCTCGCCGGGGTTCAGTTCCTGATACTCATCTTTTCTTCCGTGAATTTCATAAAATTCTTGGATTTTCTCATCGGTACGCCAGATAGAAGACAAGCAGGTTGTCTCTGTAGTCATAACGTCAATACCGATACGGAAGTCTGCACTTAAGGCAGATACACCGGGACCTACAAATTCCATCACTTTATTTTTTACAAAACCGTTTTTAAATACAGCACCGATAATTGCAAGTGCCACGTCCTGGGGACCTACACCTTTTACGGGTTCCCCTGTCAGATATACTGCAACCACGCCGGGCATATTGATGTCATATGTCTGATTCAAAAGCTGTTTTACAAGTTCGGGACCACCCTCACCCATGGCCATGGTACCCAGTGCACCATAACGGGTATGGGAGTCAGAACCCAAAATCATTTTGCCGCCGCCTGCCATCATTTCTCTTGCAAACTGGTGAATAACCGCCTGATGAGGAGGCACATAAACACCGCCGTATTTCTTTGCACAGGACAGACCAAACATGTGGTCATCCTCGTTGATGGTACCACCTACCGCACACAGAGAGTTGTGGCAGTTTGTGAGAACATAAGGCATGGGGAATTTTTCCAGACCTGACGCTCTGGCAGTCTGAATAATACCTACGAATGTAATATCGTGGGAAGTCAGTTTATCAAAACGAATGCGCAGTTTTTCCATATTACCGGAGGTATTATGATTTTTCAAAATACCGTAAGCAATGGTGTTTTCTGCTGCTTCCTTGCGTGTAATCTCTTTTCCTGTTTTGGCTTTCAGCGCCGCTGCTGCCTCCGGTCCGTCTGCAATCACTTCACAGCCGTTTACCAGATATGCACCGCCATCCATCAACTTTATCATGGGAATCCTCCTAATT
The DNA here is from genome assembly GCA_017468395.1 of Lachnospiraceae bacterium. Classification (GTDB taxonomy): domain Bacteria; phylum Bacillota; class Clostridia; order Lachnospirales; family Lachnospiraceae; genus Acetatifactor. The sequence goes on along the minus strand of JAFUIR010000005.1, from coordinate 95,079 downwards.
CATCACTTTACTATTAAAAAGTACGCTACCTGCTATTATAGTCGATTGTATACAATTATGCAATAGCCAGTTTTTCAAAAATAACCGCTATTGTCCTGTTACTTCTTCCTGCTCTTTCTCCTCTAAATTGCCAAATACATCTTCCCAAAGCTGCAGGCAATACTCGTAGGTAAAGGTAGGGTCTTTTTCGTGTACAGAACTTTCCAGAGCCATTTCCGAAGTAAACTCTTCCATGGGATAGGTCACAATGGTTTTGCCGTTTCCTGACACATATGTCACCAACGGTTCAGCACCGTACTCTTTGATATAAACTTCTCCTTCTTCGGATTTCGCAATTTTCACGGTTGCCATGGCGCCTACAAAACGGGCGCCTACTCCCGCTCCTTTGGATGCACTGGAATTAATAAAATTGCCCAAAGAATAATATACAAGCATACGGTCTCCCTCTTCGTTTTCCACCCATTCCACAGGCTCAATTACATGGGGGTGGGTACCGATTACCAAATCTACACCACACTCCAAAAAGAAATCTGACCAGTCTTTCTGTGCTTGTGTGGGTTTATGGGTATATTCCGTTCCCCAGTGTGGACACACCACGATAAAATCCGCCAATTCCTTAGCTTTTTCCACATCCGCCTTAATAAGCGTCTTATCCATTAAATTCACAATATAAGGCATGTCCGCCGGCACAGGAATACCGTTTGTTCCATAAGTATAGTTTAAAATGGCAATGCGGATTCCGTCCTGTTCGTACACATAAATGGTATCACGTTCTTCCTGATTGTCATACATACCAAGCACTGCAATATCCGGGAAATTTGTCTCCCAGTAATTTATACAATTAAGGGCACCTTGCGCTCTCTTATCAAGTGTATGGTTGGTAGCATGAAGCACCACGTCAAATCCCGCATTCACTATAGAGTCCGCCAATGCCGTCGGGGTATTAAAGGTAGGATAACCTGAGTAACCGTACTCTTCCCCTGCCATAATAATTTCCTGGTTAATAATGGCCACGTCTGCCGCCTCAATCATTTCCTTGGTAGGTTCAAACAATTTATCAAAATTGTATGTACCGTCCTCCTGCTTACCGCTGTTAGTAACACGCATGTGCATCAGCACATCACCCACCATAACAAGGTCCACTTCCGGCTCTACATAAGGCTCCGGCTCAGGTATTGTCTCAGGCTCTGTTTCTTCGTGGTTCTCTGTGCCATCCGCCGTTTCTGTACTATCTGTTGTGAGGCTTTCTGTTTCCTGCGTAAAGTTATCCGCAAAGGATCCGCTTTCTATGGCACTTCCGTTCATACCGGCAATTGTTTCTTTATCTTCTCCACAGCCAACCGCCATAATTGATAAAGAAAGCACCAACAAGGCAACTAATTTTTTCTTCATAGTTCTTATCCTTTCCTGTATTTCAACCGCAATTCTCTTTTGTCTTTTACTATCTATTGCAACTCATACAGTATAACAAACTTCCATATCCAAATACAATAGTTTAAGAAAAAAAGCCGGACAGACCTCTCATATCGAAAAATCTGCCCGTTTTTGCTTCAATACTATTTCAATATTATTTCAATGTTACTTTATCCAAGTGCCAGATTTCGTCAACATACTGCTGGATTGTACGGTCGGATGTGAACTTACCGGAACATGCCACATTTAAAATAGCGCTCTTAGCCCAGTTCTTCTCGTCTTTGTACGCCTCTTCCACTCTCTTTTGAGCCTCTGCGTAGGACTTGAAGTCCTTCAGGATGAAGTAGGTATCTGCCTTAGCAGTGCTCTGTGTATTTAACAGAGAGTTGTACAAAGGACGGAACAATTCTGTGTGTCCGTAAGTACCATTGATAAGTTGCATCAACACTCTGCGGATATCCTGGTCGTTATTGAAAATATCCATGGGGTTGTAACCGCCGTAATTTTCATACTGGATAACTTCGTCGGAACTTAAGCCGAAGATAAATGCGTTCTCTTCGCCCACCTCTTCTACAATTTCCACGTTAGCACCGTCCATAGTACCCAATGTCAGGGCACCGTTTAACATGAACTTCATGTTACCGGTACCGGAAGCCTCTTTACTTGCAGTAGAAATCTGCTCGGAAACATCAGCCGCTGCAAAAATCCATTCAGCGTTGGAAACACGGTAGTTTTCGATAAACACCACTTTCAGTTTACCGCCGATGGCAGGGTCGTTATTTACCACATCTGCCACAGAGTTAATCAGTTTAATAGTCAGTTTTGCATTACGGTAGCCTGCTGCGGCCTTTGCACCGAAAATGAAAGTTCTGGGGTAGAATTCCATGTCCGGATTATCCTTTAACTGATTGTAAAGGTACATTACATGCAAAATGTTAAGGAGCTGACGTTTATATTCATGAAGTCTCTTAACCTGCACATCGAAAATGGAACGGGGATCAACTTCGATTCCGTTGTTTTCCAAAATATATTTTGCAAGACGCACTTTATTGCGGTATTTAATATTCATAAATTCCTGCTGTGCTTTTTCGTCATCTGCATAAACAGCCAGTTTGCTGATGTGAGGCAGGTTGGTAATCCATTCGCTACCGATATGGTCTGTTACCCAATTTGCAAGCAGAGGGTTACCGTGAAGCAGGAAACGTCTCTGAGTGATACCGTTTGTCTTGTTGTTAAATTTCTCAGGGAACATCTCATAGAAATCACGCAGTTCCTGTTTTTTCAAAATTTCAGTATGCAGTCTTGCTACACCGTTTACGGAATAACCGGCTGCAATAGCCAAATGAGCCATTTTTACCTGACCATCGTAGATAATTGCCATCTTACGAATCTTATCCTGTACATTTACTTCCGGGTCATTGCTGTATTTTGCTTCGATAGCAGCCACAAAACGGCGGTTGATTTCTTCTACAATCTGATACACTCTGGGAAGCAGTCTGGAGAACAGTTCAATAGGCCACTTCTCAAGAGCTTCGGACATAATTGTATGGTTGGTGTATGCACAAGTCTTTGTGGTTACTTCCCATGCTTCGTCCCATTCAAGACCATGCTCATCCATCAAAATACGCATCAGTTCAGCTACTGCCACAGTAGGATGTGTATCGTTGAGCTGGAAGGTTACCTTCTCGTGGAAGTTGCGGATGTCGTCATGCTTACGCAAATATTTTTCCACAGCCTCCTGCACAGAAGCGGAAATAAAGAAGTACTGCTGTTTCAGACGCAGTTCCTTACCTGCATAATGGTTATCGTTAGGATAAAGAACCTCTACAATATTTCTTGCCAGGTTCTGCTGTTCTACCGCTTTCTGGTAATCACCTTTGTCGAAAGAATCCAACTGGAAACACTCTACGGGCTCTGCATCCCAAATACGGAGTGTATTAACGATGCCGTTACCATAACCTACAATAGGCAAATCAAAGGGTACAGCCTTTACAGACTGATAGTTTTTCTGTTCAAAATGACCACGGCCCTTTTCATCTACAGTCACATCCACATAACCGCCAAATTTAACGGTTTTGGTGTATTCCGGTCTTCTCAGTTCAAAAGGATTGCCGTTTTCCAGCCAGTTATCGGGTACTTCCACCTGATAACCGTCTCTGATTTCCTGCTTAAACATGCCGTAACGGTAACGGATACCGCAACCATATGCGGGATAGCCCAAAGTTGCCAGAGAGTCAAGGAAACATGCTGCCAATCTTCCCAGACCGCCGTTACCAAGAGCTGCATCGGGCTCCATATCCTCCACAACATTTAAGTTCAATCCCAGTTCATCCAAGGCTTCTTTTACTTCATTGTAAGCCTGAAGGTTAATCATATTGTTACCGAGAGCACGCCCCATCAAAAATTCCATGGACAAATAATAAACTGTTTTGGGATCTTCTGCCTCGTAAGCCTTCTGGGTGTCCATCCAGTTATCTACTATTACATCCTTGATCGCATAAGCCACAGCCTGAAAAATCTGCTGGTCATTTGCTTCTTCCAATGTTTTACGATAAAGAGTCTTTACATTATATAAGACACTTCTTTTAAAAAGTTCTTTGTCAAATTTTAACATTCGTAATTCTCCTCTCCCCCAAAGTATTGGGAAAACGCTTTCTATCATTATAACAAAAAGCAGTTGGTATTCCAACTGCTTTTTTGCACAATTCATTAGCACTTTTCAAGGGATACAATGACTTTTTCACCATTAACATTCCATTCTTTGCTCACTGCAAAGGTTGCATCACTTGTCAATTCGTCTGCAAGTACCTTACCTGCGATGGCATCCTTGTTTTTCAAAACAAGGGCTGCCAGTTTTTCATTTCCGTTAATAGAAACTTTAATATGATCCATTACCTCAAAGCCGGAATCTTTACGCATAGTCTGGATTTTACTGATAACTTCGTATACATAACCTTCTTCAATCAGTTCCTCTGTCAAATTGGTATCCAGTACAACGGTTGCCACATTGTCCGCTTCGGTCACATATCCTTCTTTCTGAGCGATATCAATCAGCAAATCTTCCTCTGCCAACTTAACTTCCACACCGTCCACATCAAAGGTAATAAAGCCTGTTGCCTTCAAATCATCCATGGCTGCATTGCCATCGATGGTTGCCAGAGTTTTCTGGATGCCGCCAAGCTGTTTTCCGTATTTGGGTCCTACAGTTCTAAGTTGGGGCTTAAAGGTGTAGGAAGTAAATTCTCTTACATCGTCGGTGAAAGTTACTTTCTTTACATTCAGTTCATCCCTGATGATTTCCTGATAGAACTCATCCAGTACAAAAGGAGCCTTGATAAACATGTTGCCGATAGGCTGACGGTTCTTGATGCTTGCAGTATTTCTGCAGGCACGACCCATAACAACGGCCTTCAGGACATGCTCCATATCCTCTTCCAGTTTTGTATCAATCCATGCTTCGTTAGCCACAGGGAAGTCACACAAATGAATACTTTCCGGTGCACTCTTATCCACACTTCTTACCAGATTCTGGTAGATATCCTCTGTCATGAAAGGAATCATGGGTGCTGCCGCTTTAGAAATAGTTACCAGAGCGGTATACAGAGTCATATAAGCATTGATTTTATCCTGCTCCATGCCCTTAGCCCAGAAACGTTCACGGCCACGTCTTACATACCAGTTACTCATTTCATCCACAAAAGAATCCAGTGCTCTTGCCGCCTCGGGAATACGGTAATTTCCAAGGTTGTCATCCACTGCCTTCACAACGGAATTAAGTTTTGACAAAAGCCATTTATCCATAACCGGCAATTTGTCGTATTCCAAAGTATATTTGGATGCGTCAAATCCGTCGATATTTGCATAAAGTACAAAGAATGCGTAGGTATTCCACAAAGTACCCATGAATTTACGCTGGCCTTCCTGAACGGCTTTACCGTGGAAACGGTTAGGCAGCCAAGGTGCGGAGTTGATGTAAAAATACCATCTGATAGCATCTGCACCGTAATTTTCCAGTGCCTCGAAAGGATCTACCGCATTTCCTTTGGACTTACTCATCTTCTGTCCGTTTTCATCCTGTACATGTCCCAGTACGATTACATTCTCGTAAGGAGCCTTGTTGAACAACAAAGTAGAGATTGCCATCAAAGAATGGAACCATCCTCTGGTCTGGTCCACTGCCTCTGAAATAAATTGTGCAGGGAACTGCTGCTCAAACAATTCTTTATTTTCAAAAGGATAATGATGCTGTGCGAAAGGCATTGCGCCTGAGTCAAACCAACAGTCAATTACCTCCGGTACACGATGCATGGTTTTGCCACAATCGGGACAAACAAAAGTCACTTCATCGATGTAAGGTCTGTGAAGTTCTACTTTGGCATTTTCAGGATTTCCGCTGCGGTTTGCCAGTTCTTCACGGCTTCCGATACACTCCTGATGTCCACATCCTTCACATTCCCAAATATTTAAAGGGGTTCCCCAATAACGGTTACGGGAAATTGCCCAGTCCTGAATATTTTCCAGCCAGTTGCCGAAACGTCCTTTACCGATAGATTCAGGAATCCAGTTTACTGTGTTGTTGTTGCGGATTAAGTCGTCCCTAACCGCTGTTTCTTTGATGTACCAAGACTCGCGGGCATAGTAAATAAGGGGTGTGTCACATCTCCAGCAATGAGGATATTCATGCTCGAATTTCGGAGCATCAAAGAGTTTTCCTTCCGCCTCCAAATCCTTTAAGATTACCGGGTCTGCATTCTTTACAAACATACCTGCATAGGCAGTTTCCTCAGTCATTTCACCCTTACCGTTTACAAACTGCACGAAAGGAAGGTCATATTTACGTCCCACCTGGGCATCATCTTCACCAAATGCCGGTGCAATGTGTACGATACCTGTACCGTCTGACATGGTAACGTATCCGTCACAGGTTACATAATGCGCTTTCTTATTCTGCTTTTTAGCCACGTCCACTGCCCAAGGGAAAAGTGATTCATACTCTTTGTATTCCAAGTCTTTTCCTTTGTATGTTTCCAGCACTTCGTAAGCCTTAACGCCATTTTCAGCATCAGCCAATTTGCCAAGAACTGCATCTAAAAGTGCTTCCGCCATATAATAAGTTCTGCCGTCTCCTGCTTTAACTTTACAGTAATTCTCATCCGGGTTTACGCAGAGCGCCACGTTGGAAGGCAAGGTCCAAGGTGTAGTGGTCCATACCAGGAAATAAGCATCTTCGCCCACTGCTTTGAAAGAAGCAATTGCAGAACGCTCCTTTACTGTCTTGTAGCCCTGAGAAACTTCCGCAGATGAAAGGGGAGTTCCGCAACGGGGACAATAAGGTACAATCTTAAAGCCCTTATACAAAAGGTTCTTATTCCAGATTTCCTTTAAAGCCCACCACTCAGACTCAATAAAATTATCATCATAAGTTACATAAGGATCATCCATATCCGCCCAGAAACCAACGGTACCTGAGAAATCCTCCCACATACCTTTATATTTCCATACGGACTCCTTACATTTGCAGATAAAAGGTTCCATACCATATTCTTCAATCTGCTCTTTACCATTTAAACCCAGAAGTTTTTCCACTTCCAACTCTACAGGCAGACCGTGGGTATCCCATCCTGCCTTTCTGGGCACCATATATCCTTTCATAGTGCGGTATCTGGGAATCATATCCTTGATAACGCGGGTAAGTACATGACCGATATGGGGCTTACCGTTAGCGGTAGGCGGTCCGTCATAAAAGGTGTATGTGGGACCTTCCTTACGGCTCTCCATACTTTTTTCGAAAATATTATTGTCTTTCCAGAACTGTTCCACTTTTTTCTCGCGATCCACAAAATTCAGATCCGTTGATACTTTCTCGTACATGGCATTTTTTCCTTTCTTTCTGCTTATCTGAATCGAGATAAACACCTCGAAATTGCTTATCCCGAAAATTAAAAGCCCCGTCCGTAATAGGACGAGGCTATAGCACTCGAAAACCACCTGTTACAGCATACGCTTTTGCCCTAAATGCAAAAGTTATATGTTATCCGGTAACGGCAGATTGCCGGCTTGGACTACTCACCTATCGTTTTTGCCCTTGCAACTCAGAAGTGATTTTCCACATTTCCCTACTCGTACCGGTCTTGCACCCTCACCGGCTCGCTGCGACTTTAAAGAAAAGTGTACTCTCTTCGTCAACGTTTTTCACAGTTAAATATTAAGTTTCTTTGCGATTTATTATATAGTTGCTGCCTGCGCATTGTCAAGAGAAACCTCATTTAAAATAGCGCTTTTTATATCGGAAATACACATTCATGCTACTGAGCATCATCAAAAACATATATTTTCCCACTTTAAACAATCCGGTGTGCATGGAAGTCCCTGCCGTGCGCTCATGCATGATTGCCGGAAATTCCTCCACACTATATCCCCGAAGGAGCATCTGAATGATCATATTCATGTCCGGATATTTTAAATCAAAATTACCATACTGGGCATAAAAAGAAAAAGCCTCCCTGTTAAGCCCCTGCAAACCACTGGTAGGGTCTGTCAAAGTACAGCCGGTATTTTTTTTGATTATTTTTCTAAAAAAATTAATGGCCAACATTTTCAGTTTTGACATATAAAAGGATTGGCTTCCTTCCAAAAAGCGGGAACCGATAAGAATATCCGGGTAACTTTCTTTTGTTTTCTGAAAGCATCCCATCCTGTCGCAAATGACCTCTATATTCTTTATGTCATGCTGTCCATCTGCGTCCAACTGCACCAGATACTCGTAACCTTTTTCCACAGCATATTTGTAGGCTGTCTGCAAGGCTGCACCATATCCCATATTGAACACTTGGGAAATAACTTTGAACCCATGCGCTTCCACTATTTGCGCTGTTTTATCCTTGGAACCGTCATCAATCACCAAAACATCCATCTGCTCCAGCATAGTTCCTTCACGCATCTTATCCAGCAATCCGCCGATATTCTCTTCTTCATTATAGGCCGGAATAATAATAAGCACTTTTTTCATAACTATTTCTCTTTATGTCTATCCTCTAATTTTTTTTCCAATTCTTTATTTGCATCTTTTAGCAATGTCACTTGCATGGCCAGTTCCGTTACTTGGTTTTCCAACGTGGAAATGGCAATTGTGTGATGGAATATAATAAAAAATATCACTATCAAAAAGAAGAAAATCAACGATGCCGGTGCCCAGGAAATTCCAAGTAACTGCGCCACCCAATGCAAAATATTGGGAAATATGGAAAGAATGAGTAAACCCACCGTGCCAATCAGCCAAATCAAAGATTGATTTTCCGACAATCTCTTTTTTTTCATTTCAAAAAATAATCCATAAATCATGGCGCAACATATTAAAATTGCTATAATCTGTAAAACAATACTCATTCTTTTGTACCTACCGCATCAATTTATGTGTATATTTTAACAGACTAAAGTAATAAAATCAACTACACAAAAGGAGGCTGCTACAAAATAGTTAACTTTGCAACGCCTCCCTTATTTATTGCTCCATCTGTCTTCCCAAAAAGCCTGCGGCAGACATAATTAATTTCTGCTCCACATCCCCCATCTTGGCTTTACTGTCATTTTTAATCAGTACAACTGCGCCGATTACATCACCCTCACAAATAATGGGTGTAATGGCTTCAAACAGATAGTCATCCATACTTTCCTCTGTAATGGGGATAAAAGTTTTGTCTCCTTTGGCAGCCAATATTGTTTCTCGTCTTTCCAATGTTTCTTCCAACTGCCTGCTAATACTTTTTCCCAGCAGATTTTTGTATCCTCCTGACACTGCAATAAACTGGTCTCTATCTGCAATCAATGCCACATGTCCGGACACCTGCGCCAGACTTTCTGCATATTGTTTGGCAAAAGTCATCATCTCGCCGATGGGAGAATATTTTTTCAAAATAACTTCTCCTTCCCTATCGGTAAAAATTTCCAGCGGGTCTCCCTCTCGAATCCGTAAAGTTCTGCGTATTTCTTTCGGAATAACAATTCGACCCAAGTCATCTATGCGGCGTACTATGCCTGTTGCTTTCATAATGCCTCCTTCTATGGAGGCATAAAAAATCCTCCATTTACCAATTCTAGTTTTGTAACCCTAGTATTTGTAAACAGAGGAATTTTATACCTTAACGTCCGCTATATTTTTATTTTCAATCAGTTTTTACATTAAGAATTGTCTTGTTGACTCATCTCATAGGAAACTACTTGGTTCCTGCCATTGTTTTTTGCCAAATACATAGCCTCATCCGCTTTTTTAATAGTCTCGTGATAATCTCCGCCATTATACATTGCTGCGCCCACAGAGATTGTCATTTTACATACGCCATTATCACTTTGTTCTACTTTTTCTCTCAGCATCTTTGCAATTTGCAGAGTCTGCTGTTGGTCACGGTCCGGCATAATGATGAGGAATTCTTCGCCTCCCCAACGGATTACATAATCCTCAGGGCGCATGTTGCTTTTAAAAATATCTGCCAGATACATAAGAACCTTATCACCGGCTTCATGACCATATTTATCATTTACTTTCTTAAAAAAGTCGATATCAATCAACAACACACCAACACTTACACCGGGAGCAAATGTCAATTTACCTGTATTTGGATCATTTATTTCTTTCAGGATATTGCGGTTATATACACCGGAAAGTTGGTCATAAACTGCCAGTTTCTGCAGGCTTTGCTTTGCCAGATACTGTTCAAAATATACTCCCTGCATCATATGATGCATTGCTCCTACCGCTAAAATACAGGGGGCATTGAACATAAACATCATCTCTACATTATCATAGTGGATAAATCTATCTGCCACAGCGATATCCACCAACAAAATCAAATGTGCCAACAGTCCATACTTAAAAGGTGCTCCAAATCCGGCGCATACGAATATTAAGTTCATAATAATCATACCGGGAATTGCAAACTGCCTGTCGGGCAATAAATAAGTTGCCCAATCCGTACACCAGATAATAATATGTATCACCAGATATGTAACCGGAACCATGATGCGATAATCCGATACTTTTTTCGTCAAAATCAGATAAAGAATAAAAGGTATCAGTACTATGGTACGGGATAACAATGTCTCATAAGCAAAATGACCAAATATACTGCAATCTGTAACAAAAAAGGACATAAACGCCAGCGTAGAGACCGTAACCATACGCAAATTGAAGGGTTTATAATATTCATATTTTGATTGAAAAAAATTCTTTTTTTCTTCTTTGGACAAGTTGCCCAAAACAATTTTATCCATAGTATAAACTCCTCATAAGTACCTTTCTTGTGCTAATTATTATAACATAAGACTGCTTCGGTACACAACGAATTTCCGCATATTTATCTATTTTTACGGAATTCTCTGTTTCTGCTTAACCATCAATATGTCGTGACAATATCACTCTTTCTTCTGTCCCCGCACCTTGGTAGGCGAAACACCGTAGGCTTCCTTAAATTTATAAGAAAAATAGTTTCCATCATTAAATCCACAGGCATATGCCACTTCACTGACTGCTCTGCCGGGCTCGTTTTTCAACATATCTTCTGCTTTTTGCAGACGGAGAATCGTAAGATATTCTTTGAATCCAAATCCGGTCTCCTGTTTAAACACTCTGGAAAGATGTTCCGAACTTACCGAAACCAGTTTTGCCACGGAAGATAATTTTATATCATTCATATAATTGTGCTGGATGTATTTTAACACCTGCATGACAATACTGCTTTCTTCATTATTTTTCTCATGCTCATTTTCATTTCGCAAAATCAGGAAAAATAATTCCGATGTATAACATTTAAGCACCTCTGCTGACAACACATCCGCATGACTGTATTCATTTTCTATTTTATTAAAAATTTCTTCGATTTTATCTATGACCTTGCTGTTCCGGTACAAATAGCCGATACTTGGAATTTGTTCCGCCACCGCAGAGGGTATATATTCATAAGAACAATTTATGAGCATTCGAGTATGTGCCACACCGCCATAATTTGTCCGGTGAATAGTTCCGCCGGGTATGATAATAATATCTCCCGGTACAACCCTGTAAGAATGATTCCCTACAAAATAATTACATATTCCCTCTTTCATATAATAGATTTCCAGCGCCTGATGATGGTGTCTGGCAGATTCATTATCAACAATATCAACCACTTTGCTGTAATAATAATTGGGGATATATTTCGGTATATTTCTTTTCACTTACATCAACTCCAAAAGTTATTTTTTTCATCTTACCACCAGATATCAAAAAAGCCAAGATTTTTGTTTGAAATTTATCAATTTTTTATAGTTTATTGTCAAAAAGAACAAAAAAACACCCGACGCATATGCATCGGGTGCTATAAGATTTTACTTATTCATGATCAAAGTTTGTATCAATAACCTTCTCTGTCTCTCCATCAAAGAGATATACAGATTTGAAAGGAATGGAGAACTGAACCTTAGTATCCATCTTAGGTGTATCATGAGGATCAACCTTTAAGATAGATTTTATGCCATCCATATCGATGTATACGTTGGTATTGTCACCTAAAAGTTCTGTCAGTTCTACTTCAGCATCAAGCACATAACTGTTTTCCTGTGCACCAAGTTCTATTGCCTCAGGACGGAAACCTAATGCAAGTTTCTTTCCTTCATAAGCAGCAAGTTTGTCAGCTGCCAAAACATTGTTAAGTGCAAGAGTTGCGCCGCCTATTTCAAGCGCACCATTTTTTACGGTAGATGTGATGAAGTTCATAGGAGGCTCTCCGATGAAACCTGCAACAAACATATTCACAGGTTTAAAGTACAATTCATAAGGTGTACCAACCTGCTGAATATAACCATCTCTCATAACTACGATTCGGTCAGCCATTGTCATAGCCTCTGTCTGGTCATGAGTTACATAGATAGTGGTTGCACCGACTTTTCTGTGAATATCTGTAATTTCTGAACGCATTGTAACACGCTGCTTAGCATCAAGGTTGGAAAGAGGCTCATCCATCAGGAAAATACCTACTTTACGAATAATCGCTCTACCTACCGCTACACGCTGTCTCTGACCACCTGAAAGTGCTCTGGGCTTTCTGTCAAGATAATCTGTCAGACCTAAGATTTTTGCGGTTTCCATAACTTTCTGCTCGATAACATCATCGTCAACACCCTGCAGGGAAAGACCGAATGCCATGTTATCATAAACAGACAGATGGGGATAAAGCGCATAACTCTGAAATACCATGGCAACTTCTCGCTCACGAGGTCCCTTCTCGTTGGCACGCTTGCCATTAATATTAAATTCACCCTTACTAATATTCTCCAAACCGGCAATCATACGAAGTGTTGTAGATTTTCCGCATCCTGAAGGACCTACAAATACGATGAATTCACCCTGTTCGATGTCCAAATTGAAATCATGAACAGCATGGAAACCATTGGGATAGATTTTGTTTATTCCTTGTAAACTGAGGTATGCCATAATAAACTCCTTACCTGTATTTATAAAAGAACGGTAATATTATTTCATTCCATTCTTTTGTTTTGCATCAGCAATAATTTTAATTATAAGTCTTTTCATACCAATGAAACACAAATCAATTATCAAGAAGAATATACCAAAAAGTATGGGCTCAACACCGAGTACAATCTCGCCCTGTGTTCCTCTAGCCATATTTGCAATTTCATTGATTACATTATATAACCAAACAACTATATACAAAACGATACTGGAATATATAATGTTTGCGATAAAGGTCCAATACTTTTTCTGGGGAAACATCATCCACTTGCTGTTTTCGCCGGTATATGTCTCAAAGAAACGAAAAGCATTGTTTACCAAAATATCTGTGATAACACCGTGCACAATGCCAATAACGACAATCATGTCCAGTATATCTGTTATATACAACCCAAGTCCCCAAAATATGAAGAAACACACTGCTCCGTTAAACCAAAACTTTATGAATAAAGCCTTTACCCATGCCGGAATTTTACTAAGAGCACCGCTCCTATATTCTTTTCCGGGGTCAACCTTGGTTTTAGGATAAGTCTTCTTGTCAGCATTGACAAGTCTTTCTACCGCATCTTTTTTCAGATCATAATAATTTTGTGTAGAAACTTTGGGGGCATTAACATCTGTCTTTTTCTTTTTTGTCATTTTAAAAACTAGTCCTCGTCACTCAGTTCAATTGCACCAAGTTCACCATTATCCTCAACTTCCACAGAAGTGTTAATCTTCTTAAGGAGTTTCGCATAGAAAGGTTCAGCCACAACACATACCATAGTGACAACAACTGTTATCATATGAATTTTTAACATGTTATAGGCATCTAAGATATACATGGTTGCCTCTGTAATTTTAATCGGACTTAATTCTTCTGGTCTTGTTACAGCTGCCCAAATTCGACCGCGATAATAATTATCTACAAAGAGAATTGCCGCATACATAACAAGCATAAGGATAATCAATGCAATATTAGGTTTCTTACGCTTCGGATATGCACTAAACATACATACATAAGAAAGCATTGAGAAAAGCATTGTTACAAAGGAACAAATTCCCATGTGAGCACCATATACTTTAGCAGTTGTGTTAGAAATAACAGTCAAGTTCAAGGAATACACCAAGAAAGAAACCGTAAGTGCCAATAACGGCAATGCCTGAGGATTCTTCTTAATAGAAACCAAAATTTTTCTGATTACTTCTTTGGCTCCGCCTTTTGATTTTGTTTTTTTATCATTTTGCTTTGTCATAACATCCAATCCTTTACCTTATAGCGTTGGTTGTTTCTTTATCAAAGAAATGCATGCGATTGAAAGAAACGCCTACCTCATCGCCCAATTTATATGTAGACCACTCACGGAATTTAGCGGTGGCTCTGTGTCCGCCGATTTTACCGTGTACCAAAGTTGTCTGTCCCAAGTTTTCATTACTGTTTACGGAAAGAGTCACATCATTTCCATGAACAATATTTTCAGGACGAACACCAAGAGTAATCGTCTTACCTACATAATCTTTTAGGGTCGCTTTGTCGTTTTCATTCAAATTGATTGCAAAACCATCACCGATGAGTTTTCCTTCTTCCACTTTACAATCAAAGAAGTTCATAGGAGGCAATCCGATAAAGGAAGCAACGAAAAGGTTTGCAGGTGTATCGTAAAGTTCAAGGGGGGTACCAATCTGCTGTACATAACCCATGGACATACATACGATTCTGTCAGCCAATGTCAACGCTTCTGTCTGGTCATGTGTTACATACAACATGGTTGCACCGAGACGTTTGTGTAAGAGAAGAATCTCACGTCTGGTAGCGCCACGGAGTTTAGCATCCAGGTTTGACAAAGGTTCGTCAAAAAGGAATACTTTAGGTGTACGAACAATCGCACGTCCCATGGCTACACGCTGTCTCTGACCACCGGAAAGTTGTTTCGGCTTTTTGTTAAGCTGGTCTGTAAGTCCCAAAATTTCAGCAGCAGCCAAAACCTTTTCATGAATTACGTTGGGATCTTCATGACGCAGTGTCAAGGAGAATGCCATGTTCTCATAAATTGTCATATGGGCATACAGAGCATAGTTCTGGAAAACCATTGCTATATCTCTGTCCTTGGGCGGTTTCTGGGTAACATCCTCACCGTCAATAATAAGAGAACCGCTGGTAATATCTTCCAGTCCTGCAATCATACGAAGTGTGGTAGACTTTCCGCATCCGGAAGGACCTACCAATACAATGAACTCACCGTCTTCGATATCCATGTTGAAATCAAAAACAGCCTGAACATTGTTATCATATATTTTATTGAGATTTTGCAACTTTAATGAAGCCATTTTTTGAGCCACGCCTTTCTTTATGGACTTTGTGGTTTCGTCTTATTCGAATCCGTTATCTTTCTTATACTTTTGAAGTACAGAAGTCTTAATAACACCGTTGATTCCTGCTACAAAACATGATGCAGCGGAAAGTGCCAGTAAAATAATTACTGTCATGTATTGTTTGTCATCCATAACCAATACTTCCACAGCGTCTATTGTTGTCATAGTACTGTGCGCCATACGGGGAATACCAAACATTCGTGCAATCTGAACTACACCCAGTAATATCAAAACAAGTGCATAATTCATTTTGTAATTTTTTACCCCTTCCGAACTTAAAAATGCAACCAACAGGAACACCAAATTGCAAAGAACGGAAAAACCGATTGTCATGGTGTAATAATAGGTATTTACATCAGACTGATAAATATTTACAAAATAAAGAACGTTAAACAAAATTGCTAAATAAGTCATACTTGAAGACATTTTATTTTTTGTATAACGAAGGCGGTCCTTTTTAATAGTAGCGATATCACGTGCCATTATCTTAGTCCTCCTTGCCTTGTTTAATCAGTCTCTTTTCAGCGCTCATTAATGCCACTTTCCAGATCATGCTAATCACATTGAGTGCCACGCCTACTAAAAGAATACCGAATACCACTTTACTTGCATCAAACCAGAATGTTGATTCAATATAAGGGAATCCAAACATTTCTGCATACGTCTTCAAGGTTTCAAAATCCACCTGCA
The DNA here is from genome assembly GCA_017468395.1 of Lachnospiraceae bacterium. Taxonomy (GTDB): domain Bacteria; phylum Bacillota; class Clostridia; order Lachnospirales; family Lachnospiraceae; genus Acetatifactor. Next base: position 79,121 of record JAFUIR010000005.1, on the reverse strand, counting down.
AAAACAGTGCTTTATATTTAAATATATTGTCCAGTGCCCATACAGATGCAGCAATACCTGCAACTGTATTAGCACAAACAGTTATGTAATTTGCGATGTAATATCTTCTACGGTTGTGAGTTTGGAACACAAACTGTGATACAGCAACCAAAATCAAAGCAATACCTACTCCGGTAAGCTGTTGATTAAATTCCTGCATAAGATAATATACTTCTGTTCCCGCAACCATAGGACTCTCTATATCTTGTGCGTAAAAACTGAATTTACTATCATAAAGGTCTGTTACAAGACCTAAAGAATATACGAATACAAGCGCTGCTGCTCCTAATAAAAGGTAGCTTACAATACGCTGGAGAATCATTTGTTTCTTGTACATATCCGTCTCCATTCTCCGCCCAAATTGGCAAAGTGATTTAATTGTTGCCTTTCCCGGCAACCGGGCTTATCTTTTTCATTTACCGGCAGAGGAGCACAAACTCCTCTGCCGTAAATTCATTAACCAAAGTTAATTTTAATACTGAATTATTATTTGTTCAGTGTGTTGTAGTACTCTTCAAGTTTATCCCAAGCCATGTTTTTCAGTGTAAGGTACTGATTACCTTTCCATGTTTCGGAAACTGTCTTAGCAGCTTCTGCTGTAGATGTCATTCCTTCAAGAGTGTAACCGTTAACAATGATGTCAACGAATGCGTTTGTGTCACCCTTAGAAGAAGAGAATTTACCCTTAGAAGAAAGTTCTGTTAAGCCAGAGATAATCTCTGTTTCTTCTTTGGTGTTAGGAAGAACTGTAGGAACAGATGTGTACCAAGCATTATCTGTAAGAGCCAGTTCGGGATGTTTGATTGTTCCCAGACCGATAGCTACAGAAATCTTACCAGCACCTTCTTTACCTACTTCGTGTGTACACTGATACTCGAATGCCTGGCTCTTAGCAAAGGACAATGTAGAACCAAGATACTGACGAGCATAGTTAGTGTAGTTACCGGAAGCTTTATCCCAAAGTTCTGCGAATGTTGCATCAGCGATAACAGGCATTTCTGTACCGTTGAAGTTAAATGTTACATAAGAACCATCAGTATTTGTTTTGATGAATGCATCAGGACCATAGGACATAAGGATCTGACCTTCTGTGCTGTAAGCGTAGTCAATCAGTTTCAGAGCTGCGTTGAGTTTGTTTGTATCAGCGCCAACACCGGCTTTGGAGATTCCCCAACCATCAGTTTTAACGGATCTCCAAGACTCTGTAAATCTCATGTATACACCGTTAGCATCTGTGCCATCGTACCAGCGAGCAACGGGAACCATAACTGCCATGTATTTCTCGCCGTCCTGAAGCTGTGTCTCATTGTAAACTGTCTGTGTCTGGTTGTAGTCGTAGTGCATGAAACCTGCATCATTTGCAAGCATTGTCTTTGTATCTGTATCTTCCTGATTTACGAAAGAAGAAGAGATAAGACCTTCTTTAACAAGTGCATTCATTTTGCCAAGAGCTACATAAGTTGCTTCTTCCTGACGAGCGTCATGAAGTTCGCCATCGTTACCAACATACAGGTAATCCTGTCTGGATTCCAGACCACGAACACCAAAGAGAGTACCAACGAAACGGAACATATCTACACGTCTCTGGTTGTTATCATCTTCTCTGGAGAAAATACCCTGAACTGTGTCAGTACCATTGAGTGTCTGAGAGTTAGCAACTACGCAACGAAGAAGTGCTACGAGTTCGTCAGCATCCCATGCTGCATTCTGACCGATGAAGAGGTCAGCACGGTTTGTACCATAGTATCCGTTGTAAGCTTTGTCGATGTAAGTACGAAGCATATTAACAGCTTCAACACCTGTAACATCGCCGGATGCAAGAGCATCATTCATAGTTTTGATGATATTGCCTGCTGCATCATAGTCTTTTGTAACTGTTTCTGTTGCAGAACCGTCAGCTTTTACTGTTTCGATTGCAACTTTACCGCTTGTAGGCATATAAGGTTCATAAGCTGCTTTAGCAAGGTTTTTGCTGGATGTAGCTGTAAATTCGCCTTCGCCGTTAAGAAGTTTTTCTACCCAGTCTGTACGCATCAAAGGCATACGCTCGATATCGTTTACACCATCGAAGTAAGGGGAGAAGTAAATAGCACCTGTTTTTGTGTCACCTGTGATAGACAGACGAACAATAGGGTTAGCTTCAAGATAAGCCTTGAAGTTGGGCATGTAGTCAAGGTAGTCTGCGATGTTAATCAGGTCGCCTGCAACACCAGCTTCGGAAAGCTGAGATGCACTACCACTTACCATGTCAACCTGGTCAAGCTGCTCTTTCCAGTATTTGAACTCGTTAGAAGCGCTGTTTCCCTGGTATTTGTTTTCAAAGTCTACACCAAGTACATTTTTAACCTCAACCCAAGTCGGTTTGAGATCGCCTGCATGGTATGTGTTACCATCTGCAAGTGTAACGCCTTCGCCTGCTACTTCAGCGTCAAAGAACATACCTGTCTTTGCGTTGTTATAACCTGTAGCCATACGAAGAACTGTGCCTGAAGCATATTCAAGAGTTTTCTCTTCAACAACTTCGCTGCTTTCTGTGCTCTCTGCACCACCGGTAGATTCCTGTGCCTGTGTACCGGGTGTTGATTCAACAGGAAGTTCATTTCCGGTGGAACCACAGGAAATAAGCATGCTGCTAACCAACACAAGTGTGGTGATCAGAGAAAGAATTTTTTTCTTTTTCATTTTTTTTCCTCCAAAATATTTATTATTATTAAGCGTTTCCGCAATAATAACCAAAGTAAGTTAATAAGTTACTCCTTAACGCCACCCATATTTACGCCTTTAGCGAAATATTTCTGGATGAAAGGATAGATAATAAGAACCGGGATAATGGAACATACAATCAAGGCATAAATTACAGAGTCAGCCGCATATGCTTCATTCCAACCTGTCATGATGTCAGGATCCTGAAATTCTTCCAATTTCAAACGGATAAATACCTGCAAGGGATGTTCGTTCAAGTTACTAATCATCTGTCTTGCCCAGAAGTAACCGTTCCATCTGGAAATCGCAAAGAACAGTGCAACCGTTGCGATTGTGGATTTACTCATAGGGATGTATACGCGGGTCAAAACCTGCAGTTCCGTAGCACCGTCTACGATAGCCGCTTCTTCGATTTCGGAAGGCACGCCTTCAAATGCATTACGAAGAAGGATAATATTCATAGCTGCCATACCCATGGCGATAACAACCAGCCATTTGTCATCCATGATACCGATTGCCCTGAAAACTTTCTGCGTACTCAAGTAGTTCAAGTACTGGGGTACCAGACCTGCGGAGAACCACATGGTAAATACCAGGAAGAAGTTGAATCCTTTACGGAACAGCAATCTCTTCTTGGAAAGAGCATAACCGCCAAGGATAGCAACCAGCATAGCCCAGATGGTACCATAGAAAGTTACGAACAATGTGTTGGTGTAAGAGTTCCAGAACATGTTGTTTGTGAACATATTCGCAAAGGCTTCAAACTGAAGATCCTTCGGGAACAAAACAATCTGACCATATTCTACTGCTTCTCTACCGCTGACCGCTGCGGAAATCGCATACAGGAAAGGGTACAAACAGCAAATTGCAAATATAGTAAGGAATACATAACTGATAATCTTAAATATAAGTTCAGATACTTCAAGTTTTCTTTTCATTATAGAAGTACCTCCTTAATATAATGAAACATTCGATGCTTTACGGGCAATGGTGTTTGCACCGATAACCAAAAGCATACCGACAATGTTGTTTAGCATTTCCGCCGATGACGCAATACCCACAAGACCTTCTGCGATACCGTAACGTTGTGCCAAGGTTGAAACCACATCTGCTGTAACATAAGTGTTAGGGTTGTACAGCAACAATACTTTTTCGTATCCGACGTTCAACAGGGAACCGATACGGTTAATTAACATGATTACGATTGTAGATAAGATAGAAGGAAGTACTACATATCTCATCTGTGCTATCTTTCCGGCACCGTCGATTTGCGCCGCCTCATAACTTGTAAGAGAGATAGCGATAATCGCTGCAAAGAATACGATACTGTCGTATCCGGCGCCTTCCCAAATACCGCTTATCTGGTATATCGCACGGAAGAATTCCGGTCTGTTTAAAAGTCCGGCATTTCCCACTTCTGCACTCACTGCGCCGATGTTTACCAACATTTTGGAAATAACACCCATCTCCATACCTGCAAGAGGTGAAGACTGACGAACCAGCATGGTTACCAAGGATGTCATAACAACTGTTGACATGAATTTAGGCAGGTATGTAATAACCTGATAAATACTTCTCGCAATGTTTGAACGGATTTCGTTAAAGAACAATGCAACAATAATGGGCATCGGGAAACCAAAGCACAATCCGTAGAAACTAAGTAAAAATGTGTTACGGAAAGCCCTCCAGAATTCTGTAGAAAGGGAACTTTCTCCCGCAAACAATTCTTTAAAATATGAAAAACCTGCATACAACTGATCGGCAACAGGCAATGTGGAATCATTTACCTTGAAACATCCCAACAGTTCGTACATAGGGAAGTATCTCCAGAACAGGAATACCAAAAGCATAGGCAGAAGCATTAAATACAAACGCCAGTCTTTTATGATTGTTCTTCCCACATTCAGCCAATAATGTTTTTCCACATCATCTCTGACTATCTGCTCAGCGTCCTCTCTATATTTTCCCGTGCTCTCGTCATAAACGAGATAGTCGGCGGCTTTCGCTCTCATAATCAATTCCTCCGTTTTGAACGTTTGCTAAATATGTAAATAAATATTGTCGCTTAATAATCTTCCCCTGCTTCATCCATGTTTGCTTTCTCCTGCTTCTCCCTTTCCAGCCGGAAGAGATACGCTTTCTGGTCTTCAATCATCCCATCTACCTTGCGAAGGATAAGAATGATAATTTCCGCAAACAGCAAGGTTATAATATCTGTAGTAATAAACACCACAAAGGCCATCAGGTCGCCGCCAAAAAGAAGCGAAACCAACCATCTGCCAAGCGCCATGCCGATATATGCCACAAGAACATACAGCATAAGTCTCGGTCGGCTGCATCTTATTTTTTCTTTGCCCCACAACTTGATAACAAGGAGCGCAACCAGTGCGAATAAATTGCCTACACAGTATATCAGATATTGCTCTATTGTTGCCCCGGAAGTAATGCTGAACACTAAACCTCCCGTTACTGCCACCACAGCGGCATATCCGCTCCACCGCATCATGGCTACACATATCAGTGTAAGACTTATGGATATTGCTATAGGCTGAGCATAAAACCACTTTGCCGTAGCCAATGTGGTAATTGCTTCAAAAACAACTGTAAGCGCTACCAAAATTGTTAGATCAATGTTTCGATATTGCTCAAATGTAATTTGTTTCATAACTTTTCAACTTTTGTCCACATTAATAACAACTATGTGAATTTATTTTACATCACATGCCATCTTTTTTCCTTGATTTTTTTGACTATGTAATTCTAATATCTTGATTTTTTTGATATTCTATAGTAATTCTGATGTAAAATGTAAGTGTTTACATTTTTCTTGGCAACATTTTGCACAAAAACCAACTGCTTCCATCTACATTAGCACCCAAAATATGTATCCAAATCGTAATAAGGATCTAAATATTCTCTGGTATTCAGGCACATTTCGCGGAACAGTTCTTTTGACTCTTCCATGGACAGGGAATTACACAGCGCCTGATTCACAAAGGCCTGATAAATCTTGTCCAAATCTCTCTCTTTAATTCCCAAATATGTATTGTCAATGTTCACGCAGCATCTGTAAACCAAATTGCTTGCCCCTGTAGGCAAAGGTCTTGACACAACCGGCGATACCGTATCATTGGAAAACACACAGTTAGTTTCCACAATGGAGCCAAGAGGCATCTGGGGCATCTGTCCACGGTTCGGCATATTGACATTGGAAACAACGGTTCCACCGCCCAACAGCGCCTTCATCAGTTCCACCGCTTCCTCATCGGATTTCACCACTTCAAATTCCTTCCTGCCCTCCGCCATTTCAATGGTGTCTGCAATCTTTTGGGCCTGGTCTGCCTCTCTGTAATCTACAGTGGTCAGTCCAAACTTCCACGCCTTTACCGTCTCCGGGTCTTTCAAATACCACTTGTTGGGCAAAAACTCTGCCAGATGTCTGTCGCCGGCAGCTGCCAGTGCACCATATTTTTCAAATAAATCAATTTTTACTTTATTGCCATAGGCAAAAGGATTTGTTTCAAAAGCAAATCTGTCATCCCCTTCTTCGTAATAGCCTTCCTCTCCGAACTTTTCGGCAAATTCCGGCACCAACGCCAGCAAATCTATGTCCTCATATCTGGCCCGGGTAATCCATGTAAAATGGTTCACGCCGCAGGCATCTGTGTAAATTTGACTTCTGTGAACATCAATTCCTCTCAATTCTTTCAGCATTACCGTCAACAATTTCTGCGCATGGAATACCTCGTGGCAACAGCCAAAGGCTTTTATCTCAGGAAACACATCATACAAAACCTTAATGCAGATACTCATGGGATTGGTAAAGTTAATAACCCATGCATCAGGACATATTTCTTTTATTTTTTTTGCAAAATCCTCATATATGGGCACTGTGCGCATGGCACGCAAAACACCGCCCGGTCCAGCCGTGTCTCCTACGGACTGATAAATGCCATACTTTTCCGGAGTATGTACATCGCTTCGCATCTCTTTAAAAGTTCCCGGCAAAATGGACAACAGTACAAAAGTCGCACCACTGAGAGCATCCTCCAATTTGTCATATACTTTATATTCAAGTTTAGATTTTGTATTGGGATTTTCATTGATACGAACGCCAATCTTTGCATTGCGCTCCGCTGCTTCCCTGTCAATATCATATAAAGCCATTTCTCCGGACAATCCTTCGGCAACCGCCAAATCCGACATGAATACTCTGGCCCAAAGTTTGGAACCGCCACCGATATAACAAATCTTAATATCTCGTTTCATCTTGATGCTCCTCCATCGTTTTTCCTATATATAATTGTAAACGCTTTCACAGGAAATGTCTACATTTTTTACTTTTCTTCCTATATATAATATAGGATGTGATAGACTTTTTCAAAGGCCGGCGCTATAATTAATTTTATAAAAATTTACCCCTTAACAAACAGTAATTATAGGAAGTGATTTAGTAATGAGAGATATGACAAAAGGAAGTGCCTTTGAACATTTGTGGAAATATGCCCTTCCCTTAATACTCGGAAACTGGTTTCAATTAGGCTATAACGCCGTAGATTCCATGATTGCAGGGCGTTTTATCGGAAAAGACGCTTTGGCAGCGGTAGGTATTGCCGCTCCTGTAATGAATCTGGTCATCCTTTCCATTACCGGACTTTGTCTGGGCGCCGGCGTATTGATGAGCAATTTTTTTGGTGCCAAAGACTTTGCATCTCTTCGTGCGCAGTTCTCTACCACCTTGCTTTCCGGCATGGCACTGAGCCTATTAGTTACCTTGCTTGGCATGATATTTGCACTGCCTATCATGAAAGCGCTTTCCGTCCCCGCTTCCATTTTGGACATTACTCTCACCTATGTACGGATTACTTTTTTAGGAGCCCCCTTCACTTTTTTATACAATGCTTTAGCTGCCGCACTGAAAAGTATCGGCGACTCCAAAACCCCCTTGAAATTTTTAATGTTTGCCTCTATTCTCAACGGTATTTTAGATATCATTTTTATCGGCTTTTTAGGTTTCGGCATTGTCTGCAGTGCTACCACCACTGTTGTTGCCGAAGCAGTGTCCGCCCTTTTGGCCGGCATCTATTTAATAAAGAACATTCCCCAATTGCGCCCTCACAAAAAAGAGTGGCGAATCGACAAAAGCCTGTTGGTTCAAACTGTCAAATACGGCGGTGTTACAGCGCTGCAGCAGTCTGTACAGCCCATCGGCAAACTTTTGATCCAGGGACAGGTAAACGCCCTTGGAGTAGATGTCATAGCCGCCTTCAATGCAGTGACAAAAGTAGATGCTTTCGCCTTCGTTCCCCAGCAAAGCATTGCACAGGCCATCACCACTTACATAGCCCAAAACCGCGGCGCCAAGCAGGAAAAACGCATCCGCCACGGCTTCGCTGTGGGCATGGTTATGGAGACCTGCTACTGGATTTTTATCGGCTGTCTTACCATGTTATTTAAAAAGCCCATTATGTCACTGTTTGTTACCGGCGAAACCGCAAATAATATTATCGGCATAGGTGCGCATTATCTCGCCCTCATGGCCTGGTTCTATTTACTGCCCGCCATGACCAATGGTGTACAGGGATTTTTTAGAGGAATCGGAAAATTAAAACTCACCCTTTTGGGAACTTCCATCCAAGTGAGCGGGCGCGTAATTTTCACCTTTATTCTTGCCCCTCATCTGGGTATCGCCGGCATCGCTTACGCCTGCGTTATCGGCTGGGTTTGCATGCTTTTGGTGCAGGTTCCTATCTGTTTGTACGACCTGCACAGGCTAAACCGGCGTTCAAACTAAGCAGCGGCTTGTTTTGTTCTGTTTCTAAAGCGTTTCCAAAGACCATCCGCAAAACGGAATCCATATTCCATCCCCCGACAGGCCACAGGAATCAGCACCAAAACATGGGGATATACATATTGGCTCTTGGTTTCCCACGCAAGATGAAACAGGAAGCCTCCTACAAAAAACAAAAGGGAAAACAGTTCCATTTTTCCAAAAACAGTTTTTTTGACAAAAGTCTTCCCTATCACAAAAACAAGAGAAAACATAAAAATTAATACCAGCAAAACATTCATCACGGAGGACATCAAACGAAACAGGGAGCCTCCGGAGTATAAATTTTCTAAAAAAGGTGAATCCGTTTCATTTCCGAATATGATCAGGGGACCTGACCAAACAGACTGATAGGTCGGCTCACACCATGTAGTAATAATTTTCTCTCCAAAGAACTCCAGCCCATAGTCCGGCCGGCTTATAAAAATGCCCAATCTTTCCTTTATCATTTCCATTCCGGCATCAGCAGAAGTTTCCGGATCACAATTGTACAATTCATACGTCTGCTCATTATAACCATTGTACCAGCCGTTGGCTCTCCACGGATCCTCATTTTCCTGTAAGCCCATGGCTATATGAAGTGCAGCAGGCAATCCCTTATCCAGTTCCGTGTCGCCCACTTTTTCATAAAACATACTCACAGCCTTACCCGGCAGAATCATGGAGGCCGCCAGCACCGCCACCAGGAGAAAATGTAACCACTTCTTTTCTTGCAGTATCTTCAAAAAAAACACGATTATCAAGGCAATTCCGCCTATCAGATAATTTTTCCTCAAAAGACAGGACAACGCCAACAGCAGGCAGCAAAAGCCAAAATCCCATTTATTATTTTGTTCCAAATATTTAAAGCCAAAGAATACTGCGCCCACCAGGCAAACCATTCCCGGCACCTGACCGTAAGAAAAAAAGAAAAAGAAAAATTGTGGCAGGAAACAAAACACCAACAAAACAATCATTTTTCTTAAAAGCGGTTTTTCCTTATATAACAGGCAGGAAATTCTCCAAAAGAAGAAATTAGTTAAAATAACCCACAGCAAATTAGCAAAGAAAACCAGTTTTTCGTTATCACTTATCAAAATCAACAGACAGTTATACGTTACCAGCCCCAACTGATGGGGATATTTGTAAAGATACTTGCCAAATTGAATATTAGTAAAATCCCCTTCCAAAAAGCTTAAGGCACTGGAATAACAAATACCTGCATCATGTCTGGCACTCATTTGTATATGAGTAATAAAATAAATACCCACCGCCAGATAGATTAAAGCAAGCACTACAAAAAGAAGTTTTTCCGGCACAAATTTTAACAGTTTATATACCGCATACAGTAGCACCGCTGCCAAAACAACCGCCACAAAAAAAGAAAGACCGTTAGGAATAATAGTACTCGTTTCCACAACGTCAAAAGAAATCGTATTTTGATACAATAAAGTGAGTACAAAAAGTAATGTTACCGGAATCATGGAAATATATTTAATTGTTCTCTCGCAAAACAAAAAAAGAATGTCAGTTTTTTTTTGCATGGTATTCATCTCCTTAGAAATACAACCTGTATATTATGAAAATTATAGCACTCTTTCTTTGGTAATTCCACATTTTTAGCACTCCTTATTTTGCCCCTAAACTTTGTTAAAAAAATATTCTTCTTGTTTATTTTTTAACTTTATTGCTTTTTTCTTTTTAGTTTGTTATATTGATGTGGTAAAGCGAATGTAAGCGCTTACATTTTTGGACTGAATCATTAGTATCGGAGGTAATGTTATGGGATTTTTAACAGGTAAAACAGCAATTATTACAGGTGCAGGCCGCGCAGTATTGACCAATGGAGAATGCGGTTCCATCGGATACGGTATCGCAACAGCATATGCCAAAGAAGGTGCCAATCTGGTTATCACAGGACGTAATGTCCAGAAACTGGAGGACGCTAAAGAGGAGCTGGAAAGACTTTATGGTATTAAAGTCCTGACCGTTGCAGCGGATGTTAACGCAGGTGCAGACAATGAAACCGTAGTAAACAACGTTATCAAGCAGGCAATGGACACATTCGGCAGAATCGATGTAGTCATCAACAACGCACAGGCTTCCGCTTCCGGCGTTCCCATTGCAGACCACACAACAGCGCAGTTTGACCTTGCACTTTATTCCGGTCTGTATGCTGCATTCTACTACATGAAGGCTGCATACCCTTATTTGAAAGAAACAAAAGGAACCGTTATCAACTTTGCTTCCGGCGCCGGTCTCTTCGGTAACTTTGGTCAGTGTTCTTACGCTGCTGCCAAAGAAGGTATCCGCGGACTGAGCCGTGTTGCCGCAACCGAGTGGGCAAAAGACGGTATCAACGTAAACGTTATCTGTCCTTTGGCATGGACAGCACAGCTTGAACAGTTCCAGATGGCATATCCCGAAGCCTTTGAGAAAAACGTTCACATGCCTCCCGCAGGTCACTACGGTAATGTAGAAACAGAAATCGGCCGTGTTTGTGTACAACTGGCACATCCCGATTTCAAATACATGACAGGTGAGACTCTCACTCTGGAAGGCGGAATGGGCTTAAGACCTTAATAAATTCAAAGCAAAATGGAAGGGCGAAAATTCGCCCTTCCATTTTTTCTAATTCACTTCTTTCTTTTTGCGATTTCCTTCCGCGCTTTCCCTATTTTCTTCATCATAAGGTTTTTCCGTTCTTTAGAAAAAGCCTCTTCCCGTAACAGGTCCTGATAAGTCTCGTCACTATCAAAAAGCCGCGGCATCACTACTTTCTTGCAAACAGTACTCCGAAGGTTCCGGAACCACAGTTACTGGTGATAGTGGCAGAAGCTGTATTTATAATAATCTTTTGCCATTTCGCTCTCTTTTGTATTTCTTCTTTTACAAAATTTATAAACTCATAAGAACATCCCGCACTTACCACAAAAACCACATCTGTATCAATGGTCTCCGGTTTTTTCAGAATTTTCTTGATATAAGCCTTTGCGCAACGCTTGGAATTTCCCATACAAATCCCGGAAACCCCCATATGACTGTTGGACAATCTCAAAATAGGGTGCAGGGAAAACATATTGCACAAATTCATTACTACTTTTTTAATTTGCCCATTTCTATATAAGTATTTTGTGGAATCCACGATAAAACTTGTGTTGATTTTCTTTTTCATGACTTCCATTTCATTTAAAATCAACTCATAATCCGCTCCCGCTGCCGCCATTTCTGCCGCCTCAAGAATCATCAAACTCATACCGCCGGACAGCTGTCCGGAATCCACTACATAGACATCCTCCATACACTCAGCCGCCTTAGTGGCCGCTTTATACGCACCACTGACGTACTGTGCAACACTGATATGAATGATGGCCCCCCCGTGTTTCTTTTTGACTTTCTGAAAATGCTCCTTGTATTCTTCCACAGAAGCTGCACCACTTTTTGCAACTTTCCCCTGTTCCAAATACTCTATGATACAATCGGAGTTCAGTTCACGGATATCCTGAAAACGCCCTTCTTCCGTTGTTATGTAAAAATACATAATGCTAAGATTCAGTTCATCCCACATTTTACGGGGAAGGTCACAAATGCAGTCTACTGAAATTCTTACCTTATTTTTCATCCTTTGCCTCCTCATGTCGCATAAGTTCTTTGGGCAACCAACGTTTTAAAATTCGTTCCAAAGCCACTGTATCTATAGGTTTTGCCAGGAAATCTTGGAAACCTTCCGCAAGGAACATCTCCCTTGCACCGCTGACCGCATTGGCCGTCAGCGCCACAACAGGCACTTTTTTGTAATACTCGCCTTCCATTTCCCGGATGTGGTGTACCGTTTCAACACCATCCATTTCCGGCATCATATGGTCCATGAAAATCACATCAAACTGCTGGCTCTTAAGCAAACGTAAAGTCTCCACACCGCTATCCACAGTTCTGACAGACATCTTGTAAGGCTTCATCAATCCCATGGCTACTTTCAGATTCATCATATTATCGTCTACCACCAGTACCTTGGCCTCCGGTGCAATGAATTTCTGATGCTTAATATTGTTTACGCCCACGTCAAAGGACAGTCTTTCTCCGTTAATGGCATTTCCAACAGGCAACACATAAAAAGGCTTATAAATGTTTCTGATGCCCTCTGTTAATTTTATACGATTCTTATGTTCCTGAATCACAACTATCTGCATTTTGGAAATCAAAGAATCAAAGTACTCCCTATCCTGCACATACTCTTCTCTTGCCAAAAACAGATGGGTATATTTTTCCTCAGATTCCAGCATTTTCTTGGCCTGTTTCGGTGTGGCACAAAATCGATACTTAACATCAAAATCTGCTACGATATTCTGTATGATTTTCTTGTAATTTTTAGCCACAAAGGGGTGTTCAAATTTATTCATGCCGATATATACCAGCACATTAACCTTCTGTCTTTCTTTGACTTCAATAATTACCTTTTCTTCTACAACTTTTTGGGGAATAACTACCGTAAACTCGGTTCCTTCCCCGTACTCACTTTCCACTTTGATAAATCCGCCCATTTTATTTACCAGTCTCTTGGAAATCGCAAGTCCCAGACCGGTTCCCTCAATGGCACGGTTTTTCTTTGTATCTACCTGGCTGAAACTTTGGAATATCTTGTAAAGATTTTCCTCCTTAATACCGATACCGCTGTCCTGTACCACAAAGCACAGGTTTACTCCGTACTCCTCTCTTCTGGCAGAAATTTTAAATAAAACGCCGCCTTCCCTTGTAAACTTAATGGCATTGGTCAAAAGATTAATCAAAACCTGGCGGATTCTCAGTTCATCTCCATACAACTTATCGGGAATATTGGGGTCACAGTCCACCATAAACTCTATGGCCTTATCTCCTTTTCTTGCCACTGCCATGTTTATGACATCATTGAGCAGAGATGATAATTGATAAGGTTCTTCAATTAAATCCATTTTTCCGGATTCGATTTTGGAAAAATCTAACAAGTCATTAATAATACCAAGGAGATTTTTTCCGGATATGTAAATATTATTACTATTTTCACGCACTTCGTCTGAAATTTCTTCGTTTAAAATCAACTCACACATACCCATGATAGAGTTCATGGGGGTACGGATTTCATGGCTCATATTGGCAAGGAAATCACTTTTAGACCTATTGGCACTTTCCGCCTGCTGAAGAAGTTCTTCCTGTTCATTATGATACTTCACAATACGATACTGCATCAGGAAACATACAATTAAGTCGAAAATATAAAGAATAGGGAAACGCACCAAAAAAGTTGCAGAATACTCATATCCCAATCCGCTCAAAGGTGTCCACATATATACAGCAATAAAAGCAGCGAACAATATACTCAATATGCCTCCATAATACATTCCCAAAAAGTTCATGCAGACTGCCGGAACAAGCAAAACCCAAATACAACTGAAGCCCTGCTCTCCGCCACTTACAATAAAATAACCCAACATGAGAAAAACACCCACCATGGCGTTGTATACCATATATTGTATTTTCTTTCTCCACAGAAAAAGACCACTGACAAAAAACCATAACGCAACACCACCATTGATTGCTACCATTTTAGGGGACTCTGCAACCACATTAACGATGCACATAAGCAGACAAACCACTATAAAACAGACCCAAAGAATTTGCAACGGTCTCTTTTCCACAACGCCTGCCCACTCGCGGAATTCTCTCAATAATTTTATCGGACTTTTTCTATCAAACATCACTCTACTCCTTTAATCCACTAGAAACTTTTGCTATCCGCCCCTAAATCCTTCATTAACTCTTTTAATTCCTTCTCATCGGAGAAAAAGGCATCCAACAACATAGCTTCATATCTTTCGCCACGGTCCCTCATCATAATCTCTCTAGCCTCTTCCATAGACATCCCTTGTTTGTACTGCCTTTTTGCCACCAAAGCATCAAACACATCCGCCACAGCCAAAATTCTTGCCTCCAACGGAATTTCCTCTCCCAACAGTCCACTTGGATAGCCCTTTCCGTTCCAACTTTCGTGATGGAAATTAGCCATATTAGATGCTATTTTTACAAACTCCGGCTCTGCCAGACGGCTCATATTTTCTTTAATCAGTCTGGCGCCTTCTTCAGCATGAAGTTTCATCACTGCGTACTCTTCTTCCGTCAAAGCACCGGGTTTACGGAGTATACTGTCAGGAACCGTAATCTTTCCGATATCGTGCATGGGTGCTGCTTTTTTCAGATAATTCACAAAATCCGGTGTCAGCTGTTCTTCGTATATACCCTTCTCCGCCATCTTTTTGATAAGATATTCCGTGTAAATACTGGTATGTTTTACATGCTCACCTGTAGTACCGTCACGGCCTTCAATCAGATTCGCCATGGTAATAATGATGTCCTGCTGTAATTGTGTTATTTTTTCCAACTGCTGCTGGACCATCACTTCCAAACTTCTACGATAGTCTTCCAATTCAATGGTACGTCTTACCCTCTGCTGCATAATAGCGGGAATAAAAGGTTTTCCGATATAATCCACCGCTCCCATCTGAAAGCAGGCTTCTTCTGTCTGGGGGGTTCTGTCTGCAGTCAGGAAAATAACCGGTATTTTGCACCACTTTGCATTTGCCTGCAATATTTTCATTACCTCAAAGCCATCCATTTCAGGCATTTGGATATCCAGCAAAATCATAACAGGATCATTTTTTTCCAAATACTGAAACGCAAGTTTTCCGGAGTTTACAGCCGCCACACGATATTCATCCACCAAAACTTTCTGGGCCATCATCAAATTAGACTTATCATCATCTACAACTAATATGGTTTTCTTCATCCTAAGGCAGCACTCCCTTCATCCATTCTTCCAACAGTTCTTCCGCTTTTGTGTAATCGAACTCGTCAATCGCTTCTTTAATTCCTTTAATCACTTCTGTTTTTTCTTCCGCATTCATTCCTGCGGTGGTCAGACCTTCCAATTTGTCCGTTTGTTCCACAGAGGCATTCATCTCGTAATTTCTGAGATATTCCAACAAAAGTTCACATTCTTTTGCATAGTCCTCTTTTGACACTTCTTCCGCTTCCAAAACTTCCTTTTCCTCACCCGCATTTTCTTTCAGCATTTCTTCTGCAGTTGCAAGCACATCCAAAAACAGTTTATAGAAACCTTCCCACTGTCCTTCAATCCATGACGCCCGCTCCTCTTTTCCCGCCATTTCATGTTCCTTTGCTATATCAGAAAATCTTCTTGCACCGATACTTAAAGAGGTACTCTTCATGGCATGGGCAGTAATGGAATAGTTTTTCCAATCCTTTTGGGCAAAATACTGGGGAAGTTTTTCTGCGTAAATTCGTCCCTGTTTATGATAAGTGTCCAGCATATCCCAATACATTTCTTCATCGCCGCCGCAATAGGATATACCCAATTTACAACTGATAAGTTCCTCCTTTGGTTCAGGCGAAGTAACTTCCTTTGCTTTCGGTTTTTCTACCTTCAAAGGCTCTTCCTGCTTATGCTCTTCCTGAGGGATAATCAGTTCTGGTGAAAGGAACCGTTTTAAAACCTCTTCCAGTCTTTCAGGAGAGATTGGTTTGGACAAATACTCTGCAAATCCATCCGATAAATATTCTTCACGGCTGCCAGCCACCGCATTGGCCGTAAGCACAATTACCGGTGTATCCACATTACACCCGCCTTCTTGCTGGCGCAGCAATTGCAACGTCTGTATACCATCCGGCTCAGGCATCATATGGTCCATTAAAATAACGTGATACGCATTTTCCTTACAAAGTTTTAAACATTTTTCGCCGGAAATAGCCGTATCCAACTGCATCTGTGTACGTTTTAAAAAGCCCTTTACCACTTCCAAATTCATTTCATTATCGTCCACCGCAAGCACTTTCGCCTGAGGTGCAATAAAGGAAGCACGATATTTCTTAATTTGCGCAGTCTCTTCTTCAAAAGAATCCTGCAACATTCCGATAGGCTTGGCATCAATCACTTTTTGAGGCACAACTACCGTAAACAGGGAACCTTTTCCATAAACACTGCGCACTTTTATGTCGCCTTGCATTTCCGTCAACAACTGTTTAATAATATTCAATCCCAATCCGGTTCCACCGGCATTTTTACTCTTCTTTTCGTCCAATCTGGCAAAACTGTCAAAAAGGCGCTCCATATCTTTTTCCTGAATACCCACTCCCGTATCTGCCACGGCGATTTTCAGGAAAAACTCTCCGTCATCATTGTTCATACAGCCTACACTGAAAGTAATAGTTCCCTCTTCCGTGTACTTTACTGCATTTGATAATAAATTGCTGATAATCTGCTTAATACGCACTTCATCGCCGTACAGGTAGGAAGGCAGTTTTTTATCCACATTCACAACCACTTCCAGTTGTTTCTTTTCAGCACGGGCCTGAACCATATGTACTTCGTCATTAATCAAAGAGGCCAACTGATATACGGTCTCCGTCAAATTCAAATGTCCGGACTCCATTCTGGAAAAATCCAGCACATCGTTTACCAGCGCCAACAAAGTTTTACCCGCTTCTTGGGCGTTTGCCACATACAACTCAATAGCCGGGTCTTTACTCTCCCTTGCTATCATTTCGTTCATACCAATCATGGTATTAATAGGTGTTCTGATTTCATGGGACATTTTTGCCAAAAATCCCGCTTTGGTTTCATTATCCAAAAGTATTCTTTGACGTTCCCGATCCACTTTCAGCAAATCCTGACCTGTTTTAATCGCAGCCATTACCAACAAGAATATTAGTCCCAGGCACAGGCCATTTCCGCTCACCTGTCCATTATTAATATAAACTTTGGAAATTTCTACCACACCGGCCGCCATAAGTACTACCATTCCGAATGCTACCAACCGGTAGGAACGGATATAGCGTTTCTTAATATCAAGAACAATTGTCACTATAATTGCCAATATGTCTGCCAACAGCATAACATGCATACTTACCATGCTTTCCAAAAAATCTACAATACTGAAAGCCTGTAACAGCGTGCAAACCACTGCATCGGCCATGGCAACCGCATATAAAATCTGATACCACTTTTTGTAACGGAATTCCTGAATACTGTTAATATAAATCAGGAAAGGCATGGGCAACAGCATTAACGCAAAGAAATTCATACTTGCCACAATGGATACATTGGAAAAGAACAACTGACGCAGTCTGTTTTCCGTAATAATCCATATAGCCACAAGCAAAATGCCCCAGCCCAGATATTCCAAAACAATATTTTTATTATGAAAACTCTTCAGCGCAATACTAAAGACAATACAGATCACTGCCAGAATCAGCATGAACATGGCAATCATCATTTCCGCTCCGTACTGGCTTATGTAATATTCCCAAATACCGAATTTGTCCCCGTAATATACCGGATTCAAGATTCCGCCGAAATTGGAAACACTTTCTGCCTCTACCCGCAAAATTTTTCCCACATCTTCCTTAGACACTTCCAAAAAGACATAGGTACTCATACTGGTTTTTCCGAAAGGTCTGGTTTCTTTCGTATGATATTCCTGACGCAGCTGTCCGTCCACATATAGCCGCATATCCTGCTGGGAACTACGGAAACAAAGCCATTTACCATCCTCCATATAGTCCGGCAGAACCGTTTCCACCACCGCCGTTTCTCCTTTGGCAATTACACATTTTCCGGGCACTTCCACTGTTTTTGTGGAACCGTCAGGCAAAATCTGCTGCCACTGCGCCCAAAAGGGCTGACACTCCCCTTTTATGGAATCTGTTTCCGACGGCAAAAAAATCGTTCCCATTATAAAGAACAACGTTACCAGCGCAAAAAACAGATAAAAAGCTCCTTTCATTCCCGCCATCATACCTTCATGCTTTTTCATGCCCAAACCTCCAGATAAATATCATCCTTTTTTCTGCAAGAAAATGTACTTTTCAACATTTTAACATAAATTATGACTATTTTCATCTCACAATTATTCTGTTTTATTCCAAAAAATTGAGTCCTTTTTTGTCTGTTTTGCTGTATCCCCATGCAAAAAGGCCGATGCAACTATCTTGCATCAGCCCTTTTTCCGTTTCTTCTCACATCTTTTGGCATTTTTGTAAATTTCTCATATTTTTCTGCTTTATATTTCTCGGTGCGGTTCTTCTTTCTGCCGCCCCTGTCCTTTTCGGGAGTATACTCCCGAACGCCCAATTTACCACGGCGTCTTCTGCCCTGTTCCTCCTGACGCTTGCCGCCACGCTCCGGCTTTCTGTCACGGTCACCGCCTCTGCGGCTTTCTCTTCCCTCGCCACTACGGTCACCGCCCCTTCCCCGGCTACTTCTGTTTTCACCGTCGCTGCTCTTATGTCTCTGCGCACGGGGTTGTTCTATCTCGATTTCCCGAAGAGGCTCTCCTACCTGCATTTTCACAAGTGCCGCCACCAATTGCATGGGATCCAGTTCGTGCTCTGTCACATATTCTTCCAGCATTTCTTCCAATTTTTCCAGTTGGTTGTCCAGCGTGAGCAAAACTGCATTTTTCAAAACTTTTTCCGCTTTCATGCGGTTTACCTGCTTGGCACTGGGAACTTGGGATTCTGTCATTTTGGTCTTACAAACTCTCTCGATATCACGAAGCTTATACATATCCCTGCCATAAGCGAAGGTAAAAGCCATACCTTCCCTTCCCGCACGTCCCGTTCGTCCGATGCGGTGCACATAATATTCAATATCTTGAGGAATGTCATAGTTAAATACCGCTTCCACGTCATCCACGTCAATTCCTCTGGCTGCCACGTCTGTAGCAATCAGAATCTCCAAATTGCCGCTGCGGAAACGATTCATAACAAAATCTCTCTGTTTTTGGGTCAAATCGCCGTGCAACCCTTCCGCCTGATATCCACGGGCTTTCAGATTTTCAGCCAACTCGTCCACCATTTTCTTGGTGTTACAAAAAATCATGGAGCGTTTCAAACCATGCACTTCCAGCAATCGGCTGATTACTTCTTCTTTGTAAATATTTTTTACATAAAAATAAAATTGCTTTACCAGGGGCACCGTCAATTCTTTTGCCGCCACTTTTACGGTTACGGCATCATGCTGGTATGTTCCTGTTATGTCCAAAATTGCCTGTGGCATGGTTGCAGAAAACAGTGCCGTCTGGTGTTCCCCCGGCACTTCTTTCAAAATAGTTTCCATATCTTCACGGAAACCCATATTCAGCATCTCATCCGCCTCATCAAGCACCACCATTTTAACAGTATCCATTTTGATGGTATGGCGGCGCATATGGTCCATTACCCTGCCGGGAGTTCCCACAATTACCTGAACACCACCTTTTAAAGCCTTAATCTGTCTGGTAATATCCTGTCCGCCGTATATAGGCACCATTCTGATACCGTGCATATACTTGGCAAATTTACGCATTTCCTCCGATGCCTGAATGGCAAGTTCTCTGGTGGGGCAAAGTACCACAGCCTGCAAACTGCGGTCATCCGGATCAATTTTTTGCAGCAACGGAATGCCGAATGCGGCTGTTTTTCCCGTTCCGGTCTGTGCCTGACCAATGATATCCCGTCCCTCAAGTAAATAGGGAATTGCCTGCTCCTGAATAGGGGTCATGGTCTCAAACCCCATCTCCGTTACAGCCCTGACAATCCTTGAATCTATAAATGATTCGTCATATCTCATAAAATCTACTGTTTCCTTTACTATCTGTCCATCTCTGATTTTCTGCCTGTGGACTTGTGCTCTTTGATAATACCGTCAATTTCCTTCAAATCCGTGGACAGAAGGTCACCGGGGATTGTATTCTTTAACGCACTGGTGGCATTACCGTACTCCAGCGCTCTTTGGTAATTTCCTTCGTGGGCAAGTAAACCGTAAAGCACACCCGAAATATAGGCATCACCACTACCGATACGGTCTACCACTTCAATATCCGCATAGGGCGCTTCTTCATAATATTTATCTTCCTTGGCACTGTAAATAACAGAACCAAAAGTATGTCTCTTGGGACTGTGCACAATTCTCTGTGTGGAAGCCACAATAGAAATAGGATAATCCTCTGTAAAGCTCTTCATAATGCTCTTCAAATCACCTTCTTTTAAGAAAGTGAGGCGTGCAGTATCCTCCGAACAGAAGAAAATGTCCACATAAGGTAAAATCTGTTCAATACACTCCTTTGCCTCTGCGCCCGTCCACAGATTGCCACGGAAGTTTACGTCAAAGGAAATCATTGCTCCCTGCTCTTTAAATCTCTTAATCATTTCCACCGCTGTTTTACGGCACTGTGGGCTGAGGGCCAGCGTAATACCGCTGGTGTGGAAACATCTGGCAGATGCATACAGTTCATCAGAATAATCCGATACATCTATTTTGTTCACAGAAGTATTTTTTCTGTCATAAACGATTCTGGGTTTTCTGGGGTATGCACCGTTCTCATAATAATATACGCCAAGGCGTGCATCTTTATCCTCATCATATACCAAATAGTCATCACTGACACCGCACAGACGCACACGGTTTTTTACATATGTGCCCAAGTCATTTGCCGGTAACTTGGAAATAATACCGCAGCGCAGTCCCAGCATAGCCGTACCGGTAATGGCATTCATCTCGGCGCCGCCTACCTGCTTGCTGAAAGAGTCACCTCTTGTAATACGCTCGTTATCCGTAGGGGATAATCTCAGCATCAATTCTCCCAAAGACACCAAATCAAAATCTTTTTTCATTCTATATTCCTTCCTTTCCGGCATTCCTGCTGTGCACGGAAACCTCGCCGTCCCCGTGTTTTGCACTATGTAAGTACTTACAATCCATATTTTTATCATACCATATTTGCCGGCACTGCGTAAAGCGGAAATGCAACGGAAAGCAGAACTTAATCTGCCATGAACTCCCTGTAATCGTCCTCACTTGCAAATAAAATATATTCGCCTTCTACATAACCCATATAACCGCTTGCCGTAACGTAACCTTTCATAAAAATTACCATCCTTTCAAAAACCCTGTTTCCTGTTTCTGAAAGAATGGTATCATTTTTAAAGTACGATATTCAGGACTATTCACAAGACATTACATTGAGATCTTTATATATTGCACTATAGTAATCCACATATTTTGCCGGAACCTTCAAAGTAAATCCTGCATTCACGTTTGAGAACATGGCATCATTTCCGTTTGGCGGAAGATTTACAATGGTAACAGTTTCCAAGCTATTGCAACCGGAAATACTTATTTCACTGTAATCGGCGTCAGTATCGATATACACCGTTTTCAGATTCGGGCAATTCCGAATCACATACGCGGGAAATCTCTCATGTCTTGTGGCCGCACTTATATAGAGAGTTTCAAGTTCGGAGCAATCTGCCACAGTTACTGTATGAGGGAGGGAATAGTCTGAAATCAAATTCAATTCTTTCACCTTCCAACCCACTATCGAGCCATCATATTTTACTCCGGAGTAGAAATCAAATTCGGTCAATGGAACATTATTAAACGCAGATAAATCCACATATGTGACTGTCGGAGCCAGCTCGATCCTACTTGCCGTAATTGATTGAAAAGTATAATAATCGTTTCCGTAGGAATATTTAATTCCGCTTGGAATCGACGTTACCCATTCCGGTATTATCACCTTCTTCAACGCAACATAATAGCGATAACACCTACTCATACTAATATGCCTTTCAGGAAGGCACTGAGCGTTCTCGTCATAAACATTATCATATCCCTGTGTTGAAATATAATAACAATGTTTCTCATAATTTTCACAGAAGCACCATTCCCTGGGATCAAACTTGCTCTCAATAATGATTTCCTCAAGTGTACGATTCACATAATCGTGAGATGACCATTTGCGATTATATGGCAATTCACAGAATTCGTAATACTCAACCGTTTCCGGAATTACCACCTGTGTCAGCCCATTCGCAAAGCATACATTGAAAAGATATTTCCAATTTGCCGGAAATGTTTCTTCATTCCATAAGTAAAAATTATTATTCGATTCCAGGTGCCCTGATATATGATCTTCTTTTCCAATCATACCTATTACAGGGTATTCAGTTCCATTGTACTCCATCACTTCAGGAATCGAAAACTGTTCATCGGACTTTCGCACAAAAAGTGCCCCGCTTTTATAAACATCATACACAATGCCAAGGTATTCATAATTTTCAGCAAGCCGATTATGCTCTCCAAAAATTTCATAATAAATCTTACCTTCGTATTTATCCCGATAATGAGCTTCTTGTTCTGCGGCAATTCTGGCTTCTTCTTCCGCAGCAATTCTAAGTTCTTCTCTTCGTTGTGCAATTGCTTCTTGTTCCGCTTTTTCCCGTGCCGGTTTTTCTATATAATTAACGTACACTACACTACCGACACAATATAGAATATAGCAAGCAGGAACTACACATAATACAAAAATAACTACTACTGAAAATATGTGTAATAAAGTATCTCCTATACTCCCTCTATTATTACTCATATCATTCTTCCTCATTTCATGTAACTTTAGTACCTAAATTGTACCATACAGCACAAGACAAATCAACCAGCGTGTGCCTCCTCCGGAAGAGTCAAAGCTTCTGTCATTTCTGCCAAAAGCCGTTCTGTCATATCTAACAACAGAGCAGCATCTTTTTCTACAAGCCCGGTCTTCTTATATTTATAAACAAACGCAGGGGAACCATAGGAAATAAACTTCAGTGCATCTTTGTACTTACTTACAAGCCCGGGTACACCCGCAGGGTTTAACTTTGCCCCCGGTTTAAACACAAACTGAATACGCTCATTTTTTCCTTTAATCTCGGTCATATAAAGTTTATGGGCAGCCACACGAATCAACGCAATGCGGAGCAGATTTTCCACAGATTCCGGTATGGCGCCAAAACGGTCCAAAAGTTCATCCTTCATATCGTCCCGTTCTTTTATATTCTCAATGCCTGCAATACGTTTATAAATGTCCAATTTCTGGACTTCATTTACAATGTACTGGGGCGGAATAAAGGCATCCACATCCATATCCACCGTAGTGGAAAAATCCATAATCGTAGCAATACCCTTTTGATTCTTCACTGCTTCATTCAGCATTTTACAGTATAAATCATATCCTACCGCTTCCATATGCCCATGCTGTCTTTCGCCCAAAAGATTACCGGCACCCCGGATTTCCAAATCCCTCATGGCAATTTTAAAGCCGCTTCCAAGGTCCGTAAATTCCTTGATGGCAGCTAAACGTTTCTCCGCCACTTCTTTTAACATTTTGTCCCGCTTATACATCAAAAACGCATATGCCGTCCTGTTGGAACGTCCCACACGTCCTCTGAGCTGGTAAAGTTGAGACAATCCCATATTATCGGAATCATGGATAATCATTGTATTTGCATTGGAAATATCCAAACCGGTTTCAATGATGGTTGTGGACACCAAAACATCGATTTCACCGCTGATGAAATCGTACATAATGCGCTCCAACTCCTGTTCTCTCATCTGTCCGTGGGCATAGGCAACCGACGCCTCCGGCACCAGACTCTGGATGGTAGCCGCAATTTCTTCAATATTATGGACACGGTTATAAACATAATACACCTGTCCTCCTCTGGCCAGTTCGCGGGCAATAGCCTCCCTTACCATTTCTTCGTTATACTCACATACAAATGTCTGGATAGGCATACGGTCCTGCGGTGCCTCTTCCAAAATACTCATATCCCGGATGCCTATAAGGCTCATATGCAGCGTCCTGGGAATCGGCGTGGCAGTCAATGTCAGAACATCAACATTTTCCTTCAGTTTCTTTATTTTTTCTTTATGGGCTACACCAAAGCGCTGCTCTTCATCAATAATCAAAAGCCCCAAATCCTTGTAGACCACATCCTCCGACAATACCCTGTGGGTGCCGATTACAATGTCCACAAAGCCTTTCCGAAGGTCTTCCAAGGTTTTTTTCTGTTCCTTCGCACTGCGGAAACGTGACAGCAAATCCACACGGATGGGATAGTCCTTCATACGCTGCACAAAGGTATTGTAGTGTTGCTGTGCTAAAATGGTTGTAGGCACCAGATATACTACCTGTTTCCCTTCCTGAACTGCCTTAAATGCCGCACGGATAGCCACTTCCGTCTTTCCGTAACCCACATCGCCGCAAACCAGACGATCCATAATCTTGCGGCTTTCCATGTCGTACTTGGTATCTTCAATAGCCTGCAGCTGGTCCTGAGTTTCCTCAAAAGGAAACAATTCTTCAAATTCTCTCTGCCAAACCGTATCTTTGCCAAACTGATAGCCTTCGGACTGCTGCCTTTTAGCATACAGTTCCACCAAATCTTTCGCCACTTCACTGACTGCACCGCGCACCCTTGTTTTGGTTTTCTCCCATTCCTTGGTGCCCAGTTTGTTCAGTTTCGGTTTCTTTGCATCGGCAGAAGCATATTTTTGAATCACATCAAGACCGGTGGCCAGAATATAAAGATTTCCGCCGTCCCGGTATTCTATCTTGATGTAATCTTTCACTACTTTTTCAACTTCTACTTTTTCAATTCCTTTATAAATTCCAAGACCATGATTTTCATGCACAACATAATCACCGACTTTCAGCTGCGCAAAATCATTAATCTTCTGGCCTTCATAAAGACGTTTTTTCTTCTTTTTCTTTTTTTCCGCTCCGAAAATATCACTCTCTGCAATAACTACAAACTTAAGCAGCGGATATTCAAAGCCTTTCTGTACATGACCATAATAGGTCAGCACTTCTCCCGGCAACACTTCCCTCATGGGATCTTCCGTGTACACTGCTGCAAGTTCCTGCTCCCGCAAATCCTCCGCCAGACGTTTTGCTCTCGTTCTGGACCCGGACAAAAGAAGCACCCGGTAATTATTTTTCTTATATCTCTTTAAGTCCTTTACCAGAGCCTCAAAACTATTATTATAGGAGGACATACTTTTAGCCTGTATGTCGAATCTTCTTTCAGCTCTCACCAACGGATTTTTTAAGTCCATTGCCGCAATGGTCACAACAGGCGAGCGTTCTAATTTGGCGGCGATTTCCTCTGTGGAATAAAGCAAATCCATCTGTCCGGGCAAAATATACCCCTTCTGGGCACGGTGGCTCATACTCTCCCGAAATTCCGCTTCCACCGCCGCCCCCTGCTCTTTAATTCTGGCCGGTTCATCAAGAAAAAAACACATTTTCCCTTCTGACGTGTTTTGTAAAATCTCCGGCAGACTTCCCACATTTTCGCAAAAGTACCGGATGTACCCTTCCAAATTGATAATGGAACGGAACTCCAAAAGTTGCTCTTTCAGTTCCTTCACCTGAGTTTTTATACGATGTGCTTCCTCGGTCAAAAAATCCCCGCGGAATATCTCCTCCTGTTTTTTTGCTTCTTTTTCCAGTTTTGCAACGCCCTTTTCCAGTTGCTCCTTGGTAAGCACAAATTCCGTCGCCGGATAAATACGCACTGAACCTAATTTTTCAATAGACCGCTGGCTAAGGATATCAAAACTGCGGATCGATTCCACATCCTCTCCCCAAAGTTCGATACGATATGGATTTTCCTCGGTCAGGTCAAAAACATCTATAATTCCACCACGGACGGAAAACTGCCCCGGTGATTCCACCTGATAGGTCTTCTCATAGCCCATGGTAACCAGTTTTTCTGCCAGCGCCCCTTCGTCCACTTGGGACTGTTTTTCGATGAAAACTGTATCCCGTTCTTCCTCCCACTGAGCCTGGGGTGCCAGCAAGGCCGCAAATGTTGTTACCAGCGTAAACGGCTTTTTTTCCATCAGTCTGCGCAATACTTTCACGCGCTCTCTGGTCAGATTATTTCCGTGGATATCTGCCTGAAAGAAAATCAGGTCCTTGGCCGGATAAAGGTACACATTCCGGTCGTAAAATTTATATTCTTCATAGATTTCCTTGGCTCTTAAGTCACTATAAGTAACGACCACTTTGTAACGAAAGCCGTCGGAGAGTCCGTATATCATATGCAGTTTTTGGGAATCCACACACCCGCTTAAGGCAGCGACTCCCCCTTGCTTTTTAATAATTTCTTGTATTTGCCCGTATTCTGCAAGTTCCTGTAAAGGAGAAATGAGCGCCTGCATATTTGCCTCCTGCAGTTTAATTTCGGAATTTATTCTACCTTATTTTTCTT
The DNA here is from genome assembly GCA_017468395.1 of Lachnospiraceae bacterium. Taxonomy (GTDB): domain Bacteria; phylum Bacillota; class Clostridia; order Lachnospirales; family Lachnospiraceae; genus Acetatifactor. The sequence continues at coordinate 52,441 of JAFUIR010000005.1, read as the reverse complement.
ATTGTATTTATTCATAGCCGGCTCTACGCCTTCCATCATCATCATCACAATGGCATCGGCTGCTTCTGCGGCAGCTTTTTCCATCACTTTCTTCTCATCTCCGGTAAAATGTCCCAGCACATAATCGGCCAAGTCATACCCCTTAGGTTTTTCCCCGACTCCCATTTTTACACGCTGGAATTCATCATGTCCAAGGTGCGCAATAATATTTTTCAGTCCGTTGTGCCCCCCTGCGCTTCCTTTTTTGCGGATACGCAGTTGTCCCGGTTCCAAACTGATATCATCGGAAATTACAATCAATTCTTCCGTCTCGTCAATTTTATAATAGTCCACCACCTCACGCACGCTTTCACCGCTGAGATTCATAAAAGTCTGAGGTTTTACCAATACCACTTTCTGCCCTTCGATATAGCCTTTCCCAATCATGGCTTTATGCTTCTTTTCTATAACGCTGATATTTGCCCGCTGTGCCAAAGTCTCTATTACATCAAAACCGATATTGTGTCTGGTACCCGCATAATCTTTTCCCGGATTACCAAGTCCTACTATAATATACATATTACATCCTGCCTATCTTTACAATTATTCTTACTGTGCAAAGGACATTATATATTCATCCAACCACTGCATCCTGTCCGCCTGATACTCCAAAAGATACTCAATATCCGTACTTATGGCATACTGGGGCCAACGGGCATTCTGCCGCTCTACAGCCCCTGTATTTATCAAATAATCCCGGTTGTCAGTCAGTTTTTTTTGAATCTCCTGCGTACTCAAAAAACTCTTCCTATACGTCGTCCATCTGCTTTCCAGTAACTCTTTGATGCCCTTTGCATCATTTTCCGCCAAATAAGGTACCGATTTTTCATGATATGATACTGTCACATCCGGATTAAAGTAAACCCGGTTATCATTATCCAAAGTCCACATATTGCCGAAAGTATAGTCTAAATCCCAAGGCAATTGTCTCATTTTATATGTCCCCTCCGGGCTCACATCAGCTGCAAAATATATGTTTTTGAAATAATTATCACTACCGCTGATTACTTCAGTATACATTAACATATCAACTGCATTATCCAAATATAACTTGTCTGCTGCATTTTCTGTTACCTGCCCTCTGTAAAAGGTATTTAGGTAATCCCGTATGGGATACCATGCAGCCGAATAATCGGCGATATCTTTAGGATAACGCACGCGGATAGAACTCCTTATCTTCCACTTTTTATCAATGGAATGTTGTATGTCCCCATCTTCCACAATGGTATAATCTATCATTTTGTAAAGCGCGTCATTGTCGTCCAAACCGACCTTTTTTTCATCCACTGGCTCCACCAGACAATATACTCCACGGTAATCATCATCCAAAATCAGTTCCACATACTCCATCCGGGGTCCCGGGGTGTTTAAGGCAGCATCCGCCAAATCAAACTCTTCCCATATCTGCGCAGCAGTTTTTTCCCGGATAGCATTTACGTCCGTACACAAAGCATTTAATTTCCAACTATTGTCCGCGCGCATTCCCAGCAGGGAAACATCCAAATCTCTTTGGTCTGCGCCTCTTAAACTCAGAGCATAACTTCCCTTGCTAAAGGCTTTTGAAGTAGCGCCTTTATAGTGGTAGCGCACGCCGCTTTCAACAATCTCATAATTTCCGGTGCCCACGCCGGGATTAAACACCCTGAACTCCCCATAATATAAATCCTCAGAATCATAATACAGTTTGTCAGGGTCTATCTCATAGGGTACTTTTTTCTGTACCTTGCTGTACTGCGTGGTCATAGATATTACAGGCATTCCTGATATTACCAAATCAAATTCATAGTAACCATCCTTGGTTAGGCACCACAAAGAAAAGGAATGCCCTGCCTTGATGGCATCCCTTTTTTCATTCCAAAATGCATCCTGCAAGGTACACAAAAAAGCATCTTCCAATGCAACAGATAATTTTCCAACCCATTCTGTCTTTTCATAGTCCTGAGACAAATACAGGGTGTTCCCGGATTTCGAATAAGGAACTATAGTATCTTCAAAGCAGATTCCCGGATTTTCTTCGGTCTTAAGTTTGTTCATACCTTCCAGAAAATCAGCATTTTCCACTATGGGAATACCCATGACTTTGCCGCTATATTCAAAAGGAATGTTATCTTCCCCGTTCTTTTCTGTTACCTGTGTACCTGATATTGAAGCATTGTTTTCTTCATAAACTTTTACAACCTGTATTCCCAAATATACAGCCAGAATCAGCAAATTTATGAGAATTACAGCTATTTGCCTCTTTCTCCTCAACTTCTGCCTCCTATTTAAACCTAACTGACCGCTTCACCGTCATGCATCACCAGGGATACTGAGCGGACACCTTCCACTGTTTTCACTTCTTTTATCAGTTCACCGCCATTGTCTTTCATGCGAATTTCCACTATCATATCCATGCCGGATTGGGTCAGATTGCGGGACTTAATTACATACTTCTTAGAATATTTATTAAGGATTAATTTTAATTTATCCTCAATATCTTCATTTTGTCCATTCACAACCAGTATCATGGGAGACCGCAAAGAGGGTGTGATATCCAAAACAAAAATAACCAAGGTTAGCAAAACCGATACCAAAATACCCAATTCAATCAGTCCCGCTCCGCATATGATACCTATGGAAATGGACCAGAACAAAAACACCAAATCCATGGGGTCTTTAATTGCAGTTCTGAAACGCACGATGGACAACGCACCTACCATACCAAGGGAAATCACTACGCTGAACTGAATTGCCAAAATAATCGCAGCGGTAATCATGGCAATGGCAACCAGCGAAATATTAAAACTCTTTGAATAAAAAACTTTTTTACAAATCATCCGGTACACCACAAAAATATACGCTCCCAAAATCGCAGTAACCAACATTGTTACTACAATAGAGGTTGTTGTCAGGTTGGATGCACTTGCACCTTCCAAAAATGATTTTTTAAATACGTCTGAAAATCCCATGTTCTTTTCTCCTATTTTCACGTGTTTTTAACAAAATTTACGGCACATACAATACTTTGAAAATGCTGTCTGCTGCAAATTTTGGATTTGTAATGTCTCCCTGATAAAGTCCGGGAGAAACTCATCGTATTTTACTTCCAAAACATGTAATCCGGTCTGCATCACCGGTCTTACATCCAGTTTCTTTTGGCCAAAATCCAATATGTTTTTGGAACCGGACACATAACGGTCAAATGTAATTCTGACATTCCCCGTTTCATATATAAACGGTGTTCTTTCGTACTGCACAATTACTTTAGGCCGGAGCATTTTAGTGTGATACTGCAAATAAAATTTCCCCAGCAAAGGGGGTGCTTCTTCCGGTAATGCAAAATTCCCCTGCAATATAGACATACATTGTTCCCCGGTCAGCGCCGCAGAAAATTTATGATTTTTACCGTTTTGCTTCTGCTTGCACTCCAGGCGCACCCTGCTCATATCCCCGTTATAAATACGGATGCGGAACTTTTCTCTGGAATTGACACCATTTTTATTTTCCAAATAACAAGAATCATTATAGTCGTCAAAATACACACTTCTCACTTCATATATGCCTTGACTGCCCGCATGACTGTCCCTTTTACAAATACTTTGTATCTGTTGCTCAATCAGCCTCAGTTCCTGCTCGCTGCAGATATATTTAATTTCATTCCGATATTTTAATGTACTTTCTTCTTTCATTATTCCCAACTGCATACCCATATTATATTACTACACGTTTAATACTATATCATATTCTTTCAAATGTAAACAAGATTGCCTTAACCTTCAAACACAAAAAGAGAGCAACTATTGTCGCCCTCTTTTAACCCATTTTTTACTTTACCCGTTTAAATTATGCCTCGTCCGGCTCCAAAAGAGCCTTGTCATAAGCGTCCAGAATGATTTTCTGGATAGAATCTCTTGTAGAAGAATTGATGGGATGTGCAATATCCCTATACTCGCCGTCCATTGCTTTCTTGCTGGGCATAGCGATAAAAAGACCCTTTTCACCCTCAATTACTTTAATGTCATGAACCACAAATTCATCATCAATGGTAATTGATACAATAGCTTTCATCTTTCCTTCTTTTGTAATTTTTCGAACCCGAACATCTGTAATTTGCATTTGTATGTCCCCCTTTGGTAGTCAATACATTAAATGACGTATCTGTCGTTTTTCTCCACTACAATTTTAATGTCATTCTCACCATAATGATAAGAGTTAGCTCTGATAGTATCACGGCTTTCCACAATACAGTTTTCAATATGGGTGTTGTCCCCAATATAAACATCATTCAAAATAATGGAATTCTTAATTACACAGTTATTGCCGATGTAACTCTTCTTAAATATAACAGAGTTTTCTACTACACCGTTTACGATACATCCGCTGGCAACCAGACTGTTTTTAACCTGCGCACCGGGATTGTATTTCGCCGGAGGAAGGTCGTCCACTTTGGAGTAAACATCAGGATAATTTCTAAAGAAGTAATCTCTTACTTCCGGTTTCAAAAAGTCCATGTTTGTGTTGAAGTAATCATCCACAGATGCAATATTTCTCCAATAGTCAGTCATTTTGTAACCGTAAATCTTCTTAATATCTTTATAACGGATTAAAATATCCCTTACAAAATCATATCTGTCTTCTTCCGCACATCTCTCAATCATTTCAATAAGTTGACGACGGCGGATTACATAAATACCGCAGGAAATGGTGTTGGTCTTGGCAACCAACGGTTTTTCCTCAAATTCTTCTATACGGTTGTCCCCGTTCAAACGTACTGTACCATAACGTTCCACGTTAATGCCGGGTTCCATATCGCGGCAGACAACTGTGATATCCGCTTTCTTATCAATATGATATTCCAATACTTTATTGAAATCCATCTTATAAACACAGTCGCCCGATGCAATTACTACATAAGGTTCGTGACTGTTTTTCAGGAATGTCAGATTCTGGTAAATGGCATCTGCCGTTCCTCTGTACCAGTTGCTGTTGTCCGCTGTTACGGCCGGGGTAAGTACATATAAACCGCCCTGTTTACGTCCGAAATCCCACCATTTGGAAGAACTGAGATGTTCATTCAAACTTCTGGAATTGTACTGTGTAAATACAGCCACTTTCTGGATGCGGGAATTGGACATACTACTCAGCGCAAAGTCTATACTTCTGTAACTTCCAGCTACGGGCATTGCAGCAATTGCACGTTTCTGGGATAACTCTTTCATTCGGTGGTTATTACCGCCTGCTAAAATAATTCCGATTGCTCTCACTGTTATTCACCTGCCTTAATCAATGTTTTTCCGCTTGCGAGATAGGAATTCTCGTAATCATCTGCTGTCGTCACGCCGGAAATTACCGTATTCTTTCCAATGCTTACTCCGGCAGGAATTACACTCTTTTCACCCACTGTAGTCAGACCATGATTGTAAATGTGGGGTGCGGTTTCATTTTCCGCTTCCTCACCGATACCCATCTTAACATTATCACCAATCCTAACATTTTCTGCGATGATTGCTTTATTGATTTCACCGCCACCGCCGATTTCTGTCTGGTTCATGATAATGGAGTCTCTTACCACAGTATCTGCACCGATGGTAACACCACATCCGATAACGGAGTTGTATACTTTACCATAGATAACGGAACCTTCACCTACAATACTTCTCTCCACTACACTGTCTGAGGAGAAATACTGGGGAGGAAGAATATCACTCTTGGTATAAATCTTCCAATACTCTTCATACAGGTTAAATTCGGGAACAATGTCGATCAGTTCCATATTAGCTTCCCAATAGGAACTTAATGTACCTACATCCTTCCAATAACCGTTGAACTCGTATGCAAACAAAGGCATCTGCTTTTCATGGCAATAGGGAATTACATGTTTACCGAAGTCCAGTGCAGGTTGCTCAGCCATAGCAATGAGCGCCTCCTTCAAAGTCTTCCAGTTGAATATGTAAATACCCATAGATGCCAGATTACTGCGGGGATTTGCAGGTTTCTCTTCAAAGTCCTGGATTTTACGGTTTTCATCTGCAATGATAATACCAAAACGGCTTGCTTCTTCCATAGGAACAGGCATAACCGCAATGGTCACTTCCGAACCGTTTGCTTTATGGAAGTCCAGCATTACCTCATAATCCATTTTATAAATATGGTCACCGGAGAGAATCAAAACATATTCCGGATTGAAACTTTCCATGTAATCAATGTTCTGGTAAATCGCATTAGCGGTTCCGGTATACCATTCACTGTTTGAACTCTTCTCGTAGGGAGGTAAAACAGTTACACCTCCGATATTTCTATCCAAGTCCCAAGGAATACCAATGCCGATATGCGTATTCAGTCTGAGAGGCTGATACTGTGTCAAAACACCTACTGTATCTACACCAGAATTGATACAGTTACTCAGTGGGAAGTCAATAATACGGTATTTGCCACCGAAGGCAACAGCGGGTTTTGCCACTTTTGATGTGAGAACACCCAAACGGCTACCCTGTCCACCAGCCAGTAACATGGCTATCATCTCTTTTTTAATCATGTCATCACCTCGTTCTAGTCTCTACCTACTTATAGGTATATTGATTATATCACATAAAATCGGGAAAGTGAATAATAATTACAAAATATCTTCTGTTTTCTACAAATTTTTCTGTGTAATATAGACAGAGTTGTGTCAATTACCCTGAATTTTTTGTGCAATATACACACTTTGGTCTTTAATAACAAATATTGTCATTTATTCATCTTTACTAATTTGGGAATTATTTTCCCATTTCTGGAAATTTTTATAGAAGAACAAGTATTTATTATTTGTCTTTTGCGCCGCAAATGCGTATAATAATATCATTAACAGAAAGAAAGAAGAGAATATTATGTACCAAATTGATTTTGAACATCCTATTCACATATACTTTGTCGGAATCGGCGGTATCAGCATGAGTGGTCTTGCTGAAATCCTGGCAGATGCCGGTTTCCGTGTATCCGGTTCGGACTGGAACGCCTCTCCCATCACCAAAAAGTTAGAGGAAAAAGGCATCAGCGTATACTATGGCGAAAGTCCTTCCCACATTACGGAGGATATCGACTGCGCGGTGCTTACCAGTGCCGTACATGAAAGCAACTTGGAATTTCAGGCCCTTTGCGAAAAGAAAATCCCTTACATGTCCCGCGCCCAGCTTTTGGGGCAGATTATGCAAAACTACGAAACTCCCATTGCCATCAGCGGAACCCACGGTAAAACAACTACCACGTCCATGGTCTCCCAGATTTTATTGCAGGCCGAAACGGACCCCACCTTGTCCATAGGCGGAATTTTGAAAGCCATCGGCGGAAATATCCGGGTGGGCGGTTCTGATATCTTCGTAACCGAAGCGTGCGAATACACCAACAGTTTCCTTAGTTTCAACCCCAAAATCAGCATTATTTTAAATATAGAAGAAGACCATCTGGATTTCTTTAAAGATTTAGAAGACATCCGCAGTTCTTTCCGACGCTTTGCGCAACTTTTGCCTGCGGACGGTGCCTTGATTATCAACGGCGAAATACCTAATTATCAGGAGATTACCGAAGGGCTTGCCTGCCGTATCATTACCTTCGGTCACAGCGCTGCTTTTGATTATTCTCCTGCTGACATCACTTACAATGAAATGGCCTGCGCTTCCTTTCAAGTATGCCGTCCGGACGGCACCAAAGACCCGGTAACTTTAAGCGTTCCCGGTGACCATAATATATTGAATGCGCTGGCATCCATTGCTCTCGCCGATTTACTAAACCTAAGCAGAAAAACCGTGGCAGATGCCCTTCTTTCTTTTTCAGGAACCAACAGACGTTTTGAATACAAAGGTTCCATCGGCGGTGTCACTATAATAGATGATTATGCACATCATCCCACAGAAATTACTGCAACTTTACAAGCTGCACAAACTTATCCCCACAAAAACCTTTGGTGCGTATTCCAGCCTCATACCTATACCCGTACCAAAACCTTTATGAAAGAATTTGCCCAGGCTTTATCTCTGGCAGACAATGTGGTTTTGGCGGACATTTATGCCGCCAGAGAGACCGATACTTTGGGAATCAGTTCCGAAACTTTGCAAAAAGAAATAGAAAAACTGGGGCACACCTGTTATTATTTCCCCTCTTTTGATGAAATTGAAAATTTTTTATTAACAAATTGTATCAACGGTGACTTGTTGATAACTATGGGTGCCGGAGATGTGCTAAAAATCGGGGAAAATCTGCTCGGAAATTAATTGTCCACAATATCCACATTTTCAAAGTACTTTTCAAGGCTTTGGGAATGTGGATATTTTAAATTTTACTGTGGATATCTTTCCTGTTTTTCCCGGCACTCACAAATGTGATGTCTCTGCGAAATCCCATTTTATCCCGCCCGTTATTTTATCTTTTTTCCACATTTTCCACATTATCCACAATCCCCGAAAACCCTGTATTTTCAAGGGTTTGCAGGGAAATTTACTATTTCTTTTTTTACTTTTGTATGTTATACTTGGACTTGCTTAAAATTACCGGAAGATGGGTGAATATCTATGAGTCGCTTTACAATTTACAGGGATAACTATGTAGATTCTACAGTGGTGTCCAATCGTTTTATAGATGAATATATGAAGGATGCCAATGATGCACAGTTAAAAATCTATCTGTATCTCATCCGCATGATGAGCGCAAATCTGGCTACCAGTGTGTCCGAAATTGCGGACAAGTTTAACCATACAGAAAAAGACGTGATGCGTGCGCTGAAATATTGGGAGAAACATCAGCTGCTCTCCTTGGATTACGATGAATCCAAGTCATTAGTAGGTATCCATCTCCAGGAACTTTCTGCAGCCCCCGTCTCTCCTGCCGCAGCTGCTTCGGAAAGTGCGCCTGTGATATCCATTGTATCCAGACAGCCGGCGGAAGAATTTGCAGCCCCTGTGCAGGAACCTTTTGCCAAACCTTCCTATTCCTTAGACCAACTCCGGGATTTTTGCGGCAAAGAAGACACGAAACAATTATTTACCATTGCAGAAATTTATTTAGGAAAAACTCTCACACCCTCCGACATGAAATCCATTCTCTATTTTTCGGATTGTCTGAAGTTTTCCAATGACCTTATAGACTACCTGCTCCAATACTGCGTAGAGCGTGGTAAAAAGAGTTTCCGTTACATAGAAGCAGTTGCCATCAACTGGGCAAAAGAGGGGATTTCCACTCCTAAACAGGCAGAAAAATTCTCCTCAAAATACGACGAATCCGTTTATGTTATTATGAAAGAACTGGGACGTAACAGTTCCCCAACCGCCAAGGAGGCAGAATACATTAACCGCTGGACCAAGGAATACGGCTTTACTTTGGATGTTATCCGGGAAGCCTGCGAGCGCACTGTCCTTGCGACGGACAAGCACCGCTTTGAATATGCGGACAGCATACTTACCAGTTGGAAAAAAGAAAATGTGCACGGCAAATCTGACATCCGCAAAATTGACGAATTGTACCAGAAACGCCGCACCACAAAAAATACTACCGGCAGTAGCAGCAATAATAAATTCAACCAATTCCCTCAGCACGACTATGATTTCGAAGCAATTGAGCGGGAATTATTAAGCAACTAGGCAAGGAGACATACCGTGGCACTTACAAATGCGCAATACGAATCCATTCGCAAAGGATACGAAGAAACACAAGACAAAAACCGCCATCTGCTCAATAATCGCAGAGACTATGTATACGAACATGTTCCCGGTTATAAGGATTCCGATGAGTCCGTTGCCACTTTGTCTGTCAGTTACGGAAAAAAAGCACTTTCCGGGGACGAATCCGCTTTGGATGAATTAAAGAAAAATTTGGAAGAACTCTCCGGAAGAAAGGCCAATCTTTTGTTGGCTGCGGGTCTTCCCGCAAACTATCTGGACCCCATTTACGACTGCCCGGATTGTCAGGATACAGGCTATATAAACGGAAAGAAATGTCACTGTTTTAAACAACAGATGATTAATTTATTATATGAACAATCCAATATACAGGATATGTTGGCTTTGGCAGATTTCTCTGCCCTGTCAGAGGAATATTACGAGGGCGAAGACCTTCTCCGTTTCCAAAATGCGGTAAGAAATTGCAAAGATTTTGTGGATTCTTTCAAAACAGACTACCGCAATTTGTTTTTTTATGGTACAGTAGGTACTGGAAAATCATTCTTATCCTATTGTGTTGCCAAAGAACTGCTGCACAAAGGAAATTCCGTTATCTATTTTAGTGCTACAGGTCTGTTTGACACGTTAGCCCGTTATTCTTTTGATCATAAATTAAAAGAATCTCTTTACAATACCTACGAAGACTTGTACAATTGTGACTTGGTGATAATTGACGACTTGGGTACAGAGGTAACCAATTCCTTTGTCACTTCCCAGTTGTTCGCTTGTCTGAACGAGCGTCATCTGCGCAAGAAATCTACCATTATTTCCACCAATCTTACATTGGAGGAACTGCGCGACCGCTACTCCGACAGAGTTTACTCCCGAATTACCAGTCAATATCAGTTATGTAAGATGTCCGGACCGGATATCCGAATATATAAGAAACGAATGGCAAACAGAAAGTGAGGATTTTTTCATGTCAAACCGCGAAGAAAAGCGCAATCTCGAAACCATCCCTGTAGGTTCCCTGGGTATGATCGCCCTGGAGGGCTGCCGCCCCTTAGGCGAAAAAATTGACAAATATCTGGTGGAATGGAGAACCGAAAGAGAAAGTGAGCATAAAGACAGTCTGGCATTTGCCGGTTATCAAAGACCGTCCTATCTTTTAAATGCAAAAGTACCTCGTTTTGGTTCCGGCGAAGCAAAAGGCGTGATTAACGAATCCGTGCGCGGCTCTGACCTTTATCTTTTAGTAGACGTTGCAAACTATAGTTTAACATATTCCCTCAGCGGACACGAAAACCACATGTCCCCCGACGACCACTATCAAGACTTAAAGCGTATTATCGCTGCTGTAGGCGGTAAGGCAAGAAGAATTACCGTTATCATGCCCTTCTTATATGAAAGCAGACAGCACAAACGTACTTCCAGAGAATCACTTGACTGTGCCCTGGCACTTCAGGAATTGGTTCACATGGGTGTTGACAACATTATTACTTTTGATGCCCATGACCCCAGAGTACAAAATGCGATTCCTCTTCATGGTTTTGAAACCGTTCAGCCTGCTTACCAGTTCATAAAAGGACTGTTGCGCAACGTAAAAGACCTTCAGCTTGATTCTGACCATATGATGGTTATCAGCCCCGACGAAGGTGGTATGCGCCGTGCTATTTATATTGCAAACGTTCTGGGTCTGGATATGGGTATGTTCTATAAGAGACGTGATTACACCCGCATCGAAAACGGACGAAACCCTATTGTAGCCCATGAATTTTTGGGAACCAGTGTAGAAGGCAAGGATATGATTATCATTGACGATATGATTTCTTCCGGCGAAAGCGTGTTGGAAGTTGCCGCTGCTTTGAAAGAACGCAAAGCGCGCAACATCTTTGTATTTGCTACTTTCGGACTTTTTACCAACGGTTTGGACAAGTTCGATAAAGCCTATGAAAACGGAGTAATTGATAAGGTTTTGACCACAAACTTAATTTACCAGACTCCCGAATTATTAAAACGCGACTGGTATATTAACTGTGACATGAGTAAATATATTGCTTATATCATCGATACTTTAAACCACGATTCTTCCATTAGTGATTTGCTTAATCCTAGCGAAAGAATCCAGCAGATTGTAGCCAAATATAAAACCGGTGAATTATAATTTCTTACCGGTCTGTGGCGCAATGCTCCATTTGATTTCAAGTCCAGCGTGCATAAATGTGCGCTGGATTTTTGATACTTACCTTAGAAAAGGAGATACTATGAAAAGTACAAGTAGAAACCGTCTTTTCCATATGGTTTTTATTGCACTTATGACATCCGTCATCTGTGTAGTTTCTCCGTTTTCCTTTCCACTGCCTTTTAGCCCGGTTCCGCTATCGTTAACAACTTTTATTTTATATTTGTCTGTCTATTTGCTTGGAGCAAAACATTCTTTCTGCGCCTGCTGCCTGTATCTGATAATAGGTGCTGTAGGAATCCCTGTTTTCTCCGGTTTTAGCGGTGGATTTGGCAAGCTATTGGGACCTACCGGCGGCTATCTGCTGGGATATTTATGCATTCCTCTCATTGCAGGAATAATTATTACCCCAAACAGGCAGCGCACTTTTACCTGCGCCGCTGCTCTTTTCATCAGTACTTTATTTTGTTATTTGCTTGGCACGGTCTGGCTTGCCTTCCAAACTCATCTTTCTTTTCTTTCTGCCCTCTCTTTGGGTGTGCTCCCATTTTTACCGGGAGATGTGTGCAAAATAATTCTGGTACTACTCTTAGGTCCCCGGATTTATAAGCGCCTGCAAAAAGCAAAAATATTGTAATTATCATTGGTGAGTTCGTAACCATCCTCACCCAACCGCTATATGCGGCCAAAAAACAAAACTAAGGAGAATAAAATATGAAACAGAACAAGAAAGTTACTTTTATCACTCAGGCATCTATGATTGCCGCGCTTTATGTTGTCTTAACGTTATTTGCTGCCGCTCTCGGCCTCGACCGTTATGCCATCCAAGTACGTTTTTCTGAAGCGCTGACCATACTGCCTTTTTTCATGCCTGCCGCCGTCCCCGGGCTCTTTATAGGATGTCTGCTTAGCAATCTTCTGACAGGTTGCGTAATCTGGGATGTTATTTTTGGCTCTGTTGCCACCTTGCTGGGTGCTCTGGGCACCAGGTTAGTCCATAAACATTCCAAATGGCTTGCTCCCATTCCGCCCATTTTGTCCAATGTTCTTATTGTTCCTTTTATCTTGTCCTATGCTTATCACTTTGAAGGAAGCCTGCCTTACTTTATGTTAACTGTCGGCTTAGGAGAGATTATTTCCTGCGGCTTACTTGGCATGGCACTGCTTTTTACTCTGGAAAAATATAAAGGGAAGATTTTTTAATCTTCCCTTTGCCTATACTATCTTACATATGTGATAAAACAATTCCCATTTCTCTCAAGCCACTCTCTGGAATCATTCATACCCTTTTTATAAATTGCACTTTCAGCCCCTTTTACGGGATCCAGCACCACAATATTATATTGGTTAAAACCGATAATCAGCACTGCTGTACCGTCATTTAATGTTGCAAACACGGGAATGTCCCGGTTGACATAATATAGTACGGATTCCAACGTGCATCCTTTCAAATCCAGTATCTGTGCATCCGGCAGATTATTTTCCAAAATGGAATAAATTGTCTCTCCGCCGGCCAGCAAATATTCGGAATTTCTAATGACTCCCTCGTATTTCAGCATTGTATCCAAACACACTGCAATACTATCTTTCTCCTGCGTAATGCCGGCACCTTCAATAGCCATAATCTGATTTTTCAGCACCCGGTTTCCACGAATCCACACATACTGTCCATCGTCTCCGAGCACAACTCCCGATATTTCATAAGCAAGATTTACCGCATTTGCAGGGTTTCTGTAAATGGCTTCCACACCTTCCAAACCATATACATAATATCTCTTTTCCAAATCCTCATTTTGGAAACTAATTTCTCTTGCGCCCTCAAAAAGCACTTCTTTGGGTGTCAAGACCTTAAGGGTTTTGGCATTGATATCCTTTTTCACCGTAATCTGCACTACAGTTTCGTACAATTCGGTTACCACACCTGATACCTTGTTTTTACCCACTTCAACTTCCTGACTGTTCATAATCTGGTCATCGGTAGTTTCCATATACCGGCCGTCTTCTGCCTTCACAACTCTTTGCATATTTATCTGGTTTCCTTCAATGGAACAACTCACCACATAAATATCTTCCTGCTCATATTTCATCAGCAGGGTACCATCTGTTCCCACAATGCAAATACGATACATAGGAAAAGTAACACGTCCTGCACTGTCCCTGACTATATCATCTTCTTTTGCATATCCGTAAATCAAATCTTCTCCCATAAACCCAAGAGGCATAATATATTCGCCGCTACGGGCTTTAATGGTTCTTTGTTCACGGGAATTTAAGTTTTTCAGTACTACCTCTTCACAGGAATAGGCATCTGCCGTATTTTGCCATGCAATAACTTTTTGGTTATCAGAAACCTGCATACTGCCGTCTGTAGTTGTATGAATAATCTTATCATATGTTTTGGTATCCAGATTTACCTCATACACATTTTCATCCATGGTTAAATACAAATAATTTTCCCGGCTGGCATAAAGAAGGTGCTCCATCTCCTCCCGCAAAATCTCATCTGACTTTGTATAAGGAATATACGCAATTTCTTCAATGGTGTTCAAACTGCTGTCGTAGTTGCATATCTGCACTCCTACTTCACCTTCATGTCTGCCCCTGTTCATATAGCCATACACTACAAACCGGACACTACCGGTTTCATCCACATCCAGTATTTTGAATTCATGACTATTATGAATGGTTCTAACATCACTGTTCTTTTCATTATAAAAACAAAACAACACCGCAAGTTTATTATCGGTCACATTATAACTGCAAAGTTTATTCTGAATCACAAAAGCAAAATTATTTCCGTCCTGACTTTCCACAAAAGGTATATCTGCTGCGGCAATGCCCAGTACAATCTTGTCATTGGCATATACACTTTCATCTTCTTGGAAAAACCGGGTCATATTTCTCTCAAAATCCAGCAAATACGTACGGTCCGGTGTATAACGGATACGGTAAAATTCTTCCACATAATAATATTGTTTTTGGCTGGCAGGTTGCATGGAAACTACATAATGCAACTTAATACTTGCCGTTTCAGTAGCCAACTCAATAAGATTTGCCACAGGTTCCATCTCTTTGTGCACATTCAACTTTCCCCATGTCACTTGGGAAAGTTTACTGTGAATATCCACTACATGAAAAGTTGAATTATCTCCTTGTGAATTGGTTTCCAAATATTTTGTAAGGTCCTTGGCTGCTTCCTTGTCAAAAGTTTTAGAGTTAAAATCCATTACATAACTTATTTTTTCTGCAGCACTGTAATTTGTACTCCACACCACTCTGGTATAATATCGAACTGTTTGGCCGTTTCCCATTTCCACCAGAAAAATTAACGCATATTCCTGATTCTTATCAATCAAATCTTTTAGCGTTATCTGCGCAAAAATTTTATCTTCGTCTTCTTCAAAATCCGTTACTTCAGTCTTTTCAATAAGCCTGCTACCGTCCACACTTCGGACTTCAAAAGAAATTTTTGCCACATCACTACCATATTTTTGGAGAGTGAAGGCAGTTTTTCTGTTTTCATCCAAAACAGTAATATTTTCTCTCATGTAAGGGATATCCATGGCCTTAGCATAACCGTGCAGTTCATTGTAAGTCTGTCCCTCCAAGTCCATACAAATTACCGGAAAAGTCGCCTCTGCCATCTCTGCCGTCATATCTGTATTACCCATATTCATAACCTGCCCTATGACAATCAGGGCTATAAAGAAGACCAGTCCAAAGACAGTCCCTTTTAATATGGCTTTTTTCATATTTTACTCCTGTTCCAGCAATTTCTGTAATGTTGTAGATATATTCAAAAACTCACATGTCTCTTTCACAGACAAGTTCTTTTGACTTCCTCTTTTTTGCATTCCGCTTTTCTTTACTGCACGGATAAGTATATTTTTAGGCGTATGCTCCATATCGATAAACTCCAAGATTTGTGCATCATAGCCCATCTCTTCCAGCATGTCTGCCCTAAGTGCATCCGTAATAAGCGCCGACATGCGCTCTTTGATAAGTCCATACCGCAGTACACCGTTTAAAGGTTCACAGGAAATCTGTTTGTTTACCTCGTGTTGGCAACAAGGTACAGCCATAATTACTAAGGCGCCCCATTTTATAGCTTTTTCCAACGCATAATCCGTAGCGGTATCGCAAGCGTGCAGTGTTACCACCATGTCCACACTGTCCGCCCCCTCATAGGTACTAATATCACCCTTTTCAAAATGCAAATGGTCATAGCCATATTCCCTTGCCAATCCGTTACATCTCTCAATAACATCTGTTTTCAAGTCCAAACCCGTAATATCTACAGGATATTTTTTCAACTTGTGCAAATAGTAATACATAGCAAATGTCAAATAGGACTTTCCGCATCCAAAATCAATAATGCGAAGAGTCTTATCTTTGGGCAATTTCGGAATAATATCTTCGATAAATTCCAGATAACGGTTAATCTGCTTAAATTTATCGTATTTCGCCTTCACAATCTTACCGTCTTTGGTCTGTACACCAAGCCCCACCAGAAAGTCTACCGGTACGCCTTCTTCCAATATATAATTCTTCACTCTATTGTGTTCCATTAAACGGGCCACAGGCACATTTTCCCCGTCACTTTCATGCTTTTGCACATTTTTTCTTTTAGCGTTTACAGTCACCTTTCCCTTCTTACTGATAAGAATAGTCACCATACCGTTTTCAGATTGAATTTCGCCCTGTCTGAAAACTTCGCCCAACATTTTTTCTAAACGGGGAAGCAGTTCTTCCTTCCCATAATTGGTATGAAGCACTTTGGTTCCCTGATATAAAGTTTCCTGATAAACAACCTCTCCTTTAATAATCACCGGACGTATTTTCGCTTTGCTCGCAATCAAAACATCCTTACTGTTGCTGAGAATCATCTGTTTTAAATTTTCATCTATCCACTCATTTAGTACTGTTTTTATTTCACTCATACTATATCCTCAAAAAGCGCTCTACATAAAATAGCCATGGTAAACATTTTATTTTTCTGCATACCATGACTATATTTTAATGTCTTTATAACAAAACCTCAACTAAAATTTGAGAAATCCGCGTTTCCCACCACGTCTTCTTCTATAAATCTCATGAAAAAGAAGAATTTGTATCATATCCGCCAACCATTCCCACTTTTCCGGAGAGGTTTCTTCCGTTCCCGATTCGTATTCCTCTTGCCGAATGATCTCCAATATACTCTCTGCCAACCGGTAAAGCTGCCATCTGTCAGGATATTCATCATAAATCATACTGCCTTCGTAATCCATCCGGTCCACAATTTCCGCTATCCTTTTCTGGTACTTTTTTGCCTGGGCAGGATACATTTGTTGCAAGTAATCCAAATCCTTTAACACATTATCCTCTTCTCCCACAAACCATGGTGTCTGATAAGCCATATAAAAAGGAACTACTCTATGTCTATAATCCATACCGTTACCTACTACTCTTTTTGGTAGTATATGCAGAGCCTATAAAAAATGCCCCGAAAAAGACGTTCTTCTTCAAGGCATTTTTACACATTATTATTTTAAAACATTGATACGGGTAATTGCACGCAACAATGCAGTTTCGGCTCTCACAACATCCAAACCGTCATTACGGTTTCTGAGACGTTCCCTGGCACGTTCTGCGGCATCCTCCGCTCTTTCAATATCAATCTCATCCGGCCATTCAATGATTTCTGCCAGAATTGTTACACTTTCCGGTAAAATCTCCGCAAAACCCGCATGAAGAGCCGCTTCTTTTTCCTGACCATCTTCTTCAATCACCAAAATTCCGGGTTTGACGATGACAGTCATAGGAATATGTCCGGGCAAAATACCAATTTCACCCTCGGTTGTATTAAACTCTACCGCCGACGCCTTCCCTTCATAGAAAATTCTGTCCGGCGTTATAATTTTTAATGCGATATCACTCATATTACTTCACCTTTGCCAGAACATCATCAATAGTTCCTGCATTTAAGAAATAACTTTCAGGAACGCTGTCATGCTTTCCTTCCAGAATTTCCCTAAATCCGCGGATAGTTTCTCCGATAGGAACATACTTACCTTCCAAACCGGTAAACTGACCTGCCACGAAGAAAGGCTGAGACAAAAATCTCTGTACCTTTCTGGCACGGGATACTACCAGTTTATCTTCCTCAGAAAGTTCATCCATACCGAGAATTGCAATAATATCCTGCAACTCTTTATACTTCTGCAAAATTTCCTGTACACCTCTGGCAACACGGTAATGTTCTTCACCCAATATTCTGGGGTCCAAAATACGGGATGTGGACTCCAAAGGATCCACCGCCGGATAAATACCAAGTTCTACGATAGAACGGGACAATACGGTAGTTGCATCCAAATGGGCAAAAGTAGTTGCCGGAGCAGGGTCTGTAAGGTCATCCGCAGGCACATATACAGCCTGTACAGATGTAATAGAACCGTCTCTTGTAGAAGTAATACGCTCCTGAAGAGCACCCATTTCTGTTTGCAGTGTAGGCTGATAACCTACCGCGGAAGGCATACGTCCAAGCAGTGCGGACACTTCGGAACCTGCCTGTGTGAAACGGAAAATATTATCGATAAAAAGCAGCACGTCTTTTCCGCCTTTATCACGGAAATATTCTGCCATGGTAAGTCCTGTAAGACCTACTCTCATACGTGCTCCGGGGGGTTCGTTCATCTGTCCGAATACCATGGTGGTTTTGTCAATAACTCCGGACTCCATCATTTCATGATAAAGGTCATTACCTTCACGGGTACGCTCACCTACACCGGTAAATACGGAATATCCGCCATGCTCGGTAGCAATATTACGGATTAACTCCTGAATCAATACGGTTTTACCTACACCCGCACCACCAAACAGACCGATCTTACCACCCTTTTGGTAAGGGCACAAAAGGTCAACGACCTTAATACCGGTTTCCAAAAGTTCTGTCTCTGTGGACTGCTGTGAAAATTCCGGAGCAGGACGGTGAATAGGTTCGTATTCTACGCTTTCCGGAGCGGGTTTGTTATCAATAGGTTTACCCAGTACATTGAAAATACGTCCCAATGTATTTTCGCCTACAGGTACCGTAATGGGTGCACCTGTAGCATTTGCTTCCATTCCCCTTACCAGTCCGTCTGTACTGCCCATGGCAATACATCTGACCGTATCATCACCAAGATGCTGTGCAACTTCCACTGTAAGTTCGCCGCCATCTTTGGTAGGGATTATGATTGCCTCATTAATTTCCGGCAAATTGCCTTCGCTGAACTTAATATCCAGTACGGCACCGATAATCTGAGTAATCTTTCCTTTATTTACTCCTGCCATCTTAGTTTCCTTTCTTCCCTAGCAAATTAGGAAATTGCTTCCGCACCTGCTATGATTTCTGTCAATTCCTGTGTGATAGAGCCTTGTCTTGCTCTATTATATTTCAGGGTCAAGTCCCCAATCATTTCTTCCGCATTACTGGTCGCGGAATCCATTGCCTGCATTCTCGCACCGTTCTCACTGGCTACAGACTCTACCAAGCCTCCATAAATCAGACTGTTGACATATTTGGGAATAATCATATTCAATGCTTCCTCATCTTCAGGCTCGAAGTTCATAATAGCTTCTGCCTCAGATACTTCTTTTTCCTCGTGGTTTTCCTCGGGAACCTCCACAGGAAGAAGTTTAATCAACGTAGGTTCATGGCTTACTGTATTTTTAAATTTTGTATAGGCTAGGTAAATCTCTCCGATTTCACCATCTGCAAATTTCTGCAAAAGAACTTTTCCAAGTTGCATGGCATCGGCATAAGCCGGTTCCTCCGCAATATCGGACCAATCTTCTTCGATATGATAGCCGTTTCGCTGTAATGTCTCTTTACCTTTACGGCCTACAGCATATATCAAAAGGTCTTCCTTTTCCAATCCGCTGTTCATCACAAGTTTGGCAATATTGGAGTTATATCCTCCCGCCAAACCTCTGTTGGATGTCATTACAATCACCGCTTTTTTTGAAGATTCGCTTTCCTGCAAATAGGGATGATCCAATCCTCTGGTTTTTGCCAGAATAGAATTTACGGTCTGGAACATGCTTTGGAAATATGCCTGAGAGCGTTCCGCATTTGCTTTTGCTCTCTGCAACTTTACGGTAGACACGAGTTTCATGGCTTTGGTAATCTGTTGGGTACTTTGTATACTGCCCTTACGGCGTTTGATATCTCTCATGGATGCCATAACGCTTCAACCTGCCTTTCTCAACGTGTCTGCTTATTTAAAAGTGCCTTTAAACTCTGCGATTGCTTTTTTCAGAATCTCCTCTGTTTCCTCAGAGATTACTTTTTCGCTTGCAATATTTCCGGGAACTTCAGGATACTTTGTATCCAAAAACTCAAAGAATTCTTTTTCAAATCTGGTAATATCTTCCACCGCTACGTCCAAAAGATATTTGTTTGTTGCAACATAAATGATAATAACCTGATATTGAACAGGCATGGGCTGATACTGAGGCTGTTTCAGCACTTCCTTGATTCTCTCACCCTGTGCCAGTTTTTCTTTGGTATCTGCATCCAGTTCGGAACCAAACTGCGCAAATGCTGCAAGTTCACGATACTGGGCAAGTTCCACACGGATAGGCGCCGCAATCTTCTTCATCGCTTTAATCTGGGCTGCACCACCTACACGGGATACGGAAAGACCCGCATTTACGGCCGGACGGAAACCTGCATTAAACATTTCTGTTTCCAGATAAATCTGTCCGTCAGTAATGGAAATAACATTCGTAGGGATGTATGCAGATACATCACCTGCCTGTGTCTCAATAATAGGAAGCGCGGTCAGTGAACCGCCACCGTATTCTTCATTCATTCTGGCTGCACGCTCAAGCAATCTAGAATGCAGATAGAAAACGTCACCGGGGTACGCTTCACGTCCGGGGGGACGTCTAAGGAGCAGGGAAAGTGTACGGTAAGCGGTAGCGTGTTTACTTAAATCATCGTAAACCACAAGTACATCCTCACCGTTTTCCATCCACTCTTCACCGATTGCACATCCTGAATAGGGCGCAATATACTGCAGCGGTGCAAGTTCACTGGCAGTTGCCGCTACAACGGTGGTATAAGCCATAGCACCGGCCTCTTCCAAAGTCTTCACGATGGAAGCAACTGTAGAAGCTTTCTGTCCGATAGCTACATAAATACATTTTACGTTCTGTCCCTTTTGGTTAATAATGGTATCGATTGCGATAGCCGTTTTACCGGTCTGTCTGTCGCCGATAATCAATTCTCGCTGGCCTCTTCCGATGGGAACCATGGAATCAATAGCCTTGATACCTGTCTGCAACGGTGTATCTACGGATTTTCTTGTGATAACACCGGATGCCACTCTTTCTATTTGTCTGAATTTATCAGTCTGAATAGGACCTTTACCGTCAATAGGCTGTCCAAGCGCATTTACTACTCGGCCAAGCATTACATCGCCTACGGGCACTTCTACTACACGTCCTGTAGTTTTTACGGTATCCCCTTCGTTGATGTTTTTCTGGCTGCCCAGAAGAACTGCACCTACGTTGTCCTCCTCCAAGTTCAGCACCATGCCGTAAACATCACCGGGAAATTCCAAAAGTTCACCCTGCATTGCATTTTCCAAGCCGTGCACACGCGCGATACCGTCTGCCACCTGAATAACTGTACCCACGTCGGATACTTCCAGTGTGGCCGCGTATCTTTTAATTTGATCCTTAATAACAGAACTGATTTCTTCTGGTCTCAAATTCATGGATCTGTACGCACCTTTCTTTCTATGATTGCAGCTGTATCTGATACAACTGTTTCGTTAATTCTGCCAGTTTCGTCCTGACACTACTGTCAACTACTCTGTCTTTAATCCGGATTACCATACCGCCGATAAGTTCCTTATCCACTGTATAGTGCATTTCCATCTGCTTATATGAAGTAGTCTCCAAAAGTCTCTCTTCGATCCGCTTTTTCTGAACTTCGGTAAGTTCCATGGCGGCAGTAACATAAGCAATTCCGATTCCTTTTACCTCTTTGACCTGTTCAATAAAGTATTGGAATATTTTATCCAATTCCTTATATCTTTCTTTTTTCAGGACCAAAATCAAAAATCCCAAAAGTTCCTCGCTTACCCTTCCTTTGAAAACCTCTTCCATCACTTTCACTTTTTCTTCCTTACGGATTTTGGGATGGTTCATCAGTTTATCAAAGTCACCGTTCTCTTTTAAGATTTGACGGATAATCGTTACTTCCTCCAAAAAAGCATCTGCCTTATTTTCTTCCATGGCAAGTTCATACAAAGCTTCTCCATATGTTTTCGATATTAGCTTAGCCATGTACTCTCACCCATTTCTTTCAAAGTCTCATCGATCAGAGATTCCTGAACCGTCGTATCAATGGATGCCGATACAACTTTTCCTGCCATCATGGATGCCAAAGCAATCATCTCTTTCTTCACTTCATCTGCAGCTTTCTGCTTTTCAAGTTCCGCATCTTTCCTTGCTTTGTCCATAATACGTGCAGCTTCCGCTCTTGCTTCTTCGATAATCTGGCTTTCATTAGCCAATGCCTTCTTTCTGGCTTCACCGAGAATGCGTTCTGCTTCTTTGTCGATTTCTTTAATTTTCAGTTCGTATTCTTCCTTCAGATTGCCGGCAGTTTCCATGTCTGCTGCCGCGCTCTCCAGTTCGCCCTTAATCTTTTCCTGTCTGTTCTGCAACATCTTGCGCGCAGGATTAAACAGGAAATAAGATAATGCGAAATACAGGAAGAATAATGCTATGATCGTCAGTCCCGAATCTACGATAAGTTGCAGGTCCAAATCAAACAATCTGGACATTTCCGCACCTGATTCCAGTAAAACCGGGCTGTTTCCCAATATACTATTCAACCTGCCATCCTCCTGTCCTTAAGGTAATAAGGGTTTCAAGAATAATAACAGGAATGCAATAAGCAGACCGTACAAACCTGTTGTCTCTGCAACTGCCTGTCCCAAAAGCATGGTGCTGGTGATAGAAGATTTTGCACCGGGGTTACGTCCTACTGCTGCTGCCGCATGACCTGCCGCGATACCCTGTCCGATACCAGGTCCGATACCGGCAATAACTGCCAGACCTGCACCGATTGCTGAACAACCCAAAATAAAATTCTCGTTAAAATCCATAATGATTTCCTCCTTAAAATATAAATAACTTTTCATTTTCAAATCCTATTTTAATAGCATTTTGCTATTAACCATCTGAATCAATTGCATTATTGACATAAGTCATAGTCAACATACAGAACACATAGGTCTGTATTGCTCCCGAAAACAGATCAAAGTATACATGCAGTGCAGCCGGCCAGATTAATGCAAATTTCTGCAACAGGCCGTATACCAAAGCCATCAAAACCGTTCCTGAAAGCACGTTTGCAAACAAACGAAGCGACAGGGAAATCGGCACTGCAATTTCACTAATGACATTGATGGGGAACCAAATCGGTAACCACGGCGGCAAGGGCGAACACATTCCTACCCAAATATCTTTGGGCGTTTGATGTTTAAACTGATTAAAGTGAATCAGTATGAAAGTCAAAATACCCATGGGCAATGTCACACCATAGTCCGCAGTAGGTGGTCTGAGTCCCAAAAGTCCCGAAAAGTTACTAAGCAGAATAAAAATGAATATCGTTCCGATGTAATTTTGAAACTTCGGGGCATTTTTTCCCATCGTTCCTGCAACCATGCCGTCCAGTTTTTCCACCACCAGTTCGACTACATTTTGAAACGCCCCCGGCACTTCCGTGGCTTTTTTCATCGCTCTGTTTGCAGCAACCGCAAATCCGAAGATAATCATAACCACAATGAACAGACATATATGAGAAGTAGTAATCCACAATTTCTGTCCAAACAGTTCATATTCGAACACGCCGTGTATCATGAAATCCACGTTTGCCTCACTGGACAACAAAATACTTCGTCCCATTTTCTCACCTCCTTACTCTTCTTCCTTGTTTTGTTCCGTTTCCTCCTCAAGCAAAGGCTCCGGAACCGGATCTGTCTCATGAAAAATCCAATTAGTAAATTTATGAGTAAACGGCTGAATATAAGCCGCTACTTTCAAACCCATAATTCCGATAAACGCTAACACCGGATTGCCCGCACCACTTAAAACCACTGCACCGTAGGCCAAAACAATTGCCACATATCTTATAACGCTGCCTCTGGCCATCCGTTTGGTCACATCTTCCTCCGGTCCTGAAAATGCCCTGTTTAAAACATAAGCCATGTGCGCTGCAGCCCACATGGCGATCAATATTCCAAGCCAAATCCCTGCGCTGTAATCTACTTTGTCCTTTGCAAACCACACTCCCGTAATCTGTACTGCCAACCCAAACAGCACAATGCCCATCTCCAGTTCCAAAAGAGTACGGTTCCAACCTCTAATTTTTTCTATCATTTTCCTCACCGCTCTTATCCTTGTATATACGTTTTGCCATCTTATATATACTGTTAAATCCAGCCAAAGCCCCTACAAAAAAAAGGATAATTGTCCAGTAGGAAGTGTCCAGTTTTTTATCCAAAAACAGTCCCAAAAACATGCAAAGCACCATGGGAACTATCATATTGATGCTAAACTGGCTGATTAATGCCAAAGAGCGGAAAACGCTGCGCTCATAGCCACCTTTTTTCATGTAAAAATTCCTTTCTCCCATAAGAAAAGTGCTGCATAAACAAATTACCGCATCTTGTCTTAAATTATACCTTTATACCCCTTAAAAGTCTAGTCAAATCAAACTATTTGTGCGAATTTTTTCCATTATTTTTTATAACAAAGCACCAAAAAATGGTTGTCTTTATTATATCCAATCCTCTAGTAACAAATTCCATCTTTGCACTATACCGTCAGCATACTTTTCCATAACAATAAAAACACTTGAAAAGTAATAATGACAACTTTCCAAGTGTTTTGAATACAACATAATAGTTAATAGAAAATATGTCCGCCGATGCGGATTCCCGTAAGTCCCGGAATAGGGGTCCTAAAGTACAGGCAATTTCCTACGTTGGTTACGCCTGCCATAGCCTCATCTGCCGCTTTGTAGCAACTTGCCGTGGCCTTATTATGGGCCAGTGCCAATGCCAACCGCCCGCTTCCCGCCGGTGAAAACTGGCTCTTCTGATAAATTACCCCTACCACCGTATCCGGATATTTGGAACTGAGCACACGGTTCATTACAACCGCCCCTACTGCTACTTGTCCCACATAGGGTTCTCCGCCGGCTTCGCAATAAATCAGATTTGCCAACAGATATCTGTCACCTTCCGCAAACTTGACTTGGGAAATATCTCGCCATGTAGCATTTGCCGCCGCCTGTGATAACAGGATTTCCTCCTGAATCTTCTTCTTTAGATATTCAATATCTTTTTCTTTTTCTTTAATTTGTTTTTCATAGGCTTCCGCTTCTGCCTCCGCCTCTTCAATATCTTCGGCATACTGCTGGATTGTAGTTGTCAATTGACCAATCAAACCGGAAACTTTACTCTTTTCTGCTTCCGCTTCCAATTTCAAACCATCCAGCACAGCCATATCCTGATTTAATTGAACTTCGATACTCTCGATATGTTCCCTGTTGGCTATAAATTCATCCAGCATAGACTGGTCATAAGATGTAAGTTGCTCAAAATAATCATTGAAATTCAGCAAATCCGAAAAACTGTCTATATGGAACAACGACTCTAAATAAAGGGTATCTCCCATTTCATACATATACTGCATCCTGACCTTCATGGATTCGTATTGCCACGCTTCCGTCTCCTTGGCCTCTGCCAATGCAGTAACTATGTACTCTATCTCTAATTCTTTTTCGCCGATTTGATACTCAAGGTCTTCCAAATGTTCTCCAACATCTGCCAGTTGTTGGTTCAGTTCAGCCAACTCTGCTTTCAAACCTTTCTGTTCCTTTTGCAGTTCTTTTAATTCTTCCTTTGCTTCTTTCTGTTCCTGTTCCAGCCGTTCTTTTTCATCCTCTGCGGCATTCAGTTTATCCTGAGTGGAGGTCGCATAAGATACAACAGGCATAGAAGCGGCCAGTAACACAAAAATCAGCAAAGTCGCAATTTTATGCTTATATATTTTTCTCATGGGAACCTCCTTTCTCCTAAGTTCTTACATCGCTTTTATAATTCCAATGATATTTTCCGTCCGTTTTTCTGATACCGGGTGTATTTCACTGCAGCAGCATCAAACATCCTTTTTGACGCAATATTCATGGGCGTTCCGTCATACTTATCACTGTCATATACAATTTCCGTAATACCTGACTGAATAATGGCCTTTGCACACTCATTGCACGGGAACAATGATACATACAATTTTGTTCCTTCAAGAGAACCGCCCCTGTAGTTTAAAATAGCGTTCAACTCACTGTGTGTCACAAAGGGATATTTCGTCTCTAACACGTCACCTTCCCTGTCCCACGGAAATTCATCATCAGAACATCCTTTGGGAAATCCGTTGTAACCCATGGATAAAATTTTATTATCCCTGCTGACAATGCAGGCCCCTACCTGTGTGTTAGGGTCCTTGGAACGCATCCCCGCCAAATGTGCAATTCCCATAAAATACTCATCCCATGTGATATAATCCTGTCTTTTACGGCTTTGCATCTTCTCTGCCATATCTACTCCACTTCTACGCTTTTGTGCGTCTTTCGTGCCTTGTTTTTACCTTGCCCCGCAGCCTATTTTGTACCGAAAATTCTGTCTCCGGCATCTCCAAGTCCGGGCA
This sequence comes from Lachnospiraceae bacterium, assembly GCA_017468395.1. Lineage (GTDB taxonomy): Bacteria > Bacillota > Clostridia > Lachnospirales > Lachnospiraceae > Acetatifactor. The sequence continues at coordinate 25,858 of JAFUIR010000005.1, read as the reverse complement.
CAATATAACCATGGTCGTTTAATTTTTCATCCAGCGCACCGATGTACATATCCACATCCGGGTGAGCAGCTTTCATTTTTTCCACACCTTCGGGAGCCGCAATAATACACATGAAATGGATTTTTTTGCAGCCCTTATCTTTTAACATCTGGATAGCTGCCACAGAAGAACCGCCGGTAGCAAGCATAGGGTCTACCACGAAAACTTCACGCTCATCACAATCTGCCGGAAGTTTGCAATAATATTCTACAGGTTCCAAAGTTTCCGGGTCTCTGTAAAGACCGATGTGTCCCACTTTTGCCGCAGGAATCAGTTCCAGCACACCGTCAACCATTCCAAGACCCGCTCTGAGAATGGGAACAATAGCCATTTTTTTACCCTTCAATTCTTTTACCGCAGCCTTACAAATGGGAGTCTCAATCTCCACATCACTAAGTTGCAAATCTCTGGTTGCTTCATAACAGATTAACATTGCGATCTCGCTGATAGTCTGTCTGAAGTCCTTGGTTCCGGTTTCCTTTCTTCTGATATAACCGATTTTGTGCTGAATCAACGGATGATCCATAACTACTACTTTAGCCATTTTGCTACCTCCCTGTTCTCTTTTTGTATTTTGACAATTATCCTGTTCTTTATTCCCTTACACCAGAAGGTTTACTCTTCTTTGGTGTTTTTCTTCCTCTGAAAAAGGAGTATTTAAAAACATTTCCACAATATCCAATGCCAGATTTGTTCCAATCATACCCCCGCCTAACGCTAACACATTTGCATCGTTATGAAGCCTTGTCATCTTTGCAGACAATGTATCACTGCAAAGTGCGCAACGGATTCCCTGCACTTTATTTGCGGCGATGGAAATACCGATACCGGTTGTGCAGATAACTATTCCTTTTTCGCACTTTCCCGCTGCAACAGCCTCTGCCACTGCACGTCCGTAAATAGGATAATCCACGGAAGACTTGTCCATGCAGCCGAAATCTTTATATTCCAGACCTTTCTCCTCCAAATATTTTAAAACTTCCACTTTCAGGTCATATCCGCCATGATCACATCCGATTGCTATCATCTTTTTTCTTTCCTTTCTGGTAAGACTTCCGCCCTACAATTTATTTTTATAGATATTCTACATGATGGCCTGCTGCCTTGAGCAGACGGTTCATAATAGCCTGTCCCATACCTGCCGTATCAAAAGCCTCCGAATACATAATTTCAACTTTTTCATCATCGAACTCTCTTAAGATACGATACAACTCCCTTGCAATTTTGGCTTCATCTTCACGTTTTCCTGCACTTTTTACAAAATCTGCCTTGTAAAGTTCTTTTGTCTCCTCCGTACAGATAACTCCGGTCCTTTTTCCTTCCAGACATGCCTTTTCCAATTGCTTGTTAATATGTTCCACCACTTTTTCCTGACTGCCGCATACCACCGTCAATTCTCCTGATGGTGCGTAGTGCCGGTATTTCATTCCCGGTGCTTTGGGCGGCGTTTTACTGTCAAGACTCAAAATTGTCTTGTCCGTTTCCACCTTACCCAAAACTTCCTCCAGCATTTCCTTGGTAATATATCCCGGTCTTAAGATTTCCGGCATCTCGCCGGTCAAATCCACAATCGTGGACTCCAAACCGATTCCCAACGTTCCTCCGTCCAAAATCATGTCAATCCTGCCATCCATATCTTCCATAACATACTTGGCAAGTGTAGGGCTTGGCTTTCCCGATATGTTGGCGCTTGGCGCCGCCACATATCCCCCCGCTGCCCTAATCAGTCCCAAGGCAATGGGGTTGTCCGGCATACGCACAGCTACTGTATCGAGTCCGCCCGTAGTTTCATAAGGTACTTTTTCCGTTTTTTTCAAAATCATAGTCAAGGGTCCCGGCCAAAACCGGTCCGCCAGTTTTTTTGCCGCTTCCGGAATTTCCTGCACAATGGGTTCTAAATCTTCCATACAGCATATGTGCACAATCAAAGGATTGTCGGAAGGACGTCCTTTTGCTGCATAAATCTTTCTGGAAGAATCCGGGTTCAGCGCATCTCCGCCCAGCCCGTATACCGTCTCCGTCGGAAACGCAACCAAACCGCCTTCTTGCAGTATTTTTCCTGCTTCCGGCAAAACCTCTCTTTGTTTATCCTCTTCTATAACCGTAACTAACTTTGTTTTCACTTCAATTCCTCTTCAAATTTATAGTGAATTTATCATAATTCTCTGCAATACCACACAACCGGTATAAGCCACAAAACATAATACATATTCATGGTATCCGGAAAGTGTCTTTTTGTATTCTATCTTTGGCAAAACAAGCGGCAAAAGCATAATAAGCGGAATAAAATATCTTCCCTGTATACCCTCAATTTGATTGGCCCCTACCGATGTCCACTGCACATACAAACTGGCACTGATTAATGCAATAACCGCAAGCACAAGCAGCAATGCAATTCTGGATATTTTCACTGTGGGTTTTACGGAATTTTCGCTATATAAAGTGCTTCCCGCCAAAATCAACAGTAAATATACAAAAATCAAAACTCGCGGCACTTGGAAATAGGCCCCGCACATATAATGCAAAAACTCTTCGGCCTGTTGCAAATAAGTAGAATAACAAATATCCAAAAACTTCACGGGATTACTCAGTACAAACATTACCTGCTGCCCGCTATCCACTCCCGGCCTGAATTCCATCAGATAACCGGACGCCAGCGCCAGCCAAAGCAAATTCACAATGACCGCCACCCCTGCAACGGCACCAAATATTTTAAAATACCGTTTTTTGCCCCCCATCTTTTCTGCCGGAATCATAAACACAGAAAAAATCAAGGGCAGGTATACAATTTTACACAACGTCATACATATACATAAAACACTAAGTATAATAATCTCTTTTTTTCCAACTGTCTCCTTTTGCGCCGCCAAATATAACACATAAGATAACAAAAGAATACTGATTGCATTAGTAAAAGAATCGCTGGCAAGGGAAACTGCCTCCTGCATAAAAGTGGGCATCAGCGTCACCAAAAACAAAATATGCTTTTTGAAAGGAAGTACTTTTATTCCCATATATACTGCAAACAATGTGAACAAATAACCGCCTATCCGCCCTGCATAAATCAGCAAAAGCACATTATCCGTAAACAATTTCGCAACGGACATCCCTATTACCTGCGGGGTATAAGACACCGGAGCATACAAAGCCGCCCCCGGAAAACTGTACCAACTGCCGTTTTCTTTATCGGTATCCATTTGAGCCAGTTCCATGGTTCCCGCATAATCAGTCCAAACATTATAGTCCGGAAGGTTACTGTCCATTATGGCACCGCCCACACCCTCGTTTCCGTCAACTTCCGCTTTGTCACACAGTAAATATCCTTCCGTAACAGAGTATATTCTCAAAAAATGAGCATGTTCATCCGGCACGGAGTTATACGGAAGAGCAAATAAATAGAACGCCCCCATAACCCCTGCCAATATGAGATATTGCATCTCCAGACGCAAATTTTTCTTTAATATACAAAAAGCTGCCACGGACACCACTGCGAGTACCGCTATAGTATACAACCACTTCAAAATCCCGCCGGACACCAGTACTTTTCCAAGTTCATAATTACTGAAAACATCCCCAAACTGCGCATGATACACCAGTAACACACAAAGAAGTGCCATGACACAATAAAACGCTGTTTTTTCCCAATTATATGCACTTAGTTTTTTCTTCCAGTTGCCCATCATTCCTTTTCCGTTTCATTTATATATTGTATGATTCCCAAATGAATGGCCCAAGCCATTTTTTCCTGATACAGGGGCGTAACAAGTTTTTTTGCCTCTTCGCTGTTTGACAAAAAACCACACTCCACTATTACTATGGGTTTCCCCGTCTTTTTCAAAAGATAATAACTGTCATTTGCCTTAATCTGTCTATGATTTTGGGGATCAACATCCTGAATTAATCTGGTCTGTATTTTATCCGCCAAGGCCTGCCCTTCTGTACTGCCGGTATAGTAAAATACCTGGGCGCCTTTTGCATACTCTTCCTGATAACTGTTCTGATGGATACTTACCACCAAAAGCGGATTTGCTTCCTCTATCAGCGCAATTCTGCGCTTCATATCCTGCACTTTTTTATTGGAAGCATCCTCATCGTAAAGCCCTGCATCCTCTGTCCGGGTCATTACCACTTGTATATCATTGGCCTCTAAAAACTTTTGCAATATACTTGCAATCTGCAAATTTACCTCTTTCTCCAGCGCACCGTTAATGCCTACTTTTCCCGGGTCATTACCGCCGTGCCCTGCATCCAATACAACTACCGGCCAATTTTCTTTTTTCGCAACTTTTTCAGAGGCACTTTCCTTCGGCTCCTTATTTGCCGCCAAAAGAGCCACACAAAAGACCATGGCCATCACTAAAATTTTTAATATTCCAGAAAAAACCGCTTCTTTTTTTTCTGTCATGCTTATACACTGTCCGTTATTCTTTTACTCCAATGTATATGCCCAAATAACTTCCCATATGTCTGCCTTTTCGTATCCCAGTCTCCATGCAGCCACACCACCAAGGTTATATTTTTTCATCATATTAACTTTTGCCAAAATAGAAGTGGTATCCTCAATCCACATTTCATATTTCACACCATTAATTTCAGAACTTGCATAATTCTGGTTGGTTTCTTCATCCCAAACAACCGTCATTCCATAGTCTGACACCAGACCATTTGTCGCCCTCATTCCATAGGCACGGCTACTTACGTTGGCGCCTTCCGTTGTCCAAAGGCGTGTGTAGAAAGGCAACGCATTCATAACCTTATGGGAAGGTATTACCTCTGTAGCGTTAATCAGTCCCTGGGTCACATACCCTAAAGACGCAACAGAACCTGCCTGCGTACTACCCTCACCATGCTCATCATATCCCATAATGATTACATAGTCGCAAACAGCACCCAACTCTTTAATATCATAATATGCATTGTAATGAAAAGGAACCGGTATATCTACAGACAGCACAAGCCCCGCTTCACGACATGCAATAGACATTTCTCTCATAAATTGAACATAATCTTCCCCGTAAGATTCTTTGATATCTTCCAAATCCACATTGATTCCGTCCAAATCATACTCTAAAGCTTCCGCCATTAAATTTTCAATCAACTTTGTTCTTACCGTTGTTGAAGATAATATCTTGGCACTGTCCACATCCGCCTTATTGTTCAATCGGTAATTAAAATTATCAAGCACACCCCAGACTTCCAAGCCAACCCCATGTGCTTTGTCCACATAATCTTGGGACGCAAAACTCTGGAAATTCCCCTCATTGTCACACAAACTGAACCAGGTAGGCGCAATGACATTCATGCCCTTTGTATTGACTACCAGTTCTCCCATTCCGTCATTGTCTGAAACCTTTAACACAGCATGCCAGCCAAGGGCAATCTTGTGCTCTCTCGTAAGCGCAGTATATTCCGGCACTTCATAATCTGTTACCGGCTTAGGCGTTTCCATTCGCTCATTTTCCAGCATTTTATTTTCAATATATCCGATGTAGCCATCCTCAGTTTTTACTTCACACCATGTCTCCATCTTTTCCAGTATTACCAGTTTATCACCGGTCTTTACATCGGAAAGAATAGGACTTTTGATTCCTCCCAGTTTTCTTACCGCACTGTCCTTTGCCACATCCGCAACCGTTCTTTCCGGCCACTCCATATAAATCTGCATGCGATTGGGCTCTGTATACAATTCATAAGAAAAATTGGTAAACTCCTGAATATAGTCAACCGCAATGTAATAAATCGTATTTTCTCCCGACACCCTTGTAAGTGTCAATCTGTATCCTGCGTCTTTTTTCTCCCCACCCATCTCGTAAACACCGGTTCCGGAAACCGTGCGGATAACCTCCGTAGGCGTGGTATAAAGAATCAACTCCTCTGTCTCATCCACATAAAAACGCTCATTAAAATACTTCTGCACGGTAGCCAAATCAAAATAGCATACTCCGTCCAAAAGAATTGCTTTTTCCTCAATCATTTCGTTCTGTAAAATAACAGCAACTTCTTCCTCTTTCAACAAATTAAAATATTCATATAAATCGGCTCTCTCGTCGGAATACGTATACTTTTCCGCAACCTTTCTGCCGAATGTAAACCAGGCAATAATTACAATAAGAACAATGGCTAGTACAACTGTGATGGCTTTTTTCATGGCACTGCTCCTTTCCAACGTCCTTATTATAACAAACTATTGTGTTATCGTCATTACTTAATTTGACAAAATCCCCTTAAATTTCTTTTAAGAAAATCCTGTTCTTCTGGGACGGCGGAAAGCCTTCGCATAGAGAGGCACTCTGATTTACCCTGCTTTCCGCCCACACTGACATGTGCTTCTTATTTCCAGACAGACACGAGGTCATATCTCAGTTCTGTCAGATACCCTTCTTCATTAAGCACATAATCTGCCATGTACATACTGTCCTCACCCACACATTTTCCGATGATTTCTCCGGGCGTGGAAGGTTCCCCTTCCAAAAACAGTGCCACACCGTTTCTGCACATAATTTCAAGATTTTCTTTCAGAACCTGTTTTTCACCTTTACACAATGAAATAACCTCCTTTCACAAAATTGCACCCGCCAAAAGAAGGATTCGTGATATATTGGGTACAATAAATAAAGAGATGCCATAGCTGTACACAAAATTACTACCTTAGATTGAATTAAAACGTTGATTTTTACATTTGGAAAAATTTGATCTCAGACCAAGCACATAAGCTTGTAAGACATTCATAATACTAACTTGATGAATGAGAATTTTAGATCCAAATAGATTGCTTAAAACACTTTAGAAGAGTTTAGAATATAATAATATAAACAGTGCCTCCTTCTTGTACCGATTACCGAAGGCATCTCTTGAAGACAATTATATAGCACTTTCATCGTTTTTTCAAGCGAAAATATTTTTTTCATCATTTTAAATATTAAAAAACATTAAACTCTCGCAGTGGTATTGACTTAAAAGCCGGAAAAGTATAATATACTTTTATTCAGATTTTACAAGGATTTCCGTCATAAAACAGTGTCATTGCAGTATCTGAACAGTAAGGACGTGATAACATGAAAATAGAAAAAATGAACGAAAACCAAATCCGTTGTACTTTGACTCGCGAAGACCTTGCAAACCGCGAATTAAAAATCAGCGAACTGGCTTACGGAAGTGAAAAAGCCAAAAACCTGTTCCGTGATATGATGCAGCAGGCGTCTTACGAATTTGGTTTTGAAGCAGAGGATATTCCTCTGATGATAGAAGCAATTCCCATCAATTCCGAGTGCATTGTACTCATTATCACAAAGGTGGAAGATCCGGAAGAATTGGACACCCGTTTTTCCAAATTTGCCCCTTCTGTACACGATGAGTCCGAAAAAGGCTTGGAGGAAGTGATTGACGGTCTCTCCGGAGCCGCCGACGAAGTTCTGGATCTTTTCAAAAAAATCCACGAAACAAAAAAAGCAATTAATGAAACCGAAAACAAACCTGCGAATGACACCGCAAACAGTCCGGAGCCCGATAAACAAACGGATTCCGACATGACCCGAATTTTTGTATTTGATTCCCTGAATAAATTAATCCGCCTTTCCGGCATTTTGTCCGAAAGTTACCGCGCTGAAAATTCTTTATATAAAGACGAGCGTGAAAACCAATATCTTCTGGTAATTTCCAAAGGTGGGCATACTCCTTCGGAATTCAACCGGGTCTGCAATGTGCTTTCCGAATACGGGATTGCCAAAAAATTCCATCAGGCAAACCGTTTCTATTTAGAGGAACACTTTGCACCACTGATTGCTTCCGATGCCCTTAATGCATTGGCGAAAATGAACTAATCAAAAAACGGCTTCTGTCAACCATGACAAAAGCCTTTTCTTTTTTACAGAGCGTTGATTTTTGACATCAACACATCAATATCCATTCCGTGAACCATTGCTGCCTGCTCCAAAGATTCCATCTGTGCTGAAGGACATCCCAGACAATGCATTCCCATGTCCAAAAGAACCGGGGCAACCTCAGGTTTTGTTCTCAGGATTTCTCCGATTGTCATTTCCTTTGTAATCTCTGCCATATCTATAACCTCCTTGCATCTTTACATTGGTATTAACTTGCCCGCTGCTTTATATATTCGCCGCGGGACACTTTCATAGTATAATACTTTCCCTCTTTCTTGACAAGTATTCCTGTCTCGGAAATTTCTTGTATTTTTTCTAAAACACTTGTAAAATCCGCTATTTGTACCCAAAAAAGTACACTGCATTGCTTGACGTTTATACCCCTTTTTCATATAATTGTCTCATAGGATTAGCAAAATTTATTTACTAATAATCAACCTAATTCAAATAATAACAGGAGGCTATTTCAAAATGAGACCAGAATGGAAAGATTTTGTAGGCGGCAAATGGGAAAGTGAAATCAACGTACGTGATTTCATCCAGAAAAACTACCATCCCTATGATGGCGATGATTCCTTCTTAGCCGAAGCTACACAAAACACAAAAGATTTATGGAGCATGGTACTTGAACTCCAGAAGAAAGAGCGTGAAGCAGGCGGTGTTCTTGATATGGACACAAAAGTTGTTTCCACAATCACTTCTCACGGTCCCGGTTACCTTGACAAAAACAAAGAAACTATCGTAGGTTTCCAGACAGACAAGCCTTTCAAACGTTCCCTGCAGCCTTACGGCGGTATCAGAATGGCTGAAAAAGCTTGCTCCGATAACGGATACGAAGTTGACGCTGAAATCAGCGAATTCTTCTCTACTCACAGAAAAACACACAACGCAGGTTGTTTCGATGCTTATAACGATGAGATGAGAGCTTGCCGTTCTTCCCACATCATCACAGGTCTTCCTGATGCATATGGTCGTGGACGTATCATCGGCGACTACAGACGTGTTGCTCTGTACGGTATCGACAGACTGATCGAAGACAAACTTGATCAGAAAAACTCTACAGGACGTGTTATGACAGACGATATTATCCGTCTTCGTGAAGAAATCTCCGAGCAGATCGTTGCTCTGAAGATGATGAAAGAAATGGCTGCTTCCTATGGTTGCGACATTTCCAAACCTGCTACAAACGTAAAAGAAGCTATTCAGGCTACTTACTTCGGATATCTGTGTGCAGTTAAAGAGCAGAATGGTGCTGCTATGTCCCTTGGACGTACATCCACATTCCTTGACTGCTTCGCTGAAAGAGACCTTGCAAACGGTACTTTCACAGAGTCCGAAATCCAGGAATTTGTTGACCATTTCATTATGAAACTGCGTTGCATCAAATTCGCTCGTACACCTGAATACAACCAGATCTTCGCTGGTGACCCTGTATGGGTAACAGAGTCTTTGGCTGGTGTTGGTGTTGATGGTCGTCACCTTGTTTCCAAGATGTCCTTCCGTTATCTCCACACTCTGACAAACCTTGGTGCTTCACCCGAGCCCAACCTGACAGTTCTGTGGTCTACAAGACTTCCTGAGAACTTCAAAAAATACTGTGCTAAGATGTCTATCCTGACTTCTTCCATCCAGTACGAAAACGACGACCTGATGAGAATCGACCACGGCGATGACTACGGTATCGCTTGCTGCGTATCCTCCATGGTAATCGGTAAAGAAATGCAGTTCTTCGGTGCTCGTGCAAACCTTGCAAAATGTCTGCTGTATGCTCTGAACGGCGGTGTTGACGAGGTTACCAAGAAACAGGTTGGTCCTAAATACCGCGCTGTTGAAGGCGATGTTCTGGATTACGATGATGTATACAGCAAATTCATGGATATGATTGAGTGGCAGGCAGATGTATATGTAAACACTCTGAACATCATCCACTATATGCATGACAAATACTGCTACGAAAGAGCAGAAATGGCTCTTCATGACAGAGACGTTAAACGTTACTTCGCAACCGGTGTTGCAGGTCTGTCTATTGTAGCTGACTCCCTGTCTGCTATCAAATATGCAAAAGTTGAAGTTGTTCGTGATGAAGACGGCGTTATCGTTGACTTCAAGACAACAGGTGACTTCCCTAAATACGGTAACGATGATGACCGCGTAGACTTGATTGCTCAGGATATCGTTCATAAATTCATGACCGCTATCAGAAGACATCATACCTACAGAAACGGTATCCCTACCACTTCCATCCTTACCATTACTTCTAACGTAACTTATGGTAAAGCAACAGGTAACACACCTGACGGACGTAAGAAAGGCCAGCCTTTCGCTCCCGGTGCTAACCCTATGCACGGACGTGATACACATGGTGCAGTAGCATCTCTGTCTTCCGTATCCAAACTTCCTTTCAAGGATGCACAGGATGGTATTTCCAATACCTTCACTATCATCCCCGGAGCACTTGGCAAAGAAGATCAGGTATTCGCAGGCGATATCGAATTAGATTTAAACAACTAATTCTCTAATCAGAAAGGAGCACTTATGGACCAAAAGGCAATGATTGACGATTTGGTGAAGATGCTTGATGCAGGCATGACACAGGGTGTCGGTCACGTAAACATCGAATTCGACACCGAAAGTACAAAAGCAAAAGAAGTTCAGACCATGGGCTGTTCTGATTGTTCCAGAACTCCTCTGGCATGCAGTGTTCCCACCCTTGAACAGGGACTAGACGATTATAACTAAAGAAGTATTGATTAAAATAGGAGGACCTAGAAATGGCAGAAGTAAATCAGGCTCAGGTTAATAACCTGGTATCTTTATTAGATGGTTATGCAATTAAAGGTGGTCATCACCTGAACGTAAACGTACTGAACAGAGATATGTTACTGGATGCTCAGAAACATCCCGAGAACTATCCTCAGCTGACAATCCGTGTAAGCGGATACGCTGTTAACTTCATCAAGTTGACACCTGAACAGCAGGCAGACGTTATCTCCCGTACTTTCCACGAAAGCATCTAGCATTCAAATGGGACGTGCAAAACAGTAAATAAGAACGGTTCCGAAGGTAATTTATTATCTTCGGACCGTTTTTTATTTGCTGTTTTATAGGGCGCATGCCCGTCTAACCGGGTGGTGCGCCGGCATCACCCGGTTAGCACGTCCTTGATAGCATGTCCCGATTAGCGCACCTCTTGTTTCCCCAAAAGTACAATCTCCCTTTCACCACCTTGTTGTCTTTTGCGCCCAAAACGTATATACTATTGTTATTAACACTTCCCAATTTAGAAAGGATTTACTATATGCAAGGAAGAATTCATTCTCTTGAAAGTTTTGGCACCGTAGATGGACCCGGCGTACGATATGTTGTTTTTGTACAAGGTTGTCCTATGCGCTGCGCCTACTGCCATAACCCGGATACCTGGGCTATGACCGGCGGTACTTTAATGGAACCCGAATACATTATTGAACAATATGAAAGAAATAAAGGTTTTTATAATGGCGGCGGTATTACCGTTACCGGCGGTGAACCCCTGATGCAGGTTGATTTCCTCATTGACTTATTTACTCTTGCAAAAGAAAAAAATATTCACACCTGTATTGACAGTTCCGGTATTGCATTCAATCCCGAAAATGCGGACTTTATCGCCAAACTGGACAAGTTAATGCCGTTAACAGATTTAGTAATGCTGGATATCAAGCATATAGACAATGAAAAGCACAAGGAACTGACTGCACAGCCCAATACCGGCATTTTGGCATTTGCAGAATATTTAAGCAGCCAAAATGTGGATATGTGGATTCGCCATGTTGTTGTGCCCGGATATACCGATGATGATAAATATTTGTTTGATTTAGGATATTTCATCGGCCAGTTCCACAACTTAAAAGCCCTCGATGTTTTGCCTTATCATACTATGGGTACTGTAAAATACGAAAAATTGGGCTTGGAGTACAAGTTAAAAGATGTGCCCGCCATGGACAAAGATAAGGTCGTCGAAAAAAAGCAAGTAATATTGCAAGGCATCAAAAAACGTCGTGCCGAAATGACCGAAAACTCTAAATAAGTCTTGTATTTATCTTTTGTTTATATTAAAATAAGGGTAATGATAAATTTATATCAATAAATCTCGCTATACTTAAGGAGGATATAACAATGGCATACGAAATTAAAGACGGTTGCGTTTGCTGTGGTGCTTGCGAAGCTCAGTGCCCCGTAGGTGCTATCAGCATGGGAGATGGCAAATTTGAAATTGATGCAGATAAATGTATCGATTGCGGTTCTTGCGCAGGACAGTGTCCTGTAGGCGCTATTGCAGAAGCTTAATAAAACGGAAAAACAGGCCGGTCATTTATGTGACCAGCCTGTTTTTTATTTTTTCAATAATCTGCGTTTTTTTCTGAGAAGTTCATCTACTTTGCGGAAATGCTCCTCCTCTTTTTGCATCAACTGTGCATGTCGCTCATCTTCCCGCTCTTCCTGCACACGGAATTGATAATCCATTTCTTTTAAGACACTTTCCTTTATCATTTGACACAGTTCCTTATTGTTTTCCTGCAATGTTTCGCGAAATAACTGTTGCAAGAGCCATTGCAACCTTTGTGCCTTATTTTCGCCATTTTCTTCAACAGACAATTGATTCTCTGCATTTGGCGCCATAGGTGTCATTATCTCTTCATCTGCCGTGGCAAATTCCTCTATCCCGGCCGCATCAAGCCTGTCCAATTTCCCATCCTTTAAAATCATTCTGATTGCTTTCAACTGTAATCCCCTTTCTTTCATGTTCTTAATTTCCCGGAACCGCTCCACATCGGCCTGTGTGTAAAAACGGTGCCCCAATTCATTTCTCTTTATGGGAAGCCCCAATTCCTCTTCCCAATAGCGTAGCACGTGCGCCTCTACATTTACCTGTTTTGCTGCATCTGAAATTAAATAATTACTACTCATCTTTTTCCCCTTTCTATAACTATTGCATTTTATTTCTACTCTCAATCCGCCTATTTGCGTTTTGGCTGCAAGTGCTGCTTGCACAAAACAAAAATAGACAGATTAGAATTATTTTAAATAATAAAAAGAGAACAGCCCTCTGCTTGTTCTCTTTCGTAAAAGTGTAATTTATTGTTTCTGCAAATTTGCAAACTTGGTGAGATTAGGCAGCCAAGCCAGTTCCACCGTACCGATAGGACCATTTCTCTGTTTTGCAATGATAATCTCAGCCACATCTTTCTTTTCTGTATCATGATTATAGTAATCATCACGATAAATGAACATAACCACGTCCGCATCCTGCTCAATGGCTCCTGATTCACGAAGGTCCGAAAGCATCGGACGGTGATCCGGTCTTTGTTCTACCGCACGGCTAAGCTGGGACAGAGCCAAAACGGGCACACTAAGTTCTCTGGCCACAGCTTTTAAGGAGCGGGAAATGTCGGAAATTTCCTGCTGTCTTGAATCTGATCTTCCACTACCGGACATAAGTTGCAAGTAGTCGATGATAATCATGGACAAATTGTGCTCCAACTTATACTTTCGGCATTTGGAACGCAGTTCCGCGATACTGATACCCGGTGTATCATCAATAATCAGATTGGACTTGCCGATTACATTAGCACTTTCAATCAACTTGTCCCACTCCTGGTCGGACAAATTACCGGTACGGATATGTTGGGAATCCACTCTGGATTCCAGTGAGAGCAGACGGTTTACCAACTGCTCCTTAGACATTTCCAAACTAAATATTGCCACAGTCTTATTTTGTTTGAACGCCACATGTTCCGCAATATTCAATACAAATGCGGTTTTACCCATGGAAGGACGCGCCGCAATCAATACCAAATCTGAAGGCTGCATGCCGGCCGTCCGATAATCCAAATCAATAAATCCTGTGGGAATACCCGTTACTGCACCTTTATTTCTTCCTGACTGTTCGATTTTGTCCAGTGCATTCATTACGACCTGCCTGATAGGTACATAATCTCCCGTGTTTCGTTTTTGAACTAACTGAAAGATTTTCTTTTCTGTTTCCTCAAGAATAACTTCCAGATTTTCTTTCCCCATGTAACAGGTGTTGGCAATTTCTTCATTTAAACGAATCAGTTTACGCAGTGTTGCCTTTTCTGCCACAATGGTGGCGTAATGTTTAATATTTGCAGATGTAGGAACCGCCGTAATCAGATCACGCACAAACTCCAAACTACTGACTTCCGGTGGTACGTCTTTCTCCTTCAGTCTGTTCTGCAGCGTAACCAAATCCACCGGTTTTCCTTCATCATTCAGTTCTATCATGGTCTCAAAAAGAATGCCGTATTGCTTATTGTAGAAATCTTCCTCTGTAATCAATTCAGAGGCCACCACAATCGCTTCTCTGTCCATAATCATAGAGCCGATTACCGATTGCTCTGCTTCCACACTATGAGGTAATACTCTTTTTAAGACAGTTTCTTCTATTGCTGCCACTTTTTCTCCTCCGGATTGTTTACGCTTCCTGTACTTTTACCTTCAATTTTGCACTTACCTGAGGGTGCAATTTAACAACCACTTCATAAGTTCCAAAATTCTTTAAAGCTTCCGGCAACTGGATTTTTTTCTTATCCAATTCAATACCGTTTTGCTCTTTGCATGCTACTACAATTTCCTTGGAAGATACGCTTCCGAAAGCCTTACCACCCTCGCCCGCTTTAATCTTTACGATAACTTCCTTTGTCTCCAAAGTTGCCGCCAACTCTTTTGCCGCATCCAACTGTTCTTTTGCCACTTTTTCCTGATTTGCTTTTTGCAGTTTCAAATCATTCATGTTCTTGGCAGTTGCTTCCACACCGATTTTTTTCGGCAAAATAAAGTTACGGGCATATCCTTCACTGACCTCTACTAAATCACCTTTTTTTCCTAACTTCTTCTCATCCTGTAACAAAATAACTTTCATCCTAGATGTCACCTTCCTCTAACATAATGTCAATTGTACTTTTTAAGGTTCCGATGGCTTCCGCCAAGCCAACACCTTCCATTTGGCAAGCCGCCATACTCATATGACCGCCACCTCCAAGTCTCTCCATAATAATCTGTACGTTTACTTCGTCAATAGAACGGGCCGATACATATATCTTGCCCTGATAATCCGTCAGCACAAAACTTGCCTTAACACCCTTGATATTCAGCAATTCATTGGCCGCCTGCGCCCCCACAACAGTGGGACTGGGAATATCCTCGGTAGTGCAAACGGAAATAGCAAAAGCCTGTTTATAAATTTCGGCCTGACTGACTGCATCTGCTTTTGCCTTATACTCGCTGGCATCTTCCCTGAACAATTTGCGTACTCTGGTTACATCCGCACCATTTCTGCGCAAAAATGCAGCTGCTTCAAAAGTTCTTACACCGGTTTTGCTCATAAAGTTATTGGTATCAATCATAATACCGGAATACATACAATCCGCTTCTTCTGTATGAATCTTAATGTTGTCATATGTATACTGCAAAATTTCGGAAACCATTTCACAGGCAGATGATGCATAAGGTTCAATATATGACAAAGTTGCATTTTCAATGGTATCTGCACCTTGTCTGTGATGGTCCAAAACCACAATAGACTTACAA
The DNA here is from genome assembly GCA_017468395.1 of Lachnospiraceae bacterium. Classification (GTDB taxonomy): domain Bacteria; phylum Bacillota; class Clostridia; order Lachnospirales; family Lachnospiraceae; genus Acetatifactor. The sequence continues at coordinate 10,352 of JAFUIR010000005.1, read as the reverse complement.
AGTTTAAGCAACTCCGGACATTCTGTGATAGAGGGCTTATTTACATCCACCACAACCAAGACGGTATTATTATTTGCTCCTGCACTGTCAATAGCCTGCTGCCCACTGATAATCATATCTGTATCGTATTCCGGATTATTCACAAACAAATCCACCAACGGTTGAACAGAAGAACCTACATCGCTCAAAACGATATGGGCTTTTCTGTCAAGAGCCTGTGCAATACGATAAATACCTACGGCCGCACCAAAACTGTCTACATCGGCGTTTCTGTGACCCATAATAAAGACTTTATCTTTACCTGTAATAATTTCTTTTAGCGCATGGGCTTTCACTCTTGCTTTTACTCTGGTGTTCTTCTCCACCTGCTGGCTCTTTCCGCCGTAATAAGTAATGCTTGCGGGAGTTTTAATTACAGCCTGATCGCCGCCTCGTCCAAGCGCAAGGTCAATTGCATTTCTGGAAAACTCATAGTTTTGTGCATAGGTCAATCCGTCCAAACCGACACCGATACTGATAGTTACCGCCATTTCATTACCAATACTTACGGTTTTGACATCCTCCAGCAAATCAAATCTGACTTCCTGCAACTGTGCAATAGACTTTTTCCGCATAACAATTAAATACTTATCTTTTTCGATTTTCTTTACAATACCATCCAATGCGGTAATATATTTATTAATTTTTCTATCCACCAAGGCTGTTAATAAGGAGCGGCGGACCTCTTCAATACTTTCCAAAGATTCCTCATAGTTGTCCAAATAAATAAGTCCCACAGCCAGACTTTGGTCATCCACTTCCTGTAATGCAATATGAAGGGCAGTTTCATCGAACAGGTACATTGCAATCAAATAACCATTATATCCTTCTGCCGAAATCATATCACTGTTTTCTGCCATCTCATGCAGAGAAATTTTTCTGAACTTCGCTATATATTCGCTACCTTCATACGCCAATTCATACTGGGCTTCCTCGAAATTTTCACTGCCCGGTAAGCGGTCTCTGGTAATCGTAGGAAAAAGACCGGTTATAGACTTGTTATATCCTTTCGGCTGATGAACCACAGTTTCAAAGGCAGTGTTTGTCCACACTACCTTTCCCGTATCATCGAGCAATGCGTAAGGAATCTCCAAATCTCTCAGCAAACGCTTTTGAATCTGACCGTATTGGGTCGCAAAACTAATAAGTTCATTCATCAAAATCGGCTTATTATAAAAATAAAGCGTCAATGTTACAATGAAATAGAACAACGTAAAACATGCCAATAACAATGCAGCACGATAATCCAACAAGAACAAAAATGTGTTTACTACTAAAAGCAGCACTCCCAAATAAATCGAAAATAATATGTAAGTTCTTATTCTACCTTTTAATCTGATTCTTTTCTTCATGTACACCCCTTGTATTTATTACAAACCCTCGCATCCAAAGGATACCTGCGCGCACCTGCGAGATATTCGCCATGCAAGTTTTGTGACTTCGTCCAAAACTCGCGGGCTTCGCCCTATAAAATCCGTCTCACCACCAAATCGCTCTGCAAGCAGGCGATTTTCTGCTCGCCGGATTTTGCATGGCTCATTGCCTACGCGAACATTATACCACACTATGTTTGGTTGCGCCACACGATAATTTGTCGAATACAGGGTTGTTCAGTCAAAAAATAGGCTGTGTCGAAAAAAAGACACAGCCATTTCCTTTCTATTGTTCCATTTTGTGCATGTAGAAATCATCCCATGCTCCCCAGGCTTTCGCAGGCGCATTAGCTTTTACACCTACAACAACCTTGGCGCCTTCCGGAATCTCAATTCCTTCAATGTGAGGCTCCGCCCATTGCAACCAGCCATTTACTGCTGAAGAAGCCGTATAAAGTTCATCATTTACGCTGATATACAGTGTAAATACCTCGCTGCTTCCTGCATCACCACCCTGCAAAAATGCGCCCAATTCATAAGTTCCTGCGTCAAGACCTACAATCTCCTGATACACATCATATACAACTTCACTTTCGCTCCAGAATTTCAGGCTGTAGTCACCGGTTCTCTTATTATTATCGCTTTCACGGTCAATACCTACACCTTCAATGTTCCACATTGACATGTCAGAGCCTTCCAAACCGGGGTTCTTGATAAAATTCACCCTCAAAATTTCCAAATTACAAATCACATTATATTCCGTACCATCCGCCGTAGCCACGCCTTTTACTTGATAGGAACCGCCTTTTTCCTGCATAGCACGGTTTACTACGTCCATTTCCCACACAACAGGCACTTCCTTTGTCTTGCCGCTGCAAAGCGTTGCTGCAACAGTCTCAGGCATCTCTACAGGCTCACCAATGCCGGATTCCAAAGCTATGTCATTAACACCGGTTACCGCAAGAGGTGCGGTTGTTCCGGAGTATACATACTTAAACACATTTAAAGACTCCAGCGGATTTCCTTCGAAATCAAAGAGCGCCTGATTGTCCCAAGAGGAACCACCATAATATTTTCCCGCATCACTGGGGTCAAAAGTTTTAGAAAAACTTGCCGCCCATCCGGAACCGTAAGTCTCCCATTTTTGCTGATTAGAAGCCAGTACACTTGCCGCATCTGCAGCATCTGCATCATATACCTGAACAGGAATCCACGCCGGTTCCCAGTAGAATATTCCAAGCCCCTTCTCTCCCACATCAGCAACTGCCTGCATAGTATCACGAACTGCATTGGCCTGTCCTTGAACAGAAATGTCGTAAGGTAATGCCAATGTATTATCGCCACTGTAAACAGAGTTAGACCATCCGTCACCGTCTTCGTCAGTATACGCGTAAGAAACCTCCGCAACGATAACTTCTTTTCCATAAGTCTCTGAAATCTCTGTCAACTTGTTTGTCAGATTTTCCAAGGTACCATGCCAGAAAGGATAATAAGAACTTGCAAACACATCATAATCAACCTGATGCTCCTCCATAATTTTGGCATAATCAGTAAAGTTTTTATTATGGGGATTTGTAAAATGAAGGGCAATCTTAATGTCTTTTCCTTTTTTATCCGACACTTCACGGATGGCTTTACAGCCGATGTTCATCAATTCACAAATGTGGTCCCATGAAGTCTCACCTGCCATGCCGGAAACCGTTTCATTTCCCACCTGAATCATTCCCACATTGACACCTGCATCCAAAATTTTTGCAACTGCGTCTCTGGTCCATTCGTCCATAGCAATTTTCTTATTTTCATAAGTCATGTGAGCCCATTCTTTCGGAGCCTTCTGCTTACTGGGGTCAGCCCAAAAATCAGAATAATGGAAATCAATGAGCACCTGCATGCCGGATTTCGTAGCCAACTTTCCGATTTCTATCGCAGTTTCAACATCGTTATGTCCACCGCCATAACCATTTCCTTTTGAATCATATGGGTCATTCCATACTCGCACACGGACCCAGTTTACTCCTGACTGTGCTAACAAATCAAAGAATCCCTGCTTACTCAGTTCTTTTCCGTCCCAGTCCTTGAACGTTACCCCACTTTCCATCAGGGATATATAAGAAGAAATATCTACGCCTTTAATAAAACTGTCGTCAATGCCTTCTACTTTATCTACATATAACGTAGAATCAACTACTTCGCTTCCCGCAAAAGAAGGCAACTCCTTATTGCCACATGCCCCCAAGTTCAAGCATACCGACACCCCTGCCAATAAACATACCAGTTTTTTTGCAATCCCTTTCATTTTCATAACAAATCTCTCCTTAATCTGAAAATATTGCTTTCCGTATATTCATTTTAACTTTTTGGGCCTTGTCCGGTCAATTATCACATCAAACAAGATTTTTTTGCTCATTCTTTGCACTTTAGGCATTAGTCCACAGTTTTTGCGCAACCGTGTGCGCACTTTCCCTTACAAATACTTTTTAGGCTTGTTTACTTGTATGATTTTATTATTTTCCAAATTTGTTAAAAGAAGAAAACGCATCTCATCCTTTTTTTCCGGTTTAAACAAATAAAAACAATATGTATCCAAGATTTGAAAAATATTTGAAGTTCTGCCTTCGATTTTAAAATGCTGAAATCCCATAGGCACATATTTTTCCCATATTGCCTGCGGGGATACAAAGGTAGGGAAATTCTGAATATTATAAATATTATTCATTCCCTCGCAAGGACACTCCCACGAAGGCGGCACGGGAATCTGCTTGTTTGGCGGTAATTTCCTGTTCGCCAATTCTATACGCTGCATTTCTGCCATAGCTTTATAGTGAGCTCCTCTTCGCTGACAATTGGGGGTGCAACATGCATTGATTAAAATTTCACAGCGGCCTTTATCTTCAATCTGTTCCAATAATTCAAATTTATTATTCAAATTGTAATCCAGCACCACCAGCGCATAATCTTTCTCCAGTTCCTTATTCAGTCCCTCTACATCCCTAATTTCCTTACAGGTACTGCTGTTCACTTTAAAACTGGGATATTTTTCCCTAATATACTTTTCCAAAATAGGAGAAACCACAAGCACTTCATTCATTCCATTATCCGCTGCCTGCATGCAGAAATTGCAGTACGGGTCGTCCAAATCTTTCTCTGTAATGGTAGGATTTGTATATGTATATCTCACAGGAATACCATGGGAATTAATATTTTTAATTACGCCCTTTACAAAATTAGGGTCACATTGATCCCCCCGGCTATATCTTCCGCCATTCCATAAAGAAAGAGGAAATTCCCCGAAAAAGGACGCAATTTCTACCCCCTCCCTAAAATTCTCAGGATACTTTTCAAGCAAACTGAGTAGCAACATATTTAAAGGATAATTATATCTCAAACCCGGCAAATGAAATTTCACTGACATTTTCAAAACCTCCTTTATTCTTTCCTGAAAATAACATTAAACAGAAGTAAGCCTTCCTCCCAATAGCCACCTATACTGTGCCCATGACTATTAATCTTACCCAAATATACATTCAAGATTTCATCTCTGGCTTCATTTGAGGTTAATTCTCTTCCCCATACATGAGCCGTACCCCTATAGTATCCGGGTGCCACTTCATCACCAATATGGTAACCAACTATTGCGCCATTAAGCAAATAATCCCAAACAATCCTCTCCATATCAATGGATGTATCTCTGTAATACACAGCCTCCTCTCCATAAAAGCCGTCTGCAATACACTGGTCATAATAGTCCCTTACATCCTTTTCGTTATAAAATATAACTACTTTCTCTACAGGTTCCTTGATGACCTTAAACCAATATTCCACAATACCGCCATCAAGATGACTGGTAGAATTACACGAAAAAGTATCCAAAGGATATCCCGCAATTACACATCCCTCTTTAACGGCTTTGCGGACCTCACCCTCAAAATTTCCGGAAACGGTTATTTTGAATTTGTTTTTTCCATTTTCCAACGCATCCCTAACAATTTCGTATATTTTTTGCATTATAGGCCGTGTGATTTTCATACATATGCTCATCGCACAACAGAAAATAATTATAATTATTACTTATGTGATTATCAAATTCTTTTCCAAGCCACGTCGGATCATCCCAGGTTACATCTATGTTATACCATTCTCCATCAATTTCTACCTGATTCCATGCATGCAAACCTTCTCCACCAAGTCCTACTACATATTCGCACCGGATGTCTGCATGTTTACAGAACAATGCAAATGTTTTTGCATAACCTGCACAAACTATATAACCATTTTCAAATGCGCCTTGCGGAGTGTAACTATAATAAGGAATGGTTTTCATAAGATAATTATCATAGTCATAATCAAAATTGACTACCATATAATCATGAATAGCCTTAACCTTCTGCAAATCGGACATTTCGTCTGTAATAATCTCAGCAAGAATTTCCTTTGCTCTCTTATCCAATTCACTGAGTACATTGTATTGCATTGCTTCTGCATCAGTTGTAGCAGATGCATTCTTGACAAAAGTTGCCTTTGTCTCTTCATCCGACTCAGAAACACTTGTTTTAAAGTCCTCAAAAGAATCACTGTCAATGCACATATCCTCTGATACAATCAGATTCACATCATACATGTATTTTTCTTTCAAGTCCTGCGCCACCAAATCAGCCTGCAAAGTCTCAACCAGCGCATCCTCCCAGTCCAAGTAGAATTACAAGTAAAACAACTCCCCCTATCAATTCTTTTTTCTACTAGTTATTATAAAACCTTTCGCATTATGCTTCAAGAATTATCTCCCTTTCACTTCACTTTCTTTCAGATGATAGAAAACTATATAAAGTATCAGCTAAATAATTGCATAAAAACGCAAAATAGTATATGATATAAACACAACACAAAGGAGGACATAAACTAATGAACTCAACAACAGTCTTAATTCTTTTAATTCTTGCAATCTTATTAGGTATTGCAATCAGCATCGGGTTATTTTTCTTATTCAGAGAACTTACCTGCTGGTATTTCAAAATCAACAAATTATTGCAGGAACAGCGAAAAACCAATGCCTATCTGGAGCGAATCGCTATGACAATTGAACGTAGTGCATTCAATCAGATGCAAAATCCGGCAATTCAAGTACAGCCGGTACAACCTGAGCAACCGGTGCAATCCGAACAGCCGGTGCAACCCGCAGTAACACCTGAACCTTCTGCGGAGTCTTCCGTTGAACCTTCTCTTTCTCAGCAAACAGTCTCCGACAGTATCGAGAAAGTTGCAAAAAAATGCCCGAACTGCGGTCATGAAGTTTCTGATAATTACGCATTTTGCATGAAATGCGGTTCCTCTTTAAACAACTAAAAATGCGATTAAAAAAGACCAATTACTCAAAAGGGTAATTGGTCTTTTCGCTCTTTTAAATTGTGTCAAAACACAAATTTACATCCCTAAATTCTTAATTATTACGGGATTAATCCTGTACATAAGGCATCAGGGAAATATGACGTGCACGTTTGATTGCAACAGTCAGTGCTCTCTGATGTTTTGCACAGTTACCTGTGATTCTTCTGGGAAGGATTTTTCCTCTCTCAGAAACGTATCTTTTCAGTTTATTTGTATCTTTGTAATCGATTACGTTGTCTTTACCACAGAATACACAAACTTTTTTTCTTCTGCGCAGTCCGCCTTTTTTTCTCATAGGCGCATCTGCTTTGTCTGCTTTATTGTAAGCCATGTCAGTGCCTCCATTCTTTTAAAATCAAAATGTGTTAATTAGTTAAACGGCAATTCCTCGTCAATACCATCCGGAATATTCATAAATCCATCGCCGGCACCTGAAGGTTCCGGTCTCTGATAAGAATTTCCTCCCGAATATCCGCCATCATTGGAAGAAGAACTTTTGCTCTCTGCAAATTCCTGGTCTTCCACAACAACTTCTGTAGTGTAAACCCTCACTCCGTCTTTGTTGGTATAACTACCGGTCTGAATACGGCCTGTTACAACCAACTTGGTTCCTTTGCGGAAGTATTTTTCTGCAAATTCACCAGAACGGCCAAAAGCCACACAGTTAATAAAATCTGCAGTATTATCATCTCCGCTATTACGGGTATTTCTACGGTCTACAGCCAATGTATATCTGGCAATTGCCAATGCATTTTCTCCCTGAGAATATCTTACTTCAGGGTCTCTGGTTAAACGTCCCATAAGAATAACTTTGTTCATTATTTATCTCACTTTCTGTATAGCCAGATAATTTCATCCGGCATATACTTATGCCTCGTCCTGTTTAACTACTAAATATCTAACAACATTGTCCATAATACGGATACGGCTTTCAATTTCTGCCGGTACAGTGCTGTCAGCATCGAACTGGATGAAGTAGTAGAACGCCTCTTTCATTTTCTGAACTTCGTAAGCAAGTTTCTTCTTACCCCATTCATCAACGTTCGTGATGGTTCCACCGAATCTTTCGATCAGAGCCTTGCATTTGTCTACAACTGCTGCTCTTTCATCGTCTTCGATTTTAGCACTAACAACAACGGCTAATTCATATTTGTTCATGCTTCATTTACCTCCTTTTGGTCTCTGGCCCCTGCTTATCAGGAGCAAGGAATTATATATCACGGAGATTTATGATAACACAAACCTCGGCTAATTTCAAGAGTTTTCGCGTATTTCTTTTATATTTTTTTCCACTAATTTCCTGGCAATCATAATTTGGTGGCCACACCCCAGACATTTCAGTCTAAAATCTGCTCCCACACGCAAAACTTCCCATTCATGGCTTCCGCAGGGATGTTGTTTTTTTAGTTTTAAAATATTGCCAACATTGATGTTCATAGTTGCTCTCATCTTTCTATTTTCTTCTAGACACTATCCAGCACCTCACCGATACTACCTTGAATCACCAAATCTGCCACCTCATCTCTGGCAGTAGGGGTCTTATTTATAAGCACTATATTTTTGCCTCTGAAATAATCTATCAGTCCTGCAGCCGGATATACCGCCAAAGAAGTGCCGCCAATAATCAAAGTATCCGCCTCACTGATTGCGCGAATTGCACCTGCAAGTACATTACTGTCCAACCCTTCTTCATATAATACCACATCCGGCTTAATTCTGCCACCGCATCGGTTACAGTAAGGAACTCCATCTGTGCTTTGTATGTAATCCACATCATAAAACGAGTGACATTTTTCACAATAATTCCTCAACACCGAACCATGGAGTTCAAATACATTCTTACTTCCCGCTGCCTGATGGAGTCCGTCAATATTTTGGGTAACTACTGCTGTTAATTTTCCTTCCTGCTCCCATTTCGCCAGTTTCAGATGCGCTTTTCCCGGCTTTGCATCCACAAAAATCATTTTATTATGGTAGAAGCGGTAAAATTCCTCGGTACGTCTTATGTAAAAAGTATGGCTCAATATAGTTTCAGGCGGATAATCATACTGCTGATTATATAAACCATCTACACTTCTAAAATCGGGAATACCGCTTTCCGTGGAAACACCGGCGCCCCCAAAAAAGACAATACTTTTGCTGTCCTCCACGATTTCTCTCAGTTTTGAAATTTTCTCTTTCATTTTCTGTTCCATTTTTTCTCTTCCATTTTTCTCTTTTTCAGGTTCCCCTATGTTTTGTTCTATTCCTGTCCGGTAGATTAGGCATCACATATTTCCAAACACCGAATCTTTTACCACGCCGAAAAATTCCCTCAACATATTATTGGCTTGCAAAAAAGGATCCGCCGGTGCCGCAACACCACATACATCCGCATATCCATTTGCTCTGGCAATGGCGGTCGCCCTATAAACATGAAAATTATTAGTCACAATTCCGACAGAATCTTCTTCTTTATTTAAGTATCGGCTGCTAAAGGAAATATTTTGAGTTGTGTTTGTAGATTTATCCTCCTTAATAATCCGCTGTGACTCAATTCCTCTTTTAACCAAATAATCAAACATTCCTTGTGCTTCCGTATCGGGTTCATCACTTCCCTGACCGCCGGAAACTATCACTTTTGTATCCTCATTCTCCAACAAATAGTCATATGCTGTATCTAATCTCATTCGTAAAACTTTGCTTGGACCGCTGACTTTTAACTGTGCCCCCAGTACAATCAGATAATCCAAATCCTTTTCTCCTTTTGCGCCAAATCCCCCAATAATCAGACTTTCCACAAACAGAAATACAAGCATCCCCAATATAAAGAATATCGAAGCACTTCTGCGTATCCACAAAGGCAATGTATCCAACATCCCCATTTTACTGCAAAAAGCAAATAACAGGAGCCCCAGCCCCATAATGAGCCATATAAAATAGAAATTGGTTCCATGTCCCGTAAAAAATTCTATGCATATAAAATACAAAACAAACAGTACACCTAATACAATCGCAATATTATTCTTCATACTTATAAATAATCCCTTTCTTACCTGGGATTATTATATATAAAAGCTAAAAGAAAATACAGCAACTTCATAAACAATTAAAAAAACCTCAAGAAATTCTTGAGGTTTTCAGAGGCGACAACCAGATTTGAACTGGTGATCAGGGTGTTGCAGACCCACGCCTTACCGCTTGGCTATGTCGCCAGACTCCCCGAGTAGGGCTCGAACCTACAACAACTCGGTTAACAGCCGAGTGCTCTACCATTGAGCTATCGAGGATGACTCCAACGGGAATCGAACCCGTGTTACCGCCGTGAAAGGGCGATGTCTTAACCGCTTGACCATGGAGCCAAGTATTAAACTCCCCGAGTAGGGCTCGAACCTACAACAACTCGGTTAACAGCCGAGTGCTCTACCATTGAGCTATCGAGGAATATGAAGGGATTATACCTTCAAAACCGAACATTGAACTCCGAGTTCCTTTTGGAATAACTCGCTTTGCTTTCACATAGAAACTTCTGCTTCTATCTCGAAACGTCCTTCCTGGTTAAGCCTTCGACCGATTAGT
>JAFUIR010000029.1 GCA_017468395.1 Lachnospiraceae bacterium | reverse complement strand
AAATATATCGTAGATGCAGCGGCCCAGGTGCCGGTTATGCTTTTGAACGCTGCTTTCGATGCCCCCAACGTATACAGCATTGTATCCGATGACTTCACTTCCATGTACGAAGCCACCACCCAGATGATTCATTCAGGCATCAGCGATATTTTGTATTTTTACAATTCTACTTCTTACAGCGGTAAACGCAAACTTGCCGGTTACCGGACTGCCATGGAAGAACACGGGCTGCTAAAAAGCGGTAATCTGATGCAGTTTTACAGCGGTTCCCACGAAGACATCCACGCCATGGGCAGCCAACTGGAAAAAGCCGCCGAAAAAGGACTTTCCTTCCACGGTGTCATTGCTGCAGACGACAATTTGGCGCTGGGTGCTGTAAAATATGCCCAAAACGCAGGTCTGCGTATTCCGGAGGATTTGGCTATCGTAGGATACAACAATTCTCTGCTTACCACCTGCTGCACACCGGAATTGACTTCCATTGATAACAAACTGGAAACCCTCTGTCAGCATTTGATTACTACACTGATGGGCGTGCTTACCGGCAACGAAATGCCGAAAAAAACTATTTTCTCCGGCGAAATCATCAGCCGCGGAACTACATTTAGTAAGTAATATGATTTAACATATATTTTATGGAGGAAAAAAGAATGAAACAATTCATGGACAAAGATTTTTTACTGGAAAGCGAAACTGCCAAAGTGCTCTTTCATGAGTACGCAGAAAAAACCCCTGTTTTGGATTATCATTGCCACATCAACCCCAAGGAAATCGCTGAAGACCGCCAGTTCGAGACCATCACACAAGTATGGCTTGGCGGCGACCACTACAAATGGCGTTTTATGCGTTCTTGCGGCGTAGATGAAAAATATATTACCGGAGATGCTTCTGACAAAGAAAAATTCTTTAAATGGGCTGAGTGCCTTGGCAAAGCCATCGGCAACCCTCTCTTCCACTGGAGCCATCTGGAACTGCAAAGATACTTTGGTTACAACGGTGTCCTTAACAGAAACACTGCCGAAGAAGTTTGGAATCTGTGTAACGCAAAACTGGCTGAGCCTTCCATGAGCGTTCGCAACCTGATTAAACAGTCCAACGTTACTTTGATTTGTACCACAGATGATCCTATCGACTCTCTGGAATGGCACAAAAAAATTGCGGAAGATCCCACTTTTGACGTAAAAGTTCTTCCCGCATGGCGTCCTGACAAGGCTATGAACATTGAAAAGCCTGAATATTTGGACTATCTTGACAAATTGGCTGCTGCTGCAGGCATGGGCGAAATCAATACTTTCGCAGCACTGAAAGATGCACTTAAAAACCGTATGGCATTTTTTAACTCCATGGGATGTAACGTATCCGACCATGCTTTGGAATATGTAATGTATGTTCCTGCTACAGAGGATGAACTGGAAGCAATCTTCCTTAAGAGATTGAACCACATGGAAATCACAAAAGAAGACGAATTGAAATTCAAAACTGCATTTATGCTCTTTGTTGGCGAACAGTACAGCGAACTTGACTGGGCTATGCAGCTTCACTATGGTTGCAAACGCGACAATAATACTTTGATGTACGAGAAATTAGGTCCTGATACAGGTTATGACTGCATCAACAACTACGCTCCCAGCGCACAGATGGCAGACTTTTTGAACGCCCTGATTTCCAAGGACAAACTGCCCCGTACCGTTATCTACTCCCTGAATCCTAACGATAACCAGGCAATCGGTACTATCCTCGGATGTTTCCAGGATTCCACAGCCGTTGCTAAAATTCAGCAGGGTAGCGCTTGGTGGTTCAACGACCACAAAGTAGGTATGCAGGATCAGATGATTTCCCTTGCAAACCTTGGTAACCTTTCCGGTTTCGTTGGAATGCTCACTGACTCCAGAAGTTTCCTGTCCTACACCAGACACGAGTACTTCCGCCGTATCCTTTGCAACCTCATGGGCAACTGGGTAGAAAACGGCGAGTTCCCTGCTGATATGGACATCCTTAGCGAAATTGTAACCGACATTTCTTACAACAACGCTAAACGTTACTTCAAATTTCCTTTATAAAATTGAGTACCCTTAATATACACAATCTCTTTTTCATCGCATACAAGAGCCGGTCTGCCAAGGTCCGGCTCTTTTGCGTTTTAGTTCGATGAATTTCTCGAGTTCGATGAATTTCTCGAGTTCGATGAATTTCTCGAGTTCGATGAATTTCTCGTTTTGCGCAAATTGCTTTTTCACAAATTGGGCGTGTAACCGATAAAAACTCTTCTACGCCCAAAACAAAGGCTTTAATGGGCATTTTTTCATCCGATTTTGACTAATTTGGGCGTGAGCAAGATTATTCTTACGCTACGCCCAGACTTTTAGCTTTTTCGTGGGCGTGAAAACAAAAAAACATCTACCACGCCCAAAACAGGGCTTTTTTCTCAAAAAATAGCGAGAATTTGTTGAAAAATTGGGCGTCACCGATTAATATTCATATATACGCCCAAAAGACTTTATCACTGACTTACTCCAAAGGAGACTCCCTTTCATGAGACAGATTTTGAATTTAAACCCAAATTGGACATTCATAAAAGAAACCACAAATATTGCAGTTCCCATTTCCCCTACGACTTACAATCCGGGAACTGCCGAGCCCATAAACCTGCCTCATTCTTGGAATGCCATAGACGGTCAGGACGGCGGCGCAGACTATTATCGCGGCACCTGCTATTATGTGAAAGAACTTGTCAAAAGCGAATTTCCTGCGGCTGACCGCTACTATCTGGAAATCCAAGGTGCCAACTCTTCCGCTGATGTGTATATAAACGGCAAAGCCCTTGCCCATCACGATGGAGGCTATTCCACCTGGCGCGTAGATTTGACGGAGGCACTGGGCACAATTGATAAACCCAAAGCCATCCTGCTTACTATCGCGGTGGACAACTCTGCAAACGACAAAGTTTATCCCCAAATGGCGGACTTTACCTTCTACGGCGGGCTGTACCGGGATGTGAACCTGATTTGTGTAAGTGAAACCCATTTTGATTTGGATTACTACGGCGCTCCCGGTATCAAGGTTACGCCGAAGGTGGTAAAGAACACTAATGGCAGTAACAGTGCCGGAGACGATAGCGATACCGATACCCAAAGGCACTCTGCAACAAGTGCAGACGTTGAAGTGGAAGTTTATTTGGCCGGTAACTCTACCGAAGCAGCAATCCGCTACACTATCACAGATAAAGACGGTAGCGTGGTTGCTTCTACCGTAACTTCCGATACAAAAGTAAATTTAACTATTGAAAATGTTCACCTCTGGAAAGGTCGAAAGGACCCGTACCTTTATACTGCCACGGCAGAAATTCTGGAAAAAAAATCCGGCGCTGAAGTTTCTGATTTACAAGCGGACGGCATAACCGCTGATGCCCGCTTAAGTAATGCTACTATTTTGGACAATGTTTCCACCCGCTTTGGTTGCCGCTTTTTTGAAATTGACCCGGAGCGCGGATTTATTTTAAACGGCGAGGAATATCCCCTGCGGGGTGTCTCCAGACATCAGGACAGATGGGGATTTGGCAATGCCTTAACCCGTGAGCACCACAAAGAAGACATCGAGTTGATTCATGAAATGGGAGCCAACACCATCCGTCTGGCCCACTATCAGCACGACCGGTACTTTTATGATTTATGCGATGAATACGGCATGGTTATCTGGGCAGAAATCCCTTACATTTCCAAGCACCTGCCAAGCGGCCGCGAAAACACCGTCAGCCAAATGAAGGAACTAATTGCCCAGAATTATAACCATCCTTCCATTATTGTGTGGGGACTTTCCAACGAAATTACCATGAACGGCGCAAAGGACCCGGATCTTATCGAAAACCACCACATTTTGAATAATCTGGCTCACAAAATGGACCCTACCCGTCTGACCACCATGGCATGTGTGTCCATGTGCGACATGAAAGAGCCTTATGTGCAGATTCCTGATGTGGTCAGTTACAACCACTATTTTGGCTGGTATGGGGGCGATACTTCCATGAACGGTCCTTGGTTTGACAAGTTCCATGCCACTTTCCCGGATAAACCTATCGGCGTGTCCGAATACGGATGCGAAGCCCTAAACTGGCACACTTCCGACCCGAAACAAGGGGACTACACAGAGGAATATCAGTCCTACTACCACGAAGAACTAATCAAACAACTTTACACCCGCCCTTACCTCTGGGCTACCCATGTGTGGAACATGTTTGACTTCGGCGCAGACGCCCGTAACGAAGGCGGCGAAAACGGGCAGAACCACAAAGGTTTGATCACTTTCGACCGCAAATATAAAAAAGATGCTTTTTACGCTTATAAGGCTTGGCTTTGCGATGTACCTTTTGTCCACATCTGCGGCAAACGCTACACTGACCGGGTAGAGGATGTGACAAAGGTAACCGTCTACTCTAACCAACCAGAAGTAGAATTATTCGCAAACGGCGTGAGTCTGGGCAAAAAGACTTGCCCGGAACACTTCTTCTATTTCGAAGTGCCTAACGCAGGTGAAACCACCCTTCTGGCGGTTGCCGGAGATTGCACGGACGAAAGTTTCATCCGCAAAGTGGACACTTTCAACGAGAACTATATTTTAAAAGAAAAGGGAGCCATCCTGAACTGGTTTGACGTGACGGTAAAAGAGGGGTACCTTTCTTTGAACGATACCATTGCCGATATTATGAAAACTTTCCGGGGCAAACTGGTCATCATGCAGTTTGCCGCAGGTCTTATGAAAGACATGAAGAAAAACAAAAAAAATGCCTCTAAGGGCGAAAGTTCCGGCAAATCCGGCGCCATGAGTTTCAAACTCAGTTCCGGCATGATGGACATGCTGGGGGGCTTCACCATCCTGCGCGCAAGCAGCATGGTAGGCATGATTGGCGTGACTTTGACCAAGGAACAACTTTTGAAGATGAACCGGAAGTTGAATAAGATTCAGAAGAAATAACGGTACAAAAAATGGACATCCCCAGGCTGCCGGTTGACAGTCTGGGGATGTCATGTAATTGCAACATATTTTATTTTAACTTATTCCTTTGTATCCAATGGCTCTATACAACTTGTCGTATTCTCCATCTTGAAATCAACGTTTACCTCATCATTCATTATTGAAGAAATAGGAACTATCGATAATAATGGTGTTTTTTCCTGAACTTCCTGCATTTCTATACCACCCGGTAACTCAACCGGACGTTGCAACTTAAATTCTAAACAACGTTTTTTTTCATCATCTTCACAAGCAACTTTATAATAATAATCCAAAGTCGAGGCGACAAGCTGCTGCTGAGCTTCATTTACAGCAATCAATGGTGCTGAAATTAACGTGCTCATTGATAAACCTTTAAGATAATCAATCGGTGCACCTACTTTTGTATTTTCCTTTTCATCTTCTACGTTTAATAATTTTTTTTCGTCTTCCATAACAACCTCCAAATGTGTTTGTTCCGGCTTTACTCTTTTACCTTTTTGTATGAATGATTTTTCTGCTCATTTCAATCCCCTTTCTCACTTATTACACAAAAAAACGCCAAAAGTTAATAAACTCTTGGCGATACCATATCTATAAAATATGCATTCTCGTTTACCCATTTACACAAGATTGCCGTTCCCCAACAGCTTATGCAAAAATAATATCATATTTTGATGAAACTTGCAATTATTTCATCAAAAGCCTTGTGAAATAACCTTTTCCTATTCCGTTTTTTCTATCAGTTCGTCAACCGAACAGCAAAGCACCTTTGCCAGCATTACAAGATACTCCGCCTGAGCCTTGTTGATGTTCTTCTGCCGCTGCTCATACTGCTGAATGGTGCGCACCGGGACACCGCAAAGTTCCGCAAGTTCTCTCTGGCTCAGTCCGGCTTGTTGGCGCAGAAACTTGAGATTGGTTTCGGGTCTTACCGACCTATACAATGCGTTCATCTTATCCACAAACTGTCGGATGTCCATTTCGTGATAGGGCGAATAAAGAGCCATAATATCCTTGATAGGGATATACCGGACAATTTCATCAAAACCCAAGGATGTTTCCCACTGATAATAAGCCAATGCCCAACCGGTCCAGAATTCCTCACTGCGATTAATGGTATAATTGGGCTTCATGCGGTCATATTTTACGCCGGATTGCTCCAGTACCTCATAAGCAAGTTCCACGCCAGACATTCCGACAATAACAGAAAAATCTCCACTTCCAAATTGCGTAGCAACTCCGGATTTGATAAAAACATCAAAGAACTCTGCAATATCGTATTTCAGATCATACACTGCGAAATCCAACATACGGCCGAGCGCAGTGCGTGCTTTATCAAGATAAACCTTATCGTAGGCGCGAATCATCGGACTTCATCTCCTCATCCATAATCTGTGTAATATATAAATCTCCGCGCTGGCGCTTATTGCGCTCTACGTCAAAATACGCACGGCGGGCTGTTTTGTCACGCAACATTTTCTTTGCATACCATTCGCTGCAAAGCGCCTCTTCACAGCCGACAAATTGAATGCGTTCAAATGCTGCTCTGCTCTTGAGAACAAACTGCTGACCGAGTTCGCCGAGGTGCATTGCGTTGTTAAGTTGGCGATAGGAAATCGTACCGTTTATAAAATCCTGTGCAAACGAAAAATAACTGTCATCGGCACGGTATCCAATAATCACATCGAAGTTTTCGTAATCAACAACGAAATGGGTAATCAAATATTCCTTCGCCTCCAAAGCAAGAGCGGATGGAATATCGAACTCACGATTTTGCAGCAAAACTGCGATCCAGTGCAGGATGCAGTACTCCGGCGCATTCAAATCGAGGATACGCAAACCATCGCATTCCATTTCATAGCAGTTTGCATAACCATCCTGTTCTTTGCCGACGCCCCACTCCTTTGCCATATCCAAACTGTCTGTACAATAGAATCCGAGACCATAATCATTGTAGGGCTTGCCGTGCCCAAACAACGGCTTCTCAATGATATTTACGGAACCGTGATATAGTCTTTTAATCATAGTTGTATCATCTCCGTTTTTCTATATTATACTCCCGTAGGAGTATATAGTCAATATTGGCATACGAAGATAAAAAGTATGAGTTGCTCACAAATCATATTTAATAAAACGTAAATAGTTGAATCTCTTTACGGTCCAAGTACAGTCCTGTGATGCTGCTACTTGTTACATATCCAAATAACAAAATGATTATGGTACAGCATTTATGTTTAATGTATCTTTTGTAATACCCTTAATTTTGCTTGGTGCGTCTGCTAAATATATTCCACCTTTGCTTCACCAATCAAGAGTTTCCATTACTTACTAACAAAACCACCTTTATCAATTACAAATTGCACCGGAGTATAATCGCCGATGTAATTATTGCTCAAATGTAGCGTTACTAAATTCGTCAATTCACTCAGCCCACTGATGTCGCTGATTTCATTATTGCTCAAATTCAGGTACCTCAAATTCGTCAATTTACTCAGCCCACTGATGTCGCTGATTTCATTATCGCTCAAAGTCAGGTCCCTCAAATTCGTCAATTCACTCAGCCCACCGATATCATTGATGCCATTATGATACAAAACTAATGTTTCCAAATTCGTCAATTCACTCAGCCCACTGATGTCGCTGATTTCATTATTGTTCAAATACAGCGTTTCTAAATTTGTCAATCTACTCAGCCCACTGATGTCGCTGATTTTATTATAGTTCAACCACAAATTTTCCAAATTGGGCAGACCACTCAGCCCACTGATGTCGCTGATTTCATTATTGCTCAAAATCAGGTACCACAAATTCGTCAATTTACTCAGCCCACTGATGTCGCTGATATAATTATCGCTCAAATACAGCGTTTCTAAATTCGTCAATTCACTCAGCCCGCTGATGTCGCTGATTTCATTATCGCTCAAAACCAGCCATTCTAAATTCGTCAATTCACTCAGCCCACTGATGTCGCTGATATAATTATCGTCCAAATCCAGCGTCTCTAAATTCGTCAATTCACTCAGCCCACCGATGTCGCTGATTTCATTATCGCTCAACTCCAGCGTTTCTAAATTCGTCAATTCACTCAGCCCACTGATGTCGCTGATTTCATTATCGCTCAAATACAGCGTTTCTAAATTCGTC
Organism: Lachnospiraceae bacterium; assembly: GCA_017468395.1. Taxonomy (GTDB): domain Bacteria; phylum Bacillota; class Clostridia; order Lachnospirales; family Lachnospiraceae; genus Acetatifactor. The sequence goes on along the minus strand of JAFUIR010000029.1, from coordinate 1,343 downwards.
AATTCACTCAGCCCACTGATGTCGCTGATTTCATTATTGTACAAATACAGCGTCTCTAAATTCGTCAACTCACTCAGCCCACTGATGTCGCTGATTTCATTATTGTACAAATCCAGCCTTTCTAAATTCGTCAACTCACTCAGCCCACTGATGTCGCTGATTTCATTATTGTTCAACTCCAGCGTTTCTAAATTCGTCAATTCACTCAGCCCACTGATGTCGCTGATTTCATTACCGTCCAACCGCAATTCTTCCAAATTCGTCAATTCACTCAGCCCGCTGAGGTCGCTGATTTCATTATAGCCCAAATCCAGCGTTTCTAAATTCGTCAATTCACTCAGCCCACTGATGTTGCTGATGTCATTACCGCCCAACCGCAATTCTTCCAAATTGGGCAGACCACTCAGTCCACTTATAGCGCTGATTTTATTACCGCTCAACCACAATTCTTCCAAATTAGACAAGCCGCTCAGCGCATTGACACTACTGATTTCATTATCACTCACATCCAGTAATTTCAAATTAGGTAATTCATTTAGCGCACTAACATTGCTGACAGCATTATAGTTTAAATGAAGACATTCTATATTATCTAATCCTCTTACTGCATCAATGTCGTTAATATCATTATAACACAGACATAGTTCCTTTAATTTTTTCAACTTACTCAATGCATTAATATTATCAACCTTATTCCCGATTAACTTAAGTTCTTCCAAGTTTGTCAACTGACCTAATGCATTTATATCAGTGATATCGTTGTATCCCAAGAACAGCGATTTTAAATTAGTCAGTTTCTCCAATGACTGAATATTAGTAATATTGTTATTATCCAACCTAAGAATCTGTAAATTCTTCAACTCACTTAGCGCACTAATATCACTTATTTTACTCTTACCAATCTTACTGGTCATATCAGCAGCTGTATTAGAATCTATCAACCCCACCTCTAAAAACAATTCTACTTCATAGATATCACCATCAAACTCATGCATACTCCAAATACCTGTATCGTTGCCAGCAGAATCCCCTAAGTTTGATAAATCCAACTCCGTCATTTCCCATACATCGCTAAGCATAATGTCCCTATCAGTAATTCCGGTAATCTCTCGCATGGATGCTTCCAAGTTGGCATCCTTCCAATCCATCACATGATCTTCCAGCCCGGCATCTTCCCAGGAAACCAATGCTCCTTCTATCTCCCGTGCTTCCTCTTCTTCCACATTCTCCGCCACGTCTTTCATCTTCTGAAATACTTCTAACGCTTTATCTACATTACCAATCGCCACATATGCCTCTGCCAATGCCCGATATGCTTCTTCATTCTTCGGGTCATTGGCAAT
>JAFUIR010000028.1 GCA_017468395.1 Lachnospiraceae bacterium | reverse complement strand
TACCTTGCCTTCGGCAAGGTCGGCCTTTCGATTCCCGTGCGGTCACCTAATGAAAAAATCCCACACCGAATGGTGTGGGATTTTTTCATGGTGAACCGAACTCTCCAAGAAACAAAGGGTCTCACTGCTGAGACCCCTTTCAATTTCATCCAATAACACATCGGTTATGGTTACTTCTTCATTACCTGTAGTGAATGTAATGGTAAATTTATCATCGTACAAATAAATCTTGTTTACAAAAATACGAATTAAGGCTCTACGATATGTAATATCTTTTATATCCCCGTCGGCTAACTTTGTTAGTCGGTCGATAATTTGATCTTCAGAAACCAAAACATGCTTTGCTCTTTCTACAGATAACCGTTTTTCAATGGTTTCCATTTCTTTACCAAGTTGTTTTATATCAGCAAATATTGACTTGCGTGTGAATTCATCATCACATACCCGCAATGATGCCATTTGATTGTTTACTTCTTTTTGTTTTTTTCTTAGATCGCTTTCCAGTTGCCGTATTACAGCAAAAGATTCTTCTTTTTCAGATATTTTCTTTACTTCTTTTGCAATTCGTAAAATATTCTCTGTTGTAAGTAATTTTTTACACTCTTTGATAATGGTATCCTCGATAAAGTCCTTTCCAATCATTTTCTTTCTGCAAGGACGATTTCCGCCGGAATCTTTACAGCGATAATAGTTATAAATAACACCTTTTGTGCTGACTTGGTTCGAACTGTGTCCAATCATCATAGTGTGACAGTAACCACAGTACATTTTCTGTGTCAAAAGATACTCTGCTTTAGCCCGATTCCTGCCCGGTGCCTTTTTGTTCAGCTCCAATTTTGCTGCAACTTGGTTGAATAATTCTATATCAATAATAGGAGGGATTCTAACCGGTCTTTCTACTTCATCAAAAATATAGACACCAATATATTTTTTATTTGTGAGAATTACATGGAAGGAGTTCTTGTTGAAAGCATTTCCCCTGGCAGTAGTAATTCCCCTTTTGTTTAGATCATTGCTCATTTCTTGGTATGTCCATCCTGCTAAAAACCGTTCAAAAATTTCCTGCACAATTGCTGCACCGGCCTTGTCAACTACATATTGCTTGTTAACAATGCGATATCCAAGAGGCACAGTTCCTCCGTTATATACACTTTTGTCTGCATTGATTTCCATACCTCGCCGAACTTTACGGCTTAATTCCAGCGAAAAATACTGCGCCATTCCTTCCAACAGGCTTTCTATTAAAACACCGCTGGGGTCATCAGTGATATTCTCTTGTGCGGATAACACCCGCACTCCATTTGCAAGCAGCTTTTGTTTGTAGTTTGCATTATCATATTTATCTCTGGAAAAACGGTCAAGTGTATATACAAGTACACCTTGGAAATGCCGTTTTTCACTGTCACGAATCATTTTCTGAAACTGAGGGCGGAGGTCATCTCTACCCGTCATAGCTTCATCTTTATATTCATCAATAATATTGTATCCATGCGCTTCTGCAAATTTTCGGCAAACACGCAACTGTCCTTCTATGCTTTGTTTTGTCTGCTTATCGCTGGAATAACGGGCATATATCACAATGTCTTTGACTTGAATATCCGCAGCCTGTGCTTTCTTTTTCCTCATTCGGTGTCCTCCATGTCTTCAAAATCGGCAATACTCTGACTATACGCATAATCCAACACTCCCGTATGAATGAGAGTAGAACAAACGAAATGCCGTTCAAAGTCTGCCATATCCTTGTAGTCATCAATGGATTGGTTATAGAAGCGGTCAACGAGGACAGGCCAGTTCGGATTCACCTTGCCATCTTCGTAAATATACAGATCATCCTCGATCTTTTGGGCTTCGGATTGATAATACAGCTTGTCACCCTCAAACCAACAGTAATCACCAGCCCGGTCAATGTTCTGCCGCAGGCTACCCCGGACAGCCATCAGCAGAATGCCCATCCAGTTTGTGCCTTTCCACTGTGCCGGGTCATACACTCCCGGTTTTGATACACCAAGACCCACACCCCAAATGCGATCGAAGGGAGATGCTTCGCCAATGAGGTTATAGCCGGTGGACAACAGAAGTTCCCTCAGTTCCGGGTTTTGAGTGAATTTGGCGGTCAGTGCGTGGAACATATGTAACCGTCCCTTGTCTGCCCATACATCACTGACAAAGTTCTTGACCTGCCTGCCCAACTTCTTTACTTGGTTGGGGGTCAGATCGTTACTCATTTTCTTGATTGCATCCCCGTCCGGGTCAAACAGCTTTGCCTTTTGATACATGAAATAATGTTCACTGGAATTGTAAACAGTACCGTCAATCTCAAAAGGAGAAACATAGAAGTTTGACAGTTCCGGGTTGGTCTTTCCAAAAAATAAAGTCAGTTTATCATTCATTTTAATGCATCCTTTCTGCCACACAGGGCATCGTAGATTTTGTGAAATACAAGCTGATTGGGATAGTACCGATAGTCGGCGAAGATCGTAATTCCTCTTTGGTGGTAGTATTCTAAAATGGCTGCTGCACAGGCTGCGCTGCGGCTCTGCCCGTATTCGCATTGGCAGAGGATATCAATACCATCTGCATTTGCCTTGCGTATAAAGGCGGCTAACGGCTGCGCTTCGGGTAGG
>JAFUIR010000004.1 GCA_017468395.1 Lachnospiraceae bacterium | reverse complement strand
TGATCCGAAACTCTATTTGGAATCATATGCGGATTTGCAGGCTGCTTTTGGCCAGGACTATGTAAAGGCCGTAGAACATTATCTTATGTTCGGTATCAATGAAGGAAGAACCCAAGGTCTTAAAACAGTGCAGGTAGCAGGCGGGGATGCAGAAGCAGACGAAAATGCAGATGCAGATGCAGATGAAGATGAAGACGATCGTTATGAATATGAGTATGAGTATGATGAGCAGGGCAGAGTAATAAAAAAAATTGCATTGCTTGATGGCGAGGTATACATGTACCAGATCATAGAGTATAATGAGGCCGGACAAAAAAGTCATCTTAAAGAGTATATGCCTTATGGGGGAACAGATTATTTGATGTCAGAGACTGATTTAATATATGACGCAAATGGTTTGTTAAGTCAGACGATTGAAGAAGATTATTACGGTATTGTTACAGTGACAGACTATGAAAATGGTAAGAAAAAAACATCGACTAAGACATATGCAGATGGAAGTACTTTAGAGAAAGAATATGATGCCGACGAAAATTGGATAACCAGGGTCGATCGTGACAGCGAAGGCAACTTTGAATGTTCCTTTGAGCGGGAATATATTAACGGGAAATTGGTAAAAGAGACTGTCACAAATGCAGATGGAAGTACTGAAGTGTCAGAATTTGATGCCGACGAAAATCAGATATCCAGAATTGACCATGACAGCGAAGGCAACTTAGAATTTTTTCAAGAGTGGGAATATGTTGACGGGGAATTGGTAAAAACCATATATACAGATGCAGAGGGAAGTGTTTGTGTAACAGAATTTGATGACTATGAAAACGAGAAAAAAATAACCCGATATGATAGTGAAGGCAACGTTGAATCTGTTGAGGAAAGGGAATATGTTGACGGGAAACTTGTACAATGTATTTATACAGAAGCGGATGAAAGCGGTTATTTAGACGAATACGATGACAATGAGAACCTTATAAAAAGAACATCTTATGACAGTGGTCGCGTATTCTTATCTGTTTTTGAGTGGGAATATCTTGAAGATAAGTTGATGAAAGAGGCAGAGTACGATGCTCAAGGACAACTTATGTGGTGGAACGAGTATGAGTATTACGAAAATGGGGACACGAAAAAGATAACATACTACGATGAGGATGGTAATGTCACCTACGTGGAGGAATATTAATCTTCAAAGTAAGTATTTTGGGGGACATGGGCAATAGCCTGTGTCCCTTTTTAGTTACAGCAATAGAAGTATTGTTTTGAGCAAAAAATGACGAGCCGTCAAAGTTTCTTTTTGATAAAATATTTTGTAGGAAATGAAAACTTGCGGTGGAGGTATGGTATGTACAAAAGGAGAAGGAAAAGTTTTCTTGCTTTGGTGCTTTGTTTGGTACTTGTGGCATCTGTTTGGGGATGTGGGAGCGAATCCGAAAATAACGTGGCTACTGAAACAGTAGAAACAGAAACTACCATGGCGGAAAATTCCAACGTTAAAGAGACGGAAATACAATCGGAAACAGAACCGGAAACGGAAAGTGAAGTGGAGACGAAGGCGGAAGAGGTTGTGGAAACCGTAGAATCCGAAACTTTTGAAGAAGAGGAAGAACCGGAAATTGAGTATTTTGAGGCTTATCCCTCTTTAAATGAGCAGGCACTTTGGAGCGGATTTTCCATGGGAACTTGTATGAGTTACCAAAATATGGGGTATTCTGCCTATAAGGACATGTGTGCATGGCATTTCGGAAGTTTATCGGCGACCAATGAAATGAAGGCTTATTCCCTGCTGGATCAGGCAAAATCCAAGAAAAGTCCAAACGGCATGCCTGTAATGAATTATGAAAAGGCCGATGAAATTGTAGCCTTTGCCCAGGAAAACGGAATGGGTGTGCGTGGACATGTGCTGGTATGGGATGCCAGTATGTCTGATTGGTTTTTCCGTGAGGGGTATAATTCCAACGGAGCATATGTCGATAAAGCAACTATGAAGGCCCGGCTACAATATTATATTGAAGAGGTTATGACTCATTTTGAAGAGAAATTTCCCGGAGTGGTTTACTGCTGGGATGTGGTAAATGAAGCGGTAGGAGATAACGAGTCGGATTATGCGGCAGGTGATGCCAGACATGTGCGGACGCTAAGGAGTGGTAAGGAAAACTTGTTCTACAAATATGTGGGCGAGGATTATGTGGAACTTTCTTTCCTCTATGCACGGAATACCGTGGAAAAACTGCAAAAGAAAAATCCTGCTGTGGATATTAAACTTTTCTATAACGATTACAGCACATTTTATGATGCAAAGAGGGATGCAATCTGTGAATTGTTAAAAAGTGTCAACAGTTATGCCAAAGATGATAAGGGCAATTATCGTAAACTGTGTGATGGCATGGGAATGCAAAGTTACATTGGTGGTTATGGTAAGCAGAGTGGCTGCATGAACAGCGGGGATTTGGCTAAAGTGGAAAAGGCCATTCAAATCTATGCGGATTTGGGACTGGAAGTTCATGTTACGGAACTGGCAGTGCGTAACTACAAGGATGATGAAGAGACGCTGAAAAAGCATGGAGAGTTCTATGGCAAGTTGTTTGAAATATACAAAAATGCCAATGCAGACGGTAAAAAGGTTGTGACCAACGTAACTATTTGGGGGATTCAGGATAATCCCTATATGGAAACCACGGAATATAGTTACAGAATGAGTGGTCCTTACTGTGGTCTGTTTGACAAAAGTTTGTGCGTGAAAAGTGCTTTTAGAAATGTTTATGAAGTGCTTTCGGAGCAGTAAATTTGAGATAAACAGTTGAAAAAATAAGAGATTTGTTAAGTTGCCCGGGAAATCCGATAAGTGGGTTTTCCGGGTATTTTTTGCGCTTAGAAAAGAAGTAGGATGATTCGGGACTATTTTACTACGGAATATCTGATTTTTCTGCATATTTTACTGGCTTTTTGATAGGAAACTATGGTACAATGTAAATACTTTTATATATTACAGCGTTGTAACGTTAAATTCATGTAGTGTCACAGCGCTTTTGGAGGTTCGTGAAATGATTTGGTCAAAAGAAGAAACGCTTTCCAGACAGGAGATTGAAGAGATTCAACTTGCCCGTCTGAAGGCGACGGTAGAACTGAACTGGAGTAAAGTTCCTGCCTACAGAAAGAAGATGGAAGAGGCTGGAGTTAAACCGGAGGATATCAAAACCCTGAAGGATTTGGCAAAGTTACCCTTTGTCACCAAGCAGGATTTGAGGGACAATTATCCTTTTGGGATGTTTGCAGTGCCTCAGGATGATTTGGTGCGTGTGCATGCATCCAGCGGTACTACAGGTAAACCTACGGTAGTAGGTTATACAAAGAGAGATTTGGAAATGTGGACAGAGTGCGTATCCCGTATTGCATCCATGGGCGGTGCAACCAAGAAAGATATGGCACAGATTTGTTTTGGTTACGGAATGTTTACCGGTGCACTGGGACTTCACTATGGTTTGGAAAATATCGGAGCAACCATTGTACCTTCTTCTACGGGTAATTCCGAGAAGCAGATTATGTATATGAAAGATTTCGGTACAACCCTTTTGGTGGCGACTCCTTCTTATGCGCTGCGTCTGGCAGAAGTGGCTATGGAGATGGGACTTGACCCGAAAAAGGATTTGAATGTAAAAATCGGTCTTGTGGGAAGTGAACTTTTAACAGAGGCCATGAGAGCGGAAATGCATAAACTTTGGGGCGAGGATATGCTTGTTACTTCCAACTATGGTATGAGCGAACTTATGGGCCCCGGCGTTTCCGGCGAATGTGAGTATATGGATGGTATGCATATCAATGAGGATTTCTTTATTCCGGAAATTATTGACCCCAAGACAGGCGAGGTACTGCCTCCCGGAGAAAAGGGAGAGTTGGTTATTTCCTGTGTTTATAAAGAGGGCCTACCGTTGATACGTTATAGAACCAAAGACGTAACCCGTTTGATTTATGAGCCTTGTAAGTGCGGCAGAACCACATGCCGTATGGAAAATCTGGACGGACGTACCGATGACATGCTGAAAATCCGTGGCGTAAACGTGTTCCCCAGCCAGATTGAGGAAGTAATCTTAAGTGTGGAGGAAATCGGTCCTCACTATGAAATTATTGTTACCAGAGAAAATCATGCGGATAAGATGGAAATCCGTGTGGAACTGCTTAAGGCAACAGATACATATAAAGAATTGGAAGCAATTCAGCAGAAAGTGAAGAGTAAGTTGCGTGTGGTACTTGGCTTGGATGCAAAAATTAGTTTGGAATCCCCCAACACATTGCAGAGATTTGAAGGAAAAGCAAAACGAGTAAAGGATTTAAGAAAGGAAATATAGTCGTGGCAGAAAAGAAGATTATGCTTGGCAATGAAGCTATTGCCAGAGGTGCTTATGAAGCAGGAGTAAAAGTTTCCGCAGCGTATCCCGGTACGCCCAGTACGGAAATCAGTGAAAATATCGTAAATTATCCGGAGATTTACGCAGAGTGGTCTCCCAACGAAAAGGTTGCCATGGAAGTGGCAATCGGTGCATCCATCAGCGGTGTACGTTCCCTTGTTTCCATGAAACATGTAGGTGTAAATGTGGCAAGTGACCCCCTTTATACTATTTCATACGCAGGTGTAAACGGTGGACTTGTGTTGGTGGCAGCAGACGACCCGGGACTTTACAGTTCCCAAAACGAGCAGGATACCAGATGTGTGGCAAGAGCGGCAATTGTGCCTGTAATTGAGCCCTCCGACAGCAGTGAGGCAAAAGAATTTGTGAAATTTGCCTTTGAAGTCAGCGAAAAGTATGATACACCTGTGATTTTGCGTACTACAACCAGACTTTCCCATTCTCAGGGACCGGTGGAACTTTTGGACAGAGTGGAAGTGGAAGATAAAACTTACGAGCGCAATCCCCAGAAGTATGTTATGATGCCCGGCAATGCCAAAGGCCGTCACCTGTATGTGGAAGAGCGCATGAAAAAACTGGCAGAGGATGGCTGTGAGTTTTCTATTAACAGAGCTGAGTACGGCGATACTTCCATTGGTTTTATTACCAGCGGTATTCCTTATCAGTATGTAAAAGAAGTGTTCCCGAATGCTTCCGTGCTGAAACTGGGTATGGTACATCCCCTTCCTAAGAAGTTGATTCAGGAATTTGCTTCCAAAGTGGATAAATTGTACATATTTGAAGAATTAGAGCCTGTGATTGAGGAACAGGTAAAATCTTGGGGCATTGAGGCTGTAGGAAAAGAGATTTTCACTTTGCAGGGTGAATACAGTGCAAACATGCTTCGCCGGACTCTTTTGAAAGAGGAACCTCAGAAGGCAGCAGCACAGCAAGTACCTGCAAGACCTCCCATTTTGTGTCCCGGTTGTCCTCACAGAAGCGTATTCTCCGTGCTGAACAAATTGAAAATTCATGCAGCGGGAGACATCGGTTGTTATACATTGGGCGCTGTTGCACCTTTGAATGTCATCGATACTACTGTTTGTATGGGGGCAAGTATTTCTACCTTGCACGGCATGGAGAAAGCAAAAGGAAAAGATTATATTAAAAACTGGGTGGCTGTTATCGGTGATTCCACCTTTATGCACACCGGCGTAAACTCCCTGATGAATATGGTTTACAATCAGGGCACAGGCACTGTAATGATTTTGGATAACTCTACAACCGGTATGACAGGTCATCAGGACAATGCGGCTACCGGCAAGACTTTGATGGGCGAGACAGTTCCTGCCATCAACATTATGAAACTGTGTGAGGCCATGGGCATTAAGCATGTGGTAGAAGTAAACGCATTTGACACACAGACTTTGGAGAAAGTGGTAAAAGAAGAAGTGGCAAGAGATGAGGTTTCTGTTATCATTACCAAGTCTCCCTGCGTACTTTTGAAGGGAAATGTGTTCCCCAATGTTTGCAAACCCATTCCTGAGAAATGTAAGAAGTGCGGTGCCTGCCTTAGACCCGGATGCCCGGCGCTGACCAAGAATCCGGACGGTACAATCAGTATTGATGCAACAATGTGTAATGGCTGCGGACTTTGCAAAGGTCTTTGTAAGTTTGATGCCATCGAAACATGTGCCAAATAGGAGGAGAGCAGCAATGGAAACAAAGAATATTATGATTGTCGGCGTGGGTGGTCAGGGTACACTGCTCACCAGCCGGATTTTAGGCGGTATCACAGTGGATGCCGGATATGACGTAAAATTGTCCGAAGTACACGGTATGGCACAGCGTGGAGGCAGTGTAGTTACTTTTGTAAGATACGGTGAGACTGTTGCAGAGCCTATCGTGGAAGAAGGTCAGGCAGATGTGCTGATTGCTTTTGAGAGACTGGAAGCTTTGCGTTATGCGCATTTTTTGAAACCGGACGGTGCAATGGTAGTCAATGACTGGAGAATTGACCCTATTACCGTAGTGACAGGGGCTGCCCAGTATCCTGACAATATTATCGAAAACCTTTCCGAAAAATACAAAGTTTATTCCATCAATGCCATGGAAGAGGCCGTAAAACTCGGTAACTCCAAAGCCTTTAACGTTATCGTTCTGGGGCTGGCAGCAAGGCACATGGACTTTGATAAAGAAGCATGGCTTCGCGTTATCGAAAAAACAGTTCCGCCCAAAACAGTGGAAATCAATAAAAAAGCATTCTTGCTTGGATATGAAGGCGTTTAGGAAATTATGAGTAGGCTAGGGGAAGCAGTCCCTTTCTTTTTGCATTGGCGGACCTTGAAAAACGTCGGCACTTAGATGGCAGTTGGATGTTTGGAGGCAAAAACTTGTTTACAAGATTTTGCCGACGAACGTACAAGTGGCATCTTATGTACCGCTACGTTTTTCACGGAGCGAAAGCGTGACGCTACATGCAAAATAGAAAGTGACTGTTTCCCAAAGGACTACTAATTTTATAAAAAGCGGGGTATACAAAAATGATTTGGAATGAAACAAAAGAATGTATGAGCAGAGACCAAATGACCAGCCTGCAAAGCGCAAGACTGGTAAAAACAGTAGACAGGGTATACCACAATGTCCCTTTTTACCGCAAAAAAATGCAGGAACTGGGATTGGAACCCGGCGATATCAGAGGTATTGAAGATATCGAAAAACTTCCTTTTACCACCAAAAACGACCTGCGTGACAACTATCCCTTTGGATTGTTTGCAGCTCCCCAGTCTGAAATCGTAAGAGTCCATGCTTCCAGTGGTACTACAGGTAAAGCTACTGTAGTGGGCTATACCAGAAAAGACTTGGAAGTTTGGAGCGAATGTGTGGCAAGAGCACTTACCATGGCGGGCGTTACAAAGGATGATGTTATTCAGGTTGCCTATGGCTACGGTTTATTTACAGGCGGTCTTGGGGCTCACGGCGGTGCAGAAAAACTTGGCGCAGTAGTAGTGCCTATGTCCACAGGTAATACCAAAAAACTGACAACCATGATGAAGGATTTTGGTGTTACTGCCATTGCCTGCACTCCTTCTTATCTGCTTCACATTGCGGAGACTTTGGAGGAAGAGGGTGCAATTCCCGATATTAAATTAAAAGCAGCTATCTGCGGTGCAGAGCCTTGGACAGAGAATATGCGTCTGCAGATTGAAAAGAAACTGAATATCCATGCCCATGACATTTACGGACTTTCCGAAATTATGGGTCCCGGCGTGGCTTGTGACTGTATCCATCATAAGGGGCTTCATGTATATGAAGACTACTTCCTGCCGGAAGTAATTGATTCTGAGACTTTGAAAGCAGTAAAACCCGGTGAAACCGGTGAACTTGTATTTACCACTCTTACCAAAGAGGGTATTCCTCTTTTGCGTTACCGCACAAGAGACCTTACAAGTATTGATTACAGTCCTTGCGAGTGCGGCAGAACACTGGCGAGAATCAGCCGTTTCAAAGGACGCTCCGATGACATGCTTATTATCCGTGGCGTAAACGTGTTCCCCAGCCAGATTGAGGCGGCGCTTCTTGAAATGGGCGAGACAACCCCTCACTATATGATGATTGTTGACCGCGTAAACAATCTGGATACTTTGGAGGTACAGGTTGAGGTTGACGAGAAGTTCTTCTCCGATGAAATTAAAGAATTGGAAAACCTGACCAAGAAAATCGCGCATGTAATCCAGCAGGCTATCGGACTTGCAGTAAAAGTAAAACTTGTGGAACCTAAGAGCATTGAGCGAAGCATGGGTAAAGCAGTGCATGTAATTGATAAACGTAAACTTGTATAAATAACAGAAACGGAGGATTTCATTATGTATATAAAACAGTTATCAGTATTTATTGAAAATAGAGAAGGAAGACTGCAGGAAGTTTTGGATGTGCTGAAAAAGAGTAACGTAAATATTGTGTCTTTAAGCCTTGCAGATACCAGTGATTACGGACTGTTGAGACTTTTGGTAAACAATCCCCAGGCAGGTAAGGAAGCACTTTCCGGAAATGGTTTTTCTGCTATGTTGACAGATGTACTGGGTATCCGCCTGTCACACCGCGTAGGGCAGTTGCAGGAACTTTTGGAAGTGATTTGTAAAGCGAACATTAACATTGAGTATATGTATGCACTTTCCACAGGAACAGATGATGCGTCCATCGTTATCAAAACATCCGATTTGGAAAAGGCAGCGGAAGTTTTGAGAGGAACAGATGTGGAATTGATTTCCGCAACGGAAATTTCCGGTATGTAATTTATTGAAAAGACGAGGGAATAACAAATGATAGCAAAAGTAATAATGCTTATAGTTTTCTTTGGAATAATGATTGCTGTAGGTCTTTATTCCAGAAAGCATGCCACAAATGTAAATGATTTTGTGCTGGGCGGCAGAACCGTAGGTCCTTGGCTTACCGCTTTTGCATACGGTACTTCCTATTTCAGCGCCGTGGTATTTGTAGGCTATGCCGGTCAATTTGGTTATAAATATGGTTTGTCCGCAACTTGGATTGGAATCGGAAATGCGCTGATTGGTTCCCTTTTGGCGTGGGTGATTTTGGGAAGAAGGACCAGAATCATGAGTAAACATGTAAAAGCGGCGACTATGCCTGATTATTTTGGCAAAAGATATGACAGCAGTGCGCTTCGGATTGCGGCATCCGTAATTTCCTTTGTGTTTTTGATTCCGTATACTTCATCTGTGTATAATGGTTTGTCAAGATTGTTTGAAATGGCTTTTGACGTGCCTTATGCAGTGTGCGTAATAGTTATGGCAGCACTGACTTGTGTATACGTTATTTTGGGCGGCTACATGGCTACGGCTATTAATGATTTTATTCAGGGAATTATCATGTTGTTTGGTATCGTGGCGGTTATTGTGGCAGTGCTGAACGGTCAGGGCGGATTTATGGAAGCTGTATTTAAACTTTCCGAACTGGAGAGTGATGTGGCAGTTACCATGGGACAAAAGGGTGTTTTCGCTTCTTTCTTCGGACCGGATCCCATTAATCTGTTGGGTGTTGTGGTTTTGACGTCTCTTGGTACATGGGGTCTTCCTCAGATGGTACATAAATTCTACGCCATTAAAGATGAAAAGGCGGTAAAGACGGGAACCATTATTTCCACTATATTTGCAATTATTATTTCCGGTGGTTGTTATTTCCTTGGCGGTTTCGGAAGACTTTTTGATTCACCTACTATTTACAATGAAAACGGTGGCATTATTTACGATGCAATTATTCCTGTCATGCTGTCGGGTCTGTCTGATATTCTTATTGGTATTATTATTGTGCTTGTATTATCCGCATCCATGTCTACTTTGTCTTCTTTGGTGTTGACATCCAGTTCTACACTTACTTTGGACGTAATCAAAGCTAGTATTATGAAAGACATGGATGATAAAAAGCAACTTTTAGTTATGAGAGGGCTTCTGGTAGTGTTTGTTGTGATTTCCGTTGTGCTGGCAATCAATCCGCCTACCTTTATTGCACAACTCATGGGTATTTCGTGGGGAGCGCTGGCCGGTGCTTTTCTGGCTCCTTTCCTTTACGGTTTGTATTGGAAGGGTGTGACCAGAGCAGCAGTTTGGGCAAGTTTTGCTTGCGGCGTTGGAATCACGGTAGCCAATATGTTCTTTAAATTTATTGCTTCACCCATCAATGCAGGTGCGGCGGCAATGGTGGCAGGACTTATTGTAGTACCTGTTGTCAGTCTCATTACTCCGAAGATGAAAAAGGAGAAAGTAGAAGCGGTATTCAGTTGTTACAGTGAAAAAGTAACAGTAGAACAGAAATTGGTACTGACGGAAGAAGAGGGAAAATAGTAAAAATAACCGTTGACAAATAAACGAAATTGCATTAGACTTAAGTTCAAAGCAAAAGATTTCTTTGGACTTAAGTCTTTTTTTGCGGTAAAAGCCGCGTCTGTTATGGAGCAGTTCTGCTCATTTTCTTGAAATCCTGCTTTGAAATCCCGAATTATTTTAAGAAGCAGGAGAGCGGAAGGTGTGTCTTGTTTTCCTGCGCGTAAAGGAGGAAATGAATGACACAATATGCGCAAACAAAACTGGATGAAATGAATTTGGTGGACAAATTTTTGTTTGATGCCGCCATGGAAGATGAAACTACCTATGAGGATACGGTGGGGATTTTACTGGAAAAGAAGATCCATTCGATTTTATCAAGCGCAGGTGGATGTATCTATGCTTGCCCCGGGAGAGATTGATTTTAACAAACTGCCGGATGCCTGCTTTATTTTGGTGGCACCCTTTGATATGTTTGGAAAAGGGCTTTACAGATATACATTTACGGGAACATGTCAAGAGGCACCGGATTTGAAACTGGAAGATGGAGCAGTCCGGATTTTCATAAATACAAAAGGGAAGAACCGGGAAGATTTTTCGCAGGAGTTTTTAGACTTTATGGAATATATTACAAAGTCTACAGATGAGGTGGCAAAGCGTTCTGGCAGCGAGCGGTTGAAGCGAATACATGATAGAGTGAAGCGGATTAGACTATCAGAAAAAACGGGGGTGAAACTTGTGCAGGCATGGGAAGAAAAGGCGCTGATACATAAAGAAGGATTTGAAGAAGGGCACAGTCTGGGCTTAAGCAAGGGAATAAGTCAAGGAATAAGTCAAGGAATAAGTCAAGGAATAAGTCAAGGAATAAGTCAAGGATTGTGTCAGGGGCGCATGGAGGGAATGATAGAGACTTTGGCTTCTTTTGTGCATTCCGGTAACATAACATTGGAAGAGGCAGCAAAGAGAGCGGACATGGATGTGGAGAGTTTTAAGAAAAAACTTGACAAATTCACATTTTAAGACTATACTGTGGGTAGTTTAATAATGATACTGGATTAAGAGTGACGGAAACGCCACTCTTTCTTATTTGTTTTGGAGATGTAAATATTATAAGTGTAGAAATTGGGGGATTGCTTTTCTACACATAGATTTTATCCAAACAAATTTCCAAAGAAAGGAATAGGTGGCAAATGGCAAAACGAGAAACCTATGAAACACGCACGGAAGAATTGCTAGCACCCATTGTAGAAACATATGGTGTGGAAATTTACGATGTGGAGTATGTGAAGGAAGGCAGTGAATGGTATCTGAGGGCTTACATTGACAAGCCGGAGGGAGTAAATATCATCGACTGCGAGAATGTCAGCAGGGCACTTTCGGACGCACTGGACAAGGAAGATTTTATTGCTGAGGCATATATTTTGGAAGTTAGCAGCCCGGGACTTGGCAGAACCTTGAAAAAGGATAAACATTTGGAAAAGAGCATTGGTCAGGAAGTGGAAATTAAACTTTATAAGCCTATTGACAAGTGTAAAGAATATTCCGGGATTTTGCAAAGATTTGATGCGGACAGCATTGTGATTTTGCAGGAAGATGCAGCCGCAGAAGACAAAGAAATTATGTTTAAACGTGCTGATATCGCACTAATCAGGCTGGCACTTGACTTTTAGGGAAAATTTTTGAAAGTGATAACAAGCGATAGCATAAAACAACACATTTCAGATAGAAAATAGGAGGATAAGAGAAAAAATGAACAAGGAATTAATGGAAGCACTGGACATCTTAGAGAAGGAGAAAGAGATTAGCAAAGAGACTCTTTTTGAGGCGATTGAAAACTCCTTGATGACAGCTTGCAAAAACCATTTCGGAAAAGCAGATAACATTAAGGTGGAAATTAACAGAGAAACTTGCGACTTTTTGTGCTATGCAGAGAAAGAAGTTGTAGAGACGAAAGATGACGTGGAAGACGATTGCCTGCAGATTGCCCTTGAGGATGCAAAGGCTGTTTCAAAGAAAGCCAAGGTTGGTGATCTTCTCCATGTAGAAATTAAGTCAAAAGAGTTCGGACGTATTGCAACACAGAATGCAAAAAACGTAATCCTTCAGAAAATCCGTGAAGAAGAAAGAAGTGTTATTTACAATCAGTACTATGAAAAAGAGAAAGATGTTGTTACAGGTGTGGTACAGCGTTATGTTGGCAAAAATATCAGCATTAATCTCGGTAAAGCAGATGCGATGCTCAGTGAGAGTGAGCAGGTAAAAGGCGAGGTATTCAAACCCACAGAAAGAATCAAAGTTTACATTCTTGATGTAAAGAATACTCCCAAAGGACCCCGCATTAATGTAAGCCGCACACATCCGGAACTGGTAAAACGTCTCTTTGAAACTGAAGTAACTGAAATTAAAGACGGTACCGTGGAAATTATGAGCATTGCCCGTGAAGCCGGCAGCCGTACCAAAATTGCAGTATGGAGCAACGATCCTAACGTAGATGCTGTTGGTGCCTGTGTAGGTAAAAACGGTGAAAGAGTAAATACTGTGGTAGATGAACTGCGCGGTGAAAAAATTGATATTGTTGATTGGGATGAAAACCCCGGTAACCTGATTCAGAATGCACTTTCTCCTGCCAAAATTGTGGCAGTATTTGCAGATCCTGATGAGAAGACTGCAAAAGTAGTTGTTCCCGATTATCAGTTGTCTCTGGCTATCGGTAAGGAAGGTCAGAACGCAAGATTGGCAGCAAGACTGACAGGATATAAGATTGACATCAAGTCTGAAACACAGGCGAAGGATGCACCCGGATTCCGTTACGAAGACTATGTAGACGAGTACGATGAGTATGATGAAGAATACGAAGAGTATGAAAGCGACTACGAAGAGGAGTATACAGAATAATCCATGAATAAGAAAATTCCTTTGAGACAATGTGTCGGATGCGGGGAAATGAAAAGCAAAAAAGAAATGATGCGGGTTCTGAAAACCGCGGAAGACGAAATTGTTCTTGATGTAACAGGCAAAAAAAACGGAAGAGGGGCATACCTTTGTATAGCGGCAGACTGTTTGAAAAAAGCCAGAAAAAACAAAGGTCTTGAACGTTCTTTCAAAATGAGTATTCCGGAAGAGGTATACAATACCTTAGAAAAGGAGTTTGAAGATATTGAAGCAAAATAAGATTTATTCCCTGCTTGGGCTTGCCATGCGGGGGAGAAATATGGTGAGCGGGGAATTTGCTACGGAAAGTGCGGTAAAAGATGGTTCCGCTTTTGTGGTTATCGTAGCAAGCGATGCTTCAGAAAATACAAAAAAGTTGTTTTCCAATAAATGTTCGTTCTATGAAGTTCCCTGTTTTGTATATGGTACAAAAGAGGAATTGGGGCACGCACTGGGAAAAGAATTACGGTCGTCTCTTGCCATAACCGACTTAGGGTTAGCGCAGGCGGTAATCGGACAACTGGAAGAATCGGAGAAACTAGGAGGTAGTAAGCGTGGCGAAAATTAAAGTACATGAGCTTGCAAAAGAATTAGGTATACAAAGTAAAGATGTCTTGACTTTTCTGCAGGATAAAGGCGTAGAAGCCAAGGCACCTCAAAGTAGTATAGAAGACAGTGAAGCACAGAGCGTCAGAAGTCATTTTGGCAAAAGTGCTGATGCACAGAAAGCAGAGGCTCCTATTGCACCTGCGAAAGCGGAAAACGCAGAGGAAAAGAGTGAAACTGCAAAACCGGCAGAGGGTGCAGCAACAGAGGCGCCTAAGAAAAAGAAAATTATCTTTGTCAGTAACCCTCAGAATTCAAAAATCAGTGGTGGCAGACCCCAAGGTCAGGGCAGACCTCAAGGTGCACCCGGACAGGGAAGACCTCAGGGACAGGGCAGACCTCAGGGGCAGGGCGCGCCCGGACAGAACAGACCTCAAAACGGCATGGGACAGAACCGTCCTGCGCAGCCTGTTCACAGAACGCCCATTAAACCTTTGACCCCTCCTTCACCCACACCTACCGTACAGATGGTACCTAACCGTCCGAAACAAAGACCGGTAGAGCAGGAAGTGAAAGTGGAGACAACGCCCCAGCAGACAGAAACACCTGTTGTAGAAACAGCACCTCAAAGTGCGCCTGTAAGCGGCAGACCTGCAGCAGACAGACCGGAGCGTAGCGGTTTTAACCAGGGTAACAGAAATAGTGACAGACCTATGAACCGTGAAAGCCGTGATAACCGTGATGGCAGAAACGGTGACAGACCCTTTAATCGTGATAACAGAGAGAACCGCGGCGAAAGAGGTTCTTTCCAAGGTCAGGGTCAGCGCAGACCGGAAGGCGGCGTACGTCCCGCAGGCGGCGGAATGGGTCAGGGCAGAGACGGTTTCCGTGGTGGCAATGCAGGCGGCAGACCTTTCAACAAGGATGCGGACCAGAGAGGCAACGGACCTGCCGGTGACAGATTTAAGAAGCCGGGCGCAGCTAAAGGCGGTTTCGTAGCGGAAGCACCCGGTAAGGATGTTGAAAAACATAGAGAAGAAGAAAAGCGTCGTTTTAGCCAGGAAAAGGATAAGCGTTCCAAGAAGGATCATATCTACGAGGAAGAAGAGAACTTAAAGGCAAAACCCGGACGTTTCATTAAACCTGAGAAGAAAAAAGAAGAAGTGGTGGAAGAAGTAATTAAGGTAATTACACTTCCCGAAGTTATTACTATTAAAGATTTGGCAGACAAGATGAAAATCCAGCCTTCTGCTATCGTAAAGAAACTGTTTATGGAAGGCAAAATTGTGACTGTGAATCAGGAGATTTCTTACGAGGAAGCAGAAAATATTGCGATGGAATACGAAATCCTTTGCGAAAAAGAGGTAAAGGTAGACGTCATCGAAGAACTTCTGAAAGAAGAGGAAGAAGCAGCGGATGAACTGCGTGAAAGACCTCCCGTTATCTGTGTAATGGGACACGTTGACCATGGTAAAACATCCCTGTTGGATGCAATCCGTAAGACAAATGTAACAGATAGAGAAGCCGGTGGTATTACACAGCACATTGGTGCTTATACTGTAAATGTGCAGGACCGTAAAATTACATTCCTGGATACTCCCGGACATGAAGCATTTACCGCTATGCGTATGCGTGGTGCAAACTCCACAGATATTGCAATTTTGGTAGTTGCGGCAGACGATGGTGTAATGCCTCAGACAATCGAAGCAATTAACCATGCGAAAGCAGCAGGCATTGAAATTATTGTTGCAGTAAACAAAATTGATAAGCCCAGCGCTAATATTGACCGTGTAAAACAGGAACTTACCGAATATGAACTGATTGCCACAGACTGGGGCGGAACCACAGAATTTGTGCCTGTATCCGCAAAATCCGGCGAAGGTATTGAAGATTTGTTGGAGACAATTTTGCTGACTGCAGAAATTCTGGAATTGAAAGCAAATCCTAACAGACGTGCGAGAGGTCTGGTTATCGAAGCGCAGCTCGATAAAGGCCGTGGACCTGTTGCTACTGTTTTGGTACAAAAAGGTACTTTGCATGTGGGTGATTTCATCTCCGCAGGTTCCTGCCATGGTAAAGTAAGAGCCATGGTTGACGACAAGGGCAGAAGAGTGAAGGAAGCAACACCTTCCACACCTGTTGAAATTTTGGGTCTGTCCGATGTTCCCAGCGCAGGTGAGGTATTTATTTCTCACGATAATGATAAAACAGCAAAAACTTATGCCGAGACATATTTGGCACAGAATAAGGAAAAAATGCTTGAGGAGACCAAATCCAGAATGTCTCTGGATGATTTGTTCTCCCAGATTAAAGAAGGTAATTTGAAGGAACTGAACCTGATTGTCAAAGCGGATGTTCAGGGTAGCGTAGAAGCGGTTAAACAGAGCCTGATGAAACTTTCTAACGAAGAAGTTGTAGTAAAATGTATCCATGGCGGCGTAGGTGCTATCAATGAGTCCGACGTTGTTCTGGCAAGTGCCTCCAATGCAATCATCATCGGTTTCAATGTGCGTCCTGATGTGACTGCAAAGGCTACCGCAGAAAGAGAAGGCGTAGATGTCCGTCTCTACAAGGTAATTTACCAGGCCATCGAAGATATTGAAGCAGCTATGAAAGGTATGCTTGACCCTGTATTTGAAGAAAAAGTCATCGGTCATGCAGAAGTACGTCAGATCTTCAAAGCCTCTGCAGTTGGTAACATTGCAGGTTCTTATGTGCTGGACGGTATTTTCCAGAAAGGCTGCAAAGTCCGCATCAGCAGAGAAGGCAAGCAGATTTTTGAAGGCCAGTTAGCCTCCCTTAAGAGATTCAAAGACGATGTGAAGGAAGTAAAAGCAGGCTTTGAATGTGGTCTGGTATTTGAAGGCTTCGACCAGATGCAGGAACTGGATATTGTGGAAGCATATATCATGGTAGAAGTACCGAGATAGTTTCGGGTGCCGTAATTAAGGAAAAGTTATTCCGCGCGCAATCATAATTGCCATGAAGATGAGACTCACAGGCGTGGAGGCCATTGCCGAACACGCCTGCGCCCCAAGAGGCTCATCGCAGTGTCCGGCAATATTAATTGCAAGTGGAATAATTTTCCGTATGTAGGCACAATCCGGACTATCCGGCTAAGAAAGGTATAAAATGAGAAAGAATAGTGTTAAGAGCACCAGAATCAATGGTGAAGTGCAAAGAGTGCTTGCAGAAGTTATCCGGGGAGAAATCAAAGACCCCAGAATCAGCCCTCTGACCAGCGTTGTTGCTGTGGAAGTGGCGCCGGATTTAAAGACATGTAAGGCATGGATCAGCGTACTTGGAGATGAGCAGGCGAGAAAAGACACCCATGCGGGACTTCGCAGTGCGGAAGGCTATATTAAAAACCAGCTTGCAAGAAGAATTAATCTTCGAAATACTCCGGAAATCACCTTTATTATGGACCAGTCCATTGAATATGGTGTAAATATGCTGAAAAAAATTGACGAGGTCATCAGTGAGATGCCTGAGCGTGAAGATGAAGGAGCAGAAAATTGAGTAAAGTAAATTTGTTAGCGGAATGCAGCAAAGCATCCAGAATTGCCATCAGTGCCCATATCAGGCCTGATGGGGATGCAGTTGGTTCCTGCATGGCATTATATTACTATTTGAGAAAAATGTTGCCGGATACGGAGGTTAAGGTTTTTCTGGAAAAGCCTTCCGATGTATTTTCGGACATGAAAGATTTTGAGGACATCGACAGCAGTTTTGCAGAAGAAGGCACTTTCGATGTGTTTTTTGTATTGGATACGAATAAGGAGCGTCTGGGCGGTGCGGCAAAATATTTTGAAACTGCAGGAAAAACCATTAATATCGACCATCATATCAGCAACAGCGCAGGCTGTGGTGATATCAATGTGGTGGAGCCCCATGCCAGTTCCACGGCAGAGGTTTTGTTTGGACTGATGGAAGAAAAACTGCTGGACAAAGATATTGCAAAAGCGCTTTATATCGGCATTATCCATGACTGCGGCGTGTTCCAGTATTCCAATACTTCTCCTAAGACGCTGGAGATTGCGGCGAAATTGATTCCTTTTGATTTTAATTTCCCGCGCTTAATTGAAGAGACCTTTTATCAGAAAACTTATTTGCAAAACCAGATTATGGGAAGAGCACTGATGGAGAGCATCCGTTTTATGGACGGCAGATGTATTGTCAGCTGCGTAGACCGCAAAATGATGGAATTTTACGGCGTGGTTCCCGGAGATTTGGACGGTATTGTCAATCAACTCCGCAACATTAAAGGGGTGGACTGTGCTGTATTTATGTATGAAATCGGTCTCATGGAATATAAAGTCAGCATGCGCTCTAATGAGCATGTGGATGTGGCAAAAGTGGCATCCTATTTTGGCGGCGGCGGTCATGTCCGTGCGGCAGGATGCACCATGAAAGGTACATTCCACGATGTGATTAACAATTTGTCCTTACATATTGAGAAACAGTTGGAACGGAGATAATATGTACAACGGCATAATCAATATTTACAAAGAAGCGGGTTTTACGTCCCATGATGTAGTGGCGAAAATGCGCGGTATATTAAAACAGAAAAAGATTGGACATACAGGTACCCTTGACCCGGAAGCGGTTGGGGTACTTCCTGTATGTTTGGGAAGCGGTACGAAACTTTGTGACGTGCTGACGGATCATAGCAAAGAATATGAAGCTGTTTTGTTGCTGGGGGTATCCACAGATACTCAGGATACCACCGGAGCGGTTTTGCAGGAGAGGGAAGTAAACTGTACGGAGAAAGAAGTTCAAAGTGCAGTTATGTCCTTTGTGGGCGAATACGACCAGATTCCACCCATGTACTCTGCTTTAAAAGTGGACGGCAAGAAGTTGTATGAACTTGCCAGAGAGGGAAAAGAAGTGGAGAGAGCAGCAAGACGGGTTGTGATAGAAAATATTTTTGTTGAAAAAATTGAACTGCCCAGAGTGGTTATGCGTGTGGAATGTTCTAAAGGAACATACATCCGTACCCTTTGCCATGATATTGGTGAAAAATTAGGTTGCGGCGGTGCCATGGAATCTTTAAAGCGCACCAGAGTGGGGCAGTTTGAGGCAGCAGATGCCATTACCCTTACGCAACTGGAAAAACTACGGGACGAAGGGTGTGTGCAGGAAAAAGTGATGGCAGTGGATGCCTTTTTTGCAGAGTTGCCCGCAGTGCATATCAAAGAAGAATTTACGGTGCTTATCCAAAACGGCAATGCCTTTGGAAAACAGCATGCTACAGAGCCACAGCATTGTAAAGCGGGAAATAAAATCCGGGTGTATGACAGTACCGGGAAATTTTACGGGATTTATGAATTTGATGAACAAAGGCGGAGAATGAAGCCTTGGAAAATGTTTTTAAATTAATTCTCAATTTGATTCTCTGGGAGTGGAGTCATAATAATACTGTGCGGACTATTTTATATTCCATTCAAAACGCACTTCCGTTCGGTTAACTACGTAACAGTACTAAACTCGCAGTGCATTTCATTTCTGCTCGTTAAGTGCTGACGTAGTTAAAACGGTTTTTCATGGAATAAAAATATCCCCACAGCATTTAGTTAGGCGCCAAACCCAGAGAAACGGATTGAGAATAAATTAAAGGGATGAAAATGGAAATTATTACGGGAACAAAAGATTTTTGTCTGGAAGTGCCCACAGCCGTTGCCATGGGAAAATTTGACGGTGTGCATATAGGGCATCGCAGACTTCTTGCAGAAATATTGGAACAAAAGAAAAATGGTCTTAAAGCGTGTGTCTTTACTTTTGACCCGCCGCCGGCTGTTTTTTTTGGTATGTCCGATGGCAAGGAACTGACGACAAAAGAAGAAAAAAGACAGATTTTTGAAAAAATGGGCGTGGATATACTGGTGGAGTTTCCAATGAACAGTAAGACAGCCGCAACAGAGCCGGAAACGTTTGTGAGAGAAGTGCTTGTGCGGCAGTTGAAAGCGGTTTTTGTGGCGGCAGGAAGCGATGTGTCCTTTGGGCATAGAGGGGCAGGAAATGCCAAACTGCTTAAAATGCTTGCAAAAGAGTGCCGATATGAAGTAAAACTGATTGATAAAATCTGTCTAGAGCAAAGAGAAATCAGTTCCACTTATGTGCGGGAAGCCGTGGAAAAAGGAGATGTAAAATTGGCAGCAAGGCTCCTGGGTGAACCTTATATGGTAAAAGGAACCGTGGTGCACGGGAAGCATCTTGGTCATACCCTTGGATTTCCGACTGTAAATTTGGTGCCGGAAAAGGAAAAACTGTTGCCGCCGGCGGGTGTCTATTATTCTCTCGTACAGGTGGATGAGAAAGTGTACAAAGGAGTTACCAATGTAGGGTACAAGCCTACTGTGACAGAGGAAAAAGTCTGCGGTGTGGAAACCTATATTTATGATTTTGATGAAGAAATTTACGGGAAAGAGATTTGTGTTTCTTTTTGTGAATTTAAGAGAAGTGAGAAAAAATTTGATTCTTTAGAAGAATTGAAGTGTAAAATTAAAGAAGATATGACAAGTGGCTGGAAATATTTTGAAAATAGATGAAATTCGTTGACAGGTATATTACATGTGGGTATACTACATTTGTAACAAAATTGTAACAAATGTAGTAGAAAGGCAACAATATAATGAAAAAAACAGCAATCGGAATTTCCGGATTGTGTTTGACTGCCCTTTTCTTAATGAACCCTATGAATGTATCCGCAGAGGGAATCGGTTCTATCAGAAATATCGTACCTAATGCAGGAGCAGCTTCTATTTATACATTAGAACTTACGGAAGAAGAGTGCCTTAAGGCGGCTGCCGAGGCAGAAGGGGCTTTTTGGGGCTACACTAATCTTGGTATTGCAAATGTAAGCAGTAGTTTGAATGTGCGGAAGGAACCATCCACAGAAGCGGCATTAGCCGGTAAAATGAAAGAAAATTCCGCCTGTGAGATTTTGGAAGTCAAAGACGGCTGGGCGCATATTAAGTCCGGCGAAGTGGAAGGATATGTCAGTGCAGAATACTTACTTACGGGAACAGCAGCGAAATTAAAAGCGCAGGAACTGGTAACCGCAGTGGCAAAAGTTACGGTGGAATCGTTGAAAGTCCGTGATGATGCAAGTTTGGAGGGGGCAGTACTTACACTGATGCCCAGAAATGAGGAACTGGATTATCTGGAAACAGTAGGAGAGTGGGTAAAAGTAAACGTTGACGGAAACGAGGCATATGTGTTTGGCGAGTACGTGGAAATCGTAGAAAAACTGGACACAGCCATTACGCTGACGCAGCTTCGATACGGGGAAGGCGTGACTGATTTACGGGTTGATATTGTGGAATATGCAAAACAGTTTGTGGGAAATCCTTATGTGTGGGGCGGTACCAGTTTGACTAAAGGGGCAGACTGCTCCGGTTTTGTTCAGTCCATTTACAAAAACTTTAATATTAAAATTTCACGTACCTCCCGTTCCCAGGCAGGTGACGGTAAAAAAATCAGTGTATCGGAATTACAGCCCGGTGACCTTTTGTTTTATGCAAACAGTTCAGGCACCATCAATCATGTGGCTATGTATATCGGGGACGATAAGGTAATTCATGCCAGCAGCCCCAAAAGCGGAATTAAAATTTCCACATACAATTATCGTACACCGGTTAAGTGCGTAGATATTATTCAGGACTAAAAAACATTGACATTTAGCGATGAAATGGCTATACTAAATTCAGTAAACTGATAAGAGTTGGTTCTTATCCTGTGTGGATAAGAACCATTTTTATATATCGGGAAGGCAGATAGGAGTTTATTATGAGTAAAATTATTTTGACAGGTGACAGACCTACAGGAAAATTACATATCGGACATTATGTGGGTTCCCTTCGCAGGAGAGTGGAACTGCAAAATTCCGGTGAATACGACAAGATTTTTATTATGATTGCGGATGCCCAGGCACTTACGGACAATGCAGACAATCCGGACAAAATCAGGGAAAATATCATCGAGGTGGCGCTGGATTATCTGTCCTGCGGCTTAGATCCCGCAAAATCCAATTTGTTCATCCAGTCCATGGTTCCGGAACTGACAGAACTTTGCTTTTATTATATGAATCTGGTAACAGAGGCACGTCTGAAACGCAATCCTACTGTTAAGACAGAAATCCAGATGAGAGGCTTCGGCGAGAGTATTCCGGTAGGATTTTTGACATATCCTATCAGTCAGGCGGCTGATATTACTGCGTTTAAAGCCACCACAGTTCCCGTGGGAGAGGACCAGCTTCCCATGATAGAGCAGTGCCGTGAAATCGTGCGCAAGTTTAACTTTACATATGGTGATACTTTGGTGGAACCCGAAGCGCTGATACCCCAAAATCAGGTGTGCTGCCGACTGCCCGGTACAGACGGCAAGGCAAAAATGAGTAAGTCCCTCGGTAACTGCATTTATTTGTCTGACAGCGAAGAAGTGGTACGCAATAAAGTTATGAGCATGTTTACAGACCCTAACCATTTAAAGATTACCGACCCCGGTTCATTGGAGGGCAATGCGGTATTTACTTATTTGGACGCATTCTGTAAGGATGAACATTTTGAAAGATATTGTCCCGATTATGCAAATCTGGATGAAATGAAGGCACATTACCAGAGAGGCGGTCTGGGCGATGTGAAGGTGAAGAAGTTCTTGAATGCCATTATGCAGGAAGAACTGGCGCCTATCAGGGCACGCAGGGCGCAGCTTGAACAGCAGATTCCCGAAATTTATGAGATTCTGAAAAAGGGCTGCGAGGTGGCAAGGGCAGAAGCGGCTAAGACTTTGGATGAAGTAAAAGCGGCTATGAGAATCAATTATTTTGATGACGAGGAATTAATTCGCGCCCAGGCAGAGAAGTTTGCGAAAAAAGATAATTAGTCTTTACAAGCGGCGGTCTTTGTGATATTATATCAAGGTATGATTTGCAGCCGGTACTCAGGTTTTGGACACTCCGACCTATCCTTAGTATCAGGCGGTTATTAAAATTTAAGGAGGAAACAAAAATGATTTCTAAAGAGAAGAAAACAGCAATCATGAACGAGTATGCTACATGCCCCGGTGATACAGGTTCACCTGAAGTACAGGTAGCAGTACTTACAGCAAGAATCCAGGAGCTTACAGAGCATCTGAAAGCACATCCTCAGGATAACCACTCCAGACGCGGTATGTACAAAATGGTAGGTCAGCGTCGTGGTCTTCTTCAGTATCTGAAGAAAAAAGATATCGAGAGATATCGTTCTCTTATCGAAAGACTTGGTCTGAGAAAATAATTATGTAAGAAGAAGGCGGAGCGCGTCCGATTAGATTCGGCCTCTCCGCCTTATCTTATAATAGCGGTGCGGCAACTGTTGCGGGAGGCGTATCGCATGTAACTGTAAACCGCCGGGCGGTATTTCGTTCCGAGACCGCTGAAAAGCATATTTTTACATAGAGAGGCGTAAAAATGTTTTTTTCAGTAGTTTCGGGAAGTCCCCCGGCAAGACGATGAGCCCGCAAAAGACGGGCAGAAGGAGAATGAGTATGAAGACATTTACAATGGACCTTGCAGGCCGTACTTTAAGTGTTGAAGTAGGCAAAGTAGGTAAACAGGCTAACGGATGTGCTTTTATGCAGTATGGCGAGACAACAGTTCTCTCCACAGCAACCGCATCAGACAAGCCCAGAGACGGTATTGATTTCTTCCCTCTTAGCGTAGAGTATGAAGAAAAATTGTATGCCGTAGGTAAAATCCCCGGAGGATTTAACAAGAGAGAAGGAAAGGCCAGTGAAAACGCAATTTTGACAAGCCGCGTAATCGACAGACCTATGCGTCCTTTGTTCCCCAAGGATTACAGAAACGATGTAACACTGAACAACATGGTTATGAGTGTAGACCCTGAGTGCCGTCCCGAACTGGTGGCAATGCTTGGCGCTGCAATTGCAACATGTATTTCCGATATTCCTTTCGATGGTCCTTGTGCTATGACACAGGTTGGTCTTGTTGACGGTGAATTTATCATTAACCCCTCTCAGGAACAGTGGAAAAACGGTGATTTGAACTTGACTGTTGCTTCTACAACCGAGAAAGTAATCATGATTGAAGCAGGTGCTAACGAAGTTCCTGAAGCAAAAATGATTGAAGCTATTTACATGGCTCACGAAGTAAACCAGACTATTATCGCTTTTATCAACCAGATTGTTGCAGAAGTTGGTAAGACTAAGCATGAATACACAAGTTGCGCAATTCCTGCAGAACTCTTCGATGCAATGAAAGCAATCGTAACTCCCGAAGAGATGGAAGTTGCTGTATTTACAGATGATAAGCAGACAAGAGAAGGCAATATCAAAGATATTACCGCCAAATTGGAAGAGGCTTTTGCTGACAATGAAGAATGGCTTGCGCTTCTGGGCGAAGCTGTATATCAGTATGAAAAGAAAACTGTCCGCAAGATGATTCTGAAAGACCACAAGAGACCCGATGGCCGTGCAATCACACAGATCCGTCCTTTGGCAGCTGAAACAGATTTAATTCCCAGAGTACACGGTAGTGCAATGTTCACCCGTGGACAGACTCAGATTTGTAACGTATGTACATTGGCACCTCTTTCTGAACAGCAGAAATTAGATGGTCTTGATGAAAACGAAGTTGCTAAGAGATATATGCACCACTACAATTTCCCTTCCTATTCCGTAGGCGAGACAAAACCTTCCCGCGGACCGGGACGAAGAGAAATCGGTCACGGTGCACTGGCTGAGAGAGCACTGATTCCCGTGCTTCCTTCAGAAGAAGAATTCCCTTATGCTATCCGTACAGTATCCGAGACTTTCGAGTCCAACGGTTCTACATCCATGGCATCTACATGTGCTTCCTGTATGTCCCTGATGGCTGCAGGTGTGCCTATTAAGAAAATGGTTGCAGGTATTTCCTGCGGTCTTGTAACAGGCGATACAGATGACGATTATGTACTGCTTACAGATATCCAGGGTCTGGAAGACTTCTTCGGCGACATGGACTTCAAGGTAACAGGTACAGAAGACGGTATCACAGCTATCCAGATGGATATCAAGATTCACGGTCTTACAAGACCTATCGTTGAAGGCGCTATTGCACAGTGCCGCGAAGCAAGAATGTTCATCATGGAAACATGTATGAAACCTGCTATCAGCGAGCCCAGAGCAGAAGTTAGCAAATATGCTCCCAAGATTGTATCTATCCAGATTGATCCTGAGAAGATTGGTGAAGTGGTTGGTCAGCGTGGTAAGACCATCAACGAAATCATTGCCCGCACAGGCGTGAAGATTGATATCACAGACGATGGTAAAGTGGCAGTTTGCGGTACGGACGCTGCTATGATTGAAAAGGCTGTTGAAATTATTAAGATTATTGTAACCGACTTTGAGGAAGGTCAGATTTTCAAAGGTAAAGTAGTAAGCATCAAAGAATTCGGTGCATTCATTGAATTCGCACCCGGTAAAGAGGGTATGGTTCACATCTCCAAAATCTGCAAAGAGAGAATCGAGCATGTAGAAGACGTACTGACACTGGGCGATACAGTTACTGTAGTTTGCCTTGGAAAAGACAAAATGGGCAGAATCAGTTTCTCTATGAAGGACGTAGCCCAGCAGTAATTAATGTGAGAAAACCTATAAGAGTCCCGCTCAGAAATGAGCGGGATTTTTTTGCTTGTTAATAATGAAAAAAGATTGCTATTCTTTCCTATGTAATTTATAATTAAAGTTACAAAAGTTTAAGGATGGAGGGTATATAAGGTGAAAAAATTATTAGTTACTCTTATTGCAGTGGTACTTCTTGCAGGAAGCGCATTTGACGTAAGTGCGGCCGGACTCAAGGATATATTCAGTGCAAAATACTATGCGGATCAATATCCTGATTTGAAAGCAGCATTTGATTATAATGAAGAAATGTTGTGGAAGCATTTCCAGGAATTTGGTTTGAAAGAGGGCAGAAATATGAGCCCTATTTTGGATGTGCAGAAATACAGGGCTGCATATGGAGATTTGGACCGGGCATTCGGTGATAACTGGGATGCGTATGTCCAACATTACTTTGATTACGGTATCAATGAAAATCGTGACAATGGAACAAATTTCAATGTAAAAATTTATATTGATGCTTACGATGATATCGAGAAAGCATTTGGTAATGATTATGTAGCGGCAGCAGAACATTATCTGGTATTTGGTATGGCCGAAAACAGGACCAAAGGAAATATCTCAGTTTATCAGGAGGAAGAGGATTCTGAGTCTGATTCTGAGGGACCTACTGTAACTTACGATGAAGAAGGCCGGGTCATCCGTGTGGATTATACGGAGGATGGCGTTGACCAATATGCGCTCTTTGAGTATGATGAGCAGGGCAGAAACAAGACAATAACAACCTATTTTGCATCAGATGACTCAGTTCAGGAATGGACAGAGTATGAATATGATGATGAAAATGGTACCACAACTGTCAGAGAATATGAAGCAGACGGCTTTATGTCAGAGGAAGAAGTTTATGTTGGTGAAGATTTATTGACTTCTCTTTTTTTAGATAGAGATGGCTCTCAGATTTTTACAGAGTATGACGGAGATGGTTTCGAGACGAAGTCAACATATAAGAATTCGGATGGTTCTATTTCAAATATAGTTTTTGGATATGAAGATGGTAAGAAGACTGTATTTGATTACTATGATGATGGTTCTTATGATGTTACGTATTATGAGAATGATGTTGAAATGGGCGGAGAAGAGTATAATGAAGAAGGAGAACTGGTTGTTACAATGACAAGTAGTTCCTTGGAAGATGGTGGCCGCGAATATGTTTGGACAAATATGGAAGACACTGTAATAAAAAGGAAATATACAGATTCTAACAATAATGTCCTTAGTGAGATATATTATGATGCGTATGGTGTTCAGGGCAGAAAAGTTGACTACACTTACAATGCAACCGGAACTCTTATCAGTGTAAAGACTTCGTATTCGACTTCCTATGATATAGTTGAGTATAATGAAGAAGGGCTTGAAACAAAGAAAACCTGGTATGGAAGTGCCGATAACTGCCTCGGATATGAAACCTATATATATGATACGGATAATATCCTCATCCGCAGTAACTATTATTACAATGATATATTGCAAGAATATTCTATTTATATATATGATGAAAATGGTGAATTTTTGTATGAGGAATATTATAATGCGGATGGAACACCTGTAACCGCTTAAAGAATGGATTAACAAAAAAACTTGAATGTAGAAAAGGACTTGAGATTTGGCTCAAGTCCTTTTTGCATTATCTGAGGATTACATTCCTTCATGGAAAGTTCTGTTGATTACGTCGGTTTGCTGTTCTTTAGTCAGTTTGATGAAGTTTACTGCATAACCGGATACGCGGATGGTAAGTTGGGGATATTTTTCGGGATGTTGCTGTGCATCCAAAAGGGTGTCTCTGTTAAGTACATTTACATTGAGATGATGACCTCCCTTGTCTACATATCCGTCTAATAAATTTACAAGGTTGTTGACCTGCGCCTGATTTACATTTGTCATAATATTGCCCTCCTTAAGAATTAATAATAGTAATCATTACTGTTTGTAATATTATAATAGCATCAATTAAAGGAAATGTCTACACCTATTGAAAAAAATGGTGTATTTTTTTGTATACAATTTTTCAAAAGTTGTCTGTCATAATTGGAATGCCTGTACATATATTAGATTAAGGACTTGAGACGGAGGAAGGGTATGATGGATAAGGGATTGTTATATATGTTTCCGGTTTCCATGCGAGATAGATGGAAACATATTGCGGAAATGAGTGCAAAGGTGCAGGAGATACGGCTTAGACGGGACAGGCCGGTAGTGGTGTTGACCGGTGGCGGAGAATTTTTTTTGAAAGAAGATGGCAGTTTTACCAAGGACGCGAAGTCAGCATATGTGATAGCGGGGAAAGAACTGGAAGAAATATTAAATTACATGTGTAATTATTCGATTTATGCCTTTGAGGATGAAATTAGGAAAGGATTTTTGACAATGCCGGGGGGACACCGGGTGGGAGTGGCAGGACAAGCGGTTCTGGAGGAGAATGAGAGTGTGAGAAATTTGAAACATATCTCTTATATGAATATCCGTGTGGCGCATCAGGTGCCGGGAGCAGCAGATACTATTTTGCCATTATTATATCAAAACGGAAAGATATGTAATACATTGATTATTTCGCCTCCCGGATGTGGGAAAACCACTTTGCTGCGGGACATTATCCGTCAGGTATCAGATGGGAATGTCTATGGAAAAGGTGTTACTGTAGGGGTAGTGGACGAGCGTTCGGAAATTGCGGGGTGTTTTATGGGGGTCGCCCAAAATGATGTGGGATTAAGGACGGATGTGTTGGATGGGTGCCCCAAGGTAAGGGGGATGATGATGCTTGTAAGAGCCATGGGACCACGGGTCATCGCAGTAGATGAACTTGGGGGAGAAGAAGATTATAAGGCTTTGAAAAGAGCTGCGGCCTGCGGATGTGGTCTTTTGGCAACCGTGCATGGAGATGGCTTACAGGAACTGCAGAGAAAAGATGAAATATGGAAAATGTTAAATCAAGATTTATTTAATAGGTATGTGGTTCTGGAAAAGAAAAATGGAAAGCCGGGCGTGAAATCCGTGTATGGAAAGGAGTTCCAACTATGTTACGAATCTTAGGAGGGATTTTGGTGTTATTAGGTTGCAGCGGGTTGGGCTTTTGGTATCGTTGGGAGTTAAATGAAGGTTTAAAACATATGAGGCAGATTTGTAAAATGTTGGAGATGATGATGAGCGAAGTAAATTATCATAGGTCCACTTTGCCGGAATGTTGCAGGCAGGTAGGCAAAAATATGGAGGAACCATATAAAAGCAGTCTTATGAAAATCTATGAACTTATGGAAGGTTCAAAGGAACAGGATTTTCGTGCAGGTTGGCATCAGATAATGGGAGAGTGCTTAAAAAGCCTGCCTATTTCTCAAAAGGAAAAGGAAATGGTTTTAGGATTTGCGTCAGAGGAAGGAATCAGCGACTATCATATGCAACTGCGGACTATTGAACAGCACAGGGATATGATAAACAGTAGTGTGAAAAAACGTGAATGTGAATTGCAAAAGCAAGGAAGAATGGCCGCCGGTCTTGGGATTATGTGTGGGCTTCTGATAGTTGTTATTTTACTTTAAAAAACGGTTGTTATTGAGGTGGAAGCATGAGTGTGGGTCTGATTTTTAAGATAGCGGCAGTAGGAATATTGATTACAATTCTAAGCCAGGTGCTCAAACATAGCGGAAGAGAGGAACATGCTTTTCTGATTAGTCTGGCAGGACTGATATTGGTATTAACTTGGATTGTTCCATACATATATGAATTGTTTATGACTATACAAACTTTGTTTTCACTATAAATATCGGGTGTTATATAATGGAAATTGTTAAGGTTGCGGCAGTAGGGATTATAGGTGTACTTATAGCTATTCAGTTTAAAAGTCACAAACCGGAATATGGAACATATATAGGGATCGGAATTGGGATTCTCATTTTTTATTATGCCCTTCAAACTTTACAGGGCGTGGTGGGACAGGTTCAAAGCTTGCAGAAGTATATGGCAGTTGGACAAGGTTATTTGGGAATATTGTTAAAGGTAATCGGAATCACTTACATATGTGAATTTAGTGCCGGGATTTGTAAAGATGCAGGCTACCAGTCCGTGGCAGGTCAGATTGAAATGTTGGGAAGACTTGCGGTGATGCTTTCCGGCTTGCCTATTATATTAGCGGTAATAGAACAACTGGAGGGATTTTGGTAATGGATGTTGATATGGGGCAGGTATGGCAGGACTATGAATTGTCCGGGGTATCGGAAGAGTTGGATAAACTCTTTCCGGACTATTCTTTTGACCTTGGTTTCATGCTGGAACAAATAATAACGGGTGATATTATTGGAGCACTGGGAAGTGTGGCGGATGGCATATTTGCGGGAACGGGACAGCAATTGCTGGGAATGAAGGATGTACTGATTTGGATATTGGTTGCAGGGGTGGCAGCTTCTGTTATTTCCTATTTTGTGGAAGTGTTTGAAAGCCGGCAGATTGCCGATTTGAGTTTTTATTTTGTGTATCTTTTATTAATGAGTGTATTGCTGCGCTGTTTTCAGGAGGCTGCCGGCATTGCGGTGGAAACCGTTGAAAACATAATTTCTTTTATCAAAATTTTTGTTCCGGCCTATTTGCTGTCTGTGGGTGTTGTAACAGGCACTACTACGGCTACTGCTTATTATGGGCTGATGCTTTTGATTATTTATTTGATACAGACGTTTTTGGTATCTATAGTTGTTCCCTGTATCTATAGTTATGTTTTGCTCTCTGCCATCAATGGAGTCTGGATAGAGGAAAAACTGACAATGATTGTGGAACTTTTGGAAAAGGGCATACGGCTGATGTTGAAACTTTCTTTGGGGGCGGTGACAGGAATCAGTTTGATTCAATCATTGATAACACCTGTTATAGATTCTGCAAAGGCGTCCACCCTGCAAAAAGTCGTGTCAGTGATTCCGGGAATCGGTAATGTGGCAGATGGAGTAGTGGATGTGGTGCTTGGCTCCGCTGTAATTATTAAAAACAGCATAGGAGTGGTAATGTTAATTCTTCTTTTGGCGGTATGTGTAGTACCACTTTTGAAAATTTTTATTATTGCGGCAATGCTCAAAATTGCTGCGGCTTTTCTTGGGATTATTAGTGATAAGCGTATAACAACATGCGCGGATAAAGTGGGAAACGCAAGTGCATTGCTTCTTAGGACGGCAGGAACGGCAATGTTTTTATTTGTTTTAACCATATCCGTAGCGGCACTTACAACTAACAGGGGGTTCTGAATGGGAGAAAATTTTTTTGATATTATCAAACGGGTTGGGATTTTCATTATTTGTGCGCAGGCCATTATCCAGTTTCGCCCCAATGCCTCCTACGACAAATATTTGAGGGTTTTGGTCAGTATCATTGTATTGGTTTTGATTGTCGTACCTGTGTTTCAAATGTTGGGGGATGCGGATGACTTTTTTGTGTCCATGAATGAGTATGAGGAAATGTTGAGTGGCAGGGTGGAGACGGTAGATTCTGTTTTCGCACCTTTGCAGGATGTATCCGGTCAAGAAGTAGCGGAAACAACATCAAAAGAAATAGAGCCTGTAGTGATTGATGCGGTGGAGGTGGCGAAATGACAGAAAAATTGAAGCCTTTACTAAAGAACAAGAATGGTCTCATAGTAGTGGTTCTTTTGGGGATATTATTATTGGTCGCCACTATTCCGGTAGATGGCGGGGATAAAAGTTCAAAGTCCGGACAAAGGGACAACCAATCGGATACTATTATGGAAAATACCGGTGAGGACTTGTTATTTAGTACGGTGCAGGATTATTGCACCTATATGGAAGAAAAGTTGGAAAAATCCTTGGCAAAGGTGGATGGTGCAGGGGCAGTGGACGTGATTATTTCCATGAAATCCACGGAGGAAAAGGTAGTGGAAAAAGACATGCCTGTAAGCCGTTCGGGGACTGTGGAAACGGACAGTCAGGGTGGGAGCAGGCAGATAAGCAGTTTTGACAGTGGGGAAAGTACGGTATACAGCTCCGAAAGCGGGACTTCGGTTCCTTATGTGGTAAAAACATTATTGCCAAAGGTAGAGGGTGTAATTGTAATTGCCCAGGGTGCGGGTAACGGAAGTGTCAGCAAAAATATATCGGATGCAATTGAGGTATTATTTGGAATTGATGCACATAAGATAAAAGTAGTAAAGATGAAGACACAATAAATGTGTCAGAAAAGGGGAGAATTGCGTGAAAAATTTACTTAAAAAGAATCAGCTTATGATTACGGCACTTGCTATTATGATTGCAGTGGCAGGGTACTTACAGTTTGCGGGAGAAGATTTGGAAAAAGCGGGATATTTACCTACTTCCGGTAATGCAGAAGTATTGGAAGGAATCGATTCACAGGAACTTACTGCAGAGGGAGCGGACAGCAACTTTACTTTGGATTCCCTGTTTGATTTGTCGGAAGAAGATTTGCTGATTAACAGCGCCGCCGATCTTACGGATGTAGTCAGCATGGAAACAGATGTAAATGTTATAACTGAGGATTATCTTTCTACCGGAATGGAAGCAAACGGCACTGCTACAGAAGGAAATCAGGTAGCAGATGCGGGAAATGGTACCGGCGAATTGGCGGACGGCACATTAGGGGCAACACCGGATGAAGGAGAAATTCCCGGCGAAGCAGTGTTTACTTCCGGCGCAGGACTGGCGACTTTATCCGATGCCAAACTTTCCAAAGAGCAGACAAGAGCCAAAAATAAAGAAACTCTTTTGAATATTATCAACAGTGCCGGTCTTACGGATGCCCAGAAACAAAGCGCCGTAGACACCATGGTGGAAATGACGGAAATCGCCGAGAAGGAAACCGCAGCAGAAATTTTGCTGGAGGCAAAAGGCTTTAGTGACGTGGTGGTAAGCATTGACGGCAACAGCGTGGATGTAGTGATAAACGCCTTGGAACTGACCGATGCCCAGCGTGCCCAGATTGAAGACATTGTGAAGAGAAAAACAGAAGTGGACGCGGCGAATATTATTATCAGCACAGTTGTGCAGTAATTTGAAATATGATAAGATAATCACAGTTTGATGATGGTAGCGCACCACATGGGTGCAGATAGGAGCACGGATGAAAAGAGTATTTCTGATTGTGTTGGATAGTTTCGGAATCGGTGCCATGGAAGATGCCCCTTCCTATGGCGACGTGGGAGTAAATACACTGAAAACGGTATCCGGAAGTAAATATTTTGCCATGGATAACATGGGAGCACTGGGGCTTTTTAACATTGACGGCGTAAACTGCGCAGCTAAAGCAGAAAATCCGAAGGCTTTGATTGCCAGAATGAAGGAAGCCTCTAAAGGAAAGGACACCACCACGGGACATTGGGAAATAGCGGGCATTTGTTCCAAACACCCCATGCCCACATATCCCCAGGGCTTTCCGCCTGAAATTATTGAAGAGTTTGAAAAGCAGACCGGCAGAAAGGTTTTGTGCAACAAACCTTATTCGGGAACAGCTGTTATTAAAGAATATGGGGAAGAACATATGCGCACGGGAGCGCTGATTGTGTATACTTCTGCAGACAGCGTTTTTCAGATTGCTGCCCACGAAGATGTGGTGCCGGTGGAAGAATTATATCATTATTGTAAGATTGCAAGAAAAATATTGCAGGGAGAGCACGGCGTCGGCAGAGTAATCGCCCGGCCATTCATTGGAGCAAATGGGGAATATACCCGCACTGCCAGACGCCATGATTTCTCTTTGGAGCCCCCTGCGGTGACTATGCTTGACCGGTTGATGGAAAAGGGTTACGCAACCATTGGGGTAGGAAAAATCAATGATATTTTTGCCGGAAAAGGTATATCCGAGTATGTATATACCCAAAATAATGCAGACGGAATCGAGAAAACTTTAGAGTATATGGACAAAGATTTTGAAGGGCTTTGCTTTGTGAATCTGGTGGATTTCGATATGCTCTACGGACATCGCAATGATGTGGACGGCTATGCCCGCGCATTGGCGCAGTTTGATGAAAAGTTACCTCTCCTTATGGAAAAAATGCGGGAAGAGGACATTTTGATGATTACCGCAGACCACGGATGCGACCCGGGTTATACCGTATCTACAGACCATAGCAGGGAATATGTGCCCTTCTTAATGTACGGGCAAGGTATTACCCCGAAAAATCTGGGAACACGGGAAACCTTTGCAGATATAGGTGCAACTGTGTTACAATACTTTGGAATTTGCCCAAACGAAGAGGATTTCTTCGGCAAGGGAATGCTTGAATAATGGAGGAAAAAGACGTGGCAGTTTATGCAGACGAGATAAACAGAAGACGCACATTTGCGATTATTTCACACCCCGATGCGGGTAAAACCACACTGACGGAGAAGTTTTTGCTCTACGGCGGCGCTATTAACCTGGCGGGAAGTGTAAAAGGAAAGGCTACTGCAAGACATGCGGTGTCTGACTGGATGGAAATTGAAAAGGAGAGAGGTATTTCCGTTACATCCTCTGTTCTTCAGTTTGAGTACGGCGGATTTTGCATCAATATTCTGGACACCCCGGGACATCAGGATTTCTCTGAGGATACTTACCGGACATTGATGGCGGCAGATTCTGCGGTCATGGTTATTGACGCATCCAAGGGTGTAGAGGCACAGACCAGAAAATTATTTAAAGTTTGTGTAATGCGAAAAATCCCTATTTTTACTTTTATCAACAAAATGGACAGAGATGCAAACGATACCTTTGAACTGTTGGACGAAATCGAGAAAGAACTGGGTATTGCAACCTGTCCCGTAAACTGGCCTATCGGTTCCGGTAAGGGATTTAAGGGCGTTTACGACAGAAACAAAAATGTGGTACTTACTTTCTCCGATACGGAAAAAGGTACCAAAGAAGGGGAAACCACAGAGGTTCCCGTGGACGATAAAGGAAAACTGGCGGAGATTATCGGCACAGATGCGGCGGATAAACTTTTAGATGAAATAGAACTTTTGGACGGCGCAAGCGCAGAGTTTGACTTAGAGGCAGTAAGAAGCGGTGATTTGACACCTGTATTTTTCGGCTCTGCCCTGACAAACTTTGGTGTGGAAGATTTCCTGAAGCACTTTTTGGAAATGACCACAACGCCTCTTCCCAGAAAAGCGGATATCGGCGTTATTGACCCCGTGGAAAATAATTTCTCCGCTTTTGTATTTAAGATTCAGGCAAACATGAATAAGGCCCACAGGGACCGTATTGCCTTTATGCGTATCTGTTCCGGCAAATTCGAGGCCAGCATGGAAGTAAAACATGTACAGGGTGACAAAGTGATGCGCCTGTCCCAGCCCCAGCAGATTATGGCGGACGAAAGAAAGATTTTGGATGAAGCTTATGCAGGAGATATTATCGGTGTATTTGACCCGGGTATTTTCTCTATCGGTGATACCATTTGTATGCCTAAAGAGAAGTTTTGCTACGAAGGTATTCCTACATTCGCACCGGAACATTTTGCCAGAGTGCGTCAGATTGATACCATGAAGCGTAAGCAGTTCGTAAAAGGTATTACCCAGATTGCCCAGGAAGGCGCTATCCAGATTTTCCAGGAACTTTCCACCGGTATGGAAGAAATCATTGTGGGCGTGGTAGGCGTGCTCCAGTTTGATGTTTTGAAATACCGTCTGGAAAATGAATACAACGTGGAAATACGTCTGGAACCGCTGCCGTATGAGCATATCAGATGGATTGAAAACAAAGATGAGATTAACATGGACAAGTTGGTGGGAACCTCAGACATGAAGAAGATTCAGGACCTTAAGGGCAATCCTTTGCTGTTATTTATCAATTCATGGAGCGTGGGCATGACCTTGGACAGAAATAAAGGCTTGGTATTATCGGAATTTGGAAGAAACTAATTGTGTATTGTAGACTTGGGGGAGTTGCAGGATGAAGAAGACAAAAATTCTGGTATTGACAGTGCTTGTAGTGGCTTTTTTCTTTGGGGGAAAATTGCTTTCCGGAAATGCTGTGAAGGTAACAGAGGGCGAAAACCCTAAAGTATTCACAAGCGCAGACAAAGAAATAGAAAGCATGGAGCAGACAGGGGAAGATGCCGGCAAAGAAGATTCTTACAAAGAAATTTTTGAAAAGTTGGCAGATTGCTACGCTTTTAATCAGTTGGACGAAGCCCGCCGGCACTGGTATGCTGACATATATACCGTGCTTTCGGGGCGTTTGGAAGAGGGAGACCTTTTGCAAAGTCAAATCGGCACACTGAATCCGGAAGATATTGACGCCATATTCCAATGCGTCATGAATGACCATCCCGAACTTTTTTATGTGGAAGGTTACCAACAACTGCAGCACACCAGAAATGAAGAGACGGTGCGCATTGTTTTTCGCGGTATGTATTCCATGGATGACCAGGAGGCCCGGATCCGCGCAGAGCAGATAGAACTGTATGTCGATAAATGTCTGCAAGGAATTTCGTCGGATGCGTCCGATTACGAGAAAGTAAAGTATGTTTATGACTATATTATCGAAAACACGCAGTACCTGCTGGAAGCGCCCCAAAACCAAAATATCTGCTCGGTTTTTATTGGGCAAAAGTCTGTGTGTCAGGGATATGCCAAAGCCATGCAATTTTTGCTGGAGCGTCTGGAGGTTCCCTGCACAGTAGTTTTGGGAACCGTGGAAGACGGCGTGGGACATGCATGGAATCTGGTGCAGGTAGACGGAGAATATTACTATGTGGACCCCACCTGGGGAGACGCTTCCTACCGCACGGGGGAAGGAATGGAACCGGCAGACGGTCCATCCGTAAATTATGACTATTTATGCGTTACAACGGAGCAAATATGCAGAACCCATGTGATTGATAATGTGGTGCCCATGCCACTGTGTACTGCAACGGCGGCAAATTATTATGTGGTGGAGGGCGGTTATTTTCCTGCCTATGACGAAGAGCAGGTGGCGGCCTATCTGGAAAAAATCCAATCCCGCGGGCAGGATACGGTAACGGTAAAATGTGCAGATAAGGCAACTTACGATGAGTTTTACAAAGAACTTATCACGAATCAAAGCATATTCCGCTTCTGGGATGTGGAAGACGGAATACTGGCATACACAGATAACAAAGAGCAACTTTCAATTACCTTTTGGCTTTTGGAAGAATAAAAGAAAAACCTAGGCAAAAGACTATACAGTGTGGTATAATCTATGCATAGTATGAATATTGGGAGGAAACTCAAATGGAAAGAGAAGTAGATAGAAACACATATTTGTTGCAGGAAGATGAAAGCGTGGGTGCGGTGCAGATTG
Source organism: Lachnospiraceae bacterium (assembly GCA_017468395.1). Lineage (GTDB taxonomy): Bacteria > Bacillota > Clostridia > Lachnospirales > Lachnospiraceae > Acetatifactor. The sequence continues at coordinate 228,754 of JAFUIR010000004.1, read as the reverse complement.
CAGACGATGTTGTGGAAATGATTGCAGCCTTGGCAGCAACCGAAGTTGAAGGTGTTTCCGCCATGGCCGGTAATATTACTCATGAGCTGATGAGCAAAGTCGGTGTTAAAAATCTGTCCAAGGGTGTGAAAGCAGAGATATTCAATAAAACAGTAAAAGTAGAGGTGGCAATTGTAGTGGATTACGGATATAACATTCCCGCAGTGAGCCAGAAAGTACAGTCTAAAGTAAAAACTGCCATTGAGAACATGACCGGTTTGGAAGTGACAGATGTGAATATCCGTATTGCCGGTGTGAATATGCAGCAAAACAAATAAAGCATAGGTGCGCAGAAAGGTACGATATGGGAAGAAGAGAACTGAGAGAGCAGATTTTTCTGCTGTTATTTCGAGTGGAGTTTAATACACCGGAGGAGATGCCTGAACAAATCAGGATGTTCTTTGAAGATGATGAAGTGATGTACACGGAAAAAGATGCAGACTACATCACTGCGAAATACGAAAAAATAGTGGCAAAATTGCCCGAAATTGACGAAATGTTAAAAGCAAAATCAGAAGGTTGGGATATCAAACGAATGGGTAAGGTGGAACTTACCGTTATGCGTCTTGCAATTTATGAGATGTTGCACGATGATGATGTTCCGGTAAGCGTTGCCATTAACGAAGCGGTGGAACTGGCTAAAAAATTCGGTCAGGACAATTCCGGAAGTTTTGTAAATGCAATACTGGCAAAATTTGCGTAAGGCTTGGTGATTAATATTCAGAACGTATATACCGTAGCACAAGTGAATTCGTATATAAAAAATATGTTCACGCAGGATTATATGTTACAGTCCATCCTCGTAAGAGGAGAGGTAAGCAACTGTAAATATCATTCTTCTGGACATATTTATTTTACGTTAAAGGACGAAAAAGGGACCATGGCCTGCGTCATGTTTGCAGGCAACAGAAGTGGTCTTGGTTTTCGCATGCAGGAAGGACAGCAGGTTATTGTAAACGGCAGTGTGGATGTGTATGAGCGGGACGGCAAATATCAGTTGTATGCCCGTAGTATTTTGCAGGATGGTGCCGGTCTTTTGCATGAAAGATTTGAACTGTTAAAGAAAGAATTGGCGGAAAGAGGCATGTTTGCACCACAGTACAAGCAGCCCATTCCGAAATATATAAAAAAACTCGGCGTAGTAACTGCACCCACGGGAGCGGCAGTGCGTGATATTATTAATGTCGCCACCAGACGAAATCCTTATGTGCAGATTATTTTGTATCCGGCCATCGTGCAGGGCGATGCGGCGCCGGAGAGTGTTGCGGCGGGTATCCGGGCACTGGAAGCCCAAGAGGTGGATGTAATGATTGTGGGACGCGGAGGCGGTTCCATGGAAGATCTTTGGGCTTTTAACGAGGAAGTGGTGGCACAAGCCATTTTCGATTGTCAAATTCCCATTATTTCTGCGGTGGGGCATGAGACGGACACCACCATTGCGGATTTTGTTTCGGATTTACGGGCACCGACTCCTTCAGCGGCAGCGGAACTGGCAGTTTACGATTACAGACAATTGGAAAGTATGTTGTCGGAAAGTAAACTTCGTTTGGACAGACAGATAAACCGGCGTATTTCGGAGCAGAGAAAACGTGCCGAAAACTTAAAAGTACGGCTGGGCTATTTGAGTCCCGGCGGAAAAATTAGGGAAAAGCGCACTTACCTTTTGAAACTGGAAGAAAAACTGCAAGACAGTATGCAAAGGAAACTGCGCACAAACAGACACAAACTGGAGATTTATATCGAGAGATTGAAAGGACTGTCTCCTTTAGATAAATTAAACCAGGGATTTTCTTATGTTTCCGATGAAAAGGGGAAAAACATCAGAAAAATATCCCAGGTTCAGCCGGGGGATAATATTCGCATACAGGTAACGGACGGACAGATTTATGCCACGGTTACCGGTCAGGAGGAATAGGATGTCTTTAGAAGAAAACTTTGCAAAATTGGAAGAAACTTTGGAAAAACTGGAGCAGGATGACCTTTCTTTGGAGGAGTCTTTTGCGGCTTATGCAAAGGGAATGGAACTGTTAAAGCAGTGCAACGAAGAGATTGACAAAGTAGAAAAACGGGTTTTGGTGCTCAGTGAGGAAGGGATTCCGGAGGAATTTTAACATGGATATTAACCGGGAGATTAACAGTAAAGCAGCAGAAATAGAAGAAATTATAAAAGGATATTTGCCGAAAGAGGAAGGTTATCAGAAAACCGTGCTTGAGGCCATGAACTATAGCATTTTGGCAGGCGGTAAGAGACTGCGCCCCATGCTGATGCAGGAGACTTACAGGCTTTTTGGGGGCAAAGGAAAAATCGTAGAGCCCTTTATGGCGGCCATGGAGATGATTCATACCTATTCTTTGGTGCACGACGATTTACCTGCCATGGATAACGATGAATACCGCAGGGGCAGAAAAACTACCCATGTGGTTTATGGGGAAGGTATGGCGGTTCTTGCGGGAGACGGTCTTTTGAACTATGCTTTCGAGACTGCCATGAGAGCTTTTGATTCCTGTGAAGTTGACGGTATCAAGGTGGCAGACAGATATGCTGCAGTAGGGAAGGCCTTACAGGTTCTGGCAAAAAAAGCCGGTATCTATGGCATGATAGGAGGACAGACCGCTGATATTGAGGCGGAGGATTCCAAGGAGCCTTTGACCACAGAGCAGCTTTTGTTTATTCATGAACATAAAACAGCGGCACTGATTCAGGCTTCCATGATGATTGGTGCCATTTTGGCAGGCGCAGGCGAAAAAGCCGTAGAAGATATGGAAAAATGCGCCTATAATATAGGAATTGCTTTCCAGATTCAGGACGATATTCTGGATGTTATCGGTGATGAACAGGTGCTTGGAAAACCGGTGGGAAGCGATGAGAAAAACAGCAAGCAAACTTATGTGACCATACACGGAATGGAAAAAGCAAAAGAGGATGTAGCAAAGTTGTCAAAAGAGGCCACTGCCATTATTGAGTCGGTTGGCGGTGACGGTGAATTTTTGAAAGCGCTGATTTTACAATTAATACATCGGGAGAAGTAATATCATGTTTTTAGAGCAGATAGAAAAAGCAAATGATATAAAGCAGATAAGTGCAAAGAACTATGGAACTTTGGCAGAAGAAATCAGGGAATTTCTGATTGAAAAAATCAGTGTAACCGGCGGACACCTTGGTTCCAATTTGGGTGCGGTGGAACTGACCATGGCATTACATTTGTCACTGAATTTGCCGGAGGATAAAATTATATGGGACGTGGGTCATCAGTCTTATACCCACAAACTGCTCACGGGAAGACGGGACGGATTTGAAAACTTACGCAAATTCCACGGTATGAGCGGTTTCCCCAAGAGAAAAGAAAGCGACTGCGATGCCTTTGATACAGGTCACAGTTCGACCTCCATTTCTGCAGGGTTAGGGCTGGTAAAAGCCAGAGATATCAAAGGGGAAAAGAATACCATTGTATCTGTTATTGGCGATGGTTCGTTAACCGGCGGTATGGCTTACGAGGCCTTAAACAATGCCTCCAGACTGGAGACAAACTTTATCATTATTTTGAACGATAACAATATGTCCATTTCCGAGAACGTGGGCGGTGTATCCAAATATTTGAATAATATCCGTACAGCAGACAGTTATCTTGGAATGAAAGAGGGAATTCACAATACATTGCAGGTGCTTCCCGGCGGAAGCGGCATTGTAAAAAAGATTCAGAAAGCCAAAAACAGTTTTAAACAACTGGTTATTCCGGGCATGTTTTTTGAAGATATGGGTATTACCTATTTGGGACCGGTGGACGGACACGATGTAGAAGGCATGATGCGTGTGATGAAAGAGGCAAAGCGCGTAAAAGGTGCAGTAATGATTCATGTGCTGACCCAAAAAGGAAAAGGTTATGCTCCTGCAGAGCGTCATCCTGCCAGATTTCACGGTGCGGAGCCTTTTGAAATCGAGACGGGTATTCCTTCCCATCCCAGAACAAAAGCCAATTATACGGATGTTTTTTCCACTGTTATGTGCAAACTGGGACAAAGAGACGAAAAAGTTGTGGCAATCACAGCAGCCATGCCGGACGGAACCGGTTTAAAGAGATTCCGCAATATGTATCCCGACAGATTTTTTGACGTGGGTATTGCAGAAGAACATGCGGTAACTTTTGCGGCAGGACTGGCAGCAGGAGGTCTTAAACCCATCGTTGCCATTTATTCTTCCTTCCTGCAACGTGCCTATGACCAGATTTTGCATGATGTGTGCATTCAGAATCTGCCGGTGGTTTTCGCCATCGACAGGGCAGGACTTGTGGGCAGTGACGGTGAGACCCATCAGGGCATTTTTGACTTATCTTACTTGTCCTGCATTCCCAATATGCATATTATGGCTCCCAAGAATAAATGGGAACTTTCGGATATGATTAAATTTGCAGTAAACTTTGAGGCTCCTGTGGCAGTGCGTTACCCGAGGGGAGAAGCTTATGATGGATTGGAAGCTTTCCGCGCACCCATTGAGTACGGTAAGAGCGAGTGGATTTACGAGGAATCCCAGGTGGCCTTGTTTGCGGTGGGAAGTATGGTAAAAACGGCGGAGCGTGTCCGGGAAATGCTTCATGACAAGGGGAATCAGTGCAGTATCATCAACGCCCGTTTCGTAAAGCCTATTGACGAAGAGGCTGTCCGCAAGGCAGTTACAAACCACAAACTCATTGTCACCATGGAAGAAAACGTGGCAAGCGGCGGTTATGGGGAAAAAGTGCGGGAGTATCTGCTGGGCACAAAGGCTGGTGTACAGTTCCATGCGGTGTCTATTCCCGATGCTTATGTGGAGCACGGTAACGTGGAGATGTTGAAAAAAGAAATCGGTATCGATGCAGAAAGCATTGCAGCAGACATTGAGAAAATCCTTGAAAATGCTAATTTATAGAACAGTACGATATAAAGCAGGAATGTTTGTATGAAAGAGAGATTGGATGTCATTTTGGTGGAGCAGGGATATGCCCCCTCCAGAGAAAAGGCAAAAGCCATTATTATGGCAGGAAATGTTTTTATAGACGGACAAAGAGAGGACAAAGCCGGTTCAACTTTTGATTTGACAAAAGTGAAGCTGGAGGTTAGAGGCAGTTCCCTGAAATATGTAAGCCGGGGCGGTTTGAAATTGGAAAAGGCCATGAACAATTTTGATCTTACTTTGGAAAACTGTGTGTGCATGGATATCGGTGCTTCCACCGGTGGTTTTACGGATTGTATGCTCCAAAACGGTGCGGTAAAAGTATATTCCGTGGATGTGGGACATGGACAACTGGACTGGAAACTCCGCAGTGATGAGCGTGTGGTTTGCATGGAGAAGACCAATTTCCGCTACATGGTGCGTGAGGATATTCAGGACGATTTGGACTTTGCCTCTGTGGATGTTTCTTTTATCTCGCTTACCAAGATATTACTTCCTGCCAGAAATCTTTTAAAAGACGGTGGACGAATGGTTTGCCTGATTAAGCCCCAGTTTGAGGCAGGCAAGGAAAAAGTAGGAAAAAAAGGTGTTGTAAGGGAAAAATCCGTTCACGAGGAAGTAATTCACAAAGTCATGGATTTTGCAGACAGCATTGGATTTGACATACTGGATTTGGAGTATTCCCCCATCAAAGGACCGGAAGGGAATATTGAGTATTTAATTTTTATTCAGAAAAATGCAGGGAAGACAGTACCCACCGCTTCATGGACAGAGCGGGAGGCAGAAGACCATTTGCGGGAAATTGTGGAAGAAAAGTCAGGGGTATCATGGCAGAATCTGTGGCTTGAAAAGATTGCAGATATTACCGGGCAGGCTCACGGCTCTCTGGATAAAGTATAATAAAAAGGCGGGATGTTATGAAACATTTTCTCATCTACACCAATATACATAAAGACAAAGATTTGGCATTGACGGGGCACATAAAGGCTTTTTTGGAAGAAAGACAGTGCAGCGTGCATGTACTGACCCAAGAGACAGACGAGGAAGGTAGTACCCAGGAAGAAATCAGCAGGCAACTTAAAACAAAAGCAGACTGTATGCTGGTACTTGGCGGTGACGGCACCATTCTTCGGGCGGTCAGAGATGTAAAGGAATTGAATATCCCCATTCTGGGAGTGAATTTAGGAACCCTCGGATATATGACCGAAGTGGAGCCGGAGCAGATTGATGAGGCTTTGGAGCAACTTTTACGGGGGGATGTGGAATATGAAAGGCGCATGATGCTTTGGGCAGTGGCTAAAACCGCAGAGGGTGGACAGCAGGAGCAATGGGCGCTGAATGACGTGGTTATTTCAAGACGTGGCTCATTGCAGATGAACGATTTCAATATCTATGTAAATGGTCAGTTTTTGAAAAAATACAGTGCGGATGGTGTGATTATCACTACGCCCACAGGTTCTACCGGTTACAATTTATCTGCCGGAGGACCCATTGCGGCGCCGGAAACGAAACTTCTGATGATTACCCCCATTTGTCCGCATACATTTAATCAGAGGAGTATTATTTTGTCGCCGGATGATAAAATTGTTGTGGAAATACCCGGTGGCAGAGAAGGAAAAGTTCAGGAAGTAGAGGCCAGTTTTGATGGAAACGGTCAGATGCATTTACATACCGGTGATGCAATTACTATTACAAAATCGGAAAAAGAAGTTATTTTCCTGAAATTAAACAAAATCAATTTTTTGGAAATTCTGAGCCGGAAAATGAGCGAGAACTGAAGGGAAAAACAATATGAAGAAATCCAGACAGGGAAAAGTAATCGAAATTATTGAAAGATATGATGTGGAAACGCAGGAAGAATTGGCAGCATATTTGCGTGATGCCGGATTTCAGGTGACTCAGGCGACGGTTTCCAGAGACATCAGGGAATTGAAATTGACCAAAATGCCTACCGGAAAAGGCAAGCAGAAATATGTAATTTTGAAGCAGGAAGACAGCCATATGGGGGATAAATATATCCGCGTGCTTCGGGATGGTTTTGCTTCTATGGACAGCGCCCAAAATATTTTGGTGCTTAAGACAGTTTCCGGCATGGCTATGGCGGTGGCTGCAGCGGTGGATGCCCTGAAATTTAAAGAAGTGGTGGGATGTATTGCAGGAGACGATACCATCATGATTGCGGTCAGAACTGTGGAGGAGACACAGCAGCTGATGGAGAAAATTCACTCTATGCTGGATAATTAAAGTCAGCGCGCATACGAGGGGAAAATGCGTCAGAGGAATAGGAGTATTTTATGTTAGTCAGTCTACATGTGAAAAATCTGGCTCTTATCGAGGAGTCAGAAGTATTGTTTGGTCCGGGGCTTAATATTTTGACCGGTGAAACAGGTGCAGGTAAATCTATTTTGATTGGTTCGTTAAGTTTGGCGCTGGGTGCTAAGGCGGACAGGGATTTGATTCGCAGCGGGGCAGAGTATGCCTTTGTGGAACTGGTTTTCCAATCAGAAGACCCTCAGTTTCTAAGCAAAATGGAAGAATTGGATTTGCCTGTGGAAGAAGATGGTACGGTGATTATCAGCCGTAAAATCCAGGCGGCAAGAAGTGTAAGTAAAATTAACGGGGAGACAGTTACCGCCAGACAGATTAAGGAACTGGCAGAACTTTTACTGGATATTCACGGACAGCATGAACATCAATCTTTGTTGCAAAAGAAAAAACATATGGAGATTTTGGATGCCTATGCAGGGCAGGAAATCTTGCCGGTTTTGGAGCAGATTACATCTTTGCATGGTGCGTGCAGGAAGTTGCAGGAACAGTTAGAGTCGGAAAGTTTGGATGAAAATGCCAGAAAGCGGGAAATGGAACTGGCACAGTTTGAGTGGAACGAGATTGACGGGGCTCATATTACTCCCGGTGAGGACGAGCAACTGGAGAGCCGTTACCGTAAAATGGTAAACGGTAAAAAAATCGGGGAGGCATTGTCGGCGGCTTACGCAGGAACCGGTTATGACAGCGGTGAAGGTGCAGGAAGTCAGATTGGAAGAGCGCTTCGTGAACTGCGCAGTGTGGCTTCTTATGACGAAAAATTGGAACAACTGGAAAGCCAATTATTGGAAATTGACAGTTTGTTAAATGATTTTAACCGTGACATGTCAGAATATATAGAAGATTTGGAATTTGACGATTCTGACTTTAAAACCGTAGAAGAGAGACTGAATTTATTAAATCACTTAAAGGGCAAGTATGGCAGCAGTTTAGAGCAGGTGCTTGCTTACGGCGCAGAATGTGAAAATAAAATAGAAAAACTGGCAGACTATGAAAATTATATGGAAGGTCTTAGAAAAACACTTTCAGAAAAAGAGAGTGAACTCTCAAAATGGTGCGAAAAGGCCACTGCCATTAGAAAAAAACATGCGTCTTCTTTACAGGAAGTACTGAAAAAAGCCTTGGAGGAACTGAATTTCCTTTCTGTACAGTTTGAAGTGGCGGTGACAGCAAAAACTGTGGGACCTAAAGGTGCGGATGATGTGGAATTTATGATTTCTACCAATCCGGGAGAAAACCTAAAGCCTTTGGTGCAGGTTGCCAGCGGCGGTGAACTGTCCAGAGTGATGCTGGCCATTAAGACGGTTCTTGCAGATAAAGATGCCGTAGATACCCTTATTTTTGATGAAATTGATAGTGGAATCAGCGGCAAGACCGCATGGAAGGTTGCAGAAAAATTGGGCACTTTGGGAAAGAGCCATCAAGTAATTTGTATTACCCATCTGGCACAGATTGCAGCTATGGCAGATTCTCATTTTGTCATTGAAAAAGACACAGACGGAAGCAGTACCGTGACGGCGATCCGTGAACTGGAAGAAGAGGCTTCTTTGGGTGAACTGGCAAGACTGCTTGGAAGCGATGTGCTGACAGAGGCAGCGCTTACCAATGCAAGGGAAATGCGCATGCAGGCTTTGCAGCAAAAAGGAAAATAAAAACAGTTGTAAAAAGAGTGGTTTATCACATACTAAAACCGAAAAGACTAAAAAGGTATCTGAATGGATACCTTTTTTCAATTTGGGGAAAGTGGTGATAGAATGAGGCGAAAGATTTATAAATGCGCTTTGTCGCTGGTGTTAATGGGCGCCATGGTTACAATCATGGCGCTGGGATATAAAAATGTTTACGAAAAAATACCCGGACGCATCCGTCTGAAAGCGGGGGTAGAGCAGATTTTGGACTTAAATGTGCCTGTGGAGGGAGTTATTACCAAAAATGCGGAAAGCCCCGGCGCAGTGACCGTAAGCGGAAAACAAAGTTCCAACATTCCGTCAGATGCCATATATATTGATCTTAGCGGAGTAGTAACCTTGAAGGCAGATACCATCGAAAATTACCGGATGGATTTGAAATTGTTTGGGTTTATTCCTTTTAAGCAGGTGGATATAGAAGTTATCCAAGATATGATGGTGACACCGGTGGGGGAGCCTATCGGAATCTACGTAAAAACGGAGGGGCTTTTAGTAATCGGTGTAGGCGAATTTGATGATGCCGGCGGAAGAAAGCAGTCGCCTGCCAAATATCTGTTAAAGACCGGGGATTACATTTTGAAAGTCAATGATGAGTCAGTGTCGGAAAAGGAAGATTTCATGGAAGTCATTGAGGATTCGGAAGGAGAAAAAATAGCACTTACCATCAGAAGAGACGATAAGGAATTTAATGTAAATGTAGAGCCTGTAAAAAATATGGACGGCGAGTATAAACTGGGAATTTGGGTCAGAGATAATGCCCAGGGCGTAGGAACCATGACTTTTGTGGATGATTTGGGGAACTTCGGTGCGCTTGGGCATGGTATCAGTGATGTGGATACAGGAACTCTTTTGACGTTAGAAAGCGGTAGTTTATACAAAACGGAAATTATTGCAATCCAAAAAGGGAAAAACGGCGAACCCGGTGAAATGACGGGAATGATAGAGTATGCCAACAGAAATATACTGGGAGAGATTACAGCCAACACCTCGAAGGGGATTTACGGGACCTGCAATGCCAAAATAATGTCAGACCTTAAACAAAAAGCTATGCCCATCGGGCTGAAACAGGATGTGAAAGAAGGCAAGGCTCAGATTCTTTGCAATGTGGACGGAGAGGCCAAGTACTATGATGTGCTGATTAAGGACATTTATTTGGAGCATGAAAATGTAAACCGGGGAATGCTGCTGAAAATAACAGATCCCCAACTTTTGGCAATAACCGGCGGTATTATCCAAGGTATGAGCGGTGCCCCTATTATCCAGGATGGTAAACTCATTGGCGCGGTTACCCATGTTCTGGTTCAAGATTCCACCAGCGGATATGGGATATTTGTGGAAAATATGTTAAATCACAGTAATTGAATTTGGGGAGGTAATATGGCGACTGAATTAGGAATAACTTCACTGATTTACTAAGAGAGAAATAATAGATTTTCAAAGTGCAATATGCTACAATACATTTGATGTATTGTAGCATATTTTTTAGTCGGGAAGAATATTCATGGATAAATTTAAACTTACAAATGAAAACATATCAATAGCCGTTGAAACAGTACAAAACTTTCTTGGCAGGTATAAGGTTGATTCAAAGGATGTAATTCGCACAGTATTCGCCCTTGAAGATACACTCCTTAACTACCGTGATGCTTTTGATGAAAATACAGAATGTAGCCTGAAAATTATTCATCGTTTGGGGAGAATACGTGTAGAACTGACTGTAAGCGGTAACAGTTTTGACCCTTTTACGGCAGATGATGATACAGATTTTTCAAGACTTTTGCTGTCCGGCATGGGCATGGCTCCCGTCTGGCGCTATAAAAACGGACAAAACATTATTATTTTTACACCAAGAAAAAAGAAACCATCACAGATGGTATATATACTTGCGGCAGTTTTACTGGCTCTTATAGGAGGCGGTCTTTCGAGCCTGCTTCCGCAAAATGCCCGGATTTTTATATCGGAGCAGGTTTTAACTCCGGTGTTCGATAAATTTTTGGGACTCTTAAATGGTGTTGCGGGTATCATGATATTTCTGTCTGTTACATGGGGCATATGTAGTGTGGGTGACACGACGACCCTTAGTACAATCGGCAAAAAGATGATTGGCCGTATGCTTCTTATGATGACTTTGATTCCGACGGTATATTTGCTTTGCATCCTGTCTTTGTTTGATGTATCCAAAGGCGTGGAAGCAGGAGCGGTTGATTTTTCAGGTCCTTTTGGCATGATACTGGGCATCATACCGTCAAATATGTTGGCACCATTTCTGGAAGGGAATTTTTTGCAGATTATATTCATTGCGGCAATGATAGGTATTGCCCTTTTGGTGCTGGGATCCAAAACAACGCTTGTGACTTCCTTTTTGGAACAGGCCAATGCCATTGTGCAACTGATAATGGAGGTAATCTGTTCTTTTATCGCCCTTATAATTTTTATTAGTTTGTATAATATGATTTTAACCGGCAGTTTTTCGGTTCTCCTTGAAATATATAAAGCTCCGCTTTTAATCCTTGGAGGCTGCCTGTTTGCGATCTGCTTTTATATGTTTTTTGTGTGTATCAGAAAAAAGGTCAACCCCGGTTTGCTGATAAGCAAGATTTTTCCGGCGTTTTTAATAGGCCTTACAACCGCATCCTCATCGGCGGCTATGTCAACTACAATGGAAAGTTGCGAAAAGCAGCTTGGCATTGACAGAAAACTTGTTGATTTCGGTGTGCCTTTGGGACAAATTATTTTTGGTACAGCCTCCGTAATTGAATTTTTGGTTCTTGGGTTATGTATGGCGGAAATCTATGGTACTGCCATAACACCGATGTGGATTGTATTGGCAATATTTACATCTGTAATGTTGACAGTTGCCACACCTCCCATACCCGGCGGCAGTGTGGCTTTGTGCACGGTTTTGTTTAGCCAGCTTGGGATTCCTCTGGAGGGGCTTGCCATTGCCGTGGCCGTTGATGTAGTGGCTGACTTTTTTATTACTGCAACAGAAATATTCTGCCTGCAAAGTGAACTTGTGGTACTTTCCGGTTCTCTTAATATGCTTGATACCGGGAAACTGCAAAGTAAGATGCCATAAGAATAAGGAATATAATTTCGGAGAAAGATTATGCTGGACATTTTAATTGTGGAAGATAATAAAGAAATCGGCACATTGCTCTGTGATTTTTTACGGAAAGAAAATTATACGGTAAGTGTTGCAGAAAGTGGCGAAAAGGCTTTGGCACTATATGAAAAATACGGTGCGAAGCTCATTGTGCTGGACATTATGCTTCCGGGTATGGATGGTTTTGCGGTTTGCTCAAAAATCCGGGAAACTTCCAATACCCATATTTTGATTGCCAGCGCCAAGACAGGAAAAACCGACAAATTAAAGGGGCTGAACCTGGGGGCGGATGATTATATAGAGAAGCCTTATGATATTGATATTCTGCTTGCAAAAATCAAAGGGATTTTCAGGCGTAAGTATGGGCAGGAAGAAATTGTGGAAGGCAATCTTCGTTTAAATACGGTGAAGCAGACCTTATATGCGGATGATAGGGAAGTTGGTTTAACAGAAAAGGAATTTGAACTTCTGAAATTATTGATAGAGAATAAAAATGTTACTCTTAAAAAAGAATACCTTTTTAATGCGGTTTGGGGAAGTGACAGTGATTCGGAAATCCAGACTTTGACGGTACATATTAAGTGGCTACGGGAAAAAATTGAAGCGGAGCCGAAAAAACCGGTACATATTATTACAGAGTGGGGAGTAGGATACAGATTTGAATAGGTACAAAAGATTTATTTGTTTGGTTATGATAATGGAAGTCCTGCTGATACTGCTTTGCAATGGTATGTTTCTGTACCAGGACAGCAGTAACACCGGGAAATTGTATCGCGTGGAGGCAAAACGTGTTGCCATGGAGATGCAAGAGAAGAGCCTGACCCAAGAAGGGGTTGTAATACCGGATTTATCGAAATATGAAACTATTGTGGGTGTTCGTGAGTTTCGGGAGCAGGAAGTTTGCAATAATGATTATGTGATAGAAGAAATCGGCGGTAAATGGTATCGCATTGAATATCGCATAAATGGGAACTATGAGGAGCTTTTTTATATTAATGTTGCGTTGCTTGGTATGATGATTGTCACGGGAATCGTGTTTTCTTATGTATACAAAAAGGTGTTAAAGCCCTTTCATGCCATGAGCAACCTTTCCTACGAACTGGCAAAGGGGAATTTGTCCACTCCCATAAAAGAGGAGAAGAGCAAACTGTTCGGGCGTTTTCTTTGGGGCATGGACATGCTTCGTGAAAAATTGGAGGATAATAGGGAGAAAGAACTGGAATTCCAGAAGGAAAGAAAAACTCTGATTTTGTCTTTGTCCCATGATATTAAGACTCCCCTTGCCTCCATTGACCTGTATTCCAAGGCATTGTCAGAGAATCTGTATGATTCACCGGAGAAAAAAGCGGAAGCCTTGCAGGGAATCACAAGAAATGTGAAAGAAATTAAAAAGTATGTAGATGAAATTGTGACTGCTTCAAGGGAAGATTTTTTGAATTTGGAAGTTACACAGGGAGAGTTTTATTTATCGGAACTTATTAAGGCTATAGAAATTTATTACAGAGATAAATTATCCGTGGTTCATACAGAGTTTGAGGTGGAGGCGTTTTCTGAGTGCCTGATGAAAGGAGATAAAAACCGTTTGATTGAGGTGCTTCAAAATATTATGGAGAATGCCATTAAGTATGGAGACGGTAAAAGCATCCGCATTTATGGGGAAGAGGAAGAGGATTGCAAACTGATACATATTGAAAACTCCGGTTGCAGTGTGACAGAGGAGGAATTGCCAAACCTTTTTGATTCCTTTTACCGGGGAAGTAACAGTCATGGTAAAAAGGGAAACGGACTGGGATTGTATATCTGTAAGAATTTAATGCGCAAAATGGACGGCGAGGTGTTTGCCCGGAGAAAAAATGAGAGTTTTGTGGTGACGATAGTGGTAAGGAAGGCATAAGAAGATAAAAGACTTCAGTGCCTCATTTACAAAATCGCCTCTGCGAGGCTTTCTTTTTTTCTTCCCTACTTCGCTGAAATTTCGCACTTAATGATTATTTAATAATTTCTCTTGTAAGATATGGTCATAGGCAGGAGAAAGGAGTATGCAAATGCTATTACGTATCTTAAAAAATGATCTCAAAAGAAAAAAGACAATGAACGCCATATTGTTTCTGTTTATTGTGTTGGCAACTATGTTTGTGGCCAGCGGTATTAACAATGTGGTTACGGTTATGAACGGTACCGACTACTATCTGGATAAGGCAGGGGTGGGAGACTATGTTATTATTACCATGGGTGACAATGCGGTAGGTGCTTTGGATGAAATGCTGGAAACCGAAGAGGTAATTAAAGAATATCGTTTGGAACCGGTAGTGTATGGGGCGCAGGGCGATATTACAACAGAGGATGGAAAAGAGGCAGAATGTAAAAATACTACCATTTATCAATCCATAGAATCATCGGCAATTACTTTTTTTGATAAGGAAAATGAAGCCATTACAAGTATTGAGCCGGGACATGTTTATGTATCGAGCAACTTTATGGATGCAAATAACCTGAAAGAAGGAGACATTATCTGCTTAAAACATAGTGGAGTGGAACTAAAACTTATTCTGGACGGTATAGCCAAGGATGCTTTGCTTGGTTCCGATTTGATGGGAAATACCAGATTTGTTATAAGTGATGCGGATATGCAAAAACTTCTTGAAAACGAAACCATTTACAATCATTATCAGGGAGAAATCTGTTATATTGACACGGAGGATGTGCAGGCTATGAAAGCAGCCATAGCAGATGTGTCCAATGTTTCGTTTGACGACCCGCGTTCTACCATTAAAATGGCATATGTAATGGATATGATACTAGCATTTATTATGCTGATTCTAAGCGTTTGTCTGATTATTGTGTCCTTTGTAGTGTTGAAATTTTCCATTACCTTTACCATTGCCGAAGAATTCCGGGAAATCGGTGTCATGAAGGCTATTGGTCTTTCAAACGGAAAAATCAGAAGACTGTATATTGTAAAGTATCTGATGATGGCTATTTTGGGAGCGGTAATTGGTTTCTTTGCAAGCATTCCCTTTGGCACACTGCTATTAGATTCTGTCAGCAAGAAAATGGTGCTTGGAAATGATAATGCACTTATGATTAATGTATTGGGTTCTGTATTAGTGGTGTGTGTGATTGTTTTATTTGCTTATTTTTGCACCGGAAAGGTAAAAAAATCCTCTCCCGTAGATGCCATCCGCAGTGGTCAGACAGGGGAACGTTATAAGAATAAAACCGTTTTAAGAATCCAAAAATTTCCTTCCGGGAATGCACTTTTTATGGCCCTCAATGATGTTTTGAGTAATCCCAAGAGATTTCTTACCATTATCATTTCTTTTGGACTTTGTACTTTATTTGTATTGATGCTGGTAAATACTACCGCAACTTTGAAAAGTGATAAACTGATTCATACTTTTGGAACCAAAAGCCATTTGTATATGACGGATATTGCCGAAGTTATGACTTATATGAACGGGGGCTCTAAAGAAAAACTGCAAGAGCGATTAGAAGAGCAGGTGCAAAAACTTGGTGCGGAAGGTATGCCTGCAGAATTGTGTATCGAATTAATATATAAATATCCGGTTACTTTCAACGGAAATGACTATGTAATCAGTTGTCAGCAAGGGGTAAATACAGAAATTACAGAGTATGTATATACAGAAGGTGTGGTGCCTTCGGGGAAACAGGAAATAGCCATTACACCGCAGATTTCCGAAATGACCGGAGCAAAAATCGGCGATATAATAACCATTCATTATGGTGAAGAAGACGTGGATTGTATGGTTACGGCATATTTCCAAACCATGAATCAATTGGGAAAAATTATCAGATTGCACGAAGATGCACCTACAGATTTTAGTTTTATTTCCGGCGCTATGCATTATCAGATTGATTTTACAGACAATCCTACGGAAGAAGAAATTGAACTGCGCAAGGAGCGGATAAAGAAATTATATGATAATGATAAGATAATGAACGCCACGGAATACTGTATTGAGTGTACGGCGGTGGCAGATACCATGGAGAGTGTACAGTTTTTGCTTCTCGCAATTACGCTGATAGTGGTAATTATGGTAACCATTCTGATGGAGCGGAGTTTTATTGCCGACGAAAAGAGCCAGATTGCCATCTTAAAGGCAATCGGTTTTAAGGACAGTGCCATTATTAAATGGCAAGTGTACCGGTTTGGACTGGTGGGACTGATGGCGGTAGTTTTGGCAGCAGTTGTATCTATTCCCATGACGCGGCTTTGTATTTCGCCTATTTTCGGCATGATGGGGGCAGTGGATGTAGAGTACAACATTGACCCGTTACAGATATTCTTACTTTATCCGGGCGTTGTTCTGGCAATGACGGTTCTGGTTACATGGGTTACGGCATTGTATACAAGAACCATTAAGAGCAGTGACACGGCCAATATTGAATAGTTGATGGAGGATAATAAAATGGCAGTTTTGGAAGTAAAAGATTTGTGCAAAACTTATGTGGTAAATAAAAGGCAGAATAATGTATTAAAAAATGTAAACTTTTCGGTAAAAGAGGGGGAGATGGTGGCTATTATGGGACCTTCCGGTTCCGGTAAATCCACACTTTTATACGCAGTGTCCGGTATGGACGGCGTTACCGGCGGAAGTGTATTGTTTGACGGCAAGGACATTACCAAATTAAAGAGTAAAGAACTGGCGGCTCTTCGCCTGGATGAAATGGGTTTTATTTTTCAGCAGATGTATATGATGAAGAATTTAACTATTTTAGACAATATTGTTTTACCGGCAATCGAAAGTAAAAAGACCGCGGAAAGTAAAAAAGAAAAGACGAAGCGCGGCGAGGAACTGATGCGTAAACTGGATATTATCGAAGTTGCAGATAATGATATCAATGAAGTATCCGGAGGACAGTTGCAGCGGGCGTGTATTTGCAGAAGTATGATTAATAAGCCGAAAGTATTGTTTGCGGATGAGCCTACGGGAGCTTTAAACAGGACTGCCTCCAATGAGGTTATGAATGAGCTGGTTAAATTAAACCAAGAAGGAACTACCATTATGATGGTTACCCATGATGCCAAGGTGGCAGCAAAATGTTCCAGAGTGTTATATATAGTGGATGGCAATATTAAGGGTGAATATAACAGTCCTACAGGTGCGGCAGTGCAGGAAAAAGAAAGAGAAAGACTGCTGAATAATTGGCTTATGGAGTTGGGGTGGTAAAAAGAGTTCATGCTTTGTATTTAGGGGTCAGTGTTCTACAATGGTTGTTGAAAACGGGCATAAATGTTGGTATAATTAATATGTCCTAAAATAAAAACATAACGTATGTGGCTTTAAGAAAAACAGCACCATAGGAAGGGGTACGGTATGAGTTACAAAATAGTAGAATATGATCCATATTTGAAGCCTTTTGAGTCTGATATTGAACTTAGAATGAGCAACTACAACAGAAAAAAGCAGGAACTTCTGGGGGACAATCAATCTCTTTTGGATTTTGCCAACGGACATGAATATTTCGGATTTCACAAAAGTAATGGCGGCTGGTATTACCGTGAGTGGGCGCCCGGCGCAGATGCGGTATATATTATGGGCGACATGAACGGCTGGAATCCTACGGGTTTACCGCTGACCAACATCGGTAACGGTGTTTATGAAATATTTTTGCAGGGGGAAAACAGTCTTTATGGCGGCTGTAAAGTGAAAACAGTGGTGGAGAAGGACGGCAGAAGGATGGAGAGGATACCTCTTTATGCCCGCCGTGTAGTACAGGACCCTGTAAATTATGTGTGGTCTGCCGAGATTTTGGATGATGCTCCTTTTGAGTGGAAAGTAAATGATTTTGTGCCTTCCAAGAATCCCTTTATCTACGAGTGTCATATCGGTATGGCGCAGGAAAAAGAGGCGGTAGGTACTTATGCGGAGTTTACAGAAAATATTCTGCCCCGCATCAAAGAATTGGGATATAACACCATTCAGATTATGGCTATTATGGAGCATCCTTACTATGGTTCTTTCGGATATCAGGTGTCTTCTTTCTTCGCAGCGTCTTCCCGCTACGGTATGCCGGAAGATTTAAAGAAACTCATCGACACAGCCCATGGTATGGGTATTGCGGTGCTTTTGGATGTGATACATTCCCATGCGGTAAAAAATACAGCCGAGGGCATTAATGAATTTGACGGAACCGATTATCAGTTTTTCCATGCAGGGGGAAAAGGCGACCATCCTACATGGGGCACCAAATTGTTTAATTATGACAAAAACGAAGTGATACACTTTTTGTTGTCCAATTTAAAGTTTTGGATGACAGAATACCGTTTTGACGGTTTTCGTTTTGATGGTGTGACTTCCATGATTTACCATGACCATGGTCTGGGGGTTGCCTTTACGGATTATGGCAAGTACTTTTCCATGAATACCGACACAGAAGCATTGACTTATCTCCAACTGGCAAACGAACTGATTCGTCAGGTCAATCCCAATGCAATTACGGTTGCGGAAGATATGTCTGCGATGCCGGGCATGTGTCTTCCTATTGAAGATGGTGGTATCGGCTTTGATTTCCGCCTGTCTATGGGTGTGCCGGATATGTGGATTAAAATATTAAAAACAACCAAAGACGAGGACTGGAACATGTACCATATCTGGCATGAACTGACCAGCCGCCGTCCTATGGAAAAAAATATTGGTTATGTGGAATCCCATGACCAGGCACTGGTGGGAGACAAAACCATTATGTTCTGGTTGTGCGACAGTGCCATGTATACAGATATGTCTAAGCAATCGGGCAGTATTATCATTGACAGAGGCATTGCGCTGCACAAGATGATCCGCATGGTAACCATGACCCTTGCAGGAAGCGGTTATCTGAATTTTATGGGTAACGAATTCGGACATCCGGAGTGGATTGATTTCCCCAGAGAGGGCAATGGCTGGAGTTATTATTATTGCCGCAGACAGTGGCACCTTGCGGATGATAAAAACTTGAAATATGAATGGCTTTTGGAATTTGACAAGGCCATGGTAGATTTTGCCCGCAGCAACAATATTTTGGAAAAAGACCCTATCAGCCTTTACATTGATGATAATGCAAAGGTGCTGGTTTATGAGAGAAATGATAGGATTTTCATACTGAATTTCAGTCCATGGAACTCTTATGAATCCTATTTTGTGCGTACCGGAAAAGAGGGAACTTATGAGCCGGTTTTATCCACCGATGAAGAGCGGTTTGGAGGCTGGGACAGAATTGCTTTATCCATGCCCTACACAGCTATGCAGACAGGAAATTCTGACTGGGGATTTCCCATATATTTACCTACCCGCACAGGTATGTGCCTGAAAAAAATAAAATAGAGCGGAAAATATCTAAGGAAATAAAGAGAAAACAAGGTGGAAAACATCTTGTTTTCTTTTTGCGTAAAAATAAAAATCAGAGAATTGTCCACCTTTTCAAAGAGTTTATACACTGACAGGAAATAGCAAGTAAGATATAGTGAAATCAAATCCTGTAATGAGGGAAAGGAAGGTATTTGGTATGTTAAGTGCTGTTAATAAAAAGAATGTGAGTCTGGAGCCTGGCATTTTCAGTGAGCGCGGGGACGTAAACAGGGAATATCTTATGGAACTGAGTATTCAGGGACTGTTGCAGAATTTTTATTTGGAGGCGGGAATTGTGATGCCTGACCTTCAGATTGTGGAAGACCCGGCTACGGCAAAACTGCACTGGGGATGGGAAGCACCTATTTGTCAGCTTAGAGGTCATTTTCTGGGACATTTTCTGTCGGCGGCATCCATGCTGGTAGTAACAAACAATGACCGGGAACTGAAAGCAAAAGTGGATGTGATAGTAGACGAATTGGAGAAGTGTCAGAAATTAAATGGGGGACAGTGGCTGGGACCTTTTCCGGAAAAATATTTTAAAAAATTGGAGAGAAATGAATATATTTGGTCGCCCCAGTATGTGATGCACAAATTGATTATGGGACTTACCCATGTATATCAGTATGCCCAAAATGAAAAGGCGTTGGAACTTTTAAGCAATCTGGCAGACTGGTATGTGGCGTGGACGGAGGATATGGCAGTGAAAAATCCTCATGCCGTTTACAGCGGAGAAGAGGGCGGCATGATTGAAGCATGGAGTACGTTGTACGAGGTTACCGGAAATAAAAAGTATTTGGAACTGGCCAATAAGTATAATAATCCCTCCTTATATAAAAAGTTGCTTGCGGGCAAGGATGCACTGACCAATACTCATGCTAATGCCAGTATTCCGTTGGCTCACGGTGCTGCCAAAATGTATGAAATCACAGGGGATGAGAAGTGGCTTATCATCGTGAAAGCCTTTTGGAAATGTGCGGTAGAGGACAGGGATGCTTATTGCACCGGTGGTCAGAATGCAGGAGAGTTTTGGATACCGCCTCACAGGAACGGACAGTTTTTGGGAGAACGCAATCAGGAATTTTGTACGGTTTATAATATGGTCCGCCTTGCAGACTATCTCTATCGTTTTACGGGAGATAAAACTTACGGCGATTATATCGAAAAGAACCTCTATAACGGCTTTTTGGCCCAGCAAAATAAAATGACAGGTATGCCTACCTATTTCCTGCCCATGAAAGCGGGAAGCAAAAAGAAGTGGGGCAGCAAGACCCATGACTTTTGGTGTTGCTACGGAACGATGGTGCAGGCCCAGACTTTGTATCCGTCCCTGTGCTATTATAAAGATGAGAAGGCAAACAGCATTGTGGTAAGTCAGTATATTCCTTCAAAGATGCAGGAAAGTGCAGAGGGAAAAGTGATGGAAATTACCCAGTCGGTAGATATGAAATACTATAATGACCAGGCCTTTTTCGATGGCGAAGATGAAAGCCAGATGTCCAGATGGCTTATGAAATTTGAGGTAAAGACCAATGCAAACTTTACGATGTCTTTCAGAATACCTGAGTGGGTAAAGAGTGCGCCTGTGGTTACTATTGATGATGAGGAGATGGCAGATTTGTCTGTAAGGGAGGGATATCTGGATGTGGATATTGCCGGTAAAGACTGCGTAATACGCATTTTCTTCCCGGCAGGTCTTAGCTTATCCGTTTTGCCGGACAGACCGCAGCTTTGTGCTGTTTTGGAAGGCCCCATTGTTTTGGCGGGACTTTGTGATAAAGATAAGGGTTTGACATTTGGGAACGGGGACATAGAAAGTGTTTTGAAACAGGAAAGTGAACATACCTACAGTTCCTTCCCTTGGATGCAGAGCACCTATCGTACAGTGATGCAGCCGGAGAACATGACCTTCATGCCTCTTTATGACATCACCGACGAGCAGTATACGATTTATTTTACCAAGAAGACTAATTCATTATTTTCTTAAAAAAGGCAGTTTTGTATTCCGAAGGAGTAATGCCTTCCAGTTTTTTAAAGGTGCGCATAAAGTATTTATCATCCGGGAAGCCGCAGGAATATGCGGCTTCTTTTATGGTAAGGTCATAGTTTGCCAGCAGATTTTTAGCGGTTTCTATGCGTAGTTTGTTGGCATAGCCCACAAGGGAAATGCCCATGTGTTTTTTGAATACCGTAGAAAGATAATTGGCCTGATAACCAAACCTTTCTGCCAGGTTTGAAACGGAAAAAGGCTCATGATAGTGGGATTTTATCCATTCTGCTACGCTTACGACTACCGGCGGAACATTTTTCTCGGGGCATTGCCCGGATTGTTCTTGCTGTCTGGAAAGTTCCATCATTAAAAGGCTCAGGGCATAATCCGACATTTGGGCAGTGTGTGCGGAGTTATCAAAAGATAAATCCAGAAGTTGATGAAACAGAAGAGGTGCCCGGTTATTGGGGGCAAAATTCCCTGTTTCCGGCATAATATAAGTATGGGCGTCTTGTACGGAAAGAGTGTCCTTAGCAGATAAACTGTCGCAAATTGTGACAAAATTCATGGCACTGCGAAAATGAACCCACATATATGACAACTTCCCTTTAGAGGGCTGATAGCCGTAATGTTCCTCATTTGCGGGGAGCAGAATATATTGACCGGCGGTCACTTGGCAGAGGGTATTATTTGAAGAAATAAATAAAGTACCTTCCGTAACCATAATAAGCACATGGTAATCAAAAGTTCTCCGGTGATGCAAAAAGCCATCGGCACTGTTTAGTTGCCCGCTGACAGAACAGGAGAGCGGGTGCGTGAAATCAGGGCTTAAATACCTCATGGAAGATTCCTTTCTGCGGCATTTTTGCGAAGCATTAAACTGAAACACACCGGAGCCAAATAGAACAAAATCAGGTAGTAGCGCACGTCGGAAACAGGTCCGCAGAAGGATGTGGCGCATACCAGCAGATTTAAAAGTAAGGCCATGGTAGTGCTTTTGTCTTTTTTCCAAAGACTGTAGAAGATGGCAATTACGCTAATCCAAAACATGGTTCCGGTAGCAAAAAAGAGACGAAAGACAGGGTATTTCGTGTAAGAACCATAAGTAACGCCCTGGTAAAAGTCATATAAACCCTGCCAGTTGGGAGTTCCGTATTCTTCCTGCCAATCGGTAATGTAGAAATAGCGGACGCCTTTTTGTTCCATTACTGTAGTGCCCGGATACCACGCCTGATAAGTGTTGTACAGGAAAGAATCTATATAAATTTTCGGGTATTCCAAGCCCTTTTTCAGCCACAGGAGAAGATAATCCCCTGCGTTCTCTTTAAGGGTTTCCAGTCCGGGATTAAAATTTGCTTTTATAGGGTCTGCCATGGCCGGGTCGTAAAGTAAAAGGGACTGCGGCGGTATAATGTCAGACAGCATGGCATATTCCTCATCGGTAAAAGCATCCGCCCCTTCTATGGTGTAAAGCCTTGCTATTTGCTGGTAAGGCACGCAAAGTGCTTCGTTTAAGGAACCGGGAATGGCGTTAAGCCCAACTACAAGGGCTTTGTCGATGGCAAAATAAACAGCAAATATGCCAATATAAAACAGTAATTGTTTCAGACGTTCTTTTTTTATAATCATTAAGGAAAAAAACGTAAGAACAACAACCGCATAGATGACATTCTTACGCATCAAGCAGGAAAAAATCAGGAAAACGGCGGGAAAAATCCACTTGTGCCACTTAGCGGTGCCCTTCAAACCGATTTCTTCTACCAGTTCCCATAAACCGATAATTCCTACCAAAAGAGCAGAGTAGCACAGTACGTCTTTGGTGGCGCTCATGGCAAGCATTACAAGGGGCGGACAAAGGGCGTAGAAAATAAGTGCAACAATGGTCAGGATAAGATTACGGCTGCGTTTGTATATAAAATGTAAGGAATAACTTAAGCAGGCAGCACAAGCAGCCATTTGGAACACGCTGTACATAAACAGCCCGAGAGTTAAATCCGTGCTGTTTATATGGTATCCCAGTGTAATGATGGCTCCGCTGATGATGGTGTGCAAAAGGGGATGATGGGCATTGTAAGGAACTTCTGCATACATAAACTGAGGAAGCTGGTTGCCGATATCGTAGTTGTAGTAGCCGGGATAGCAGCCCCACAAAAAAAGCATCCAAATGGCGAAAAGAATGCCGAAAGCCATAAAACCGAAATACCGGGGCACATTCATCAGGGCAAGCACAGCGGGAGCGGTTTTTTCTTCCGTAATTTGTGTTTCGCGTTTTTCAAGCCAAGTAAATAAACGGTAAAAAAGAACGCTCAAAATGCACCATTCAAAGGCCCCTATCAAAAGACACTGCCAGTTTTTCAAAACACCGATTTTTTGGAAAAAAGCCGAGGTGTGGACAGAAGAACCATAGTCCATGCTGATTTGCCAGCCGGCAATATGCATAAAAGTAAGAAGCAGTGCCAATATGCAGGTGAGAACCTTTTTCCGATTGATTATTTTTAACATAAAAGAGTTGCCTCCATATATTCCGTAGTTTATCATTTGCAGTTTACCGCATTTTATCAAGCGTATCATATCAGGTGCGAAAAATCAAGAATATGGCAGGGCAGCAGAGTTTGTGGGAATTGGAGAAAATGCAATAAAATGAGAAAAAATTTGTTGTCACAAGTGAATAAAAATGTTACCATGTTTTTTGTGCGTAAATATGCATTTTTTTCTATAAGGGAATTTATATATCAGTATTACGAAAGGTGCGAAAGAAAAGAATGGTAAGTATTAAGAAGTTATTTGAACCCACAGACATGACAGTGGGAAAGCCATGGAAAAGTATTGTGATGTTTTCGGTGCCCATGCTAATCGGTAACATTGCACAGCAGTTGTACAGCACTGTGGACAGTATTGTTGTAGGTCATTATGTGGGCGACAATGCGTTAGGTGCAGTAACCAGTGCGGGACCGCTTTTCAATTTGCTTTTGGTTTTGTTTGTAGGTATTTCGGCGGGCGTGGGAATCATGGTTTCCCAGTATTTTGGTGCAAAGGCAAGAGAGGAACTTTCTGCGACCATCGGAACCAGTATAGTTTTGACTGCGCTGGTATCTTTGATTTTGATGATTGCGGCGCCGCCTTTTATCCGTACTCTGTTGGAGATATTGAAAACCCCTGATGCCATTATTGATGATGCTACAGATTATCTGGTGATTTTAATGTTTGGTATCGCAGGCATGGCTTTTTATAATATTTTAAGCGGTATATTGCGAGGAATGGGGGATTCTTTCTCAGCACTTGTTTACCTGTTGATTGCTACGGTACTGAATATTGTTTTGGATGTTTGGTTTGTGGCAGGGCTGAAAATGGGGGTTGCCGGTGTCTCTTTGGCAACTGTAATTGCCCAGGCAATTTCTTCGGTATGCTGTCTGTTTAAACTGATGCGTATGAAAGATGTTTTTGATTTGGGTAGAGCCCAACTGAAACTGTCCAAAGAATATGTGGTGCAGATTATTAAACTGGGATTGCCCTCAGGTTTGACACAGGCGATTTTCTCGTCTGCCATGATTATTGTGCAGTCTTTGACCAACAGTTTTGGCGAGCAGTTCGTTACTGCCAACGGTATCGTAATGCGTGTGGACGGTTTTGCCATGATGCCCAACTTTTCTTTTGGTATGGCCATGACCACTTATGCAGGTCAGAACGTGGGTGCCAGAAAAATGGACCGTGTAATCAAAGGTGCCAAGCAGGGTACTTTGATGGCGGTAAGTTGTTCTGCGGTGATTACAGGTGTTATTTTGCTCTTTGGAAGATATTTGATGATGATTTTCACGGATACAGAGGCTCTGGTGGAACAGAGTATGTATATGATGAGTATTTTGGCGGTGGGATATATTGCCATGGCGGTTACCCAGAGTTTGTCCGGTGTTATGCGCGGTGCAGGGGATACCGTAACTCCTATGTGGATCTCATTAATTACCACCGTGGTTTTGCGTGTGCCCATTGCATATTTGATTTCCTGGGCAACCACTACACCGGAACTTCCTTACGGACGCTTCGAGTGTATCCAGATATCATTGCTTGTTTCATGGGTAATGGGCGCTGTACTGACTTTCCTTTTTTATAAGTTGGGAAGATGGAAGAAAAATGCTATGGCAGGACCGGAAAAATTGGACGATTAAAAAGAAGACCTCTGTAAGTCTTTGGATTTACAGAGGTTAATTTTTACCTATTTATGGATATCTTCCAATAATTTTTTGTAGGGGGCAATCATGCCCTCATTCATTTTATTACCCATTTTTGATTTGATTTTCGGCGAGGAGATAAGTGCTCCCACCAAATACATTTTAAAGATAAGCCCTTTCTTCTTCTGGGGGAAGTCGTATTGACCGTGGGATTTAAAGAAGCGGTGGTCTGCCTTCATCATTCCACGCATCTGGTAAATCAAATCCCGGAAAATTTTCATACCGCCTACGCCGTAAAAGTTTTGGGGCTGGGTGTTTTTGTGTTCCAGCGCATAAACTAAAGATGCTGCCAAGGTATCAATTTCTTTGTCTGGATTGGTCTCGTCAGTGGCGATACCGGCCAAAATGTTGCTGCCCACCTGAGCGCGCCCTTCGATAACCATCTGCAGATTGGGTTCTTCGGAATAGTTACCGCTGATAAGATAACCTACCGGCATACCAATGGTAACAGTGCGATGACCGTTGCAGAAGTTTCTGTCGTCGTACATTTTAAAGCGGGAGCCCATGGAATGGTCTTTAATGGTAAAGGCGTAAATAATTGCCTGGGCAGTCTGGATTTCCTTTCGCAGGAAATTGTCAAATCCGTCTTTATAAATGCAAACGCCGTTTGTGGCGCAGTTAAAGCAGCCAAGACAACCACCCATAAAGGGATATTCACTGATATTCACTATACGGGTTTTTACAGGCAATACAGCCTGAAAACGGGCAATCATGGAAGAAAGCTGAGTGTTATCCGGCAGGCAATCCGTCAGGATAACAACGTCCCCTTCTAAGGGAGCAGTTACATTTGAAGGTAAGGTTACGGCAATATGTGCAGGAGCCGATATTTTGTGATAACAAGGTTCGTAAGAGTCCTTTTCCACACACCAGCAAAGGTGCTCAAAGTATTTTTCGGCTTCCGTCTGCCCTTTTTGGGTCAGTAAGTCATCCATGTCCGCAGAAAGACCCCGGATAAACTTCATATGCATGTCCTGACAGTTATCCTGTATATAACGGTGTGCGGTCACATCGTAAAAATGCTTGGAAGTAGTAATTTGAGAGGAAAATTTTCCTTCCACGGGAGCATTGTGTTCCTTCATCAGTTCGATGAAGCGGTGCAACTGGCAAGGTGCAATAAAGGTGTAGACAGGATAGGCAAAAAGAAGCATATCCGCCTGGCGGATGGCATCCATTGCTGGGGTGAAATCCTTTTCCAAAGCCTTAATCCGCTGACCGACGTGAAGAATATTGAAACTGTGCCGGGGATATTTCTTTTCTAAATAAAGAACTGTCTGCAGAGTGATACTGTAATTTCCCTTGGGACTGCCGTTTAGTACCAAAATATTCATAAAAAACCTCCTATATCATCCGGGTTCATAGTAGCATAAAAGAGCATATTTTTCAAGGCTTGCAATATGGGGGCAGTGCGTTATACTTAATAGCAGAACAACACAAATTTTCGGACAAAGGACAAGCAATGAAAAAGAGACATATTTTTATTTTCTGGCTCGTAGGAATGGTATTAATGACAGCATGTGGAAAAGAGGAAAGTATGGAAACGAATTCTACAGTGACAGAAATAGAGAGTACAATTTTATATGAAACGGAGGAAGCCGCTGACGGGAAAACTGCGGTGGGAAGTGATGCCTTAAACAGCAGGCAGGAGGAAACTACAGCAGAACCCACAGAAGAGCCCACAGAAGAGCCTGCAACCCTGGAACGGTTGTTAAAGATTGCCCTTTTACCTGTAGGGGATACTATGTATATTTGGGGCGGCGGCTGGAACGAGGAAGACACCGGCGCAGGTCCCGGAGCCGTGACCTTGGGCGTTTGCCCAAAGTGGGCAGAGTTTGCGGCGCTTCAGGATGAAAATTATAATTATAAAGAGCACAGATACGAGATTTTGAAGGGTTTAGATTGCTCCGGTTATGTGGGCTGGGTGGTTTATAATCTGTTTGAAAAGGAGAGCGGAAAAGAGGGCTATGTTTTTAAGTCCACGGAAACCGCTGCAAAGTACAGTGAACTTGGCTGGGGACAACTGCTTGAGGCGCCTACAGAGTTTTTGGCAGGCGATATTGTCAGTATGAAAGGGCATGTCTGGATTTGTCTTGGAATGTGTGAGGACGGCAGCGTGGTTTTGGTGCACGCCAGTCCGCCGGGCGTGTCTGTTTGCGGAACGGCTCCGGCAGAGGGCGGTAAAAGTCAGGCTGTGGAATTGGCAAAGAATTACATGGAAAAATATTACCCAAACTGGCAGGAGAAATATCCTGACAGGGAAGTGGGGCTGAAATATGTAACAGATGTCAGTGTGATGCGCTGGAATGAGGAGACACTTTCGGATGCGAAAGTTTTACAGGAAATGTCTGCAAAGGAAGTATTGAAGTTGCTGTTTGAGGAGTAGGAAATGATCGTATTTTGTGTTGCTTTTAGTTTATTTTGCATAGGTCTTGGCATATGGGCTTTTGTAGAAACGAGGCGTTGCAAAAAGGCGATAAAAGGAACCTTTATAACAACGAACCGTTATAGCAGTAAAAGTGTTACGTTTCATGCGCCGATTTTCCGCTATGAAGTTGGAGGAGACAGTTTTCAGGTGCAGACCATGCAAAGTTTTACGAAAAGGTACATTCAAAAAAATTTTGAGTTCGGAAAGGAATATACCATTTTTATTGATGAAAAAAGACCCCGGTTTTTTGTGATAAAGAAGTCAAGCGGCGTAAAATATCTGATTTTTGTTTTTATCGGAATGTTTTTTTTGGTGTTGACTTTGGGGGCAAGGTAAAGGAAATGAATAATTAACGTTTTAACGAACCGATGTGTTAAAAATTACAAGATTTGTGTCTTGTAATTTTTTTTGAAAAAATATATTGACAGACATAATGCGGCGTGCTATTCTGTCTACAGATGACATGTCGAGGCACGACATATCGAACAAAGATATATCGAGCGGGAACATGTCGAGGAGAAATACAAATTTAGGTAAGTAAATAATAAATGCGGAAGGGAGAAGGGCAAATGGATGAGGCTTTGCAGAAAAAATACATTCCCATGACGGAAACAACGTATTATACACTTTTGTCAGTTATTGTTCCAAGACACGGATACGCTATCATGCAATTTGTAAGTGAGTTGACCAAAGGACGAATCCAACTTGGTACAGGAACTTTGTATACCATGGTAGGAAGGCTTACAGCCGATGGAGTGGTGAGGATTGAACTTACGGAAGATGGTAAGAAGGCATATCAATTAACAGAAATCGGAATGGAACTTTTGCAGATAGAGACACAGAGACTTGAAAATCAGTTGCAGGATGGAAGAGAAACTCTGGGCAGGGAGGGACAAAATGGCTAAGGATAAAATGACAAAAGTAAGATGGCTTTATAGTTATCAAAAAGAGTGCAGATGGCTGGAAGAGATGGCCATGAAAGGTTGGTTTTTAGAAAATATAACCATCGGCATTATTTACAAATTCCGCAAAGATGAGCCCAAGCGGATGATGTACGAGATTGACCGGTTTAATCTTCCTAAGAAACCTACGCTGGAGGAAATCCAGCACAAAGAAATCTTTATGGAGATGGCACAGGAACTGGGTTGGCAAGAAGTTACTCATGATGAATCCCTGACTTACTATTTTTGCAAGGAATATGAAGAGGGAGGCATCAATGAACTTTACAATGAAGAAGAGTCCAGACGTTACAGAGCGCAGAAGTTTGGCAGTTTCCTGAAAAAACAGGCAAAGGCAATGACCTTTTGGGCAATGATTATCACTATTATTGATGTGTTGATTAGACTGGAATCCCTTGCGATTCGGGAGATGGCCGACAAATTGGTGTGGTACGATTGGTTTACTTTGATTTATGTGATTATCTGCTGTGCAACGGCGCTTTTTTCCTGGAAACTGGGGGAGAAAACAGAAAAGGAACTTTCCATGACGAGGGCAGAATGGGAAGCGAGCGTAGATACTGCCTTACATAAAACTGTCAGAAAACTGGTGCTTACCACCCGAGGTCTTAGCAAACTGCTTAAAAAAGAAGAGGAAAAGGGCTGGATTTTGAAATCCGTAACTCCTACAAAGTACTTTTTTGAAAAGCGTGAGGGTGGGCAACAGGTATACACTATGGACACCAAATGGCTGACAAACCAGCGCTTGAAAAAATCCGGTGCCAGCAAGATTGATGACAGTAAGGACTGGCAGGGACTTAGTAATGACTGGCAAATTCAAAGCGTAAAGGATGCCCAGGAAAAGGGTTGGCAATTTGTATGCGCACTGGAAAACAGAACCATTATTTACAGAGGCGATGCAGACGTAGTGGAGGCGTTAAACGATGCCAAGTATGATTACAGCATGAGAAGTACCTCTATCATCGGTGAATATGGAATGTTTTTGATTCTTTGCGGATTGATTGGCGGTGTAATCGGATTTTTTGTAGGTTTGCTTTCCTTTTAGGAAGTAACTATAAATTATGTATTTAAACAAGACTCATAAAAAAGATGGAGGAAATAAAAATGAGTGAAGAGAGAATGAATGAAACAATGAACCAAAATGTAACCCCGGTATTTTCCGGCGGCGGAGTACCCCAGTACGGACAGATGCCAAATGAGCAGCAACCTGAGAAAGCATCTGTAGCAAAGAAAATAGGACAATTTTTCCTGGCATTGTCACCGATTGTGGCATGCGTAGCACTGCAATTATTGGTTGTGATAGCGGTAATGGTTGTGATTGTGATAATTGCACTTGTAGAGGAACTGGCGGTAAATCCTAATTTGATGCAGGATATGGATGCTTATATGGCGTTTGTGATGGACGTATATTTGGAAAATGCATCTGCGGGTGTGCTTGCTTATCACATTGTAGGAACTATTGTATTTGGTATCTGGTACTATTTCAGTTTCAAGAAACCCCGTCCCAAGGTACTTTCTTCTTTCAAAAAACTGAATGTGAAGAATCTGGTTATTACAGTACTTAGCGGTGTTTTACTTTGCTTCTTTGCAAATGGAACTGTGTGTATCGAATCTGTTGTTTTACCTAAGATGGTAGAGAACTATATGGAAATGGCAGAAATAGCCGGTCTTGGCGTCAACCCTTTGGCAATTTTCTCAGCAATCATTCTGGCACCTATCGGCGAAGAATTTGTTTGCCGTGGTTTGGCTCAGAAATTTGCAAAAAAATGCTTTGGTAAATTCTGGATTGCAAACATCTTCCAGGCCCTTATGTTTGGTCTGATTCATATGAACTGGGTGCAGGGTATTTACGCATTTGTAATCGGTTTGGTTCTGGGATGGCTTGTGGAAAGATACGACAGTATTGTTCCTGCAATGATTCTTCACTGTGTAGTGAACTTCTCAACTTCCACATGGGTTGGCTATGTGCTTACTCCGGTTCCTATGAATTTGGTATCCGGCTTGATTCTCACAATTGTTCCGATGTTACTTATTGGTGCTTTGATTTTCTGGGCAGGCAAAAAGCCGCAGGTTCAGGCAGCATAAGAAGCCTTTTGTGGGATAGCCTTTAAGGCGCAGAAATGAGGAGAGTATGAAATTAGAAGTAAAAAATATTCGGAAAAGTTTTGGCGAAACAGAAATTTTGCACGGCATAAATTTTGAGGTGGAAAGCGGAAAGGCACTGGGGCTTTTGGGAAGAAACGGTGCCGGTAAAACCACCACCATCCGCATATTGATGGACGTATTCCGTGCGAACAGTGGAGAAGTTCTGCTGGATGGGAAAAAATTTGAACCTTCCAAACATCAGATAGGTTATCTGCCGGAAGAGAGAGGACTTTACCCCAAGAGAACCGTTATTGACCAGATGATTTATCTGGCGGTTCTTCGTGGGATGAAAGCGAAGCAGGCTAAGGAAAATGCCAAACGATGGCTGAAACGTTTGGAAGTGGAAGAGTACGAAAGCCGTAAACTGGAAACTTTGTCCAAAGGTAATCAGCAGAAGGTGCAGCTTGCGGCAACTTTGGTATGTGACCCGGAAATCGTGATTTTGGATGAGCCTTTCAGCGGGCTGGACCCGGTAAACTCACAGATTCTGAAAGATGTGGTGAGTGAATTAATCGCAAATGGAAAACTGGTTATTTTTTCCAGTCATCAGATGAGTTATGTGGAAGAGTTCTGTGATAATATCGCCATTATCAATCAAGGGGAAGTGGTGCTGGCGGGAGAACTGAAAAGCATCAAAAAAGAGTATGGTAAAAACCGTCTGATTCTTTCCGCAGAAAATATGTCTCTTTCGGAACTTCAAAAGAAAATGGAACAGGACTATGCCGATTTGGTTTTGGTAGCGGGCAAGCAAAAAGAGTTTTTGATTTTGGAATTGACGGAAACCGGAAACCGGTCAAACCTCATGGGCAGACTGTCAGGTAGTGAAATCCAAGTGGAGAAATTCGGAATTTACGAGCCGTCTTTAAATGACATATTTGTGGCAAAGGTGGGTGAAGAGGCATGAGAAAATTTTTCACGGTATTAAGATATGAATTAAAAGAATATCTGCAAAGTAAAGGATTTTTGTCCCTGACACTTATATTGACCATTGCCGGTGTGGCTTTGATGTTCTTGCCTCGTTTCATAGATTTGTCCGATTTTACGGGAGTAGGAGGAAAGGGCGAAGGCAGCGAAACGGTAGAAGAATCGAAGGAGCCGCAGGAACTGCAACAGATGATTTATCTGGACGAAGCCGGCATTGTGGATGTGGCGGTTTTGGAACAGTTTTTTGAAGATACTCTGTGGGTAGAGGCCAAAAGCACTCAGGAAGTGCAAAAAGCGGTGGAAGAACAGACCGCAGAGGCGGGATTTGTGGTAAAAAGTCCCACGCAGTACGATTACTTTGTGTATAACAAATCTATGTCCGATACAAACAGCCGACTTTTTGAACAGGCCATGAAGTTATTTTACCGTATGGATTACTGCGCAGAAAATGGTTTGGATTTTCAGGAGATTACGGCTATGTATGATGTACCTGTGACGGTAAATGAACAGGTACTGAATAAAGATACGGGCAGTAACTACTGGTATTGTTATGTTCTTGTAATTATTGTATTTATGCTGATTTCCCTTTACGGGCAGATGATAGCAACTTCCGTGACCAGTGAAAAGAGTAACCGTGCCATTGAGGTGCTTGTGACATCCACTTCCCCCAACAGCCTTTTGTTTGGAAAGGTAATTGCAGGAGCTATTGGCGGACTTGTCCAGACCGGTGTAATTTTGGGCGGCATTCTGATTGCCTATGAAGTGAACCGGGAGCAATGGGGAGGAATGCTGGATATGCTTTTGCATATTCCGGCAGGTGTGCTTATTACTTTTGCCTTCTTTGGACTGGGCGGCTATCTTTTCTACGCCTTTCTGTACGGAGCAATGGGAGCTCTTGTGAGCAAGACCGAGGATGTGAGCAAAAGTTCCAGCGGACTGATGATTATTACTATGGTGGTATATTTCTTTTCCCTTGTGCAACTGCAAAATGTGGAAGGTGCGGTTATTAAAGTGTTGTCTTTCCTGCCCATCAGTTCTTACAGTACCATGTTTGCCCGTATTGCCATGGGAACGGTGGCACCTTGGGAAATCGTAGTGTCCATGCTGATTTTGGTGGTGTCTATTTTGGGCGCCGGATTTATTGGGGCAAAATTGTACCGTATGGGAACGCTGCGCTACGGAAATCCCATTAAAATTACTACAGCGTTACAAGATATCAGAAAGTCCAAAGATTCATAAAATCCTAAGAAATTACAGGTTGTCATTTCCGGGTGATTGTACTAGAATAAAAAACGAATTTATTTTGAGGTATAAGGAAATGGAATCTGAAACGGGACGGCTGAATTTAAAAAAAACAGTAAAAAATATAATTGATAAAGTAAGGCAATGCACGCCATGGCAGATTTATGGTGTGTTTGCCTTATTTATTTTTCCGGTGGCAACCTTTTATCTGTTTGATGGATATACCCACAACGCCTTTGTGGAAATGGCGGGAAAGACGCAGTTTCTGAATATGATTTTTTACTGGTTGATAGCCATATTTTTGTTTGGTCTGTTTCGGAGGCTGAATGTGGCGCTGATGGTGGAAACTGTATTTTTCATGGTGGTAGGTCTTGCAAACTATTATGTGCTGGAATTTCGCTCTGCCCCTATTATGCCGTGGGATATTTATTCCATCGGCACAGCCGCAACGGTAGCAGACAATTTTGACTATTCTTTGGAACAGCAGGCAGTTTATGTGCTGGTTGGTTTTGGGATTTTACTGGTTCTGGAATTTTTTTGCAAGACGAAAATAGGTCTGCGAAAAGGAAAAATAAGGGCGGTATTATGTGCGGCCGCGCTTCTTTTGCTCAGTTTGTACACAAATGTGGTGCAAAGTGACAGTTTTGTGCGTAGTTGGGGCATGTATGACAAACTGTTTACTCCCACGGTTATGTGTAAGCGCGACGGAAATGTGGTGGCCTTTTTGATGGAACTGAAATATTTGGAGGTGGATAAGCCTCAGGGGTATGAACCGGAGGAAGTGGCCAGGTATTTAAGCAAGGATACAACCCCAAATGCGGATGTGGCCGGAGATGCAGCCGATAATGAAACTGTTGGGATGACAGGGGCGGAGCAACTGCCCAATATTATTGTGGTTATGAATGAGGCTTTTTCGGATCTTGCAGTTTTGGGGGATTTTGAGACCAATGTAGATTACATGCCTTTCTTTCGGAGTCTGCAAGATGGCGAGGAAAACACCCGCACGGGAACCCTGCACGTATCCGTAATGGGCGGAAATACGGCAAACACGGAGTTTGAGTTTTTGACGGGTAGCAGCATGGCATTTTTGCCACAGGGAAGCGTTGCCTATCAGCAGTATGTCAACGGGGAAGTACCTTCCATGGCCTCTTATTTAAAAGAGTTGGGATATGAAACCATTGCCATGCACCCCTATTATGCCAGCGGCTGGGAGCGTGACGAAGTGTATCCCAGACTGGGCTTTGATGAGTTTATAGCAATTAATTCCTTTCAGGGAAGTAAAAAATATAGGAATTATTATTCGGATGAAGCCTGCTATGAAAAAATCATAGACTTATTTGAAGAAAAAGACGAAAGTCCCTTGTTTGTGTTTAATGTAACCATGCAAAATCACAGCGGTTACACCGGAAGTTTTAACAATTTTAAAGCAGATGTGGAAGTGGAAGGAGCATCATCCGAGGCGCTGCAGAATTATTTGTCCTTAATAAAAATTAGTGACGGGGCACTGGAAAAACTGATTACTTATTTTTCCAAAGTGAAAGAAGAGACCATGATTGTGTTTTTCGGAGACCACCAGCCCACGGTTTCTGTCAGCCGCCCGGTTTTGAAGTTAAACGGGAAAAATACAAATACTTTGACAGAGGAAGAACAAAGTCAGTATTATGAAGTGCCTTATATGATCTGGTCTAACTTTGATATTGCCGAAGAAACAGAAGAAGAAATGAGTGTAAATTTCCTTGCGGGCGAAGTGTTTGAACTTTGCGGGCTGGAATTGCCTCCTTACTGGCAGGAACTGGATAGGGTTAGGAAGGAGTATCCTATTGTTACTTCCGTTCAGGTACAGGATGCAGGGGGAGAAGTTTACGAACCGGAGGAAGTGGAGGAAGATTTGAACTTCTATAGGCAGATACAGTATTATATGTTGTTTGAGTAATATTTCCGGATATCAGACAAAACAAATGCACCCACGCTTAAAAAGCAGCTTGGGTGCATGTTTTATGGTTATTCTTCGTCCTCAGCGCCGGACACAGTATTTCTTACCAAAATGCCGTTTACCTCCACCTGGTCGGTGATTTCGATAACCAGACATTTGCGACCGTTGATCACTGCGGTTTCGATTAGGTCGGTGCGTTCGGGGTTAACCTTTACTACCACATCGGGAGTTTTTACTTCAAAGGTTCTGGTGTTGGCTACGTTGGTCACCATAAAGGGTGTTTCCTCGCCCACGGTGGCATCGTAGTAGCGGTCAAATTCTTCCAGACGCTCATTCTTTACGCCGCTGTTTGCAAGGAGGCCTTTCACCTCGTTTTTGGCAAGGGAGAGGGGCTGGGGATTATCTTTATTTTCTTCAATCATTTCATTTAGTTTCTCGTGAATGTTTTTTACGGTTTCAATATCACAGGTTTCACCCAAAGTTTCTTCCACGATAGCCTGAAAAGTTTCTTTCTGGCTGACAGCGGGAAGGGGACGGGGACAGGCGAACATCAAATCCATAAAGGAAGTGTTAAATTCGTTGGCGTCCTTTGTGTAGAAAAGGGTGCTGTGGATGTCGCTGGTGCGGTCCGTAAAGGCGGGGAAAAGGAAGCCCACTTCCGGCATGTCCACAACCCAGTCCCGGATACGGTTGCGGAAAGAGCCGCTTTCATCATCGTAACTAAGTCCCGGTTTGGAAAGGTTTACAGGGCAGATACAGCACATGATATATTCGTATACTTCATCGGAAGCATCTTCCATTTCAATGCCGTCCGTGGTTTTGCCGGGAACGTCGTAGGCATCGTGAATGAGTAAAATCAGATAGTTTCCCACGTATTCAAAGGATTCGATAACCCTGTCGTAAAACTGTTCCAAAAGTTCATCGTCCTTTAACTTGCTGTCCCTAAGTCTGAGCAAAAATTCCTGCGTGCCGCCTTCGATTTCCGTATCTAAAGGAAACTCCAGAGTGAGGAGGTTGCGCCCTACGGTTCCGGATAAATTTTTGCGCAAAATTTGAAAATATTTAAACATTTCCTCTTCCGGCAAAGACAAAAAAGCCTCCCGGAA
The DNA here is from genome assembly GCA_017468395.1 of Lachnospiraceae bacterium. Lineage (GTDB taxonomy): Bacteria > Bacillota > Clostridia > Lachnospirales > Lachnospiraceae > Acetatifactor. The sequence goes on along the minus strand of JAFUIR010000004.1, from coordinate 192,376 downwards.
CTGGGATTTTTTATTTTTTTCGCCATCCACATAACAGCCGCAGATGCGTGTAATAGAGCAATTTCTGGGGGTAAATAATTTTTTGATTTCTGAGATTTCGACTTTATTCATAATATTCCTTCCGTGCCGCGCTAACCGGGCTTAAAAATTTGCGGTGTAAATGTAATCAACCGTCTTTTTAGTATATATTAATTTGCCAAAATCGACAAGCATTTCCAAACATAGTGCAGAAATGTGGGGTTCTTTGACGAAGAAAGCAAAGATTATGCGATACCTTCCAGTTGAAGACAAAAAAAGTTGAACGTATAATGTGAAAGGTAGTTTTTTGTATAAAAGGGAGGATTTTTCATGGAACAATTAAATCTTATGCTTGCAAATGATAATGAAAAAGTGTACAGAATCCTGGATGATTTGATGAATGCCGACAAAGAATTTCAGATTATGATAACCGTCCCTTCCGGTAAAAAGAAAGCGGGCGAGTTAAAGACACAGGTGCAAGTGCCGGAGCAAAAGGTAACCCGTGACCTTGAAAAAGATGTGACCGACATGATTCATGAGATTGGGGTACCGGCCCATATTAAGGGATATCAGTATTTAAGGGAAGCAATTATGATGTCCGTGGAAGATACCACCATGCTCAGTTCCATTACCAAGGTGCTTTATCCGTCTATTGCCAAAAGATTCCAGACCACTTCCAGCAGAGTGGAGCGTGCAATCCGGCATGCCATTGAAGTGGCGTGGTCCAGAGGAAAAATGGAAACTTTGGACGGGCTTTTCGGATATACGGTAAACACCGGAAAAGGAAAACCTACCAATTCAGAATTTATTGCCCTGATTGCAGACAGAATTCGGCTGCAATATCGGGATTTATAATCGAAAAAAGAACTTTAAAAGAAGAGCCTTGTGGTGTATAATATAAGCAAATGTATGTAATTGGGAGGCTGAGATGAAGAAAATATTATTTGTTGCATCAGAGGGTGTACCTTTTATTAAAACAGGCGGTTTGGCAGACGTAGTAGGTTCTTTGCCGAAATGCATCGATAAAAAATACTTTGACGTGCGGGTAATGATTCCCTGCTATACATGTATGAAGCCCCAGATGCGGGAAAAGTTAAATTATGTGACCCATTTTTATATGGACTACAATTGGGAAGGTGTATATGTAGGCATTCTGGAAGCGGAAGTGGACGGAATTAAATATTACTTTATTGATAATGAGAAATATTTCGGTGGTCCTAAGCCTTACGGGGATGATGCCAAATATGAAATCGAGAAGTATGCTTATTTTTCCAAGGCGGCGCTTTCTGCATTGCCTGTAATCGGCTTCCAGCCGGATTTGATACATTGTCACGACTGGCAGACAGCCATGATTCCGGTTTATTTGGATGACCGTTTCCGTCAGGGCGAATTCTTTAAAGATATGAAAACAGTTATGACCATCCACAACCTGAAATTCCAGGGAAGATGGGGCATTGATGATGTAAAAAATATTACGGGACTTCCGTACCGCTATTTTACGGCAGATACCATGGAGTTATATAACGATGCCAATCTGCTGAAAGGTGGGCTGGTATTTGCGGATGCTCTTACTACCGTAAGTAATACTTATGCGGAAGAGATTAAGACGGCCTTTTACGGCGAGAGTCTGGAAGGACTTTTGAATGCCAGAAGCGGTGACTTGCGCGGTATTGTAAACGGTATTGATTATGAGGATTTCAATCCTGAGACTAATCCCCATATTGAGCATAATTACTCTGCTGCAAACTTCCGTAAAGAGAAGATTAAAAACAAGAGGGCACTTCAGAAGGAACTTGGGCTGAAACAGGATGATAAGACCTTTATGATTGGTATTGTATCCAGACTTACTGACCAAAAGGGCTTTGATTTGATTGCTTATATTATGGATGAACTGTGTCAGGACAATGTGCAGATTGTAGTGCTTGGAACAGGTGAAGAACGTTATGAAAATATGTTCCGTCATTTTGCATGGAAATACGGCGATAAAGTGTCTGCGAATATTTATTATTCCGAAGCATTGTCCCATAAGATTTATGCAGCATGTGATGCATTCCTTATGCCCTCACTATTCGAGCCCTGCGGACTGAGCCAGCTGATGTCCCTCAGATATGGTACACTGCCCATCGTCAGGGAAACAGGTGGTCTGAAAGATACTGTAGAGCCATATAATGAGTATGAGAGCACCGGTACAGGTTTTAGTTTCAGAAACTACAATGCGCACGAGATGCTCAACACAATTCGCTATGCGGAAAAAATTTATTACGATAAGAAAAGAGAATGGAATAAAATCATAGACCGTGCCATGGCAGCAGATTTCTCCTGGCATGTGTCAGCCCTGAAATATCAGGAAATGTATGACTGGTTGATAGGCTAAGATTTTGTGATTAGGATTTAGCGATGGGTAAGCAAGGAAAAAAGGACGGATTTATCCTGCAGGCAGGTATACTTGCGGCGGCAGGAATTATATGCAGAATTATAGGGCTCTTGTACAGGAGCCCTTTAACTGCGGTTATCGGAGACCGCGGAAACGGTTATTATCAGTCTGCTTATAATATTTACACGATCATTCTTCTTATTTCCTCTTACAGTATTCCTGCGGCAGTTTCCAAGGTAATATCCCAGAAATTGTCTCTGAAGGAATACCGTAATGCCCATCGTATTTTTATGTGTTCTATGTGGTATGCGCTGGCGGTGGGAGGCATTGCCGGCATCTTTTTGTTTTTTGGTGCAGGATTACTGTTGGAAGGACCGGCGGTTACGGTTCTGAAAGTGTTTGCACCGACTATTTTTTTGTACGGAATGCTGGGTGTGCTCAGGGGGTATTTCCAAGCCCACAGAACTATGGTGCAAACTTCGGTGTCACAGATTTTGGAGCAGATTTTGAATGCCCTTGTCAGTATCGGAGCGGCTCTTTTCCTGATTATGACTATCCTTGGAGGAGCAGATACTTATGTACTTGAGGACAATGGAAGTGTTACTTTTGGCGGCGAAGCGGTGGCGGAAAAAGCAATTATATTGCTGGATGAAAAGGGTGAGGCTGTTTTGGACGAACTGGGCTATCCGGTTTACACCCTGACAGAGGAACAGGAAAAGTGGAATACACAGCACGCCACATACGGGGCTGTGGGCAGTGCCCTTGGTACAGGCGCCGGTGTTTTGGTGGCACTTTTGTTTATGTGGGCGGTTTACGGACTGAACAAGAGCATGATTCATAAGAGAATTAAGCATGATAAGTCGGGAATCACAGATTCTTACGGAAAGATTTTTAAACTGATTACCTCTGTAGTGACGCCTTTTATTTTAAGTACTGCCATTTACAATCTCAGTACTTCATTAAATCAGACTATTTATACTAAGTTGTATATGAATATAAAAGGTATGGCGGAAAAAGAGACTTTTACCAATTACGGTATTTTTTCCGGAAAAGCGGTAGTCATCCGCAGTATTCCGCTGGCTCTTTCTTCGGCGATGTCTTCGGCTATTTTGCCCAGTGTTTCCACAGCTTGGGCAAGAGAGGACTACGAGGATGCAAGGGCAAAAGTGGCAAAAGCGGTAAAGGTTACTATGATGATTTCCGTTCCTGCGGCGGTGGGGATTGGGGTGCTGGCAAAACCGGTAATGCAGGTACTTTTTCCGCAAAAGGAATCCTTGGATATGGCTTCCGGGCTTTTGATGGGGCTTGCGGTAACGGTGATTTTTTATGCCCTGTCTACCCTGACAAACTCTGTGTTGCAAGGGATTGGAAAAGTAAATACGCCGGTCAAAAATGCAGGAGTGGCTTTGATACCACAGACTGTCATTTTGGCTGTTTTAGTTTGTTTGACAAATGTAAATCTTTACGGTCTTGTGATGGCGGATATTGTTTACAGTGGTTTGATGTGCGTGCTTAACCAAAAAGCACTGCGCAAATACATGGGCTATAAGCAGGAAGTATTCAGAAGTTTTGTAACGCCCCTCGTGGCGTCCTTATTTATGGGGGCGGCGGCATGGGCAGTATATCAGTTATTGTATATGCTGACTTCCTCCAATTTGATTTCATTGATTCCGGCAGTGATTATTGCGGTTATTGTCTATTTTGCGCTGGAAATTCTGCTAAAAGGCATGAGCGAAGAGGAACTGCGGGCTATCCCCAAAGGACATTTACTTGTGAAGGTGGCGAAGAAGTGTAGACTTTTGTGATATTCGCGTATCACAAAGAAAGGATTTATAAAATGGCATTTGACGGTATAACTATTGCAAACATTGTGAAAGAATTAAACGACCTTCTGGTGGGAGGGCGTCTATATAAAATTGCCCAGCCGGAGGCGGATGAACTTTTGCTTACGGTAAAGACAGGCAGTGGACAGTACAGACTGATGATTTCAGCCAGTGCGTCACTGCCTCTTATGTATTTGACGGAAAAAAACAAACAAAGCCCCATGACGGCGCCCAATTTTTGTATGCTTCTTCGTAAGCATCTGCAAAACGGACGCATTACCGCCATTACCCAGCCGGGCCTTGAGCGTGCGGTTCACATGGAACTGGAACATTTGGATGAGATGGGGGACCTTTGCAAAAAGACATTGATTGTAGAAATTATGGGTAAGCACAGTAACATTATTTTCTGCAATGAGGACGGTACCATTATTGACAGTATCAAGAGAGTGTCGGCACTGGTCAGCAGTGTCAGGGAGGTTTTGCCGGGCAAAACTTATTTTATGCCCCAGACTGTGGAAAAGGCTGACCCTCTTAAGGCAGAGGAGACTTATTTTACAGAACTGATTGAGGACAAGCCCATGCCTGTATTTAAGGCGCTGTATAATAGTTTCACGGGGATTTCTCCCATAATGGCACAGGAGATTTGCTACCGTGCCAAACTGGACGGTGAGATGTCCGTGGCAGGTTTGGAAAAAGAAGATAAAAAGCGGCTTTATAGTGCTTTTGCGGATATGATGGCGCAGATTAAGGCAGGAGATTTTGCTCCCTGCATTGCGTATACGGGAGCAGAACCTGTGGAATTTGGGGCACTGGAACTGACCATGTACAGCGGCGGCGATGACCATATTGAAACTTATGACAGTATGTCGTCCCTATTGGAAGGGTATTATGCAGAGAAAAACACATTAACCCGTATCCGGCAAAAATCGGTGGATCTTCGCAGGATTGTGCAGACTGCTTTGGAGCGCAATGTGAAGAAGTACGATTTACAGATGCGTCAGATGCAGGATACAGAAAAACGGGACAAATACCGCATTTACGGGGAATTAATCAATACCTACGGCTACAGTGTGCCGGAGGGAAGTAAGTCCATGGAGGCGCTGAATTATTATACCAATGAGATGATAACCATTCCTTTGGACGAGACCTTGACGCCCCTTGAAAACGCAAGGAAGTATTTTGATAAATATGCCAAAATGAAGCGTACCTATGAGGCTCTTTTGGAACTGACCCGGGAAGTAAAAAGCGAGATTGAGCATTTGGAATCTATCAGTGCGTCCTTGGATATTGCCGTGGCGGAAGAGGATTTGGTGCAGATTCGGGAAGAACTGGCAGAAAGCGGCTATATCCGTAAAAAGAGTGGAGGCAAAAAAGAAAAAATTACCAGCAAGCCTTTTCACTATATCAGCAGTGACGGCTATCATATTTATGTGGGAAAGAACAATTTCCAAAACGAGGAACTTACTTTTAAATTTGCCACAGGTAATGACTGGTGGTTTCACGCAAAGGGCATGCCCGGTTCCCACGTAATCGTCAAGGCAGAAAATGACGGTTCCATGCCGGACAGAACCTTTGAGGAGGCGGCTAAACTGGCGGCATATTATTCCAAAGGCAGGGGCAAAGGCGAAACTGCGGAAAAAGTGGAAGTAGATTATGTGCAGAAAAAACAGGTGAAAAAGCCCGCCGGAGGAAAGCCGGGATTCGTAGTGTATTACACCAACTATTCCATGATGATTGACACGGATATATCAGGGATACAGATGATATAATGCCACAAAAAAGAAAAGGAAAAGTATGAAACAAGATTATCAAATAAGGAAACTGAGCCTGCCGGAGATGGAAGAGGTGTATGAAGGACCCGCCCGGAGGCATTTTCCGGCCAATGAATTGAAACCCTTGAAAGCCATCAAGCGGATGTACGGAGATGGTTGCTATGAGGCGCTGGGGCTTTTTTCGGGAACGGAGTTTTTGGCCTATGCCTTTTATGTGCAGACGCCCGATGGCAAGAGCAGGCTTTTGGATTATTATGCAGTAATGGAAGAGTACCGAAGCAGCGGCGTGGGCAGTCTGTTTTTGTCAAAAATGAGAGAATGGTACCGGGACTGTCAGTGTATTATTTTGGAGACGGAGGACTTGGCACTGGCAAAGGATGAAAAAGAGCGGGAAACGCGGGCACGTCGCAATGCTTTTTATGTGCGAAACGGGGGTGTGGAAACCGAAATTCATGTGTCCTATTTTGCGGCGGATTACCAGATTTTTTATCTTCCCATCAAAGGGGAAAAGAGTATGGAGCAGGTTCTTGCGGATTTAAAAAAGATTTACCGGGTTATGTTTCAGGACAAATTAGAAAAAATCGTTGAAATATTAAACTATGAGATTATCAGAGGTTGATAGTCTGTGCGGCTTTGAGGGAGTGTATTAATGAAAAGAAAAATCAGTCTTTTTTTGCTTGCAATGGTGCTTGTGGTGACCTTTGCGGGCTGCGGAAAATATGGCACGGCAGGCGGTGTAAAAAGCGGCATGGAAAATGAAACGGAAAGCGAAACAATGCCTGTAAAGACTTCACTGTCTGATTTTAACATTGTGACAACTTCGGCCAATAAGGTGATTCTTGACTGCGATATGGGTTTTGTGAATGATGATTCCTTTGCCCTTATGTTTTTGTTGCAAGCGGACAAATTGGGCTACATAGACTTGATGGGAGTTGTGGTTTCCGGCGGGAATAAAATTGGTGCAGTGGCAGTAAATGCGACTTTGCTACAGTTAGAAGCCGTGGGAAGGACGGACATTCCGGTATACATAGGCAGGGATGAGCCGTTAAAGGGATTTAATGTAGAGCGGGCATCCAAGACAGATTGGCCCGGTGAGGTATATTCCAATTTGGAAAAATATGTGACTCCGGACAACTATCACAATCAGGGAGAGTTATACAATTCATCCTGGGGATACTCGGAAACAAAGGCGCAAGAAGAAAGCGCATCCCGGTTTATGAGGGAGCAGGTAAAACAGTATCCCGGAGAGGTTACGATTTTGTGCGTGGGGCCTGCAACCAACGTGGCGCTGGCCTGCCAAGAGGATGATACCTTTGCCCAAAACACTGCGGGAATTATTTACATGGGAGGAAAACTGAAGAAGGATGCCAGCTTTAACTGGTGGTATGATGCGGATGCAGTAAAGATTTGTTTGGAAAGTGACTTCCCAAAACAAATTATTTGCACTAGCGAAATATCCGGTACTATGGGCATTCCTTCAAAGTTTATAGAGGAATTGGCAGGATATGAAAAATCGGCGGTTGCCAAGTTTTTTGCAGAGAGAGAAACCATTGCCAATTCAAATAAGAAATTGTGGGACGTTGTGATTCCCGCTGTATACATGTGCCCGGAACTTGTTACTGTGTCAGAAGAAAGAGCAGTGACGGTCAGTGTGGAAGAGGACACTTATGGGCAGATGGAGTTTGCAGAAAACGGAACCAAAGCAACCGTTGTGTCTGAGGTAAACGGTCAGGATGTGTATGCGCTTATGAAGATTTTGTTTGGGGAATGAGAATAAAAGAAAATTTGTTTTCTGCTTTTTCCACACAGCAGTTCCTTTTATTTCTCAGCATTCAAAATCGCTTCTTTAAGCCCATCTGTTTTCCAATTCAGTGCTATCCGGTTGATGACTTCGCCGTTGTCCCACATAACGGGGCAGCAGTCATATTCCAAACAGGTTTCCGTAACTTTTTCAAACCAGAGAATCCGGCTTGCCACGTCCTTATCTTTTACGGCAGCACCGTATTCGCCTACAATAATGGGAACTCCTTTGTCGATGAAGTGAGTTTTTAACTTTTCAAATTGTCCGTTCAAATAGGTAAGGTCTTCCTCGGTTCCCCAGGTTTCGCGGTAGCCCCAAGTGGAGGTCTTGTCTGCGATGGCAAAGGTGGAGGGAGAGTAATAGTGGACGGAAACCATGATTCTATCATCATCGGGAAGGGTATAATAGTCCGTACAAGTGCGGTCTATGTCTGTCCAGTAGCCTGCCAGCAAAAGGTAACGCTCTGTATTGTTTTTACCGGAATTCCTGATAAGGTCCGTAAACTCGCCATTGATTTTGCTGATTAACTCTGTTCCCTTCTCATTTCCGATATCGTCAAATCCGATTTCGTTCATGGATTCAAAAATCAGTTTTTCATTATAATCCCCAAAGAGGTCTGCAATCTGGCTCCAAATGGCTTTGTACTGGGTCATGACATTGTCATAGTCGGTGGAGGCTTTGGTAAGCCAGTCCCCTTCGTGGTGCATATTTAAAATAATGAAAAGGTCTTCCTCGACGCACCAGTCCACCACTTCCTGCACTCTGGCCATCCACTGTTCATCGATAGTATAATCGGGAGCGGCACTGACGTGATTATGCCATGTAACGGGAATTCGGATAGTGTCAAAGCCCTCGGATTTAATAAAGGAAATCAGTTCCTTGGTGATTTTGGGGTTGCCCCAGGCGGTTTCATATGCCAGATGCCCCGTAACCCAAGTACAGTTAGATGGGTCAAGGCTGTTTCCAAGATTCCATCCTTGTCCCATTTGCAGAACAAATTCCTGTGCGGTATCTGCATCCACCACATCGAAATCGGCGGTTGTGCCCTCAGCGCTAATGGAAGAATCGGCAGCTACACCTTCTGATGAATTTGAAGTTTCAGCGCCTGTGTCACTACCACATCCGGTTAAAATCAGGGCGGCAAGAAGAATAAGGGAAAGTATTTTTTTCATAAAGAGAATCCTTTCGTTATAGTAAGTATCTATTTATAAAGTAATATAACACAAAGGGGAAATGGTGCGCAATAAAACATCAGAAGTATTTATCGGTGGCAGGTGTTCGTATTGAAAGAAAGAGTGTTTTGTGGTAAAATTCCAACAAATGGGAGGCACAAAAGAATGAGAAAAACAAAAGAGATTATAGCGATAGTATTAGTTGGAATTATGGTTCTTACAGGCTGTAGCAATGGAACATCCACGCAGGAATCTGCTAATACCCAAGGCAATGAAAATGAGACTACTATCATGGGAACGGAACAGGAAACTACATCAAATGATGATGCGGGCACTGCGACGGAAAAAGAAGAGGCTTCTATGTCTGGTGCAGAGCAGACGGATGAATCAGAGGGGCAAGTGACAGAACAGGAAGAAGTGACTTTACCTGCGGAAGATAAAATGACGCTTGCAAAATATAAATTAGACGGGGATACCTATGTCTTTTATGGCGGTGAATTGGTTAATGCGGAAGTCGTAAATAATGCTCTAAAAGAATATGGAAATATTAGAAGTGATGTAAAACAGGTAAGCATAGAAGAAGGGATTTTGAAAATAGGAGATTCTGCATTTGAAGGCTGCTATAACATGATAAGCGCAGAACTTGCAGATAGCATAATAAGTATTGGAAATTCTGCGTTTGCCGGTTGTGTTTCTTTGGAAAGAGCAGAACTTCCGGCTAACTTGGTTAGTATAGGAGATGATGCCTTTAATGGCTGTATCATAACAAGTGTAGATTTTCCGGACAGTGTGACGAGTATCGGAAAATTTGCGTTTCGATATTGCTATGGCCTAAAAATCAGTAATTTCCCTGATGAGTTAGTGCATTTGGGGGCCTGGGCTTTTGACGGATGTGAAATACCTGTCACAGAATTGCCCCGATATTGTTATACAATCATTGATGAAAATGAAATTGTTTTTAATGGATATCCGGCGGGTGTATCAGATTTGTCAAGCGAATATATAGAGAGTGACCATTGGGGGACTATACCCGAAACATTATTAGGCAGAAAGGTTGTTGCTATAGGGGATTCTGCATTCGAGTATGTTTTTGCTGTGGAAGATATAGTAATACCGGATGGCGTAAGGAGTATTGGAGACAGCGCCTTTTGTGCTTGCACATTTTCAACCATTGAAATGCCGGAAAGTGTGACAAGCATCGGAGAATGGGCATTTTATAATTGCTCTTGGGTAAGAGAAATAGAACTTCCGGATGGGATTACGGAGATTGGCTATAATACGTTTGGTGGCTGCGAGCGATTAATAAACATAAAACTTCCGGCTAACTTGGTTAGTATAGGGGAAAAAGCATTTTGCTATTGTCCAAGTTTATCAAGCATAGAGTTTCCTGATGGCTTGACCAGTATTGGAAGCATGGCATTTGCTTTGTGTGACTGTTTAGATAATATAAAGATTCCGGGAAGTGTGGTAGATATTGGACTTGGTGCATTTAATGCATGTAATGGGTTATCAAGCATAGAAATCTCGGACGGTGTAAAGAGTATCGGAGAGGGTGCATTTGCGAAGTCAAAGGGAGGAGGAACTATTTCCGGTAATCTGAGTTTAGAGATTCCGGATAGTGTGACAAGTATTGGAGCACGTGCGTTTGCAAACTGTACGCAATTTGCAAGTGTTTCAATTCCTGAGAATTTAATGCATTTAGGCTCACAGGCATTTGACGGGTGTGCAATACCAAAAGCAGATCTTCCTGAGTATTGTTATACCATTATAGATGAAAATGAAATTGTATTTAATGGGTACCCTTCTACAAGTTATTGTACAGGAATTATACCGGAAACGTTGCTTGGCAGAAAGGTTGTTGCTATTGGGGAAAAAGCGTTTTATGATTGCAGCGGTATATCATCCATAAAGATTCCGGATGGCGTAAAGAGTATTGAAGAAGATGCGTTTTCCTTCTGCAGTTTAACAAGTATTGAGATACCGGACAGCGTGACGAGTATTGGAAAGAAAGCTTTTTATCAATGTGAAAACTTAAAAAAGATAAAGATACCGGACGGCGTAACAAGGATTGAAGAGCGTGCATTTGAGCTATGCTACAAATTAACAAGTGTAGAAATTCCGGATAGTGTGACGAGTATTGGGTCAATGGCGTTTTCTATGTGTAATGAATTGAGGTCTATTGAGATACCTTCCAACATAACAGTTATCGAAGGTGGTCTATTTTGCGATTGTTTTAGTTTGACAAGTATAAAAATACCCGATGGTGTAACAAGTATTGGCGCTGGGGCTTTTTCAGGTTGCAGTGGATTAACTGAGATAAAGATACCAAATAACGTAACAAGTATTGGATCTGGGGCATTTGATGGTTGCAGTGGGTTAACCGGTATCGAGATACCGGACAGTGTAACGAGTATTGGAGAACGGGCATTTCAATATTGCACTAATTTGACAAGCATAAAAATACCGGACGGAATAAAGAGAATTGAGGGTGAGACGTTTTTAGAGTGTACAAATTTATCTAATATAGAGATTCCTGATAGTGTATTTGCGATTGGCCAGAGAGCGTTTGCTTTTTGTGATAAATTAGGAAGTATAGATTTCCCGGACAGTATGACGAGTATAGGATACGGGGCGTTTGAGGATTGGACCGGCGTGAGGAGTATTAAGATACCGGATACCATAACACGTATTGAATATTGGGCTTTTCTATATTGTGATAATTTGACAAGCGTAGAGATACCGGATAGCGTAACGAGTATTGGATATACTGCATTTCAGGGTTGTGAAAGTTTAACAGATATAAATATACCGGATAGCGTAACACGTATTGAATCCGGTTTGTTTAGTGGTTGTAGCAGCTTGACAAGTATAGAGATACCGGATAGTGTGACGAGTATTGATGGTATGGCCTTCGAAAAATGCCACAGTTTAACCAATTTTGAGTTCCCGGACGGTGTAACGAGCATCTCGAGATGGCTATTTGCCGGTTGCGAAAATCTAACCAGTATAAAAGTTCCTGCCAGTGTGACCAGTGTTGGCGAGTATGTGTTTAGAAATTGTGACAATTTATCAACTATCTACACTCCTGCGGGCTCTTATATGGAAACCTGGGCGAAAGAAAATGGTTATACAGTTATAAATTATTAAGAACGGCTATGGGAAAGCAGGGAATATCCCAAACCACATCGGGCAGAGCCATTTATATGGTTCTGCCCTTGACATTTTACCCTGATTTTTACTATAATAAATCATAGTATGCGGTCAAATAGTGGGGTGCTTGGAACCGCGGACGAGAGAGAAGGTAAAATACAATGATTAAAAGTATGACAGGCTTCGGCAGATGCGAAGTCATGGAGGGAAACCGTAAATTTACGGTAGAAATGAAATCCGTAAATCACCGTTATCTTGATGTGAATATCAAGATGCCAAAGAAATTGAATTTCTTTGAGTCGGCCATCCGCAATGAACTGAAAAATTACATTCAGCGCGGTAAAGTAGATATTTTTATTACTTACGAAGATTTTTCCGAAAACAACGTAAGTGTGAAGTATAATAAAGAAACAGCAGCAACCTATCTGCAATATTTAAAGCAGATGGCAGAGGATTTCGGACTGGAAAATGACATCCGGGTGTCCGCATTATCCAGATATCCCGAAGTGTTTTCCATGGAAGAACAGTCCGTGGACGAGGAAGAACTTTGGAAAGAGTTACAGCATGCTATTAAGGGAGCGGCAGAGGGCTTTGTGGAGTCACGCATCAAAGAAGGCGAGAACCTGAAAGCCGACCTGATTTCCAAATTGGATGGTATGCTGGAGCATGTGGATTTTATTACAGAGCGTTCTCCTCAGATTGTGGAAGAGTACAAGCAGAAGTTGCAGGATAAAGTCAGGGATTTACTGGAAGACACCAAAATTGACGACAACAGACTTTTGATGGAAGTTACTATTTTTGCGGACAAGGTGTGCGTGGACGAGGAACTGGTGAGACTCCGCAGTCATATCGAGGCTACCAAGAATGCTTTGATTGAAGGCGGCAGCATCGGACGTAAACTGGACTTTATTGCCCAGGAGATGAACCGTGAGGCAAACACCACATTGTCCAAAACTACGGATATGGAGATTTCCAATCGTGCCATTGAACTGAAAACGGAAATTGAAAAAGTCCGTGAGCAGATTCAGAACATAGAATAATTGATACAGGACAGGAAGCGGTTAAAATCATGAAACGTAAAGGAATATTGATTGTTGTATCAGGTTTTTCGGGAGCCGGTAAAGGCACTTTAATGAAAGAACTTTTGAAAACCTATGACAATTATGCGTTGTCGGTTTCCATGACCACCAGAACACCCAGAACCGGTGAGGTGGACGGCAGGGAATACTTTTTCTCATCCAGAGAAAATTTTGAAAAAAAGATTGCAGAAGACGGACTTATAGAGTATGCTGAGTATTGTGGCAATTATTATGGTACGCCCAGACAATACGTGGAACAGCAGTTAGCAGCCGGTAAGGATGTGATTCTGGAAATCGAAATTCAGGGGGCTCTGAAAGTAAAAGAAAAGTTCCCGGATACCTTGCTACTGTTTGTAACACCCCCAAGTGCGGAGGAATTAAAGCGCCGTCTGGTGGGCAGAGGAACAGAGACCATGGAAGTCATTGAAAAGCGCATGAGCCGTGCCATTGAGGAGTCTGAGGGCATTGAGTCCTATGACTATCTGGTGATTAACGATGACCTTCAAGTATGTACACAGGAAATACACCACATTGTGCAGTCGGTAAAATATGAACCTTCCCGCAATGTGGAATTCATAAATCAGGTTAGAACAGAACTGAAAGAGATGTCGAAAGGAGAAAAATAAATGTTACATCCATCTTATTCCGATTTAATGAAAGTAGTAAACAGCGAGGTTGAACCCGGAGAAGAACCGGTAGTAAGCAGCAGATATTCTATCGTAATGGCAACATCAAAGAGAGCAAGACAGATTATTTCCGGCAGCGAACCTTTGGTAGACGGTGACGGTAAAAAACCTCTGTCTATCGCAGTAGAGGAATTGAACCAGGGTCAGATTAAAATCTTAAATGACGAGGAATAACAAGAATCCAAAAAAGAGAAAGACCGTTAAAGGGATTTCTCTTTTTTCAAAGGCAGACTATAGGTGGAGAGTTTATGAAGATAATGTTTGTATCATTGGGGTGTGACAAAAACCTCGTTGATTCAGAGATGATGCTTGGCATGCTCAGAGAGCGTGGCCATGAATTTACGGACGATGAAACGCAGGCTGACATCGTAGTTGTCAATACCTGTTGCTTTATAAATGATGCCAAGGAAGAAAGTATCAATACTCTTTTAGAGATGGCAGAACTGAAAAATGATGGGCAGATTAAAGGTCTGATTGCAGCAGGATGCCTTGCCCAGAGATATAAAGAAGAGATTCAGCAGGAAATTCCGGAGGTAGATGTGATTATCGGAACGACTGCCATTAAGGCCATTGCGGATGCGGTGGAGGAAGTGGTGGCAGGAAAGGTGCAAAATCACTACGAGGACATTAATGCAAAGCCTGTCAGCAGGCAGAAAAGAATTGTCACTACCGGCGGACATTACGCATATTTAAAAATAGCGGAAGGTTGTGACAAACACTGCACTTACTGTATCATTCCCAAAGTGCGAGGAACTTATCGCTCCGTTCCCATGGAAGATTTGGTGCAGGAAGCAAAGGAACTTGCCGAAGGTGGCGTGCGCGAACTGATTTTGGTGGCTCAGGAAACAACACTTTACGGAAAAGATTTGTACGGCAAAAAGAGTCTTCCGCAACTCTTGCGTAAACTTGCGCAGGTGGATGGCATTTATTGGATTCGTATTTTGTACTGTTATCCCGAAGAAATTGATGATGAACTGATACAGGTTATCAAATCAGAGGAAAAAGTGTGTAACTATCTGGACATTCCCATTCAGCATGGCTGCGACAGAATTTTGGGCAGAATGGGACGCAGAACCAATCAGGCGGATTTAAAAGCGATTATCGGGAAACTTCGCAGTGAAATCCCTGATATTTGCCTTAGAACCACGTTGATTTCCGGCTTTCCCGGTGAGACATGGGAAGACCATGAGGAACTGGTAGATTTTGTGGATGAAATGGAATTTGACAGATTAGGTGTATTCACTTATTCTCAAGAGGAAGATACCCCTGCAGCGCAGATGCAGGATCAGGTAGAGGAAGAAGTTAAGTTGGAAAGACAGGCTGAACTTATGGAATTGCAGCAAGCCATTGCTTTTGAAAAAGCAGAAGATATGGTGGGCAGTGTTCTTCTTTGCATGATAGAAGGTAAGGTGGCAGATGAAAATGCTTATGTAGCCCGCACTTATAGGGATGCGCCTAACGTGGACGGCTATTTGTTTGTCAATACCACCGCAACCTTAATGACCGGTGATTTTGTAAAAGTGCAGGTAACCGGTTCCAATGAATATGACTTGATAGGAGAGATTTATCATGAATTTACCGAATAAATTGACTGTATTCAGAATGATTCTGATTGTACCTTTTGTGTTGCTGCTTCTTGGCGGTTATCATCAGTGGGGCTGGTTTACTGCGATTTTTGGCGGTATTCTGGAATGGGTGGATGTGATTGCCCTGGCGGTATTTATCATTGCCAGTCTGACAGATTTGATTGACGGTAAAATTGCAAGAAAGCACAATCTGGTAACAAATTTTGGTAAATTCATGGACCCTCTTGCAGATAAATTGTTGGTTTGTGCAGCCCTGATTTGTTTGGTGGAAATGGGCAGAATTCCTTCCCTTGTTGTGGTAATTATCATCAGCAGGGAGTTTATTATCAGCGGTTTCAGACTGGTGGCATCCGACAAGGGCGTTGTGATTGCCGCAAATTATTGGGGAAAATGGAAGACTGTCTTTCAGATGATTATGATTTGTATTATGATTGGCAACAACGGAAGTTTTTTAAGCATGCTGACACCGGTGTTAAATGTGTTGAGTGATGTAACTATGTGGATTGCACTGATTCTTACCATAGTTTCTTTGCTGGACTATGTATGGAAAAACAGGGCAGTAATGGCGGATACCAAATGATAGCGGAAGAAAAAATAGTAGAGATTTTGCTCCGGCGTGGCTTAAAAGTTGCTACGGCAGAGTCCTGCACCGGAGGGATGATTGCATCAAGGCTTGTGAATGTACCGGGAGTATCGTCGGTTTTTGAGGAAGGGTACATTACATATTCCGATGAGGCAAAACAGAAGTTACTGGGAGTACAAGAGGAAACCTTGAAAAACTATAGTGCGGTCAGCAGTCAGACTGCCGCGGAAATGGCGCAGGGTGCTGTCAGGGCGGCAGGAGCCGATTGTAGCGTAGTGACGACAGGAATTGCAGGACCGGACGGCGGAAGTGCAAAGAAGCCCGTAGGACTGGTGTATATTGGTACATGGGTTAAGGGAAAAGTTACTGTGACGGAATGTCACTTTGCCGGTGACCGCATGGAGGTGCGAAACAGCGCAGCCCAAAGGGCGCTGGAAATTTTACTGGAGCAATTGGAAGCAGAAGAGAAATAAGTCAAAGTACATGAGGGAAGAAAAATGGCAGATACAAGCAGATTTGATTTTTGCAGTAAATGTGGAGCATTGGCAAGAGACGGACAGTGTCAGAGTTGCGGATATGTAGACCCTAACTTCGTGAAGCCGGCACCGCAGATGCAAAATCCCCAGATGCAGAACATGCAGTACAGCCAAGGGTATAATCCCGGATACAATCAACAATACAATCAACAATACAATCAACAATATAATCAACAGTATAATCAGCCACAGTACAACTCCCAATATGGGTATCAGCAGTACAATCAGGGCTATGTGTCACCGGCTTATAGTGCACCAAAGAAAAACAACGCCACTGTGATAATTTTAATTATTGTGGTAGTTATTTTGTCCCTGTTTTTAACTTGTGGACTGGGCATGGCCATGTTGCTTTTTGTTACGGACGTTTCCTCTGTCGTTTCCGATGAAATACGCAGTGAGTATGACGACTATGATGATGACTATAATGATTACGATGATTATGAGGACGATTACAGCTACCGGTGGGAGCAGGATGAAGAGTATTATTATGATGGTTTTGACAAAAGAGGCGAAACTTATCCGACCCAGGATTTTGAGGGGCTTGAGTCCGGCAAATATTACACGGAACTTTACAGCGATTTTCGCTATGATTTAGATTATCAGGTGCAAATGACAGCGGGAAATTATACCCGTGAAGAATACCCGAATGTGTTGGTTGACATTCAATATCCTATTATTACCGGCGATGTGCCCAACGTGGATTATCTTAACGAGTCTTTGGAATACGAATACACTTATTATGTGGACTTTTTTTTAGAAGATTATGAACCCTATATGCTGGAGGACAGTTATTATATTTGTACGGCAACCTGCTATGTGACTTATATGGATGAAAATGTCATGAGCGTAGTTTTCAGGGAAGATTTGTATTTAGAGGGCTTTACTTCCGTTAATTTTTACTGCATGAATTTTGATATGAAAAATGGCGTAATCTTCAACAATACAGAAATTCTGGATATGGATGAAGAGTTTGTCATTGATTTTCGCAGAAGAGAAATTATGGAAAACGGCGACGGGATACTGACCGGCTATTCCGATCAGGAAATTCTGGAAATGCTTAAGGACGAAGAGTACTTGATTATTTTTTATACCCCCATGGGAATGGAAGTGGGTTTAAATCTGGGAGATGTGGTTATTTACATGACCTACTCCGATTATAAAGATTTTTTGAGCAGTTATTAAGAACGAACAATGTCCACAGAAGAATTGTGGAAAAAGAATGTACCGTATGACTTGCCAGGACGGCAAGGATATGGTACATTTTTATTATCACAAATCGGTTATATCTATATCAAATCTGGCATTTCGCCACATTTTCCGAAAAAAGTGAAATTAAAAAAGTGGGAGGGATGCCTTTGAGGGTGGTTTATTGGACATTTAATAATATATTATAAAAAAGGATTGACAAACCCGAACAAATGTTTTATATTGATAACAGTTAGAACGTTTGTTCTCTAAGAAGGAGAGAAAAAATGGATAGAGAAGAAAAACTGAAAGCATTAGACGCTGCCTTGGTGCAGATTGAGAAACAATTTGGTAAAGGAGCCGTTATGAAACTGGGCGACCCTACCAATCAGATGAGTGTAGAAACGATTCCCACCGGTTCCCTTAGTTTAGATATTGCGCTGGGACTTGGCGGAATTCCTAAGGGAAGAATTATCGAAATATACGGACCAGAATCCAGTGGTAAGACTACTGTAACTTTACATATGATTGCGGAAGTACAAAAGAGAGGCGGTATTGCCGGATTTATCGATGCGGAACATGCGCTGGATCCCGTATATGCCAAAAATATCGGTGTAGATATTGATAACCTTTATATTTCCCAGCCGGACAACGGAGAGCAGGCATTGGAAATTGCAGAGACTATGGTTAGGTCAGGTGCTATTGATATCGTTATCGTAGACTCTGTTGCGGCTTTGGTTCCCAAGGCTGAAATTGACGGCGATATGGGAGATTCCCATGTAGGTTTGCAGGCCAGACTTATGTCCCAGGCACTTCGTAAACTTACAAGTGTTATCAGCAAGTCTAACTGTACGGTTGTATTTATCAACCAGTTACGTGAAAAGATTGGTGTTATGTTCGGTAACCCGGAAACTACCACCGGTGGACGTGCACTTAAATTCTATGCTTCTGTCCGCATGGATGTAAGACGTATTGAATCCCTGAAACAGGGAGGCGAAGTAATCGGTAACCGTACAAGAGTTAAAGTTGTAAAAAATAAAGTGGCTCCGCCCTTTAAAGAAGCAGAATTTGATATTATGTTCGGAGAGGGTATTTCTTCCATCGGAGATATTTTGGATTTGGCTGCGGAGAACGGAATTATCAATAAGTCCGGTGCATGGTATGCATATGAAGGCAATAAAATCGGACAGGGCCGTGAGAATGCAAAACAATATTTGAAGGACAATCCGGCTGTTTGCGCAGAAGTAGAAAGAAAAGTCCGTGAACTTTTTGGATTGGAATTGGAGGAAACTGCGGATTCAGAAAAAAAAGCGGAGAAAGCAAGTAAATGATTGTAACAGATATTGTGGAACATACAAAATCGAGATGCAAAGTTTATATTAATCAGGAATTCGCCTTTGTTTTATACAAAGGCGAATTGCGTCTCTATGGGGTGGAAAAAGAACGGGAACTCAGTAGGGAAAACTATTTAAAACTGATAAAAGAAGTTCTTCCCAAAAGGGCAAAACTACGGGCTATGAATCTTTTGAAAAGCAGGGAATATACCAGAAGACAGTTAGGAGATAAACTGCGTCAGGGATTATATCCGGAGGAAGTGATTGAAGAGGCTCTGGATTACGTTGCTTCTTACAAGTATATTGATGATGAAAGGTATGCACTTAGTTATATACGCTATCACAGTGAACAAAAGAGCAGAAAAAGTCTGGAACTTTCACTTTTGAAAAAGGGGATTGATAAAAATATTATCCGGCGTGCATGGATACTCTGGGAAGAAGAAGGAAACCGGCAGGATGAAGAGGCACAAATCAGACGCCTTTTGGAAAAAAGAAAATTTGATGGCTGCACTGCCGATGCAAAGGAAATTCAAAAGACGTATGCTTTCTTAATGCGGAAAGGTTTTTCAGGGGAAACCATCAGAAAATTTGTTAAAAATGACCGAAATGACGACTTCTACTTGACATAAGTATCATTTTAATTTACAATTTTAGTGTTGTAGATTGCTTGTTAGAATGTGCGTTATTTCAGAATTGAGATAACAAGTACATACATTCTATAATAGATATTGATACAATAAAACTTAATAAGGAGGTGCTCCTGTATATGTTTCCTTACATTATTGGAGCGGTAGTCACTCTTTTGATCTCTGTACCTGTAACTGCGGTTATTACAACTGTACGTCGCAAAAAGTATGTTGAGTCTACAATTGGCGATGCTGAAACAAAGGCCAGAGAGATTATTGATGAGGCTTTAAAGACTGCAGAATCCAAAAAGCGTGAGGCGTTGCTTGAGGTAAAGGAAGAGTCCATTCGTACAAAGAATGAACTTGACAAAGAAATCAAGGAACGTAGAGCAGAGGCTCAGCGTTACGAGAGAAGGGTTCAGCAGAAAGAAGAAACTATCGATAAAAAGACTGAGGCTATCGAGAGGAAAGAAGCTAGTTTGGCAGCGAAGGAAGAAAATCTCAACAAGATGAAAGAAGAGATTTCCAAGTTGAACGAGCAAAGAGTACAGGAACTGGAGCGTATTTCCGGATTAACCTCTGAACAAGCAAAAGAATACTTATTGAAAATTGTTGAAGATGAAGTAAAACATGAAACGGCAATGATGATCAAAGAACTTGAGAGTCGTGCCAAAGAAGAAGCAGACAAAAAAGCGAAGGAATATGTAGTTACAGCAATTCAGAAATGTGCAGCAGATCATGTTTCCGAAACTACAATTTCCGTAGTACAGTTGCCTAACGATGAAATGAAGGGCAGAATCATTGGCCGTGAGGGTAGAAATATCCGCACGCTTGAAACAATGACAGGTGTAGATTTAATCATTGATGATACTCCGGAAGCAGTTATCCTGTCCGGTTTTGATCCTATCCGTCGTGAAGTGGCCAGAATTGCTCTTGAAAAATTGATCGTTGATGGACGTATCCATCCTGCCAGAATTGAAGAAATGGTAGAAAAGGCTCAAAAAGAAGTTGAGGTAATGATTAAAGAGGAAGGTGAAGCCGCAACACTTGAAGTTGGTGTGCATGGTATTCATCCTGAACTTGTAAGATTACTTGGTAAGATGAAATTCAGAACCAGTTATGGTCAGAATGCACTGAAACATTCCATCGAAGTAGCACAGTTGTCAGGACTGCTTGCAGCAGAGATGGGATTGGATGTAAGACTTGCAAAAAGAGCAGGTTTACTCCACGATATCGGTAAAGCTGTTGACCATGAAATGGAAGGTTCCCATATTCAACTTGGTTCTGAACTTTGTAGAAAATACAAAGAGAATGCAACAGTTATTAATGCTGTTGAATCACATCATGGCGATGTGGAAGCAACATCCCTTATTGCATGTATTGTACAAGCTGCTGATACAATATCCGCTGCAAGACCGGGCGCTAGAAGGGAAACATTGGAAACCTATACTAGCAGATTAAGACAATTAGAAGAAATCACAAACAATTTCAAAGGTGTTGACAAATCTTTTGCTATTCAGGCAGGTAGGGAAGTGCGTGTAATGGTAGTTCCTGAGCAGATTTCTGATGCAGACATGGTACTGTTGGCGAGAGACATTTCCAAACAGATTGAATCTGAGTTGGAATATCCCGGACAGATTAAAGTCAATGTTATCAGAGAGAGCCGCGTAATTGATTATGCAAAATAAAACAAAATAAGTAGATAGAAATGGAAATCAAGCAATTGATTTCCATTTTTTTAATTTTAGGTATTGCCTTACAGTCCTCAATATAGTAGAATATAGCAAGATATGTATGATTGTATACAATAATCCAACGAGAAGAATTAAGGATGGTGGCACACAATGAAATCCTATAAAGAGATGGATAAAAATGAATTACAGGCATTAAAAGCAGAACTGGAAAAGCAGTATGAGGACGTCAAGGGAAAAGGTCTGAAGTTAGATATGTCCAGAGGTAAACCGGGGATTTCACAACTTGCTTTGTCTATGCCCATGTTGGACGTGATTAACAGTGATTCTGATATGAAGACAGTACTTGGAAACGATACGCGTAACTATGGAGATTTAGATGGTATCGGCGAGTGCAGAAGACTTTTGGCAGCCATGATGTCTGTGAAAAAGGACAATGTAGTTGTATGTGGTAACTCCAGTTTAAATATTATGTACGATACCGTATCACGTTCCATGATAAAGGGTGTAAACGGCTCTGTACCTTGGAGCAAACTTGATAAAGTGAAGTTTTTATGTCCTGTTCCGGGATATGACAGACATTTCAAGATTACCGAATATTTTGGAATTGAGATGGTAAATATTCCTCTGTTGGAAGATGGACCGGATATGGATTTGGTAGAGCAGTATGTAAATAATGACCCTGCGGTAAAAGGTATTTGGTGTGTTCCGAAATATTCTAACCCTACAGGTATTTCCTATTCCGATGAAGTTGTAAAGCGCATGGCAAATTTGAAGCCTGCGGCTGAGGATTTCCGTATTTATTGGGATAATGCATATTGTATCCATCATTTATACGAAGATAAGCAAGATGAGATTTTGAATATTTTGGAAGAGTGTGAAAAGGCAGGTAATCCCAACATGGTTTACATTTTTGCATCTACTTCCAAAGTGACATTCCCGGGTTCCGGTGTGTCAGCTATTGCATCTTCTTTAGAAAATATTGATTTCATTGAGAGCCAGATGACAGTTCAGACCATCGGCCATGACAAAATTAATCAGTTGCGTCATGCCCGTTACTTTAAGAACATCGACAATATGAAAGAGCATATGAAAAAACATGCAGACTTAATGCGCCCCAAATTCGAGGCGGTTTTGGATGTATTTGAGAAGGAACTTGGCGGTCTTGGAATCGGTTCATGGACCAAGCCGTATGGCGGTTATTTCATCTCTTTTGAGGCTATGGAGGGCTGCGCAAAAGCCATTGTTGCTAAGTGTAAAGAAGCAGGTGTGATTTTGACAGGTGCAGGCGCAACATATCCTTATGGAAAAGACCCGAAAGATTCCAACATCCGTATTGCCCCTTCTTTCCCTACACCGGAAGAAATGGCACAGGCGGCAGATTTGTTTGTTCTTTGTGTGAAACTGGTAAGTGTTGAAAAACTTTTGGCAGAATAATTTTTAGGGTGGAACGTAAAAGGTGAAATGCTGCCGACAAGAAAGAGGTGGATTATGTCTGAAGAATTCAAGCGTATAAGCCGTGATTTGGTCTATGAGGGAACCATTATTGACTATTACAAAGACACAGTTCAGGTGCCCAACGGTAATGTCGTAAAATGGGATTTTATTGGTCATAAAGGTGCAGCAGCGGTAGTACCGGTAACTAAGGACGGCAAGATTCTTATGGTTCGTCAGTATCGTAATGCCCTTGACAGGTATACTCTTGAAATTCCTGCAGGTGGCTTAAACGGAGCAGATGAGCCCACTAAAGTTGCTGCCGGCAGAGAATTGGAAGAAGAGACCGGATTTCGCAGTGAGAACATCGAGTTTCTGGTGAGTATTTATACTACGGTGGCTTTTTGCAATGAAAAGATTGATATATATTTGGCCAAGGATTTGATAGAGAGCAAGCAGAACTTGGACGAAGACGAATTTATCAATGTGGAAGCTTATGAACCAAAAGAACTATTAGAGATGATTTATGCAGGGAAAATTCAGGATTCCAAAACAATTTGCGGAATTATGTCTTTTGTGCAAAAATATTTGAAATAAAGGTAAAAGCATCGCTATCCGGCGGTGCTTTTTTAATAAATAGAAATAGGGGGAGAGGGCAAAAGATTTCTGCAAAGAAACTTTTGCCCTCTCCCCCTACTTTTAGTTATAACACCCCACCTGTCCGGGAATGAATTCCCCGGGCATGTCATAGAATGTAAGAGCATCATAGTAAAGTGGTGCGATGGACATGGAGGTAAAAGTGTGAGAAGCATTTTAGGAGCACGGGGACAATTTAGGGAATCTTTATGGTGGGTCTTTTTGGGGGGATGCTTGCTTGGAATTGTCATAGTAAGTTTTAATAAAGCAACTTTTACGGAAAATATAGATTTTTTAGGGACGGATATGTTGTACGGGATGAAATACATGGAGGTAGACAATAGTTCCCTTTTGGCCTATATATTAAAAAAGCGCATAGGAACCATAGGATGGGTTATGCTTTTGGCCACAACCTATTTGGGAATTGTGGTTACATATGCTTATGCGGGATGGCTTGGTGTATCGTCAGGCATGCTTGTCAGTGTGGCTTTTGCCAATTACGGGGTAAAGGGCATTATTTTGCTTTTTGTGTCTGTGTTTCCCCACTATATTTGTTACATTCCGGCGTGGATAATGTTGTTGAAAGGTGCCAGAGAGGTGTGTTCCTTCATTTACTTTCCGGGGAGATGTAAGAGAACATATATCAGCGGCAGAAAAGATGAAATCCGCTTTGTGGTAAGTCTTTTGGCAAAAGTCATAGGAGTTGTCATAATAGGAATCCTCTTGGAAAGTTATGTAAATCCAAAACTTCTTTTGGGTTTCCTAAAAATATTTTAATTAACGATTGCTTTTTCTTGTCTTTATGATTATAATAGAAGTCTAGCCGTTTAATTTGGCGAAAAAAGAGTTTTTTCGTTGCAGAGGGGAATATAAGGGGACGGGGAGAGGTTCAAAAATCCATGGAAAAAGCAGTTGAGGCATTTGTCTCTTATTTACATAACATCAAAAAGTCATCCAATAATACGGTGATGTCATATAAGAGAGACTTGTTGAAACTGACCGCATTTTTGCAGGCACAGGGAATTACAGAAGTAAGTCAGATTAACCAAACCAATCTTAACTCTTATATTTTATATTTGGAAAAAAATAAATTTACCCCTGCTACGGTGTCCAGAAATATAGCTTCCATAAAGGCGTTTTATCATTTTATGTTTAAGGAGCGCATGGTGGAAGAAGACATTTCCGATATTCTTCATGCTCCCAAAATTGAAAAGAAGATGCCGGGTATTATGTCTATGACACAGGTAACCAAACTCCTTGAACAGCCAAACGGCGATACGCCCAAGGATTTGCGGGACAGGGCTATGCTGGAACTTTTATATGCAACGGGAATCAGGGTTTCGGAACTTATCACGCTTAAGGTGTCGGATGTAAATTTGCAGATGGGATTTTTGATTTGCAAAGATAGTAATAAAGAGAGAGTTATTCCTTTTGGAAATACGGCCAGAATGGCATTGATTGCATATATGGAAAGTGCAAGAGGTGCCATGGTTCAAGACCATAGCGAACAGATTCTTTTTGTGAATTGTTTCGGACAAGCTATGAGCCGTCAGGGCTTTTGGAAGTTGATTAAGTATTATGCTGCGAAAGCGGGTATTGAAGAAGAGATTACTCCTCATACGCTGAGACATTCTTTTGCGGCTCATTTGGTAGAAAACGGGGCGGATTTGAGAAGCGTGCAGGAGATGTTGGGACACTCCGATATCGCCACCACTCAGATTTATGCAAATTTAAACCATAATCGTATTCGGGAAGTGTATGCAAAGGCGCATCCCAGAGGATAAGAAAGATAACAAAAGGCACACCAAAGCGGTGTGCCTTAATTTTTTAGTCCATGATGGAGTACTGCATCCATTCATACAATAATTTGGTTCCTTCCATAATTTCGGGAGGAAGCAGTGCCCGTGCAACCATCTTCAAATCTTCATCTGGTGCATCTAAGCGGCGCAGATACGCATAATCGCCATCAAGTCTCTCTACTTCATATTCAAAACTGTTCATTTTTTCTCCTGAATTATCTTCTGCGTCCTTTACCGAATGTAATAAAGGAATCGAAGAAAGAATCGCCCATTTTAGGAACTTTGTCTAACTCATCGTTAGAAGAACCGCTTGTTGTGCTCTGGCTTGTCTGCTGTGCAAGGTAAGTATCGATGTTTCCCTTGGGTGCATAAATTACTCCGTAGTAGGAGAATTTGTTGGTCTGGAATGTCAAAGTAGCAGGGTCTTTGTCGCTATCTTTCAGGATATCAGTCTTGCCATCGTGGATGCGGACTACTGCAAAATCCCATTTGCTGGCATTATCCCAAAGTTCTGTGCCGTTTGCTTCATCGGGAAGACCGATAATGATTTCCAGAGGATTTGCAACTTCATAAATGGGCTGGTTCCATGTTCCGGTATATTTGAACAATTGGAGATCCAGCATACATACAAGACCGCCGCCAAGGTCAGTAGCAGTTTTGGTAGCCAGAGTGCGCTCATCACTATCGCCAAAGTAGTCGCCGATGTAGAGAACCGGTTCAGCACCATTCCGATATTCGATATCGGTAAAACCGCCCATGTCTTTAATTAACTGCTCTTTGGATGAAAGTACGCAACCGCCGAAGATGCAACCGGAATATTGGTTGGTCTGAACAGACGGACCATAAACAGCGCCATCAGAGCCAAATACAAAGTTATTGTAAGGTTCTACTGCCTGAGTATCCATAGGGATTGTCAAGGAACCGAAGAGAACCAGACATGCTGTCAACAGTGTAACAATTTTTCTTTTCATTTTATCCCTCCATTGAAATACCATTGTTTGCTAATTATTCTGCATAAATTATAACATAAACTCATGCAGTTGCAAATAATTTTCAGAAATCTTAAGAAAAAGACAATTTATTCGTAGTCTGCGATATCATAAATGAGTTTTTCGGTATCAGCCCAGCCAAGACAAGGGTCTGTAATGGACTTACCATATACACCGCCGCCTACTTTCTGGCAACCTTCCTCAATGTAACTTTCAATCATGACACCTTTTACCAGATTGTGGATATCTGCATTTAACTTTCTGCTGTGCATTACTTCTTTTACGATACGAATCTGCTGTGCAAACTGTTTGTTGGAGTTGTTGTGATTGGAATCGATGATGCAGGCGGGATTCTTCAAATCACGTTCGTTATACAGACCAAGCAGGAAATTTAAGTCTTCGTAGTGGTAGTTGGGAATGGAATTGCCATGTTTATTAACCGCACCGCGAAGGACAGTGTGGGCAAGTACATTTCCGGTAGTGCTTACTTCATAACCGCGATATGTAAAGGAGTGGGGGCGCTGGGCTGCATAAACAGAGTTCAGCATAACCGCAAAGTCACCACTGGTAGGGTTTTTCATTCCCGCAGGAACGTCAAAACCGCTGACAGTCAGGCGGTGCTGCTGGTCTTCTACGGAGCGGGCACCGATGGCTACATAGGAGAGTATGTCGGACACATAAAGCCAGTTTTCGGGATAGAGCATTTCGTCTGCTGCTGTCAGTCCGCTCTCCTCAATGGCACGGATCTGCATTTTTCTCATGGCAATAAGGCCTGCCAAAAAGTCCGGTTTCTTTTCGGGGTCGGGCTGGGAAGCGATTCCTTTATATCCCTCACCGGTAGTACGGGGTTTATTGGTGTAGATTCTGGGAATCAGAATCAATTTGTCCTTTACTTTCTCATTTACTTTGCCCAGGCGGCTGACATAGTCGCAAACTGCAGTTTCATTATCTGCGGAGCAGGGTCCTACAATTACCAGAAACTTGTTGCTTTTTCCGGTAAGAACATCTTTGATTTCAGCATCTCTTTCTTTTTTTAATTCTGCCAATGAGGCAGGAAGGGGAAACTGCTCGCGGATTTCCTCCGGTGTAGGCAGTTTTTTTATGAATTCAAAACTCATAGGTATTTCCTTCTTTCTTCTTCATTGATAAATAAGTGTAATATAGAAATCTATACCATTATAGCCAATCATTAAGAAAATCTCAAGAAATCTTTTCTAAATCTTAAAAAAGACGCAAACTGGTCTTAAAGGAAAAAGAAACGCTTCTTGGTAAAATGGGTGTCAGGTGGATTTTTATGGAAACTTTTTGGAGCAAAAGGGCGTCCATATGTAAGTGATATATAAAAACTTAACAGAGAAAGGGAGCGGGAAAATGAAAGCAGAAAAAAAGAGAGTAGCAATTTTATTTGGAGGCTGTTCCTCGGAGCACGAGGTGTCTTTACAGTCTGCCCATGCTGTAATTACGCACTTAAATACGGAGAAATATGAACCGGTTTTGGTTGGCATTACAAAAAAAGGAAAATGGCTGCTCTATAAAGGGGATACAGAAAAAATCTTAAATGGAACATGGGAAGAGGAACCCGGAAACATTCCTGTGGCAGCATCCCCGGATAGAAGTGTGGGAGGATTGTGGGTGTTAGACCCGAAAGGTGTCTATACGCTTAAGTTGGATGGGGCATTTCCGGTGCTGCATGGAAAAAACGGTGAAGACGGTACTGTGCAGGGCGTATTTGAACTGGCAGGGATTCCTGTGGTGGGTTGCGGGCTTCTTGCTTCTGCCATTTGTATGGATAAGGACATGGCTCACAGGCTGGCAGCAGAGGAAGGTGTGAAGGTGCCTGCATCCTATCTTTTGACGAAAGTAAATAAGGAGAAAGCCCCGGAATACGCAAAAGAATTGGGATATCCGGTGTTTGTAAAGCCTCTTCGGGCAGGGTCTTCTTTTGGCATTACAAAGGTGCTTAGGGCAGAGGAACTGGAAGCGGCTGTGACAGAGGCCTTTTGTCATGATTCTTTCGTGTTGATGGAAGAGATGATAGAGGGTTTTGAAGTGGGCTGCGCCGTTATGGGAGAGGATGGACTGACTATAGGGGCAGTGGATGAAATCGAACTTTCAGAAGGTTTCTTTGATTTTACGGAAAAGTATACGTTGCAGACCTCCGCCATTCATGTGCCTGCCAGAATCTCAAAAGAAAAAGCAGAGGAAATCAAGGAGACGGCGGCAACTATTTACCGGGCTTTGGGATGCAGTGGATTTTCAAGAGTGGATATGTTTTTAACGCCCGGGGGTGACATATATTTTAATGAAGTCAATACCATCCCCGGATTTACCTCCCACAGCAGATTTCCAAACATGATGAAGGAAATCGGTATTTCCTTTGAGGAAATCGTAGATAGGTTAGTGGGGATGACATTGGGAGTTTGAGGACATGAGTAAAAGATTGGATTATTTCCGGATGGCAGCGGCGTTTATGATTGTAGCCATTCATACAGCGCCCTTTGAAATCATAGGGGAAACCACGGATTTTGTTATTACCTATTGCCTGTTTCGGGTGGCAGTACCTTTCTTTTTGATGGTATCCGGCTATTTTGTGGTGGCGGATTATTGGAAAGGGAATAAAGAAAAAATTGACAAGTATCTTGGAAAATTGATTTTGATTTATCTGGCGGCCACAATTATTTATTTGCCGGTCAATATCTATGCCGGAAAAACTGTTACCGGCGTGGGACAGTTTTTCAAAATTTTGTTTTTTGAGGGCACTTTTTATCATCTTTGGTATCTGCCTGCGGCCATTTGGGGCTGCCAACTGGTGAAATTTTTTCACTGGATTTGGGGCGTCCGGGGAAGCGGACTTATAGTGCTGATACTTTATGTGGCCGGAACCTTGGGGGATAGTTATTATGGGCTTGTGGAGAAGTCTTACATAGGCAGGGAATTTTATAAAGAGATTTTTGTGTTTAGCCAGTATACGCGAAACGGCCTTTTTTATGCACCTATGTTTTTATGGCTGGGGGCGGCGGTGCACAAAATAACGGAGACAAAAGTAGGGCAGGAAAAGCAGAAAGTCTATACCACGGGATTTGCAGTGTCTGCACTTTTTATGGTTTTGGAGGGACTTTGGACTTTTAAAAGCGGTTGGCAAAGGCATAACAGTATGTATTTTATGTTGATTCCGGTGATGTTTTTTCTGTTTTGTATGTTGTTAGGGGAATCCAAAAATGAAAATGCAGGCAGGGAGCAGGGGCTGTGGCAAAGCAGGCTTTTGCGTCCAATGTCAATGTGGATTTATATATTACATCCGTTTTGTATTATTTTAGTTAGAGGCGGTGCAAGAGTGCTGGGATTTACAGGTTATTTGGTGGAAAATTCGCTGATTCATTATTTGGCGGTTTGTGTATTGTCGGCGGTTTTGGCAGGGGGGCTGTGTCTGTTTTCTGCCGGCAGAAGGACAGGTGCGAAACATGGGTGAAAAAAACAGGGCTTGGATTGAACTTAGCAGAGAAAATCTGGCATATAATGTGGAGCGGCTACAAAGTCTGATTCCCAAAGAGTGCCGATTGATGCCGGCGGTAAAAGCGGATGCTTACGGTCATGGCATGGTGCTGATTGCAGGGATGCTGGCAAACCTTGGGATAGAAGATTTCTGCGTGGCCTGTGCGGATGAAGGTATTAAACTGCGTCAGGCGGGAATTACCGGGCAAATTTTGGTGCTTGGCTATACCTATCCCAGACAGTTTGATAAACTGGTGGACTATGATTTAACCCAGACCGTGGTGGATTCCCATTATGCCCAAGAATTGCAAAGATTTGGCAAGGAAATCAAAGTACATGTGGGAATTGATACGGGAATGCACCGGCTGGGAGAACGATGTGAAAAAACAGAGGCCATCCGGGGAATTTGGGACTGTGACCATTTGCGGATTACCGGAATTTTCTCTCACCTTTGCGTGGCAGACAGCCCGGATGAGAAGGACCGGGTTTATACTTTGGAACAGATTCACAAATTTGAGCAGACTATAGAGGAACTGCGAAAGTCTGGAATAGAAGGATTTTCAAGGCATTTGCAGGGAAGTTACGGCATTTTGAATTATCCGTGGCTTGCCTATGAACATTGCAGACCGGGCATTGCACTTTATGGTCTTCTGAGTAATGAGGAGGACAAGCACCGGTGCAGCGTGGATTTGCGTCCGGTGATGGAATTAAAGACCAGAGTGCAAAGTGTGCGCACGGTTTATGCCGGAGAAGGTGCAGGGTACGGACTGGATTTTCAGGCAAAAAAAGACAGTTGTATCGCAGCACTTTCCATCGGTTATGCAGACGGGATTCCAAGAGAATTGTCTGGCAGGGGACATGTGCTGATAGGAGGGAAAAAAGCCCCCATTATAGGGCGGATTTGTATGGACCAGATGTTGGTGGATGTGTCTGCAATTCCTAAGGTAAAGGCAGGAGATGAAGCGGTGCTGATTGGGGGTCAAAGGGCAGAGCAAATTACCGGTGAGCAATTTGCGGGATGGTGCAATACTATTACAAATGAACTGTTCAGCCGCTTGGGAAGTCGTCTGGAAAGGATGGAAAAGTAAAGAAAACTGTGTTATAATTTCTCCAGAATTCAGAAAGGAAACGGGAATTTATGAGTAAGATTGTTGAAAGTGCCTTAGATTTAATCGGAAATACGCCACTAATGAGAATAGACAGATATGCCAAACATACAAATGCTGACAAGGCGACTTTGTTAGCCAAACTGGAGTATTTAAACCCTGCGGGCTCCGTAAAGGACAGAGTGGCTTTGGCTATGATAGAGGATGCGGAAAAAAAGGGGATTTTAAAGCCCGGTGCAACCATTATCGAACCTACTTCCGGCAATACGGGAATCGGTCTTGCAGTGGTGGCAGCAGTAAAAGGATACAATGCGGTTTTGACTTTGCCCGATACCATGAGCGTGGAGCGAAGAACCCTGCTGGGGGCTTATGGTGCGAAGCTAGTGCTGACAGAAGGGGCAAAGGGCATGGCCGGTGCTATTGCAAAAGCGCAGGAACTGAAAGAATCCATCCCCGGAGCAGTGATTTTGGGTCAATTTGACAATCCGGCAAATGCGGCAGCCCATGTGGCGACCACCGGTCCCGAAATTTGGGAGCAGACCGGTGGAAAAGTGGATATTTTCGTGGCAGGTGTGGGAACCGGCGGAACTATTACCGGTATCGGAGAATATTTGAAAAAGCAAAACCCGGATATAAAAGTGGTGGCTGTGGAGCCTGCCGGAAGTCCCGTACTTTCCGGCGGATGTGCAGGTCCTCACGGTTTACAGGGAATCGGTGCGGGATTTGTGCCCGCTGTCTTAAATACAAAAGTTTATGATGAAGTCATTATCATTCAAGATGAGGAGGCTTACGAAGGCGGCAGAGATTTTGCGCTGACGGAGGGAATTATGGTGGGCATTTCTTCCGGTGCAGCCTTAAAAGCAGCAGAAATAGTGGCAAAAAGACCGGAAAATGCAGGAAAAAACATTGTGGTGCTTCTTCCCGATTCCGGCGATAGATATTTGTCAACACCAATGTACTGTGCAAAATAGAAGAAATAACAGTCCTTCAAAGAACTACTAAGGCAGTTCTTTGGAGGATTTTTTTGTGTAATATTTTACAGCCAGAACTTCCAGCCATGTAGTGGAAAGATGGCTGATTAAAAGTCCCCAAAGATAACCTTCAATGCCAAAGCGGGGCACCAAAAAGAAGACAAAGAGCAGGCGGATACCAAGTGCCGCTACGTTTAATGCGAAGGTTGCTGCAGTTTTGCCCAGTCCGTGAAGGATACTGGACATGGTGGCGGACAAATATAAAAAGGGACAAATAAAACTTAAAGTAATAATAAAATGTCCCGCAAGGCTGCTGTGAAAAAGTTTCTCTCCTGCAAAACGTCCGAGGAGCAAAAACAGGACGGTACAGACTGCGCCGAAACAGGTACTAAACAGAATGGAAAGTCTGGTGGCTTTTTGGACACCGGCGTGGTTGCCGCTTTCCTGGGCCTCTGAAACCATAGGCAAAAGTAATACACAAATGGAATTGGTCAGGGCAGAGGGAAAGAAAATCAGCGGCAGTGCCATTCCGGTAAGGACGCCGTAAACGCTTAAAGCGGTGGTGGTGTCGTAGCCGTAGACCTGCAGTTTGTTGGGAATATAGATGGCCTCCGCACTTTGTAATAAATTAATAACAATGCGGGAAACAGACAAAGGAACCGCCATGGCAAGCAGAGCCTTGGCAGTTGTTTTGTGGGAGGCTATGGGAGTGGTATGAAGGGCAGCCTGAAGATAAGGTGCAGGTGTGGATGTCTTTGCCAAGTTGCGGAACCGATAGAAAATGGCAATGATGGAAATAATCATGGCAAATCCTTCCCCAATTACGAGACCCACTACAGCTACGCCGATATCATGGGTGATGCCCAGTTCATCGGCAGTCAGACTGGCCAAAAAGACACAGGCTACCCTGCATAACTGTTCTGCCAATTGCGTGGCAGAAGGGACACCTGTTTTTTTGATACCATAAAAATAGCCGTTGATACAGGAATGGACGGCTCCAAGGGGGATGGATAAAGCGATGATTTGCAGCATGGTTTCGGTTCGTTCTTCCAGAAGAAATTCAGTGGCAATCCACCGGCTGTATTTGCGGATGATCCACATACAAAGGCCGGAAAGGAGCAAGGAAATGCCCAGCCCAACAGTCAAAACTCTGGCGGAAGAACGGTAATTTTTGGTGGAAGTTTCCACGGCTACATGTTTGGAAATGGCAGTTTGAAGACCCGCTGCCGTGATGGAAAAGGTAAGGGCGGTAACCGGTCCCAGCAACTGGTAAATACCCATGCCTTCTTCCCCGAAAAGCCGGGAAAGATATATGCGATAAAAAAAGCCGATGAGACGGCTGACCATGCCTGTAACTGTTAAAATGATTGTGCCGGTAATAATTGGATGCTTTTTTTTCATAAATCACTTTCATTGTGTGCCTGTATTGGTTTATTATATGCACAGAAGTCTAGGGAAAGAAGTTTTGACAAAGACTATAATTTCCGAAAGAAATCTGATAAAATGAAAGTCGTAGAAAGGACAAATACTATGACGAAAAAGGAACTTGCATTAATTATTATAGACAGATTGAAAAAAGAATATCCCCAATCGGGATGTTCCCTGGAATATGATGAGGCGTGGAAATTGCTGGTCAGTGTGAGACTGGCTGCCCAGTGCACTGATGCCAGGGTAAATGTGGTAGTGCAGGATTTGTATGCCAAGTTTCCTACATGGGAGGCCTTGGCAGAGGCGCCGGTGGATGAGATCGAGGCAATTGTAAGACCTTGCGGACTGGGGCGAAGCAAAGCAAAAGACATTAGCGCCTGTATGAAAGTGATTAGGGACAAGTATCAGGGAAAAGTGCCCGATGATTTTGATGCCCTTTTGGAACTGCCGGGAGTGGGAAGAAAGAGCGCCAATCTGATTATGGGTGATATTTTCGGAAAACCTGCTATTGTGACAGATACCCATTGTATCCGCCTTGTGAACCGCATGGGACTGGTAAAACAGATTAAGGAACCTGCCAAGGTGGAAAAGGAGTTGTGGAAATTAATTCCGCCTCAGGAGGGAAGCGATTTTTGTCACAGACTGGTAGACCACGGAAGAGAAATTTGCACAGCCAGAACAACGCCCAGATGCGAAAAGTGCTGTCTGGCGGATGTGTGCAAGAAAGTGGGAGTATAGAAAGGTAAGAGAGGTCTTTATATGATATATTTGGATAATGCAGCTACCACCCCTATGGCGCCTCAGGTACTGGAGGCTATGCTGCCTTATTTTCAGGAAAATTTCGGAAATCCCGGAGGGATTTACAGTCTTGCCACCGCCGGAAAAAAGGCAGTAAACCATGCCCGTCAAGTGATTGCCGAAAGCCTGAATGCAGAGCGTGGCGAAATTTATTTCACATCCGGCGGTACAGAGGCGGATAACTGGGCACTTGTTGCAGCCGTGCAGGCTTATGGGGAAAAGGGAAGGCATATTATTACCTCCTCGGTAGAGCATCATGCGGTGCTTCACACCTGCCGGTATTTGGAAAAACAAGGCTATGAAGTGACTTATGTTGATGTGGACAAGGATGGTGTCATTGATTTGGAAAAACTGTGCAAAGCCATCAGACCGGACACCGTTTTGATTTCTGTTATGTTTGCCAACAACGAGGTGGGAACTTTGCAACCTATAA
The DNA here is from genome assembly GCA_017468395.1 of Lachnospiraceae bacterium. GTDB lineage: Bacteria > Bacillota > Clostridia > Lachnospirales > Lachnospiraceae > Acetatifactor. Next base: position 157,874 of record JAFUIR010000004.1, on the reverse strand, counting down.
AAGAAATCGGCCAGATCGCCAAAGAGCGGGACATTCTTTTTCACACAGATGCGGTGCAGGCCTACGGTCATGTGCCCATTGACGTAAAGGAATATCATATTGATATGCTTTCCGCCAGCGGTCATAAATTAAAAGGACCTAAAGGCGTAGGATTTTTGTATGCGGGTAAAAACGTGAAACTGCGTTCTTTCATCCACGGTGGTGCCCAGGAGAGGGGCAGAAGAGCGGGAACGGAAAATGTGCCTGCCATTGTGGGACTTGGTGCAGCGGTGCAACTGGCCATGGAGGAAATGGAGCAAAGGAAATTGCGGGAAGGAGAACTTTCTGCTTACCTTATAAAGCGTATGGAAGAGGAAATTCCGGACTGTCATTTAAACGGTCACAGGACAAAACGCTTAAGCAATAATGTGAATATCAGTTTTGATTGTGTGGAAAGTGAGTCTTTGCTGATTTTGTTGGACCAAAAGGGCATTTGTGCTTCCGGCGGTTCTGCTTGCACATCGGGAGCTACGGACCCGTCCCATGTTCTTTTGGCGATGGGAGCCTGTCCGGAAAGGGCAAGAGGCGCTCTTAGGATGACCTTAAGTGCAGACAATACCTTGGAAGAGTTGGATGAGGTTGTGACGCAGTTAAAAGTTATGGTGCAAAGATTGCGTGAGATATCGCCCCATTATGTGCAGAAGGCTTCTAAAAAGTATAAGTAAGGAAGAGTGATATGGAAAAGAAAAAAGTGGTGGTAGGCATGTCGGGAGGCGTGGATTCTTCCGTGGCAGCTTATCTTTTAAAAGAACAGGGATATGATGTTATCGGCGTAACCATGCAGATATGGCAGGACGAGGAGCCGGAGGCGCTGGAAGAAAACGGTGGCTGCTGTGGTCTTACTGCGGTGGATGATGCCAGAAGAGTGGCGGAAAAACTGGATATTCCCTATTATGTAATGAATTTCAAAAAGGAATTTAAAGAGCGGGTCATGGACTATTTTGTATCGGAGTACCTGAAAGGCAGAACCCCCAACCCCTGTATTGCCTGTAATAGGTATGTAAAATGGGAATCCCTGCTTCAAAGAAGTCTGGAAATTGGTGCTGATTATATTGCAACGGGGCATTATGCCAGAATTGACCAACTTCCAAACGGCAGATATGCGGTGCGTAATTCCGTTACGGCGGCAAAAGACCAGACCTATGCCCTTTATAATCTGACCCAGGAGCAACTTTCCAGAACGCTGATGCCTGTGGGAGCCTATACCAAGGAGGAAATCCGCCGGATAGCGCAGGAGGCAGGTCTTCCTGTGGCACACAAAGCAGACAGTCAGGATATTTGTTTTGTACCGGATGGGGATTATGCTGCTTTTGTGGCAAGGCAGGCAGGGGAGAAAGTGCCCGGTCCCGGCAATTTTGTAACACCGGATGGAAGAGTTCTGGGAAAACATCAAGGCATTACCCATTACACCATAGGTCAGAGAAAAGGACTTGGAATTGCTATGGGGCATCCGGTTTTTGTGTGTGAAATCAGGCCGGAAACCAATGAGGTAGTGATAGGGGAAAACGAAGATATTTTTACCGGAGAAATTTTGTGTAATAACGTAAATTATATGGCCATGGAAGGATTGCCACAGCCAAGGCGTGTTATGGCGAAAATCAGATACAGCCATCAAGGCTCTCAGTGCATGATAGAAGAGAGAGAGAACGGCATAGTGGTGTGCCGTTTTGACGAGCCTGTGCGGGCATCCACACCGGGGCAGGCAGTGGTGTTTTACGAGGGAGAATATGTGCTGGGTGGCGGCACGATTTTATAAATAAAGCTAGTAGTGCATAAAAGCGGCTTATAAAAAGTTTTTAACTCTTTATAAGCCGCTTTGGTTTTATTCTTCGAGATTGGTCTGCATGTCTACAATCAGCCACTTGTCACCTATTTTTGCATAATAGAAAGTGGTGTCTGTAATGTCGGTTCTAAGTTCTTTTGTTCTGGTTAGAATCATATTTTTTTCGAAATATACATTACAGGAGAACAAATCATCCGAATATCTGATATAATCAGATACTTTTTCCTTTGCAAATTCGGGTGTCTGGTGGGAACTGTATGTCCACATATCATGCATACGATAGTTGTCCGCCAGTTCCAGATAGTAGGAATTTTCCGGGAACATGTATGCAATAGGTTTTACGCTGTTGCGGCAACCCGCCAAATCTTTAGAAAAGAAGTTGGAGTAGGTGATGGCATTTTGCAATACATATTTGGAAAGTTCTTTGTCCATTTCGGAAAGAGGAAATTCGGTTGCCTCAATCACATTTTCGGTCTGTGTGTAAACTACTTCATTGCCAAAGGGGTCTGTGATTTCTACCTTGGGAGCATGGAACAAACCGGTAATATTGTATTCTGTGATTTTGGGGATTGTCACATATTCAGCAGCATACTGCAAATAGTCAATAGACCACTCATTACCTGTTTTTTCGTTGTCACTTACGGGTACACCGTTTACGGAAACGATGTAAGTATCCGGCACCTTAATGGTAACGGACTGTGAAGGAGTCTCTAAAAGAGGCTCTACAGAAGTGATTTCCCAATCCTGCACTGCTAAAATAAACATGAGAGGATAGGAACTTTTTTCCGTAAGAGTGACGGCGGCTACCTTTTTATCCCCCGCATACAAGTGGTAAACCGGTGCCAGAGCGTTGTAACTTGCGGCATCTTTTTCAAAGGTAAATTCCTTGCCTTTTATGGAATCAAGGAAAAGGTCTTTAGCAACATCAGGGTCTTCAAATCGGCTTTCCACAGCAGGGAAAGTGAAGATTTCTTCGGCCTTTCCGGCTTCCAAATCGGAAACAATTTTTTCCACAACATGTTCCGGCTGCGCACCTTCGTAAGTAATAAGGCATTTATTCACATAACTGAAAATGTAAAGCCAGAAGGACACAAGTGCAAGGACAAACAGTACATAACAAACCCAAAATACGGATGTTTTTTTCTTTTTCATTTCTGTCATGGCTTAATCCTCCCTCTTTTCAATGACAAATGCCGTGGGCAATCTCCATGAGGAGGTGGAATAGTACAAGGTAACGCTGGACATTTCGTAAGCACCGTCATAGTACATGGCAGAAGAACTTCCGCCGTCCAGATTGGCGGCATTTACTGCGCCGTATTCCTGCATAATGGAAATCAAATCTCTGGCGGTAGCGCCCAAATGACCGGAAGCACCGCGACCGTCTGTTACCAGAATAAGGACGGTACCGTCTGCTTTCTGACCGATGGCGGTACGGGGATTGGCACCGCTGCCGTTACCGCTGATTTCCCTTGCTTCACCGTTGATGATCAGTTTTGTAAAGTGGTTGTCATCGCCGTCATCAATATCTTTAAAACTGACAGCATCCCGGATTTTATATTCCTTAACCATTTCTTCGATTTTTTTGACAGAAAGAGAACCGATGTCCATAACAAGCAACACATCATCTTCGTTAAAGCCAATCATGACATCGCCCCTTTGGGGATGATTGAATTGAATTTCTCCGTCACAGACAACCAGTCCCTTGGGCTTTCCGCCCCAGTTTCCGGAAGATTCATATTCGCCTCCGTTAACACCGCCCAGATAGCCACCGTCGGTTACCAACTGCTCAAGGGTTTGTCCTTTTTTGCCGTCAGGGTCTTCAGACCACGGATAAATGGTGGTAAGTTTGATGCGGGAGGGGTCATTGATAATCATTAATTTCCCGAAGAAAGAGCGGCCTGAAATTTCCACAATTTCTATGCCGTTAATGTCAAAATCCGTCTCCCCGTCAATTTCTTTGTCGGGGGTGGGAGTGATAATTAAGTCGGGATTTACAACCTGCGTTGAATTTTCCATACCGTTTCGGCCGGTAATAGCCAGAATCTCTTCTTCGCTAAAGTACCAGGATGCCAGGAACTTCATTTGTCCTGTTTCCAAAATGGTGGAAACGAATAAGTCTCTGGCGGCCTGACTGGGACCGTGACAAATCATCCAAATAGTAACGTAAGCACCGGCTACAGTGACCAATGCGAAGGTGAGAATTACAAGCAAGGTACGACCTGCAATTTTACCCCAAGTCAATTTCTTTTTTCCTTTTCGTTTTTTCATAATTCCTCCAAAATGTCTATTTAAATACCCATCTTTGTTGTATTTGAAAACTGATTAAAAACAAAACCACGTCCACAACCAATTTGAGCAGTGCTTCCAAGCCGGAATGTGCCTGTAAAAGGGTGCTGAGCAGAAAGACAAGGGCGTAAGAAAGAGCAGCCTGACAAACGCACAGCGTATAATATTTGAGCAAAGAACTTTTCAGCGGGGCATCAGAGCGGAAAACTGCCTTTTTGTTCATGGCAAAATTAAAAAGCGAAGAGACAGCCCTGGATGCGAATGTTGCTGAAAATAACCGCATGGTGCGGCTTACATGTTCGCCCAGCAAAAAAAGTAAAACAGTAAACAAACCATAATCAATCAAAAAGGATGCTGCGGAACTGAGCAAAAATTTAAGGATGATGCCGTAAATACGCAAAGAATCCCTGATGGGATGAAAATGGGAGGAAGCGTTGTCCTCTATGTATACCGTCTGGATTTTTGTTTCGGTTATGGGAATATGCTCTTTCTTCAGTGCAAAAAACATTTCCGTTTCATATTCATAGCGTTCTCCCGGAACCTGGCACATGAGGGGCAAAATACTGTAAGGAATAGCCCGAAGTCCCGTCTGGGTGTCCGATACTTTAATGCCGCAAAATAAGCGGAAAACAAGTCGGGTACAGCGGTTGCCGAAGCGGCTTTTAGGGGGAACTTCAGGGTCATCAAAGTCTCTGCAACCCAAAATCACATGGTCTTTCTTTTCTAAAAGTTTCAGGGCGCAGGCCTTAATATCTTTTCCTGTGTGCTGGTTGTCGCCGTCTACCGTAACGACACCGGCGATATCCGGACGGTTTTCTATGATATAGGAGAAGGCGGTTTTCAGTGCCCGTCCTTTTCCGCAATTTACTTCGTGGGTCAGTAAGGTGACCTGCGGATGCGCGGCAGCCTCTTTAAAAGGAGCAAGATGTTCTTTATCGCTGCCGTCATTAATGATAACAATGTCATTAAAACCTTCCGACAGCAGGTTGTCTACTACCATATTCAGTTTTTCGTCGGGATTTAGGGATGGTAAAACGATTGTTACATTCATAATGATAACCTTTTTCATTTGTTTTTGTTACATATGCCATTATATGCTACAAAAAAGAAAAAGACAATGAAAATCGATGGTATAAAAATATAAAGTGTGCTAAAATAATATCAGTGACAAAAAATGTCGGAATCAGGTGGCGGACAGAGTGAAAGAAAAAGGAAAAAAAGCATTAAGGGCAGTATGGCAGGATTTGAAAAATATTAAATGGGCATTGCTTGCATTGGCTGTTTATTATGTAATAACTTATATTTTCTTTCGCGAATTTTGTCTTATGCGTATTATATCCGGGCTTCCCTGCCCGGGATGCGGTGCAACAAGGGCGGGAGTTTTGCTTTTAAGTTTCAGGTGGCAAGAGGCTTTTGAAATGAATCCCACCATCTTTTTGTGGGTTCCGTACATTGTGTATTTGCTGTGGAACCGCTATTTTGGCAAAGAACGGAAAAAGTTGAGCAATATTTTGCTAGTGGCAGTATGTATTGTTGTTATAATATGGTATGTAAGAGGGATGTTTCTGTATTTTCCCGTCAGAGAACCATATACATATTTTGAGGGGAATTTGCTTCAGAGAAGTTATCCGTTTCTGTTTGAAATGATGCAGAGAAGATAGAAGGTATTTATTTTTACAAGTAGAAGGATGGCAAGACTATGAAAAAGAGAATTGCTGTATTTGCAAATGGTTGGAGTAATGAATATCTGAAATTGGTTTTGGAAGGTATACGCAAGAGAGCGGCGGAAGATAACATAGATTTGTTTATTTTTCTCAATTATTCTTCCGGTGACGAATCCAAACCAGATAATGTGGGAGAAAAAAGTATTTTTATGTTGCCGAAACTGAAGGAGTTTGACGGCGTACTTTTGATGGCCAATACCATAAATTTGAAGAGTGAGCGCTCTTATTTAAAGAAAGAAATTTTAAAATACGGTATTCCTGCGGCAAGTTTTGAATATGAACTTGACGGAATTCCTACCTTGGGAACAGATACTTATTCCGGTGTATATGAACTGGTAACACATATAGTTGAAGAGCATGGTGTCAGGGATGTTGTGTTTGTAAGCGGACCTGCGGATAATGTGGAAAGCCAGAGCAGATTGAAAGCCGCTTCGGAGGCACTGGCAAAGGTGGGAGCCAAAATACCGCCCAGAAAAGTATTACAGGGTGGGTGGTCCTATCATCTGGGCTTTGAAAAATGTCAGGAATGGCTGGACAGCCGTAATAAATTGCCGGATGCTTTTGTCTGTGCCAATGACGAAATGGCAATTGGCGTATGCGCAGCACTGGACAGCGCAGGAATCAAAGTTCCGGAGCAGGTAATTGTAACCGGATGTGACTATATTGAAGATGGACAGAAGTTGTATCCTATTTTATCAACGGTTGCAAGAAACTGGGATAAATTGGGCTATGACGGACTTGATTTGCTGCTGAAACAAATGGCTGGTAAAACAGTTCCCTTGCAGACAGTATATAATTCCATGCCGGTTATCGGGGAAAGTTGCGGCTGTAAGGTTAAAGAGAGTAAAAAAGAAAAAAGAAGACGTGCAATCATAGGTTCTTATCGGATGCAGGGGCAAAATAATACCAATGAGTGGCATTTAAGACATATTGATGAAATGTTGACTAACATGACGTCCGTGCAAAGAATGAAAGATGAATTGGGTTGGAATTTTGCCTATAATCATAAATTTGAAGGTGACAATTTTATGGTTTGTCTGGTGGATAAGTTCTTTTCGGCTGAGGATGGAACGCATCCGCAAAACGGAGGGAAGTATCCGGAAAACATGGAAGTCTGCGTGCAATTAAAGGACGGCAAGGCGCAGAAACCTGTTATGTTCCCCAGTGAAGAACTGCTGCCGGATTATGATGGTGAAACGGCGGAATCCCATATATACCTGTTCATTCCCCTTCATGTGGAAGACCGAATTACCGGTTATGCGATGTTTATTGACGAACTGAGCAAAGTTTATGACAAAACATTATATACATGGACCAAACATGTAAGTCAGGATTTGGAGCGTGTACGGCAAAATATCAGACTGGATGAATTGAACAAAAAATTGATAGAAGTATCCATGACAGATGCCCTTACCGGTCTTAGGAACCGCACTGGTTATGATGCACTGGCATTCCCTTATTTGCAGAAATGTCAGCGGGAAGGCAAAATTGGCACTATGATTTTTGCGGATATAAACCGTATGAAGCATATCAATGACAAATACGGACATTTGCAGGGGGATGTGGCTTTGCGCACGGTGGCAGACGCTATCAAAATGACGATGCCCAAAGATTGGATTGCGGTACGTTTTGGCGGCGATGAATTTATCATGGTCGGAGAGTGTAAGGATGGCGAAGAGGCTGAAGAAATCAAAAACAGACTTGCCCTTAATCTGGAGAAACTGAAAGAAGAGCGTGATTTGTCATTCCCTCTTACGGCAAGTTTCGGCGCAGTAGTCGTGCATCCGGACGAAACGTATACCTTGGAAGAGTATTTGCGTAAGGCAGACGAGGCCATGTATGTCATGAAGCAGATTTGCCATAAAGAAGATCAATAAAATAGGAAAACTAATATATTTGCGGGGCAGGTGTAAACAATTTTCAGCACAGAGTGAGAACGTGTCTGTAAAGAAATATGTTTACACCTGCCCCGCAATATTTGTGCCTTAAATTTTCTTAAACTCCGGCATACGGTGCTGGAAGATAGTGTAATACTTAAAACCGCATTCCGTAAGGAAATCTGCGGCAAGTTTAAAATCCGAAGCCACATCTTCGGGGGTGTGGGCATCGGAGCCCACCGTGATGATTTCCCCGCCCAGTTGCCTGTAACGCTTCAAAACATCAATGCAGGGATTGGGCTGGCTCATACCTTTGCGCAGGGGCGAAGTATTAATTTCAATCCCTTTTTCTTTCTCCAAAAGAAGCGTAAGTATTTCGTCAAACAAATCCTTATATTTTTCGTAGGAATAGTTTTTGTCCTTTGTGGGACCGTAGCGGACTACATAATCTAAGTGACCGTACACATCATAGTTGGAAATTTTCTTGATGTTGTCAATAATGGATTGGAAGTATTCCCGGTAAGCCTCTTCTTCACTGCGGCCTTCATAGTAGGCAGGATAGTAAGGATCTTTACCGTTTACAATGTGGGAAGAACCGATAATAAAGTCAAAGTCGTAGGATTTGGCATAAACCGCAAGTTGTCTGGCAATACTTGCCTGTAGACCCAGTTCGATTCCAAAGGAAATACTGATTTGGGAAGCATACTTTTCTTTATATTTCAGTAGGTCATAGAGGTAAGAGTCGGTATTGACTTCAAAAATGCCTGCGGGAGTTTCCGGAGTAACAGGGAACGCAAAATCCATGTGCTCCGTGAAACACATATGGGTCAGTCCTTTTGCGATGGCGCTTTGAACCATGGCCTCCATAGGGGCATCGCTGTCGCCGGAATGGCAGGAGTGTAAATGAAAATCTGCTGTAATTGCCATTTGTGGCTCCTTTCTGTCAGTAAAATGATGATTTACACTTCATATTATATACTGAATCACGATAATGTCATAGTTTTTTTGAACAAAAAGAGTAGAAGAAATTGTAGAAAATTGGTGATTTATGAAGAAACTGTAAAATTTGTCCATAAAAACCAAATATTTTTGATTTACATCTTGAATTATTGAAATGAATTAGGTAAAATAACATTGCTGACAAAATTTTGACAATCCTTAAAGAGATTGCAAAATATTATAAATTTAAAGATTTTTAGGAGGAAACTAAAATGGCAGTAAGAGTAGCAATTAATGGTTTCGGCCGTATCGGTCGTCTGGCATTCAGACAGATGTTTGATGCTGAAGGATATGAGGTAGTAGCAATCAACGACTTAACAAGTCCTGCAATGCTGGCTCATCTTCTGAAATACGATTCTTCACAGGGTAAATACAAATATGCTGATTCTGTAGTTGCCGGCGAAGACAACATCACAGTAAACGGCAAGACCATCACCATCTATAAAGAGGCTGATGCAAGCAAACTTCCTTGGGGAGAACTGAAAGTAGACGTTGTTCTGGAATGTACAGGTTTCTATACATCCAAAGACAAAGCATCTGCTCATATTACAGCTGGTGCTCGTAAAGTTGTTATTTCTGCACCTGCAGGAAACGACCTTCCTACAATCGTATACAATGTAAACCACAACACACTGAAGCCCGAAGATACTGTTATCTCTGCAGCTTCTTGTACAACAAACTGCTTGGCTCCTATGGCTAAAGCACTTAACGATTGCAGACCTATCATGAGCGGTATCATGACAACTGTTCATGCTTACACAGGTGACCAGATGATTCTTGACGGTCCTCAGAGAAAAGGCGATTTGAGAAGAAGCCGTGCAGGCGCTTGCAACATCGTTCCCAACTCTACAGGTGCTGCAAAAGCTATCGGTCTTGTTATTCCTGAACTGAACGGCAAACTGATCGGTTCTGCTCAGCGTGTACCTACCCCTACAGGTTCTACAACAATCCTTGTTGCAGTTGTTAAGGGTGCAGTTACTAAGGACGAAATCAATGCAGCTATGAAAGCAGCAGCAACAGAGTCCTTCGCTTACAACACAGACGAAATCGTATCTTCCGATATCATCGGCAGCACATACGGTTCCATTTTCGATGCTACACAGACAATGGTAGCTCCTATGGAAGATGGCAATACTCAGGTACAGGTTGTATCTTGGTATGACAACGAGAACAGCTACACAAGCCAGATGGTTCGTACAATTAAATACTTCTCTGAGCTTGCTTAATAAGTAGTTTACAAAGACCTATTAGAGGTCCGGTCTTTTGGGCCGGGCCTCTTTTAAAATATTAAAAGGAGATTAGAAAAATGGGTTTAAACAAAAAATCAGTAGATGATATCAACGCAAAGGGCAAAAGAGTTTTAGTCAGATGCGACTTTAACGTTCCCCTTAAAAATGGCGAAATCACAGACGAGACACGTATTGTAGCAGCTCTGCCTACTATCCAGAAACTGCTTAACGATGGCGGTAAAGTTATTCTTTGCTCCCACCTTGGTAAAGTTAAAAACGGCCCCAACGAAGGCGAATCTTTAGCACCTGTTGCAAAGAGACTGTCCGAGAAATTGGGCAAAGAAGTTGTTTTCGTTTCCGATTACAACGTAACAGGCGAAGAGGCTACTAACGCAGTAGCAAATATGAAAGAAGGGGATGTAGTTCTTCTTCAGAATACACGTTTCCGTGGCGCAGAAGAAACAAAGAACGGCGAAGCATTCAGCAAAGAACTGGCTGATTTGGCTGATTTGTATGTATGTGATGCATTCGGTTCTTCCCACAGAGCACATGCTTCCGTAGAAGGTGTTACAAAATGCATCTCTGCTAAAGGTGGCGAAAATGTAGTTGGTTACCTGATGCAGAAAGAAATCGACTTCCTCGGTAACGCAGTAGAAAGTCCTGTAAGACCTTTCGTTGCTATCCTTGGTGGTGCAAAGGTTGCAGACAAATTGAACGTTATCTCCAACCTTCTTGAGAAATGCGACACACTGATTATCGGTGGTGGTATGGCTTATACATTCCTGAAAGCACAGGGATATGAAATCGGTAAATCTCTGGTAGATGAAACCAAACTTGATTACTGTAAAGAAATGATGGAAAAAGCTGAGAAACTGGGCAAGAAACTGCTTCTTCCCGTTGACTCCACAACCATCGCTGATTTCCCTAATCCTATCGACGCTCCTGTAGAAGTAGAAGTTTACGATGTAACAAACATGCCTGCAGACAGAGAAGGATGCGATATCGGACCTAAGACTGCTGAAATGTATGCAGAGGCTGTTAAGAGTGCTAAGACTGTTGTTTGGAACGGACCTATGGGCGTATTCGAGAACCCTACACTTGCAGCAGGTACTATCGCTGTAGCGAAAGCACTGGCTGAGACAGAAGCAACTACTATCATCGGTGGTGGCGACTCTGCAGCAGCAGTTAACCAGCTTGGATTTGGCGACAAGATGTCCCACATCTCCACAGGTGGTGGTGCTTCCCTGGAATTCTTGGAAGGAAAAACACTTCCCGGTGTTGCAGCAGCAGACGACAAATGATGAGATAAGCAGACTGAGTGAAAATTTAGACATGGCGGACTGTGCTTGCACAGAGAATGCCATGAATAAATTTTTATGAAGGTGCAACGCACCGCCGGAAACATGAAATGTTTTCGGCGTGTCTGCGTAAGAAAGCAGGGCGTGTTGTGCGTGAAAAAATAGAAACGAGGATAAAGAAATGGCAAGAAGAAAAATTATTGCCGGCAACTGGAAGATGAACATGACTCCCAGTCAGGCTGTAAAATTAATCGAAACCTTAAAACCTTTGGTGGCAACCCAGGATGCTGACGTAGTATTTTGCGTGCCCGCTATTGACATTATTCCTGCAGTGGAAGCAGTAAAAGGCTCTAACATCGAAATCGGTGCAGAGAATATGTACTTTGAAGAAAAAGGTGCTTACACAGGCGAAATTTCTCCCGAGATGCTTGTAGACGCAGGCGTAAAATATGTTATTATCGGACATTCCGAGAGAAGAGAATATTTCGCAGAAACAGATGAAACTGTAAACAAGAAAGTTCTGAAAGCATTTGAACATGGTCTTACACCCATCATCTGCTGCGGTGAATCCCTTACTCAGAGAGAGCAGGGTATTACAATCGACTGGATCCGTCAGCAGATTAAGATTGCTTTCCAGAATGTGACAGCAGAACAGGCGAAAGCAGCAGTTATCGCTTACGAGCCTATCTGGGCTATCGGTACAGGTAAAACTGCTACATCCGATCAGGCACAGGAAGTTTGCGGCGCAATCCGCGCTTGCATCGCTGAGGTATATGATGATGCTACAGCAGCAGAAATCCGTATCCAGTACGGCGGTAGCGTAGGTGCAGCAAATGCAGCAGAATTGTTTGCAAAACCTGACATCGACGGCGGTCTTGTAGGCGGCGCTTCTTTGAAAGAAGACTTCGGAAAGATTGTTAACTACAAATAAAGTTACGGAAAAAGAAGTGATTAAGAAGGATTGTTTGACTGCAAAACGCAGTTGACAATCCTTCTTTTTGCGATATAAAGGCTTTACATCTTCAAAAAATCCACCTATAATTTAAGTATATATTTAATGAGAAGGTGGTGGAAGTATGGGGGATATAATGACAGATAAAGAATTAATTACAGTCACCATCGCCAAACTTTCTTCATTAGGGGTATCGGTTGAAGATATAACGCTCTAGTAACTACAAAGCAACTAAGAAACAAGGTGTAAAGTCTTTCATTAAATTATCAGGGCTTTGCACCCTTTTTATAAAATGCGGAAAGCAGCGACAGGTCAGAAATCAATGGGGAATTTTAGAGTGAAAAATCTTGGATTTGTTTGTTAGAAGTTATATAAAAAAAGTGAGGTTGTATGTACTATTATTATATCTACCGCTCGCCTGTGGGAGAATTAGCGATTGCAAGCAATGAAAAAAACATAGTTGGGGTATGGCTTGAAGGTCAAAGGTATTATATGGACGTCTTGAAAGGTAAGGAATATCGAAAAAAGGAAACCGCTGTCATTAAACTGGCAGAAAAGTGGTTGGACAAGTATTTTAAAGGTGAAAAGCCCCAAACCCAAGAGTTGCCAATAGAATTTATAGGCAGTGATTTCAGAAAACAAGTATGGACAATACTTGGCGGGATAACCTATGGCAAGGTCATTACTTATGGAGATATAGCTAAACAAATTGCGAAGCAAAAGGGAATTGAAAAAATGTCAGCGCAGGCAGTAGGAGGAGCTGTCGGTCGCAATCCAATCTCCATAATTATTCCATGTCATCGAGTCATCGGGGCAAGCGGGAGTTTAACAGGATATTCAGGTGGTGTCAAAGTCAAAACCAAACTTTTAGAGTTTGAAGAAGTTGATATGTCAAAGTTATACATACCCCAAAAAGGAGCTCGCTTAAATTGAATTTGACGGAGGTGAGAAGATGGCAACTGGCATTATGATAATGGGTTCTTCGGGAGCGGGAAAAACTACTCTTGGAAATTTGGTAGCCAATGAATTAGGATATACTTTTGTGGACATTGATGAATATATATGGCGTAAGGATACAGAGATTCCTTTTTCTGCAATGTATCCAAAGGCTGAAAAAATTAGTCGGTTGCAACAAGCAATATCAAATTGTGAGCATTTTGTAATGGCAGGGTCTATGAATTCATTTCACGAGTATTTTGACCCTTATTTTGAATTGGTTGTTCATCTTCATACAGATGCACAAATTCGTGTGAAACGTGTGCATGAGCGAGAACTGGGGTGGTTTGGAGAACGCGTCTTAGAAGGCGGGGATATGTATGAAGAACATCAGAAAATGTTAAGTGGTATTGCCGGATATGACTATGGGATTGGTGGTTGTACATTACAGCAACATGAGAATTGGATGAAATCCCTTAAATGCAAAGTAATACAATTAGATGGTTCAGATACATTAGAGAAGAATTTAAACATCATTATTGATGTATATAAAGAGCGATAAATCCAATTTGTGGAGGTAGATATGTTGAATTGATAAAACGATGTCCTGAATAAACATTGGAATATAAAGAGTATTGTCAATGTTGGACATTGGAAGTTAAGGTGATACTGGATAATATTATGATTAAAAAAGAATGCTAAAAATATTCTAAAATTCTATTGGAAAAGAGGAATATTTGTGGTATTATATGTGTAGGATATAACTGTAATGCGTTACAGTTTTGGTCTGGGCAAAAGCTCTTTGGACCACCGTAGGCGGGAAGAATTTCCCGCCATTTTTACTATAAAGGTAAGTTTTGGAGGTGTAATGAAAGAACTTAGTGTATTTATAGATGAATCAGGAGACTTCGGGGAAATTACGGAACGTCCTGCGTATTATCTGGTAACGCTTTTGTTTCATGACCAAAAGAATGAAATTACTTCAAATATTAAAAAACTTGAGGAGAGTACCAAGAATTCAGGATTTGACTTTGAGTATATACATACGGGACCTGTTATCAGGCGTGAAGATGTGTTTTCGGGATTATCCATAGATGAACGTAGAAAGTTACTTTTTAAAATGTTGAATTTTATCGCCAGTAGTCCAATTACATATGAAGTGGCGGTTGTAAATCGTAAAGAAGCACCGGATAAAATTTCCTTATCCGGTAGATTGGGGCGTGAAATATCAAATGTGATAGAAAAGAACAAATCTTTTTTTGAAAATTTTGATAAAATCATTGTATATTACGATAATGGGCAAATTGAACTGGGAGCGATTTTAAATACAGTATTTTCAATTCATTTTTCCAATGTTGAGTTTAGAAAAGCAGAACCACAAAAATATCGTTTGTTACAGGCTGCTGATTTTATTTGTAGTATGGAATTATTAAAAATTAAGAAAAACGAAAATAGATTAAGTAAATCAGAAAAGCAATTTTTCTATAAGCCACAGGAATTGAAAAAAAGTTTCTTTAAAACTGTTGATAAGAAACGATTGGGAAGTTAATGGAGGATAAAAGTATGTTGATTTTAGTAGAAGGTTTAGCGATGTGTTTCATATTGCTAATGATATGTGTCGTAGGAATAGCAAATGGGCCTGTAGGCTGTGTGTATTTTTATGAGCCTGAGGTACAGGAAAAAGTTGTAGAATTGGGACTTACAACAAAGGAGAAAATCAAAAAAGATTATGCGATTGCGGGTGTTGCATTATTTGTTCCAATTTTGTTTTTTGCGCCTGCAATGGTTTATTTTATCAATGGAGCAAGAGGCTTTTGGGACATTTTCCTGCAGATAACGGTTATTTTAATGATAGTTGGATTGTTTGACAGGCTCTTTATTGACTGGTACTGGGTGGGGAAAACAAAAGCGTGGCATATTCCCGGTACAGAAGAATTGATGCCGTATGTTCCGAAGAAAACTCTTGTACATAAGTGGATAGGAACTGTCGTAGGTTATCCGCTTATTGCGGCAATTCAGGCTGCAATAATGATGATGTTCTGATTGGAACAGAGGCTAACGGGAATTTAAAGTTTGTGGATAAGTAATCAAGCAACAGGAATGAAGGCATATCTAAGGAGGTACTTTATATGGAATTTTCATTTAATTTAGAGAACTTGCAAAAACCGAAAAGCAGGTTGCTATTGGGAGTACTGTTATTGGCAATCGGTGTTACATGTATATTAGGAAACACATGGAATTTAGGGGTTACGGAAAGTGATTGTATTACGGTGGAAGCGACCTTTGAGGACTGTAAGTATTATTCCATGAAGGAAGCAAATGACTCAAATAGTATTTATTTATCTTTTGAAGATTATCCTTCGACACTTGATATTCATCCCAGTTGTGCTAATGACAGACTGACGCAGAAGTTGATGGAGTTAAAGTCAGGCACTGAAATGCAACTTTTGGTAAATGAGGAAGCCCGTTGCATTTATGAATTGAAGGTGGCAGGGGAAACGTGGCTTTCGTATGATGAAGCCACGGAGAAAATCGGAAACAATATGATTCTCGTAAAGAATATCGGCTATGTGGCATTGGCAGCAGGCATTATTTGTCTTTTTACCGTTATTGTGCCGTTGATATGGAAGTTATTACATAAAACACCGAAGATGAAATAAAAGCATAGAAATATATACGACAGATATATTAAAGTGGACAGGAATAGTTTATGGGTAAATCAAAAGAGGAAAGAATAAAAAAACTAAAGAAAAAGCGAATTTGGCCATCTGTAGTGGGGTTGATTTTAATACTTTGTGTATTTGGTATTGTTATGGCGTCTGCACTGGGGTTGTCCGGCATGGATATTGTGCAGAGAAAACTGATGGACAGCAGCAGAAAGTCTGTGAAAGTTGCAGAACTTTTTGCAGATTATAGTTCAGAAACGGAAGAAAAAATTGAGCAGACGGTATTAGCGCATATTGATATTTTGGAAGAAATCGAAGCGGTATCCGTAATTGATAAGGATAAAAAGCCGGTATGGTCCAGTGGCGACGAGTATCCTGTAATGGATGACAACATAAAAATGGAGTTTCTGCCCGGAATTACGGAGGAAGAAATCCGTGTTATTATTGCTGAAGATAAGAGCCAGGTATTTACGCTTGATGATGGGAAAATTATTGTTAATCAAGAAGCTTTGGAGAATATCTTTTCGGAATCGGAATTTGATGTTGCCATGCCTTTTACCCAGTTGAAACTTTGGCTTGTTATTCCGGTAAATGGTTTGAGAGTCATGGTCCTTAATAATATCCCCATATATTTTCAGGATTTCATGATGATGGGCATTTGTATTTTGCTTTGTGCATTACTGATTAGCATTTTTGTAATATATTATCTGATTTCTATTATCAGTATGGTTTCCAGTGTGCGCAGAACTACAAAAATTATTTACACTGACATGGTAACCGGTGGAGACAATTGGTTGTCGTTTATAAAAAAAGGAACAAAACTGTTAAAGAAGGGCAGAGGGCATCGAAAGTACGCTATGGTTCATTTGGAGATGCGCAAATACCGCAGTTTTTGCACTTGCTTTGGTGTGAATAAAGGGCAAGAACTAATAGAGAAGTTTTATGCCGCGCTGAAGAAGGAGATGAAGCGCCATGAAGTGATGGCGCATCAGGAAAATGCAGAGTTTGGTCTTTTGCTGGTTTATACAGAAAACGCACAGTTGGAAGAGCGGATTCAAAGACTGGAGAATATACTGAATGCAGTTTTACCGGGAATGAAGGTGTATTTTGGTGTAGGTGTATATTGGGTTTCGCCCGGAGAGTCTGATGTAGAGCAAGTATACAATAATGCCATGATTGCCTGCGAAATGTTGGGAGAAGAAGCAGAAAATAAGATCGCCTTTTTTGATGTGGAAATGAATAACCAAAAACTGTGGGAGCGTAAGGTGGAAGATGATATGGACCGTGCGTTGTTAAACAGGGAATTTCAGGTATACTTGCAACCTAAAATCAGCACTTTGGATGAGAGGCTGGGTGGTGCAGAAGCGTTGGTCCGCTGGATTCATCCGACAGAGGGTTTTATTCCGCCCAATCGTTTTATCCCGATTTTTGAAAAGAATGGTTTTATATTAAAATTGGATGATTACATGTTGGAAGAGATTGCAAGAGTACAGGCCGCATGGCTTGCGGAAGGGCGCAAGTTGGTGCCAATCTCTGTTAATGTATCCAGGGCACATTTTACAAGGGAAGATTTGGCAGAGCATATTTGTGCCATTGTGGATAAATATCAGGTGCCGCATAGCATGATTGAACTGGAACTTACGGAAAGTGCGTTCTTTGATGATAAGAAAGTATTGTTGAACACGGTGCAGAAGTTGCGGGCGGCAGGATTTCCGGTATCCATGGATGACTTTGGTGCGGGATATTCTTCTTTGAATTCATTAAAGGAACTGCAAATTGATGTTTTGAAAATTGATGCTGATTTCTTCCGTGGGGCAGACGTAGAGGAAAGAGGTCTGTTGATTGTATCTGAGGTCATTGATCTGGCGAAGAAATTAAATATGAAAATTGTTGCAGAAGGTATTGAGAGCAAAGAACAGGTAGACTTTTTGACAGAGCAGGAATGTGATTTGATTCAGGGATATTTTTATGCCAAACCCATGCCGGTGGCAGAGTTTGTACAGAAATACGATAGTTGAAAGGAAACTGTTATGCTAATACGAAAAGCGGAACTTAAGGATTTAAAAGAACTGACGGATATATATAACTTTGAAGTTTTAAATGGTGTAGCCACTTTTGATTTGGAGCCCAAGACATTGGAGGAGCGAAAAGTGTGGTTTGACAATCACAGTTCGTCCAGGCATCCTTTGATTGTGGCGGAAATTGAAGGATGTGTGGCGGGCTATGCCAGTCTTTCCACTTACCGGGAAAAAGAGGCGTATAAGTCCACGGCAGAACTATCTGTGTATATAGGGGATAAGTTTCGGGGGCAAGGTGTGGCTACCAAATTGATGGAGCGGATACTGGAAATGGCGAGGGAAGAGCAAAGCCTTCATACAGTGGTTTCCGTAATTACCGCAGGCAATGAGGTGAGTGCATATCTCCATAAGAAATTTGGATTTGAATATTGCGGTACCATGGCGGAAGTGGGAATGAAGTTTGGCAGGTACCTGGGAATTGAGAATTATAGGATTAGCGTGTAAAAAGATATTATCAGGTTTGGAAAAGCGAGGCGGATGAAAATGCAGGAAGCACAAAACGGTTATTTATTTGTAAGCAAAGAAGTAGAAAAGAAGGTAAGCGAAACCATGCCACCGGAGGAGGAAATGCAGGATTTGGCGGATTTCTTTAAGGTGTTTGGGGATGCTACCAGATTGAAAATTTTATATGCTCTTATGTGCTCAGAGATGTGCGTGCTGGATATTGCCCAGATGCTTGGCATGACCCAGTCTGCCATTTCTCATCAACTGAGGGTGCTGAAACAAATGGATTTGGTAAAAAACAAAAGGAGTGGAAAGACCATTTTTTATTCTTTGGCAGATAGCCATATTGTGACCATTTTAAGTCAGGGTATTGACCATATTGAGGAATAGGGTATGAGCGGTTTTCGACCGGCATGGGTGGAAATCGGAGTAAAGAAGAAGTAGAAAAATACGGCACCATTGCTAAGAAGCAATGATGCCGCTTTTTGTATACTATTTTTTCTTTCTATATAAAACCCGGATGGAGTTTAGTACGCAGAGCATTGCGACTCCGCTGTCTGCAAATACCGCAAACCACATGGAGGCATGCCCGGTAAGACCAAGAACCATAACGGCTGCTTTGATAACAAGGGCAAAAACCACATTTTGCATGGCGATGCGGCCTGTTTCCTTTGCGATACGGATGGACTCAGGAATGGCCTCCATATCGGAAGTCATAAATACCACATCTGCGGCTTCGATAGCAGCATCTGCGCCACTTCCCATGGCTGCGCCTACATCGGCACCGGCAAGGACGGGAGCATCGTTAATGCCATCACCTACAAACATAACGTTTCCGTGGGATGCACGGATTTCTTTCAGTTTGCTCAGTTTCTCTTGAGGGAGAAGATGTGCATGTACTTCGGAAATTCCTGTTTGGGAAGCAATTGCCTTGGCAGTTACCTCGGAGTCGCCGGTCAGCATAGCAGTTTTGATTTTCAGGCGGTTTAACTTGTTAATGGCAGAAACAGCATCGTCTTTTAAGGTATCTGAGATAACCAGAGAGCCGATGTAGAAACCATTTAGTGCCAGTAAAACTTCGGTTCCGTAGGAGGAAGGTTGGTATGCGGAAATATCAATTTCCTCATCTGCCAGTAGTTCTATGTTGCCACAAAATAAAGTGCCCATTGAGGTAACGGCTTTGACACCGTGACCGGAAATTTCTTCTACACCGGAAGGTGTTTCCCAGGTTATGCCACGTTCAGATGCTGCCTGCATAATACTTGCTGCGATAGGGTGTGTGGAAGCATTTTCGCAGGATGCCGCAAGGGAAAGTAGGGTGTTTTCTTTGGAAGTATTTTCAGCCTCATGACCGGAAACGGAAAGTAAACTTTCTGCAGCCGGATTGACGCATATATTTTGCAATACAAAGTTTCCTTTGGTAATAGTACCGGTTTTATCCATAACAACGGCGCGGACATTTTTTAAAGTTTCGATAGAGGCACCGCCTTTAAAAAGGATTTTTTGTTTGGAGCCTGCACCGATACCGGAAAAGAATGCTAAAGGTACGCTGAGCACCAATGCGCAGGGGCAACTGATAACAAGGAAAGACAGGGCTGTGTATATCCATTTTTCCCATTCGCCGGTAACCAGTGAGGGAAGGATGGCGGTAGCCAGGGCTATCAGTACCACAATGGGAGTGTAAACCCGTGCGAAACGGGTGATAAACCGGTCAATTTTAGGTTTGCTTGCCGCTGCGTTTTCTACAGAATCCAAAATGCGGGAAACAAAGGATTCTTCCAAAACTTTATCGACTTTGATTTTGATAAGACCGGAGGTATTCACACAGCCGGACATTAAGGAACTTCCCGGGGCTACTTTTACGGGAACGCTTTCACCGGTAACGGGTGAAGTGTCAATACGGCTTTCACCTTCTATTACAGTGCCGTCCAAGGGGATGCGGTCGCCGGGTCGGACAAGCAATATGTCGCCTGCCTGTGCTTCCTCGGCGGGAATAGTCAAAACTTCTTCGCCGCGAAGTAATTGAACGGATTCCGGACGAAGGTCCAGTGCTTCCATAATCTGGCTTCTGCTGCGGGAGACGGCTCTGTGTTCAAACCATTCCCCTACGCGGTAGAAGAGCATAACGCCCACGGCTTCTTCGTATTGTGCCACGATGAAGGCGCCTATGGTGGCGATGCTCATAAGGAAATTTTCATCGAAAACATTTCCTTTTGTGATGTTTTTAATTGCAGTCCACACGATTTCAAGCCCCAAAGCAATGTAAGCCAAAACAAAGCAAAGCGTGGACAAAATAGGAAGCGGAGTTTCAAACACAAGACCTGATATAAAGAAAAGAGCACCTGTTAAAATGCAAATCAGGTCTTTTTTTTCTTCTTTATGTTCGTCTTCGTGATGGGAATGGGCTCCGGCAGCGGGCCTTTTTTGCAACGGTTTCACTATGACTTCCGATTCGATGGAAGTACAGATTCCCTGAATCTGCGAAAGTAGTTCTTCTGCGTGGTCGCAGGCGATGCAAAGCTGCTTAGTAGTGAACGTAATGGAAGCAAATTCTATGCCGGGCAGTTCGCTGATTTTCTTTTCCATTTTGGCGGCGC
Source organism: Lachnospiraceae bacterium (assembly GCA_017468395.1). Taxonomy (GTDB): domain Bacteria; phylum Bacillota; class Clostridia; order Lachnospirales; family Lachnospiraceae; genus Acetatifactor. Next base: position 136,966 of record JAFUIR010000004.1, on the reverse strand, counting down.
AGTTGGCGCACCCCAGATTTTCTAAGATATAGCGGTGTTTTTTCGTCTTCGTATCGGGCTCGGTAGCAGTGTGGTTGTGGTGGTGTTCATGCTCATGGTGCTCGTGCTCACAGCAGCAGTGTTCGCCATGCTCATGATGTTCGTGATGTTCATGTTCAGTATGTTTGTGGTGGTGTTCGTGTTCGTGGCTCATAGGATGGTCCTTTCTATAAATAAGTGTATGTAATACAAAATGAATCAATGAACGTATGAATAACTGTTCATATGTATATATAACCATAACAGACTTTATTTGTCAATATAAAAGTATAGCAGTAGCATGAGATTTTATTTACAATAAAAAACCCAGTCAAGTTACCGGCATAACCTGATTGGGTAATTTTTAGTCAAAATGTTATTTGTCCATTTCCTCCATGGCGGCTGCCATAGCCGCATCAAAGGTGCTTGCGGATGCAGAACCCAAAGGAACTTGATAAATGGGAGTTTCGGTGTCGAACATTTTAAAGTAAACATAGCGGGAAGTCATGTTTATGGCGGTGTAATTTCCCGCTGCCACGATTTCTGCGTTACTGCCGTCCACATTCATTTTTTTCAGTGCAGGGGCAGTGTCAGAGTTGGTCTGGTAATAAATATAGCCGCCACCTACGTTATAACAATCAATGCGGTCGTGGGTTAAAATTTCCACTTGTTCATTAGCCAGAGAGTAACGGCAGAGGCGGTAATCGTTTTCCACGTCCATGTAATAAATGTAGCCATTATCGTAAATGGGGTCCCATAAATTGCCTTCCCATACAACAGAAGAAGCATTAGAGTTAGGATCCATGGCGTAGAGATAGTGATTCGTATCAAGACCGTTGTAGTATATTACACCGTTTGCTGCACAGGAGGGATTGATGGGGAACAAATCTAACAGTTTGTCCTCAGACTTGTCAATCTTCACCTTGCGAAATTCCGGACCGTTGTCGCCGGTAGTAGTGTAGTAAACGTGGTTATCCACCAGTTGCATATCATAGATCACGCTGTCGGAAAGGCTTTCTACATTTTTCAAATTCCGGTCGCCGCGAAACATGCCGGAGGTGCTGAGAATATAGCCAAGTCCTGCTTTTCCGGAGGCGGACTGCTGGTAGTAATATATGTAATTTTCATCAGCGCATATAAATTTGGCTTTTGCAGCCAGCATACGTTCTATGTCGGTTCCGTCCGGATTCATGCGGTACAAAGTGCCGTTGTCGTAGGCGTTTGAAAAATAAACTTTGCCCTCTGTCTCACAAAACAGTCCGCCGTTGTTTAAGTTCCCGGCGGTATTTCCTACGGTGCCGGAGGGGTTCATTTTCACTTTGTCGTTAAGAGCGGAAATAATGCCAAGAGTTATCACTACCAATGCAATGGCAGCTACAACAATAATCACTTTAATCTTCTTGCCCATGATGTCACTCCAAATATCTTTTTTTCTTTATTATAACTTTTGCCGGACTTGCTATCAAGGGGGATTTGGTATAAGATAAAAGATAATATATAAGTAAACAGAGAGGGAAAAGATATGGATTTACTGGAATTGAGAGATCAAATAGACGAAATAGATGCAAAGATTGTGGAATTATATGAGCGCCGCATGGAAGTGTGTAAAGGTGTGGCGGAATATAAAATCAGCACCGGAAAAAAGGTGTTCGATAAGCAGAGGGAATTAGAAAAATTGGAGAAGGTCCGCTCTATGACCCACAGTGATTTTAATGCTCACGGTATTCAGGAGTTATTTGAGCAGATTATGTCCATGAGCCGGAAAATGCAGTATCAATTGCTTGCGGAAAACGGAAGTATGGGCAAACTTCCTTTTATCAGTGTGGACGAATTGGAAACCCAAAAGGCAAGAGTGGTATTCCAAGGGGCTCCCGGTGCTTATTCCCAAGCGGCCATGATGCAGTATTTTGGAGATAAAGTAAATTCCATCCATGTGGATACGTTCCGTGAGGCTATGAGTGCTATAGATGAGGGCAGTGCGGATTTTGCGGTACTTCCCATTGAAAATTCCACAGCAGGTATTGTCAGCGAAATTTATGACCTTTTGGTGGAATTTGAAAATTACATAGTAGGGGAACAGATTATTAAAATCGAGCACTGTCTTATGGGTGTGCCCGGTACCAAGAAAGAGGATATTACAAAGGTTTATTCCCATGCCCAGTCTTTGATGCAGTCCGCAAGATATTTAGAACGGCATGACTGGCAGCAAATCAGCATGCAGAACAATGCATTTGCGGCGCAGAAGGTGGCAAAAGACGGGGAGAAAACCCAGGCGGCCATTGCAGGAGAACACGCTGCAAAATTGTATGGTCTGGAGATTTTGGAAAAAGGGGTAAATCAGGAAGATAACAATTCTACCAGATTTATTATTGTCACCAATCAGAAGATTTTCCGCAAAGATGCAAAGAAAATCAGCATTTGTTTTGAAGTGCCCCATAAGAGCGGCTCTTTGTACCATATGCTTTCGCACTTTATATATAACAATTTGAGCATGACTAAAATCGAGAGCCGTCCCATTGAGGACCGTACTTGGGAATACCGTTTCTTTATTGATTTTGAAGGAAATTTGGCAGATGGTGCAGTGAAAAATGCCTTGCGGGGGCTTAGGGATGAAGCCCGCAATATGAAAATTTTGGGCAACTATTAGTTTTTTTAAAATGACAGGACGGAGAGAACAGACATGAGGGAACAGGAATTAATCGTATACAGAGGCTTTGAAGACGGACAACTTCTTTATGACATGACTTGGCTCATGGAGCACTATCAGGACGAATATTACAATAAAGAAGATATGGCGGCACTGCTTTACGAGTGCATTCACGGGCTTATTGATTTGGCAGGAAATTATGGATTTTACGGTAATTTGTGGCATTGTTATCTGACCAATCTGCTGGTAAATAATGAGAACAGTTACAGTAAGGCCTGCGAAATCCGCGGGAAAGTTCCGGGCACCATCAATCAGGCGGCGCTTCATGATATTGAAATTTTTAAAGAATTTTATGATTATGATTTTGAGCCCATGGCAGAGTACTTAGGGGTAAAGGCAATGGCTCTTATTTTGGACTATGAAACCAATCAGCAGGAAAGCAAGGTTTACAATACCAGAATTTGTGCTCGCATCTGTGAACTGGCAAAGCGTTTTACCGAGGATGGGTCACCGGAAGAGATGAAGAAAACCTTGACCCGGTTTTACAAGGAATATGGTGTTGGTAAGTTTGGTCTGCACAAATCTTTCCGGGTGGTTCGGGATGAAGAGGGCGTCAGGATAGAGCCTATTTTGAACATTGCCCATGTGAAACTTTCTGACCTTGTGGGCTATGAAATTGCAAAGAAAAAACTGGTGGATAATACGGAGGCTTTTGTGGAAGGCAGAAAGGCTAATAACTGTCTGCTTTTCGGAGATGCGGGTACCGGAAAATCTTCCAGTATTAAAGGTATTGCCAATGAATATTATGACAGAGGGCTTCGTATTATTGAAATCTATAAACATCAGTTCCAAGATTTAAACGAAGTCATCAGCCAGATTAAAAACCGCAATTACAAGTTCATTATTTACATGGATGACCTTAGTTTTGAAGATTTTGAAATTGAGTATAAATACTTAAAGGCCGTTATTGAGGGCGGTCTGGAAAAGAAACCGGAGAATGTGCTGATTTATGCCACTTCCAACAGAAGACATCTGGTAAGGGAGCGTTTCAGCGATAAGGAAGAGCGAGTGGATGATTTGCACAAGGGTGACACGGTGCAGGAGAAATTGTCTTTGGTGTCCCGTTTTGGTGTAACCATTTATTTTGGATCACCGGACAAAAAGGAATTCCAGAACATTGTGAAAGTGCTGGCCGAAAGACATGGCGTGAATATGCCGGAGGAGGAACTGCTTTTGGAGGCAAACAAGTGGGAAATCAGCCATGGAGGATTATCCGGAAGGACGGCCCAGCAGTTTATCGACTATTTGCTTGGAAAGGAAGTATGAGATGAAGACATTTGCGGCAATAGATGTAGGTTCCTACGAATTGGCCATGAAAATATTTGAATTTTCCGGCAAAAATAAAATGCGGGAAATTGACCATATCCGCCACAAAATTGATTTGGGAACAGAAACCTATAGTACCGGAAAACTCAGATGTGACAAGGTAGATGAACTTTGTAATGTGCTGAAAGAGTACAAAGAGATTATGCAGGCTTACAAGGTGGATGGGTACAGGGCTTATGGTACCAGTGCCATCAGGGAAATGGCAAACAGTGCTATTGTCCGGGGGCAGATTGTCCAGAGAACGGGCATCCATATTGATGTGCTCAGCAACTCCGAGCAGAGATTTTTGGATTATAAATCCATTGCTTCCAAGGGAGAGCGTTTTAACCGGATTATTGAAAAAGGAACGGTAATTGTGGATATTGGCGGCGGAAGCATCCAGATGTCTTTGTTTGATAAGGATGCGCTGGTAAGCACCCAGAATCTGAAAATCGGGGTACTGCGCATACAGGAGCGGATTAAGTCCATGAATGCGGCACCGTCCCAGACAGTAAATCTTATTGAGGAAATGGTTAATGCCCAGATTTCCGTATTTAAGAAGTTTTATTTAAAGGACCGTGACATTGAAAATATTATTGTGGTAGATGATTACCTAAGCCCTTGGGTGGCAGGCCGCAACAGAGGAACGGATAAGGAAGGTCTTGCAAGCCGGGAGGAATACAAACAGTTTATGGAACAATTGCATGTAACCAACCGCAGTGAATTTGTCAGAAAAGCAGGGATTTCCGAGGAGGCGGTATCGCTGTTACTTATCTCGGCAGTTCTCATGAACCGCATTGTGGATATGCTGGATGCAAAACTGATTTGGGCACCGGGGGTATCTTTGTGCGACGGTATTGCTTATGAGTATGCGGAGCAGAAAAAGATGCTCATTTGTGACCACGATTTTGAAAAGGACATTCTTGCCTGCGCAAAAACCATCAGCAAGCGCTATATGGGAGACAAAAAGAGGGCTGAGGCACTGGAACATTTGAGTTTGTCCATTTTTGACAGTATGAAGAAGATTCACGGACTGGGCAAAAGAGAAAGGCTTTATTTGCAGATTGCCGCCATTTTGCATGACTGCGGTAAATATATCAGCCTGATTAATCTGGGCGAATGTTCTTACAATATTATTATGTCCACAGAGATTATCGGTCTGTCCCATGCAGAGCGGGAACTGGTGGCGGATGTTGTGAAGTTCAACCACGAAGACTTCGTATACTATGAGGATTTGTCCAAGGATTCTTCTTTGGATAAAGATGCTTATCTGGTTATGGCAAAACTGACGGCGATTTTAAAGATTGCCAACGGTCTGGACCGCAGCCATAAGCAAAAATTTAAAAATGCAAAGATTTCTTTGAAAGACAGGGAACTGATTTTTCAGGTGGATTCCCAGGATGATATCACTTTGGAGAGAGGACTTTTCGCGTACCGCTCCCAGTTTTTTGAGGAAGTATATAATCTGAAACCGGTTATCCGGCAGAAGAAGACATTTTAAATCTCTCAATTCGCTTATGGGTGTTCGGTGTCATAATAACACTGCACGGACTATTTTGTATTCCATTCAAAACACACTTTCGTTCGGTCAACTGCGTAGCAGTACTAAACGCGCAGTGTCACTTGTAGCCGAAGCACAAATAAGCGAATTGGGAAATCTATACAGTCGTAAGAAAGCATAGGAAAAGGAGAGAAAGATGGGAGAAAAAAAGAAAGGATTTGAACATCCTGAATATTATACCAACCGGGAACTGAGCTGGCTGCTTTTTGACCATCGTATTTTGAGCGAAGCAAGGGATAAGAGCATCCCTTTGTTTGAACGTTTAAAATTTTTGAGTATTACAGCCTCCAATCTGGACGAATTTTTTATGATTCGCGTGGCTTCTTTGAAAGATATGGTAAATGCAGGCTATACCAAGTGCGATATTGCCGGCATGACGCCCGGGGAGCAACTGGCTGCTTTGGATAAAGAAATTCACGAACTGGTGAATTTGCAGTACTCTACATATAACCGCTCTTTATTGCCTCTTTTGGAGCAAAACGGACTGGTGGTCGTAAAAAATCATGAGGCTCTGACGGAAAAAGAAGGTAAGTTTGTAGACCAGTATTTTGAGAGCAATGTGTATCCGGTGCTGACCCCTATGGCAGTGGATTCTTCCAGACCCTTTCCCTTAATCCGCAATAAATCTTTGAACATCGGTGCGCTGGTGAAAAAGAAAAGCGGAAAAGGAGAGTTGGAATTTGCCACGGTTCAGGTTCCCAGCGTTTTGTCCAGAATTGTGCCCCTTCCCACGGAAGATGGCGAAAAGAAAATTATTTTGCTGGAAGAAATTATTGAGAGAAACATTCACAAACTGTTCCTGAATTATGATATTGTGTGTGCCCATCATTTCCGGATTATGCGTAATGCAGACTTGACCATCGAAGAAGATGAGGCAGCAGACCTTTTGAAAGAAATTGAAAAGCAAATCCGTAAAAGGCAGTGGGGCGAGGCCATCCGTCTGGAAGTAGAAAACGGCATGGATAAGCGCCTTTTGAAACTGCTTCGCAAGGAATTGGACATTGAGGAGAGCGGCATTTATTATATTGACGGTCCCCTTGATTTAACGTTCCTTATGAAGATGTATGGTATAGAAGGCTTTGACCGTCTGAAAAATAAGCCCTATGTGCCTCAGCAGTCACCTAAATTGCCTGCAGGTTGTAATTTGTTTGAGGAAATCCGAAAGGGCGATATTCTGCTTCATCACCCCTACCAGAGTTTTACCCCTGTGGTAGATTTTATCCGTCAGGCAGCGGCAGATCCAAATGTGCTTGCTATCAAGCAGACGCTGTACCGTGTCAGCGGAAATTCTCCCATCATTGCGGCATTGGCCCAGGCTGCGGAAAACGGAAAACAAGTATCCGTACTGGTAGAATTAAAAGCCCGTTTTGATGAGGAAAATAACATTATCTGGGCGAGAAAACTGGAAAAAGCGGGCTGTCATGTTATCTATGGTCTGGTGGGATTAAAGACCCACAGTAAGATTACACTGGTGGTAAGAAGGGAAGAAGACGGTATCCGCAGATATGTGCATCTTGGAACCGGTAACTATAACGATGCTACGGCAAAACTGTATACGGATGTGGGTCTGCTTACATGCAGGGAGGCTATCGGTGAGGATGCCACGGCGGTATTTAACATGCTTTCCGGATATTCGGAGCCTTTGCACTGGAACCGATTAAGTCTGGCTCCACTTTGGCTGAAAGACCGTTTCTTGTATCTGATTGGCAGGGAAAAAGAAAACGCCCTGGCAGGAAAAGAGGGGCGCATTATCGCAAAAATGAATTCTCTTTGCGACAGGGACATTATTGTGGCTCTTTACGAAGCATCGGCAGCAGGGGTAAAAATCGACCTGATTGTCAGAGGTATCTGTTGCCTGAAAGTAGGAATTCCCGGTGTCAGCGAGAATATTACGGTAAGGTCTATTGTGGGCAATTTTCTGGAGCACAGCCGTATTTTCTATTTTGCCAACGGCTGCAGCGAGGAAATATATTGTGCCAGTGCGGACTGGATGCCCAGAAATCTGGAGCGCCGCGTGGAAATCCTGTTCCCTGTGGAAGAGGACGAATTGAAACAGGAACTGATGCACATTTTGGATGTGCAACTGCGTGACACCTTAAAGGCGCAGATATTGCAGCCGGACGGTTCTTATGAAAAGATTGACCGGAGAGGTAAAGAGACTTTTTGTGCGCAGGACGCTTTTTGCGCAGAAGCCATGGAGCGGGCAGAAAAAAAGAAAGAGGAGACAAACGGGAGAGTGTTTATCCCGGAGACGCATCATGAATAGAGTGATACTTGCATCAGCATCACCCAGAAGGCGGGAACTTTTGGGGAAACTGGGAATGGATTTTGAAGTGATTCCCAGCGGCGCAGAGGAAACAGTGACAGAAAAAGAACCCTATAAGGTGGTGGAAGAATTATCTCTTTTAAAAGCAAGGGACATTTTTGACAAGCAGGAAAAAACGGAAGGACTTTTGGTAATCGGTTCAGACACCATCGTGTCTTATAATGGGGAGATTTTGGGGAAACCGGAAAATGAGGAGCATGCTTTTGACATGCTGAAAAAACTGCAGGGAAACACCCATTTTGTGTATACCGGTGTGACTTTATGCTATATAAAAAATGGCAAGGAGAATGTAAAAACCTTCCATGAATGCACGGAAGTAACATTTTATCCCCAGTCCGATGCACAACTTTGGGAGTACATCGGAACAAAGGAGAAAGGCTCTAAAGCGGAATGTATGGACAAGGCCGGGGCCTACGGCATTCAGGGACAGGGCGCTCTTTTGGTGGAAAAAATAAACGGTGATTACAACAATGTGGTGGGTCTGCCGTTGGCGAGACTTGGCAGGGAGATAAAGGCATTATGAAAAAAGCGGTAATATTTGATTTGGACGGAACACTTACCGATACACTGGATTCCATTAAATACTGTGCAGATGCCGCTATTGCAGTGTGCGGTTATGCACCCTATGAAAAGGATGATTATAAATACTTTGTGGGAGAAGGTGCAGCGCGGCTGATAGAGAAGTGTCTGCGAAACCGGGGTGACGAAAAACTGGAAAATTTTGATAAGGTTTTTGCTGTATACAAGGAGGTTTTTGCAGAAAACTGTATGTATAATGTAAGACCCTATGATGGAATACGCCCCCTGCTTTCCCGTTTAAAAGAGGCGGGGATAAAGATAGCGGTGCTTTCCAACAAGCCCCATGCAGAAACCATTGACGTCATTGAGACTTTGTTCGGCAAAGGATATTTTGATGTAATTCATGGTCAAAAGCCGGATGTAGAGCGTAAACCAAGCCCCGCCGGAGTGTTTTGCATTTTGGAGCAGCTTGGCCTTTCGGCACAGGACATTGCATATCTTGGGGACACCTGTACCGATATGCAGACCGGTAAGAGTGCGGGGGCATTTACAGTGGGAGCCCTGTGGGGATTTCGTGACCGCAAGGAACTGGAAGAAAATCATGCGGATGAAATAATAGAAAATCCTCTTCAGCTACTTGACTATGTGCTGTAGAATGCATATGATGAAGACAGAAACACATTTTGCATAGAGTCATTACATGAGGAGGTTGGAATTATGCATGAATTTGATGATGCAGTATTGAAATGTTTTCTGAAAAAGCAGTTACAGTTGTTCCCTGAACCTGTGGCAGAGACCATGGAGGAAGCGGAGGCGTTTCTGGAAGACTGTATGGCTGTGGTTGTGGATTCCGTGGAAGAAATCATGGAGTATTTTGAAGAAGAAGGAATCGATATGGATGGCGCCGGGGATGAGGAAATCCTGGAAGCAGAGGAAGTGTTTGACATCGGAGACGGCAGATATTTAATAGTGGAAGGATAAAAGGTGGCTTAGGCTGCCTTTTTTATTTGGGAAACACCTATGTTTATGAATTTTTTGCTTTTCCAATAGCCGTACTTGTGTTATACTACTTATGACTATGTAAAGGAGTAAAATTGGCAAAAATGAGTGAAGTTACCAGTGATGCGAGACGAAAGCGCGTCAATAGGTTAAAGAAACTAATCATTCTTTTGCTGGTCACAGTGATTGTTGTTCCCATTATTATGTGTGTGGTTCTGTTTGTGCGTATGGGAATGTTGGAAAAACAACTGGAGCAGATGCATTATCAGATAGAGCAGATTGCTTTGGAACAAAGTCGACAAAAAGAAGCTTATGAAGATGTAACGGTAAAGCCCGGAACAGAGGAAAATGTGCAAACCAATGAGGACTTGCAGACAGAAAAAACTGCCGATTCCAAAGGGCAGGAAGGTGCGGCGCAGACGGGTGATATTAAGCAAACGGTACTGGCGCAGACGAATCTGGTGGCAAAAACGCCAACTGCGGACACACCTTACAATCCGGAGCAGGATGATACCATCAGGAAAGTATATCTTACCTTTGACGATGGTCCCAGTGCTAATACAAATGCCATACTGGACGTTTTGGCTCAGTATAATGTGAAAGCTACTTTTTTTGTGGTAGGCAAAGAAGGAGAAGAGGATAAAGCCGCTATGCGGCGTATCGTAGAAGAAGGGCATACCATCGGCATGCATTCATACAGTCATAAGTATGAAGAAATCTACGGATCGCAGGAAGCCTTTGCAGCGGATTTTTTGAAACTTCGGCAACATATATATGACGTAACAGGTGTACAGTGCGTATATTTCAGATTTCCGGGAGGAAGTTCCAATACGGTCAGCAGCACGGATATCCACGAACTCATATTGTGGGTAAAGGAGCAGGGCGCTGAGTATTACGACTGGAATGCATCCGGAAATGATGCGGGGCTGGTGGAACTGAATGCAGAGGAAATTAAGGAAAACTGCATGCGGGATATAGCCAGGTACAAAACTTCCATGGTACTTTTACATGATGCAAAGGATAAACCTGCCACGGTAGAAGCATTACCCAAACTTTTGGAAGAAATTCAGGCAATGGAAAATACGGTGATTTTACCAATCACGGAAAGTACAAAGCCGATTCAACATATTACAATGAAAGAAACGGAGGAGTAACGAGATGGGTTTTTTCTCGGATTTAAAGGACGATTTATCACAGGCAGTAAATGAACTGATGCCGGAAGAAGAACTGAAAGCAGACGCTGACCTTCAGGAAGAAAAGGAGGCGGAAGGGGCAGAAGAGGATTTTGAACTGGATGCCATGCTTGAAAAGTTAGATTCCATTCAGGTACCTGAAGATATGGATATTACCAAAGTAGAGGAGAAGGCAGCAGAACCGGAAGCGGAAACTGCGATGCAAGAAGATTACGATTTGGAAGCAAGCCTTATGGCTGCTTTGGCTGAAAAAGAGGAACAGGATATAGAAAAAGATAAGGAAAAAGAGGCGGTAAAAATGGACGTACAGATGAGAAGTGTATCAGATGAAACAGCAATTATTACAGCAGGAATGACCATCACAGGTGATGTGGCTTCCGAAGGTTCCCTGGAAGTAATCGGTGCCATCAACGGTAATGTGGATATTTTGGGAAAACTGAATATCACAGGTACTATTTGCGGTAATTCCAAGGCAGCAGAAATCTACGCAGACAATGCAAAAATTACAGGTGAAATCTCAAGTGAAGGTTCCGTAAAAATCGGACAGAGTTCCGTTATCATCGGAAATATCACTGCAAAGAGCGCTGTAATCGCAGGCGCGGTAAAAGGTGACATTGATGTGCAAGGTCCCGTTATTTTGGATACTTCCGCAATTGTTATGGGTAACATCAAATCCAAATCCGTACAGATTAACAACGGTGCGGTTATTGAAGGTATGTGCTCACAGTGCTATGCAGATGTTAGTCCTACATCCTTCTTCGATGAGTACAAAATGAACAAAAAATAAATTGACAGGCGGGCGATAACATGCAGAGAATTTTATTAAAATTAAGCGGCGAGGCTTTGGCCGGTGAAAAAAAGACCGGATTTGATGAGGAAACAGTACGCAAAGTTGCTTTGCAGGTTAAACAGCTTGTAGATGATGGCGTACAGGTTGGAATTGTGATTGGCGGCGGTAATTTCTGGAGAGGACGCTCCAGCGAAAATATTGACCGTACAAAAGCAGACCAGATTGGTATGCTGGCCACCATCATGAACTGTATTTATGTTTCCGAGATTTTCCGTAGCGTGGGAATGATGACAAATATACTGACACCTTTTGAGTGCGGTTCCTTCACCAAACTTTTCTCAAAGGACAGGGCAAATAAATATTTTGCAAAGGGTATGGTTGTATTTTTTGCAGGCGGTACAGGACATCCTTATTTCTCAACTGACACAGGAGTGGTACTGAGAGCTATTGAAGTGGATGCAGATGTCATCCTTTTGGCAAAATCCATTGACGGTGTTTACAGTGATGACCCGGCAAAGAATCCGGCAGCAGTGAAATACGATGAAATCAGTATAGATGAAGTGATTGCAAATAATCTGCAGGTTGTGGATATGACAGCATCTATTCTGGCGAGAGATAATAAGATGCCTATGTGGGTATTCGGATTGAATGAAGAGAACAGTATTGTAAATACCATGAACGGCAATTTCAACGGTACAAAAGTAACCGTATAATGAAAATAAGGAGGCGCAATTATGGACGCAAGATTACAGCAATACGAAGACAAAATGAAAAAGGCCTATGATTATTTGGAGGCAGATTTGGCAACTATCCGTGCAGGACGTGCCAATCCTCATGTTTTGGATAAAATCAGAGTAGATTATTATGGTACGCCGACACCCATTCAGCAGGTGGGAAATGTTTCTGTTCCCGAGCCCAGAATGATTCAGATTGCACCTTGGGATAAGTCCCTGATTAAGGCAATCGAAAAAGCGATTATGGCTTCCGATGTAGGTATTACACCTTCCGATGACGGTAGTGTAATCCGTCTGGTCTTCCCTGAAGTAACAGAGGAACGCAGAAAAGAACTGGTAAAAGACGTAAAGAAAAAAGGCGAGGAAGGCAAAGTTGCTGTTCGTAACATCCGCCGTGACGGAAACGATGCATTTAAAAAACTGGCAAAAGAAGATGTTTCCGAAGATGAAATTAAGCAGTTAGAGGAGAATCTTCAGAAAATGACTGACAAGTATGTGAAAGAAATTGATGTACTTGTAGAGGCAAAATCCAAGGAGATTATGACTGTATAATCAGTCTGAATATGATGCAAACGAGGGGGTTCTCAGGCAGGGGGAAAACTGCCTGAGAATCTTTACTGTTTTTTTATAGAACTGTTTTTATAGAGGATATGGATATGGAAGAGTTGAAAATCCCGCAACATGTTGCGATTATTTTAGATGGAAACGGCAGATGGGCAAAGGCTAAAGGCATGCCCAGAAACTATGGACATAAGCAGGGCGGCAAGGCTGTGGAAGTGGTAGCGGAAGCCGCTTATAAAATGGGAATTAAATATTTGACGGTGTATGCTTTTTCAACAGAAAACTGGAACCGGCCTAAGGAAGAAGTGGATGCCCTTATGAAACTTCTTCGAAACTACATGGAAAATTGCCTGAAAAATGCGGAAAAGAACCGTATGCGTGTGAGAGTAATCGGTGATAAAACCGGATTGGATGCGGATATTCAGCAGAAAATTGCAGAATTGGAAGAAGCCTCCAAAGATTATGACGGTTTAAATTTCCAGATTGCCATTAATTATGGCGGCAGGGATGAAATCCGCAGAGCGGTAACAAATCTTGCAAAAAAAGTAAAATCCGGGGAATTGCAGCCGGAGGATATTTCTGAGGATATGATTTCGGGGACACTGGATACTGCAGGGATACCTGAGCCTGATTTGCTTATCCGCACTTGTAATGAACAGAGAATTTCCAATTTCCTGTTGTGGCAACTTGCTTATACGGAATTTTATTTTACTCCTGTGGCCTGGCCCGATTTTAATAAAGAGGAATTGGAAAAAGCTGTGGAGGCATATAATCGTAGAGACAGAAGATATGGCCTGATAAAGGAGGAGTAAGTTATGTTTTGGACCAGATTCGCCAGCAGTGTGGTATTGGCAGTCATTGCGCTATTGGCATTAATAATGGGTGGACCGGTCATGGCAGGTATTTTGCTTCTGATTTCCTTTGTGGCTTATTTGGAATTGGTAACGGCTACGGGCGTTCAAGAAAAGAAAGCGGGATGGAACGGACTCACAATAGTGGGATTGGCCGGAGTGTTGGCTTATTATGTGGTGATTTTTTTCGCAGGAGGCAAATCCTTGGAAATGATGGTCATTATCGGCACACTTCTTGCGGAGATGTTTGTCTATGTGATTGCTTTCCCAAAATACACGATTGAGCAGGCGGCTATGGCTACATTTTCGCTGATTTATGCTCCGGTTATGTTTTCCTTTATGTACCAGACAAGGGAACTGCCTTACGGAATTTATATTGTGTGGCTGATTTTGATTTGTTCTTGGGGTTGCGATACTTGTGCTTATTTGGTGGGCATACTCATAGGAAAGAAAAAGATTTTCCCGGTGCTTAGTCCTAAAAAATCTTTGGAAGGCTGTATCGGCGGCGTATTAGGTGCCATGTTGCTAGGATTTTTGTACAGTTATTTCTTGTTGAATAACGTGGTAAAAGAGCAGTCCATGAACCTGATCGTGGTTATTATCTGCGGTGTTGGTGCAGTAATGAGCCAGTTAGGCGACTTGGCGGCATCTGCCATTAAGAGAAATCATGACATTAAAGATTACGGCAAACTGATTCCGGGACACGGCGGTATTATGGACCGTTTTGACAGTGTCCTGGTAACAGCTCCCATGATTTACTTCATGGTAATTTTGTTGATGAAATAGCAAAGGAAGTTTGAAATGATGAAAAAGTTGGGAATACTTGGTTCCACAGGCTCTATCGGTACACAAGCGCTTGATGTGGTAAGGGCTAACGGGGAACTGAAAGTAACGGCACTGGCTGCAGGCAGCAGTGTAGATAAGATGGAGCAACAAATCAGAGAGTTCCATCCCAAGATTGCCGTTATGTGGGAAGAAAAGGCAGCAGCGGACCTGAGAGAAAGAGTAGCGGATTTGGATGTGAAAGTGTCTTACGGCATGGATGGTCTGATGGAGATTGCGGCATTTGCGGAAGTGGAAGTATTATTGACTGCGGTTGTGGGAATGATTGGTATCAGACCGACTATCGAGGCCATTAAAAATAAGAAGACCATTGCCCTTGCCAATAAAGAGACACTGGTAACGGCAGGACATATTATTATGCCTTTGGCAGAGCAGTACGGAGTACCTATTTTGCCTGTGGACAGCGAACATAGCGCTATTTTCCAGTCCTTAAACGGCGAGCCGAAAAAACGCGTGGAGAAGATTTTGCTTACGGCGTCCGGTGGTCCTTTCAGAGGAAGAAGCAGGGATCAACTTATGGATATCCGGGTGGAAGATGCCTTAAAACATCCCAACTGGGCTATGGGAAGAAAAATCACCATTGATTCTTCCACTTTAGTAAATAAAGGACTGGAAGTGATTGAGGCAAAGTGGCTCTTTGACGTGTCACCTGAGCAGATTCAGGTAGTAGTGCATCCCCAGAGTATTATTCATTCCATGGTGCAGTATGTGGACGGCGGTATTATGGCGCAACTTGGCATGCCGGATATGAAACTGCCTATCCAATATGCACTGTTTTATCCGGACAGAAAACCTATGGACGGCAAGAGGGTGGACTTTTATGAACTGGGCAGTATGACTTTTGAAAAGCCGGATACAGATGCTTTCCCCGGACTTCGTCTTGCATATGAGGCCTTGGAAATTGGCGGAAGTATGCCTACGGTTTACAATGCGGCAAATGAGAAGGCAGTCAGCCTCTTCCTTGACAGAAAGATAAAATATCTGCAAATTGCGGAGTTGATTGAAGAATCCATGAAACGCCATAAAGTAATGCAGAATCCTGATGTGAATCAGATTTTGCAGGCGGAAGCGGAGACTTATGAATTTATCATGACAGAGGTGTAACAGACGTAATGATGACTTTAATTTTATTTGTGCTTATATTTGGTGTGGTAGTGCTGTCCCATGAATTCGGACATTTTATCATTGCTAAACTGAACGGAATCCATGTAGTGGAATTTTCCGTGGGAATGGGTCCCACGCTTTTTTCCTTTAAAAGAAAAGAAACAGTGTATGCCCTGAAACTTCTGCCTATCGGCGGCGCCTGTATGTTTGAGGGCGAGGATGGGCTGGAACTGAAAAAAGAGCAGGAAGAAGGGGATGCAGAGGCGACCCCGGTGGATGATTCCGGTTCCTTCCTAAAGGCTAATGTGTGGTCCAGAATTGCTACAGTAGTGGCAGGTCCTTTGTTTAACTTTATTCTGGCGTTTGTTTTTGCTATTATTTTGGTTTCCTTAAGTCCCAAAGACCTTCCCCAGGTGTATGACGTGGTGGAAGGCTCCGCAGCCCAGGAGGCAGGTCTTAAGGCGGGAGATACCATTGTAAGCATTGATGGCGAAAAAATGTATTTGTTCAGAGACATTTCCCTGACTATGGCCATTAGCAAAGGTGAGGCTTTGGAAATTGTTTATGAGAGAGAGGGGCAGAAGAATACTACGACGCTGACCCCTAAGTTAAATGAATCGACCGGGACTTACGCCCTTGGCGTATATGGTGGTGTGTACGAGGAAAGCGAAGGAATCGAAGTTTTCCGTGATGCATGGCATGAACTGCGCTACTGGGTACGTTCCACATATAAGAGTTTGGGAATGCTGATTACCGGCAACTTCAACCGTCAGGATGTGGCAGGTCCTGTGGGCATCGCAGTGAATGTGGTAGGTAAGACTTACGAAGAGGCGAAACAGTATGGTGTTACCAGCGTGGTGCTGAGCATGATGAACATTGTGGTACTGTTGTCCGTCAATCTTGGTATTCTCAATCTGTTGCCACTTCCGGCACTGGATGGAGGCAGACTGGTGTTTATGCTCATTGAACTGGTACGGGGCAAACCTGTGCCGCCGGAAAAAGAGGGTATCGTTCATTTTATCGGTATGGTGTTTTTCCTTGGCTTGATGGTAGTGGTGCTGTTTAATGATTTAGTCAATATTTTTGGATAGTATGCAATAAAAACAGGCAGTCGGTTTTGGACAATATTACGAGTTGATATTGTGACCGGCTGCTTTTATAATGTCTATACAACATATCGGTTCCGGTATGTTTCTATCTTTTATTCTTATTTCTATTTTTATTTTTCACTTTAGGGAGCCTTTTATCTGCTCCGTTATTTCAAACTTTTAGGAAGGTGCATTATGGCTTGTTTTTTACGTGGTAAGAGAGGAACGGTTTTAGTATGGATTTTTGGGCTTATTTTAGGGCTGATTTTGGGGATTTTTGCCATGCTGGACACAGAATACGCACAGGCAAAGGAAGGGGAGAAAACAGAAATATTACCGGTGGTATTTTATGATGAGCAGGGGAGAAAGGTGTGTGTTAGGCAGGATGCTGTGCTGCCTCTTTCTGAGGTTCTGCGGATGGACATTCCTTTGGATTACTGGCCGGAAGGGCAGAGGTTGTTTATAAAAATCAGCCTTTTTACAGAAGAAGACCGGGAATGGATGAATACAATTCATGTTGAGCGCAGTGTGTTGCACAAAACTGAAAAATAAGGTAAAATTTCTAAAGAAAATAGAGGCGGAGGATATATGTATGATATGTTCCTATTGCGGAGGAAAGTATTCCAAGCATTTGGAGAGATGTCCCCATTGTCAGTCGGAAAATCCTTTCATGGTAGAAAAAAGGAAGGCGAAAGTGAAACACGCCATTGATAAAGAGGCACAGGAGAAAGTGAAAGACCTTCCTGAAAAGAAGGTAAATAAAATTCACACCATTGTTATTATTGTGTTGGCGGGATTGCTGAGCCTGTTGATTTTGGGTGGCGGTATCGGCATTGCATGGAGTAAGTATTCAGCCAAAGTTGAGTATGCGATTTATCAAAAGCATGTGGAAAATTTGGAAAATATGATTGCCCAGGAGCAGTGGGATAAATTTTATGAGTATTACAGTGATTTTGAACTGTGGGACAGTAAATATGAAAAGTACAGCCAAATTATGGATGTGGGCGAGTATAGTATAGAATATATCTATTATTGTTATGACAGATATGTAGAATCACTTGAGGACTATCAGGAAAATGACGGATATGAGGTTTATGAGGACAGCGCTAAACAGTATTTGTCTTACACCTTGGAATATGCGGCTGATGCTCTGTCTTCCCTGCAGAAATATATTAATGACAGGGCCATTATGGGAAATGAAAAACTTCTGATGGCATGGGAAGAGGAACTGATTTTGTTCTTGAAAGAAAAATTTGAAATGACGGAAGAGGAAATTGATTATCTGCGAAGATGCGATTCAGAAGAGGAATTGCAGGAAATAGTCAATGGATATTTAGAAAGGGATTTGAAGTAGTATGAAGTGTCCGAATTGCGGGGGCGAGGTAGATTCTCAAAGCACTGCCTGCCCATATTGTAACAGTACCTATGAACCCGGAAGACTTTTTCAGTTGGAACTTGCGGAAAAAATGGCAAAAAATAAACTTTTGCCCCAATTTATTCTAAAGAACCGCACTCCCGATATGGTACAAATGCTTTTGACCAGAGTAATTATCAGTTTTTCCGTAGCCGCGGTTGTTTTTACTGTTGCAGCTTTTGGAATTTATATGCTGGCGGATAACCATATTGCGCGCACTCCCAAAGAAGGAACTTACGCATGGAAGTATGCGCAGGAAAGTGACAGGCGCATAGAAAATGAAATGGTGCGGGAGTACATGTATGAAATTGTCATAGCGGTGGATACCGGCGAGGCAATTAGGGAAAGTGCGCTGGATTATGTGCTGAGTAACAGTTATAAAATTCTGGTAGACGAGGCGGACAGCCGGGCTGCAGAACAGGTACGCGCTTTTATGATTGGTTATTTGCAGATGACGGAAGAAGAGATTACGCAGTTTGCAGTGGAACATGAATATTATTCTGATACCATGGCTGCCCGGGAGGCGCTGGTTCAAAAACTCCTTGAAAGATTGGGAGGGGCCAAATAATGGAAATTTTATTTGTGGTAGTTTGTGCGTTTGTATGGGCATTTTTTGCTTATAAGGAAAAGTTGGGGTATTATCAAAAAATGGCAGTAAAGGCCGTGCTTGCCTATGGTGCTGTGCTTGCTTTTGGTATGGCACTTCTGGCAATGGTCGTGACTATAGGTGGTGTCATTGCGACTTTCAATGAGGATACGGTGGAAAAACGTTTGGATTCTTACGCATGGTACTGTAATAACGGCGACTTTGATTCTCTGGCCATGTCCATGCATTATGACCAAAGTTATGAGGAAGAATTTGATTATCTCTGGGAACAGGTAGATATGTACGATACTTATAACCAGTATCAGATTTACATGAAAGCGGCAGAGGTTTCCGAGACCGGAAAGCAGGAATATTATCTGGAGAAGGCAGAGGAATGTAAGCGGATTTTACAGGAAATTTGCGCAGAGAGTATCTTTGAAGAAAATGTACTTTATGCAGAATATTATGGCACGCTTGTTTGGGAATAACTTTTTGACTTTCCCGCTAAAAGATACTATAATATATAGAAATGTACATACAAGATTATTAGTCAAAGGAGCGAATAGATTATGAAAAAGTTGGAAGAATATGTAAGAAGTATTCCTGATTTCCCGGAAGAGGGGATCATTTTCAGAGATGTTACCAGTGTTTTGCAGGATGCAGACGGTTTACATCTTGCTATCGATACTATGCAGGAAAAGATAAAAGATTTGGATTATGACGTGGTGGTAGGACCGGAATCCAGAGGCTTTATTTTTGGAACGCCTATTGCATACAATAATCATAAGCCCTTTGTACTTATCCGCAAAAAAGGTAAACTGCCTTGTGAAACAGTAGAAAAAGAATATGCTCTGGAATACGGAACGGCAGTAATTGAAATGCACAAAGATTCTATAAAACCCGGACAGAAAGTACTTGTTGTGGACGATTTGATTGCTACAGGCGGTACTACCAAAGCCATGATTGAACTTATTGAAGAACTTGGCGGCGAAGTAGTAGGTGTGGTTGTACTGATTGAACTGGCAGGGCTTAAAGGAAGAGAGAGACTGCAGGGGTATCGTTTGGACTCTGCAATTTGTTACGAAGGCAAATAAATTATATTCAGGTGGCTGATATATTATGACAGAAGAAAAAAACAAAGTGGTTCTGGATGATGGTAAAAGCAGCAAAATACGTGAAGGTATGGCGCCCGAAGAATTGTATCAGGTGCTTATTAATCGTGTGCATTTGTATCATCCTTCTGATGACATCAGTTTAATTGAAAAAGCGTATCAGTTGGCCAGTGAGGCTCATAAAGAACAGAGACGTAAGTCGGGGGAGCCATATATTATTCATCCCTTAAATGTAGCAATTATTTTGGCTGACTTGGAATTGGATAAAGAAACTATCGTTGCAGGTCTTTTGCATGATGTGGTAGAAGACACCATTATGACGGAAGCGCAGATTGAAGAAGAGTTCGGTGCGGATGTTGCCCTTTTGGTGGACGGTGTGACAAAACTGGAGAATATTCCCCTCTCCGGCGGTAGCAGTGGCGATGCCAGCGATACAAAACTGGAGATGCAGGCGGAAAATCTCCGTAAAATGTTTTTGGCCATGGCAAAGGATATCCGCGTTATCATAATCAAATTGGCAGACAGACTGCACAATATGCGCACGCTGAAATACCAAAAGCCGGAAAGTCAGCAGAGAATTGCCAAGGAAACCATCGAAGTTTATTGTCCCATCGCCCAGAGACTTGGTATTTCCAAACTGAAGGTGGAGTTGGATGATTTGTCCTTAAAATATTTGGAACCGGAAGTATATTATGATTTGGTTGATAAGATTGCTGTTAGAAAGAGTGTCAGGGAGTCCTATATCCAAAGTATTGTTGACGAGGTCAGCGAGCATATTAATAATGCAGGAATCAAGGCGCAGATTGACGGACGTGTAAAGCATTTCTTCAGCATTTACAAGAAAATGAAGAACCAGAATAAGACGCTGGATCAGATATATGATTTGTTTGCGGTCCGCATTATCGTGGATTCCGTAAAAGATTGTTATGCGGCGCTGGGTGTGATTCACGAGATGTATAAGCCCATTCCCGGCAGATTTAAAGACTATATTGCCATGCCCAAGGCAAATATGTATCAGTCTCTTCATACCACACTGATTGGTACAAGCGGACAGCCTTTTGAGATACAAATACGTACTTTTGAAATGCACAAGGCGGCAGAATATGGTATCGCTGCCCATTGGAAATATAAAGAGGCATCTGACGGTAAGAAAGTAGAAGGCCGGGAAGAAGAAAAACTGGTATGGCTTCGACAGATTTTGGAGTGGCAGAGAGATACTTCCGACAACAAAGAGTTCATGAACCTTTTAAAGAGCGATTTGGACCTGTTCTCGGACAACGTATATTGTTTTACTCCCAGCGGAGATGTAAAGAACCTGCCTGCAGGTTCCACCCCCATTGATTTTGCTTACAGCATCCACAGTGCGGTAGGAAATAAGATGGTTGGTGCCAGAGTAAACGGCAAACTGGTAACCATTGATTATGAGATTAAAAACGGAGACCGCATTGAGATTATTACTTCCCAAAATTCCCGCGGTCCCAGCCGCGACTGGCTTGGTCTGGTAAAGAGTACCCAGGCCAAAAATAAGATTAACCAGTGGTTTAAGGCAGAATTTAAAGAAGAAAATATTGTGAAGGGTAAGGAACTTTTGATTGCTTATTGTAAGGCAAAGGCAATCAATATGCCGAACCTGATGAAACCTGAGTACATGGAAACCATTATGCGGAAATATGGTTTCAGGGATTGGGATAGTGTGCTGGCAGCCATTGGTCATGGTGGTTTAAAAGAAGGTCAAATTATTAATAAAATGACCGAATACTACGAGCGTGACCACAAGAAAGAACTGACTAATGAAGAAGTGCTGGCAAGTATTGCGGAAAACAGTCAAAGTGTAAAACCGGTATCCATGAAGTCCAAAAGCGGCATTGTGGTAAAAGGAATTACCGATGTGTCCGTAAGATTTTCCAAATGCTGTTCCCCTGTGCCCGGTGATGAAATTGTAGGATTTGTTACCAGAGGCCGAGGAGTTTCCATTCATAGAACGGATTGCATCAACGTGATAAATCTGCCGGAAATGGAGAGAGTCAGAATTATTGATGCGGACTGGCAGGCACCGGAAAACGGCAGTGAAAAATATTTTGCGGAAATTAAGATTTACGCTAATAACCGAAACGGACTTTTGGCAGATATTTCTAAGGCTCTTACCGAAAAAGATATTGATATTTTGTCCATGAACACCAGAACCAATAAACAAGGTCTGGCAACTATGCAGACTTCTTTTGAAGTAAGGAGCAGAGATGAATTAAATCGTATCATTGATAAAATCCGCAACGTGGAAAGTGTCATTGATATTGAGAGAACAACGGGTTAAACGAGGGGGACGATAAATGGCAGAAATAAAAATCGGACGCATGGTAATCGGCGGTAATGGAACTAATTGCTATTTGATTTACAGAGAAGACAGCAAGGAAGCAATTTTTATTGATCCGGCAGACCATGGTCAGCAGATTTATCAGAAGGTAAAGGAAAAAGGATTTGAAATAAAGGCGATTCTTTTAACCCATGCCCATTTTGACCATATGTGGGGAGCAAGTGATTTAAGAAAAGCCTCAGGAGCAAAAATTTATGCTTTGGATGAAGAACAGGTGCTGTGTGAAAGTGCTCATGCAAATGTGTCCGAGTGGGCAGGAAGGGCATGCACAATTAAACCTAATGGTTACTTGAAAGATGGTGAGGAACTGAATATGGCCGGTGTTCCTTTTAAGGTAATTGCCACACCGGGACATACTATAGGCAGTTGCTGCTATTATTTTGAAGAGGCCGGATTTATGGTATGCGGGGATACCATCTTTCAGGAGTCCGTGGGACGTACCGATTTTCCTACCGGCAGCAGCAGTCAGTTAATCCGCTCTATTAAGGACAAGATTTTTACTTTGCCTGATGAGACGGTGTTGTACCCAGGTCACGGCGACAGTACTACAGTAGAGCATGAGAAAAAGTATAATCCTTTTTGTCAGTAAAATCAGAATATAATTTGCAAAAGAAATGAAGCAGGTTCAGTTACCTGCTTTTTTCTTTTGATTTTCATTATTTTGTACTTGACAATACTGTGCGATGCACACTATAATAAATTCAACAATATTTATTAAAGTAAATGATGAATAAAGGTAAATGAAAACAATCCGCTAAATCCAATAATAAAGAGGAGAACAGCACATGAGTGAGATGAATGAAATTCTTCTTTCCCTGACCCAGGAACTTCGAAGAGGAACCATTGTTTTAAGTGTTCTCAGTCAGTTAAATGAGCCACAGTATGGTTATACACTGGTAAAGAATATGGAGGACAAAGGGGTAAGTGTGGACACCAATACATTGTATCCGCTGCTTCGCAGATTGGAAAAACAGGAGATCCTTATCAGTGAATGGGACACGGACGGAAGCAAACCCCGCAAATATTATAAGCGTACGGAATTTGGGGATGCGGTCTATTTGAAATTGCTGCAGCAATGGCGGGAAATGACCGACAGTATGGAAAAATTATTAAACAACTAAAGAGCCTTGGAGGCGGAGGAGAAAAGATGAAAAATCAGAATGAATTAGTAAAAAGATATTTGTATGATGTGGTGAGGCGGTTACCGGAAACTCAGCGTAAAGATATAGAAGAAGAGTTAGAGACGCTGATTGAAGACATGCTTGAAGAGAGAGCCGATAACGGAAAAAGCGAAGAAGAAAATGTACAGGAGGTGCTGCGGGAATTGGGCGAGCCTTCTGAACTTTCTGCAAAATACAGAGGAGATAAGCAGTATCTTTTGGGAGGCGAGTATTATCCTCTGTATTGTCAGATATTGAAAATTGTTCTTATCTGTGTTGCGGCAGGGATGCTCATTGTCACGGCGGTAGATTCTTTTGTACAGGTTGGCACGGAAACTATGAGTGTAGACGGCGTTATCAATGTTATGCAAGACAGTATGATAAATATCGGGGCAATTCCCAGTGCCTTGATTCAGGCTTTTGGTATGGTAACACTTATTTTCTGGTTTATGGAACAAAATCAGGTAAAAGTGAAAGAAAAAGTCAGTTGGAGTGTAGATAAACTGCCGGAAATTCCGGAAAAGAAAGCCCTTCTTTCCAGAGGGGACAGTATTGTAGGAATTATTTTTAATGTACTTGTGGGAATTATGCTGATTTACATACCTGAACTTATGGGCGCCTGGGTCAAAACAGACAGTGGAGCAATGGTTGCCATTCCTCTTTTTAATATGGAAATGTGGAATTTGGTTTTGCCTTTGTTCGTTCTGAGTGTGGTGGGAGGACTGGCAGACGAACTGGTAAAACTGATAAAAGGCAGATATTGCCTGTCTGTTATGTGGACTACCATTGTGACCAGCATTTTTTCTGTATTTGTGGCAGTGAAGGTTTTACCCAATCCCCTTGTGTGGAACCGGAAGTTTGTGGAAGAAATAGAAATGGTTACAGGAAAAAATCTCTCAGAAGTTTTGGCACAGACCGGTCTGCCGTGGCTTGCCTTTGAAAACTTGAATCAATTGCTTATGGCAGTGATTATTTTTGCATGCGTGTTGGAAGTGGGGATTACAGTGTACCGTACTTTACGTTATGGTATAAATGGTGCTAAGAAATAGAAACTTTTTACAATCCTGATAATACGTCTTGACAAACACAAACAAACGAGATAATATACATTCAAAGCATATATTTCTAATATTCTGGTGCACAAAAGTGCATTTCCATTTTAGCCGTTCGGCTTTCTGAAATCAATGCTTTATATTCCAAAAACAAAAACAAAAGCAGGAGTTCGGAAAGCCGATGCTTAAAGAATCCTCCTGCGA
This sequence comes from Lachnospiraceae bacterium, assembly GCA_017468395.1. GTDB lineage: Bacteria > Bacillota > Clostridia > Lachnospirales > Lachnospiraceae > Acetatifactor. The sequence goes on along the minus strand of JAFUIR010000004.1, from coordinate 112,468 downwards.
AAAAGGAGGAAAATGATTTGTCGTTTGTGATTGCACATCAGATGAATTTGTATGAACATCAATCTACAGTAAATCCTAATATGCCGCTTCGGGATTTATTTTACGTAGCATGCTGTGGCAATTGCCGTAGAGGAATGTATTTCGGAAAACATTCTGAAAGAAATAGAAAGTAGGAAAGAAGTAAAAGAGTAAGATTAAATGAAAGCCTCAGGTTAAACAAGTTGAGCAAAATCAGGGATTGTGTTATAATATCCGTCGGCATTTAATGCGAAGGAAGGGTTTAAGTACAATGTTTGTGGTAAGGTTAAATAATGCAAGATACGAATATGATGTTCACTCCATTGTGAAGGCATTTTACCCGGAGGAGATGGTGAAAGTGCTGACACCGGAGACACTGCCGGAAAAAAAGGCAGAACTGGAAAAAGACATCCAAATCGAGATAACTTTGGAAAAGCACGGCGTGGATATACAAATCAATGATAAGAAATTTCGCCGGAATATGGAAAACGAAAATGCAGAGGATGCCAAGCGGTACAAAGATTCTTTTAAACGTTTTTTGTACACTTCTTTGTGTGAGAGTACCGGTAAAAAACTGCCATGGGGAAATCTGACAGGCATACGTCCTACAAAGATTGCCATGGGCATGTTGGAAGAGAAAAAGAGTGCACCGGAAATTTTAGATTTCATGAAAACGGCGCATTATGTAAGTGATGAAAAGGCCGTGCTTGCTTTGGATATTGCACAGAGGGAAAAAGAGATTCTGTCTTCTGTGCATTACGAGAACGGATATAGCCTATATATTGGTATTCCTTTTTGCCCCACTACCTGTCTGTATTGCTCCTTTACCTCCTACGCTATAGTAGCTTACAGGCAGCGGGTGGAAGAATATATTGACTGCCTGATTAAAGAAATGCATTTTGTGGCAGAAACTTATAAAGATAAGATTTTGGACAGTGTTTATATTGGCGGCGGAACGCCCACCACTTTGGAAGCGGAGCAACTTGACCGCATGATTACTGCGCTAAAAGAGATTTTTGATTTTTCTACGGTGCAGGAATTTACGGTGGAAGCAGGACGTGCAGACAGTATAACCCGTGAAAAACTGGAGGTTCTTCATAAGCATGGTGTGGACCGTATCAGTGTGAATCCACAGACCATGAAGCAGGAGACTTTGGATATCATAGGGCGCAGAGCTACTGTGGAACAGGTACGGAAGGCTTATGCTTTGGCAAGGGAAGTAGGATTTACCAATATCAATATGGATATTATTTTGGGACTTCCCGGAGAAACTGCGGAAGATGTGGCAAACACCATTGATGCCATTGTGGACATGAAGCCCGACAGTCTGACGGTGCACTCCCTGGCAATTAAGCGTGCATCAAAACTGAGTAACTGGATTACGGAAAATGGGATAGAGACTTTGAATAATACGGATGAAACTATGGCTATTGCTGCACAGGGTGCGGAAAAGTTGGGGATGAAGCCATATTATCTGTATCGCCAGAAAAATATGTCCGGTAATTTTGAAAATGTAGGATATGCTACGGAAGGAAATTACGGCTTATACAATATTTTAATTATGGAGGAGAAACAAACCATTGTAGCTCTTGGAGCAGGAAGTATTACCAAGGTGGTATTTCCGGATGGGCGGATAGAGCGATGCGATAATGTCAAGGATGTGGCTCTCTATATAGAAAAAATTGACGAAATGATTGAACGAAAAAAAGAACTTTTAGTAGCTGATTAGTTATGGATGTGTTTGAAAATCCGTGCAAAAGAAAACATAAATAGAAAATTGATGTGAGGAGATATGTTGTGAAAAAAAGGACAGAACATATTAAGAAAGTCTTACTTGGAAAATGGAATGAAAAAATGTATGTGTTGACAATTGTCGGGACACTGGCGGCACTTTTTATAATGGTTATGCACAATTACATTACATTCTATTCTAACGCTGCTGAAAATTTGGAAGATATAGGTACTGCCAGTCTGGCACAGGTAACAGAGCAGTTAGAGGGGTATTTATCAACAGGCATGAATGCTGTACAGACAACGGCAGTGACTCTTGAATATATGATGGAAAATGATAGTTCTCCGGAGAAATTGGAAGAGTTCCTGACCTATGAATCTGCCAAGTATACGGCAGAGATTGATGAGAATTTTACCGGTATTTATGGTTTGTTTAATGGTACATACATAGACGGAATCGGCTGGGTTCCCGATGAAAATTATGTTCCGAGAGAAAGGGAATGGTATATTATTGCAAAAGAAGCACAGGGGGATACTGTTTTGGTTCCGCCTTATCTTGATGCCCAGACGGGAACGATTATGATGTCCATAAGTAAAATGTTTCCGGATAACGACAGTGTAATTTCATTGGATATTGAATTGAATGAGATTCAGAATATTACGGAGAGTATTCGTCTTAATGGTGTGGGATATGGGTTTGTAGTAGACCAAAATGGGTTGGTGGTTGCCCATAATGATATAAGTCAAAAAGGTAAAGATTATAACGATGACGATGACATGGGCAGACTACTTGAAAAAGTGTATTTGGGAGCCGGTGATTGTTTTGAAATAGATTTGGCAGGGGAAACATATACTGTTTTTTCGGACAAGGTTATGAATGACTGGTATGTTGTAATGGTTGTGAGCAAAGAGAAGTTGTTCCATGATGTGACCCTTACACTTATACGAAATATTCTGATTTGTACTGTTATTTCCGCATTGATTGTTTTCTTTTATGGATATACCATCAGAAAAATAAAGCGCTCCATAAAAATTGAAAGAGAGAGTAACCAAAAAGTTGAACAGATGAATATGAATATTGTCCGTGCCTTGGTTAAGACAATCGATGCAAAAGACAGATATACCAACGGTCATTCTCTTCGCGTGGCGGAATATGCTCTTGAAATAGCAAAACGCATGAACAAAAGTGCAAAAGAGCAGGAGCAGATTTATTATGCGGGATTGTTACATGATGTGGGAAAAATCCGTATACCCGAAGAGGTAATTGATAAGGCCGCAAATCTTACGGATGAAGAGTTTGAACAGATAAAAATTCATCCGATTACAGGTTATCACATTTTGAAGGATATTTATGAGGATAAACTGGTGGCATTGGGTGCTAAATTTCATCATGAGCGTTTCGATGGAAGAGGATATCCTAATGGTTTAGTTGGAAAAAATATTCCGGAGATAGCGCGAATTATATGTGTTGCGGACACTTATGATGCCATGGCCAGCAACAGAAGTTATCGGAAAACTTTGCCTCAGGAAGTAATCCGTAAAGAAATAGAAAAGGGAAAAGGTACACAGTTTGACCCGGAGATTGCGGATGTTATGTTGCAAATGATAGATGAAGATAAGGAGTACAAAATGAAAGAAAGTGATTTGCAGCAAAAGACCATTCTCGTGGTAGATGATGACCCTATTAATATAAACATGGTAGAGTTCATTATGAAAGATGAGCCCCTGTACGAAATGATAGGTGTCGCAGGTGGCAGGGAAGCGTTGGAATTGCTTGATAAAGTTTCCGTGGATTTAATTTTATTAGATGTCCAGATGCCGGAAATGGATGGGTTTGAGACATTGCTTCGTATTAGGGAAAAATGCACCGTGCCCGTTGCATTTATGACCGGGGACAAAGACCTTAAAACGATTCAAAAGGCAACAGAAATGGGTGTGGATGATTATATCAATAAACCTTTTATGCCCCTTGCGCTCAAGGAGATTATACACAGTATATTTAATAACTAAGGAACAAAGGAGGCCATAATGGGAGAACTTATTAATGGTAGTTTGATAATATTGGGAACCATTGCCGGCGTATGTGGTATTAGTTTTTATGTGCGTGAAAAAGAGATGGGCAAAATAAGGTTAGGCATTATGTTTCTTGGCATATATGCTGCGCTTTGGTGTCTGGGTTATGGTTTCATGGGGATGTACACATCACCTGCGGAAATTGCAATAGCCAGGGCAGTTGGATTGTTTGCAATTGTCGGTTATCTTAGTGTTTTATTAATTATTGTAATGATAATGATTAATATTCCTGCAATTTACAGGCGGATTTTAGAACTTATATATGTCATATATGGAGTGTCGGATTTTATTATGATGGCAAAATTCAATAACCACCGGTTTGTTCAGGTGGACGGAAGAACTGCCTATTATACAGCAGAGGGATTTGTGACTGCCTATCATAAAATCTATCTGACGGTATCGATTATAGTGCTGTTTGGAATGGGCTTTGTATGGCTTTTAAACCGGCATAGAAAGCAAAATAAAAGAATTATTCTTGTATTGATGCTGGCTCATCTGTGTCTGATAATCTCCACAATTCCGGATACAATATTGCCTACTTTGGGACTGCCGTCTGTTCCTTCCTCCTGCTACGGGGTGGCTTTTTCCTTTCTCATTTTTTGGTACAATTGCGTGCATAACAATGCGCTGAACATAACACTCCAAAACGTCAGCACTTATGTGTATCAGGCCATGAATGCAAATATTCTTGTTTTTGACATGGATAAAAAACTTTACATGGCAAATGACGCATCGCATTCATTTTTCGGGTTGTCAAAAGTGGAAGGACAAAAAATGTCCGAACTGTTTGCTATAGAGGAAAGTCAGGCTGACGAATGTCTTGATAATGCGGTAAATGGAATGATTGATGAATGGAAGTTACATACCCAAAATGGTAAAAAAAGTTGTAGTCTGCGATTTACTGTTGCCAAGGATAAATCAGGAAAGCCATACTGTATCATTGTATTTGTATATGATTTGACGAAAGAAGAAGAGATGTTGGATGCCTTGAAGGAGGCAAATCAGGCAAAAAGTGATTTTCTGTCCAATATGTCTCATGAGATACGGACGCCTATTAATGCAATTATAGGTATGAATGAGATGATACGCCGTGAATCAGAGGATAAGCAGATATTAGAGTATGCCTCGGCTGTACATAATTCGTCTTCAGCGCTGCTGGCAATTATTAGTGATATTCTGGATATATCAAAAATTGAATCGGGAAAAATCGAAATACTGAAAGTGGACTACGAACTGGCCTCGTTGTTGGTTGACTGTTACAACATGGTTATTGAAAAAGCAATCCGGAAAAACATAGAAGTTGCAATACATTGTGATGAAAATTTACCCGGTTTATTGCATGGTGATGTGGTACATATAAGACAGATTTTGCTAAACCTTCTTACAAATGCAATAAAATATACAGAAAAAGGAAAAGTTCATTTGCGTGTAACAGGGGAAAATTTAGACGGGAATTTTCTGCTGATAATGGAAGTGAAGGATACAGGAATAGGGATTGCCAAGGAAGATATGGACAAATTGTTTGGCAAGTTTGAGAGGTTAAATTTAAAGAAAAACCGGAATGTCGAAGGAACAGGACTGGGATTACATATTACCAAAACGCTGACAGAACTTATGGATGGCACCATAGAAGTGAAAAGTGAATATGGTAAAGGTTCCGTATTCACAGTGGCGATTCCCCAAAAATGTGTAGATTCCTCGCCCATTGGCAAGATTGATGTAGGGGCATTGAATACAAAAAAGAATCAATATAAACATGAATCACGTTTTACGGCACCGGATGCAAGAATCCTTGTTGTTGATGATGTTGAGATTAACTTAGAAGTATTTAAAAATCTTCTGAAGCAGTTGCATATGAAGATTGATACTGCATTAAGCGGTGAAGAATGTCTGGAATTGACCTGTCAAAATCACTATGACATTATTTTTATGGATCATATGATGCCGGGAATGAATGGTATTATTACCTTGGAAAAGATGAAAGAAGATTTGCAAAACCAAAATATTGACACCCCGGTTATTATGTTGACTGCCAATGCTTTGTCCGGTATGAAAGAGATGTACTTGGAAAAAGGATTTACAGATTATATCTCAAAGCCCATAGATGGAAAAAAACTGGAAAGAAAGATAGAGAAATATCTTCCTAAAGATAAAGTGCTGGGCCAAAACGAAACACAAAATAAGCATAAAGAAGATGTGAACAGCAAAATAAAAGAGCAATCGCTGGCAAACTTGAAAAAAGTTGTTTCGGATATAAATATGGAACTGGCGCTCCAATATTGTGCAGGCAGTACGGAGTTCTACATACAGTGCCTGAAAGATTACTGTAACAACGGAAGAAAAGAAGTAATCGAGCAATGTTATGAGGCAAAAGATTGGAAAAGATATAAGGTAGAAGTCCATGCATTAAAAAGTACGTCCAGAACGTTGGGGCTTGAAAGATTGGGCAATATTGCCGAAAAAATGCAGAGCGCAGCGCAGGCGGAGGATATCCAGTATATTGATGAAAATCATGAAGGAATGATAAAAGAACTGGAACATGTTTCAACTGCCATATCCAATTGTTTATAAAAACGAAACTCCGGGAGATTTTCACCGGAGTTTTTTTCTGGAATAGTGTTCTTGATTTGTTAATTGGGAAATACAATCTGCAAAATAAAAATGTTTTCTCTGGTTTTGAATTCATAGTATGCACCGTGTTTATTGCAGAAAGTAGCAATTGAACGGGTGCCTATCCCATGGCCTTCCATCTGGCAGACAGGGAGATTGTTTTGGTCAAAAGTAACCACTCCGCTAAAGGAATTGCTGATTTGGAACATGAACCGGGGAGAAGTCAGTACTTGTATTTCTAAGAAACGTTCTTTCACAGGAAGTTTTTCACAGGCATAGATAGCATTGTCTATGGCATTTGCAAATACGATGGACAAATCTGTTTCCGGCACAGGAAGAACCATAGGGAAATTCAGTTTTGTTTTGACAGTAATATCCTTTTGCTCTGCTTTTTGCAGATAGGAGGACAGCACGGTGTCTATGACCACATTGGTGCAGTAATGATTTACCTGCGTTGCATCAATGGCAGAGTCGTATTCTGCCAGCAGAGAACGGATTTCATCATATTTTTTGTTTTCCAAAAGTCCTGCGATGGTTTGAATTTTATGTTTGAGATCATGACGTTCTATGCGGAAGTTTTGGGAAGCGCAGACCACTTCTTTTACACGCTCTGTCATGGATTCCACCTGTATGCGCAGTATATTTTTCTGCTCGGATATTTCATAGTTTATTTGTTGTTGTCTTAACATTTTAAAGATATTGAAATATACAATGGGCATAAGCACAAATAATAAAAGGAGTGCGGGTATCTGATGGGGACGCTCCGTTACCAGGGTAGGGTAACTCATAAAAAGTGAGATTGCAATATAAAAGGTAAGCGCCGTAACGGCAAAAATGTGCCATCCTTTTTTCACAGTCTGCTGGACCTCACGGTAAATGGGACGGATATATTTATGTGTCACCAAAGACAGAACTAAATAAGTAATAACTCTTGAAAAGAATGTGAAAAGATATCCGTTGCCTGGGAGATAATATTCAATAATATTGGTAATATCCACGATTTCAATGGTGATTGTGTCTACCAGACACTGTGTAAAGACAAAACGTCCGTCGAGGTTCTTTGTCAAAAAGCCAAGAATGATTAAACTTGGAAGACTTAAAGTGAGCAGAAGTAAGGTCATATAAATTTGCGGCCCGGTCTGTAAGAATATGACAAAATTTGCGAGAGTAAGGGGAAGCAGTGTCAGGGAGAATAACAAAATGGTTTTCCTTTTGGGATAGCGTGACTCAAATAAGTAGTAAAGTGTAAACAAGCGAAAAAAAAGAGCAGAAAGTACGGATAAATCTCTGAGTATTATCATTGGTATTTCTCCTGATATTAACTGAAATAAAAATCTGTCCACTGGGAACGAAGGGTTTTGCATATCTTGGAACTGAAATATACATTATGGTTTCCGGAAAAGAATACCTGAGTATCTTCGATTCGCACAATATGACTAAGATTTACTAAAATACCTTGGGCACAAAGTATGAAACGTTTATCTTTAAGCAACTCCTGCATGGATTCTGCAAAAGGAATGCGAAGGGATGTGCTTTCTTCGGTTTTGTTGTTTGTAAGATGGTAAATGGCAGTACGCTTACACAGTTCCACATATAAAATACTGTCAAACGGTATTCGCACAAGACCGGCTTTTGTTTTGACAAAAGTGCCGTCCTGCGTTTTGTTTACTACAGTAGCATATGCTTCTTCCAGGGCAGAAGTTAAATGCTGCGGCAAGACTGGTTTTAACAGATAACCGGAAGCTTTTGCACTATAAGAATCGATGGCAAACTCCTTGCTGGAAGTCAGATAGATAATGATACCATCGTCCCCTTTCTTGCGAAGTTTTACCCCAAGATCAATACCGTTTGTATCCGGCATCATAATGTCCAGAATATAGACATCAAAACTGCCCTGTGCCTCGCGAGTTGCAAGCAAATCCTCGGCACGGGAAAAAGCGGCATACGATATTTCCTGAACTTCGTGTGCATTAATATATTCTTTTAACAGTGTAATAAGTTGTGTGCGACATAGTGCTTCGTCATCACAAATGGCAATTTTCACGTGGAAACCTCCCATTCATATTTCTGTTTATAATATAAATATACCATAAATAGTTTGTTTCGTGAAGTAAAAATCATATGGGCTTAGGGAACTAAAAAACGAAACACATTTACAAAAAAGGAAAGTAGTATTACAATTTATTTTATATGAGTTGCCTGCAATAAAATATGCGCAAAATAAGTCGAAATATGCGCAGACACACAAAAAGAGAAAAAAGTATGTTAAATTCTTGGAGGGGTATGAGGGGTCATATTCCGGCATACATAAGTTGTAACTGATTGTATGGAAAGCAGGTTAAATTGAGGAGAGGTTTTTATATGCGAAAGATTTTTACATTATTTATGACCATGGTGTTGTGCGCCGGTTTGGTTGTGCCTGTTTCGGCCAAAGAAGAGGCAAAAGATAAGGATACAGTGATTCTGTACACCAATGACGTACATACCTATATTGACGGTGTTCTGAGTTATGATGTAATTGCGGCACTTAAGGATGAACTGGAGACACAGTATGAGCATGTTCTGCTCGTGGATGCGGGGGATCATGTACAGGGAACTGCCTATGGTTCTATGGATAAGGGCGCATCCATCGTTAAATTGATGAACGCTGCCGGTTATGACCTGGCAACGCCGGGAAACCATGAGATTGACTACGGAATGGATGGCTTTTTTGATGTGGTTTCATGGGCGGAGTTTCCCTATGTTTCCTGCAATTTCCATCATGAAAAGGACGGTGTCTGCGGTGAGACTGTGCTGGATGGTTGGAAAATGTTTACATGCGGGGAAGAGAAGATTGCTTTCATTGGAATTACCACACCGGAGACCTTTACTAAGTCTACCCCCTTTTATTTCCAGGATGCTAATGGTAATTATATTTACGATATTGCCGGTGGAAATGATGGTGAAGAACTGTATACGGCTGTGCAGACAGCTATTGATGAAGCGGAGGCTGCCGGTGCTACTACAGTGATTGCACTGGGCCATTTGGGGGACGATGCTTCTTCCAAGCCATGGACCAGTGAAGATGTAATTGCCAATACCTGTGGTCTGGATGCTTTTATCGACGGTCATTCCCATTCTACCGTGGAAGGCAGAGTGGCAACCGATGAGGATGGCCATAGTGTCCTGCTTACACAAACCGGAGAATATTTCGACCGCATTGGTATGATGGTGATTGATGATGAAACAGGTGCTGTAAAGACAGATTTGATTGAGTGTGAGGAGATTCTTGCCAAGGATGGAGAGACGGTAGAGGGATATGAATTATCTTCTGAACTGTATTTGGGAAAGGAAGTCCTCTCTGATGCGGAAGTTAAGGCGATTAAGGATGCGTGGATTTCAGAGATTAGCGAACAGTTGGAGAAGAAAATCGGCAGTGTCAGTGTGAATTTTGCAAACTATGATGAGGGTGGAAACAGGCTGGTGCGTAGTCAGGAAACCAATAACGGCGATTTTACTGCTGACGCTCTGTACTATCTTTTTGATAACATGGATATGGATGTGGATATTGCTTTTATGAATGGTGGCGGTATCCGAAATAAAACTACGATTACCGGAGATATCAGTTATCAGACCTGTAAGGAAATTCATACTTTTGGTAACGTGGCCTGTTTGCAGTCCGTTACAGGGCAGCAGATTCTGGATGCCTTGGAATGGGGGGCAAAGGAAGCCGGAAATGGTGAAAACGGCGGTTTCCTGCAAGTATCTGGATTGACTTATTGTATCAACACTGCTGTTGCATCTACAGTCCGTGCGGATGATAAAGGGGTATGGACAGGTGGTCCCACAGGGGCATACCGGGTTCATGATGTAAAGGTTTATAATAAAGAAACCGGTGCATGGGATGAACTGGATTTGGATGCTACATACAATCTGGCAGGATACAATTATACTCTCCGTAATCTGGGAGATGGTTTTGCCATGTTTGAGGGGGCAGTAAATGTTCTGGATTATGTAATGGAAGATTATTTGGTTTTGGCTAATTATGTTCAGGCTTTTGAGAATGATACGGTGGGTGCCGGCAATTCTCCGTTGGCAGTCAAGTATCCCGGATTTACTGTGGATTACAGTACCGTAAAAGGTAGCGGACGCATTACGATGTGTGAGGCTGAAAAAGCGGCGGAAGCGGTTTATACAGTACAAAAAGGCGATACTCTTTGGGGGCTTTCCAGAAAATACGGCTGTACTGTGGAGGATATTGTTTCGTGCAACAGTGGTCTGATAAAAAATCCGAGACTGATTCTGGTGGGCTGGGAATTGACAATTCCCTAAAATAATATGAATCTTTGAGGGGGAGCGTTTAGCGGCGTACAAGTGAAAATGTGAGGAGAATTTGCCATGGAAAACAAGAAAACTGCATGTGCGGATGATAGATTTTCCAATCTGTTCGATGACAAAGGGCGGATGAAAATTCTTGACGGAATGCGGTATTACAAGAAGACATGCAAGCAAAATAACATGGTTTGTTCCAAAATCGTATTAAAGGAACCGGTGGATCCGGAGTGTTTGCAATATGCAGCCCAAGTTGCTATGGGCAGACTTAGGGTTTTTAGACTTTCGGTTACCGGTGATAAACAGTTTCTTTATTTGACGGAAAATATGCAGACACCTGTCATTCATTTTGATGACGGGTGTCTTCGTACTGTCTGCACACCCGAAAATCATGGGCATATGACCCGGATTGGTTATCATGGGGATACAATAACAATTGATTTTTTCCATGGTGTGTCTGACGGCATGGGAATCATTGCTTTTCAGAAAACTCTGTTGTATTATTATGTCGAAAAGAAATATGGCAAACCAAATCATCTTCCTAAGAATGTTATTTTGAAGGATACCTTGGAGGACCCGAGAGAATATGCAGACAGTCTTGAATTTGTGAAAGATGAGGAAATCATTGTCCCGGACGGGACTTATGAATATGACCGTGCATTTAAGCTCCCTGATGAGCAAATAGAGTCGGAGCATATGTGTTTGCAGTATGAATTGCTGGTAAGTGCAGGGGAGTTTGATGAATATATGCAAAAACACGGCTCCAGCCGCAGTGCCGTATTTACCATGTTTATGAACCGTGTCATTGCTGAGCAAAATAAGAGAAAGACAGAACCGGTGGTGGCAGCCCTGGCGGTCAATGCAAGAGAGGCGTATGGAGCAAAAGAGACGCTGCGATGCTGCGTTGCCACGATTCCGGTGTGGTATGATGAAAAAATCAGAAGTCTTTCCTGGTCACAGCAGCTTAGAGCCGGCAGGGATATGATTATGGAGGGCATCCGTAAGGAGCGTATTCTGGGCGGGGCACAAAAATTGCAGAAATTTAATAAGGTTTTGGAGGAACAGTTTCCGACACTGGAAGAAAAAAGAGTTTATGCCGCAAAGGTCAACAAACAAAGTGGCACCAAATACACTTACGGCTTCAGTTATCTGGGCGAGGTGGATTACGGCAAAGACATTAACCGGCACATCCGGGACAGTTACCTCATTCTTTCTGCAAATACCATACCCGTTATCCTTGAAATTGCAAAATGGGACCGGCATTATCATATCAGTTATTGCACGCACCTAAAAAATGACCCCTATGTTGGCAGATTGAGAGATTTGTTTGCGCAGGAAGGGATTCCGTGTGTCTGTAACAGGAAGGAAGATTTTGAGGAGGCGTATGCTGATTTCTAAAAGAAAAGCAGGCAAGATTTACGGATAGAAAGGGATGAGAGAGTATGGATGAAGAAAAAGCAAAAATTCGGGAAGTGTTATTGGAATGTTATGGGGTGGACATTGATGAAGCAAAATGTCATTTCTCCACTCAAAACTATGCATTTATATTTCCCAATCATCCCTATATGATTCGTGTCAGTAAAACGCCTAAAAAAACCAGAAAAGAAATTCTTAGTGAATTAATGTGGGTAGATGATTTAAAGCAGTTTAAGCAGACAATCTGCGAACCAAGTATTTCTCTAAAGGGTAATCTTTTGGAAGAATTTGAAATAGATGATGTATCATACCGTGCCAGTATGTTCCGGGCAGCCAGGGGAAATATACAGGTGACAACAGAAATGACCCCTATGTTCTTTATTTGTGTGGGAGAACTGCTTGGAATGATTCATCATGTAAGTACCGATGAGCGGGAAATAGGAATGAATTATCAGAGAAGAACCCTGAAGGATTCCTTTAGCGAACAGAAGAAAAAAATATGGGACAAACTGGAACCAGACGTCCAAAACAGAATTAATATTATTGAGGAAAAAGTAAATTCTTTGCCAAAAAGCATAGGAATTTACGGGCTTTGTCACGGTGATTTTCATGCAAACAATTTCTTTGTGGAAGCAAATAATATATGGCTGTTTGATTTTGACGGCTGCTGCTATGCCAATTATTTGTATGATGTTGCCAGTTTTATCCAGGCTTGTTTTATAAGCGGATTTGGGAAAGGAAAAGACTGCCGGAAAGTAATACATGAGGAAATAATGCCTTATTTTAAACTCGGATATGGGCTGAATCACAAATGTGATGAGCACTATTGGGACAATCTGCCGTTGTTATTTAGCTATCGTGCGGCATATGCGGCAATGATGCTTGCTGAAATTGATACCTGTGGTATGGTAAACAGTCTGGTTGAGGTTAAAAAGTTTTTTTCTGCAATTCTGCAAGAGGATGATATTTATGAAGGATTAACAAAAGCAATGTGTGCTCTTGCAATCGTAGAAAAATAAGTGTAAAATCTTGTAAGTAAACAGAACATAAAGAAATTGCTGTGATGCGTTGGACAGCAGATGAGGAGATAGAGCATGGCGCTTAGCAAGAAACCGGTAACCGGTATGAAAGATATTTTGCCTGCGGAAATGCAGGTGCGGGATTATGTAATCGGCGTAATCAAAGAAACTTATGGTAAATTCGGATTTACATCCATTGAAACCCCCTGCGTGGAAAATATTGCGAACTTGAGCAATAAGCAGGGCGGTGAAAATGAAAAACTGATATTTAAAATTTTAAAGCGCGGGGAAAAATTAAATCTGGAAACCGCAGAAACAGAAAGTGATTTGGTGGATGGCGGTTTGCGCTATGATTTGACAGTGCCTCTGGTGCGCTATTACTCAAACAATGCTGCACAACTTCCCAGTCCCTTTAAGGCTCTTCAGATGGGAAATGTATGGCGTGCGGACAGACCTCAAAGGGGCAGATACCGCCAGTTTATGCAGTGCGACATTGATATTTTGGGCGAGGCGTCTAATTTGGCTGAAATAGAACTGATTTTGGCAACTACCACGACCCTGACCAATCTGGGCTTTAATAATTTTCAAATCCGCATCAACGACAGACGTATTTTGAAGGCTATGGCGGCTTACGCAGGTTTTCCCGAGGAATCCTATGACAGCGTGTTTATCACTCTGGATAAGATGGACAAGATTGGTGTGGACGGCGTAAAAGAAGAACTGTTAAAAGACGGATACAGTAAGGAACAGTGCGATAAATATTTGGATTTGTTTGTGGAAATTGAAAACCGTGCGGATGGTGTGGCTTTCCTCATGGACAAATTGGCAGAGTATTTGGACAGCGAGGTAATGGAGTCCTTTAAGGAAATTATTGACAGCGTATGTGCCACAAAGGCAGATACCTTTGAACTGGTATTTGACCCCACCCTTGTAAGGGGGATGTCTTACTATACAGGAACTATTTTTGAGATTGCCATGCCGGAATTTGGCGGCAGCTGCGGCGGTGGCGGAAGATATGACAAAATGGTTGGAAACTTTACGGGCAATGATGTTCCTGCCTGCGGATTTTCCATCGGTTTTGAGAGAATTATCCTGCTTCTTATGGAAAAAGGCTTCCAGGTGCCCACAAAGGCATCCAAGGTGGCATACCTGATTGAAAAAGGTGTGGCAGGTGAGAGACTTTGCGAGATTATTGCCAAGGCTCAGGAAGAGAGAAAAGAGGGTAAAAAAGTACTTGTTGTCCGCATGAACAAAAACAAGAAGTTCCAGAAGGAACAGTTGCAGCAGGAAGGCTACGAAGAATTTTGTGAATTTTACAAGAATCCTTTGATGTAAATAAGGGGTTCATTCAAATAAGGAGGCTGAAAATTATGGCAGAGACAATGCAGGGATTAAAGCGTACCCACAGATGCGGCGAACTTAGCGCAAAGAATGTGGGCGAGGTTGTAACCGTCATGGGATGGGTACAGAAACAGAGAAATAAAGGTGGTATTATTTTTGTTGACCTGCGGGACAGAGCAGGTCTGCTTCAGGTGATTTTTGAAGAAAGTGATTGCGGAAAAGAAAATTTTGAAAAAGCAGAGAAACTGAGAAGTGAATTTGTGGTTGCAGTCGTTGGTAAAGTAGAAAAGAGAGCGGGAGCGGTAAATGAAAATCTGGCAACAGGTGAAATTGAAATCCGTGCTACAGAGGTTAGAGTTTTGTCTGAGGCAGAAACACCGCCTTTCCAGATTGAAGCAGAGTCAAAGACAAAGGAAGAACTGCGTCTGAAATACCGTTATCTGGATCTTCGCAGACCGGACCTTCAAAATAATCTGATTCTCAGAAGTAAAATTACATCTACCATCCGTGCATTTATGGATGAAGAGGGATTTTTGGAGATTGAAACCCCTATTTTGAACAAATCCACACCGGAAGGTGCCAGAGACTATCTGGTTCCCAGCCGTGTGCACCCCGGAACATTTTATGCATTGCCCCAGTCACCTCAGATTTTCAAACAGCTTCTGATGTGCTCCGGCTATGACAGATATTTCCAGATTGCAAAGTGTTTCCGTGACGAGGATCTTCGTGCGGACAGACAGCCGGAGTTTACACAGGTGGATATGGAAATGTCTTTTGTGGATGTAGATGACGTAATTGATGCTACAGAGCGCATGGTGCAGAGAGTGTGCAAGGACGCTATCGGTCTGAATGTACAACTTCCCATTAAGCGTATGACGTGGACTGAGGCTATGAACCGTTTCGGTTCTGACAAGCCCGATACCCGCTTTGGCATGGAACTTTGTGATGTGTCCGATGTGGTAAGAGGCTGTGGTTTTGGTGTGTTTACTTCTGCACTGGAAAACGGCGGCTCCGTCCGTGGTATTACCGTAAAAGGTCAGGCTGAAATGCCCAGAAAGAAAATTGATGCATTGGTGGAGTTCGCAAAAGGCTACGGCGCAAAAGGTTTGGCATACCTTTCCGTTATGCCGGACGGCACATATAAATCCTCTTTTGCAAAATTCATGAAAGAGGATGAATTGAAAGTACTGGTAGAGGCTATGGGCGGCGAAGCAGGAGACTTGCTTTTGTTTGCTGCGGATAAAACAAACCTTGTATGGAGCGTGCTTGGTGCCCTTCGTATTGAAGTGGCAAAACAACTTGATATGATTGACGAAAGCAAATTCAATTTCCTGTGGGTAACAGAGTTCCCTCTCCTTGAGTACAGCGAAGAGGAAAACAGATTTGTGGCAATGCATCATCCCTTCACAATGCCCATGGACGAAGATTTGCAGTATCTGGATACCGACCCCGGCAGAGTGCGTGCGAAAGCTTACGACATCGTACTTAACGGTGTGGAACTTGGCGGCGGTAGCGTGAGAATCTTCCAGTCCGACGTACAGGAAAAGATGTTTGAAGTGCTGGGCTTTACAAAAGAAAGCGCCTATGAGAGATTTGGCTTTTTGCTCAATGCTTTCAAATATGGTGTGCCTCCTCATGCAGGACTGGCAATCGGTTTGGACCGTTTTGTAATGCTTCTTGTAAAAGCGGACAATATCCGTGAAGTTATCGCTTTCCCGAAAGTGAAAGATGCATCCTGTCTTATGACAGAAGCGCCCGGCGAGGTAGATCCTTCCCAGTTAGAGGAACTGCAGATTGCTCTGGCACTTACAGAAAAAACAGAAGAATGATAGAAATATATTTACTTTCCGTTACAGCGCTTCGCTGCAAAGACTTGTATGAACAGGCCTGTTTAAAATTGGATTCACAGCGCCTTCAAAAAGTGAAACAGGCGAAGCGGACGGAAGATAAAATATTGCGTATGGGAGCAGGGCTTTTACTACAGTATGCTATGAAAAAACAATTGGAGGATACTGCAAAGGAAAGTCCTGTTTTTGCTTACAATGCAGAAAGTTTGTGTTGTAAGCAGGTATCTTTGGAGGAAGTTTTAAGCGCAGTTCGGGAACCCTTGGAATTTGCCTTTAGATACGGTTCCCATGGAAAACCTTATTTTGAACAGTATCCGGAGTTGTTTTTTTCATTATCACATTCAGGAGAATATGTTTTATGTGCAATTTCTGATAGGGAAATCGGGGCAGATATTCAAAAAATACCGGAAACTGATTTGAAGCGGGTTAAAAGGGAGAATACTATCATAGAGAAGTTCTTTTCGGATGGTGAAAAAGCATGGTGCCAAGGCGGTGAGGCGCAGCACAGAGAGCGATTTTACAAAATATGGGCGGCAAAAGAGGCTTATATGAAATTAACCGGAAAGGGACTAGCCCAAGGTTTTGACAGTTTTGAAGTGGATTTGGAAAAAGCGAAAGTGAAAGAGCAGGAACGGGCAGAAAAAAAATGCGTGGTTTATGAGGTGAAGGCGCCGAAAGAGTATGCCATTGCTATCAGTATGAGAGAGGAATAGTTTTTAGATGAAAATTACGTTTGAACAAATTAAGGCAGATGAAAATATAAAAAGTTATATCAGGAAAGCGGATGAGTCTTTGGTGGCTTTGGGCTATACAGAACATAGTTTTCCTCATGTATGCAAAGTTGCAGATACGGCAAGCCGGATTTTAAAGGTACTTGGCTATAGCGACAGAGAAGCGGAACTTGCGGCCATTGCCGGTTATCTCCATGACATAGGAAATGTCATTAACCGGGTGGACCATGCCCAAAGCGGGGCAGTGATGGCCTTTCGTATTTTGGATAAGATGAATGCGGCTCCGGATGATGTGGCTACTATCATTACTGCCATCGGTAACCACGATGAGTCCACTGCTTTTCCGGTAAATCCCGTGGCAGCAGCATTGATTCTTGCAGACAAAACTGACGTGCGCCGCAGCCGTGTGCGTAATCAGGATATGTCTCAATTTGATATTCATGACAGGGTAAATTATGCGGTTACGCAGTCAGAAGTACAGGTAAGCAAGGAAGAAATCAGTCTGACTATTACAATTGATACGAGTATCTGTTCCGTTATGGATTATTTTGAGATATTCTTAAGCCGTATGCTTTTATGCAAACGTTCCGCAGAAAAATTAGGTATCCGTTTCGGACTGGTAATTAACGGACAAAAAATGTTATAATCCGAACCATTTAAGCGGATTTTCCATAGTATATCACAAGAGAAAAAGAGGTGATACTATGGAGAATTTTACAGTGGTTTTAGATGCAGGGCACGGCGGTTTCAACCCCGGAGCAGTTTATGAGGGGAGACAGGAAAAAGATGATGTGCTGAATCTGACCTTGGCGGTAGGAGAAATCCTGAGACAAAACGGCATTAATGTGGTGTATACCAGAACGGATGATATTTATGAATCCCCGTACCAGAAAGCGCAGGAGGCAAATCAGGCGGGAGCGGATTATTTTGTATCTATTCATAGGAATTCCAGTCCCTATCCCAATCAGTATTCCGGTGTGGAAACGCTGGTGTATAACCGCTACAGCGAAGCAGTCAGACTGGCAGAAAATATAAACGGGCAACTGGAAAATGTGGGATTTATAAATCAGGGAGTCAACGAGAGAAAAAATTTGGTGGTGCTTAGGGATACCTATATGCCTGCTGTTTTGGTAGAGGTGGGTTTTATTAATACAGATGCCGACAATTATCTGTTTGATACAAAGTTTCAGGAGAGCGCCCGCGCTATTGCGGACGGAATATTGGGAACTTTGTTTAGTTAAGCGTTTTTTGTAAAAAATATTATAGTAAAAGGATAAAAAAGTGTCGTAAGGGCACTTTTTTATTGGATGTTTTTTAGAAAATTGCATTAATTTTATCTAAAGCATTGCTATCATTTACAAAAATGTAGTAAAATGGCAACATGACATATAATGTGAAAAAATTTATCATGTAAAGTAAGCGAGGAAAAACAGATGACTATTTTTGATGTGCTTGAAATGATTGGAGGTCTGGCTTTATTCCTTTACGGAATGAATGTTCTGGGCGATGGACTGAAAAAAACATCGGGCGGTAAACTGGAAAAGATTTTGGAAAAATTAACCAGTACCCCTCTTAAAGCGGCTTTAATGGGTGCAGGTGTTACTGCAATCATCCAGTCCTCATCTGCAACAACGGTTATGGTTGTAGGTTTCGTAAACTCCGGTATTATGAAGCTGCAGCAGGCAGTAGGTATTATTATGGGTGCCAACGTAGGTACTACAATTACTGCGTGGATGCTTAGTATGTCTGTAATCGAAAGCGGAAGTTTTTTTGTTAAATTGTTAAAACCTTCTTCCTTTTCACCGATTTTGGCAATTATTGGTGTTATCATTATTATGTTTTCCAAAAAGGATAAGAAGAAAGATATTGCTACCATATTGGTTGGCTTTGCAGTGCTGATGATCGGTATGGATATTATGAGCGGTGCGGTAAGCGGACTTAAGGATGTTCCCGAGTTTACCAGCATTTTGACGATGTTCTCTAACCCTGTGTTGGGTCTGCTTGCGGGTCTTGCTTTAACCGCAGCCATCCAGTCTTCATCGGCTTCGGTTGGTATTTTACAGGCTCTTTGCAGCACGGGAACCATTACTTATGCCACAGCGATTCCGGTTATTATGGGTCAGAATATCGGTACTTGTGTTACGGCTTTGATTTCCAGCGTAGGTGCAAGCAAAGATGCAAGAAGAGCGGCATTGATTCATCTGTATTATTGTATTGTCAAAACTACTGCATTCATGCTGGGATTTTATGCAATCGATTCTTTTGTGGATTTTTCCTTTATGGAAAGTTACATTTCCGCAGTCGGTGTTGCGACAGTACACTCTCTGTTTAATATAGGTTCCTGTATTATTCTGTTACCTGTTTCACAGTTGTTTGTGAAACTGGTTTGTTTTACAATTCCGGATGGTCCTGTAACCGAACTGGAACTTACAAAAGAAGAAATGGAACTGAGATCTTTGGATGTGCGTTTCCTGGACAGACCCGGTTTTGCGCTGGAGCGTTGTAAACATGTAGCCAATGTTATGGCAGGATTGGCGAAAAAATCCATGGATATGTCACTTAATCTGTTATACAGTTATAACGAAGAAGAGGCCAAAGAAGTTGTGAGACTGGAGTCAGAGGTGGATAAGTTTGAAGATGAACTGGGAACTTATCTTGTAAAACTCAGCAGTCGGGATTTGTCCGGTAAAGAAAGCCAGATGTTGTCCGTATTATTGCATTCCATCGGCGATTTTGAGCGTATTTCCGACCATGCTTTGAATATTAAAGAGGCAGCAGATGAAATGCACGAGAAGCAGTTGACATTTTCGGAAAAAGCAACGGAAGAACTGCAAGTGTTTGCCACAGCAATTAAAGATATCCTGAATATGTCCATGAACGTCTTTGAAAGTGAAGATTTGGAAATGGCTGAACTGGTAGAGCCTTTGGAGGAAGTTATTGACCAGTTGAACGTAGAGATGAAGAAACGTCATGTGAAGAGACTGCGTAAGGGTAAATGTACCATCGAACTTGGATTTATTCTTTCTGACATTACAACGAACTTTGAAAGAGTTGCGGACCACTGTTCTAATATTGCAGTGAATCTGTTGCAAAGCGGAGATGAAGAATTTGAGGCGCATGAGTACAAGGATACTTTGAAAACCAGCGATAATCTGGATTTTCAGGGTCGCGTAATGGCATACAGAAGCAAGTATACACTGCCTTAATGAACAGAAAGGACGAGGAAGCAAACCATGTCACTTATCTATGTAGTGGAGGATGATAAAAATATCAGGGAAATAGAAACCTTCGCGCTGAAAAATGTAGGACATGAAGTGGAAGGCTTTGAGTGTGCGAAGGATTTTTATGAGAAACTGAAAAGTGAACATCCGGATTTGATACTTTTGGATGTGATGCTGCCGGATGAAGACGGTCTAGAGATTGTAAAGAAATTGCGTGAAAACGGGGATACAAAAACTTTGCCTGTTATTATGGTTACCGCAAAGACAACGGAACTGGATAAAGTAAAGGGACTTGATATAGGTGCGGATGATTATATGGTAAAACCTTTCGGGGTTATGGAACTTATATCAAGAGTGAAGGCGCTTCTTAGAAGAAGCGGCGGACAGGCTGCAGAAGAAAAGACATTGACTCTTGGCAACGTATTCATCGACAAGGAAAAGCATGCGGTGTATGTGGATAATAAAATCTGTGAATTAACATTTAAAGAGTATGAACTTTTAAAACTGCTTATGACCAATGCGGGGATTGTGACCACGAGAGAAGTGATTCTGGAGAAAGTTTGGGGCACGGATTTCGAGGGAGAATCCAGAACTTTGGATATGCATATAAAAACACTGCGTCAGAAGCTGAAGGAAGGCGGTAGCATGATAAAAACCGTTAGAAATGTGGGCTATATCATGACTGCTACGGAATAAATGTATGAAGAAAAAGATTAATATGCAATTAGTAGTAATTGCGGTACTGTCTATTCTGGCGACACTGGTTTTGACCGGTGCCGCCTTTTATAAACTGTTTTATAAGCAGGTATTTGAAGATTTGAAAGTATATAGCGTGATTTTGGAAAAGGAAGCGCTTTTAGGAGATTGGGAAAAAGAAGGTTCCGTCTCCGATGATGTTTTACGAATCACTCTGATAGGGCAGGAAGGAAATGTCATTTATGATAATACTGCCGAAATTGCCACCATGGAAAATCATAAAGAAAGAACAGAAATAGCAAGAGCCATGGAAAAAGGGGAAGGAAAGGCGGTCAGGGAGTCTGCCACACTTGGAAAAAGTACATTTTATTATGCCAGACTTTTGGAAGATGGTAATGTACTTCGGGTGGCAAAGGAGGCCAAAAGCTTATGGAGTGTATTTGGCAATGCGGTTCCGTTAATTTCACTTATTGTAGCAACGCTTTTGATAAGTTGTCTGATTATGGCGCATTTGCTGACGGAGAGTTTAATCGCACCGGTAGAACAAATGGCTAAAAATCTGGATGCTATAGATGAAATTGAAACTTACGAAGAATTGCAACCTTTTGTGGCTATGATAAAGAAGCAACATGAAGATATTGTAAAAAGTGTAAAAGTGCGTCAGGAATTTACTGCAAATGTTACCCATGAATTAAAAACGCCTCTGACTTCTATTTCCGGCTATGCGGAATTGATTGAAACCGGGATGGCTTCGGATGCGGATGTGGTGAAATTTGCCAAAGGAATCCATAAAAATTCAAACAGGCTTTTGTCACTTATTAACGATATTATCAGGCTCTCTGAATTGGACAGCAGCAGTGGAGAATTGGTTTTTGAAAAGATTAATTTGTATACTTTGGCCCAAACCTGCGTAGATATGCTCCAGTTTAATGCAGATAAGCATAATGTAAGTTTGCATTTAATGGGACAGGAAAGTTATGTGTCAGGGGACAAACAAATGCTGGAAGAAGTTTTGTATAACCTGTGCGAAAATGCTATCCGGTATAATAATGAGAACGGAAGTGTAATAGTGACGGTATTGCCGGAAGGTGAAAAGACGCTTTTGATAGTGGAAGATACCGGAATCGGTATTCCAAAAGAAAGTCAGGAAAGAGTATTTGAACGTTTCTACCGGGTGGATAAAAGCCGTTCGAAATCTACCGGCGGAACAGGACTTGGACTTGCCATTGTAAAGCATATTACCATAAAGCACGGCGCAGAAATCCAAGTGGAGAGTGAAGTGGGAAAAGGAACAAAAATAACGGTGACTTTCAATTAAGAAAGTCACCGTTTCCATTACCGGTACTATTATTCGGAGTCTTCAGAATCGTTTTCCTCTTCATCAGAATTTTTTTCGGGAAGAACCATTTGAACCTTCAAAATGCGGTTCTGCTCAATTCCCTGGACTTTCAAGGCGATTCCGTTTTCCAAAGTTACTTCTTCATTGTCTTCCGGCAGCCTGTCAAGAGAGCCTATGATAATGCCGCCAATGGAGTCGTAGTCCTCAGATTCCAAGTCAGTATCTAGAGCATCGTTAATGTCATCCAACTTCATACTGCCTTCCACAAGATAGGTTCTTTCACTGATTTCCTGAATGAATTCTTCTTCATCCTCATCATATTCGTCGCGGATTTCCCCTACGATTTCTTCCAAAAGGTCTTCCAAGGTAATCATACCAACGGTAGCCCCATATTCGTTTAATATAAAGGCAACGTTGAAAGTTTCCGCACGCATTTCAAACATTAAATCGGAAGTTCGCTTAAATTCATAGGTGTAGTAGGCTTCACGCATAATATCGGAAATGTGGAAGTTGTCCTTGTCGGAGGTAAGGAAAAAGTCCTTGATGTTTACCAGACCGATAATATTATCCTGATCTTCTTTATAAACCGGAATACGGGTGTACATAGAATCCCGGAAAATTTCCAGCAATTCGTCGTAAGAGGCATCCTCACTGACAGTTACCATGTTGATGCGGGGAATCATAACATCTTTCGCCTGGGAATCAGACAGGTCGAACACATTATAAATCATTTCGCGCTCCTCTGATTCGATAACACCGTCTTCGTGGCTGACGTCCACATAGGTCTTTAATTCGTTTTCTGTCATAATGTCTTTTTTATTGGGGTCAATATGAAGCAATTTCATGATACCTTTCGCCAACAAATCTACAATAAAAATGACAGGAGTCAGAATTTTCATCAGCGATAGTATGATTTTACAATAGGCAAGGGAAATTGATTCAGCATAAGATTTTGCCCAGTTTTTCGGGGTGATTTCTCCGAAAATAAGTACCAATATGGTAAGTGCGCCGGTTGCAATACCTACATAAGTGTTACCGCCGGTTAAGCGGATAACAAGGGTGGTCATAAGGGAAGAGACACTGATATTTACGATATTGTTACCGATCAGAATCGTACTTATCATTTTGCCGTAATTGTCAAGGATTTTGATGACAACGGTTGCCCTTTTGTTTCCCTCTTCTTCGAGAGCACGCATGCGGACACGGTTTACGGTACTGAAGGCAGTTTCTGCTGATGAAAAGAATGCAGACAGACCTAAAAGAATAACGATAATAATTGATTGTATGACACCAGGGGTATCCAAAATAAGTTCACTCCTTTGTAAATTTTTTTTAACTGAAATGGTAATTAAAATTCATATTACAATAAATGAAAGTTTTTTGTCAAGATGTTGCCAACTGAAACATATACATTTTACATAAAGTTTAGTTAGGGTAGGAGTAAAGGAATGGAGAGAAGGAGAGAGTCGAAAGAGCCGGAAGGAAAGGTTTCTGCTTTGCTTTTGGGAAAATGTCTGCTTTTTTCGTACATAATAACAGGGCTTCTTTTAGTGCTTCTGGCTTTTCTATTGTACCGTTTTGAACTTTCCGCCAAAATGGTGTCTGTGGGAATTGTTGTAATTTATGTGGTTTCTACGTTTCTGGCGGGATTTATTACGGGAAAGAGAATTGGTAATAAGAAGTTTTTCTGGGGATTTGTTATGGGAAGTGCCTATTTTATCGTGTTGCTTATAGTATCATTGGTGGCAAACCGGTCCGTTTCCCAAGTGTCCACGGACTTTGTTACCACGCTGCTTATCTGCGCCGGAAGCGGTATGCTTGGTGGCATGCTTGGGTAAAACTTGTCATTTTTTGAAAAAACTCTTTTACAAATGAGAAATATATGTTATACTATGCAAGTATTAGTTAAAGTCGGGATAATCCGGTGAATAATTAAGGAGGCTATTTTCATGAAGCATATTAAGACACTCAATACCAGAGATTTAAAAGAATCCATGAAAAAAGGCGGCTGTGGCGAATGCCAGACATCTTGTCAGTCTGCTTGCAAAACTTCTTGCACAGTAGGCAACCAGAGCTGCGAAAAGATTAAATAGTTTATAAAACAGAACGAAATGACTTGAGGTAAGCAGCGATTGGCGTCGCTGCTTATTTAATCGTAAAGGACTAAAAAGGAGAGCATCGTGATACATCAATATAAAAACAATGGCTATAACATTGTTATGGACGTGAATAGTGGGGCTGTGCATGTGGTGGATGATATTGTATATGATATGATCGGCCTGATTGAGCCTCTTGTAAATGAAGGAATTAAAGAAGAGGATTTAATTAAAGCGGCAGTTTTAAACTGCGGAAATTTAAAATATCCCGAAGAAGAAATTATGGAGGCAGTGGATGAAGTGCTGGAACTGGAAAAAGCAGGTCAGCTGTTTGCCCCCGATTTATATGAAAATTATATTTTTGATTTCAAAAACAGACAGACCGTTGTAAAGGCGCTGTGTCTGCATATTGCCCATGACTGTAATCTGGCTTGTCAGTATTGTTTTGCAGAAGAAGGCGAATACCACGGACGCAGAGCACTGATGAGTTTTGAGGTGGGTAAAAAGGCGTTGGATTTTCTGGTGGCAAATTCCGGAAGCCGTGTAAATCTGGAAGTGGATTTCTTTGGCGGAGAGCCTCTGATGAACTGGCAGGTGGTAAAAGATCTGGTAGAGTACGGCAGAAGTCTGGAAGAGCCTCATAATAAAAAATTCCGTTTTACACTGACTACAAACGGTGTGCTTTTGAATGATGAAATTATGGAGTTTGCCAACAAAGAAATGGCAAACGTGGTACTGAGCATCGACGGACGGAAGGAAGTAAACGACAAAATGCGTCCTTTCAGGGGCGGTCAGGGAAGTTATGACCTGATTGTACCCAAATTCCAAAAAGTGGCAGAGAGCCGTGACCAGATGAATTATTATGTGCGTGGTACTTTTACTCACAATAATCTGGATTTTGCAGAGGATGTAACTCATTTGGCGGACATGGGCTTTAAGCAGATTTCCGTGGAGCCTGTAGTGGCCAAACCGGAAGACTGGTATGCCATTCAGGAAGCGGATTTGCCCACGCTTATGGAAGAATATGATAAGTTGGCAGTGGAACTGATTAAACGCAGAAAAGAAGGTAAGGGCTTTAATTTCTTCCATTTTATGATTGATTTGGAGGGTGGTCCCTGCGTTGCAAAGCGTCTTTCGGGCTGCGGTTCGGGTACGGAATATCTGGCAGTTACCCCTTGGGGGGATTTTTATCCCTGCCATCAGTTTGTGGGACAGGAAAAATT
Source organism: Lachnospiraceae bacterium (assembly GCA_017468395.1). GTDB lineage: Bacteria > Bacillota > Clostridia > Lachnospirales > Lachnospiraceae > Acetatifactor. The sequence continues at coordinate 86,796 of JAFUIR010000004.1, read as the reverse complement.
CCTGATGGGAAATGTGGATGAGGGTATTGTCCGCACTGACATCAGAGATGATTTTAAATGCTGCAATGTGTACGCAAAAGAAAAATGCAAAAAATGTTTTGCGAAGTTTTACTGTAGCGGCGGATGCGCTGCCAATTCCTACAATTTCCACGGCAATATCAACGATGCCTATGACATTGGCTGTGAATTACAGCGCAAGCGTGTGGAATGTGCGATTATGATTAAGGCGGCTTTGGCTGAAATGGAGGAAGAAAATTAATGGCGAATATGACAAAAGGTAAAGGAATACTTGTCATTCTGGCAATGATTTTGGCACTGGCAGGTGTGACATGGGTGGATGTGTACGGTATTGATGACTACGGTACCATATCTGCATCCGATATCACATTAGGGCTTGATTTGGCAGGCGGTGTCAGCATTACTTATCAGGTAGTGGGCGAGGAAGCGCCGGATGCTACGGATATGCAGGACACTATCAGCAAATTGCAGCAGCGAGTATTCAAATACAGCACAGAGGCACTGGTATATCAGGAAGGGGAAGACCGTATTAACATAGAAATTCCCGGTGTATCGGACGCCAATAAGATTTTGGAAGAACTGGGCAAACCGGGACAACTTTATTTTATTTCCCAGACCGGTAGTGACGGAACGGAAAACTATACCGGTAGTTATGTAGTGGATTCTGAGGGAAATTACGACATTAAGTATGAACTTAACAAAACTTTGGACGAGCTGGAAGCAGACGGTTCCATTAAATTGGTGGGAACGGACGTAAAAGAGGCCCGTGCCATGAGTTATACAGATTCCATGCAGAATACGGAAATCGGCGTGGAATTGCTTCTGACCGATGAAGGAAAAGAAAAATTTGCGAAGGCTACTACAGAGGCAATCGGCAAAACCCTGGCCATTTATTACGATGGCAATTTTGTATGTGTGCCCACAGTGCAGGATGCATTGACTGACGGTAAGGCATCCATTACAGGTAACTATACATGGGAAGAGGCAGAGGCTCTTGCTTCCACCATCCGCATCGGCGGTTTGAAATTGGAACTGGAAGAACTGCATTCCAAGGTGGTTGGTGCCCAGCTTGGTTCAGAGGCAATCAGCACCAGTTTAAAAGCGGCAGCTATCGGTTTGGTTGTGGTTGCGGTATTTATGGTTGTTGTTTATTTCATCAGTGGTGTAGCTGCCACATTGGCACTTCTTTTGTATACCGCACTGATTGTTTTGCTTCTCAACGGATTTGATTTGACTTTGACCCTGTCCGGTATTGCTGGCATTATTTTGTCCATTGGTATGGCGGTGGATGCAAACGTAATTATTTTTGCCCGTATTAAAGAAGAACTGGCGAAGGGCAAGACTGTAAAATCCTCCATTGACATAGGATTTAAAAAGGCTAATTCTGCCATTATAGACGGTAACGTAACAACTTTGATTGCAGCAGCGGTACTTTGGATTTTCGGTTCCGGTTCCATCAGAGGTTTTGCACAGACATTGGTGCTCGGTATTGCACTTTCCATGTTTACGGCACTGATCGTTACCAGACTGCTGATGCATGCTTTCTATGCCATCGGATTTAAGAAAGAAAAGTGGTATGGCGTGGCAAAAGAGCGCAAGGCATTTAATTTTGTGGGAAGAAAAGCCATTTTCATTGCTATTTCGCTGGTAGTTATTGCAGGCGGATTTGTTATGATGGGCATTAATAAAGTAAGTACCGGAGAAATTCTGAATTTTGGTCTGGATTTTAAGGGTGGTACAGCGACTACAGTTACCTTTAACAAAGAATATGATCTGGCAGCCATTGAAAGTGAAATTTTGCCGAAGTTTGAGTCAATTATCGGTAGTGCAGTGCAGCCTCAGCCTGTACAGGGAACCAACGAGGTTGTATTTAAGAGCAATACTTTGACCGATGCCCAGAGAGCGGCAGTGGATGAAATGTTAATGAACGAATTTGGAGTAATGGAAGGTCAGATTCAGTCAGAAACTATCAGTTCCACCATCAGTAATGAGATGAAGTCCGATACTATTATTGCAGTGGCGATTGCTATTGTTTGTATGTTGTTTTATATCAGGCTGCGCTTTAAGGATTTGCGTTTCGGTGTCAGTGGTGTTGTGGCACTTTTGCATGACGTTTTGGTGGTACTTGCATTTTATGCGGTAGCAAAAGTTTCCGTGGGAAGCACTTTTATTGCATGTATGCTGACTATTGTAGGTTATTCCATTAATGCGACTATTGTCATATTTGACCGAATCCGCGAAAACAGGGAAGAGGAAGACCGTTTGGAGGATTTGGATGGAGTGGTCAACAAGAGTATTACCCAGACCCTTTCCAGAAGTTTGTTTACTTCCCTGACTACCTTTATCATGGTGGCGGCTCTTTATATTTTGGGCGTTACGGCCATTAAAGAGTTTGCCCTGCCTCTTATGGTAGGTATTGCGGCAGGAACTTATTCTTCGATTTGTCTTGCAGGCGCACTTTGGTATATTTTAAAGAAGAAAATCAAAGACAGACCGAAAAAAGTAGTAGAAGAGTTGCCTTAATCGGCAAAAACCAAGGCATCGGAAAATTCCGGTGCCTTGATTTGCTTTGTCTGCTTTGAATGTTTTGTAACAAAAACTAGGAGAAACCGGGAAAATGGAAAAGTGGTTTGTTGCAGCCAAGAAGGCTGATTTTGAAAGTTGGAGTGAAAAGTTTCATATTAGCCCTGTCACTGCCCGGATTATTAGAAACAGGGATGTGGTGACCAAGGAAGGGGTACAAAAGTATTTGTACGGCACTCTGGCAGATTTGTATGACCCCATGCTTTTAAAAGATATGGATAAGGCAGTGGAAGTGATCTTAAATAAAATACAGGAAAAGAAGGTTATCCGCATTATTGGTGATTATGACGTGGACGGTATTTGTTCTGCCCACATTTTGACCAAAGGTCTCAGAACCATAGGAGCCATTGTGGACACAGCCATTCCCCACAGAATCAGGGATGGTTATGGTCTGAATGAGCAACTGATTCTGGAGGCTCATGAAGCAGGGGTGGACACGATTATTACCTGTGATAACGGTATTGCGGCAGCGCCGCAGATTGCCTACGCATGGAGGCTTGGTATGACAGTGGTGGTAACCGACCATCATGAGGTGCCTTTTAAAGAAGAAAACGGTGTCAGAACAGAGATTTTGCCACCGGCAGCGGCGGTAGTAGACCCTAAAAGAAGCGATTGCAGTTATCCTTATCCCGGTATTTGCGGTGGAATGGTTGCCTATAAAGTAATTTGTGCGCTGTACCGGAAAATAAAGGAGCAAAATCCCCAAATGCAAACACCACAAATGCAGGAAGTTTTGGAAGAACTTTTGCAGTTTGCAGCTATTGCAACTATCTGTGATGTTATGGAACTTTTGGACGAAAACCGGATTGTGGTAAAGGAAGGACTTAAGCGGATCCGTCAAAATCCCGTAGAGGGAATTTTGGCACTGATGGAAGTAAACGGCATTGAGCCGGAAAATATAAATGCCTACCATGTGGGCTTTATTATCGGTCCTTGTATGAATGCAACCGGCAGATTAGATACGGCTCTTCGGGCTCTTGAACTGTTAAATGCGCAAAAGAAGCAGGAGGCGCTGGCCATTGCAGGGGAACTGAAAGAATTGAATGACAGCCGCAAACTTATGACCCAAAAAGGGGTAGACGGGGCGGTAAAATATGTAGAAGAAAAAGGACTTTTGGAAGAAAAAGTGCTGGTAGTTTATTTGCCGGATTGCCATGAAAGTCTGGCAGGGATTATTGCAGGAAGAATCCGGGAAAAGTATGGAAAACCCGTGTTTGTGCTCACCAAGGGCGAGGAGGGAGTAAAGGGCTCAGGGCGCTCCATAGAAAGTTATCATATGTATGAGGCTATGGTGGCATGTCAGGAACTGTTTACCAAATTCGGAGGTCACAAAATGGCGGCGGGACTTTCCATGGAAGAGAAAAATGTGGAGCTGTTTGCCGCAAAAATAAACGAAACCTGTACGCTGACGGAGGATGATTTTGTGTCAAAGGTGCACATTGACGTTCCTATGCCCTTGGAACTTGCAGATAAAAAAATGGCAAAGGAACTGGAAGTGTTAGAGCCTTTTGGGGTAGCCAACCCGAAACCTCTTTTTGCCAGAAAGGATGTGCATTTTCTTTCTGCATCCAAGATGGGAAAAACCGGTCTTTATGCAAAATTTGTCATTTGTGAAGAGGGTAGCGTTTGCAAAGAGGCGGTATATTTCGGGGAATGGAGTAAATTTGCGGCTGTAGTGGATGAAAAATACGGCGATGGTGCGGCAGAAAAACTGTTTGTACAGAAATGTAATTATGAGTTGGCCGTAACTTATCAAATAGGCGTAAACTCTTTCCGGGGGAAAGAAGAGGTGCAGATTGTGCTGCAAAACTTCTGTTAAAATAAATTCTTTCTTTTGTTTTTATTTTTTTCTAATAATTTGAACACAAAATGGACACAAATTAAAGTTATAGTTATTTCAGATAGTTGATGAACTCACTATCTCCCCCCCTCATAAGAAAATGCGAAAAGCCCGGATTCCCCCGGGCTTTTTGCATGCAATACAATTAATGGTGGTAAATATGCCCAAAATAGAGTAAAATATATAGATAATGCATAACTATGGGAGGTAATTATGCGACTTGAGAAATTGTTGGAAAAATTGGAATATGAATGTGTTTGCGGAAATCTGCAAACTGAAGTGACACAAGTAGTTTATGACTCCCGGAAAGTCACTGAGGGGTGCCTTTTTATTTGTATTGAAGGTGCTGTTTTTGACGGACATGAGTTTGCTTCGGAAGTGGTAAGCAAAGGTGCAAAAGTTTTGGTGGTAAGTAAGGACGTAGAACTTTTACCTGAGCAAAGAGAGACTGTGACGGTGATACGGGTGGAGAATACCAGATATGCCATGGCTTTTATTTCTGCGGCATACTTTGGAAATCCTGCAGACAAGTTGACTGTTATCGGTATTACGGGAACAAAAGGAAAGACCACCACAACATACATGGTAAAGTCTATTTTGGAAAATGCAGGCCGCAAGGTAGGACTTGTAGGAACTATTGAAGTCATTATTGGGGATACCCACATTCATGCGCAAAATACAACACCGGAGTCCTATTTGCTTCAAGAGTATTTCAGCCGTATGGTAGAATGTGGTTGTGACACGGTGGTAATGGAAGTTTCGTCTCAGGCACTGATGCTGCACCGCACGCAAGGCTTTGTATTCGACTATGGTATTTTTACCAATATGGAGCCGGATCACATCGGTCCAGCAGAACACAGCAGTTTTGAAGAATATATGGCTTGTAAGGGGCTGCTCTTTAAACAGTGCAAAGTGGGCATTGTAAACAGCGATGACAGTCATTATAAAACGGTGCTGGAAGGTCACACATGCCAAATGGAAACTTACGGGCTGAAAGAGGGAGCAGACCTTTTGGCAAGTAATTTGAAACTGTCGAAAAAATCGGGAAATCTGGGCGTGGAGTTTACAGTGTCCGGTCTTTTGGATATGGACGTAGAGGTGGCAACGCCGGGAAGGTTCAGCGTGTATAACGCTTTGACCGCCATTGCTATCTGCCGCCATTTTGGTGTGTCCGGGGAAAATATTAAGAAGGCCCTTTTGGACGTGAAAGTGAAGGGACGTATTGAACCGGTAAAGGTTTCCCCTGAGTTTACGTTGCTTATTGACTATGCGCACAATGCCATGGCGCTTGAGAGTTTGTTAAAATCTCTGAAAGAATATGAGCCCGGCAGATTGGTTTGTCTGTTCGGATGCGGCGGAAACCGCTCCAAACTTCGCCGTTATGAGATGGGAGAGGTCAGCGGAAAACTGGCGGATTTGACGATTATCACATCCGATAACCCGCGTTTTGAAGAACCTCAGGACATCATTAATGATATTAAGACGGGCATAGCAAAGACGGATGGGAAATATGTGGAAATCTGCGACAGAAAAGAGGCCATTGCCTATGCGATTCAAAACGGCAGACCCGGCGACATTATCGTTTTGGCGGGAAAAGGCCATGAAGACTATCAGGAGATTAAAGGGGTCAAATATCCCATGGACGAGAGGGATTTGATTGCGGATATTTTAAGGGGAAAATAATTTTTGCTGTAATAAAACTTTTCCAAGACACGCTTTCGCTTGGTGAAAAACGTAGCGGTACTAAGGATTTCCTTCACACGTTGTGCTCGTAAATCCAAGTGCCGACGTTTTTCAACAGTCTGTGGAAAAGTAGTTATTACAGCAGAAGAATTATGTCACTTAAAACAGATACCCCACCGGATAATCAGGGAAGGAGGAAGACGGATGCAGGACATGCATGAAAAAGATTTATACGCAGACATCATCATAGACATTGCCCATGAGAAAGTGGACCGTCCTTTTCAGTACCGGATTCCCCAGTCTTTGAGAGAAAAACTGGAAGTGGGAATGAGCGTAAATGTGCCTTTTGGTAAAGGCAATACTATGCGCAAGGGCTATGTTATGGGTATTTCTGATAAAACGGATTATGACCCGGCAAAAATCAAGAACCTGCACAGTATAGCAAAAGGCGATGTGTCGGCAGAGAACCGCATGATCAAGCTGGCGGCATGGCTTCGCAGAACTTACGGCGGAACCATGATTCAGGCCTTGAAAACAGTAATGCCGGCAAAACAATCCGTAAAAACCTTAGAAAAGAAAACCGTAGTTTTGCGCTGGGACAGGCAGGAAGCGGAGGAGTACTACTTTCAGTGTATAAAGAAAAACCGCAAAGCCCAGGCCAGACTTTTAAAAGAATTATTGGAATTGCAAAGTCTTCCGTATCATTTGGTTACAAGCAAGTTGAATGTATCGGGAACAGTGATTAAAACTTTGGAAAATCAGGGAATTATAAAAGTAGAAACACAGGAATACTACAGAAATCCTATAAAAATGTCTGAAACAAAGCAGGAAGGAAAAAACTTAAGCGAAAGCCAGAAACATATTGTCCGTGAAATTATGGCGGATTATGATAAAGGGCAGCGGCAAACCTACCTGATTCATGGTATTACCGGCAGCGGTAAGACAGAAGTGTATATGAAACTGATTGAAGAAGTGGTGGCAAGAGGAAAACAGGCTATTGTGCTGATTCCGGAGATTGCCCTGACTTACCAGACGGTGGTGAGGTTTTATAAGCGCTTTGGGGACAGGGTTTCGGTAATGAATTCCACCCTTTCCGACGGGGAAAAATTCGACCAGTGCAGACGTGCCGCGGAGGGCGACATTGATGTGATTATCGGCCCAAGGTCGGCGCTGTTTACCCCCTTTCCCGATTTGGGACTGATTGTGATAGATGAAGAACACGAAGGGACTTATAAAAGTGAGTCTTCTCCAAAGTATCACGCTAGAGAAACCGCAGAGGAAATTGCAAGAGTAAGCGGTGCCAGTGTGGTACTGGGTTCGGCAACGCCCTCTATAGAGGCCTATTATAGGGCTAAACAGCAAAAATACAAGATGTTCCGGCTTACGGAGCGTCTGACAGGTGGACATTTGCCAAAGGTGTATGTGGCAGATTTGCGGGAAGAGTTAAAAAATGGAAACCGTTCCATTTTCAGTATGAAAATGCAGGAGTTAATAGAGGACAGGTTGCAAAAAGGACAGCAGATAATGCTCTTTTTAAACCGCAGGGGATATGCGGGATTTATTTCCTGCAGGGAATGCGGACATGTGATGAAGTGTCCCCACTGTGATGTTTCGCTTTCGGAGCATCGGGGAGGCAAATTAGTGTGTCATTACTGTGGCTATGAGCAGCCCGCCGTAAACAGGTGTCCAAAGTGCGGTTCCAAATATATATCCGGTTTTCGGGCGGGAACCCAGCAGATAGAAGAAAAGTTAAAAGAAAAATATCCGCAGGCCAGAGTTCTTCGTATGGATGCGGATACCACCAAAAAGAAGGACAGTTATGAGGAAATTCTTTCGGCCTTTGCAAATGGGGAGGCGGATGTACTAATCGGCACGCAGATGATTGTAAAGGGTCATGATTTTCCCAATGTAACCATGGTGGGAATTATTGCGGCGGATATGTCTCTTTCCGTGGGAGATTACCGGGCGGGTGAGAGAACATTCCAGTTGCTTACCCAGGCCGCGGGAAGAGCCGGCAGAGGTCAAAATCCCGGAGAAGTGGTGATTCAGACGTATCAGCCGGAGCATTACAGCGTGGTTCATGCGGCGGCCCAGGACTATGAGTCCTTTTATGAGGAAGAAATTTTGTACAGGGAACTTTTGCAATATCCACCGGCGGCTCATATGATGGCGGTGCAAATTTTTGCAAAGGAGGAAGCAGCAGGCTATGAACTGTCAAACAAATTGGGAAACTTTTCAAAAGGATTGCCCCAAAAGCCGGGCGAGATGATGATTATAGGACCGGCAGCGGCTTCCATCGGAAAAATTAATGATGTTTTTCGATTTGTTTTCTATGTAAAATGCGGGAATTATGATAAACTTGTTGAGGTGAAAGACCTTTTGGAGGAAGAAATACAAAAAATGCAGTTAAAGCGGGAGTCGGTACAATTTGACTTTGACCCGATGAGCGCTTTTTAAAGAAAGGCAGGAAAAGAAAAATGGCACTTAGAAACATTCGCGAAATGGGAGATGAAGTATTAAATAAACCTTGTAAAGAGGTTACGGAAATGACACCCCGCATTCAGGACTTGATTGAGGATATGATTGATACCATGTATGAGGCAAACGGTGTGGGACTGGCAGCGCCTCAGGTGGGAGTTTTAAAAAGAATTGTGGTAATTGATGTGACCGGAGAAGACCTTCATGTGCTGATTAATCCCAGATTGGTGGAAACAAGCGGCGAGCAGACAGGACACGAAGGCTGTTTGTCCGTTCCCGGCAAAAGCGGCATTGTAACCAGACCTAACTATGCAAAAGTAGTTGCCCTGGATGAAAAGATGAAACCCATTGAACTGGAAGGAACAGAACTGCTTGCAAGGGCAATCTGCCACGAACTGGATCATTTGGACGGACATCTTTATGTAGAAAAGGTGGAAGGACCTTTGATGGATGTCAACTACGATGAAGACGAGGAATGCGAAGACTAAGACGCATTTGCAGAAAGGTGATAGCATGAAGATTATATATATGGGAACCCCGGATTTTTCCGTGGGTGCACTGGAAGCATTAATTTTAGCAGGACATGAAATCAGTCTGGTAGTAACACAGCCGGATAGACCTAAGGGCAGAAGCGGCGAACTGCAATTTTCCCCGGTAAAAGAATGTGCTTTGAAGCATGGTATCCCTGTTTTTCAGCCGGAAAGGATTAAGAAACCGGAGGCGGTATCCGTATTAAAAGAATATGAAGCGGATATATATGTAGTAGCGGCTTTTGGACAGCTGTTATCCAAAGAAATTTTGGATATTCCAAGGTTTGGCTGTATCAATATCCATGCCTCGCTTCTTCCTAAATACAGGGGAGCCAGTCCTATTCAGCAGGCTGTCATTGACGGGGAAGAAAAAACCGGCGTGACTATCATGCAGATGAATGAAGGAATGGATACGGGGGATATTTTATATCAGAAGGAAATTTATCTGGATAAAAAGGAAACCGGGGAGACACTGTTTGACAAATTGGCGGTTTTGGGGGCGCAGGCTATAGTGGAAGCCCTTCCCCTGATAGAGGCAGAAACGCTGACGGGCGTCAAACAGGACGAAAGTAAGGCAACCCATGTAAAAATGATTCAGAAATCCCAGGGGCTGATTGATTTTAACCAAAGTGCGGTGGTAATTGAAAGGCTGGTGCGTGGAATGAATTCCTGGCCAAGTGCCTATACTTTTTTACAGGGAAAGCAACTTAAAATCTGGGATGCAGATGTGGTTTCGGATGTGTCAAAGGATATGCCCGGCACTATTACGGCGGTGGAAAAAGAGGGCATTTATGTGCAGACCGGAGACGGATTGCTGCGAATCAATGAACTGCAATTAGAGGGGAAAAAGCGCATGACTACCCACGATTTCCTTTTGGGATACAAATTGCAGCCGGGAGATAGACTTGGAAAGTAACTGGAAAGTGATAGATTTCAAAAATGGAGGAATGAAGGATGCCATTTGGTTACTATGGATTTTATTTTGACCCCACATATATTTTGGTGCTTATCGGTACTGTGATTTGTTTATGGGCAAGTGCCAGAGTAAACAGCGCCATGAAAAAATATGCGGGTGTCCGCAATGTAAGCGGAGTGACAGGAGCTGAGGCGGCTCAGCGTATTTTGCAGTATGAAGGAATTACGGATGTAACGGTAGAATGTTTGGGACATGGAAAGGGAGACCATTATGACCCGAGAAGCAAGACCGTTCGCCTTTCTTACGAAAATTATAATTATCCAAGCGTAACGGCTATTTCCGTGGCGGCTCACGAATGCGGACATGCCATCCAGCACCATGAGGAGTACGGATTTTTGAAATTCAGAAGTATTTTTGCGCCTGTGGCAAGTATCGGCAGTAATTTGGGATTCCCTATTATTTTTCTGGGGATTTTGCTGGGATGGAGCCAGTCGCTGATTGAAATCGGAATTTTGGCTTTTTCGCTGGGGGTTTTGTTCCAGTTGATTACGCTTCCTGTGGAATTTGATGCGTCCAGAAGGGCGCTTCAGGTAGTGAGCAGTTACGGTATTCTCACAGAAACGGAAAAAGCAGGGGGTAAAAAGGTGCTCAGTGCGGCAGCATGGACTTATGTGGCAGCAGCAGCGGCAGCAATTTTACAACTCTTAAGATTGGTATTACTGTTTGGAGGAAGGCGCAGAGATGACTAATGGAAAAAAGCAACCGGCCCCTTGTGGTATAAACGGCAGGGAAATTGTGCTGGATTTGCTCTTGGAGTGGGAGAGGGAAAAGACCTTTTCCCATAAGTTAATCAGGGACGTTTTGAATAAATATGACTATTTGAGCGGACAGGAGAAAGCCTTTATAAAACGCTTGTCCGAGGGAACCATAGAGCGGCAGATTGAACTGGATTATATTATAGACAAAGTATCCAGTGTGCCGGTGCGGAAAATGAAACCGCTTATTAGGGTTTTGATGCGCATGGCGGTTTACCAGATTTTTTATATGGACGGTGTGCCGGATGCGGCAGCAGTCAGCGAAGCTGTAAAACTGGCGGGAAAGAGAAAGTTCCAGAACCTGAAAGGCTTTGTAAACGGTGTTCTTAGAAACGTGGTGAAGCAAAAAGAAACCATTGCCTATCCGGACCAAGGAACGGAACCACAAAAAGCATTATCCGTAAAATATTCCATGCCCCTTTGGCTTATAGAATTTTGGGAAAAACAATATGGCGGGGAGCAGACCGAAAAAATATTGAAAGGATTGCTGGAAGTGCGCCCTGTGACCATCCGCTTTGCAGCATCTGTGGAAGAAGCCCAAAGGAGGGAATGGATAAGCCAAGTGGAAAGCATGGGTGTAACCGTGAAAAAGCATCCAAAGGTTTCTTATGCACTGGATTTGTATGGTGCAGAGGGCGTGGCATCGCTGCCGGGATATGAAGAGGGGATATTTACGGTGCAGGATGCAAGTTCCATGCTTGCGGTGGAAGCAGCCGAAATTAAGCCGGGGGATTTGGTACTGGACATTTGTGCGGCGCCCGGCGGTAAGACTATGCTGGCAGCAGAAAAAGTGCTTCCGGGAGGTAGCGTACTATCCAGAGATGTGTCCGACCAGAAAGTCTGGCAAATAGAAGAGAACATAGAACGTATGCATTTGTCCAATGTAAAATGTGAGGTTTATGATGCCACGGTATATGATTTTGCAATGGAAGGTAAGGCAGACGTAGTTATTGCGGATGTGCCTTGCTCCGGTCTTGGAGTCATGGGTAAAAAGCGTGATATTAAATATCATGTTACGCCGGAGGGGCTGCAGAGCCTTTTACAGTTGCAGAAGGAAATTGTAAATAATGCCGTAAAATACGTGAAAGAGGGCGGGATATTGCTCTACAGTACATGTACCATTAACAAAGCCGAAAATGAAGAAATGGCGGAATGGATTTGTTCCCGGTTTGGGTTCCGGCAGGAGCATGCACAGCAACTTTTTCCGGGCGGGGGAGAAAACGACGGTTTCTTTTTTGCAAGGCTGAGAAAAACAAAGGCATAGATTGTTTGAAATGAGGCAATGATGATAGATAAGAAAGACATAAAGTCCATGACCTACGACCAAGTGGTTTCGGAAATGGAAGAGATGGGCGAAAAGAAGTTTCGTGCAAACCAAATTTATGACTGGATGCATGTGAAATTGGCAAGAAATTTTGAGGAAATGACGAACCTTTCTGCCGCTCTTCGTGAAAAACTGGCGGAAAAATATGAATATACCAATTTAAAGGCTCTGCAGGTGCAGGAATCCAAAATTGACGGAACGAAGAAGTTTCTTTTTGAACTTTCAGACGGGAATGTAGTGGAAAGTGTGTGGATGAAATATAAGCACGGAAATTCCGTATGTATTTCTTCCCAGGTGGGATGCCGCATGGGATGTAAGTTTTGTGCATCTACGCTGGATGGTCTTGAGAGGAATTTGAAGGCTTCCGAAATGCTGGATCAGATTTATGCCATTACAAGAATTACGGGAGAGCGCGTTTCCAATGTGGTGGTAATGGGAACCGGCGAACCTATGGATAATTACGACAATTTACTTATTTTTATAGAACTGCTCACAAATGACAAGGGCTTAAATATCAGTCAGCGCAATGTGACGGTGTCTACCTGCGGCATTGTGCCCGGTATCCGTAAACTGGCGGAAGAGAAACTGCAAATTACTCTGGCTCTCTCCCTACATTCCGTTACCGACGAAAAAAGAAGACAGTTAATGCCCATTGCCAACAAATACAGTATTGCACAACTTATGGAAGCCTGTGCATATTATTACGAGCAGACCGGCAGACGACTGACCTTTGAATATAGTCTGGTGGGCGGTGTCAATGATACAAATGAGGATGCGGAAGGTCTGAGCCGTTTGGCGGGCCCCTTAAACTGCCATGTGAATCTGATTCCCGTCAATCCCATTAAGGAGAGAGATTATGTGCAGTCCGAGGCAGGGCGGATACAGGCTTTTAAAAATAAACTTGAAAAAAACAAAATAAACTGTACAATAAGAAGGGAAATGGGACGGGATATCGATGGTGCCTGCGGGCAGCTTCGCCGCCGTCACATGGAGCAGTGATTTTGAATGAGGCGCATTAAGGAGGCATAAGACGGTGTTAAAGACGTTTTCTATAACAGACATCGGCAAAAAAAGAAAACTGAATCAGGATTATGTATATACATCGGAGTGTCCTATCGGAAATTTGTCCAATGTCTTTATTGTGGCGGATGGTATGGGAGGACATAACGCCGGCGATTATGCTTCAAAGTATACAGTGGAAACCATAGTTTCTGAAATTGAGAAGTCTTTTGAGAAGAATCCTGTAATAATATTAGGTAAGGCAATTGAAGTTGCCAATACGCTTATCAGACAAAAAAGCGGAGAAGTTGCAGAACTGGAAGGTATGGGAACCACGGTAGTGGCGGCAACTTTTATGGGGAAATACTTACAGGTGGCAAATGTCGGCGACAGCAGACTGTATGTTGTAAATGAAGAGATAAAGCAGATTACCAGAGACCATTCCCTGGTAGAGGAAATGGTCCGTATGGGCGGAATTGATAGAGCATCTGCCAGAAATCATCCTGATAAGAACATCATTACCAGGGCAATCGGTGCAAGTGACACAGTGGAAGTGGATTTTTTCAGTGTGGAACTAACGCCGGGAGATATTGTATTAATGTGCTCTGACGGTTTAACCAATATGCTGGAAGATGAGGAAATCCGCATGATATTAAGCGGACAAAGGGACATCGTGGAAAAGGCACAGGCATTGGTTAAAGCAGCCAACGATAACGGGGGAAAAGATAATATCGCAGTTGTACTTATTGAACCCTTTGCGTAAATTTGAAGGAGCAAGATATGATTAAAATTGGTATGTTAATTGGCGACCGCTACGAGATACTGGAAAAAATCGGTACCGGCGGTATGTCGGATGTATATAAAGCAAAGTGCCATAAACTGAACCGTTTTGTGGCTGTTAAGGTGCTGAAACAGGAGTTTTCGGAGAATGCAAATTTTGTATCCAAATTCCGGATTGAGGCACAGGCGGCAGCAGGTCTGATGCATCCGAACATTGTGAATGTATATGATGTAGGAGAAGAAAACGGGATTCATTACATCGTTATGGAACTGGTGGAAGGAATCACCTTAAAAAAATATATTGAAAAGAAGGCGAGACTGTCCTATAAAGAGGCGGTCAGCATTGCTTTGCAGGTTTCCATGGGTATTGAAGCTGCCCATAATAACCATATTATTCACAGAGACATTAAGCCCCAGAACATTATTATATCCAAAGAGGGAAAAGTAAAGGTAACAGATTTTGGTATTGCCAAGGCTGCCACCAGTAACACTATTACCTCCAATGTAATGGGCTCTGTGCATTATACCTCGCCCGAACAGGCCAGAGGCGGTTACAGTGATGAAAAAAGTGATGTGTATTCGCTGGGTATCACAATGTTTGAAATGCTTACGGGAAGAGTGCCCTTTAACGGAGAAACCACCGTGGCAATTGCCATTAAACATATTCAGGAAGAATTACCTGCACCCAAAGAGTTTGTGGCAGAAATTCCAAACAGTGTAGACCAGATTGTCTTGAAGTGTTGTCAGAAGAGCCCGGACAGAAGATATCAGTCCATGGGGGAACTGATTGAAGATTTAAAGCAGTCTTTGAAACAGCCGGAAGCAGATTTTGTAGTGTTCCATGATGCAGAGGCGGAGACATCCACCAGATTTATTCCTCAGTCTGATGTAGACCAGATTAGGAGCCAGACCGGTAGAAATACTGCGGAGGAAACTATGCGTCTGCGTACAGATACCGGCGGAATTGACTGGGATGAAGAAACCGGCGAAGCGGAAGCAGACGGAGATGATTACAACCCCAAAATGGAAAGAGTGACCACCATTTTGGCGGTGATAACAGGTATTGTTATTTGCTGTATTATCATTTTTATGGTAGGAAAAATTGCGGGTTTGTTCCAGATGGGGGATACGGGCAATAAAGTGATAGACGGTTCCACAGAAACCCAGACCCAGACACAGACGGAAACGGAAATACCGTCACAGACGCCGGAAGAGTCCGAGGAACCAATTCCTGTGGAAATGATTTCCGTGGCCGGCATGAAATTGGATGAGGCTACAGATGCTTTGCGGGAAATCGGTTTAAAACCGGAAGTAGAGTATATGGAGTCAGAGGCGTTTGAAGAAGGCATTGTTATCAGCGCAGATGTGTCCGTGGGAACCGAACTTGCGCCGGGTACGATTGTTACATTGACCGTAAGTTCCGGTACAGAGGGCGTTAAAATTCCGGATGTTATGAATATTTCTTATGAAGCTGCCTTTAATGCCTTAGCGTCCAAGGGTTTTGTGGTAAATAAACTTGAAAGTTACAATTCTACAGTACCCAAGGGCAATGTTATTTATCAAAATCCCGCAGCAGGAAGCAAAGCACCGGAAGGTTCCTCTGTCACAGTGACAGTCAGCCTCGGTGTGGAAGATACCAGAGTGCGTGTCCCCAATTTGCTGGGGGTACCGGAGGACGAAGCGGTTGCCAAAATCATAGAGGCCGGACTTGCGGTAGGAAACACCAGCCAGATGGCCAGTGATGAATATGAAGAAGGTTTGGTATGTTACCAGAGTTATTCCTACGGAGCGTATGCGGAAAAAGGAACTGCTGTTGACATTAAGGTAAGTATGGGGCCTACCAAGGCAACGTACAAATTAAATGCCAGCATTGCGGCTCCGACCATGGCAGAGGCACCGGACTATGTGTCTGGCACTCCCGTAAAAGTAACGATTACTACCAGTGAAGGGAAACTAATAATGGATACAACCACCAGTGCGTTTCCTATTTCGGCTAACGGTTCGGGAATTCCTTCGCCTACCGGAATCATTACTTTCACTTACACAGTGACAACCCCGGGAACGGCTACCGTTGACCCGGAAACCGGTGCGGAAGTGATTACACCGGGAACCACAGAAGAGAAGACTTTTACCAGATCGATTGAATTTGTAAAAGAATAATCGGGAAGGAATTTATGCAGGGAAAAATCATCAAAGGAATTGCGGGCTTCTACTATGTTCATGTGGAAGACTTAGGGATTTATGAATGTAAAGCAAAAGGGATTTTCAGAAAGGACAACACCAAGCCCTTAGTGGGGGATGATGTCCGGCTGGAAATTCTCGATGATGATGAAAAAAAGGGAAATATTACGGAAATATTGCCGCGAAAGAGTTCTCTAATCCGCCCGGCGGTTGCCAATGTGGATCAGGCGCTGGTGATATTTGCAATTGTAAAACCGAGCCCTAATTTTAACTTGCTGGACCGCTTTTTGATTATGATGGAACAGCAGAAACTGCCCTGCATTATCTGTTTTAATAAAAAAGATATTGCTTCGGATGAAGACTGTGAGAAACTTAAGGAAACTTATGAAAACTGCGGTTATCAGGTACTGTTTGTCAGCGCCCACGAAGAAGAGGGCGGTATGGAAGAATTGAAGGCCCTGCTTCATGGCAAGACTACCACGGTAGCAGGACCCAGCGGTGTAGGAAAATCTTCTTTGGTGAACAGACTGCAAAGCGGTGTATGTATGGAAACCGGTGAAATCAGTAAAAAGATTGAGAGGGGAAAGCATACTACGCGGCATTCCCAACTTATTGCCTTAGAGGGTAACACTTATATTATGGACACCCCGGGCTTTAGTTCCCTGTCGCTTTTTGACATGGAAAAAGAGGACTTGCAGGGCTATTATCCGGAATTTGCAGAGCATGAAAAGAACTGCCGTTTTGGCGGCTGTTCCCATATAAGCGAGCCCATCTGCGGCATCAAAGATGCCTTGGCAGAAGGCAAAATCAGCAAAACAAGATATGAAAATTATGTGCTGCTCTATGAGGAGTTGAAGGGTAAGAAGAAGTATTAGAATAGCGGAAAAATGGATTTTATGATAATGTAGTGTTGGCTGCAAAGAAGTGTGACTATAACTAATCCGAAGCCCCCATAAAAACATCATCAGAAAAGGGAATGTTTCAATTCACTATTGGAACATTCCCTTAATTACTTTTATTTTCTGTATATCCTAATAAGTATTCGGGTGTGGTTTCTAAAAGCTCTGCAAAAATGGCGACTTCATAATCGGGTACAAAGCGAATGCCTAACTCTATTTTTGTGATAACATTTTGCGTAATGCTGTCATATCCCGCTAGGCTAGCCATAATTTCTAACTTCTTTGCAGATATGCGTTTTTGCTTGCGAAGCTCTCTTATTTTGATTCCACACACATTTTTTCGGTCTTGATTATACCAAAAGGCTTTCATAAAATAACCTCATTTCAAAATGTGCTTGTTAAGAATATTTTCCTTGATTATATATCCGATTTGAGGTAGAATTATTCTTGTTAAGAATAATTCT
Organism: Lachnospiraceae bacterium; assembly: GCA_017468395.1. Classification (GTDB taxonomy): domain Bacteria; phylum Bacillota; class Clostridia; order Lachnospirales; family Lachnospiraceae; genus Acetatifactor. Next base: position 69,286 of record JAFUIR010000004.1, on the reverse strand, counting down.
ACGAAAAGAGGTAAGAGTTTTGAAAAGAAAAATCATTTTGGGTTTAGTATCAATCGTATTATGTGTGAGTATGGTAGGGTGCGGTGCTACTTCCACAGATGCCCCAAGCAGTAGTTCCGGTTCTGCATTTGCAACGGAAACTCCCACGGAAACTCCCACGGATGCTCCCACGGATGCTCCCACAGAAGCACCTCAAGAACATGTGAATACAGAAACAAATGACAAAGAATCAAAAGAAGATGAGGAAGAATCTTCTGTCATAACTTTTGATGAAATGCTTGACAGCATGGTAGCAGAGTATGGTGAGGTGGAATTTATTCCTGTGTTTGCTGAACGCAACTTTGAAGATACTATTACTCACTTAGAAACACAGCTTAGACCTACGGAATATACGGTAACAAAAGTATATGTGAACGGAGGCGGTGAGTTATCATCAGTTGTAACTAACAGTGGTGAATATTTCTATGGAAATATACCGGGAAGATATGTTCCAATCACATATGATGGTGAAAAATATTACGTTACTTATCCGGAAGTTTATGTGTATCCATCAGAACCGTTTGATTTACAATATACGCCGGGTGTGCCTACAGAGACAGAAACATATTATAGGTATGTCGACAATGCGGCAACAGTCAAATTCGTATATCCATCAAAGGATGGTGTGTGGTATGGTTGGGATTTTCATACCTACAGCTATGAGTTCGGCGAAAATGTTCATCATTTTATGTATGAAGGTGAATCATATGTCTTTTTGTATGAAACTGTTGATATGACCGGTTTTGGAGGAATCACAGACGCATGCCGAGGCATCGTATTGAAAGACACCGAGTACACCAAAGGTAAGACAGTCGATATTTCAGGACTCGCTCCTTATTAACACCAAAAAAACATCATACCCCATCACCTATAATAAAGTGATGGGATATGATGTTTTTTTATAATGTTTAAGTGGTTTTTATATACAGAAGAAAGAGCCTTGATTTATCTGTTCTTCATATTTCCTATTAACATTTGCTTTTTTCATAAGATAGAAATATAAATAAATCTACAAAAAACTATACAAAAAGAAGCGCTGATATGGTATAATATTATACGCTGTATTAGGGCTTCTTTTTTGAAAGGAGTTAAATATGGGAAAGGATTTAAGAGGAAATGGAATTAGCCGCAGAAACTCTCAACTTAATATAAATGGTGCACTAAATGGTGCACCTACCAAAAGAGTAACTGCGAAAAAACCTTATATAATCAAGGAAAATCAAAGGAGATAGATAAAATGAAATTAGGTATCGTGGGATTACCCAACGTAGGAAAGAGTACACTGTTTAATTCACTGACAAAGGCGGGAGCGGAGTCTGCAAACTATCCTTTCTGTACCATCGACCCCAACGTGGGCATTGTGGCAGTGCCGGATGAGAGGCTGAAACTGCTTGGAGACTTGTACCAGTCCAAGAAGGTGACACCGGCGGTAATTGAATTTGTAGATATTGCAGGACTTGTAAAAGGTGCATCTAAGGGCGAAGGTCTGGGCAACCAGTTCCTCAGCAATATCCGTGAGGTGGATGCTATTGTGCATGTGGTGCGTTGCTTTGAGGACGCAAACGTTATTCACGTTGACGGAAGCGTAAATCCTCTCCGCGATATTGAAACTATCAATTTTGAACTTATTTTTTCTGATATTGAAATTTTGGAGAGACGTATTGCCAAAGTGGCCAAAGGTGCCAGAATGGACAAAACTCTGGCAAAAGAGTTGAATCTTTTGGAGAGAATCAAAGAGCATCTTGAGAGCGGCAAACTGGCAAAGAGTTTTGAGCCTAACGATGATGAGGACGAGCAGGCATGGTTGGCATCCTACAATCTGCTGACCTATAAGCCGGTGATTTTTGCGGCTAACGTTTGCGAGGACGATTTGGCAGATGACGGCGCTTCCAATGACATGGTGGCAAAGGTGCGTGAGTATGCCGAGGCGGAAGGCAGCGAAGTGTTTGTAATCTGCGCACAGATTGAACAGGAAATTGCAGAACTGGATGATGATGAAAAGTCCATGTTTTTGGAGGATTTGGGGCTTAGCGAGTCCGGCCTTGAAAAATTGATTAAAGCAAGTTACAAACTGCTGGGATTAATTAGTTATTTAACTTCCGGTGAGGACGAAACCCGTGCATGGACCATTAAGGTGGGCACAAAGGCACCTCAGGCGGCAGGCAAAATCCACTCTGATTTCGAGCGTGGGTTTATTAAAGCGGAAGTGGTAAATTATCAGGATCTTCTGGATTTGAAATCTCTGGCGGCGGCAAGAGAAAAAGGTCTGGTTCGCATGGAAGGTAAAGAATATGTGGTACAGGACGGAGATGTAATCCTGTTCAGATTTAACGTATAGTCTTTGTAATGATATTGCCGGCGACAGTAGCGGCGGTGACGGTAGAAAGGTTTGGTCAAAAAATGCAGGAAATGATGGGCGGTATGGATATTGCATTTCCCAATTTGGGTATTTACCTAAAGGATGTGCAGCAGGGAATTGATATATTTGGATTTTTTGTGGCTTTTTACGGCATTTTAATTGCCCTTGGAGTGCTTGCGGGGATTTTGATGGCGGTAAAAATGGCGAAAGTGACGGGGCAGGACCCGGAAGTTTATTGGGACTTTGCTATTTATGCGGTAATTTTCTCTGTAATCGGGGCGAGACTTTACTATGTCATTTTCCAGTGGAATGAGTATAAAGACAATTTGCTTGGTATTTTTAATCTCAGAAACGGTGGACTGGCAATTTATGGAGCTGTCATTGGTGCTTTTATTACAGCCTTTGTCTATTGCAAAGTGAAAAAATACAACCCTTTCCGCTTGGCTGATACCGGTGTGTATGGTCTGATTCTTGGTCAGATTATCGGACGCTGGGGCAACTTTGTAAACCGCGAGGTGTTTGGCGGTTACAGCAACGGGCTTTTTGCCATGAGGATTCCTGTGGAGGCAGTGCGTGACAGGTCTGATATTACAGCGGATATTAAGGCACACATGTTGGAGGGAACCAATTATATTCAGGTACATCCCACATTCCTGTACGAAAGTGCGTGGAATCTGATGATACTGATGATTATGCTGGTATATCGCAAATATCAGAAGTTCCACGGGGAAATCTGTCTGATTTATCTGGGAGGCTATGGTCTTGGCAGGTTTATTATTGAAGGCATCCGTACAGACCAGCTTCTGATTCCGGGAACACAGATTGCCGTTTCCCAAATGGTGGGGATTGTGTGTTTTGTGGGGGCGATAGTTACAGATGTGGTGGTGCGCATCTGCATAAAGAAAAAAGAAAAAGTGGGAGAAAATCCCAAAACAGAGTAAAATACAAAAAAACATGAAAACTAAATAGTGTATGGGACAAAAAACCATCCACTAGATATGGTATACATGGGAAAAACGGCGAAAAATGGCGCTTTGCAAGACTTTGCAAGGCGTTATTTTTTTGAATTTTTTTATTGATTTTACTTGCCAGATGGGTTATTTTAGTATAAAATCATAGTAAAAGTGGTGGAAAGTGGTGCTAAGTGGTAAAAAGTGGAGGGTTACAAGGCCCTTTCCGTGGCAGACTACTTTTGAAAGCGGGTGATTGATATGTTCATGGGAGAATACAATCATACGATAGATGCAAAAGGCAGGTTAATCATTCCTTCAAAATTCCGTGATGTTCTGGGAGATGAATTCGTGGTAACAAAAGGATTGGATGGCTGCTTATTTGTGTATGACAACCATGAATGGCAGGTCTTTGAAGAGAAGTTGAAAGGACTTCCTTTAAACAGCCCGGATGCCCGTAAATTTACCCGTTTCTTTCTGGCAGGAGCCACAACTGCAGAAGTGGACAAGCAAGGACGAATATTGATTCCCGGAGTGCTCAGAGAATTTGCAGGTCTGGAAAAAGATGTAACACTGATTGGTGTGGGCGGACGTGTGGAAATTTGGAGCAAGGAGAGATATGAAGGTACAGTGGGTTACGACGATATGGATGAAGTAACCGCACATATGACAGAACTGGGATTGATTATTTAAAGATAAAGAGGCAGATATGGCATTCAAACATTATTCCGTTTTACTTAAGGAGACCATTGAAAATCTGAATATCAAACCGGATGGTACTTATGTAGACGGCACCTTGGGCGGTGGTGGACATGCCTTGGAGGTTGCAAAAAGGTTGTCCCCAAAAGGCAGATTTTTCGGAATTGACCAGGATGATGCGGCCATCGAAGCTGCCGGCAAGCGATTGGCGGCATATGAAGATAAAATCACACTGATTAGAAGCAACTATTGCAATATGAAAGCGGTGCTGGCAGAACGCGGTGTCACCAAGGTGGACGGAATCGTACTGGATTTAGGAGTGTCTTCCTACCAGCTTGATACCTTGGAAAGAGGCTTTTCCTATAAGTATGACACAGATTTGGACATGCGTATGGACAGGCGTCAGACCCTGACGGCAAAGGACATTGTCAACGGATATTCCGAAATGGAACTATTCCGCATTATCAGAGATTATGGGGAAGACCAGTTCGCCAAAAATATTGCAAAACATATTGTGGCAGCGAGAGCACAAAAGCCTATAGAAACAACCGGAGAACTGACAGAGATTATAAAGGCAGCTATTCCGGCAAAAATGAGACAAAACGGTCATCCTTCCAAGAAAACATTTCAGGCCATCCGCATTGAGTGTAACCACGAACTGGATGTTTTGAAAAATTCCTTGGACAATATGATTGAATTATTAAATCCCGGGGGGAGAATTTGTATTATCACGTTCCATTCACTGGAAGACAGAATTGTGAAGTCGGCATTTAAGAAACAGGAAAATCCCTGCACATGTCCGTCACATTTTCCGGTGTGTGTCTGTGGAAAAAAGTCACAGGGAACAGTGATTACAAGAAAGCCCATTTTGCCCTCAGAGCAGGAACTTGAGGAAAACAGCCGCTCAAAAAGTGCAAAACTCAGGGTTTTTGAAAAAAATGAAAATTAATGTAAGGGTAACAGAAAAGAGGTAGAAGTCATGGCGTCCTATCAGGGGAGAAGACAGGTATCAGGAGGATACGCCCACCAAAGACAAACTACATATGCAAGAACTTATATAGAGGGAAACACAGCAAGACAGTTGGATGTAAGAAGGGCAATTGAAGAAGAGCCCAGAAAAAGACTGAGCCAGAGCACCAGAAAGAATCGTGAGAAGGCAAGTCACATGAGCCTTGGCTATGTGATATTTCTCATTGCAGCCCTTTTGGTGTCCGGTTACATTCTCATCAATTATATTCAGATGCAGTTTGAGATTACAGACCAAGTGAAGCAGATTGCAACCTTGGAAAGCCAGCTCAACGAACTGAGAATGGAGAATGACGAGTCATATGCAAAACTGACCAGAGCGATTGATTTGGAAGAGATTAAGCGTGTTGCAATCGGCGAATTGGGAATGAATTATGCAGCGCAAGGCCAGATAATCACTTATACCAATGAAGGCAGTGACTATGTGAGACAGTATGCGGACATTCCGGAGTAAAGCAGGTGTAGTGAGTGAGAGAAAAAAACAGAGATAATCGCAGTAAAATAAAACACAAAGAGAAAAAAGGACCAAATAGGTTCACTATTTCCATGCAAAAGAAGCTGGTAGTACTGTTTATGTTAGTACTGCTGGCTTTTGCCGGGTTAAGCGTCCGTATTATGATGATTAGCCAGGAAAACAGGCAGGAATATCAAAAACAGGTTCTGTCCCAGCAGGAGTACAGCAGCCGGACACTTCCTTACCGCAGAGGAAGCATTGTGGATGCCAACGGCACCACTTTGGCAGTCAGTGAAAAGGTGTACAATCTGGTCATTGACTCAAAAATTATTATGTCCAAAGAAAAATATTTTGAGCCTACCATGCAGGCTTTGGCACAGGCTTTTCCCGAACTGGACATGACTGCTGTGAGAACTTATGTAAAAAATCATACAACCTCTTCTTATTATGTGCCCATAAAGCAACTGAGTCTGGAGCGGAAATTACAGTTTAACGCCTTGAAAGAGGATGAGGAAAACGAGGAACGGGCATATATTAAGGGTATCTGGTTTGAGGAAGAATATAAAAGGGTGTATCCCGGCGGCAGTCTTGCCTGTGATGTCATAGGATTTACCACATCCGATAATGTAGGTATGTTTGGACTGGAAGAGTATTATGATGATGTATTAAATGGAACGACAGGCCGTGAATACGGCTATTTAAACAGTGATTCCAATTTGGAGAGAACCACCAAACCGGCAGTGGACGGATATTCCGTTGTCAGTACCATAGACATGAATATCCAAAGTATTGTGGAAAAATATTTGCTCCAGTTTAACGAAGAACATAAGGACGAGTACCGTGAAGGAAACGGTGCCAATAATTTGGGCTGTATTGTGATGGAAGTAAACACCGGCAATATTCTGGCTATGGCAAGTTATCCGAATTTTAACTTAAACAGCCCGTATGATTTATCTGCATTTTATTCGGAAACTGAAATTGCGGCACTTAAGGAAGAAGATAAGTATTATGATACCTTAAATGCTATTTGGAGAAATTATTGTATTTCCGATACTTATGAACCCGGTTCCACCTTTAAGCCATTTACCATTGCCATGGCGCTGGAAAACGGCATAATTACCACAAAAGCATCCTATGAGTGTAAGGGTGTGTGGAATGTAGGCGGACATGATATTCATTGTAACAACGGACGTGGTCACGGAGTGGTGGATTTGTCGGATGCCCTTGCCAGATCCTGTAACGTTGCAATGATGAAAATTGCGGAGAAAACCGGCCCGGAACTTTTTTCTACAGAGCAGGAGGCATATAATTTCGGACTGAAAACGAATATTGATCTGGCAGGTGAAGCCAGAACAGCGGGTCTGTTGTTTGACGAGACCATGGGAAGTGCCGATTTGGCAACAAACTCTTTTGGGCAGAACTTTAATGTAACTATGATTCAGATGATTACCGGTTTTTGTTCCCTGATAAATGGAGGATATTATTATGAGCCTCATATGGTAAGCCGTATTGAAACTTCCGGCGGAGCCGTGGTGGAAAATATTGAACCCAGAATTTTAAAACAGACGGTATCCCAGTCTACGTCAGATTTGATTGTAGATTACTGTAATGTAGTAGTTTCAACGGGTACAGGTAAAAGCGCCAGACCGGCAGGATATGCTATCGGAGGCAAGACCGGTACCGCCCAGACTCTTCCCAGGGGAAACGGCGAGTATGTAGTATCCTTTATGGGATTTGCGCCGGCGGAAAATCCGGAAATAGCCATTTATGTGGTCGTAGACAGAGCAAATGCGGAGAAACAGGATAATTCCAAGTTCGCCCAAGGCATTGTCAGAAATATTTTGACGGAAGTATTACCTTACCTCAATATTTATATGACAGAAGAACTTTCCCAGCAGGAAGAACAGGAACTTGCCCAAAGAGAATTGGAAAACACTTTGAAATACAATCCCGATTATGTGCCGAAAGTGGAAAACGAAGGTGCACAAAGTGGGGAAAACCAACCAAAAGAAGAGGCGCCGGAAGAAGAAGAGTTACCGTTTTGGGCTGATTTTGAGTTGAGTGAAGAGGGATTTTATATTGACCCGGTAAACGGGGCACTTATCGACCCGGATACGGGAACGGTAGTCAGTGGCGGGCGTGATGCCATCAGCGAATAAATACATAACCTCATAAAGGTGGGAATACAGTGTAGTAATACCCTTTTTATGAGGTTTTTGCATTGGTAGAAAATAATCGGACTTATATCAGAAAAAAGATTGTGGTGGTTTTTTTTCTTTGTGCTTTTGTGCTGGTAGGGCTTTTTGGCAGGCTTTTTTATCTTATGGTCTGGAGAACGGATTATTATTCGCAACTGGCTACACAACTACATGAGAGAGAGCGGAGCATTAAAGCAGCAAGGGGAAGAATCATCGACAGAAACGGAACAGTAATTGCAGACAACAGAACGGTATGTACCGTGTCGGTTATTCACAACCAGATAGAAGACCCGGAGGCCATAATTAAATTGCTGACGGAGGAACTGGGACTGACAGAAGAATATGTGCGAAAACGTGTGGAAAAGTATTCTTCCATTGAGAGAATAAAAAGTAATGTGGATAAAGAAATCGGAGACCGCATCCGGGAAGCGGATCTTGCCGGAGTAAAGGTAGATGAAGACTATAAAAGGTATTATCCATATGATGACCTGGCTTCCAAAGTTTTGGGCTTTACGGGAAGTGATAATCAGGGGATTATAGGTCTGGAAGTGATTTATGAGGAATATCTTGCAGGAAAATCCGGTACCATTTTGACAGTGACAGACGCCAGAGGAGTGGAAGTGGACGAGGCGGGAGAAAGCCGAATAGAGCCCATAGACGGAAGCGACCTGCATATCAGCATGGACATGAATATCCAAAGTTATGCCACCCAACTGGCTTATCAGGCCATGGAAACCAAGGAGGCAGAAAGTGTTTCCATCATAGTGATGAATCCCCAAAACGGGGAAATTCTGGCTATGGTCAATACGCCGGAATTTGACTTAAATCATCCCTATGAACTGCCTGTGGAAGAGCCGGCAGAAGGTGGGGAAGCAGCTTCCGGTGAAGAAAACGGGGAAAGTGCTACAGCAGACGTAGCAGAACTTACCGGAGAGGAATTACAGAACGCCCTAAATAAAATGTGGCGTAACGGTTGCATCAACGATACTTATGAACCGGGCTCCACTTTTAAAGTAATTACTGCGGCGGCAGGGCTTGAAAGCGGCGCAGTGTCTAAGAGCAGTTCCTTTTATTGCCCCGGTTATGTTATGGTGGAAGACAGACGCATCCGCTGTCACAAAACTACCGGTCATGGCTCAGAGGATTTTGTTCACGCCACCATGAACTCTTGTAACCCGGCCTTTGTGACGGTAGGACTTTCGGTGGGACGGGATGCCTTTTATGATTATTTTAAACAGTTTGGACTTTTGACGAAAACCGGGGTGGATTTGCCCGGTGAAGCAGGAACCATTATGCATAAAAAAGAGAATATTGAAGCTGTGGAACTGGCTACCATGTCTTTTGGCCAGTCATTCCAGATTTCTCCTATACAGCTTGTTACCACGATTTCTTCCATTGTAAACGGCGGAAACCGAGTGACACCCCATTTTGGAGTGGAAGTGACGGACAAAGACGGAAATTTGGTGGAGACCTTGCAATATCCGGTAACTACAGGTATAGTATCTGAGGAAACTTCGGCGACCATGCGGGAAATTTTGGAGATGGTGGTGTCCGAAGGCGGCGGAAAAAATGCGGCCATTGAGGGAGTGGCCATTGGAGGTAAAACCGCAACCAGCGAGACGCTTCCCAGAGGACGGGGTGTTTATATTGCGTCTTTTGTGGGATTTGCGCCGGCGGATAATCCGCAGGTAATTGCCATTGCCATTATCAATCATCCCAAGGGGCAATATTACGGCGGAGTCATAGCGGCGCCCATTGTGCGTCAGCTTTTTGAAAATATTCTTCCTTATTTAGGCATAATGGATTATAATGAAGAGTAATATAAAAACCCGGACGGGGAGGTTTTAGCAGAAATGTTACGTGGAAAAAATGTGTTAGTGGTTGGCTCGGGAATCAGTGGTATCGGTGCAGTCAGTTTGCTGCAGAAGATGGGAGCAACCCCGATTTTATTTGATGAAAATGAGAAAATGACAGAAGAACTTTTGGCGGAAAAATTGCCGGAGGGCGTAAGTGCCAAGTGCGTGGCAGTTACCTTGCCAAAAGAGATAGAAAATACAGTAGATGCACTTGTTTTAAGTCCCGGAGTGCCTACGGATACGGTCTTTGTAAATGGTTTTCGGGAAAGAAACATTCCCATTTTAGGAGAAATTGAACTGGGCTATATGCAGGAAAAAGGAAAGGTCATTGCCATTACGGGAACTAATGGAAAGACCACCACTACCACACTTGTGGGAGATATTATGAAGGCTCATTTTGAGCAGGTATTTGTGGTGGGAAACATTGGAAATCCCTATACCACGGAGGCAGATAAGACCACGGAAAATTCTGTGACAGTAGGAGAAATCAGCAGTTTCCAGTTAGAGACTGTACATACTTTTAAACCCGCAGTGTCCGCTATTTTGAATGTGACACCGGACCATTTGAACAGACATCACACCATGGAAGCTTATGTGGAAGCAAAGGAAGCCGTGGCTATAAACCAGACCAAAGAGGAGACTTGTGTGCTCAATTATGAAAATGAGTATACAAGGGCTTTTGGTGACAGATGCCCTGCGTCTGTGAAGTGGTTTTCTTCTGCCCGTGAACTGGACGAAGGTTATTTCTTAAAGGGTGATATGATTTGTAAGGCTGCTCAGGGAAATGTAACAGAAATTTTGAACGTGCACAGTGACATGAATCTGGTGGGACTTTGCAACGTAGAAAACGTGATGGCAGCCATTGCTATTGCCGAGAGTATGGGAGTACCCATGGAAACCATTTTGAAGGTAATTCGGGAATTCCACGCAGTGGAGCACCGCATCGAATATGTGGCTACCAAGAATGGCGTTAAATATTATAATGATTCCAAAGGAACCAATCCGGATGCGGCTATTCAGGGCATCAAAGCCATGAGTACGCCCACGGTGCTGATTGGCGGTGGATATGACAAACAGAGTGAATATGATGAGTGGATTGAGGCTTTTGAGGGCAAAGTAAAGTGTCTGGTGCTGATTGGCCAGACCCGTGAAAAAATTGCTGATTGTGCAAGAAAACACGGATTTTGTGACATCGTTATGGCAGATACCTTTGAAGAGGCCTTTGATATTTGTGTAAAAAGGGCGGTTCCCGGAGATGCAGTACTGCTTTCACCCGCCTGTGCAAGTTGGGGAATGTTCCCGAACTACGAAGTCAGAGGAAAGATTTTTAAAGACATGGTAAACGGACTGAAGGAGAGATAGAGTGGCAGGTAAGGCGAAAAGAAAGGGACAATCTGAATATTTTTTTGACTATAGTTTGCTGCTCATTATCCTGTTTTTGCTGGGATTTGGTCTGGTAATGATTTTTTCCACCAGTTCTTATGAGGCGGCGCAGGATTACGGACGCTCCACCTTCTTTCTGGAAAAACAGTTATTTGCATCCATTTTGGGCTTGATTGCCATGATAGTGGTAGCCAATATTCCTTATCATTTTTGGGCAAAGTTCGCAGGGCTGGCATATGCGGTTGCAGCGGTACTTATTTTGCTCATCATTCCTTTTGGTAAAGAGGCAAACGGTGCAAAAAGATGGCTGATTGTAGCGGGCATATCCCTGCAACCGGCGGAGGTGGCAAAACTTGCCATGATTTTGTGTCTGGCGGTTTTGGTCAGCAAAATGGGAAAAGGAATACGAAAGGCAAAAGGATTTTTCATGGTGCTTATGGTGCCTGTTCCCATTGTGCTTATGGTTTGGCGGATTACCAGTAATATGAGTTCTGCCATTATCATTATGGGTATTGCAATTTTAATGTTGTTTGTAGCAAGTCCCGATTATAAAAAATTTGTAGTTATGGCGCTGCTTGTAATAGCGGTGGCGGCAGTGGGTATCTATGCCATTGTCAATCTGGCAGATACCAGCGGATTGGATTTCCGTGGAGAGCGTATTTTGGCATGGCTTGACCCGGAGGCTTATGCGGACGGAAAAGGTTTCCAGACGTTACAGGCGTTGTATGCCATCGGTTCCGGTGGTATCTGGGGAAAAGGTCTGGGACAGAGTATGCAGAAACTTGGCTTTATTCCTGAGGCCCAAAATGATATGATTTTCTCCATTATCTGTGAGGAACTGGGACTTTTCGGTGCTATTTCCATTATCCTGATGTTCTTGATGCTTATCTGGAGACTTATGGTTATTGCCAATAATGCGCCGGATTTGTTTGGGGCACTTTTGGTAGTGGGGGTACTGGGACATATAGCCATTCAGGTGATTTTGAATATTGCCGTAGTAACCAATACTATACCAAACACAGGTATTTCCCTGCCTTTTATCAGTTATGGCGGTTCGTCTGTCATGTTCCTTTTGGTAGAAATGGGGATGGTGCTGAACGTGGCAAAGAGAATACAATTGAAGGAAATGTAGAGTGTAAAGGGTACAAGATACCTTTTTTGCGCCTCCGCATAAGATAGAACATAAAAATCAAGCGGAGGCATGAGCGTGGGAACAATTCACATACACGGTGGGATACCACTTCAGGGAGCGATAAAGATTCAAGGGTCAAAAAATGCGGCTCTTCCGATTATGGCGGCAACCCTTCTTGTTTCGGGGAAATGCCTGTTAAAAGGCTGTCCGCGGATAGCAGATGTATTTTATATGCAGAAACTTTTGGAAAGCCTTGGGTGCGTTACCAGATGGGAAGGAGATGCCATTGCCATAGAACCTGTAAACATCTGTATGGGGGAAATGCCTGCGGATGCAGTGAAAGGTATGCGTTCCTCCCTGACTTTGCTGGGTGCTCTTTTGGGCAGATGCGGAAAGGCAGCGTTAGAGTATCCCGGAGGCTGTGTCATAGGGAAGCGTCCCATTGATATGCATATTAAGGCGTTAAAGCAGATGAATGTCTGTTTTGGTGAAAACGACAGTATGCTGTATGCCTGGTCCAAGAAACTGCAGGGCGGCAGGATTACTTTAGAATGTGCCAGCGTTGGAGCCACGGAGAATATTATTTTGGCAGGTGTTTTGGCAAAAGGGAAAACCGAGATTCAAGGAGCGGCAAAAGAGCCGGAAGTAGTGGCTTTGTGCGACTTTTTGAAGGCCTGCGGTGCCCAAATTGAGGGCGCAGGAACGGAACAGATATGCATTGAAGGCGTAGAGAAACTTTACGGCGCAGAATACGAAATCCCCAAGGACCGTATTGCGGCAGGAACCTATGTCCTTGCCTGTATGGCTGCCGGGGGAGAGATTCTTTTGAAAAATGCGCCGGTAAAAGAGATGGATGCACTGCTGGATATAACGGAGCAGATGGGTGCTTTTATTCAAAAAAGCCGGCAGGAAATTTATATGCAGGCACCCAAAAGGCCTAAGGCGGTTTCCAAGGTGCAAACGGCTGTTTATCCGGGATTTCCCACGGATTTACAATCACCGCTTCTTTCGGTGCTTGCGGTGGCAGACGGAAGCAGTGAAGTAAAAGAGAATATTTTTGAAAACAGATTCCGCATTGTGCCAGACCTTGTAAATATGGGGGCAAAGGTACAGCAGGTAGATGCAAGAACAGTGCATATAGAGGGGCAGGAACGGTTAAAAGGTGCTGTGGTAACAGCCAGGGAACTGCGGGGCGGTGCGGCTCTTGTGATAGCCGGACTTTCGGCGCAAGGGGAAACCGGCATAAAAGATACTATTTATATTGACCGGGGATATGTGAACATCTGCCGGGATTTAAGAGAGTTAGGAGCGCGGATTTACAGTGTATAAATACGGAAAAAGACGAAGGCGAAAAAAGCGATGGCCGGCAGTGCTGGGAAGCCTTGCACTACTGGCAGCTTTGCTTGGTGTAATTTATTATCTGCTGGATTATTATAAAATAGAAAACGTATATGTGGACGGCAATGTGCATTATACCAAAGAAGAAATTATGGACATTGTTATGGAAGGTCCTCTTGGAAATAATTCCCTGTATTTGTCTCTTAAGTACAAGGATAAAAGTATTACCGGAGTGCCTTTTATAGCGGCCATGGATGTAACGGTACCGGCACCGGACACCATACGGATTTCCGTTTATGAGAAATCATTGGCAGGCTACATAGAGTATTTGGGGCGGTATATTTATTTTGATAAAGATGGGACTGTGGTGGAAAGTTCCAATGTGCGAACTTTGGGAATGCCCCAGATTACAGGACTTGACTTTGACTATATCGTGGTAGGAGAGCCCCTTCCCGTGGAAAATAGTGATATTTTTTACAAGATTTTGAGAGTGACCCAAACTCTTTCCGATGCCAATTTGCCGGCAGAAAGAATTTATTTTAATGGGAAAGAGGAGATGACTATTCATTTAGGGGACATCCGAGTGGAATTTGGGACGGACGAGCAGTTAGATGAAAAAATAAATCTTTTGAAGAAACAACTGCCCAAATTGGAAGGTATGAAAGGGACGTTGAATATACAAAATTATAATAAAAATGTAAAAACTTATACCTTCGAACCTGATAGTTAAAAGATAAGAAAAAAACACGATTTTATTAAAAAAATAGGTTGATAAATTGGAAAAATAATTATATGATAGTTGTATGGGCTGCCTTTGCGTCCATATGCGAAATGAAGGAGGAAAAACCTTTGCTGGAAATTAAGACAAACGATGCAGAATCTGCTGCAAAAATTATCGTCGTAGGTGTTGGCGGAGCAGGTAATAATGCTGTTAATAGAATGATTGATGAATGTATTGACGGAGTAGAGTTTATCGGGGTAAATACTGATAAACAGGCTCTTCAGTTGTGTAAAGCACCGAAACTGTTACAGATTGGCGAGAAATTGACAAAAGGACTTGGAGCAGGTGCCAGACCGGAAGTCGGTGAAAAGGCAGCTGAGGAAAGTGCTGAGGAAATTTCTGCGGCACTGAAAGGTGCGGACATGGTATTTGTTACCTGTGGTATGGGTGGCGGTACCGGTACAGGTGCGGCACCTATTGTTGCCAAAATTGCAAAAGACATGGGTATTTTAACGGTAGGTGTTGTGACCAAACCTTTCCGTTTTGAAGCAAAGACCCGTATGTCTAATGCTTTGAGTGGTATCGAAAGAATTAAAGAAAATGTGGATACACTGATTGTTATTCCTAATGATAAATTGTTGGAAATCGTTGACAGACGTACCACAATGCCTGAAGCTTTGAAAAAGGCCGATGAAGTACTGCAACAGGCAGTGCAGGGTATTACCGACCTGATTAATGTTCCTTCCATCATCAATCTGGACTTCGCAGATGTGCAGACTGTTATGAAGGACAAGGGTATTGCCCATATCGGTATCGGCGAAGGCAAAGGTGATGATAAGGCTCTGGATGCAGTTAAGATGGCTGTAGAAAGCCCGTTGCTTGAGACAACCATTACCGGTGCTACACATGTTATCATTAACGTAACCGGTGATATTACACTGACAGACGCATCCGATGCAGTAAGTTATGTACAGGATTTGGCAGGAGACGATGTAAACATTATCTTTGGTGCTATGTATGATGCAAGCAAAGCTGATACTTGTGTAATTACTGTTATTGCTACAGGTTTGGAGGATAAGATAAATACAGCTGCAAGATTAGGTAGCGGATTTACATATATTGCACCTACATCTTTGAAAGCAAATCCTATCACCAAAACCCCCGGCGCTTTGGCTACTCCCGGTGTAACGGCTTCCAAGCCCACCATCGGCATTAACAAGCCCACAGACATCCGCGCATCCGTAGAAGAGAAGTCATTGAAGATTCCTGATTTCCTTCAGAAAAAATAATAGGACAAGCATATTTTGAGACTGGTTTTTACCAGTCTCTTTTTTTATGTGTCGAAATCTGCCGCGAAAAAGCACTTTCTCATTTTGGAATAACGACAAATTCCTTACCCGAAGCCCTTTATAATCATTATAAAGGCATGGGTAACAGGTATGTATTATGAGATTTATGTAGACACACTCTTTTTGGTGAATTTTGTGATGAATTTATATTTGCTTATGCTGACCAACATCAGCGCCGGACGTACTGCCACTCGTCTAAGGCTCATAGGTGCTTCTCTAATAGGAGCTTTTGTTTATGTGGTTGGCTTGATTATCACAGTTTTACCGGGAATAGTCAGTTTGCTCATACAGACGTCTGTAGCCTCTGTGCTTATGATTAAGGTTGCCTTTTGTCCGAAAAATTTAAGCGGGTATAAGAAACTTTTTGAAAATCTTCTGGGATACTCCTTCCTGTTTGGAGGTGCAGTTTATATGCTGTCAAAGTATTTTGAGGGGATTATGGAAAACACAACCGGTATTGCTCTGGTAATGGGCTTTGGCGGGCTTTTGTATCTGCTTATATCTTACATAATGGAAAATAGAAAAAAGAGAGAGGTATCCTGCAAAGTAACCCTTATTTCAGGCAAGGCAGCCGTGACGGTAGATGCACTTTTTGATACGGGTAACGGGTTGACAGAGCCTCTCAGCGGTGCACCGGTTTGTGTAGTAAATCAAAGTGTGTTAGAACGGCTATGGCCTCTTGGAATGCCGGATTTTTTTCGGATTATTCCCTACCACAGTGTCGGGTGCGCTCACGGAATTATGCAAGGGTACATGGTGGATGAGATGATTGTGGAACTGGACGGCGTACCGAACAGACAGACAAAAATTTTTATTGCAGCGCCGGAGCAGGAAGTAGCCGGAAGGGGAACTTATGAAATGATTTTGAACCCAAGAGTACTTCAAAGTAAATAAAGTGCCAAAGAATGGGCAGAATGGAGGAAAATATGATACTAAAAGTGGCAATGCCGGGAAAGATATACTTTAAACTAATTCAGAAGGAAAAAAATTTCCTGTTTCAAAAACAGGGAGATATTCACTATATAGGAGGGAGCGAGGTGCTTCCGCCGCCCTTGGAAGCGGAGAGGGAAAACGAAGTAATTAATGACCTTGGAACAGAGTACGAGGATGAAGCCAAGGCTATTTTGATAGAGCACAATTTGCGCCTTGTGGTGTATATTGCAAAAAAATTTGACAATACCGGAGTGGGAGTGGAGGATTTGATTTCCATCGGCACCATTGGTCTGATTAAGTCCATCAATACTTTTAATCCGGGAAAGAATATTAAGTTGGCAACTTATGCCTCCAGATGCATCGAAAACGAGATTTTGATGTATTTGCGCAGAAATAATAAAACCAGACTGGAAGTGTCCATTGATGAGCCGTTAAATGTGGACTGGGACGGCAATGAACTGCTTCTTTCCGATATTCTTGGAACAGACGAGGATGTGATTTACAGGGATTTGGAAAATGAAGTGGAGAGAAAAATGTTGATGAAAGCCATTGACAAATTGACAGACAGGGAAAAAACAATTATTAATCTTCGTTTTGGGTTGGGGGGCCGAGAGGATAAAGAAATGACCCAAAAAGAAGTGGCGGAGTATTTAGGTATATCCCAATCTTACATATCCAGACTGGAGAAAAAAATCATGAAGCAGTTGAAAAAAGAGATGAGCCGCGTTATGCTGTAAAGAGAGAAACGGATGAAAAAGGTAAGGGAAGGTACTTTGGATGATTAGTAAAGACGATATTTTATCTATGGAATTTTTGAAAAAATCGGAATATACGGGATGCCATCAGGGGATGAGGTACCGTTTGGAACAAGTTTCCGTCGAGGATGAGAAAATGTTGAAGGCTACCGTCTGGCCGGAGCCATTAAATTTTATAATGACTCCGGAGGAAGAAAAGAGAAGCAACACCTTTTCTTTTTCACAGGACGGGGTGACAGATGCGGTTGATTGGATGAATAACGTCTATTTTGAAGAAAGAGAGCGTTTTGTGAAAAACTAAACCGCCAGATAAGAGCGCATGGTTCGAAGGGCATTTTTTTCCAGGCGGGAGACCTGAGCCTGGGATATGCCTATAAGGTCGGCAACTTCCATTTGGGTTTTGCCTTCAAAAAAACGCAGGGAAATGATTTCGTGTTCCCGTTCATTTAATCGTTTCATGGCTTCACTGAGGGAGAGATGTTCAATCCACGTCTCTTCCTTATTTTTTTTGTCACTAATCTGGTCCATAACATAAAGAGTATCACCGCCGTCGGTATAAATAGGTTCGTACAAACTCATTGGGGTCTGCAAAGCATCCAGTGCATAAGTGATATCTTCTACGGAAATGCTGATTTCCTTGGAAATTTCTTCCAAGGAAGGTTCCCGTGAATTTTTTTTGATTAAAGCCTCTTTGGCATAGATCGCTTTATAGGCGGTATCTTTTAGGGAGCGGGAGACGCGGATGGTATTGTTATCCCGCAGAAAACGTCTTATTTCGCCAATAATCATGGGAACGGCGTAGGTGGAAAATTTCACGTTCAGGGTGGAATCAAAATTGTCAATTGCTTTAATTAGGCCAATACAGCCGATCTGAAAAAGGTCATCCACATTTTCGTTACTGGAAGAAAAACGTTTAATGATGCTCAATACGAGACGTAAGTTACCTTCAATGTATTTTTCGCGAGCCTCCAAATCTCCGTTTTCGATGCGGGAAAAAAGAGCCTCTTTTTCGGAGGCGCAAAGCAGCGGAAGTTTGGAAGTGTTCACGCCGCAGATTTCTACTTTACCTTGTGCCATACAGTTACCGAGCCTTTCATGGTTTTTTGTTCACTAGTGAATGCTAAAAATAGTATGGTCATTGCCCGGAAGTTCTATGCGGGTGCAGGAAAAGTTTTGTAACAAAAGCGCACGTGTATACATATATTGATATAGAAGAAAACTGCGGAGAAAATGATATGTTGTTTTCTGAATTTAAATGTAAAAGTGTGATTAATCTGCGGGATTGCAAATGTCTCGGAAAAGTTTCGGATATGGAGTTTGACGAAAGGTGCGGTTGTATCTGTAAAATTATTGTGCCCAAGGGCAGTAAATTCTGCAATCTGTTGAAAGCGGAGTCCGACTATGTCATTCCTTATAAGGATATCAAACAGATTGGTCCTGACATTATTTTGGTAGATATTTGCTGTAACGAAAGATAAAGTAAAAAAGTTGACATAAAGTGCGCGTTCCAATATAATAAAAGAAACAAAATGTCGATTTTTTCGGGAGGATAACAATATGAAATGCCCTTTTTGCGGACATGAAAATACCAGAGTAATCGATTCCAGACCGGCTGATGAAAATAATTCTATCCGCCGCAGAAGAGTATGTGACGAGTGTGATAAGCGTTTCACCACTTATGAGAAAATTGAGACTATTCCGCTGATTATTATTAAAAAAGATAATAACAGAGAGACTTATGACAGAAAAAAAATTGAGGCCGGTGTGCTGCGTGCCTGTCATAAACGTCCCATTAGTGCGGCGCAGATTACCCAGCTCATTGACGAAGTGGAAACAGAGATTTTTAATATGGAAGAAAAGGAAATCCCCAGTGATGTAATCGGAGAATTGGTTATGAACAAACTGAAGGATTTAGAGGCGGTTGCCTATGTCCGTTTTGCTTCCGTTTACAGAGAATTTAAAGATATCAATACTTTCATGGAAGAACTGAAAAGTGTCTTGAATGATAAAAAGTAGTAAACAGCATAGAAAACATAGTAACACCTTGCTAAATGGCAGGGTGTTTTGCTATGATAAGAAAAGAACTTGCAGATGGGAGAGAAAACATGCTGAAAGGGTTTTATCCGGATTATGATGTGGAATCAGCCTACGACATTGATTATGAATCATTATATGAAAAAGGATATCGTGGTATTATTTTTGATATAGACAACACGCTGGTGCCCCACGGAGCGCCGGCAGATGAAAGAGCCGTCACCTTGGTGGAAAAACTGAAAAAAACAGGTTACAAAGTAATGCTTCTTTCAAATAACAAGGAGCCCAGAGTAAAGAGTTTTAACGATGCGGTAAAAGCACAGTATATTTTTAAAGCCGGTAAACCGGGAAGTGCCGGTTATGAAAAGGCCATGGAGCAGATGGGAACGGATGTGCAGACTACTGTATTTGTAGGCGACCAGTTGTTTACGGATGTGTGGGGAGCAAAAAAACTGGGGATTGTCACATACCTTGTAAAGCCTATCCATCCCAAGGAAGAAATTCAGATAGTGCTGAAAAGATTTTTTGAGAAAATCGTGCTTTATTTTTACAGAAAGCAGAAAGGAACTGAGAAATGATAAACGGAAAGACCAGAACCTGCGGACTTATCGGCAATCCCGTGGAGCATACCATGTCTCCCGCCATACATAATAATCTTGCAAAACAGATGGATATTGATTTGGTATATGTACCTTTTCATGTGGAAGAGGGCAGACTGGAAGATGCGGTAAAAGGTGCTTACGCCCTGAATATTTTGGGAGTGAATGTGACCGTGCCTTATAAAAGCGATGTTATTCCTTTTTTAGTGGATATTGACCCTTTGGCAAAGCAAATTGGTGCGGTAAATACTCTGGTGCGGAAAGATGGGGGATATAAGGGCTATAACACGGACATGCCCGGACTTTACCGGGCCATGGTTAGTGACGGTGTGCAGTTAGAGGACCGGGAAGTGCTGATTTTGGGAGCCGGAGGCGTAGCTAGGGCTGTGGCGGTAATGCTGGCAGATAAGGGCGTAAAGGAAATTATTATTATAAACAGAAGTGCCGACAGGGCGCAGAAAATCGCAGAGGAAGTCAATGGTTTTTATGAGAAGCAGCTGGTAAAAGTACTGGCGCTTTCGGATGTAAATAAACTTGAGAAGAAAAAATATCTTGCCATTCAGGCCACCAGTGTGGGCATGCATCCCAAGGTGGACGAAGCGGTGATTGAAGATGAAGCATTTTATAAACTGGTGGATGTGGGCTACGATTTGGTGTTTAATCCCAGAGAAACGAAGTTTATGAAACTGGTAAAAGAGCAGGGCGGATTGGCTTATAACGGTCTTAAAATGCTGCTGTATCAGGGAATCATCGCTTATGAACTATGGAACGATGTGGTGGTAACAAAGGAGCAGGCCGAGGTGATTTACGAAATTATTCGCGGATAAAACCGGGCGGAGGACAAAAAGATGAAACAGGTAATACTCATAGGATTTATGGGCTGCGGAAAATCTACCGTGGGCATCCGTTTATCTTATCGCATCAGAAGAGTGGTAGAAGATACGGATAAGCGTATTGAGCGGGAGCAGAAAATGACGGTCAGTGAGATTTTTGCAGAAAAGGGGGAAGCCTTTTTTCGGGATTTAGAGACAGACCTTTTGCGCAGAATGTGTGAGGAAAAGGGAGAAAAAATCATTGCGACCGGCGGCGGACTGCCCTTAAGAGAGGAAAACCGTAACTTACTGCACAAACTGGGAATGGTAATTTATCTTCGGATTCAGCCGGAGAACGTTTACGAACGATTGAAAAACGATACCACCAGACCGCTTTTGCAGGGGGAGGACCCGCTGGGGAAAATCCGCAAACTTTTGGGAGAACGTGCAGGAATTTATGAGAGTGCGGCGGATGTGATTATTGATGTGGGCGAAAAAAATATAGAACAGATTTTGGATGAGATTACGGAGGCGATTGGTTATGAAAATTTTGGTAATTAACGGGCCCAATATTAATTTTTTGGGAATCAGGGAAAAAAGTGTGTACGGAAACGAAGATTATGATTATCTTTTGCAAATGATAGCAGAAAAAGGGAAAGAGACCGGATGCGAACTGGAGGTGTTCCAGAGCAATCACGAGGGCGCAATTATTGACCGCATTCAGGATTCTTATTTTGACGGAACGGAAGGAATTGTAATCAATCCGGGTGCGTATACTCATTACAGTTACGCAATCCGTGATGCACTGGCAAGTATTGTGGTGCCGAAAGTGGAAATTCATATTTCGGATATTACCAAGAGAGAAGAGTTCCGCAAGGTATCCGTAACAGCGCCGGTATGCGACAAACAGATATACGGACAAGGGCTGAAAGGGTATCTGATGGCCATTGACAGTGTGATTGAAATGGCTACCCGGAAAAAATAGTTTTATATATTGCAAAAAAATGGTTGAAAAATAGGGATTTATAGTTTACACTATATGAGTGAATTAAACGTGAAATTTCAGGAGGAAATAAAATATGATCTCAGCAGGTGATTTCAGAAACGGTATTACTATTGAAATGGATAATAATATTTTCCAGATCATTGAGTTCCAGCATGTAAAACCCGGTAAAGGTGCGGCATTTGTCAGAACCAAACTGAAAAACATCAAGAGTGGCGGTGTAGTTGAAAAAACTTTCAGACCTACAGAAAAATGCCCCCAGGCACGTATTGATAGAAAAGATATGCAGTATTTGTATTCTGATGGCGATTTGTTCTATTTCATGGACGTAGAAAACTACGACCAGATTGCATTGAATGCAGATTCTATCGGCGATGCACTCAAATTCGTTAAAGAAAATGAAATGTGCAAAGTTTGCTCACATAACGGCAACGTATTCGCAGTTGAGCCTCCTCTGTTCGTAGAACTTGAGATTACAGAGACAGAGCCCGGCTTCAAAGGAGATACAGCTACAGGTGCTACCAAGCCCGCAGTTGTTGAAACAGGCGCTACAGTATACGTTCCTCTGTTTGTTGATCAGGGTGACCACATCAAGATTGACACCAGAACAGGTGAGTATCTGTCCAGAGTATAATGCATATATAAATATACTATCAGAGCTTATAAGACAATGGATTTATTCCATTGTCTTTTTTCGCGTGTAGCGAGGAAAAGTCCGTGCTTGCACGAGGCTCGATTATTATTTTGTGTAGAAAGGAAAACTTATATGGAATTTACGACATTTACAGAAAAAGTATCAGAAGGGGTACAAAAATTTTTAGGAGCGCAGGTGGAAGTGGCTGTGCGCGATATTAGAAAAAACAATGGTATCTATTTAACAGGAATGACCATTTTTAATAAGGAGAGCAATCTTTCTCCTACTGTGTATCTGAATGCCTTTTATGAAGATTATCAGAACGGTAAACCATTGTCGGGAGTGGTCAGCGATATTGCAAAGATTTATGAAGATACAAAGGTGGGCGGCAGAATTAACATGGACTTTTTCGGCGATTATGAAAGAGTAAAAAAACAGTTGTTTTGTAAGTTGGTTAATTATGAGAAAAATAAAGAAATGCTCAAGGAGGCTCCCCATAGAAAATTTGAGGATTTAGCCATTGTCTGTTATTACGCTTATGCCAATGAGATTATAGGAAACGGTACCATACTTATTTATAACGTACATATGAAAAAATGGGGGATTAATGACGGGCAACTGCTTTTGGATGCGCTGGAAAATACGGAAAAAAATCTTGGATATCAGTGGTATAATATGCTGGATATGATGCGGGATATGTTGAAAGAAAATTTGCAAAATGAAAGAGGACTGGCTGACATTGATGAAGATGAGTTTTCTCCGGAGATGGCGGAAGATTTGGCGGAACAAATTATAGAGGGACTGCAAAATGAAAGTGGCAAAGGTCCCATGTATGTAGTAACAAACCGCGGGAAATACTTAGGAGCAATATGTATGATATTTGACAGCATACTGCAGGACATGGCTAAAATCATGCAGTCGGATTTTATTATTTTGCCAAGTTCCGTCCATGAGATTATTTTGGTTCCGGAGGCGGACGGCGGGGAAATTTGTCACTTAAAAGAAATGGTGC
The DNA here is from genome assembly GCA_017468395.1 of Lachnospiraceae bacterium. GTDB lineage: Bacteria > Bacillota > Clostridia > Lachnospirales > Lachnospiraceae > Acetatifactor. Next base: position 46,000 of record JAFUIR010000004.1, on the reverse strand, counting down.
GGGAAATTAACCAAACCCAGGTAGAGCCGCAGGAAATTTTATCGGATAATGTTTACTATTATGATAGGGAGAAACATAAGGTAACCATGCTTTAGAAAGCAACGCAGCGAAGTAGCCGGAGTGAATAGTCATTGTATAAAGTTTCTTTTCAACAATTTTTTACAATGAATATTCAACACGGCTGTTTCGTGCCCGCTTCTGCAAATGTCTGATTTCCGTCCCCTTTTGGCGAAAAGAGGAAAATACTGGTAAAGCAAGCGGGAAAAGAATGCTAGACACATTTCTTTATTTGTGATATTATAGTCAAAGTGATGTAACAAAGTTGTAATATTTGCACCCGTAGTCTAACGGATAGAACGGAGGCCTCCGACGCCTTTAATGCAGGTTCGATTCCTGTCGGGTGCATTTTACATCACGCACTAGAAAGTTGCACAGTGAAAAAGGAAAAGATTGATTATGAAAAAAATAGTATTAAGAATTAGGGATTTTGTTGTTTTATACAGCAAATATATCTTTCCCGTCTTATTAATTGCTGTTGTTGCGGTCACGGTTTCCATAGCACTGGGGGCAAGGGGAAAAGAAGATTCTATGACGGGAGTGCTGGAAACAGTGCCCGGTACAATGTCAGGAACAGAATCAGAACCGGAAGGTTTTACAGATGAAACCATGATGGCTACAATGGAAACTCAGGGAGTGCCTTATGCGCCACTGGAGTTAAACGCACATCAGGAAGTTTTTACATTGATTTGTACTTATTATGATGCTTTAGGAAACGGTAATGCAGAGGCAGTGGAAGCCATTTGTAATGTCGTGGAAGACATGGAAAAGATAAAAATCCGTGAACTTGGCAATTACATTGAATATTATCCTTCTGTGGAAGTGTATACGAAACCAGGCCCCACAGAAAATTCTTATATTGTTTTTGCTTATACCAAAGCCAAATTTAACGGTTTTGAGGAAGAGGTATCGGGAATACAAACTTTCTATGTATGTACCAAAGAAGACGGTACTTTGTATCTGAATGAAAGCGAGTGTTCTCAGGAAGAATTAGATTATATTAATGAAATTGTCCATCAGGATGATGTAGTGGAACTTAGTAATAAAGCAGAAGTAGAATATTCTGAAACTCTGGTGGCTAACCCGGATCTTTTTGAGTTTATTGCCCAGATGGAAAGTGATATTCGTACTTCCATCGGAATCATCATCGCTTCCCAGGACGGAAGTAGCGGACAGACCGGGGAAGGTGAGCAGCCCACAGAAGGCGAACAAACCGGGGAAGGCCAGCAGCCAAACGAAGGTGAGCAAAACGCAGAAGGGGAGCAGCCCGCAGAGGGTGAGCAGAACCAAACACAGGAGCCTGTAGTAGTGCAGGATGTGTATGCAAAAGCCACGACTGCCGTAAATATCAGAAAATCAGCCAGCAAAACTTCGGATAGACTGGGCCAGTTAAATGAAGGCGAGCGGGTAAAAGTATTGGAAAAAATGTCTAATGGTTGGAGTAAAATCCAGTATAGCGGCGGAGAAGGTTTTGTAAAATCAGATTATCTGAAAGTAGAAGAATCCACCGGTGAACTTAGGGTAATCGGAACCATAACCGCAAATACCAATGTAAGAATCCGTTCACTGCCAAGCACTGATGGTACCAGACTGGGTGTCTTTGCAGGTGGCGAAAAAATGGATTTGTTGGAAGTTGCAGACGGTTGGTGTAAGGTACTTTACAACGGACAGGTTGCCTATGTAAGTGAAGATTATGTAACAAAGAATTTGTATTAATATGATATTGAAAAATGAGAGAGCCGTAGTCAGCAGATTGCGGCTCTTTTTGTGTGATTGCGAATATTTTTTCGTAAAGGAGGGAAGTTTAAATGTAAAAAAGCGAGGAGAACAGGTATGAAATCGGAAGATATCAAAATTTGCAGGGAAGTGCAACGAAATGCACAAATGGCTATGAAAGCAATCGAAACCATTTCAGACAAAGTATATAATGAGGAACTGGCCAGACACATATCAAAACAAACCATAAAATATTCGGAATTGAAAAACAGGGCGATGGAAAAACTTTTGGAGGCCAAGGCTCTTCCTTACCATACAAACCGCATGGCAGATTTGATGCTTGTGGGAGGCATCCATTCCAAAACCATGCTGAATACAAGTACCAGCCATATTGCGCAGCTTATGATTCAGGGAAGCAACAGAGGGGTCACGGAAATGTGCAAAGTACTGAACCACAATGAGGACGCCGGTGTGAGTGCAATTGAACTTGCCAAGGAACTTATGGATTTTGAAGAAAAGAATATAGAAAAGTTGAAAACTTATTTATAGAATTACATGCTATGGAAGTGTGGAACGGAGCAGACAGGGAGTGGATTGTATACAGTAATACGCTTATACAAAATGCACAAAAAATGGTACGAAACTTTTACTATTTAACTGGATAAAGCACATTGTCAATTTAATTATCTCATTATATAATAAGACAGGATGAAAAGTGAATTCCTGATACGAAAGGTATCGGAAAATAAGGAGGATATAAGCTATGTCATATGTTGATGAGGTTTTTGATTTAGTTGTTGCTAAAAACCCTGCGCAGCCGGAATTCCATCAGGCAGTAAAAGAAGTATTGGAGTCCCTTCGTGTAGTGATTGAGGCAAATGAAGAAGCGTACAGAAGAGATGCTTTGCTTGAAAGAATTGTTACACCGGAGAGACAGATTCTGTTCCGTGTTCCCTGGGTTGATGATAAAGGACAGGTTCAGGTAAACAACGGTTACCGTGTACAGTATAACAGTGCAATCGGACCTTACAAAGGAGGCATCAGACTGCATCCTTCCGTAAACCTGGGTATTATTAAATTCCTTGGATTCGAGCAGATTTTCAAAAACTCCCTGACCGGTCTGCCTATCGGCGGCGGTAAGGGTGGTTCTGACTTTGACCCCAAAGGAAAATCTGATAGAGAAGTAATGGCATTCTGCCAGAGTTTCATCACAGAACTCTATAAATACATCGGCGCAGATACAGACGTTCCCGCAGGTGACATCGGTACAGGCGCAAGAGAAATCGGCTATATGTACGGTCAGTACAAGAGACTGACAGGCCTCTATGAAGGTGTACTTACAGGTAAAGGACTTTCTTACGGTGGTTCTTTGGCGAGAAAAGAAGCAACCGGTTATGGTCTTCTTTATCTTACAGCAGAAATGCTGAAATGCAACGGAACAAGCATTGAAGGTAAAACTGTTGCAGTATCCGGCGCCGGAAACGTTGCGATTTATGCAATCCAGAAGGCAAAACAGCTCGGTGCGAAGCCTGTGACATGTTCTGATTCCACAGGTTGGATTTATGATCCTGAAGGAATTGATGTAGAACTTCTTCGCGAAGTAAAAGAAGTAAAACGTGCAAGATTGTCTGAATATGCAGCAGCAAGACCGTCCGCACAGTATCATGATAAGGCTACTGAGGGAACCAATCAGTGGTCTGTAAAAGTAGACATTGCTCTTCCTTGCGCAACCCAGAACGAATTGAATCTGGATGATGCAAAAGCACTTGTTGCAAACGGCGTTATGGCAGTGGCAGAGGGCGCAAACATGCCTACTACTTTGGAAGCAACAGAATACTTCCAGAAAAACGGCGTTCTGTTCTGCCCCGGTAAGGCTGCAAACGCTGGTGGCGTAGCAACTTCCGCTCTGGAAATGAGCCAGAACAGCGAAAGACTGAGCTGGACATTTGAAGAAGTTGACAGCAAACTGCAGACTATCATGGTAAACATCTTCCATAACTTGGATGATGCAGCAAAGAAATACGGCATGGAAGGCAACTATGTTGCAGGTGCTAACATTGCAGGCTTCTTGAAAGTGGCAGAGGCTATGACAGCGCAGGGTGTGGTGTAAATAGTACTTTGAATTTTAAACGGACCTTCGAAAGTCAGAATAAAAATCTGATTTTTGGAGGTCTTTTTTGCGTGGAAAAATTTTGATTTTGACCCTTTTTTTGTATAATGCACCGGCAATTGAAGAAACTATACAAAAAGAGGAAGACTTCATAGAGGACTTGTTTTCTTCATAAACTTATAACAGAGGATATAAAAGATGACGATTGCAAGTGACGTTAAGTTTATCGGTGTGAATGACCACGCCATTGATTTATTTGAGGGGATGTATGAGGTGCCAAAGGGCATGTCCTACAATTCGTATGTGATTTTGGATGAAAAAGTGGCAATAATGGATACCGTGGGAGAGGGATTTACGGGGCAATGGCTGCAAAATATGAAAAGTGTGCTGGAAAACCGCAGACCGGATTATCTGATTGTGCAGCACATGGAGCCGGATCACTCTGCAAATATCTTGAATTTTGCAAGGGAATTTCCTAAGGCGCAGATTGTGGCATCAGCAAAGGCTTTTGCCATGATGGAAAATTTTTTTGGAACGGATTTTGCCCAAAGGCGCATTGTGGTATCGGATGGAGATATGCTTTCTCTCGGGAAGCATAAACTTAAGTTTGTCGCCGCGCCCATGGTGCATTGGCCGGAAGTGATTGTGACTTACGACAGTACGGAAAAGATTTTATTTTCTGCAGACGCTTTCGGCAAGTTTGGGGCGCTTGATGTGGAAGAGGACTGGCTGGATGAGGCGAGGCGCTACTACATCGGCATTGTGGGCAGATATGGTGCCCAGGTGCAAAGTCTGCTGAAAAAGGTGGCAGTTTGGGACATCCGGGCAATTTGTCCTTTGCACGGACCGGTGTTACGGGAGAACCTTGAATATTATTTGGAAAAATATAATACCTGGTCTTCCTATAAGCCGGAAGAGGAGGGAATCGTAATTGCTTATACGTCTGTTTATGGGAACACCCAAAAAGCAGTGATGCTTCTAAAGGAAAAACTAAGGGAAAAGGGCTGCCCCAAGGTAGTCGTAGCAGACCTTGCCAGATGTGATATGTCGCAGGCGGTTGCCCTGGCTTTTAAATACGGTAGTCTGGTGCTTGCCACGACGGTTTACAACGGGGATGTTTTTCCGCCTATGGGCGAATTTATTCATTGGCTGATAGAGCGCAATTTCGCTAACAGAAGAGTGGCCTTTGCAGAAAACTATAGTTGGTCGCCTATGGCAGCAAAAGTAATGAAGGAGAAATTTGAAAAAAGTAAAGGGCTTACTTTTGCAGAAACTTCCGTGAGGATAGCCTCTGCTTTAAATGCGGAAAGTATTGCACAGATAGAGGCGCTTGCAGAGGAATTATGCAGGGAATATTAGTCAAAACAAGTTTATATAGTGTCAAAATATAATGTCGGAGGTAATAAAAATGAAATATGTATGTGATGTGTGCGGATGGATTTATGACGAAGAGGCAGGGGTTCCTGAATTAGACATAGCCCCGGGAACAAAGTTTGAAGAACTTCCGGAGGATTTTGTATGTCCTTTATGTATGGTGGGAAAAGAATTTTTCAGCGAGGTAAATGAATAGTGGAGCAAATAGCAAAAAAAAGCGGTGGTTTGCGGGGGACTTTGGAATCCGGCAAGGAATATTATGAAATCCGGCTGGAGAGTATCGGCGGTCTGGGAGCCAATTTGTGCGGAAAAATGCTGGGAGAACTGGGAGTGAAATATTTGGATGTAAACAGCAGCAGTTTTTCCAGTTACGGTTCAGAAAAGACCGGTACGCCGGTAAAAGGGTTTATCAGATATTGTCAAAAGGAAAAAGAAATCAGAGTGCATTATCCGGTGGTAGAGCCGGATTTACTGGTGGTATTTCATCAGGCACTTTTAAAGGATGATGGGGTTTGGAAGGGCTGTAGTCAGGACACTTCGGTAATTATCACTTTGGAACCGAGGCAGGATCAGCCAAAAGAACTCAGGGAGCGGCTGTTTGACGGGCAAATTGGTACCTGCTATGGGCTGGAAGCCCAGAAAATTGCCATGGAATCCCACTCCAGAATTAATGTGGTAATGCTCGGCGCAGTACTTAAAGTTATGGGAATTGAGAGTTTGGAAGCCGGTGAGCAGATTTGCAGGGACACTCTTGGAAAGAAATATCCCGATGCTTTGAAGGCTAATCTGGAAGGCATGAGAAGAGGGTATGAAGAGGTCAGATTATTAAGTGGTAAGGAAGCACCGGGGGATAAAGCAGGGGCCAAAGCAGGAGTCGATGCGAAAGATATAGCAGAAGATAAATTGGCTGCCAAAACAGCGGATAAGGTGTGGGGCTATGATAATGCCCCCATAGGTGGAATTAATCCCAGATTCGGCAGTACGGTGATTTCTGATTTGTCCCCCTCCAGGCAGGGTTATATTCCGCTTTTTATCAAAGAGAGATGTATTAACTGCGGACTGTGCCATTCTACATGTCCGGATATGGTATTTCAGTTTGCAAAAGGAGAATATAAAGGCAGGGAAATGATGGTAAACCAGGGGCTGGATTATTATCATTGTAAAGGTTGTCTTCGCTGCGTGGATGTCTGTCCGGTCAACGCACTGGTAAGAGGCGTGGAATCGGAGCATCCAAGGAAAGAATATTTTATCCCAAATCAGGAACTTTTGCGGATGCCAAAGTATTATGAGGAAGCGGGATCGGATGGTTATATTACGTCTGAATCTTATTTGACGGAAAAGAGAATGGAAGGGGGAGAAGTATAATGAAAAATCAGGTCATGGAGTATGCATCGGGAAATGAAATGGCAGCCATCGCCATTAAACAGATTGGCTATGATTTGATGGGGTATTATCCAATTACTCCTTCTACCCAGATTGCCGAAAATCTGGATATTATGCGGGCAAACGGCGAGACAGATTTGGTTATGGTGGCTGCGGAAGGGGAGCACAGTGCGGCGGGTATCTGTTATGGTGCTGCGGTAGCCGGTGGCAGGGTAATAAATGCTACCAGTGCCAACGGGCTTTTGTATGCACTGGAACAGTTTCCGGTACAGTCCGGCACCAGATATCCCATGGTTATGAATGTGGTGTGCAGAACGGTTTCCGGTCCACTGTCTATTAAAGGCGACCATAGTGACATCATGTATTTGTTAAATACGGGTTGGCCTATTTTATTTGCCAATACGGTGCAGCAGGTATATGACTTTAATATTATTGCGTTAAAACTGGCAGAACAGGTAAAGTTGCCGGTGGTGGTGGCTTATGACGGCTTTTTTACCAGCCATCAAAAGGGAAGATGCCTTAGATTTGCGGAAGATGAGGATGTTAGAAATTATGTTGGCAAAAAGCAGGAAGAGTATCCTTTTTTGGATTTGGAACATCCCATTACGGTAGGTTCTTATATGAATGAGCCGGACATTATTAATAATCGTTATCAGTTACATCTGGCTATGGAGGAGGCAGACCGTCTGTTACCCCAGTTGTTTGCTTCTTACAAAGAACTGTCGGGAAGAGAGTATGGAAAAGTAGAAGGTATCCACTGCGGTGATGCCCAAAATATGCTGGTGCTTTTGGGTTCTTCCTACGATACGTCTATAGATGCGGTGGAGGAAATGCGTAAAGATGGACAAAGGGTGGGAGCAGCCACTTTGCATGTACTTCGTCCTTTTCCCGGAAAAGAATTATTTGAACTGATTGGTCGCGGGGATAATATTTTGGTGGCTGACAGACAGGATAGTTACGGTGCAGGAGGCGGAAATCTTTCTTTGGAAGTGCGTGCCGCCATGCAAAAATTCGGCAGTAGCGCAAAGATTAAAAGTCTGGTTTACGGACTGGGGGGCAAAGATTTCTTTAAAGAAGATGCCAAAGCAATGCTTGAGTGGGCAAAGGATTTGACCAGACCGGACTTTGCTTATTATGGCGTGACAGCCGCAGAAGGTTCTACCGGGGGAGTTGATTTTAAGGCAGAAGAACAGCCCTTATTTGCGCCTGTTACGGGGGATAGAACCCATATTGGAGCTACAGAAGCAAAAATGGATGAGCAGACAAAACAGGTAAAGGTAACCGGCGGCAATTTAAATGCGGTTACAGCCATGCCGGGAAGGATTGCGCCGGGGCATGGTGCTTGTCCGGGCTGCGGTATTCCGGTAAATTTGAATCTGCTTCTTCGGGGAATAGAAGACCCGGTTGTATTTTTGTTCCAGACCGGATGCGGCATGATTGTGACAACGGCGTATCCTAAAACCAGTTTCAAAGTGCCTTATGTGCACAATCTTTTTCAGAACGGAGCTGCTACTTTAAGCGGTGTGGCGGAGATTTGTTACCGGAAGCAAAAAAGGGGAGAAATTCCTCCGGGAGATATTATCTTTATCATGGTAAGCGGAGATGGCGGACTGGATATCGGTATGGGCTCGGCCATCGGAACAGCTCTTCGGGGACACAGACTGCTTATATTTGAATATGACAACGGCGGCTATATGAATACCGGGTATCAACTTTCTTATTCCACGCCTTTGGGAGCCAAAAGTTCCACTTCCCATGTGGGAAAGGCGCAGTATGGAAAGACCTTTTTTCATAAAGATATGCCTAAAATCATGGCTGCCACAGGTATTCCCTATGTGGCTACGGTGGCGGAGTCAAACCCCGCGGATTTTATAAAAAAAGCGGCCAAGGCAGCCTACTATGCCAAGACTACGGGCACAGCCTATGTGAAAGCCATTTCCGCCTGTCCGTTAAACTGGAACGATAAACCTGCTACAGAGCGAAAGGTTATCGAGGCGGCAGTGAATTGTTGTTATTTTCCTTTGTATGAGGTGGAACAGGGGGTGACCAGACTTTCCTATGACCCGGAAAAATCAGGAAAGAAAATTCCGGTTTTGGACTGGTTATCTATGATGGGGAGAACAAGGCATTTGCAAAAAGAAGAGTATAAAGATGTGGTAGAGCAGATACAACAGGAAATAGATGCAAGGTTTTTGGACTTAAAAAAGCGGACTTTATAAGCAGAAAGTTGTGAATGTATCTTTTCATTTGTAGGCGCATGAAGTATAATGTGATAGAGATAAAATGTATATTTATTCAAATTAATTTGAAAGCAGATACTTAATATACAAAGGAGAACAAACAATGAAGTCACGAAAAATAGGTATTTTTAATCAGTTGTTCTTATGGCTTGCCGCACTTTTGTTTTTGGGCAATGCCATTTTGGGATTTTTTGCGTATAGCCGTTCGGAGGATGCCTTGTTTGGGCAGATCCAAAGTAATGTAAAAAATATCGCACAGTGTGCAGCGATGAATGTAAGCGGTGACATTCTTAAGGAAATCGCTGTCGGTGACGAAGAAACAGAAGGCTATGCTACAATTGTGGAAGAATTGGCGCTGTTTCGTGATAATGCAGATATTGAGTATATTTATACCCTGCGCAAAGTTGGCGAAGATATGTTTGAATTTGTAGTGGATTCCGATACGGAAGAACCGGCGGCTATCGGCGATGAGTGTGAAGCCACGGAAGGATTGTGTACGGCATTTTCGGAGGCAATTACAGCAGCGGATAATGAAACTTTTACGGATGAATGGGGAATGCATGTATCTGCATACAGCCCGGTTTTTTGTGACAATGAAGTGGTTGGTGCGGTAGGAGTGGATATCAGCGCAAACTGGATTGATGAGCAGATGAAAGCGCTGAGAAACCTTGTGATTATTATTTGTGTCATCACTTATGGAGTCAGTCTTTTGGTACTGCAACTGCTTATGTTAAAGTTTAAGCGGGGCATGGGAAAATTAAATGATAAGGTCAGGGAACTTGCCGGCGGAAGCGGTGATTTGACAAAAGAAATCGATATCTATACCGGTGATGAACTGGAAGTAATTGCAGAAAATATGAATGCCTTTATCCGTCAGATACGCGGGCTTGTAAAAGAAGTGGCACAGTCTACCGAAGATATTCTTTTGACGGGAGAAGAGTTGAATACAACCGTTCATGATAACAACCGTGTAATGTCCGGTATGAATTCGGAAATTGAAGGCATTAGTGTCAACATGGAACGAAGTGCCGCATCCAGTAAAATGTTGTCCCAAAGTCTGGCTGAAAGCGCCGACCGCATTGCGGCTTTTGCCCAAAATGTCAACGAAATATGTAGTATGGTACAGCAGGCAAATGAAAATGCCCAGGTGACTTCGGCCACTGCAAAAGAAAACCGTAAAAATGCGTTGGATTCCATTAATGAATTGCGGGAGAAAATGGAAAAGACCGGCAAAGATGCCCAAAAGATAGGTCAGGTAAGGCAGATAGCGGAAGAAATCGGAAATATTGCAAACCAGACCAGAATGCTCAGCTTAAATGCGCAGATTGAGGCTGCCCGTGCAGGAGGTATGGGGGCAGGTTTTGCTGTGGTGGCAACGGAAGTTGGAAACCTTAGTAATGATATTGACAGGGCTGTTGCGGAAATTAATGATATTAATGGTCAGGTATTGGCGGCAGTAGGAACTTTGACAGAAGTTTTGGAAGAAATGATACGTTTTGTATCTGAGGATGTATCTAAAGATTACGATGCTTTTGCGCAACTTGGCGAAGAGTACGGAAATACAACGGATACCATACGAAGCAGGATGATACAAATCGGAGAGCAGAGCACACAGATTTCCTGTAATATTGCGGATATTAATACAAGTGTCCAAAATATTACTTCGACGGTTACCTTAACGGCTCAAAGTGCAAATGATTTGGCACTTTCCACCAGCCGTATATCAGAAAGTTTTGAAAAATTGAACGGCGCTTCACGAAATAACTCCATACACTCTGAGAAATTGAGCAGACAGGTAAATAAGTATACATTCTAAAAGGTTGCCCTTTATGGGCGACCTTTTTTACAAAAGTAAAAGTTATGTAAAATGGATACGAGGCGGTGTACAAATGTTTATTTGCAAGATAAAATGAAATCGGTGTACAAGGTGAATAATAATGTACATAACAACTTAGTATGACGAAAAGAGAGGAGAGAACATGACTATTTCTTTTGTGGATTTTATTTCCCAATTGCTATCCAGTCCGGTGCTGGCTATTACGGTAGTTTTGACCTTGGGCGTAGTGCTGGTTAACGGATGGACAGATGCACCAAATGCCATTGCAACCTGTGTATCTACACAGTCCATGTCACCGAAGGCGGCAATTTTGATGGCAGCGGTATTTAATTTCCTTGGAGTTTTTGTAATGACCATGGTAAATGCCAGTGTGGCGGCAACTATTTACAAAATGGTGGATTTCGGAGGAAATTCGCAGGAAGCTTTAGTGGCATTATGTGCGGCCCTATTTGCTATTGTAGTGTGGGCTACGGCGGCATGGTGGTTTGGAATTCCTACCAGTGAAAGCCATGCGTTGATTGCCGGATTATCGGGAGCGGCAATTGCTCTTCACGGCGGTTTGGAAGGTATTAACGGAAGTGAATGGATTAAGGTAGTATATGGTTTGGGCTTATCTACGGTACTGGGTTTTGCTTTTGGCTGGTGCATGGTAAAGTCAATTGAACTTGTGTGTAAAAGAATGGACAGACGTAAAACACTGGGCTTTTTTAAAGGCGGACAGGTTATGGGCGGTGCTGCAATGGCTTTTATGCACGGAGCGCAGGACGGTCAGAAGTTTATGGGCGTTTTTATGCTGGGGATTTTCCTGGTAAACGGTCAGGCAAATGTTAACAATTTTCAGATTCCTATCTGGCTTATGATTTTGTGTAGTGCGGTAATGGCGCTGGGAACTTCCATTGGCGGTTACCGGATTATCAAGGCAGTCGGTATGGACATGGTTAAATTGGAGAAGTATCAGGGATTTGCGGCGGATCTTGCCGGTGCAGGATGCCTGTTGCTATCTTCAGTAACCGGAATTCCGGTATCGACGACCCACACCAAAACTGTTGCCATTATGGGTGTAGGCGCTGCAAGACGCTTATCCAATGTCAACTGGGGTGTGGTAAAAGAGATGGTACTTACATGGATTTTGACATTTCCGGGATGCGGTTTAATCGGATTTTTGATGGCGAAAATATTTATGTGGCTGTTCTAAATAATCAAAAGGAGAAGGATTATGGCAAAGAAAGAAAATAATTTTTATTTTGATACATTTACAAAAGGAATTCATTATGCAAACGATGCGGCAACTCTTTTACAGAGTAGTTTTGAAAACTATAATGCAGGCACATTAAAAGAGCGCATTGACCGGATGCATGAGATTGAACATGCGGCAGATACTGTAAAACATGATATGATGGAACATCTTGTAAAAGAATTTTTGCCTCCCATTGAGAGAGAAGATATTGTGGAATTGTCCCACATTATCGATGATGTGACAGATTCCATAGAGGATGTACTTTTAGGCATGTATATGTATAATATTACGGCGCTTCGTCCGGAGGTATTGGATTTTTCAAAACTCATATCTGACTGCTGCGCGGCATTAAAGGAAATGGCTGCGGAATTATATAACTTCCGTAAATCCGGTATTTTGCGCGAAAAGATTATTGAGATAAACCGTCTTGAGGAAGAGGGAGACCGTTTATATACAGCCGCTATGCGCCGTCTGTATACCGAGGAAAAGGATGCGGTGGCAATTCTTTCATGGACAACTGTTTATGACCGTTTGGAAAAGTGCTGCGACTGCTGTGAAGACGTGGCAGACATGGTAGAGCAGGTTATGATGAAGAACAGTTAATAAAGCGGTAAATATAAGATAATAAAAAAGAACTGTTGAAGAATAGTTATATTAAAGGGGAGTCGTTGCAAAGAAACTTTTTACAACGACTCCCCAATTAATTATTCTAAAACAGTTCTTTTTAGTTACAAATTATTATTTCGCAAGTTTGCGCTGAATTAGTTTCACAATTTCCACAATAGGAATTACCAGTACACCAAGTCCGATAGAGATAACATACTCTGCCAAGGTAACGGAAGAGAAGCCGAAAGCGTTTGCCAGAACGGGAACTTCGCATACCAGTGTGGTGGCAATCAGTGTAAGAATCGCAGCAGCCACAAGGATTTTGTTCTGACCGCGCAGGCGGAAAATACTGCCCCGCTGTGAACGCATGTTGAAACTGTGGAAAATTTCTGCCATAGACATGGTTAAGAATGCCATGGTCATACCGTCAGGGCTGTTCGCAATTTCCCATGTACCGGATTCCATATAGTGTCCGATAAAGTAGGAGATGAGTACAAGGACGGAAACCATAATTCCCTGATAAGCGATATCAATACCCATACCGCCTGCAAAAATACCTGCTTTTGCATCTCTTGGACTACGTTTCATAATGTCCGGTTCGGCTTTTTCCATACCCAGTGCAAGGGCGGGGAAACAGTCGGTAACAAGGTTAATCCAAAGCAGATGAACCGGTTTTAAAATGGTAAAGCCAAGGAGTGTTGCCACGAAAATACTGATAACCTCACTCATGTTAGAACCCAGAAGGAACTGGATGGCTTTACGGATATTGTCATAAATACGGCGGCCTTCTTCCACAGCACCAACGATGGTGGCGAAGTTGTCGTCGGTAAGAACCATGTCGGCAACGTTTTTGGTAACGTCTGTACCGGTAATACCCATTCCTACGCCGATATCAGCTGATTTAATGGAAGGAGCATCGTTTACACCATCACCTGTCATAGCAGTAACATATCCGCTGTCACGCCATGCATTGACAATACGGGTTTTATGCTCAGGCTGTACGCGGGCATAAACAGCGATGCTCTTTAATTCTTTTAAGAATTCTTCGTCACTCATATCATTGAGTTGTGAGCCGGTAATGGCTTTTTTACCTTCGGAAAGAATACCAAGTTCTTTGGCGATGGCAACTGCGGTATCAATATGGTCACCGGTAATCATAATGGCGGTGATGCCGGCACTTTTACATTCTACGATGGCATCTTTTACTTCCGGACGGACGGGGTCAATCATACCGCTAAGACCGATAAAGCAAAGTTCGTGTTCCAAAGCATCTGCCTCATAAGCAGGCTCTGTGTTCCAAATTCTCTGGGCGCAGGCAAGAACGCGGAGGGCTTTGTCAGCCATGGTTTTGTTGCCCTTCATGATTTCCTGTTTGTATTCTGCTGTCATGGGAACGGGTTTCCCATCTTTTAAATAAGTGGAGCAGCGGTCCAAAATCACATCAGGAGCACCCTTTGTATATTGAATGTATTCATTATTAACATGGTGAACCGTGGACATCAGTTTTCGGCCGGAATCAAAAGGAGCCTCGCCGCTTCTGGGGAATTGTTTTTTCAGTTCGGTTTTGGCAAGTCCCAGTTTGTTTGCCCAGGCAACAAGGGCTGCCTCGGTAGGTTCGCCGGTAACAGAGCCGTCGTCGGATAGTTCGGCATCGCAGCAAAGAGCCATGGCTTTTGCCAGATGGGATTCGTCTTCACCGAAGAAGTCTACAACGGTCATTTTGTTCTGGGTCAAAGTTCCGGTTTTGTCGGAGCAGATAATCTGTGCACAGCCCAGGGTTTCTACAGCGGTCAGACGTCTGATAATGGCGTTTCGCTTGGACATATTGGTAACACCGATGGAAAGCACAACGGTTACAACTGCCGCAAGACCTTCCGGAATGGCAGCAACGGCCAAAGATACAGCTACCATAAAGGAACCGAGAACACCTTCAAAAGAGAAGCCGCCGGAGCGCAGAGTCTGTACTGCAAAAATAACAACGCAGATTCCGAGAACAAGCCATGTAAGGATTTTAGAAAGTTGGCTGAGTTTAATCTGAAGAGGAGTCTGTCCTTCTTCAGCTTTTGCAAGAGCATCGGCGATTTTACCCATTTCGGTGTCCATACCGGTAGCGGTAATAACAGCCTTGCCTCGGCCATATACGATAGCAGAGCCCATGTAAACCATGTTTTTACGGTCTCCAAGGGGAACATCCTTAGAGGAATCTGCCAGATTGATAATGTCAATAAATTTGGTTACGGGAACGGATTCACCTGTCAATGCAGCTTCTTCTACTTTAAGGCTGGCATTTTCAATGAGACGTCCGTCAGCAGGAACGGCATCGCCGGCCTCCAACAAAACAACGTCACCTACTACCAGGTCTTCACTGTGGATAATGCTGACTTTTCCGTCACGCAAAACCTTTGAAGTAGCAGCGGACATTTCCTGCAAAGCTTCAATGGCCTTTTCTGCTTTGCTTTCCTGATAAACACCCAGAACAGCGTTGATAATAACCACAGCCAAAATGATGATTACATCCGCAAAACTTTCACCTTCCACCACGGCGAGAACACCGCTGATGGCTGCGGCAACAAGCAGAATCAAAATCATGGGATCCATCAACTGGCTGATAAAACGCTTTAACAGGGAATCTTTTTTACCCTCTGCCAGTTTGTTTTTACCATTTGCCAAAAGCCGCTCGCTTGCCTCCTGACTGGAAAGACCTTCCGGGGAACTTTTGGCTTCTTTTAAGACACTGTCAATGTCTTCACAATAGTGTTTCAAAGTACATTCTCCTTTCCTTTTTTGGGGCATTTTTTAGGTGACCCCACTATGAAACAATAGTACATTTTATGTCAGTATGCACAACCAAATACATAATCATACGGTTGCTTTTACCTATAATAAAAGTACTTTAGACAATTATAGTATACGGATTAAAATTTGGGAAGTAATGCGCCAAGAGTTTTATTATTATTTTATTTTCTATAGCAAAATTTTATAAGTTATGTTATTATGGACGGGTATGAAATTATTTAGGTACATTTAAGGAGGAACTGTTATGGATTATTTATTGGAGGGAGTAATAGCACTGTTTGATTTTAGCGGTGGCGGTTGGAAATCATTGGTAATGTTTGCAATCGGTATTCTCTTAATCTGGCTTGCTATCAAAAAGGAGTACGAGCCCTCATTATTGCTTCCTATGGGATTTGGTGCAATTTTGGTAAACCTTCCCCTGTCAGGCGTGTTGAATCAGACAGTAGGCGGCATTGAAGCACATGGTATTATTGAATGGTTATTTAATGTTGGTATCGAGGCATCCGAGGCAATGCCTATCTTGCTCTTTATCGGTATCGGAGCAATGATTGACTTTGGTCCTTTGCTTTCAAAACCTTCTATGTTTTTGTTTGGTGCAGGTGCACAGTTCGGTATTTTTGCAGCGATTTTGCTTGCAGCCCTGTTAGGGTTCGATATCAAGGATGCAGCGGCTATCGGTACTATTGGTGCAGCAGACGGCCCTACAGCGATTTTGGTATCTCAGGTACTTAAATCTACATATGTTGGTCCTATTGCAGTGGCGGCTTATTCTTATATGGCTTTGGTACCTATTGTACAGCCTATGGCAATCAAACTGGTTACAACCAAAAAGGAAAGACGTATCCATATGGAATACAAACCTGAATCTGTTTCCAAGACAATGCGTATTATTTTCCCTATTGCAGTAACTATGATTGTTGGTCTTGTAGCGCCTCAGTCCGTAGCACTGGTTGGTTTCCTGATGTTTGGTAACCTTTTGCGCGAATGCGGCGTTCTCGGAACAATGTCTGAGACAGCACAGAACCAACTTGCAAACCTGATTACATTGTTACTTGGTATTACTATTTCCTTCAGTATGAAAGCAGAAGACTTCGTAAAAGTTGAAACTCTTATGATTATGGTAATCGGTCTGTTTGCATTCGTAATGGATACCATCGGAGGTGTTCTTCTTGCGAAGTTCATGAACCTCTTTATGAAGAAGAAAGTAAATCCTATGATTGGTGGTGCCGGTATTTCTGCATTCCCCATGTCTTCCCGTGTAGTACAGAAACTGGCAATGGAAGAGGATCCTACCAATATTCTTATCATGCAGGCTGCCGGTGCAAACGTTTCCGGTCAGATTGCATCCGTAGTAGCAGGTGGTCTTATCATTAGCCTTGTATCTCAGTTCTTATAAGGCGTGTAGAAAGGAGCATTTTATATGAATGAAACAGTTATGCAGGCCTTGGAAATTATGGGAAAAGGTATGCTTGGAATTTTTGTGGCACTGATTGTAATCATGATTTTCGTATGGATTATGGCAAAAATCGGTTCCGGTAAAAAATAAACAATGATAAAATGACAGTCAAAAGCCTTATAAATACTGAGTGATGCTTGGTGTTTATGAGGCTTTTTTATGATAGCGCCTGTTGCATAAAAGAAAATTTAAAATTGGTATTGACATTTCATTTGAAAAGGGGTATTATCCTAAATATACTTTAGGACTTTAAAGTGTAACGGTTTAAAGCGGAAATGAGAAAACAAAGACACAGATAATTTGGAGGCTGCTATGGAAAGAAAAAATGGTAACTTGATTGCATTCAGACCGGACATAAAAGTGGTTGATTGTACACTTCGTGACGGAGGTCTGGTGAATAATTTTGCATTTTCGGACGAATTCGTAAAGGATTTATACCGCACTAATATTAAAGCCGGTGTAGATTATATGGAATTCGGATATAAGGCTTCCAAAGAAATTTTCAAAAAAGAAGATTACGGTAAATGGAAATTTTGTGAAGAAGAAGATATCCGTGCCATTGTGGGTAACAACGATTTTGATTTAAAAATTGCAGTTATGACAGATGTAGGCAGAACCGATTACAAGAATGATATTATAAAGAAAGAAGACAGTGTCATTGATTTGGTTCGTACTGCAACTTACATTCATCAGATTCCCACAGCCGTTGAGATGATTCAGGATGCTCATGAAAAAGGATATGAGACAACCGTTAATATTATGGCAATTTCCAAGGTGCGTGAAGATGAACTTTGCAAAGGTCTGGAACTTTTGGCGGAATGCGATGTAGATGTTATTTATCTGGTAGACAGTTTCGGTGCGTTCTACCCGGAACAGATTCGCAGATTGACCGATATGTATATGAATATTGCAGAAAAGCACGGAAAGAAAATCGGTATTCATGCCCATAATAATCAGCAGCTTGCTTTTGCAAATACGATTGAGGCGCTGACAAACGGTGCCAGTCTTCTGGATGCAACCGTAAGCGGTATGGGACGCGGCGCAGGAAACTGCTATATGGAATCTTTGCTGGCTTTCCTTCGTAATCCCAAATACAATTTGGTACCGGTTATGGATTTTGTGCAGAAACACATTCAGGCAGAAAGGGAGAAAGGAAATATTTGGGGATATGATATTCCTTACCTGCTGACAGGTGTGATGAATTCCCATCCTTCCACAGCTATTAGGTTTATGGGAGAAAAGAGAAGCGACTACTCCAGATTTTATCAGGAACTTTTGGATAATATGGAATAAAGAAGAATTTATTGAAAATCTGTATCACAAGATACAGATTTTTTTTGCTCAAAAACTCTAAATATAGATTGCAGACAAGCATAAATTGTGATAAAATTTTGCATGTAGATGTGAGATATTTCCAATTTTACATGACAGTTTATAAGGCATAGAGGTGGGGCGTTACAGATGATGAAACGAAGTATTCAAACAGGAATTTTACTTGGTTTTTTAGTGATTTTATGTATATGTGGCTTTTGGGGCAGTTCAGTGCGTGCTAAAGCCAACCAAGGCGTAGAAACAGGTAATAACCATAATATGGTGGTGGAAGAAGAACCGGATCCACCTACAGTGGAAGAAATGCATTTGCAACCGGAAGATGCTGACCCGGTAGTAATATTGACTGACAGCGTGATTCCCGATAAGCCTGTATATGTTGGGGACGTACCTTTGGTAATGGGAGAAGTTTTTGCAGGTGAGAGACCGTACCTGATTGGTATTGATCCCGGACACTTGGGATATACTGGCGGTGAAAAGAAGTACTTTAACACAGGTGCGGTAAGCGTTTATTCCGAAACGGTAGAGTATGAATGGGCTCTTGAGGTAGCCCGTTGCCTGAAAGATGAACTGGTAGGAAGGGGCTATGATGTGTATTTGGTTCGTGATACCAATAATCAGGAAGAGTTTCCTTATGACTATGGTCACCGCTCCGCAGCCATTAATGAAGTGGGATGCGACATCATGCTCGGTATTCACTGGGATAGTTACGATGACCCGAAAGTAACCGGATACCATGTAATATACCAGTATAAAAATGATGACAGTTATGAACTGGCAGAGCGTGTCAGCGAAAATTACGGCAAAGTTGTAAAAGGAACCATTAAACGCCGTTCAGAGCCTATTGGAAGAGATGATTTGTGGGAACTGAATGCAGTTACCATGCCTGGTATTTTCGTGGAATGCGGTTTTGCATCTAATCTGACGGAGGCAAAGTGGCTGGAAGATGCAGACAACCAGAAACTGATGGCTTACGGAATCGCAGACGGTATTGATTCTTACTTTGAATATTTGGAAGAAAAGCAGGGCAAAGAGACAAAAACGGAAACAAAGAACGATTAAACTAATTAATACATAGGAGAGTAATGAATCTTTGGTTCATTACTCTTTTTGGTTGTCAAGTGACGTAAAACTGGGTAATATAGTAAGCAGAGAATGTAAAAGGAGCGCAAAGGTGGCAGAGCAAAATATGGAACAGGTGCGGTTAAATAAATATTTGGCTTCCTGTGGTCTGTGTTCCAGAAGGGATGCAGACGGGCTTATTGCGGCGGGAAAAGTAAAGGTGAACGGTCACATGGCTAAGATGGGGACCAAAGTTTTCCCCGGAGATGTTGTGGAGGTAAATGGAAAAAAACTTTCCGGCAGGGAAGAAAAGAAAGTGTTAGCCTTTTATAAACCTGTGGGAGTAACTTGCAGTGAGCGTGACCGCCATGCGGAAAAACTGATTATGGATATGATTCAGTATCCTGTGCGTCTGACTTATGCGGGGAGACTGGATAAGGATTCTGAGGGACTTCTTATTTTGACCAATGATGGGGATTTGATTGATGCTATGATGCGTGGCGCCAATGCCCATGAAAAAGAATATATCGTAAAAGTGGATAAAGAAATTACGGAAGATTTTTTAAAGGATATGGCCCGGGGCGTGTATTTGAAAGAATTAGATATAACCACCCGTCCATGCACACTGGAGCAAATGGGTAAATTTACATTTAAAATAGTGTTGACCCAAGGAGTCAATAGACAGATACGGAGAATGTGCAAAACTCTCGGATATGATGTGAAAGCACTGAAACGGGTAAGAGTAATGAATATTATGTTGCAAAATCTGCTTCCGGGAAAATATCGGGAAATTGCAGGAGAGCAACTGGAAGAACTTTACCGCAGTTGCGGCATGAGGCGGTAAAGGAAAAAGCAAGTGTACAAGAAACGGAGCGTGTGAAAATGGAATCTCCAAAGGTAAGTAGAATCAAAGAATTAGTGGATATATTAAACGAGGCATCCAAGGCTTATTATGCCCAGGATAGGGAAATTATCAGTAATTTTGAGTATGACAGATTATACGACGAACTGGAAGCGCTGGAAAAAGAAACCGGTGTAGTGCTGGCAAACAGCCCGACAGTTTCCGTGGGATATGAGGCGGTGGAGGAATTGCCCAAAGAGCGGCACGGATCTGCCATGTTATCTTTGGGTAAGACGAAAAGCAGGGAAGAATTGCAGGACTGGCTTTTGGACAAAGAGGGGCTGCTTAGTTGGAAATTGGATGGTCTTACCATTGTTTTGACCTATAATGAAGGAAAACTTGCAAAAGCTGTAACCAGAGGAAACGGGGAAATCGGCGAGGTAATTACAAATAATGCAAGGACTTTCAAAAATCTGCCCCTGACTATTCCTTATCAGGGCGAGTTGATTCTTCGGGGTGAGGCGGTTATCACCTATCAGGATTTTGAGAAGATTAACGCAGAAATTGAAGATGCGGATGCGAAATATAAAAATCCCCGCAACCTTTGCAGCGGCAGTGTGCGCCAACTTAATAATGAGATTACAGCTAAGAGGAATGTGCGATTTTATGCTTTTGCACTTGTAAAAGCAGAGGATGCAGACTTTGGCAATTCCAGAATGGCTCAGTTTTTGTTTTTAAAAGAACAGGGTTTTGACGTAGTGGAGTATCATAAAGTAGACAAAGATACGATTCAGGAACAGATACAGGTCTATGCTGAGAAGGTAAAAAGTTACGACATTCCATCCGATGGTCTGGTGCTGACTTATGATGATATTGCCTACGGACAATCTCTTGGAAGAACCGCAAAATTTCCCAGAGATTCCATTGCTTTTAAGTGGGCGGATGAAATCCGTGAGACGACTCTGACGGAAATAGAGTGGAGCCCCAGCCGCACAGGACTGATTAATCCGGTGGCTGTTTTTGAACCGGTGGAACTGGAGGGAACCACGGTAAGCAGGGCTTCCGTCCACAATATCAGTATTGTGAAAGAGTTACAACTGGGTATCGGCGATAAGATTACGGTCTATAAAGCCAATATGATTATTCCCCAGATAGCAGATAATTTGACCAGAAGTGATAATTTGGATATTCCCTGCACCTGCCCGGCCTGTGGTGGCTCTACAGAGATAAAAAAAATGAATGAAACAGAATCCTTATACTGCACCAATCCTGAATGTGCGGCGAAGAAAATCAAGGCATTTACACTTTTTGTAAGCAGGGATGCCATGAATATGGATGGTCTTTCCGAAGCCACGCTGGAGAAGTTTATCGGAAGGGGATATATTCACGAATTTGTGGATTTGTTCCATTTAGCGGATTATAAGGATGATATTGTGGAAATGGAGGGCTTTGGGGAAAAGTCTTACAATAATTTGACGGAAAGTATTGAAAAGGCAAGAAAAACGACTCTTCCCCGGGTGATTTACAGTTTGGGAATTCCGGGTATCGGCGTCCAAAATGCTAAAATGCTTTGCAAGTATTTTGCCCACGATTTGGAAAAATTGCAAAATGCCACAGCCTTAGAACTTAGCAGTATCGAAGGGGTGGGAGAGGTGTTGGCCGCTGCCATTACGGGCTATATGCAGTCTGAAAAAAACAAAGAAGAACTTGCAAAACTTTGCAGGGAACTTCAGATTGAAATTCCGGCAGTCAGTGCGGAAAGCCAGACTCTTGCGGGAAAAAATTTTGTGGTAACGGGAAGTTTAAATCATTTTGCCAACAGAGATGAATTGAAAGCCCTTATCGAAGAAAAGGGAGGCAAGGTAACAGGAAGTGTTACCGGCAAGACGGAATGCCTGATTAACAATGACATTACTTCCAATTCATCCAAAAATAAAAAAGCCAAGGAATTGCAAGTCCCTATTTTAACAGAAGAGGACTTTATGGAAAAATATTTACAATAGGAGGACATTGAAATGCCCATTAAGACTCAAAGTAATCTGCCTGCAAAGGAAATACTGGAAAATGAAAATATATTCGTGATGGATGAACACCGCGCACTGCATCAGGACATCCGTCCCCTGCAGGTTTGTATATTAAATATTATGCCTGTGAAGCAGGATACGGAATTGCAGATTTTGCGTGCTCTTTCCAACACACCTCTCCAAGTGGATGTAACTTTTTTGAATGTAAAAAGCCATGTATCTTTGAATACATCTGCAAACCATTTGAATCAGTTTTATGTGACTTTGGACGATATCCGCCACAGAAAATTTGACGGACTGATTATCACAGGTGCACCGGTGGAAGATATCACTTTTGAAGAAGTGGATTATTGGGAAGAAATCTGTGAAATCATGGACTGGGCAGAGAAGCATGTCACTTCTACCCTTCATATTTGCTGGGGAGCCCAGGCGGGATTCTATCACTATTACGGCATTCAGAAACGCCAGCTTTCTGAGAAATTGTTTGGTGTTTATGAGCATAAAGTATCGAACAGAAAGATACCTTTGGTGCGGGGATTTGACGACATCTTTTTGGCACCGCACAGCAGACATACCGAGACTCCGGCGGCAGATATTCATGCCTGCGAGGCGTTGACGGTTTTGGCGGAATCTGAGGAAGCAGGCGTATTTTTGGCTATTGCCGAGGAAGGCAAAAAGATTTTTATAAACGGGCATCCGGAGTATGACCGCTATACTTTGAACAATGAATATTTCAGGGATTTAAACAAGGGACTGCCCATACATGTTCCTTACAATTATTATCCCAATGATAATCCCAAGGAGAAACCTCTCCTTCAGTGGCGCTCTCACAGCAATAACCTTTACAGTAACTGGCTCAACTACTACGTTTACCAGATGACGCCTTACGAACTGTAAGAGGCGGGGAGAGTATTAAGATGGCAAGTAACAAAAAAACATGGTTTGCAAGACCGCCTAAATTTAAAAATAGAATGATAGTGATGATTTTAGGGGTAATTACACAGGCCTTGGGATTGTCTTTGCTTTTGCAGATAGACCTTGGTACAGACCCTTGCACCTGCCTGACCCTTGGAGTTATCATTTTTTTGCCGGTAACATTCGGAACGGCGCAACTTTTGTGCCATTTGGTTACTTTTACTTTTGTTCTTATTTTTGATAGAAGTAAAATCGGCTTTGGCACCATCGGAAATATGGTTTGCCTTGGTTACATATCGGATTTTTTTACATGGATATGGGGAAAAGTGATTCCGGAAGGATTTTTCCGGCAGGGATATATGGACTGGATTTGCCTGCTTCCGGCGCTTTTTATTTTCATTTGCGGAGCATCTGCATACATGACTGCAGATTTGGGCATGTCCCCTTATGACGGGCTGCCTTTCATTATTTCCAGTCATATGCCTAAGGTTCCCTTTAAACTGGTTCGGATTCTTTGGGATTCGGCTTTTATGGTTGCAGGATTTTTGCTTGGGGGAGTAGTGGGCATCGTAACTGTGCTGACAGCCTTTTTCTTAGGTCCTGTCATTGCATGGTTCCAAAAGAAATTAGCAGTTTTTATCTCATAACCGGGAGGAAAAAAGATGCAGGCCGATTTGCTTAACAAATTACAATTCCATTGGACTTGGAGAACCTATCAGAAGAGAGTATTGGACAGAGCGGATACTTATCTGAAAGATAAAAGAATACACGTTGTGGCGGCTCCCGGCTCAGGAAAGACCATTCTCGGTATTGAACTGATTCGCAGGGTAAATCAGGCATGTCTTGTTCTGGCGCCCAGCATTACAATCCGCGACCAGTGGCTGGACCGCATTAAAGAAGCATATTTGCCGCAGGATTATGATACCGCCGGTCTTTTGTCCAACAGCATCAAAGAACCGGCAATCATTACTGCCATTACCTATCAGGCGCTTCACAGCGGTATGACAAAGTATAAAGGAAAACTAACGGATGAGGGCGAAGAGGGAGTAGAAAAAGAAACGGCATCAGTCCCTATCGTGGCGGCAAATCCCCAGGAAGATGTGGATTTTTCCGATTTTGATTTGCTGGGTACAGTTCGCCGTATGGGCATTAAAACCTTATGTCTGGACGAGGCTCATCATTTGCGCAGTGAATGGTGGAAAGCGCTGGAAGAATTGGTGGCGCAAATTCCGGGCATGACCATTATTTCCCTCACGGCCACTCCGCCTTATGATTCCACTCCGGCCCAGTGGCAGCGGTATGTGGGGCTTTGCGGGCCTATTGATGAGGAAATCATTGTGCCTGAACTGGTGAAAGAAAAAAGCCTTTGTCCTCATCAGGATTATGTATATTTTAATATGCCTACAGAGGAGGAAAAGAAGGCAGTTTTAGCTTTCCGTGACGAAGCGGCTACTATAGCAAGGCAAATAACAATGGATGAAGAATTTGCCCGTGTTATCAGTACGCACGGAGGACTTTCTGCGCCCAAAGCCTATGCAGAGCAGTTTTTGGAAAATCCCCAATATCTCACAGCACTTTTGGTTTTTTTGCATTTCAAGGGAATTGTGTATTCCAAGGAATTGTTAAATATGATTGGGGAAGGAACCCGCCTTCCCGCCATGACAATGCAATGGCTTGAAATACTGCTTCAGGGATTTTTGTATGAAGATACGGAAAGTTATTCCTGTAGCAAAGAATATAGGGAAGATATGATTTCCCTGCTGAAAACCCATGGACTGATTCAGAAGAAAAAAGTTTGTCTTGTGGCAAATGACGAAATCAGTAAGTTGATTACCGGTTCCAAAGGAAAAATCAGCAGTATTTTGGAAGTTACAAGGTCAGAATATGAAAATCTGGGCAGCGATTTGCGTCTGCTGATTTTGACAGACTATATAAAAAGAGACTATTTGTCTGCTATCGGTAATTTGGACAAAGGTGTAAATGAATTGGGAGTTATCCCTATTTTTGAAAATATCCGCAGAACTTTTTCCGGGCTTCGCAGTGAAAAAAATACTACTTCAACGGGTGAAAGAATTACTGCCAGAGAATTGCGCATCGGCGTACTTAGCGGAACTATTGTGATTATTCCTGATTGTGCCAAAGAAGCCCTTCAGAAGATATTGGATGAAGAGGGCATGAAAGGCAATATGAAGGAATGTGGTGATGGTGCATACTGGCAGGTAACTATTTCCGGCAGTGAAAATACGATTGCGTCTATGGTAACGCGGCTTTTCAATGAGGGTTATATTCGTGTGCTGATTGGTACCAAGTCTCTCCTTGGGGAGGGATGGGATTCCCCCTGCATTAACTCCCTGATTTTGGCATCTTTTGTAGGTTCTTTTATGCTCAGCAACCAGATGCGCGGACGTGCCATCAGAACCCAAAAGGGAAATCCGGATAAAGTCAGCAATATCTGGCATTTGATTTGTATGGAGCCGGAGCGGACAAGTGCAAAGGAAGAAGAACAGCAGGAATCTACGGATTTTAGCACCCTGCGCCGCAGGTTTGAAGGGTTCCTCGGTGTGCACTACGAAAAGAATGTGATTGAAAACAGACTGGACAGACTCAGTTATATCAGACCGCCTTACACAGCCCCTATGCTGGAAAAAATAAACGGGCAGATGGAGAGTCTTGCAGCGGATAGGGAAGGCTTAAGAAAACGCTGGGACGATTCGCTGGCACCCCTTACCGATATGGAAGTGGCGGTGGAAGCCGGAGCGGACAAGAGTTATTTTAAACCCGGCAAATTATTTTTCGGAGCATTACTTAAAGGGATTTTATGGACGGTTTTACTGTTGGCTGTCTGCGGTTTTGGCTTGATACCTGCTTTTGTAAGTGGGGAAAGCGGTATTTTAATGGGATTGTGGAAATTTATTTTGAGTTGTGTTGTGATTTTTTGTACGGTCAATGCAGTGTGGCAGTTTGCCAAACTTAGTGTGTTCGCATCCCCGGATAAATACATGAAATCCATCGGAAACTGTGTATTAAAGGCGTTGAAACAAAGCGGTGACATCGTAAGTTGCGATGTTTCCGTGGGCGTGGATGAGTCGGAAACAGTCATGAGTTATATTTATTTAAAGGGCGGCAGCGAGAGAGAAAAGGATGTGTTTGCCCAATGCATTTATGAATTTTTCGGCACCGTCGAGAAGCAGCGGTACATTTTGAAGGCCAAAGGAAATGTGCCCAAACTTTGCAAATATTACTGTGTGCCGGAAATGTTTGGCAAGAAAAAGGAAGATGCACAGTTGTTCCACAGTTTGGTGAAGAAATATGTGGGAAATTACGAGTTGATTTATACCAAAGGGGACGGAGGAAAAGGCGAACTTTTATCTGCCCGTATCTGTTCTGTTGCCAATAAAGGCGAACTTTGTGTGGACAAGAAAAAGAAAGTAGTGAATGCGCAGTAATCATGTAAAAACTATGTGCAA
Organism: Lachnospiraceae bacterium; assembly: GCA_017468395.1. GTDB lineage: Bacteria > Bacillota > Clostridia > Lachnospirales > Lachnospiraceae > Acetatifactor. The sequence goes on along the minus strand of JAFUIR010000004.1, from coordinate 19,550 downwards.
AAATGGCTGTCGAAAACAGTATTTTCAACAGCCATAGTGACATAGTTTTTTTTATTTGTCTTTTACATTCTTTTGTGCGGTGGAAAGCATCAGTTTGATGCGGTTTAACTGATTTACTTCACTGGCGCCGGGATCGTAGTCGATGGCTACGATGTTGGACTCAGGGAAGGATTTGCGCAGAGCCTTGATAACACCTTTTCCTACCACATGGTTGGGCAGGCAGGCAAAAGGCTGACAGCATACGATGTTGGGAACACCGCTGTGAATCAGTTCAATCATTTCGCCCGTAAGGAACCAGCCTTCTCCGGTCTGGTTACCGATGGATACAATAGGTTTTGCGTACTCCACCAGTTTGTAGATGGAAGCGGGGGGATCAAAGTGTTTGCTCTTTTTAAATTCTTTGCGGGCTGCACCTCGCAGGCGTTCAATAGCCCAAATTCCCAGTTTGGAAATGGTGGCCGCCTTTTTACTTGTGCCCAGTTCCTCTGCCTTGTAAATCTGGTTGTAGAAGCAGTAGAGCATGAAGTCAATCAAATCGGGCATAACCGCTTCGGCGCCCTCAGACTCCAAAAGTTCCACCAGATGGTTGTTGCCGGCAGGAGAGAACTTCACTAAAATTTCACCGACGATTCCTACCCTGGGCTTTTTCACATCTGTGATGGGGATTGCATCAAAGTCCCGGATAATCTGACGGCAAAGTTTATTGAATTTGGGAAGGCTGATGTGCTTTGCAGAGACAAAATCCTGAGCCTTTTCCACCCATTTTTTATGTACTTCATTTACACTTCCGGGAACAGTCTCGTAAGGGCGCATGCGGTAAACGCAGCGCATGAAAATGTCGCCTAATACCGCACCGCAGGCAACGCGCATGAGCAAATCTGCATTGATGTGGAAACCGGGGTTGGTTTCAATGCCTCCAAGGTTTAAGGAAATAACGGGAATGTGTGCCATTCCGGCTTTTTCCAAGGCACGACGTATAAATCCGATGTAGTTTGTAGCACGGCAACCGCCGCCGGTCTGGGTAATAATAAGGGCGGTTCTGTTCAAATCATATTTTCCGGACTGCAGCGCTTCCATAAGCTGCCCCACAACCAGTAAAGAAGGGTAGCAGGCATCGTTATTTACATATTTTAAGCCTACGTCCACAGAGTGTTTATTGTCGTTTGTCAGCACTTCAAAGTTATAACCACAGGAACGGAAAGCGGCTTCTACGACATCAAAGTGTATGGGCGACATTTGGGGACAGAGAATAGTATATTTCTTGCGCATTTCCTCTGTGAATTGTACTTTGTCTATAGCAGAGGAACGGATTTCTCTCTTTTTATTTTGTTTTTCTTTTACTTTCAGGGCGGACAAAAGAGAACGGATACGGATTCTTGCAGCGCCCAGATTATTTACCTCATCGATTTTCAGGCAGGTGTAGATTTTGTCACTGCCGGATAAAATATCACTTACCTGGTCGGTAGTAACCGCATCCAAACCGCAACCGAAGGAGTTTAACTGAATCATATCAATGTTTTCCACGGTTTTTACATAACTTGCAGCGGCATACAGACGGGAGTGATACATCCACTGGTCTGATACGATAAGAGGACGCTCGGGATTTGCTAAATGGGAAATGGAGTCCTCTGTCAGCACAGCAATATCGTAAGAAGTAATCAGTTCCGGGATACCGTGATTGATTTCCGGGTCGATATGATAAGGACGGCCTGCCAGCACAATACCACGTTTGCCGTTTGCGTTTAGCCATGCAATGGTTTCTTCACCCTTTTTCATCATGTCCTTCCGGGCGTTATCCATTTCCGCCCAAGCAGCCTGTACTGCGGACTTAATTTCCGCTGCAGGGATTTCCTTAAACTCTTTTATCAGAGCGGAAGAAATCGTTTCAGTGTCACGGAAAGACATAAAGGGATTTCGGAACACAACCTCGCCTCTGCCGATTTCTTCTACATTGTTTTTGATGTTTTCCGAGTAGGAAGTAACAATAGGGCAGTTGTAGTGGTTGTTGGCATCTTCAAATTCATTTCGCTCGTAAAAAAGAGCAGGATAGAAGATGAAGTCCACATTTTGCTTAATGAGCCATGTCACATGACCGTGTGCCAGTTTTGCGGGATAACATTCTGATTCGCTGGGGATGGATTCAATGCCCAGTTCGTATATTTTGCGGTTGGAACTGGGAGAGAGAACCACCTGATAGCCCAGTTTTGTAAAAAATGTGAACCAGAACGGATAGTTTTCATACATATTCAGGACTCTGGGAATACCTACAGTTCCTCTGGGCGCACTGTCTGCGGTAAGAGGCTCATAGGAGAAGAGTCTTTTTAATTTATAATCAAAAAGGTTAGGTACATTGCTGTCGGTTTTTGACTTGCCCAGACCCCGCTCGCAGCGGTTGCCGGAAATGTACTGGCGTCCGCCGGAGAATTTGTTGATGGTCAGACGGCAGTTGTTTGTACAGCCACGGCATTTTGCCATGCTTGTCTCAAACTGCAAGGTATCAATTTTTTCAAAAGGAAGCATACTGGTTTCATAGCCCTGCGTGTAACGGTCACGGGCAATGAGAGCAGCACCGAAAGCGCCCATGATACCTGCAATATCGGGACGGATGGCTTCACAGTTTGCAATTTTTTCAAAACTGCGCAGAACGGCATCGTTATAAAAAGTACCGCCCTGGACTACAATATTTTTACCAAGTTCCGAAGCATCGGAAACTTTAATAACTTTAAAAAGTGCGTTTTTAATAACAGAATACGCAAGACCGGCGGAAATATCCGCTACGGATGCGCCTTCTTTTTGCGCCTGCTTTACCTTGGAGTTCATAAATACAGTACAACGGGTTCCGAGGTCGATGGGATGAGCCGCAAAAAGGGCAGCCTTTGCAAAATTCTGCACACTGTAATTCAGGGACTTTGCAAAAGTTTCAATAAAGGAACCGCAGCCGGAGGAGCAGGCTTCATTAAGTTGTACGCTGTCTACGGTCTGGTTCTTGATTTTGATGCATTTCATATCCTGACCGCCGATATCCAAGATGCAGTCAACATCGGGATTGAAAAATGCAGCGGCATTATAGTGGGCAACGGTCTCTACTTCGCCGTCGTCCAAGAGAAAAGCAGCCTTCATCAGTGCTTCGCCATAGCCGGTGGAGCAGGAGCGGACGATTTTTACGCCCTCGGGAAGTTGCGCATAAATTTCACGGATAGAGCGGATGGCAGTAGTTAAAGGGCTACCGTCATTGCTGGAATAAAAGGAATAGAGCAGGGAACCATCCTCACCGATAAGAGCGATTTTGGTGGTGGTGGAACCAGCGTCAATTCCCAGAAACGCATTGCCTTTGTAATCCGCCAAAGGTGCAGTTTTTACATGATGGGTATTATGTCTGTCAAGGAAAACGGAATACTCTGCGGGACTGGCAAAAAGGGGCTCCATGCGCTCTACTTCAAATTCCATTTTAATATCGCCGGAAAGCTTGTCTACCATTTCGGACATAGTATAAGAGACATCCTCTTTGGCGTTCAGGGCAGAGCCGATTGCCGCAAAAAGATGGGAATTATCTGTGTCGATAATATGCTCGTCATCCAACTTCAGTGTGCGGATAAATGCCGCTTTCAGTTCGGAAAGAAAGTGAAGGGGACCACCAAGGAAGGCTACATGGCCGCGGATTGGTTTACCGCAGGCAAGACCGCTGATGGTCTGGTTTACAACCGCCTGAAAAATAGAAGCGGAAAGGTCTTCTTTGGTTGCACCATCGTTAATCAGGGGCTGAATATCCGTTTTGGCAAAAACGCCGCAACGGGCAGCAATAGTATATAAAGAATTGTAATTTTTTGCATATTCGTTCAGACCGGAGGCATCTGTCTGGATGAGGGAAGCCATCTGGTCAATAAAGGAACCGGTACCGCCTGCGCAGATACCATTCATACGCTGTTCTACATTACCGCCTTCAAAATAAATAATTTTTGCATCCTCACCGCCCAGTTCGATGGCAACATCGGTTTGGGGAGCCAGTTCTTTTAAAGAAGTGGCAACAGCGATAACTTCCTGAGTGAAAGGAACGCCCAGATGATTGGCCAGCGTCAAGCCGCCGGAACCGGTAATCATGGGATGGAGAGTAAGATTTCCAAGACGTTCAAAGGCCTTTTTTAATAGACCGGACAATGTTTCACGGATGTTGGCAAAATGTCTTTCGTAATCCGAAAATAAAATGCGATGCTGTTCGTCTAAAATGGCGATTTTGACTGTGGTTGAACCAATGTCGATACCCAGCGTGTGTTTCATAAAATAGTTCCTTTCCTTCATAAAAAGAGGATATAAATCCAATTACTTCCTTATTCATACATTTTTTGACATACTTAACCATTATACGACAGGAATTTACAAAATGCAACGAACAAACCTAGACGAAATTCAGAACAGTAACAGTAAATTAAAAAAGCATAAAGAAGTAAATTTTATCTTAAATCGGGGTTTCATCAGTTTACTTATTTTAGGTGTGATGATAGAATATATTCTGATATAATTTGAAAAATGCGGAGGGTTTTTATGCGTCCAATGAGCAAATTTGAAAAGAAATTCGGAAAGTATGCTATTCCGAATCTGACTACCATATTAATTGTCTGTTATGCGGTGGGATATCTGCTGCAATATATGTTTCCGGCCATTTTAAGTTACCTGACACTAAATCCGTATCTGATTTGTCATGGGCAGGTGTGGAGACTGGTAACATGGATAGTGGTACCGCCGTCTTATGGAAATATTATCGGCATGCTGCTTATGTTGTATTTATACTGGTCTTTGGGTTCTACACTGGAAAGAGTCTGGGGCACTTATTATTACAATGTTTACATGTTTTCAGGGATGTTTCTTACGGTAATAGGCAGTTTTGTAGCTATGGGACTGAGTTACGTACTGTATGGGGAGGCATGGGCTTTTATGACACAGTTAGGGGCCATGTTCTTTAGTACCAGTTACATCAATATGTCCATTTTCCTTGCTTTTGCGGTAACATTTCCGGAGATGCAGATGCTGCTTATGCTCATTATCCCTATTAAGATTAAGTGGCTTGGTGTGGTCTACGGCATCATGATTGTGTGGGAATTTATTTCCGGCGCTTCCGTAAATCTGGGCAGTGCGGGCGTTTTGGATGTAAGCATGTTTAGCAGAATTGCTATTTTGTTCTCCCTGCTGAATTTTGTCATATTCTTTTTCTCAACCAGAAGAATGTTAATTAGTCCCAAGCAGATAAAAAGAAGACAGGAGTTTAAAAGGGAAGTGCACCGTGCAAGTGCTGTGACAAGGCATAAATGTGCGATTTGCGGCAGAACAGACGAAAGCAATCCCGAACTGGAATTTAGATTTTGCTCGAAATGTAAAGGCAATTACGAATATTGTCAGGATCATTTATTTACACATAAGCATGTGGAGTAGGAAAGGGGAAATCGGATGAATCAGGAAGTTTTATTTGCAAAAACCTTGGAAGAGGTAAAAAAGACAGCCAAAGAACAGGGTGGCTGCATCAGTGAGGAACAGGTGAAGGAGGCTTTTGCGCCCCTTGGACTGGATGAAGCGCAACTTGCCTTGGTTTACGACTTTTTGGAAAAACATAAAATCGGCATCGGTGAGCCTGTGAATGCGGATGACTATTTAAGCGATTTGGACAAAAGTTATCTGGAAGAGTATTTTAACGAATTGCAGTCTATGGAGAGGGTTACCCCCGGCGAGGCAGAGGCAATTACTCTTTCTGCCATGGCAGGTGATACGGACGCCCAGAAAAAGTTGATAGAAATCTATTTGCCCCAGGCGGTGGATCTTGCAAAACTTTACAGCGGACAGGGCGTGCCCCTTGAAGATTTGGTAGCGGAAGGGAATGTGGCGCTGGTCATAGGCGTGACCATGCTGGGCTGCCTTGAAAATGCGGCGGAGGCACAAGGAATGCTTGGCAAGATGATGATGGATGCCATGGAAGAATTTATTGAGGAAAATGCTAAGGAGAGCCAAAAGGACAAGCGCATTGAAGATAAGGTCAATAAAGTGGCGGATGCGGCGAGAAGTCTGGCAGAAGATTTGGGCAGAAAGGTAACGCCTGCGGAACTGGCGGCGGAGACCGGAATGAACGTAAAAGCCATTGAAGAAGCCATGCGTATCAGTGGCTTTAAGATTGAAGACTTAGAGAGCGGAGAATAAAGATGACAATTTACGAAGATTATAAGTATGTGATGCAGGATGCGGGTAACATCTATCTTGGCGCAAAGTATACATATGAGGAATTAATCGAAAATGAAGATGTTACATTTAAGTTAAAAGCAGTCATGCAAAAGTACATTTTGGCAGAAGCCAAATTGGATCCGGCCACCACGCTGGAAAGCCATTTTTATTTTTTGGAGCCCGGCGGTTTTGTTTTTGAAGTGTGTAAACAGTTAAAAATAAAAGTAAAATACGCAGAAGTGGTCGTGAAAAAGAACCTTTTTGGCAAGAAAAAAGAAGTGTACGAGACAAAGACACTGAAAATTGAAAAATTTGCGGAACTTACCGCTGCCCAGAAAGAGAAAACGGGCGTGATTGTGCAGGAAATCGGCATATCGAAATTGGCACTTATGGCATTTAATTTATAGAAACGGAAATGAGGAAAATATGAGAATTGAAGATTTACAAACCTACGAAATAATTGAAAAAAGAAGACTGGAAGACTTGAATTCAGAAAGTTATTTGCTGAAACACAAAAAAACAGGGGCGAGAGTGGCACTGCTTTCTAATGACGATGAAAACAAAGTGTTTAATATCGGATTTCGTACCCCCCCTGTAAACAGTACCGGTGTGCCCCATATTTTGGAACATTCCGTGCTTTGCGGTTCCAAGGAATTCCCCATTAAGGATCCCTTTGTGGAACTGGTAAAGGGTTCTTTGAATACATTTTTAAATGCCATGACATACCCGGATAAAACCATTTATCCGGTGGCAAGTTGTAATGACGTGGATTTCCAAAACCTGATGCACGTTTATCTGGATGCGGTTTTTTATCCCAATATTTACAAACAAGACAAGATTTTCCGCCAGGAAGGCTGGCACTATGAGATGGAAGATGAAAACAGTGAACTTACCATCAATGGCGTTGTTTATAACGAGATGAAAGGTGCATTTTCTTCTCCTGATGATGTGCTGCAAAGGGAACTGATGAATTCCCTTTATCCCGATGTAACTTACGGCATGGAGTCCGGCGGCGACCCGGAGTGTATTCCTGAACTTTCATATGAAGAGTTTATAGAGTTTCATAAAAAATATTACCATCCTTCCAACAGTTATATTTATTTGTACGGAAATATGGATATGGCGGAAAAACTGGAGTTTATCGACCAAAACTATCTGTCAAATTTTGAAATGAGGGAAGTGGATTCCGAAGTGGGAGTGCAGCCCCCCTTTGAAAAAATGCGTCAGGTGGAAAAGGATTATCCCATCAATGACGAGGATGATGAAGAAAAGAGTGCTTATTTTGCCTATAACATGACAGCGGGAGATGTGCTGGATAAAGATATGTATGTGGCATTCCAGATTTTGGATTATGCTCTTTGCAGCGCCCCAGGTGCGCCTTTAAAGCAGGCACTGACTGATAAAGGCATTGGAGAAGAAGTGTACAGCGTTTATGACAACGGTGTGAGACAGCCCTATTTTTCCATTGTTGCAAAAAATACTTCTGTTTCCAGAAGAGAGGAATTTGTAAATACCATCCGTGAAATTTTGGAAAAACTGGTGGCAGAAGGTATTGACAAAAAGGCGCTTTTGGCCGGAATCAACTACTATGAATTCCGTTATCGTGAAGCGGACTTTGGTTCTTATCCCAAGGGACTTATGTACGGTCTGCAAATGTTCGACAGCTGGCTTTATGACGATAACTGTCCTTTTATGCACATTGAAGCAAACGAGACTTTTGCCCACATGAAAGAATGGGTGGAAAAGGGCGAGTTTGAAAAACTTATCCGCAAGTATTTGCTGGAAAACAACCATGCCTCTTTGGTAACTTTGGTTCCGAAAAAAGGTTTGGCAGCAATGAAAGAACAGGAACTGAAACAAAGTCTGGCAGTATACAAGGCTTCCCTCAGTCAGGAAGAAATAGCGAAGATTGTGGCGGATACCAAGGCTTTGAAGGAGTGGCAGGAGACGCCGGATAAGAAAGAGGACTTGGAAAAAATCCCCTTGCTGTCCAGAGAAGATATGAAAAAAGAAGCGGCGCAGTATGTTAACGAGATTCGCACCATCAGCGGCAGCACCGTGGTATTCCACAACCTGTTTACCAACGAAATCGCATATTTACGTCTTATCTTTAAGGCGGACAAAGTGCCCGCAGACCTGTTCCCTTACTTGGGAGTATTAAAGGGCATGCTTGGTATGCTGAATACCGAAAATTACAAATACGGCGATTTGTTTAATGAAATAAACATAGAAACCGGCGGAATCAGCCCTGTCTGCAATTTGTATGAAAATGTAAAGGACAGAAATGATTACACCGTAACCCTAGAGTTAAAAACAAAGGTTCTTTATCCCAATCTTGCCAAAGCGGTTCGGCTGATGAAGGAAATGCTGCTAAGTACTAAGTATGACGATACCAAGCGTATGGCGGAAGTTTTGGCAGAGGGAAAATCAAGGACTCAAGGCTACATGATTTCCTCAGGACATTCCGTGGCTGTGGGACGTGCTCTTTCTTATATATCCAATACCTCAGCGGTAAACGATGTGCTTTCAGGCATGAGTTTCTACCGACTCATTGAAAAACTGTCCTGCGGAGGCGAGGAAGTTTTGACAGAGCTGGGAGATAAATTGCAGAAACTGGCACATATTTTACTTCGCCCGGAGAATCTGATGGTTGACTTTGTGGGAGATGAAAAGGGCTATGAGCCTTTGCCTGAGCTTATCACGCAGTTGAAAAAAGACTTGTTTACCGATGATGTTTCCGCACTTTTGGCAGAAGAAAAATACCGTCCCGAGCGTTCCAAGAAAAATGAAGGCTTTAAGACTGCCGGACAGGTACAGTATGTGTGCCGCGGCGGTAACTTTAAGGAAAAAGGATTGGAATACACAGGTTCTTTGCGTGTGCTTCATACCATGCTCAGCACTGACTATTTGTGGAACAATGTGCGTGTGAAGGGCGGCGCCTACGGATGCATGTGCAGTTTTAGCCGCTCCGGCGATGCCTGCTTTGTTTCCTACAGGGACCCCAATTTGGAAAAAACCATTGACGTTTATGAAAAGGCGGCAGACTATATTGCTTCCTTTGAGGCGGACGAAAGAACCATGACACAGTTCATTATCGGTGCTATCAGTTCTTTGGACACCCCGATGAATCCCGCAGCCAAGGGTATGTATTCCCTGGGGGCTTACATGACGGGGCAAAGTTTTGAAAACATCCAGAGAGAGAGGGACGAACTGTTGGCAACGGATCAGGAAGCCTTCAGAAAGACAGCAGAATATATCCGTGCCTTTATGTCCGATGAAGTCCTTTGCGTAGTAGGCGGAGGAGAAGCCATCGAGGCTGCAAAAGAAATTTTTGGAAAAGTGGAGAACTTATTCTAATGAGCGAAAATACATCTTACAAAGCAGGGTTTGCCACATTGATTGGCAGACCCAATGTGGGCAAATCTACCTTGATGAACTGTCTAATCGGGCAAAAGATTGCCATCACATCCAATAAACCCCAGACGACCCGTAACAAAATCCAGACGGTCTATACTTCCGAGGAAGGACAGATTGTGTTTTTGGACACACCGGGTATCCACAAAGCAAAAAACAAACTGGGTAATTACATGGTATCTGTTGCCCAGAGAACTCTTTCTGAAGTGGACGTGATTTTGTGGCTGGTGGAGCCTACCACCTTTATCGGAGCGGGAGAGAGACACATTATCGAACAACTTCATAAGACCAAGACGCCGGTTATTTTGGTTATAAACAAGATTGATACTGTAAAGACAGAGGATGTTTTGGCGAGTATTGAAACCTACCGCAAAGAATATGATTTTGCGGAAATCGTGCCTGTGTCGGCTATGAAAGCAAACAATACCAAAGAACTGATTAAATGCATTATGAAATATCTTCCTTACGGACCGGCATTTTATGATGAGGACACCATTACCGACCAGCCCATGCGCCAGATTGTGGCAGAACTGATCCGTGAAAAGGCACTGCGTCTTTTGGCGGAGGAAATTCCCCATGGGATAGCGGTTACCATAGAGAGCATGAAGTACCGTCAGCACATTGTAGATATTGAGGCGACCATTGTTTGCGAGAGAGATTCCCACAAGGGCATTATCATCGGAAAAGGTGGCAGTATGCTGAAAATGATAGGCTCTAAGGCACGTCCTGAGATTGAGGATTTACTTGAAATGCAGGCCAATCTTCAACTTTGGGTTAAGGTAAAAAAAGACTGGAGAGACAGCGACTTACTTCTGAAAAACTTCGGTTACAATGAAAAAGATATCTTAAATTAAGGTATAGAAAAGGGGCAAAAAGCAGACCCTAAAAGTGCGAAAGAAAACTAAAAAAAGCACAAAGGGGGATGCAGGATGAGCACAGAAAGTTACTGGCAGCAATTTACCGTTTCCGGCAAAATAGAGGACTATTTAAACTATAGCCGTATGAAGCAGGAAGAGAGTAAAAGCGCAGCCAAGGGAGAGCAAAAAGGAGAGAGACCGTATGCAGGAAGCGATTACGGTAACAGGAATGATTTTAAGTCAGACGCCTATCGGTGAATACGATAGGCGTGTGTGCATATTAACGAAAGAAAGAGGAAAAATATCGGCTTTTGCCAAGGGAGCGAGACGCTCCGGCAGCCGGTTTATGGCGGCTACCAATCCTTTTTGTTTCGGCGAATTTAAGTTGTACGAGGGGAAAAGTTCTTATAATGTAATGGAAGTAAATATTTCTAACTATTTTGAGCAACTCCGCAGTGATTACATAGGTGCATACTACGGCATGTATTTTTTGGAAATTGCGGACTATTACACAAGGGAAAACAATGACGAAAAAGAAATGCTAAAACTCTTGTACCAGACCCTGCGGGCACTGGTGCATCCTTCTATCCCCAATCCCTTGGTCCGTGCTGTTTTTGAAATCAAGGTCGTGGCGGTCAATGGGGAATTTCCCGGCGTGCCCGGTGACAAGACATGGGAGGAATCCACAGTCTATGCAGTGGACTTTATTGCTGCATCTTTGGTGGAGAAACTGTACACTTTTTCCGTGACGGACAAGGTGCTTTTGGAATTACAGGAAATCGGAGAGCGGTGTCGGAAAAGATTTTTTAATAAGGAGTTTAAGAGTCTGGAGATTTTGGAGACGCTAATGTAGTGTGGTTTTATTGTGTGAAAGGCTAAACAGTAGCGCAAAATGAGGGGAAGAAAAATGAATAGGTACACAAGAGAGGATTTTGGAAATTACATAACAGAAATGCGAAAAAAGTACGGGCTGAGCATGGAAAGGTTAAGTGAGGGCTTGGTTGAATTAAGTATTCTTGGAAAGTTCGAAAAGGGAGACCGATTTCCGGATAAACTTACCAGAGACAGGTTGCTTTCAAGAATGGGAGAAACAGCAGATTCTTACGAAAACTATCTGTGCTATGATGAGTTTTTTCCATGGAAACTGAGACAGCAGATTTTACAGGCAATCGTGGATTTGGATAGGGAAAAATCGGAAAATCTCATAAGCCGGTATGAGAATACATACGACATGACAAATCCGGTGGAGAAACAGTTTGTACTTGCTATGAAGGGAATGATTTTAAAAAGAGACGGGGCATCCCGGGAAGAACTGGCAGAACTTTACCACAGGGCAGTTTCCCTAACGGTTTCGGACATAACGGAAGAGAATTTTGAAAAAAAGAGCCTATCCATGCAGGAACTGTATTTGATATTGGAGTATGTAAATTATAGTAAGCCCACAGAAGAAAAAGTATGTTGGTTTGAAAAAGTGCTTACATATATTAAAAATTCACCGTTGGATGATGTATGCAGGGCGAAAATCTATCCTCAAACGGTATATTTCTTATACAGGGAGTTGGAAAAGAAAGAAGAAAGTTTGAAAGAAACAGAAGTACAAATGCTGGGACTTTCCAACCAGGCCATTGAAATGCTGCGGGATGCGCATGGCTCTTATTATCTGTGGGAACTGTTGCAAGTGCGTAAAGGACTTCTGCAAAAAATGGAAAAAACTTTGAACGCAGAGGGAGAAGCACAAAAATCAAGCGCTCTTGAACTTGTAAAGAAAGAAAACGAAGAATGGATATGGGCTGTGGAAGAGGTACGAAAAGAATTAGGCAGGCCCTTTGAAATGCAGGATGAGTGCTATCTGTACGTGGAAAAAGAGGCCTATTGCATCGGGGATGTGATACGCATCCGCCGAGAAATGTTAGGGCTGTCCAGACAGCAGTTGTGCGAGGGAATCTGCTCACTGAAAACCATAGGACGGATTGAAAACAATAAATTGAGAACCCAGCGCCCTATTGTCAGAGAACTTTTTCAAAGGCTTAATCTGCCCATGGAGTTTCAACGGACCGAACTGGTAAGCAGCAGCATGGAAGCACAACGATTAATGGATGACTTACGGTGCAGTATCAACGAAAGAGAAAATGAAAAAGTTGAAAAAACGCTGAAAAAACTAAGGGAAATGGTGTCCTTAGAGATTCCCATGAACCGGCAAACTTTAATGCGAATTGAAGTGCTGAATCAAAAGCAGACAGAGCAGATATCTAAAGAAGAATTTCTGGAGAAAATACGGGAGGTGTTGGAGTATACCATGCCCTATGAGGCGGCAGTCTCGGAAAAAAGCGGATATATGACAGAAGAGGAAGTTGGTTGTATTCATAACATGGTAAGCAACATGAATTGGGATAATCCGGAATTACAGAAATGTTTGACCACCTTACGAAGGTGTTATACCGGATTGAGAGAGGAAGGTTTTATAGGGGCGTATATTAATTCCTACGAGTTGGTTATGTCCGGTGTGGCAAGCCAGTTGGGAAATAAGGGAGAGTATGATACTGCCAGCGACATAAGTAAAACCATTCTCTCAGAGTGCCTAAAGTGGAACCGGATAACCTTTATTCCCGGTTCCCTATATGACCTTACATGGAATTATGAGCAAAAAGAAAAAGAACACATTCCGGTTGAGGAAAAGAGGAATGTGTTCAGGGATATAAACCTTTGTGTTATTTATAGTCGTTTTGGAAGACGAAAGTTTATGGAACGAAGTTATAAAAGAAAATTGGAACAGCGAAAGAGCACAATGATTACTCTTTAAATCCCTTTATGAAGTCTTCTTTATCACTGCATGTTGAGATAATATGGGGAACATTATTTTCCGGGTTGGGAAATCGGGGAAACGGCGTGCTTCCATAAATACATAATCCGATGAGACAGATACAGATGGTACGGTAAAGTTTTTTGATAAAATTATTCTTTTTCATTTGGACTCCCCTCCTATAAAAGTTCTTTGGTAACATGAGTATTATAAAATTGAAGGAAGTAACATGGCAAGGGACAGAGTTGTCGAAAAATGCAAAAATTTTTTGGACAACTCTGTCCCTTGATTGTTGAAATGGAAATGTGTCATGATATAAGCGAATATTGTGCGCACGATAATTCAAAATACAAAAGTAAAGGTGGACAGAATTTATTTATAGTTCTTTTTTACAATAAGCAGAGGGAGATATTTTATGTCAAAGAGAAGAATGGTATGTTATATGATTTTTACCTTTATATTAGGTTGCCTTATGTCGACAATCGTCCTACTTGTTTGTCTGCAGAAAGTGTATTATAATAAAGGAACAGAAATTATATTAAATTATGGAGATTCGTTTCTAGACGTTCCGTTGCTGGATTGGGAGCAAAAAAATGTAGATTGGGAGGATAAGAATCAGGATTATACGTTTGTTTATTATCTTGATAAGGGTTGTGGAACCTGTGTTGACTCGCTAACTACAATTAACAATATTTGCAACGTGTACAAAGAAATGAATGTTGCCAACATGATAGTATGGGAAGGAAAAACGGGGGAAAATTATGCACAGAAGAATGGAATTCCCATTGAATATAATTATACCATTAAAGATGCTCATATCGGCACCTCCACTCCGACATTCTATATTTTAGATAAAAATATGGATATAATTTTTAAGGGAGAGATGTTGGATGATATGATAAAGAAAATCTCTTTGCTGGAAATATCAGATGTAGAAACAATCAATGAAAACTACATAAAAACGTTGGCCGATACGAAGGATACAAGGCCTTTGTTAGTCTATTTTTCTATGGTGGGTTGCCCGGATTGTGAATTGGTAAATCCCATTATTGAAGGAACCGGTATTCAAGATGCTTTTCAAGTGTTGACATTTTACAGGGATAGGGAAAATGTTCCGGTAGAAAAGATGACACAAGTGGATGCAGGAGATTTATTAGCCTATATATATGGAGTTGATTGGTATCCTAGTTTTTTAATACTTCACAATTCTGGGAAGTATGAAATTATCGGAGAAACTGACCCTCAGGAAATTGAAGAGAAATTATTGAATTGTGTCTACTGATTTCGATGAAGGAAGGGTAAAAAAATGAAAAAAATTTTTGTTCTTTGTTTTGCAACAGTAATGTTATTTGCAACAAGTATTCCTGTGTCAGCAGAAGGATGTGGTGATTGGGATACAGAATGGATAGGAGATGCCCAGTGTGAGAGTGATGGTTGTGGTTTTTTGTGGATGAATGAAACAAATAAAGCACCAATAACACTTTATCGCCTTTGTGTTACTAATGAGAATATCGCTATCCGACAGTATAAGCATACCTCAATTGACTTAGGTTGTTGTCAATAGTAAAAAGAAATAATAGGTAATGTATTTAGAAGCGAGGGATGAATACCTAATAGTATTAATCCCTTCGCTTTTACAGTATTAGGAAATATTAAGTATAAAGTGATGGAGAAAAGAAATGCAAAAGAAAATTTTTGTTTTTGCAATTGTTTTTTGTATGTTATTTTCTGTTGGTTGCGGACAGGAAAACAAAATGGATGCAGATAAGATTGCACGTGGAGAATTAAGCGTGTTTACGGATGAAGAACTGGACACATTATATGAAACAGAATTTAAACAGAGACAGACGAATATGTTACAGGAGTATTCGATGTCAGAGCTGGAAGCGTGCAGTGGAAGAAACATAGGAGGCATTTTATGTCGTGAAACGGATATACTTATGGTCGATACGGCAAATGATTGCATACTCGTTTTGGATAGAGAAGGTAATATTTTATCTACGGTGGGAGAGACAGGGAATGGTTCTCTTGAATTTTTGAATCCGACCGGAATTGCGGCGCAAAATGGTTGTATTTATGTATTGGACGCGGAAAATCGAAGAATCCAAATACTTAACTTTGATTTGACATATAAAAAAGAAATTTGTTTTTCTGAGAATGTGCCCAAAGAAGCAGAGTCTGCTAATTACATTGCCGTTGATGAAGCGGGGAATGTTTATTTATCATCTTCCAATTTTGCGTATGGTAAAATTTTGTGTTACAACGTGCAGGAAGAAACGTTTGTAGAACTCGGGCAAAATTTTTGCGGAGCGGTTTCAGAAACAGATGGAAAGGTCTATGCTGTTAACTTGGGAGTGACCACAGGAAAAAGGAATGATGTTAGCGGTTGGAGGACCGGATTGAATGTTTTGTATTCTTTAACAACAGAGGAAATGACAAAGGTCTGTGAACTTCCATATGGGATTACTCCGTCAGGATTCGTAGTGGATGCAGATGGGATTGTGTGCGCATCTGGCTCCTATGGAACTGTGGATTACTATGACTTTAGCGGTATATACAAGCATTCCTATGTCAATAGTGAAGATATTAGCATGTATTCAAATTTAACGATGGACGAAACCGGTACGATATACGTTGGATTGCCTTTAATGGAAAAAGTACTTGAGATAAAGAAGGTAGAGTAATGAATAAACTTTTTTTCCTTTTTGAACTAAGTGTTCGGGAACTAAAGAAAAATATAAAGATAAACCTCATAGTGATGTTTTCTTTGGCACTTGGGTTAATGATGCCTATTATAGCACTTGCCAATATTAACGTTTTCTGGGTCAATGTGAAAAATCTATTTCCACAGATTAGTGAAAATGCGTACTTTTGTAATGTAGAAACAGAACATTTGACGAATGAGATGTATTTGGAAATAAAAGAAAATCTGGATGCAATAAAATTGGGAGGCTGTGAAAAGTTAGCGTATGACGTTGAAATAACTGATACGATAGTAAATGATGCAGTCGGAGCAATATCAGAAGAATTTCTTGATTTTGTGAAGTACGATATAATTGAGGGGCGGAGCATCAAAAAAGAGGAAATAAAAGAAGTTAAAACGGTTTGTATGATAGAAGAATCGTTGTTATCTCAGTACAATTTGCAGGTTGGAGTGGGAGATGTGCTTTTTGTGGAGGGGAAGCCTCTTCAAATTGTGGGCGTATTTCGCTCTATGGAACTTATTAATAAGGTTCTGGTCCCGAATGGTGTATTTGACGACAATGGTAATCTGAACAAAAATAATTATACTTTTTTTGTTCAAACTGAAAAAAATGTGGGGGAAAATCAGATTGAGAAAAAATTAGAGGAAAAAACAGGGCAGATTTATAGGATTCAGGATATAAATGATTATTTTGAGAGAAAGAGAGAGATTTGCTTTTCAAATTCTGTTTTTATTTTTGCAATTACGATTCCTTTAATGATATTTTCCATAATAAATTGCATTCTGGTGCTATATGGAAAAATTGCCCGGATGCGATATGAAACAGGGATAAAAATGGCTTTGGGGGCAGAGAAAAAGGAAATTTTCTTTTCTTGCTTTTTTGAGAACGGTTTATTATCTTTACTTGCCTATCTTATAGACATATTGGTGTTACCAATGTTTACGCAGACGATTCCCGAGGGCGTAATTTTGCTGTTCGACGCAAAAGTATATGTGCTCGGTTTTCTGATTTTGGAACTGCTGTGCTTTATTATAAGTTTTAGCATGACACATAAGATAATGAAATTCGATATAGCATCTGTGCTGAAGGGAGAATAAGTATGTTTTATTTGGTTAGCCGTGCAATGCGCAGACTTAAGTGGAATGCAAAAATATATGGGTTTATAGTATTAGAATTGGTCGTAGGATTTACAATCATAGCAAGCCAGATTAATGTTGCAAAGTCAATAGAGCGAAGATTGTATGAATATGAGAAACAGTACACGGAAAGCGGAATTTCAATTAATGCTTATACAAAAGATATGCTTGGTGGACGAAATAACGGGGTGCCTGTGACAAAAGCAGATTATGATTACATAGCCGAAAAATATGGGCAGATGTTAGAAATTTCATATATTTCCTATGGGGCAATATATACGAGAGATTTAGATACAATTACAGTGCTTGGTATGTCAGAAGTAGCATTTCAAAAAATGTTTCAAGTAAAAGGGAATAGTCCATACATAGGAGCAGAGGCAAAAGCACATTTGGAAAAGGAGAATGTTATCCTAGGGGACTTGGGCGTTGTGATTTCGTCAGAAGGAATCTATGTGAATGAGACAGAATATTTATTTAAGGAATTTGACAAAGCGAAAAATAGTGAGCAAATTCTTTCTTTCGCACCAACTGTCGGCTATGACAAGACGGTTAGAGAGTGTATCATCATTCCGGTTTCTATGCAGGATATATTTGAAGAATTTGATGTTCTCTTCAATTGTACATTGGAATTGATTGGGAAAGAAGGTATCAGTTTAAAGGAATTACAGGAAAAAGGAAACGAAGTTTTAGTCTATTTATCCGAAACGCACGATGAATGCAGTTATGAGATTTCAAATAAAATTGAAGATTATCAAAAAAGTAGTAGTGATTTAAGCGATACCATAAGGGTGCTATCGTGGATTGCAAAGTTTGCTTTGTTTCTCATTGTTGTAGGTATGGTAGGAGTTCTGTTCATATTGTTAGAAAGAAGAAAAAAAGATTTTGCAATAAGTTTTTGGGTAGGGGCAGAACGGTGGAAGTTAGTGGTCGAACTTCTTTTGGAAATGCTTTTACTATGTTTTACCGCAGGCGGAATTTCACTTGCTTTTTCGCTGCTTATTGCTCCGGCATTAAGTAGTTCACAGTATGCGGTTACTATGTCCCATGAAGCAGTGGGGATGGTAGGGGTATTGTGTTTTATTATTGCGGTTGCTACCAGTATGACTTCGCTATTTTATATTAGAACTAATAATGCACGGGTGTAGTGCGAAAGAGGATGTAATGATGATAGAAGTAAAAAATTTAAAGAAGGTATACGAATCGAAAGACGTAAAAACTACAGCGATTAAAAATATCTCGTTGTCAATTGACGAAGGGGAATTCGTAATGCTTTTAGGGCGTTCAGGATGTGGTAAAACTACTTTGCTGAATATACTGGGTGGAATTGATTCTATGACGGAAGGAAACTACCTCTTTGACAAGGTAGAAGTTAGTGGACAAAGCAGCAAGCAGCTTGCAGCGTTTCGTAATAAAAATATCGGTTTCATCTTTCAAGCATATCATCTTATAGATGAATTGGATGCCCTGCATAATGTGGAAGTACCTCTGGGGTATGGAGGAATGAAAAAGAAAGAAAGAAAAAAATGTGCAAGAGAAGCATTGGAAAAGGTAGGTCTTGATGACAGGATGAATTATTATCCCAGTCAACTTTCGGGAGGACAGCAACAGAGAGTTGCAATAGCAAGAGCAATTGTAAATCATCCTAAAGTGATTCTTGCCGATGAGCCCACAGGAAATCTGGACGAAGAAAATAGCCGTAGTATTATGGAATTATTATCAGATTTGAATAAAAAGGGAACTACGATTGTTATGGTTACTCATGATATGGAATTGGTTAAATATGCAACAAGAGTAGTTTATATAAAAGATGGTAAACTGGCGGAAGCATAAGATGCCGATAGTATTGGACAAGTTAAAAAGAGAAAGTATTAGTAAAGGACTAGAATATTAGCAAAATAAGCGTGCGATCAAGAATTTTCAAAGAGTGTATGGCTTACAGGTAAACGGTGGTTCAAATGAGAGAACCAAGAGTCCGTTCTGGTCTTAACTGCTTAGTATATTAGAGAGGAAAAAAGGAAATGGCTCTTTTGGATTTTTTACGAAAAAATAAGAAAGTATTGGTGACAGTTGCCGGCTTGGTATTGGTCTGTATAAGTATAATACTTTTGAGTTGGAAAAATGAAAAAGATGAGACGGAGGGGATTTTGCCTGAAACCCAGGAGGTGTCAACTGCAGAGCAAATGCCTACAGAAATATCGAAACCAACCATGGAATCCGAGGTAACGGAGCAACCTGAGGTAACGGAGCAACCTGAGGTAACGGAGCAATCTGAGGTGGCAGAGCAACCATTACCTATGGAAGAGCCTAAACCTGTATTATCAGAGGAATATGAGCTGGTTTATGAAGGAATTAGTGTGTTTAGCTCGATGACAACTGGCAGCTATATAAAATTTAAAGATTTATGGGCTGATTTATATATGAGAAGGCAGCAGGATGG
>JAFUIR010000003.1 GCA_017468395.1 Lachnospiraceae bacterium | reverse complement strand
TCTGCCCTCTTTCACTCCGTAATCTACAAAGTGCTGGAACAACATAGCCTCATCTGTACCAAAGGCTGTTTTCAAATCCTTATACTGGTCAGAATAGTACTGTGCACTAAACACATCTTTAAGACCAGCTGCACTTACGCTGATTGTGCCGGAAAGCATAAGCAAAACTGCAACTACTGTAACTAATAATTTCTTCATCGTCTTTCCTCCCTAAAAAAGATACAATTTAAACGTTATCATTATACCAAATGACATAAACTAGCACAACCTCTTTTTCTCGACAAACCTTAAAGATTTGTTAAATTTTGTTAAAAAGCTTGTCTGCAAACTCCTTCACAGACAAGCTTTTACACTTTATAAATCATACAATTTTATATATTTCTTTTTGAAGTGGCAAAGAATCGGTTCTGCACTGATCTCACTGCCGCAGATACGTTTTACTACCTCTGCCGAAGTGTACATACTGCCATTTTTATGGATTTTTTCGTTCAGCCACTTGGTAATCTCTTTTACTCTGCCCGCAGCCAAAATTTCATCCACACTGCCAAGTTCCTTTTCCAGCGCTTCAAGGAACATACCATCATAAATAGTTCCCAGAAGGTACGTGGGGAAATATCCGAAACTGCCACCGGCCCAGTGTGTGTCCTGCAAAATGCCTTGAGCGTCATTTTCGGGCACTACACCCAAAAGTTCCTCCATTTTCTGATTCCAAAGTTCCGGCAGTTTCTCGGCTTCCACGCCCTCACGGAAAATGGCTTTTTCAATTTCATAGCGCAAAATAACGTGAAATCCATAAGTCAGTTCATCGGCCTCTGTACGGATAAAACTGGGCACCACATGATTAATTTCCCTTTCAAATTGCTCAAGGGAAATCTCCCTAAACTTTGGCAGATATTCGCCCACCTTGTCATAAATCGGCTTCCAGAAGTTGATGTTTCTGCCCAAAATATTTTCAAAAAATCTGGACTGGCTTTCATGAAGCCCCAAAAGATTAATCTGAGCCACATCTGTTTTTTCATACTTTTCATCCACATTCTGCTCGAAAATGGCATGTCCGCCCTCGTGGATAATACTGAATATCGGGTCTATCGCATTGTCCACGTGGTAGTGATTGGTCACTCGCACGTCCTTGGCTCCAAATCCCATAGTAAAAGGATGCTCACTCTCCCCCATAACACCGGCCTCAGCATCGAAACCAATGTAATCCAGCAAAAATGCGCCCAGTTCTTTTTGTTTATGAACCGGATACTCACCTTCAAACACTTTTCTGTCCGGCTCCTGTTTTTCCATGATTTTCTGCAACAAAGAGCGAAGTCCCTCTTTCATTTCCTCAAAAAGGCGGTCTACTGTCTCGCTGTTCATTCCTTCTTCGTATTCATTCAAAAGGACATCATAGATTTCTTTGCCGGGATCCGTATATTGCACCTGCTGTTTGGTCAATTCAATCAACTTTTTCAGATGTGGACAAAATACAGAGTAGTCAGAGGCTCTTTTTGCCTTTTCCCACGCACGCTGGGCAAGTGCCTGCTCCCGTACCATTTCTTCATGGAGTTTTTCCGGCACACGGACAAATTTATCAAAATCCCTCTTTCTTCTTTTTACAGTGATTTTCATACCCTCGTCCAGTTTTGCAAACTCTTCCGGTGCAGACAGTTTTTCCAGCATTTCGCCGTATTCGGGCGCCGTAGCCATCTTAAACTGCTGCGTGGAAAAATAGGTAAGTGTGTCCACTTTGTTTTCATAACCTTTTTCCGGGGTCTGGGTCTGCATATCCCAATAAAGCTGATTCCCCGCATGTTCATAGTAGGACATAATTTCCAAATATTCTTTGAATTGTTTTAATGTATCGGACATAATTTTACCTCTTCTTCGTAATTTCAATTTGTTTTATCTTTCACAGTTGCTTAATATTTTATGCAAAATACAGTGTAATAATTGGGCTTCCTGCGTCTCTAAACACTTTTTTCCTATTTGTGGTGCATTTTCAAAATTCTTTATTATACACAATTAAATTTACCATCTTGCTATGCATATTGCAATCTCCATTTGTAAACTGGGATTGTACTCTCCCTTCTCCAAGATACACTTGTACTTTTCATTTCACTACTCCTTATCATTTTTTGTATTTTCACACAAATGTTTATTCAAATCAGTCTTGACTTCTTCAGAATGATATGGTAGTTTCAAATCAAAGTTTTGGGTCTCAATTATATCCGTCTCTTGAGATGGAGAGAGTAATCCGGAACTTTTTTCTATTTCATCCACATGATGAATCCAAAAGTAATTTGTTCCTATCGTTTTCTTTATACAAATCCTCACATTATATTTCTTTTCATCTACAATTACAGGGGCTACAATATATCCAAATGTCTCTTTTTTTCCATGAAAATTTTCTACATTATCTGTAAGTAAATGACCCATTTTTATCAAAAGGGGCAAACTACGTACTACCGCTACTTTAAGTTCTTTTAATTCTCTGGGCAAATATTTGTATCTCAATCCCGGACCAAATGTTTCCTTTATCCCTTTTGTGGTAATTCTAATATCTATTCCTGATTGAAGATTTCTCACTGAAGAATATTTCTCAAAAAATTTTTCTTGCTTCATAGTTCTAATAATGTTTTTCTGAACAGCAATATAATCATTCCATTTACCATCCAAGTTATAACTCAATAATTCTTGAGTTCGGTTAATTTTGATTTCGTAAATAATATCTCCTCCTTGTGTTATCATATAAGACAACTTTAATATTTTTTGTCTAACAAATAAAAAAATGGAATTTCAGGCTGAAACGCCTTGAAAATAGAATTAATAGACCTTTAAAGCATATCATAAAATATGCAAATTTTCAATAAAATAGTGGAATGCGTACAGAACGCCTATCGCAAAAGCCGCAGATCATATTGCGAAGCGCTTATCCGAGCAAAAGCCTGCGGCTTTCACTCGGATACCGCCTGGCTTCGCCATGCTCCATAAAATAAAAAGGACTGTCACTACTCAAGTAAACTTGAACGTGACAGTCTCTTTATTTTATTCGCGCACCTAAACTTTAGAACGCTTACATCATTCCGCCCATTCCACCGCCGGCAGGCATAGCGGGTACATCTTCTTTAATGTTTGCCACAACGGATTCTGTTGTCAGCAGTGTGGATGCTACGCTTGTTGCATTCTGCAGTGCGCTTCTGGTAACTTTTGCAGGGTCAAGAATACCTGCTTTAACCATATCCACATATTCTTCTTTCAGGGCATCGAAGCCGACACCTATTTCAGATTCTCTTACCTTGTTGATGATAACACTGCCTTCCAGACCTGCGTTGGCTGCAATGTGATACAAAGGTGCTTCCAGTGCTTTCAGAACGATTTCCGCACCTGTCTTTTCATCACCGGAAAGGCTCTGTGCCAATTTTGCTACTTCCTTGGATGCATGGATATATGCGGAACCACCACCACAGATAATGCCTTCTTCTACTGCTGCTCTTGTTGCTGCCAGAGCATCTTCCAGACGAAGTTTTGCTTCTTTCATCTCTGTTTCGGTTGCTGCACCTACACGGATAACTGCTACACCACCGGCAAGTTTTGCCAGTCTCTCCTGCAGTTTCTCTTTATCAAATTCGGAAGTTGTTTCCTCAATCTGCTTCTTAATCTGTGCAATTCTTGCTGCAATGGCATTTTTGTCACCTTCGCCGTCAACGATAACAGTATTTTCTTTCTGAACTTTAACGGATTTTGCACGGCCCATCTGATCCAAAGTAGCATCTTTCAAATCCCAGCCAAGTTCGGAACTGATTACCTGACCGCCTGTCAGTGTAGCGATGTCTTCCAGCATTGCTTTTCTTCTCTCGCCATATCCGGGAGCCTTCACTGCAACAACATTGAATGTACCACGCAGTTTGTTTACAATCAAAGTAGTCAGTGCTTCGCCTTCTACATCTTCTGCGATAATGAGCAGTTTTGCGCCGCACTGTACAATCTGCTCCAAAAGGGGAAGAATTTCCTGAATGTTGGAAATTTTCTTATCGGTAATCAGGATATAAGGATTGTCTAAAGTAGCCTCCATTTTGTCCATATCAGTAGCCATATATGCAGAAATATAACCTCTGTCAAACTGCATACCTTCTACCAAATCAAGTTCTGTCATCATAGTCTTGGACTCTTCGATAGTGATAACACCGTCGCCGGAAACTTTTTCCATAGCGTCCGCAACAAGCTGGCCAACTTCTTCATCCCCTGCAGAAATTGCTGCAACTCTTGCAATATGTTCTTTTCCGTTTACTTTGGAACTCATCTGTGCGATTGCTTCCACTGCACAATCAGTAGCTTTTTTCATACCTTTTCTCAGGATAATGGGATTGGCACCTGCTGCCAGGTTTCTCATGCCTGCATTAATCATTGCCTGAGCCAGTACAGTAGCAGTTGTTGTACCGTCACCTGCCACATCATTTGTCTTGGTAGCAACTTCTTTTACAAGCTGTGCACCCATGTTTTCAAATGCATCTTCCAGTTCAATTTCTTTTGCGATAGTTACACCATCGTTGGTAATAAGGGGCGCGCCAAAGGATTTGTCCAAAACTACGTTTCTTCCTTTAGGTCCAAGTGTTACTCTTACTGTGTCAGCGAGCTGATTTACACCGGCTTCCAGTGCCGCACGTGCCTCAGCGCCATATTTAATCTCTTTTGCCATATTATGCCTCCTAAAATTTCATATTTTTTGCTCTCGTCCTAACACTACTCGATGATTGCCAATATGTCGTTTTGTTTTACGATAATAAACTCTTCCTCATCCAGTTTTACTTCTGTACCGGAATATTTGGAGTAGATAACCTGATCACCCACTTTTACTTCCATCTTAACTTCTTTGCCGTCAACAACTCCGCCGGGGCCTACTGCCACAACTTCTGCCTGCTGGGGTTTTTCTTTGTTTTGTCCGGGAAGAACGATACCGGATTTTGTGGTCTCTTCTGCCACCAACTGCTTTAATACAACTCTGTCGCCCAAAGGTGTTAATTTCATAAAATATTACCTCCTAAAATACATATATTATGTAGCATATGTCCCCATTGCTACTGATTTTCAACACAGTACATTCTCTCACTTTTACTCAAACCCGTCAATTCCATTTTGGAAAGAATTTGCAATTTAATTTTTCTTTTATAAATAATTTATTTTTGCACGGAAGAAAAAATTCCCTTTTACAAAACAAAGCGGCACAACTTAAGTCATGCCGCTTCTAATCTTGCTATGAAAGTCCGTCAAGCCGGTAGCAAACCCGCTTAGCACTTAATTTCCAAATAACCCAAAAGTTTGCTCATATCGTACTCTTCCATTACGCCCAGGTTGGAATCGTAATATTTGCCGTCAAAGTGTACCAGATAGTGACAGAAACGTCCCATCTTTTCCATCATGATACAGCATTTGGGAAGTACTGCGGGCTGTCCCTCTGTATAAACAATAATGTCGCTGTGGTCAATTCCGTAATAATTCAAAGCAGAAATCACGCGGCCCATAGTAGCCTGCCATTCTCTGCAGTCCATTACGCTGATAACTTCAGCAATAGTAACACCTGCCAGCATAGCCACGCAGGTCTGTCCGCAAAGACCGTCTTCCGGCTGAATAATAACGGACATATCTTCAATCTTACGGATAGGATTATCAAAACTGTAAGGACTGTTCTGGTCCATTTTAATCAGACTGCCGTTTACATGAAGAAGAATTTTATGTTTCTGGTTCATATCAACCTGGATCGCATCTTCGTCTTCCACATGGATTTCGTAGTTACCTTTTTCCTTAGGCAACAGTTCGCACTCGATAATCTTGTTATCCAGTACCATATCTGCTTTAATTACTTCTCTTTGCTTACAAACTTCCCATACATTAAAAGGAATCTGAATCATATAACCTTTTTCTTTTTTCTCAATTTTACCATCAAAAAAATATCTCATTGCTTACCCTCCAAAAATAGAAATGTAACCGCTTACATATATTGATTGTAACAAATTCTGCAGCCCTTGCAAACTGTTTTTTTCTTATTTTTGACAAAGTACTGAAAAAAAAACATACTGACAAAAAAGTATCAATCTTGTGCTATAAAAACGGTATCGGCGAATGAAAGTCTCCTTTCATTCGCCGACTAGTCATAATCCCCAATTACAACTGACTACTTTTTTGTAGTCCATGGCATATCTTACCACATAATTTCCTTTTTGGCAACCAATCATTTTTCTAACTTTTAAAAGGTAAGTTTTGCTCTGTTGCGGGGCACATTTTCTACTATATTATATTATCCCTTAGTGTGTACAAACTACGTAATGAGTAGTGCTTATTAAATCCATTATATCTACATATCCGCACACAGTGCAGCGTCTTGCATCATAGTATTTTACAATACAACTGCCATCATCCTGTTTTTGGTGGAATGTGTAAGTACCATCTACAAATGTGTGAACATCACAGATGGCACAGGTCTCATATCCGTCCTCTCCTGCGGGATAAATATTTCCTCCCTCATCCACAAACTGCTCATCATACAGGATATCTATTTCACGCATCTTATGTATATCACCAAACAGCCCATCCAAATGTTCCGTACAATCTTCTTCTACAAAAACACCATCACCATTTAAAAGAAGGTCAACTTCTTCCGCATAATTTTCAGACCTGGGGTCTACTGAACGGAACTGTATATCATCATAGGCATAAACGGTCAGAGAATTTAATAAAACTGCCATTCCCACACCGAGTACCGATACTGCTTTTTTCCATGTCTTTGCTTTTATCATTTGTGTTTTCATTATATTATCCACCCTTCTTTTCACATTTTCCGCATTTTTGGACAGACCAATGTTATAAGCCAAGTCATCGCCTGCCTTCACACTGTCCCTAATTATCATTTCCATGTATTTACTGCGGATTCCCCAATCTCTTTCCTTTACCACTTCACTGTCACAAGACTCTTCACATACACGATGCCATTCCCGTAGCATGATCCATGTAAGAGGATTGTACCAATGGATACAAAGTACCAACTGCCCAAGCAATTTCCACAACATATCATATCGTTTGATATGAAAAATCTCATGCTGTAAAAGCATCTCCTTGGCCTCTGTATCTTCCTTGGACGAATAGAATACCACCGGATGAAAAATTCCCATAGTAAAGGTTTTACACTCTGCATCTCTGGTATAAAAAACTATCTTTCTCTTGATTTTATATTTTTCTACCCAGGTAGCAGCCAATTTTTGCGCCTCTTCGTCAGGAGTTTCCCATTTATTTCTTTGGACACGCTTTCTTTCCTTCACATGCTTTCCTACTTCTACCAACATAATCGCCACACCGCCCAAAGCCCACGAAACGCCAATGGCGGTCTGCCATTTCAGAAAATCGTTCATAAAGAATGACGTCCCGCCATCTATAAACAATTTTCCGCCTTGATATGTGTAAGATACATCTTGTGCATATTGCAGTATTTCCATGTCCGCAAACAGAAAGTCATATATTTCCTTATAAACAGGTTTCAGATACCATAACGGAAGCAGATAAAATATCACTGATGCTTTATATAACCAATATAAAGTTTTGCCGGAAATGCGCCCTTTCGTACCGTATTTCAGCAATAAATAGAACAGAAGCATACAACTCCCCGACAAAGTCATTACGAGTAGATTTCTCATTTGTATTCTCCCAGACTATTTCTTTTCTTTCCCGGACTCCATTTCCAAAACTTTTTGCTGCATAATATGCAAAAGTTCTTCCGCATCTTCCTTGCTGATAGCGTCATTCTCCGCAAAAGCCACAACAAAATTGCTCAATTTGCCGCCATACATGCGGTCAATGGCATCTTTCATCTGCTCGCACTGATACTCTTCCTCCGAAAATGCTGCGCGCACCTTTCTATTTTCCCTTACTACAAGTTTTTTTTCTTCCAGTCTTGCCAGAAAAGTATTCAATGTTTGTCTTTTCCACACCTTGCCTTTTTCCGCAAAGATAGCTAAAAGACCGGACTGTTTCATTGGTTCTTTTTGTTCCCACAGTACTTCCAGAACTTCACGCTCTGTATCAGACATTGTAAATTTTCTTTTCATTTTCTCCTCCTTCCGACTACATCCTTGTCTGCATATAGTCAGCATACCAAAAAAGCCGTAGTCTGTCAATTTTTAATGTAACCTTTTCAAATGCTTGTCCTAATCCCCAATCCCCAATTCACGATGAAAATACTTTAGTGGAGAAAAATTATACCTACGTTTATATTCCTTCGTATGCATAATTTTTTTACCACTGACATGTGCCACATAATCTTCGACAAATTCCAACGCTTCCCTTTTGATTCTCTTCAATTGAATCACTGTTTCATTATATTCATCCCGATCTACCAAAGCATTTTCATTATCAATATACTCTTTGTTACCGATAATAACTATCTTCGTATAATCCAATCCTGATTTATGTACTCTTGAACGGGCTGAATTCTTAAAATGATACGCATACTTATGCGTAATCTCTGTTCTATATGGAATGCATATAAAATATCCATAATGAGTTTGAAATAAAATGCAATTATATGCTCGTTTTCTTTTCTTAAGAATCTCCACATATGGCGGATTAGGATACGTTGCATAAAAAGCATCAGTCAACCTTAGAATCTGAAAATCACTCTCTATTAAATTCATCTTTTGTCCCCTTTTACAGAAAAACGAGAGGCCACAACCTCTCGTTGAAGTTCTTCATCATTCGGTCAGTTTTTATTTTACCGTCCTGTCAGAACCGTCACAGGACTCATCTCTCGGTCAGTTTTTATTTTACCGTCCTGTCAGAACCGTCACAGGACTCATCTTTGATGAAGGAGAATAATTAATTTTATTCTCACCTATATTATACGAAAATAATGATTTTTTTACAATCTTTTTTTCATATTTTTTCAAACACCCCACAATTACTCCTTTTTCACTGTGGGGTGTCTGTCATTACACTTTATTTAAAGTATTCAACGCCGGACTCAAAGATCTTCAAATCCTGTTCGCCGCAAATGTTCACAGCCACAGATGCATCTCTTCTTTCAACGTGCGCCATCTTACCGAGGCATCTGCCGTCAGGAGATGTAATACCTTCGATAGATGCATAGGAACCGTTTACGTTCCACTCTTCATCCATGGAAACATTTCCGTTAATGTCAGCATACTGGGTTGCCACCTGACCATTTGCAAACAGTTTGTCAATCCACTCCTTAGGTGCTACGAAACGGCCTTCACCGTGGGAAGCGGGTGTGCAGTATGTTGCTCCGAGCTGCGCGTTTTTAAGCCAAGGAGACTTGTTGGAAACCACCTTGGTGTATACCATCTTGGAGATGTGTCTGTTAATGGTATTGAAAGTCAGAGTAGGAGAATCCTCTTTCTGACCGGTAATCTCGCCATAAGGCACCAGACCGAGTTTAATCAGCGCCTGGAAACCGTTACAGATACCAAGTGCCAGACCATCACGCTCGTTCAAAAGTTTCATAACCGCTTCCTTCATCTTTTCATTCTGGAATGCGGTAGCAAAGAACTTGGCACTTCCGTCCGGTTCGTCACCTGCGGAGAATCCGCCGGGGAACATGATAATCTGAGCCTGTGCAATTGCTTTTTCAAACTCTTCCACGGACTGTCTGATGTCCTCTGCGGTCATGTTTCTGAATACTTTTGTTACTACTTTCGCACCGGCTCTCTCGAATGCTTTTGTAGAGTCGTACTCACAGTTTGTACCGGGGAATACCGGAATAAATACTGTGGGCTGTGCAATTTTATTTTTACATACATAAATCTGCTCTGCCTTATAAACCTTGCTGTCTACGGGAGTAGTATCTTTTACTGCAATAGTAGGGAATACCTTCTCCAAAGGTTTCTTCCATGCATTCAGTGCTTCTTCCAAATCTACTTTTACGTTGCCGTATGCAAAAACTGCTTCTTCGGTCACGCTGCCGTATACACGGTAAGCAATTCCTGATGCCTCTAATACTGCCATCTTGGAAGCATCCACTTCCGCAATAATATCGCCGAGACCTTCGCCGAAGAGTTCCGGCATCGTCAGATTTTCATCCAGACAAACGCCCAGTTTATTACCGAATGCCATCTTGGACAGTGCTGCTGCCACACCCTTTGCATCCAGTGCATATGCGGAAACAACTACACCGTTCTTGGTCAGTTCATGGATACCGTCGTACAGTTCCATAACCTTTTCATATACAGGAATTGCATAATCGTCTTTCTCGATAGAGAAACGAACCAGTTTATTTCCTGCTTTTTTCAGTTCAGGAGAAACAATTTCCCCTGCTGTTGCCACATCCACTGCAAAAGATACCAGTGTGGGCGGTACATCAATATCATTGAACGTACCGGACATGGAGTCTTTACCGCCGATAGAAGGCAGACCATATCCAATCTGTGCATCATAAGCACCGAGAAGAGCCGCAAAAGGCTGACTCCAACGGGAAGGATCGGCTGTCATACGTCTGAAATATTCTTGGAAAGTGAAACGTACTTTCTTAAAGTCACCGCCGTTTGCCACAATTTTTGCAAGAGACTCTGTCACTGCATAAACTGCACCGTGATAAGGGCTCCAGGAAGACAGATAGGGATCAAAACCGTAACTCATCATGGTAACAGTGTCTGTTTTTCCTCTAAGCACGGGAAGTTTGGCAACCATAGCCTGTGTTTCCGTGAGCTGATATTTACCGCCATAAGGCATGTAAACACTGCCTGCACCGATGGAAGCGTCAAACATTTCCACCAGTCCTTTTTGTGAGCACACATTGAGGTCGCCCATAAGCGCCATCCATGCTTTCTTCACATCGCCTTCCTCCACTGCTTTTTCCACAGCAGGAACTGCGTATTTTTCCAGATAATTTTCTTTTTCATCGGGAATATCCACTTTAACGGTTGTCTCCTGATGCGCACCATTTGTATCAAGGAATGCTCTGGAAATATTTACAATATCTTTACCTCTCCAGTTCAGTACCAGTCTGGGCTCCTTGGTTACGGTTGCCACAGGCACTGCCTCTAAGTTTTCTTCGTGTGCATATGCAAGGAACGTATCTACATCTTTAGGGTCTACTACTACAGCCATACGCTCCTGAGATTCGGAAATAGCCAGTTCTGTACCATCCAGACCTGCATATTTCTTCGGAACTTTGTCCAGTTCTACCACCAGACCTGCCGCCAGTTCACCGATAGCAACGGAAACACCGCCGGCACCAAAGTCGTTACACTTCTTAATCAGACGGCTTACTTCCTCACGGCGGAACAGTCTCTGAATCTTACGCTCTGTAGGTGCATTACCTTTCTGTACTTCTGCACCACAGGTTTCGATAGACTCTTCTGTGTGCACCTTGGAAGAACCTGTAGCACCGCCGCAGCCATCACGTCCGGTACGTCCGCCGAGCAGAATGATGATATCGCCTGGATCGGAAGTTTCACGGATAACGTTCTTTCTGGGAGCCGCACCCATAACAGCACCGATTTCCATACGTTTTGCAACATAGTTGGGGTGATAAATCTCTTTTACAAGTCCGGTAGCCAGACCGATCTGGTTACCATAAGAAGAATAACCGCTGGCTGCACCGCGAACCAGTTTCTTCTGGGATAATTTACCTTTTAATGTATCCGCTACGGGAACTGTAGGATCAGCCGCACCGGTTACACGCATAGCCTGATATACATAGCCTCTTCCTGACAGAGGATCACGGATTGCACCGCCCAGACAAGTAGCCGCGCCACCGAAAGGCTCAATTTCCGTAGGATGGTTGTGAGTCTCGTTTTTGAAGAATACAAGCCATTCCTCTGTTACTTTTTCTCCGTCATATTCCATTTCCACAGGCACAACTACAGAACATGCGTTAATCTCGTCTGACTCTTCCATGTCATCCAGTTTGCCGTCTTTTTTCAGTTTTCTCATTGCCATCAGGGCAAGGTCCATAAGACATACGAACTTATCGCTTCTGCCCGCAAAAATTTCTGCTCTGGTATCCAAATAACTCTGGTAAGTAGTCTCTAAAGGAGTGCGATAATAACCATCTCCAAATTCCACATCGGTAAGTTCGGTGGAGAAGGTTGTATGGCGGCAATGGTCGGACCAATAGGTATCAAGTACTCTGATTTCTGTCATAGTGGGATTTCTGTGCTCTTCAGAACTGAAATAATTCTGAATATGTTTGAAATCCTTGAAAGTCATAGCCAGTCCCAAAGAATCATACAAATTCTTAAGTTCATTTTCAGGCATGTCCTTGAAGTTTTCAAAAACAATAACGTCCGCAGGATCATCAAAAACTGTTACCAGTGTCTCCGGCTTTACCAAATCGGTTTCACGGGAGTCCACAGGGTTAATGCAATATGCTTTTATTTTAGCGAATTCATCATGGTCAACCTGACCTTCCAGAACATAAGTCACTGCTGTCTTGATAATCGGCTCCTCGTCCTCTTTCAGAAACTTCACACACTGTACAGCGGAGTCTGCTCTCTGGTCAAACTGACCGGGCAAAAATTCCACGCTGAACACCTTTGCATCCGCACCTACAGGAAGTGTCTCCAAATACAAGTCGTCAACAGGTGGCTCGGAAAATACAGTTTTGCAGGCTCTTTCAAACACTTCGTCAGAAATGTTTTCCACATCATAGCGGATGAACTCTCTTACTTTCGTAATTCCGCTGATTCCCAAATAATTTTTCAGTTCTTCATGCAGTTCCTTTGCCTTTACTGCGAAAGGTTCTTTTTTCTCTACATAGATACGTCTAACGTTTCCCATGATTTCCTCCAATAGTCTACTTTTTGACTTTTGTCTTTCATCTTTGCCCAAAGGACAGCGATACTATCTCATTGTAACAAACCTTTTGCGTTGTTGCAATGTGGCAATGTCATAAATTTTAGATAATTTTAAGGTTTCACTCGTGCAATCTGTGCACAAAATTCAAAAATGCTTTGAAGTAATCACTTACCTCAAAGCATTCTTACATTTCTTTTATTTATTCTTCCACCACAAGTCCTCGCAGAATATACATCAGTTCCTCATCCACTGTTTCCGGAGTGATTCCCACAGTCTGGGCTGAAATTTTAAGTCCTTCCAGCACGAACATGATATTTCTGGCAGTTGCCCGGCAATCTTCGCAGATAAATTCACCATTATCCACACCTGCCTCAATTAGTTTTTCAATAATAATCACTGCCGAATCAAACTGTTTCTTTAAAATATTGTCCTTTTTGGGTACTTCCCCGGAAAAGAAAAATTCATAAGTTGCGACAGCCAGATTTCCTTTTTTTGCAAGCAGTTCTTTCTTTTGTTCCTTTAAAAACAACATCAGAATATCTGCTGCAGTGGCATCCTCTGTAATATTATCCGAAAACACATCGTCCGCTTCCTGGGTTTCCATCTTCAATACTTCCATGAAGATTTCCGCTGTGCTGCCAAAATAAAGATACAACCCGCCGCGGCTGATATCGCACGCTTCCACGATGTCTTTCATAGTCACTTCTTTATAGCCTTTTTCCATAAAGACTTTTCTGGCAGTCTCCAATATATACTTTCTTTTCTGTAACGACTTCTCTCCCATGATTTACTCCTATGCCAAGGGTTTATCCCAAAATTCTAAAATGTCTTTCATTTTTTGCACTACAAGCATAAAAATACCTTCGTCTACAGCCTGTGACCAAAGGGTCGATTTGGTCATCCCCCCCATGACGTACTTGGACAAAATACCTGTCAAAATATCAAAGGTTTTCAGTTCAGCCTGCTCAATCATGCGTTTTTCATCTGCGACACTGCGAATTCTGTTTCTGGAATAAACATACACATAGTTCCTATCCAGAAGCCCCGTCTTTTGCGCATCTTTAATAAAACTCATCAGCGTACCGTCATACACCGGGAAAGGCACGGAGTTTTCGCTGATTCCTTCTCCCCCATATATGCTAACCATTCTGGTGCCCTGCTTTTGTGTCAGCCATGTCAGGTATTTCAAAAGTGGCTCTACTTTTGCCCGGTATTCACTTATTAATTGCTGTCTGTACTCCATATCCTGTTCCACAATGACACCTCCAAAAATGACACTGATGTATTTTTATTGTACCATAAAAAATTGAAAAGTACAGAGAAATTTGCCAAAACAAGGCACTTTTTCTGCCAATTTAGGTTGTGCTTGTCTGTTTTCGGGGGTATAAAAAAGAAAGGTTAACAAAGGAGGGGCTTCATGACACCAACACAGTATCAGAAAAATCAAACTATTATTACAGAAGGTCAATCACTGACCCATCTTTATCTCATTGCAAAAGGCTCTGTGAAAGTTTCTTTCCCCGGCGGTTCTTATGTTTTGGGAAAAGGTGATATTATCGGTATCTGCGAGGTTACTTCGGATATTCACCTCTTCCAATATACAACATTGGAAGATACTGTCGTTGCAGGCTATTCCTGCAGCGGAATTGATTCTTTGGAATCCCTGTTTCAGGCACAGCCGGATATAACCGGACTATTCTGCCTGTCTGCCATCAAGCAGATTAATTTCCTGCTTAACCGCTATAACACCATGGTCTTTGAATACAGTGCACTTTATCACTCTTGTAAGGAAGACTATGGTTTCTATGAGACTCTTTGCAGACAGCACATGATTTCTCCCAGAAATTTACCTCTTTTGGAAGAATTTGAGCCTCTGGCTGACGAACAACCCATTGACAACTGGGTTATTTCTTATTACGACGGTATTCACCACCTGTTAAACACCGGTGGCGCCAAAACTCTCGCTAAATCTTGCGCCGTAGCGGTGGGACTTATATGCAAAACCGCTTTGGATGCGATTACTTTTACAGAAGCCTGCCGGGATTTATGCGAATACCGTAACGCCTATCTGCAACTTTATTTAAATGAAAAAGAAGAAGATTTATTTACTTTATATACAGCCCTTTATTTTAAAATCAGTGCGGAGCACTCAGATAGGGATTCTCTCTACTCGGCCATCCGGCGCCTTATACTGGAAATCCGTTCTGCGGATTATCCAAGCCCCGAATATGCTGCCAAACGAATCGGCGATTTTACCAGAAAAGTGGAAGCCCAGGGACCGGTGGACAAAAATGCTACTGCATCCAAATCCGATTCCGCAGAGACTTCTGCCGGCTTCATGGATCATCTAACCGGCTCTTTGGATACGATTTTGACTTACTCGGAAATCTCCCACGAAACGGCTGTTACATTTAAAGAAGCGGTTTTTGCCTACCGGGAACTTGCCGATCCTTTTTCAACGGAAGGCAGCGCTTCTGCTCTCCGCAAAAAAATCACGGACATTTTTTACACTATCTATGAAGCCATTTTCATGAAGAGTTTAAAAGACGAGGAATTACCCATTCCCGTAAAACTGTTTTTATATTTCGGCTATGTGGACGAAACGTTAGCCGGTTCCCAAAACTTAGGACCGCTTTACACCCTGGCAGATTCCATGGAGGAAAATCTTTGCCCCGGCGTTTACACTCTCTACCACTGGCTTTTGGCTGTTTACAACGGTGAAAAAGAGCCCAGCCGAAATCAATACGACGAAGACTACAATGACCATGTACATAGTCTGAGGGCATCTAAAAAGGTTACAGACCTTCAGGCAAAACAACTTCTTACCGACCAGACCAAAAAGGTTATGTACGAACTGAAAAATATGTTCCCTGTGGTAAACAAAATGACCTGCGGACGCATTTCCACCTACTGCCCGATTTTTGCGGAGCATCAGGTAATGAAGTCCTTAACTTCCTGTTATGTGTCATCCAAGGCTATTATGCAGGCACTGGAACAGATCCGCAAACTTGATTTCTCCGCATTTTACAGAGAAACCCTGTATACCAACGATTCTTGCGGTATCCCCAGGGAATTTATCCATGTGGAATATTTACCGGATTTTATCTTAATGCCCAACATCGGCAGCCGCGGCGTTATGTGGCAGGAAATCGAAGGCAAAAAGCGTACCACCCCTTCCCGCATGATGCTGTCCATCTTCCAACTGGAAGATATAAGCAACATTTTGGTTCGTCTGACCGGCGAATACCGCTGGGAAATGTGCAAACGTATACAAGGTCCCCGTTGGAACGACATCGGCGAGCGCTCTCTTACCAGTGAATATTTTGATTATGTCCAGTTCTACCGCAAAAACCACGAACTTTCGGTAGAAGCCAAAGAAAAAGTGAAAAACAGTCTGCAAAAAGCCCGTAACAATTTCAAGGAAATGTTTATTATGGACTACATGACTTGGATTTTACACGAAGGCGGCGGTTCACCCAGAATGAACAAAATTGCCCGGCAGATTATTTTTACCTACTGTCCTTTCAGTACAGCAACCAGACAGACACTTGCCAGCAATCCGATTTACAAAGAATTGTTCGACAGATATGACATCCAGTTAAAAAAACGGATACATCACATGGAAATGGTTGTGCAAAAAGTACGAAATTCTGGCCAAAAAGTGCCTGAAGAGATAGAAAATGAACAAAAATATATTTTGTTGTAGACAAATGACGAAAAATGTTGTATATTAAAAGTACCTTAACGAGAGTTAAGGGTGCTATATAGCAAAAATTCCCCTTTTACACAATCGGAAGCCTCGCAGGAAACTGCGAGGCTTTTGATTTTTGCGCATTATACATTAGGCGTATATGTGCCGGTCATCATCTCTTTATTTGGCATACACCAAAACACTGTACGCCGGAAGTCTTATTTCGCTTCCACTCTTTTCATACTTTTCTTCTCCCGTATACAAAGCCGCTGCCGGTTTGCACCGGGAAAGATTTTTTTCTCCCATCCCAAGGGCTGTACCATCCAACACTTGCATCTCGCCGGAAATATTGTAAATCAGCAAAATCTCCTCTTCTTTGTATGTTTTCTTAAGGACACACACATTTTCATCGGAAACGTTTTCCAAAAATGTTACTTCACCTCTGGCAATCGCCGGAAAAGCATTACGAATCCCGATAACCTGTTTTACATAGTTGTAAACAGACTTTTCATCAGCCTGTTGTACTTCCAGACTGGGGAATTTCATTTGTACATTCTCCATATCTAAAGGTCCCCGGCACATTCCCTCTGCCGTTTTGTCTTCCGACCAGTACATGGGGGCACGCTTATTTTCATCAATTCCCGAACCTTTCATTCCCAGTTCTTCCCCATAATAAAGAAATACATTGCCACCCATAAGCAGATTCATGGCCTGCGCCATCTTGGTCTTTTCTTCACTGCCCTCACCTGCATAATAGCCTGCACTTCTTCCCATATCATGGTTTGTATAAAAAGGTGCATCTATCCACTGACTGCCGTACCGGGAATATGTATCCGGCAGTTGCGCAATGGCACTTCCGTAACTTGAAGCGTCAGCCGAGCCCTTCCGGTTTAATACCGAAGCAATGGTACCTGTTTGATTTGCAAAGCGGAAGTTAAAACAACTGTCGATACCACTTGCATAATACATGGCATAAGTGCTTTCCGGCTCCCACACTTCTGCCACTACATAACAGTCCGGATTTTGTGCCTTTACTGTATCGTTAAGCCACGTCAAAATCTCCACATTGCTTTCCACACTGCCGGTCACGTATTCTTTGACCGCATCCAAACGAAAACCTGCAACACCCTTATCCAGCCAAAACCGGGTAATGTCAGCAATTTCTTTCCGCACAGCCTCACTTTCCAAATTCAAATCCGGCATTCCGCTCCAAAAAGGTGCCTCATAATACCACCCGCTAGCGCCCGGTACCTGATACCATGCACCGCCGGACACTTCCTTGGAAAAATGATAATAATCCACATAGGGGCACTCCGATACATCCGGCTCCCCTTCCCCTATGGAAGCCAAATAATTACTTGCCTCCACAAACCACTTATGCTTTGATGAGGTATGGTTGATCACCAAATCAATGAGTACATGAATGTCCCGCTCCTTACAAGCTGCCATAAAGGTCTCAAAATCCTCCATAGTTCCGTACTGCGGGTCAATAGCCATGTAATCCGTAACATCATATTTATGATAGGTTGTAGCAGGCATAATGGGCATCAGCCATATACCGTTACATCCCAAATCGTCAGTTGTTTTGGCATTACCGTCATTAATATAATCCAGTTTCCGGGTAAGCCCCTCTAAATCACCGATACCATCCCCGTTACCGTCATAAAAGGAATACACAAAAACCTCATAAAACGTACGGTATTTATCGTCCGGTACATTTGCTGTAAGACTGCCGGTCTTTGCGTTGCAACCGGTCAAAGACAAAATCATGCTCATAATACACCACAAAGAAATCCATCTTTTTTTCATAAAACAGCCTTTCTTATTCAAAGTCTCTGATAGTTTTTAATGCCGGAAGGGCATTTCCATCATAGTCGAACAAGGCCTGATTTGCCCATTCATTACCGCAAGGTCCCTTGTCCTGAATGTACTCTAAGGATTCCGGTGTTGCCCATCCGCTGCCGGGCACGGGAATCCATGCAGGTTCCCAATAATAGAAACCTTTACCCTTACCGCCCGGAATGTTTTTCACACGGTTCATGAAATCTTCCATAAAGTCACACTGTCCCTGTTTAGTCATAGGATACTCAATTTTTTCCACCAAAGCCGCTCTGGTAGCATAGCCTTTTCTTTCCTCGGGACTTAGTTTTTCATAAGCAGCATAGTCCTCCATTGTATATCCCATAGAAACCTCTGCCACAATCAAATCTTTACCGTAGCGCTGGGCAATATCTTTCATATTGTCCTCTAAACTCTGCAAAGTACCGTGCCAGAAAGGATAATAGGAAAGTCCGATTACCTGAAAATCTTCGCCACGTTTCATATATTCATCAAACCAGCGGCGATACAACTCATTATTTCCACCGTTGTCCAAATGAATCATAATAGGAATTTCCTTATCCACCGCTCTCACACCGCGGATACCGGCGCTGACGAATTTTGCCAGATTATCATACTTTGGAACTTGTCCGTAAGGCCATAACATACCGTTTGAAAGTTCATTTCCCACCTGCACCATGGTAGGGAATACCTCTTTTTCGCGAAGTTTTTCCATTACCGATTTTGTGTAATCAAACATAGCCTGTTCCAATTCTTCTACGGAATAGTTTTTCCATGCCTTGGGAATAAACTGTTTACCGGGGTCCGTCCAGAAATCGCTGTAATGAATGTCAAGCAAAAAGTCCATTCCTGCCTGTAATGCCCTTTTTGCCAGTTCAATGGTCGTATCCAAATCGTTCGTTCCCGCACCGTAAGGTGTTCCGTCTTCTGCATAGGGATTGTGCCACAGACGCAATCGTACCGCATTAGCCCCATAAGTTTTCAAAATTTCCAAAGCATCGCCCTGTACTTTGTCATTATAAAATTTACCACCGCATTTTTCCACTTCGAGAAGAGTGGAAATATCCATACCTTTAATAAATTTACTCATTTTTCTTCTCTCCTGATTTTTTCCTGCCAAACATTTTTTACCGTCATAACAAAAAACGGGAAGCCACATACCGCAAACCATCTGTAACTTCCCGCCAGTCTCTATTTAGACATCAAAATTTTCATATCTCTTACTCATTGCACGGTAACGGAAACGGATCATTTCGTTTTTCTCCAAAACGTCTTTTTCTGTTCCGGTATACTGGCAACGTAAGCAATAGTATTCCTGTTTGTCTGTGTCAAAGAACATATCAATGTCCAAGTCCCTCATAAAACAGGAGGGGCATCTGTAGTTTAATTTTCCCTTGCGAGCTTGAGCCATGTTGAAAATACCTCCTTATCTGAGAGAGTTGTTGTATAGCCTAATGTGAACATAGGTGAGAATGCATAACCTTCTTTCACATATCCTTTTGCTTCTTTATTGCTTGCAGTCATAGTAACCTTTGTCTTGATGGGAGGAACGATAGCGTAAACACTGTCTGCTCCGGTCTTCTCAAGTTCACGGCATTTGTATTCATAAGGAATCTTCTGTTCTTCAGAACCTTTCACCCATCCGAGCGTCAAGGAAGTCATATCCTCTGTGTACTCTGTTGTGCCGTAGCAAGCCACGATATACTCATTCAGTTCCACTTTTGCATCAGGATTGCTCATGGAAAGAACAGTTCTTTCGATTTCGATGTCGGAACTTCCCTCAGCAAAAATTACTCTTGTCTGCAATTTTACAGTCAAATCTGCAAATTCGATATCCACAGGCTTCAAAGTAAGAATTCTCTTCTTTTTGCCCTCTTCCATTACTTCTTCGGAGAATGCTGCGCTTGTTCTGCACAGGCAAAGGTCAACTTCTTCTCCGTTGTAAGTAAGTTTTGCGCTTCTTACCGTACCTTCACCGGCATAGTGTGTGAAGTAGCCTGCACGATATTTTTCCTGAATCAGGAAAGGATAAGAAGCATCTGTTACGTGAGGTGTGCCGATACCTACAGGCCATTCCAGTTTTGCCGCATAAGGACGAAGGTCAACAATTGCACCGCCCTGATCCATATTCACGCATGCTCTCATGTAAGGGTCGCAGTACCAGAAAAGCTGCTTGTCGGAACCATACAAAATATCTCTCCAAAGAGCACATTCCGGCTCTGTGTAAGTTTTCTTTTCACGATAGTAATCCGCAAATTCTGCCATGGTCATATCATCCAGCTTACCTTCTTTTTTCAATTCGCCGTAATATGCCATACCATCTTCATAGGATTTTTTCAAAAGTTCATAAGGTGCCTCCCAGCGACCCATTTTGTTCAGCCAGCCGGGACCTACAAACATCATGTTGTAAGCATAACCGTTATTATATTTTTCCAAAGAACGGTACTGGTCCACCAGATTGTACAAGTAAGGATACTCCCATGTGGAAGTGTCGTAAATCATACCTCGAAGTACGTTCTGGGGATGTGTACCAAAGTTGGAACCGTTACCGTCATAACATGCAAGCAAGTCTCTGGAAAGATGAGGAATTGCTACAATACCGGAATCCTCCGCTTCGTTTGCCGCAGGTGCATGTACGTTAGCCTTGGAAGGAATCCAAGGGTTCCAAGGACCGCCATCCATAAAGGTGTACCAGGAGTTGTTACATGTATGATATGCTTTCGGGCCTTCCTCCCAACAGGTAGCAACCGCACATTTTACCATAGGATATTTTTCTTTGATGTAATTAATCAGTTCTGCATCCATGTAGTAAGAACCTGTTGATTCGGGATAAAATCCGAAAATCTCATGGAACTTACCAAATACATCGTCTACGATAGACTTCTTATCTTCCATGGAGAACATCCAAATACAGAAGTCTTTGGTTTTATATTTCTCGCGGAATTCTGTACAGGGCAGCCCCAGCAGGGAAAGAGCGATTTCATCGCCGTATTTTTCGTGATGTTCTTTTGCAAGGCTGATAGCCTCCTCATTAAAAAGACTGGCATAAGTCATCTGAATTGTAGTTTTCAGACCATTTTTGTGCGCAGTCTCCTGCTGGAATTTGAAGATATCCAAAGACTCTGTCAGCAGCGCCTTTCTTCCAATATCCTCTTCTTTACCGTGACCTGTTACTTTTTCCGCATACTCGGGAACCATCTCAGGACGGTGAATAATGTTTACAACAAACTTATCCATTTTTTCATTCTCCTCAAATTGTTTAATTATTTGATTATTTGTGAAGAATGACACGCAAGTGACATTCTTCTTGTCAAAACCTAGTTGTACTTACGTGGCGTTTTACGACACCTTAGTACAACTTTTTGCCATTTTAGCCTTTGACTGATCCGCCTGTGATACCGAGGTATCACATTCACTGTCTCTAACCTTTGACTGATCCTCCTGTGATACCTTCGACATAGAACTTCTGCATAATGATAAACAGGATGGAAATAGGAATACCTACCAGTACACCACCTGCACAGAATCTTGAGAAGTATGTGGGTATCAAGGTTCTATTCAGCATATTGTACAGACCAATCGCCACCGTCCAGTCTGTGGAAATACCACTGTTCAAAATAATCTTTGCAAAAACGAAATCCGTCCAAGGTGCAAGGAAGGAACTGATAACCGTGTACACGATAATAGGTCGTGACAGGGGTAATACAATGGTCATAAACGTTCTTGCCTCTGATGCTCCTTCGATATATGCCGCCTCTCTTAGGGATGAAGGAATCGTATCAAAAAATCCCTTGGCAACCAGATAGCCCAAACCGGCACCACCGGAATATACAAGCACCATTCCGATATGGCTGTTAGTAAGGTTTACGGATTTTAAGATAAAATAAATAGCTATCATAGATAAAAATCCGGGGAACAACTGCAACATAACCGCTGCATTCATCAGTCCTTTTCTGCCGGGGAATCTCATACAACTCATGGCATAACTTACCATCAGCACAAAACTACTGGAGATAAGGCAGGTAAATATCGCAATTAAAAATGTGTTTTTGAACCATGCAGGGAACTGCGCAACCGTATCCGGCTCAAATAAAATCCTTGTATAGTTTCTTAAAGTAAATGTCTCCGGAAAGAAACGGTGAGTGTTCATTCCGTCATAACCGCTCAAGGAAGTCACAAACAGCCATACGATGGGCACAAGCCAAACTACAGCCAACACCGCCAGAGTCCCGTTCAGTAATATTGTATTAATAACTTTTTTTCTACTCATTATTGGAAACTCTCCTCCTTATCGCCTTTAATCATGGTGTTAAATGCCACCAGTGTAAACACCGCACAAATTACGAATACGCAAATACCGATAACGGAAGCCATTTTGTAGTTATAGGCTTCACTGGTCAAACGGTACAGCCATGTAACAAGAAGGTCAACTTCTTTACCGTTTGATGCTGCCAGTTTCTGGTCCATTGTGGTGTAAATATCCTGTGTCAAAAGGTAAATAACGTTAAAGTTATTGATATTTTGTACGAACTGTGTCACAAGATAAGGACCTGTTACAAACAACATATAAGGCATAGTAATTTTTCTGAAAATCTGGAATGCGTTTGCACCGTCAATTCTGGCACTTTCTTTAATGTCTTCAGGTATATTCATCAATACGCCTGTAGCAATAAGCATCAGATAAGGCACACCAACCCAGATGTTAATCACAATGATGGTAACTTTTGCCCACACAGGGTCAGACAGGAACGGAATGTAATCTGTGGTAATAAGTCCTACATCCTGCAAAAATCCTGTAAAACCTATTTCCGTCAACATATTGTTGAGAATACCGATGTCTGAGAAAAAGTTTCTAAGTAAAAGCAGTGTTACGAACTGGGGAATGGAAATCGCTGCCACAAACAAAGATCTCCACATTTTTTTCATTTTTGTATATTTGCTGTTAATCATCAGCGCCAGCAAAATTCCGCCAAAGTATGTGGTAACCGTTGCGCTGACAGCCCATATAATTGTCCATGACAAAATCTTACTGAATGTATATCCGAAAGTAGATGTCAGTCCCCCTGTTGAGAACAAATTTTTAAAGTTCGCAAGTCCTGTCCATGTAAACAACTCCGTAGGCGGCATATGTGTCTGGTCATAATTGGTGAACGCAACACAAATCATAACTATCAGAGGCATAATATTGAAAATTACAATGCCGGCAATGGGCAAAAACAACAGTGTAATATAAAACTTCTTGTTAAACATCTCATGCAGGTCTTGACGGAATGTATTTAACCGTTTTCCGCTCTCTGCCAGTTTCTGCACACGGTAAGAACCAACCACGTTCCACATCCAAAGCAAAATTCCTACAACCAGGGCACTTATACTGATAACTCCAAACAAAAGAATCAGCAGGGAGTTATCATAGTCGGGTACTTCGTTTTTCATGGTTACCGGATTATAAACCGGCGCTCCTCTGCGGACCGTTCCGAGTGTTCCGAATTTTGCCAGATAAGGGAATCCGATTAATACGGTATACAGCACCAGACCAACCTCCAGCAATGTCACCAAAATTCCCTTTACTACCTGTTTCCTGCGGATATAACCCGCTCCCGCTACAAGTAAGGATGCTTTTACCCAGATGTCACCTTTGGCAACAGCTTCTCCGAAGTCTTTAAAGAAACTTCCGATTTTTTTCAGAGCACCCAAAACGGGATTTTCTTTTTTCTTTTTTTCTCTCGCCATTTTTCTTCCCTCTCCTATCTTTCTTTTTTGTGAAAACCTTGTAGCTTTACATTACTTTGCCCTGTTTTTTGTAATAAAAACCTACAATTTTTCCACTTTTTTCCGATTCTTTAGGGAAAAATAACCCACATATCTTTTACCATATGTGGGTTACTTTTTATCCCATTATCTGAATATTAATTCTTCTTATTGGGGAGCTGCACTTGCATCTTTTACCATTGTATCAAGCAATGTCTGCAAATCTGTTCCATCAGGATTTCCTTTTGCAAGGATTTCGCCGAATGTCTTGGAAGGAGCCCAGAAGTTATCTCCTGCTGTCTGCAATGTTGCCCACTGGTTCTGCATAGCGATTGCTGCGATAGCAATGTTTGCTTTTACTGCATCAGATTCTGCTGCTTTGATGTTGGAAGGTCCAATCTGTCTCTGCTCGAATCTTGTTACCTGGCTTTCTTCGTTTGTCAGGAACAAAGCAAGTTCCATAGCCCAACCTACGTTATCGGAATATGCGTTTACACCCATCATTTTGTAACCACCGATGGTACCTTCCTGTACCTGTTTGCCGGCTACTGTGAATGTAGGAAGTTTTGTTGCTGCATAACCATCGCCGAAAGCTGCCTGACAAGTACCTGCATCCCATGTACCTGTAACGAATGCTACGAATTCACCGGAAGCAATGTTGTTACCTGTTTCACCATCGTTGATTGCTACAAATGCAGGGCTTGCTACGATATCAAGGATACCCTGAGTAACTTCTACACCTGTGTAATCTGCTGTACCGTTCCAGTTAAGGTCTGTGCCACCTTCAGCAGTTCTTGTTGTGTGGAAACCTGCTGCG
The DNA here is from genome assembly GCA_017468395.1 of Lachnospiraceae bacterium. Classification (GTDB taxonomy): domain Bacteria; phylum Bacillota; class Clostridia; order Lachnospirales; family Lachnospiraceae; genus Acetatifactor. The sequence continues at coordinate 23,504 of JAFUIR010000003.1, read as the reverse complement.
TGGTAGAAACCACCAAGCCACCATCCACTGTTAAGTACGTGACCAACTTTTTTATTCAATTTTTCAGCTGCTGCAAGAAGGTTGTCATAAGACTGTACATCTTCTTCTGACAGAAGGCTGCTGTTGTAGTACAAGAAGTAACCGTTATCAGCGGAGAACGGATATGCGTACAGAGTATTGTTGATTGTTGCTGCTGATACAGAACCTGCTACGTTGTTTTTAGTTACTGTGTCAACATCCTGTACGGGCTGCAGTGCGCCTGCATCTACCAGAGACTGAATCTGGTCATTTGCAAATGCAAATACGTCTGCTGCTGCTTCTACGTCTACAAGAATTGTGTCTTTTGCTGTTGCTTCACTCTGAACACCGATTGTGATGTCAAAGGTCTGGTCAGGATTTGCTGCTTTGAATTTCTCAACCAGTGCAGATGTAAGTTCCTGATCTTCTTCTGCTGCCCAAACAGTCAGGGCAACTGTTTCTCCGCTACCTGCATTTTCGCCGCCATTGTCGCCGCCACAAGCAGCCAGAGTTGCTACCATAGAAGTAGCCATAAGTAACGCTAATAATTTTTTCTTCATTACATTTTTCCTCCCTTGTTATGCAATGATACCTTGCGCAATTAATATAGTTGTCTGCGCAATCGGTTGCTCTGTAAGTTAAGAATAACAGAATATAATTCCAATTGTCAATGCAAATAATAAACTAAAAAACTGGTAAAATATGTGACTATTTTACTATTGACGTTTCGTTTAAGTTGCGCATGTTGCGCAAGCCTTCTAAAGAATGTTCTGGGTTGACTCTTTTAAGGATACTTCATAGCCCAAAAGCGTCCTGCCATGCACTGTTTTTCCGTCCATACAATCCAATAAAGTCTTGCAGGTAATCATGCCCATTTCTTTTACGTCAAAGTTCAGGGATGTGATGGAAGGTACATTACTTTCCAGCAAACTGCTGTTATAGAAAGATGCTACCTTAATATCCGCGGGTACTCTTATTTTTTCCTTGCGCAATTTGTTGAGCACATGCGTACAAATGGAATCGTCCATACAGATTACACATTCTACCTGTCTGTCAATCAGTTCTTCCACAATTTTCTCGATCATGACACTGTTTTCCACGTCCATGTAAATCAAACTGTTGTCCGGGCTGCAACTTTGCTCAAGAAAGGCATCTTTAAAGCCCTGCAGACGTTTCTGGGTTACCACATGGGATTTGTTTCCCCCAATAAGAGCCATCTTTCTGATTCCCCGCATCAATAAAATGCCGGTCAATTCTCTGCATGCACTCCTGTGGTCATTATCTACCTGAATCACATCTTTATTCAAAGTTGTTCCAATTGTTACAAAAGGAATTCCTTTTGACTTCAAAAATTCTGCCGGTTTATCTTTCACCAAAGTTCTTGTAAGGATTACTCCGTCCACTTTATGATTGTCAATTACTCTCTCCAGTTGGTGAATGTCCCTTTCCGAAACCATGGATATCAACACATCATAATCATATGAAGAAGCAATCTCACTTACGCCTACCAAACATTCCTGAAAGAACGGCAGGTCTACCAGACTGTAATCTCCCGGCATAACAAAACCAATATTATATGTTTTGGACTGCGCCAAACCTTTGGCAACCGCATTGGGCTTGTAATTGGTTTCCTGTATGTATTTCAGCACCTTTTCCCTGGTTGCACTTCCGATTCGGCCTTTGCCGGAAATCGCTCTGGATACCGTTGTCTTGGACACCTGTAATTCCCGTGCAATATCATCAATTGTCACTTTCTTCTTATCCATCATTTCGTCCATTTTTCCCTTCCAACCTTGAATATTTGCAGATTAACGCACTGCGCAATCGGTTGCTCTTGTTTAAAGATTAGCAAAAAAATAACCCGCACGCAATGGTACGAGTTACTAATTTCAAGTTTCTTTTTTTATATAAAAGTTACAATATATTCACTTTTTCTACCTTTTCAGTAATGTATTTTTCCATATTCTCCACGGGTATATCCAGCGCAACCGATAATTCAGTATACAAGTGCTCCTCCGCCGACTTTAAATAACGCTCATCCGTAGTGGTAATCTTCTTTCCTGCCTTTAGGCGCTCTTCCCTGCGCAAATACAAGGTTTTAATGATGCGCACAAGTTCGCTGCATTCACAGGTTCTGATACATTCTTTATATTTCTCTTCCCTTACCTTATCGTTATCCACCCAGATTTCTTCAATCTCCGGAATCTTGTCAATCAGCGCATTTGCTTCCTCTTTAGTCAAAATTTTCCGCATAATTGTCTTTTGATTGTCTACGGATACAAAAATTCTGCTACCACTTTGGTTCCACGGCTGTAGAATATAGTATTTGGTATCCTTAGGCACACCATCCAGATTCATGGTCGTAATATCCATCACCTGACATACACCTTTGGTTCCGTAAATAATATATTCACCTATTTCAAACATTTTTACCTCCTGTTTACTAACATCTCAAACTGTTTTCATACATTAAAAATATTTTAGCATGCTTTTTGCAGATTTGTCAGTGTTTTTCATCGGGTAAAATCTTTTTTGTGAAAAAGGTACAATATGTAACAGGGCGCTTTTTGTGTACTTTTTTGGGTATTTCCGTTGCGTTACCGATAAGATGATTACTTTGCATGCCCACTGTCACAAAAGATGTAAGGTCAATTAATACGCAAAAAAAGAATGCCTTATTTCTAAGACATTCTTTAGCAGGGGAAGAGGGGATCGAACCCCCGTTAACGGTTTTGGAGACCGCCGCACTACCGCTGTACTATTCCCCTATAAACGGCTTTTTTCAACTGCCGAGAATTATTATAGCACAACACCCTACAATTAAGCAAGCACTATTTGCAAAAAATTGATTTTATTTCCTTTTTTTCGAAACTGCTTCAGCGAATCCCACTCTTGCACACATAGAGAAAGAGCCGCCCTTCAACGACTCTTTCATGTAAACTAAATTTCTCTCCATTTCACGCCATACACGCCTGGGATTTTAAAATCTCAGCGGCTTCGTTTACGCTTAATTTTGCTTCTTTCAGCAGATTATAAAGGCTTTCCACTTCCTGCTGCTTCTGTTCGTTCAAAAGCAGTTCCAGTTCTTTGCGTTCCTTCTCTACTCTTACTTCCAGAGATGCAATCAGTTCTTTTTTTTCTGCAATTTTTTCTTCTATGGATTTTTTTACTCCGCGTGCCATCTTTTTCCTCCATTTCGCACTACTTTTTTCCGTTCCTGTGTCCGTTTTTACGAAAACCGGACGGTCAATATAGTATATGGACATGTTTGGAAAAATATACCACCGATTAAATCAATTCCACTGCATCCTGCACTGTACTGACACCGATAATACGGATTCCATCTATTGCCTTAATTCCATCGGCACTGACTTTGGGCATAATACAAGTTGTAAAGCCCAGTTTCTTTGCCTCCTGCGCACGTTGCTTAGCCATGCTGACTGCACGCACTTCCCCGGAAAGACCCACCTCTCCAAAAGCAATGGTCTTCTCGTCAATGGCTCTATTTTTAAAACTGGACACAATCGCCAGCACAATTCCAAGATCAATGGCAGGTTCCGCAATACGGATCCCACCGGTAATATTCACATAGGCATCGCAATCCCCCATCTGAATACCAAGCCTTTTTTCCAGCACCGCCATCAACAGGTTCACACGGTTAAAATCCGTACCGATGGCCTGTCTTCTGGGAATTCCGAAATTGGAACGGCATACAAGAGCCTGAATTTCTATAAGAAGAGGTCTGGTGCCTTCCATGGAACAGGACACCACAGAACCGCTGGCATTTTCCGGTCTGCCGTTTAACATATATTCGGAAGGATTTTCCACTTCCACAAGTCCTTCCTCACGCATCTCAAACACACCGATTTCATTGGTGGAACCGAAACGGTTTTTCACTCCGCGCAAAATACGGTAAGAGGCATGTCTGTCACCTTCAAAATAGAGCACCGTATCTACCATATGCTCCAAAACTCTGGGACCTGCCACTGTTCCCTCTTTTGTCACATGTCCTACAATGAAGATGGATACACCCATTCCTTTTGCCAATTGCAAAAGAACACCGGTAGATTCCCGCACCTGGGATACACTGCCCGGTGCCGAAGATACATTTTCATTATACATGGTCTGGATGGAATCGATGACTACCATTTCAGGTTTTGTTCTGCGTATAGTCTCCTCGATATTGTCCAGATTTGTCTCACAAAGCAGCATCATATCGGCGTTAAAATGACCGATACGGTCTGCCCTAAGTTTAATCTGTTTCAAAGACTCTTCCCCGGAAATATACAAGACTTTATGCCCGGACAGAGACAATTTTCTACAGGTTTGGAGCAAAAGAGTCGATTTTCCGATGCCAGGGTCACCACCCACCAAAGTAAGGGAACCCGCCACAATACCGCCCCCAAGCACTCTGTCCAGTTCTGCAATTCCTGTCAAAACCTTGTCTTCTGCCGCAGTGGAAATATCGGAAAGTGCCACAGGCTGCGCTTCTTTTTTATCCAAGCGTAAGCCTGCACCTTTTTTTGCAGAAGCATCCACTGTCTCCTCCACAAAGGTATTCCACTCTTTACATCCGGGGCATTGCCCCATCCATTTGGATGACTCATGCCCACAATTTTGACAATAATATACTGTTACGATTTTTTTCGCCATAAACTATGCCTGCACAATCTTTACTGACACTTCTCCTGCGCCGGCAAGTTCCACGGACAGACTCAGTTTGCCGCTAAGTCCCGTGGTCATTTTACCAACGTTATTTCCTGCAACAAATACTTCATACTGTGTCTCTTCCAAAAGACCTACTGTAAGTTGTGCATCTTCGTCTCCTTCTACCACAAACTCTACCCCCGTAGGTTCTTCCACAAAGTTTACCACACTTGTGCCGGGAACAGATTCATACAAAAACATTCCATTTTTTTCCAGTTTGGTAATCTCATTGTAAGTTTTTACTTTCAGCAAATCTCCGGCATGTTCAAAGTCTTCCACTTTTGCCTTCTGCTGTAACGTGTGATTTCCAAAACTGATTGCTCCATTTGCCTCTGTTCGAAGTAACTCCTGTACTGTTGCCATTTTTAATTTCCTCCTAGGTAATTATTACTTTTCTTCACGAACTGTAAATACTACTTTTTCATTTTTGTATCCGGCAGTAACCATATCTCCCGGTTTTACTTTCTTTAGCAGAATCTCTTCTGCCAGTGCATCTTCCACCACAGACTGGATAGCACGTTTCAAAGGTCGTGCTCCCATTTTCTTGTCTGCATATTTTACCACTAAATGCTCTTTAAGGGAAGAGGATAACTGTAACCGGATGTTCATCTGCTGCTCGCATCTCTTGGACAGATTATTTGCAAGAAGAGTGATAATCTCCTTCATATTCTTGTCATTCAGCTGATGGAACACCATAATTTCATCAATACGGTTGATAAATTCCGGCTTAAACATCTTTTTAACTTCTTCCATAACTCCGGACTTCATCTTCTCATAATCTTTTTCCTCTGAAGACTCTGCCGCAAATCCTAAATTCTTGGGCTCTACGATTCTCTGGGCTCCGGCATTGGAAGTCATAATCAAAATGGTATTTTTAAAACTTACCTTTCGTCCTTTTGAATCGGTAATGTGACCATCGTCAAGGACTTGCAAAAGCACGTTGAACACATCGGGATGCGCTTTTTCAATCTCATCAAAAAGAACGACGGAGTAAGGATTCCTGCGCACTTTTTCACTGAGTTGTCCGCCCTCGTCAAAGCCCACATATCCCGGCGGTGAACCAATCATTTTGGAAACAGAATGCCCTTCCATATACTCCGACATATCCACTCTGATAAGGGCATTTTCCGAGCCAAACATCGCCTCTGCCAAGGCTTTACTAAGTTCCGTTTTACCCACACCGGTAGGTCCCAAAAACAGGAACGAACCAATGGGGCGGTTGGGGTCCTTCAGCCCTACACGGCCTCTGCGCATGGCCTTTGCCACTGCTTTCACCGCTTCCTCCTGACCAATAACTCTCTTGTGCAAAATAGATTCTAATTTTAAAAGACGTTCGCTTTCCTTTTCCGCCAGTTTCTTTACGGGAATCTTGGTCCACATTGCCACCACTTCCGCAATCTCATTTTCACCGATGGAAAATTCTTTCTTAGCCTGACTTTGGGCATTGCGCCTCTTCATGCGCTCCAGTTTTTTGAAAAGTTCATCCTGCTCCCGTTTAAACATTCCTGCCTGTTCAAAATCTTCCATGCGCATGTAGCGTTCAATTTTTACATCCAGTTCCTGAATCTGCGTAAGCAGTTCCTTTTGTTTATCCGGCAGATTTCTGCTGTTTAAACGTACCGCAGCCGCTGCTTCGTCAATCAAATCAATGGCCTTATCAGGCAAATTCCTGTCGTTAATATATCTTGCGGATAATTTTACCGCAGCACTGATTGCCTCCGGCAGGATTGTTACCTGATGATGCTCTTCATATCTTGAAGCAATGCCTTCCAAAATACGCACGGCCTCTTCCTCCGTGGGTTCTTCCACACTGACCGGCTGAAAACGTCTCTCAAGGGCTGCGTCTTTTTCCACATATTTGCGGTATTCCGCAATGGTGGTTGCTCCGATCAACTGGATTTCGCCCCTCGCCAAGGAAGGTTTCAAAATATTGGAGGCATCAATGGCACCCTCTGCGCCTCCTGCCCCGATGATGGTATGAAGTTCATCCAAAAAGAGAATGATATTTCCATCGTCAATTACTTCTTTAATTACTTTTTTGATACGTTCTTCAAATTCGCCCCTGTATTTACTTCCTGCCACCATGCCTGACAGATCCAGTGTCAGCACTCTCTTATCCTTAACGGTAAAGGGCACTTCCCCGGTGGCAATCCGCAGCGCCAATCCTTCCACCACAGCGGTTTTTCCCACACCGGGCTCACCGATAAGGCACGGATTATTCTTGCTTCGTCTGCTCAAAATTTGTATCACTCTCGCAATTTCTTCTTCACGCCCTATCACAGGATCCAGTCTGCCTTCTCTTGCCAGAGCGGTTAAATCACGGCTGTACTGCGCCAAGGTACTTGGACCTTTCTTTCCCTGCTTAGACTTTGCCAAATCTTCTTTGTAAAGTCCGCCGTCCTCTCCGATGGCCACCAGCATATCAATATAAATTTTCTGTGTGGAAACTCCCAAGGTATTAAGCAGGCGTACTGCTACATTTTCTCCCTCACGGATTATTCCCATCAAAATGTGTTCTGTGCCGATTTTTGTGGCCCTAAACCGCTGTGCAAGTGCATCTGCCTCCTCCAGCACTTTGCAGGCTCTGGGAGAATAATTTTCCCTGTCCTTTATTAAAATCGGACTTTCCACGGCAATCAAATCACGAATCAGCTCCATGACATTCTCTTCACTCACGCCATTGTCAAAAAGCACTTTTGCAGCAACTCCGGTTTTTTCCCGTATAAGCCCCACCAAAATATGCTCCGTTCCTACATAACCCTGACGCAACCTTTTAGCCACTCTTTCCGCCAGAAGCAAAGCCGCTTTCGCTTTGTCTGTATACTCTAAATGCATTAACAGATTCCTCCATACTCCTCATATATTTCATCAATTAAAGCATGCACTTCTTCCCTGGAAATATTCTTACAGGTACTCTTTGCCAGAATCACATAAAGTTCCCTGCGCAGTTCAGCCACAGCTCTCATTTTGTCTATATCCAGAGCCACTACTGCACCTTTGCGCCTGTCAACCTTTACATATCCTTCCTGCCTCAATACAGTATATGCTTTGTTTACGGTATGCATATTAATACCAATATCATCTGCCAGTTGTCTGACTGACGGCAGCGGATCCCCCTCACGCAACCGGGATGTTGCAATTCCCAGAATAATCTGATTGCGCAATTGAAGGTAGATGGCTTCATCACTATTAAAATCAATTTGGATTATCATCATAAAAAACCTCCCGCTGTCCTTCTGTTATACAAATCATATCACACATAGAATTTGAGTCAAGAATTTGCGGTAGTTTTTTATATTAAATTAATACTTTAAACGTATGTAAACTAAAAGGGCTGTTATGCAACAGCCCTCTGTTAATCTTATTCTTCGTCCTCGCCGTCCCAGTTCAAAAATTCAAATTCAAACTCGTCCTCGTCGGTCATGAAGTTTTTGGGTTTCTTTGCAGTATCATTCAAAGCAACTTTTCTTTCCATCTGCTTATTTTCTAAACTCTTGGAAGTTTCCTGACGAATCTGCTCCTCTTTTGCGCCGTTCACATCAAATGCCGGTGCCACACGCTCTGCACCTACGGGTTTTGCTGCTTCAGCAGGTTTTACTGCTCCTGCAGGTTTGGCTGCACCCACGGGTTTCTGCGCCGGACTGCCAGCCGGTCTTTGTACTGCACCCTGACCTTGTGCTCCGGGTCTTTGACCAGGTGCTCCTGCAGGTCTTTGACCGGGTCTTTGCTCCGGACCGCCTGCCGCTCTCTGCGCCGGGGCAACAGGTCTTTGATTACCCTGACCTTGTGCTCCTGCAGGTCTTTGCGCAGGTCTCTGACCGGGCCTTTGTGCAGGTCTGCCTTGACCGTTTACAGGTCTTCTCTGACCTTCCGGTCTTCTGACGGGTGCCGGCTCTGCCTTCATACCCAAAAGTTCTTCCATAATAATATCTTTAAATCTAAATACAATAAATGCTAATGCCGCACCAAAAATAATCAAAAGAAGTACTAAAATAACAATGGCTACTTTCTGACCTTTTACTGTACCGGTTACCTCTTCCAATTTCTGGGCATTTTCTTTGGAAATTTGAATCAAATCATTAACGACATAGTATTTTCCGCTGGAATTTTCCACCAGTGTCCACTGACCGTCAACCTGTACCGTATCCCAGTCTTTAGACACTTCTACCGGAGGCTCTTCCTGCGAAGGTTCCTGTACCGATGGTGTTTCCGGAGTAGTGCTCGGTTCCGGATTCTTAACAGGTTCTGTATAAGGAGTCAAATTTCCTGCGGGATCTACATAATCGGAACGGATAAAGCCCTGTATCTCTTTATTCTCAGAAATAAAGGTTACCTGATACCACACCTTATTATCAGCTCCTGTAGCCTGACCTGTGATAGTCAAAACAGTATCCTCTGTCACAGAAGTTACCTTTGCACTGTTGGCATCGGCTTTTGCCCTGATATTTACCTTGCTGCCGGTTACAGTTCCGCTTACGGGATTTAATTTGGTAACTTCGGAAGCTGTGCCTGTAGAAGTACTACCGCTTGTGGAAGTATTACTACTGCCGGAAGATGATGCGCCGTCCACAGACACCAAATCGGAACGGACATAACCTTCTTTACCCTCACCATATTCAATCAGATACCATGTTTTCCCATCTGCACCGGTTGTTTCATCCTTAATCACAAATGTTTCATTTCGCAGTAGTCCACCGACTTTATCACTGTTCTGGTCAGCTTTTTTTCTGACATTTACTGATGCAACAGTAACTTTACCGGTGCCTTCTGCCTGTACCTGCATTTCAAATGCACTTGCACAAATAAGCACCATCAGTACTGCTGCTACAATCATGCCCCAAAAACTGCTTTTGTTTCTCATCATCTTTTTCATTGTTTCCTCCAATCCGTCCCTCTTTCGGACTTGTCCCCTACCATTCTCTTTTGAATCTCTTGGCACCGGATTCACCGGTCTGTCCCATACCGACTACAACGGTATTTTTATTTCTCTCCGCACGCAAGCGCGTTTCCAAATTCTGGTGATACTTTACTTCACACTCCGGACAAAATCTTCCTATCCGGATGGGCTTATTGCACAATTCGCATTTAAGAAAGACTTTTGAGTCCTGCGCAACCGCAATCCTTTCTTCCCGCAGCATTTGCCTGATACTGCGCTGGGATACTCCGGTAGCCTTTTCTACTTCCCATGCCGTAGCACCTTTGTTCTTTTCAATGTATAAGCGGACCTTTCCGTAATCATCATACTCCACAGCGTTACAATCTTCGCACCGGTATTCTCCAACCCCTTTAAATACCATCACACCGTTACACTGCTTACAATTCCTAGGTCTGTTATAACCGTCAATTCCCAGTTGCTCCATAGGCTTGCCCCCTTTATTTCAAAGTTATGCCTCGTCAATAGCCTTTCCGATATCGCCACGCATATATTTATTTTCAAAGGAGATCCATTCCGTTGCTTTATAGGCATTGGCACGGGCTTCTTTCAGGTCAGCACCTTTGGCTGTAATGCCAAGTACCCGGCCGCCGTTTGTCACAACGCCTTCTTCGGTCTGTTTTGTTCCCGCATGGAAACAATAGTAACCGTCTTTTCCCTCAAAATTTTCAAATCCGGTAATCAGTTTTCCTTTTTCATATGCCAAAGGATAACCATCCGATGCCAGTACCACACAAACCGCCGCATTATCTTCAAACTGAAGGTCTACCTCGTCCAGTCTGCCTTCGATACAAGCCTCCATAACCTCAATAATGTCATTTTTCATACGGGGCAGCACCACTTGCGCTTCCGGATCGCCGAATCTGGCATTGTACTCCAGCACTCTGGGACCCTTGGGTGTGAGCATCAGTCCAAAGAAGATGATACCCTTAAACTCACGGTCTTCCGCCGCCATGGCATCTACTGTTGCCTGATAAATATATTTCTTACAAAACTCATCCACTTCCTCTGTGTAAAAAGGACTTGGAGAGAAAGTTCCCATACCACCGGTATTAAGTCCCCGGTCGCCGTCCTTGGCACGCTTATGGTCCTGGGCTGAAGTCATGGTCTTAATAGTTTTTCCGTCAACAAAAGATAATACGGAAACTTCACGGCCTGTCATAAACTCTTCAATTACCATTCTGTTGCCGGCCGTTCCAAACTGTTTGTCCAGCATAATGGATTTTACGCCTTCTTTTGCTTCCTCCAAAGTATTGCAAATCAGCACGCCTTTACCAAGGGCAAGTCCGTCCGCTTTCAATACGATGGGGAAATCTGCCTTTTCCAAATAAGCAATGGCTTTATCCGGATCATCAAAGTTTTCGTATGCAGCGGTGGGAATATTGTACTTTTTCATCAAGTCCTTGGAGAAAGCTTTGCTTCCTTCCAGAATTGCTGCATTTTTGCGGGGACCGAAGGCTTTAATGCCCTCTTTTTCCAGTTCATCCACCAGACCGCCTACCAAAGGATCGTCCATACCTACAATAGTTAAATCAATTTCTCTTTCCTTGGCAAATGCTACAATTTTGTCAAATTCCATGGCACCGATGGGTGCACATTCGGCAATCTGTGCGATTCCCGCATTACCGGGCACACAGTATATTTTTTCTACTTTGGGGCTCTTTGCCACGCTGGTGGCAATGGCATGCTCTCTGCCGCCTCCGCCTACGATTAAAACCTTCATCTTTGTTCTCCATTCTGCCCTTTAGGTTTTTCTTATTTGCGGACTACTTTTCCGTCCGCTACAGTGATCCGTCCGTTTGCAAAATCATCAATGGCCTGAGGAAGGATAATCCACTCCGCCTGCTCCATTACACGCTTTTGCAAAACTTCCGGTGTATCGCCGTCTTCAACGCATACCGCTTTCTGCGCAATGATAGGACCTTCATCCATACCGTCATTGACAAAATGCACGGTTGCACCTGTCACCTTCACGCCTCTTTCCAAAGCCTTCTCGTGAACTTTTAATCCATAGTAGCCCACTCCGCAAAATGACGGAATAAGCGAAGGATGAATATTGATAATGCGGTTTCCGTACTCTTTTACCATAGCAGGCGGTATGGTTACCAAAAAGCCTGCCAGTACGATTAAATCCGGTTTCAGTTCCTTTACTTTTGCAAGGAAAGCCTCGTTAAACAAATCTCTGTTTTCAAAATCCTTGGGAGAAATACAAATATCGGGAATTCCGTGGTTTCTGGCTCTCTCCAAAGATTTCACATTCCTGTTGTTGCTGATGACGCCCACAAGTTCCACATTGGTAACCTTGCCTGCCTCTACCGCATCAATAATTGCCTGTAAATTTGTTCCGCCACCGGATACGCATACAACTGTTCTTAACATAATGTTACACCCTTTTCTCCTGCTTCACAGTAACCTACAATATATGCTGTATCTCCTGCTGCCTTGATTGCTTCCATGGTTTTGTCCACGTCCGCAGGATCAACAGCCAGCACCATACCCAGACCCATGTTATAAGTGTTGTACATCATCTGCTCAGTGATATTTCCTGTCTTTTGAAGCAGTTTAAAAATAGCAGGCACTTCGTAACTATCTTTCTTTACTACTGCACGGACACCATCGGGAAGCATTCTGGGAATATTCTCGTCAAAGCCACCGCCTGTAATATGGCTGCAACCCTTCAAGGTAACCCCTGCATTTTTGATGGATTTCAATGCTTTTACATAAATTCTTGTAGGAGCAATAAGCGCCTCGCCAAGTGTAGTACCCAGTTCATCATAATATGTATTCAAGCTCTCTGTAGTCATTTCAAATACTTTACGAACCAAAGAGAAACCGTTGGAATGAACACCGGAAGAAGCAATACCGATGAGCGTATCGCCTGCTTTAATATTTTCGCCGGTAATCAAATCTTTTCTGTCTACAACGCCCACTGCAAAACCTGCCAAATCGTATTCATCTTCGGGCATCAGTCCGGGATGTTCCGCTGTTTCGCCGCCAATCAGTGCTGCGCCGGACTGCTTACAGCCCTCTGCCACACCGGATACGATGGTTGCGATTTTTTCGGGATAGTTTTTGCCGCACGCAATATAGTCAAGGAAGAATAAAGGCTCACCACCTGCACATGCCACGTCATTTACGCACATAGCCACCGCATCAATACCGATGGTATCATGCTTGTCCATAAGGAAAGCCAATTTTACTTTTGTGCCGCATCCGTCTGTACCGGAAAGAAGCACGGGATCTTCCATATCTTTAAATGCGCTCATGGAAAAAGCACCGGAAAATCCGCCAAGACCGCCCAAAACTTCGGGTCTCATAGTCTCTTTTACATGCTTTTTCATCAGTTCTACCGATTTGTAACCGGCCTCAATATCTACTCCAGCCTTCTTATAATCCATTTTTCTTATCTCCTATTTCTCCATGTATTTTTTATAGCCGACTTCCTGCAATTTTGCATCTTTTGCCTGCACCTGCTCTTTTAAGTTTTTGCTGTAATCCTTTAACTTCTGTAAAAGGTCTGCATCAGATGTAGCAAGAATCTTTGCTGCCAAAAGACCTGCATTGGCGCCGCCGTTAATTGCCACGGTAGCCACGGGAATTCCGGAAGGCATCTGTACGATGGAGTACAGGGAATCTCTTCCTCCCAGAGATGTGGTGTGCATGGGAATACCGATAACGGGCATAGGGAAAATTGCTGCACACATACCGGGCAAATGGGCTGCCATTCCTGCGCCTGCGATAATCACTTTAAAACCTTTTTCCTCTGCGCTCTTTGCATAATCAAAGAACACATCCGGTTCTCTGTGGGCAGAGATGATTGTCATCTCATAAGAGATACCCAGTTCTTCCAAAATATCTGCGGCTTTCGCCATGATGGGCATATCAGAATCGCTACCCATTACAATACCAACTTGTGCCATTGCATCGTCCTCCAAATTTTTTCATAATACGACTTTTTACTACCTATAGTGTACTAAAAAATCATTTTTGGTGCAATCATTTCTTAGCATTTCCTGCGAAATCAGTGGATTGCACAAAATTTGTTCTTATTCCTCAAAAGGCTTGTTCAATTCTTCGCATCCCGGAAGAATAAAACGCCCGTTTTCAATGATAACAACATAGGTTCCGTCTTTTTTCACCGCTGCCAGTTCCCCAAGTTCATCATAAGGAATGGTGATATCTGTATGGCAGTTGTAATAAGCCTTGGCTCCGGGCTCATTTCTTTTCCGGGAAACCTCATTATCCCTTGCCACAATCTTTTTGCCGTCAGGGTTGTAAGTCACCATATCCTCCTCGTGAGAATAACAGGTATCGCCCACCGCAAAATGAGGCCCCATCTTCTCTGCAATGAGAATAGGCAGTTTGGCTGCCATATCATACTTCTTTGCCGCCACATAAGCCGTTGTGTTCGTACCGATGGCAAACTCACCCATAGGCAGGGTATCCTGATGATACATCACATTGTCCTTGATATATTTACGGTTTTCTTCCTCATTTTCAAAATTTGCACAGGAATAATCTGCAATCATACCGTCCTTAAAGGTAATTGCCAGATCTTTATATTCCAGTTCGTTAAGGAACACCTTGCTCACATGGAGTACGCCGTTAGTTCCTGTCAGTTTCGGGGATGTGAACACCTCTCCCACAGGAATATTGACATCTGCCACACAGTTTTCAAATAAGGTTTCTGTGGCAGGGTCTTTCCTTTCATACATAGCCACCCGTAAATCGGTACGGTTACCGTTCATACCTTTTATGGTTACATATTCCGCTTCATCCAGCACGTCAATGATACTCTGCTGGATTCTCTGATACAATTTATAGTCCAAAGTATTGATGCGCACCACTTCATCGAAAATTTCTTCAAACTGCTCTCCGATTTCCGGCACAGGGAAGGCGATAATTGTAAAACTTCTCTCCTCCGGCTTAATATACTGCATCTGAATCTCTCTGTTGGCAGTGGCAAATTCCACATAAAGCTGTTGCTGCTTTTCGTTTAGACTGCAGGCCTCCGGTTTAAATTTGGGTGCAAAAGGTGTCTCACCGAACACTTCCAGCACAGCAGGACCTGCATAGCCACCTGCCAGTTCCTTTTGCTCTTCAAAGGCCGTCTTTAACACTTCCAGTTTCCGGTTTACCAGCGCCTTATCCAAAACCAGTGCCTGGTCGTCCTTGTGGTCAAACCCATACTGTCTGTTGGGATTTGCTCCGGTGTATCCGATTTTGCCGGGCACTATGGTTTTCAGCCCCATTTTTTCAAAATTATCAAAGGCCTTGCGGATCATGCGCTCAAAGCCAAGTTGATAATAAACGCCCGCAGAAGTCTTTTTGCCAAGGTCTTTTCCCGTCATCTCAAAACCGATACGGTAGCCCTCCGTATAGGTGTCTGCCATAAGGGCAATTTTTTTCCCGGAAAGACTGTTTATGTATTTTGCCGTGCGCAGTTCATTGTCTGTTACATAAACGCCATATCGGTACAGATAACGAAGGTCATTTAAATCACTGTTTCGCACAATCTCCGCAGCATGACATGCGGCCGGGTCTACCATCATTTTGACTTTCTTTTCTGTAAACACATCTGCATAATCACTGACAAACCAGTAATAAATTTGTCTGATTGCCTCAACTTGTGGCAATGCTTGACTTTCCTCCCACTGCTCTACGAAATGATGGTACACTTCGTTAAATAACTCCATGTAAACCACCTGATTCTCCAAATCCTGACAATAACAGGCCTCAATCATATTGCGCAGTTCACAGTAAATGACGCAAAGAAGTTGTCCCATTTCTTTGCCGAACTGTTTTACCGCATAGGCGGGATTCAAATAACTTTCCTCGTAATTTTCAGGAAGCACCGGGCTGTAAAGCGCCCTGTTTCTTTCCTGCAATTCTTCCAGCGGGGCAGTTTCCAAATGCCCTGCTTCAATCCACTCATATTCTTCACACATACGGCAAACAAACTCTGCACATACATGAAAATATTCCTCGTATTTTTTCTCTGCAAAAGTTTCCTTGCAAATTCCCTCTGCCCGCTCTTTTGCCAGTTCATATCTTTCTTTGATAAACGCTAAATCCTGCATAATAAATTTCCAAACTCCTGTTTTTCTACCCATTCATCCCAAAATAAACAACAAATCCGACCCCGGTCAGAGAAATTAAGTTCAAAACAATGCCAAGGGTGGGAAACAATTTGTAATAATTCTTCTCCAAAACCGTAATAATGCCCATCACAAGACCTATTAAGGACATTATCATCGTAAGCAAACCCGTCAGCCCGTAGGAAATGGGAGCATTTCCTTTTTGAACATAGGTCAGATAAATCACCGCCAGCAGCGAGAGAATTGTGATAACCCCTAAAATCGTTGCCATGATTGCCCGATTTGACTGGCGCTTGTTTGTAAAAATATAACTGTTTCTCTTTTTCATCGTCGCCATAACAAATGGGCATCCTCTGTCAGCCCTTTGGATTCTGACAGGAACATGCCCACCTTTCTTTAAAATAAAATTTTAGATTTGTCGGACAAAAGTTTCGCTCCGCTTACAATCATCAGTACACCGCTTACAATTCCTACAACCAGCAAAACAACTCCAAGAGCAATGTTCCACGCTCCGGCTCCTCTCATGGTTTTATAAATTTTCTCACCCATTTTCTGTCCTCCATTTACCTATAACGGTTACTTATTTTACACCATACTGTTCGTAATAAGCATCGATGGCACTCTTAATCTCATCATCGATGTATACCGTTCCTTTGTAAGGTTTGTTATAGAGGTACTCTGTGACCTCTGCCATGGTAACAATGGCATTTGCATCAAATCCGTATTTTTCCTTAATTTCATCCAGGGCGCTCTTCTCGCCGCCAAGACCCACTTCCATACGGTTTAAGGAAACCATCAGACCGATAATTTCTACATCTGCAGCCCCTCTTACCTTGGGAACCGTCTCTTCCATGGATTTTCCGGAAGTAGTAACATCTTCAATCATAACCACTCTGTCGCCGTCTTTTAACTTACTTCCAAGGAAGCCGCCTTTATCTGCGCCGTGGTCCTTTTCTTCTTTACGGTCGGAACAATAGCGGATTTCCTTACCGTACAACTGGCTGTATGCCACAGCAGTCACAACGCTGATGGGAATACCTTTGTAAGCAGGTCCAAACAACACATCGAAATCATCACCGTATTTGTCATGAATAGCCTTTGCATAATATTCGCCCAGTCTCATAAGCTGGCTTCCTGTCACATAGCCGCCCGCATTCATAAAGAAAGGGGATTTTCTACCACTCTTTAATGTAAAATCGCCAAATTTCAGCACCTGACTGTCCACCATAAACTCAATAAATTCCTGCTTGTAAGCTTCCATGTTGTTAAAACCTCCTGTATTTACGGGCTTTTCGCCGTTTTCTCTTTTCTTAAAAATGTGCTACTACACCATTTTTACACCATCCACGCTAGCTACGAGCCATGCTCGGATAAGCTTGAATTGTCTGTTGGGTGCATGCTCGTACTGCCATCACATTGCCTTTTCCATCAACCTCATCGCCTCAAACAATGTATCATCTGTCACATGACAATACAAATCCATGGTCATCTGCAATGAACCATGCCCTAATATCTTTTGCAAGGTCTTTGGCTGCATTCCGTTTTCGATTGCTCTTGTGGCAAAGGTATGGCGAAAACAATGTGGTGAGAACTTCTCAAATTCCGGATGTTCCTTTTGTATGTTGCGGACACAGGCTTCGATTCCTTCTTGTACGATAAACTGCTGTGTCGGTCTGTTATTCTTTGTAACAAACACCAGATTCTCGTATTCTTCGGAAGCCTTTTTGCCTTTTAACTCGATTTCCAACTTCTGAATCTTCTGTCTTCGCAGGGCTTCATAGGCTTTCTGCGTGAGCGGAATCGTTCTTCTGCCGTTCCTCGTCTTAGTGTCGTGCATTTCAAAGGTGTATTTTCCATCCTTACGAAAATAGCACAATGTATGCCGCACATACAACACTTTCTTTTTCATATCTATATCTGACCAAGTTAATGCCATCAATTCTCCGATACGAAGTCCTGTTTCCAAAGCCACTATAAACAGATTGTAATAAATACTCGATTCTGCCTGCTTTAGAAAAACCTCCGTTTCTTTGACAGTAAGTACACGACGTTCCTTTTGCTCCTCTTGGCTGACCTTTGTATTGATTTGCTTTGCCACATTCTTGATTAGCAATTCTGCATCAATGGCTTTCTCCAGCATATCCGCCAAAATCTTTTTAGAGTTCTTCCGCTCATTGTCACTTCTAAGTTCATTGAACACCTGTTGTAATACGATGAGATTTAGGTTAGTCAGTTTTATCCAACCTAGCTCCTTTTGAATCCTTCTGTAATGACTTGCATATGTCTCCTTTGTAGAGCTTCTGCAATTCTTCTTACAGGTATTCATCCAAATCTCATACCATTCATCCAGAGTCATTTCCTTGCTTATGACGTTAAGCATCTTCTCGTCTTCGTACTGCTCTGTCCTTAATTGATGTCGAATCTCATTCAGCGTCTTCGCATAAATCGTCTCTCTTTTACCGAAACGATTTACGAAACGTGCCTGATACAGACCATCCTTCCTCTGTGAAATTCCTTTTCCTAATTCTTTACCATTAAGGGATTTCCCCATTTGTGCCTCCTTTCTAGGCTGTAGCTTAGATAAGGAAACATCAAATATCCCATCTATACTACCATAAAACCTTGAATTTTTCAACCATTTCAGCATGTCGTTTGGTATATATCGCAAATACATAAACGCAACATTTTCCACTTACAAAATTTGATTTAGCAACCATGTATCCAACCTTCCTTTGTGTGCATATAGTCTGTTGCCAATACGGACGGTAAAATTGTTTTTCGGATCAGCAAGGAGTTCTCTTGCCTTGGTCTGACCGATACCCAAATACTCACACATCTCTTTTACATTAAGTAATGCTTTGTTATCTTTCTTATCCATATCAGTCTACCTTCACCCCTCTTTCCTCTAGTTGCTGTTTTAACTCAATTGCCTGTCCCAACAGTTCATCCATCTTGTCGAAATACCTACACGATTCTGTTCCATTACCTTGTGCCTCCGCCAAGTCCGACTTCGCATCGTAATACCATGCCTGTGTTTCTAAATAATGATAACGGAGCAACTCATACTTCAGCTCAAGGGCTGCATATTTCCGTTTCATCTCCATCAATCCATCCCTTGCCTCTGTTTCCTCCTTGGGCGGATATGGATAAGGCTTTAGCCTGATAGGATAGATGGAACGCAAATCCTCTATAACCGCTTTGAACTTCTCTTCATCCAAATAGAACTTCCAATGAAAACTCTTAACAATTCCATCCTCAGCCTCTAACGCTCTCTGCATCTGATACCGGGCTGTCGCCTCTGGCAATCCCAACTCCTGCATCAAATACTCTTTGATTTCCTCTTTCTCCTTGCCCTCATTGCCAAGGAACTCACAAATATGTCTGTACTTGCAAAAATGTTCTAACCACTTCCTCTGCATTTCTTTTCCTCCTTCTGATTAGTACTTAGGGTCAAAAAAAGCTAATTACAAAAATTCAATTAATTTTCTTCAACTTTTTTCTCCGTCACTTATTACTTGGAGTCAAAAATTGCTGATTGCAAAAATTCCATGAAATTTTCTTCAACTTTTTCTCCTATCACTTATTACTTGGAGTCAAAAAATGCTGACGGAAAAAATCTGGCAAAAAAATTTAGAGTGAAATGCAAAAGTCACCAACATCTCTGTTGATGACTTTTGATTAAAACATATTCGCATGTATTCTCTTGCTGCAAGTGACACTTTCTGCGATTCCAGAGCCTCTGGAAAAAGAGTCTCAAAAAGTGAGACTGCCTTGGGCAGCGTCTCCGACCGGAATCCAGCGTCACTTTACACCGGCAATGTCTCCAACCAGAGAACCCCCGTAAAATCAAGGTTTCCAGCCATTCCGTCTACATTCTCGAACTAGAGACTTTGTCCAACGTAATTGGACTGCGAAACAAGCAGGATACGCCTAAAGTTGCATAAACTTTACGCGACAGTACCACTGACCAGCCAGGCTGTTCACTTTAGGGTATCCCCTAAAACCCGAATATTGGTCAGGAGAAAGAAAAAGACACTTCTGGTCACGATGACCAGAAGTGTCATATAAACTCAACTTCAACTTTTGGTCATCGTGACCAAAAGTGACTTCTTTGCTCATATGTTGACAGCATGAACCCGCCGATGTGCTGATAGGCAAATAAGAAAAGCTCTGATTTCCACCATTCAATAGAAACCAGAGCCTATCGCGCTTGTAACAGCCTAGCACATCAGCCCCTGCTGTAAACATATGAAATCTTAATTGTTATCTCCACAAAAAACCATATCTCCAAGGTTTTCTTTATAACACATATTTCTATTTAAAATCACTTACTGAATTCTAACTCAGCAACAATTCCATAATGATCGCTCGCAGTCATTTCTATATCTGGATACACCTCTGTCCCAAAAACAACCAACCCATTCATATCTATATCATCCCAACTTTCCATGACATAAATACGATCTGTAACCATAGGAACTGTAATCGTTTCCTTTCCAGCCCAACGAGGATTATTAATAAAATCAAGCGTTGGTGTCAATGAAGTTCCCTTTCTTACACAATAACCACTTTGCAAATCATTCCAGTATAAATTAGACTCATAGCCATTAATAGTTTGGTCTCCTAGCAAATAACGATTCACGCTTGAATTCATATTCCCATTAAAGTCTCCTAACAAAACATAAAAATCTACATTCTGCTGAGCATGAATAAATCTATCTATTGCAACAATTTGTTCTTCTTGTTTTTTTACAGAATCCCATGGCAAATGTACATTCGTTATCGATATTCTTATGCCATTTATGTTTATTATTGCGTTTAGCGCATTACTATAAGCGTCTTCTTCATTTTTATTCATAAAATATTCTTCACATAATGGAAACTTGCTAAGAATTGCTAATCCTTCATTCTCTCCCGCATATGCATAAAAACAACTATACGGATATATCTCATCTTTAGCTAATACATTCTCATAAAAATCATCTGTTACTTCTTGCAACCCTACTATATCAGCTTCTGCTATATGTAGTTCTCTCAAGATATGTTTTTCTCTCTTATCTTGTTCCTCATTATTCCAAATGTTATATGTCGCTATTTTCGCATGACATTTCCGTTCCATTATACCACCTCACACACTCTATTCGTCCGGTTATCCAGTTTCCTGTAAATTTCATTCCACTCATCTTTGTTCAAAATACAGTCTCTCATTTTTATCAGTCCAAATACAATCTACATTGAATTCCTTCTCTAAGGACACTTCCTCTATTGCATTCATATGGAATATCCTTTTCATACTGAAATCCCAATTTCTTTAATACGTTTCCAGAACTAGGATTCTCTTTTGCATATCGTCCTACTATTTCGTTTATTTCAAGCTCATCATGTGCAAAAGCAATTATTTCTCTCATAGCCTCTGTAACATAGCCATTTCCCCAATATGCTTTTCCTAGGTTATATGCAATTTCCCAACAATCCACTTCGTCTTCAAAATAGATTAGTCCGGTTCCAATCAATGAACCACTTTCTCTAAGAACAATCGCAAATCGATACCAATTCGAATCATTAACTTTATCCTGCTCTTTTCTCACCCAGTTTTTAGTTTTCTCAATATCATTATGGCTACACCAAAACATATATTTTGCCACATCCGGGTCACTCTCCCAGCACTCAAATACATCCTGAGCATCCTCAACTGTAAAGGGTCTTAAATCAAGACGTTCTGTATGTAATATTGGCGTTTTCATGCAATTATCCTCTCTATGCTTGAAAACTTTTTACAAAAGCATGTAATGATTGTTTGTCTTCAAGTCTATATAATTCTTCAAAGTCTTCATTCTCAAGCGCTTTTAATTTTCTACGTTTTGCTGTCCTCGTTGCTCCACCGATATATATCTGATACAATACATATTCTGGCTCATCATGCGAACCATCAGATAATTCGATATAATTTAAGTGCGGATAAAACTCTTTCGAAAGTTTTATCACCTCTATTGCCATATCCACTGGGACTTCACTTCCTAACCATATAGCTTTATGTTCAGCATTGGAAACTAGTTTTTTTGTTCCGAACGGGCTGTGATATATTTCTGCCCAAAAACCTTTACTTTCTAATTCTTCAACCAAATAATTGGCTTTATACATTGGACTAATATCCACTTTTAGTGGTTCTCCCTCTTCTTCCATCTCAAATAAGTAATCATCAATAGATGATACATATTCTTCTTTTTCATCTTCTGTCAATGTTGAATTTTGAATTGAAGGAACAATCTTTTTCTGCAATTCCATAATCTTAACCAAAGCATCATTCATTAACCCAACTTTGTCCATTTGATCTATTTCACATTCTATGTTCTGCTCATTTGTAACTTTTTTTATCTCCTCTTTTCTTGTTGTGTTATTATAAGACTTCATAAAGTTCTGTTCATCTCTATAATCTGACGGGGAATATAACTTTTCATGATGTTTGGTAACGAGAAGATAAAATACGCCCAACACAAGGCATGGAAACAATACTATAAACCATACCAATATTGTATTCTGACTCTTCTCTAACGTACTTTGAACTATAACAAAACTGGCAATTGCTTCTACCAATACTAAAAAAATACCTATTACTCCAATTGGATTTTTAAAGAAGTTACTCTTATCTCCTAGATTATTCATTTTCAGTTCTCCCATCTTTTGAATTTATAGAAATATTTCTCATAAAAAGAATTATAGCATATTCTTACAAAATTTTCTGTTATAAATCACTTTTTATCCTTCTTTATCGAATACTTCTCTCTAAACGCTTCATAATCTGCTTTAGCAATTTTATACTGCTCTCCAGATTGTTCTTCGTTCATTGAATACTCAGACTCAGGTGCCTCACCTTGCAATGCATCCAATATAATCCTTTTCAAGTATTCTTTTTGGTCATAATTTGCCATAACCAATGAATCCCTCACATACATTGGATTATTACGTAGCAACGCCACTTGGAAATCTACACCTTTTCCCTTTAAATAATGCCACAGAAATGTGATACAGGTTCTGGTGTTTCCTTCTCTGAAAGGATGAATGCTCCATAATGCCAACAAGAAATCAGAAACCACCTCTCCCCACTTCGCAGTCTTTCTCCAATCAATGTTTGCGTGTTCTTGCAGCAACCTTTCTAATCGCGTCTCAATCTCATGGTAATCTGCATATTCTGCGGAGCCACCGGACAAAACACGCTCGCTCTTATATAGATTCTCTTTTCGAAATGTTCCTGCCCATTCATAAATATCCCCGAACAAATACTTATGAATATTTATCATGTGCTCTACATCATAAGTATAAGCAATCCTTGTAGGATTTACATCCAAGCCTAGCAATTTTGCAAACACTTTCTGTATTTCAAATTTCTCCAAAAGTTCCTTATCGCGAATATTATATTTATTGATAAGAACATCGCTTTCCGGATAACAATTTTTTCCACCACTCATATATTACGCTCCCAAATACTCAAATCTGTCAATTCTGACTTCCATCTCTTCCAACGTTATTTTTCCAAAGATATAGGAGTCCAAAACCTCCATAAACAATTCATCCGGACCATTTGTAGCACTTAACATAATAGCCATAGCATTTTCTACGCTCTTTCTTCTCGCTTCACATGCTTCCACATAACTTTGGCTGATAAGCATCCCCTTATATTGTAAAATAGTTCTCATCATATTTATAACGTATGCCGGAGGGTTTCTTCTTTCCTGTTCCCAGTCTTTCAA
>JAFUIR010000027.1 GCA_017468395.1 Lachnospiraceae bacterium | reverse complement strand
TTCCGTCAAATGAAAAACCTCATCTTCCTTAATTCGCTCTATTAAATCATTTTCCTTACCATAAAGCTTTACCTGCTCTGCCGCCATAACAGAATGCTTTCGGATTGCTTCATGCAGCTTCTGCCTGTCCCCGCCTTTATTTTTCACGCAGTACATCAAAATATTTTCGGTTGCCATAAATGGAAGTTCTGCATCCAGATGCTTTTTAATCACCGCAGGATATACCTTTAACCCGCGAACAACATTGATATATAAATTTAAAATTGCATCCGTTGCCAGAAACGCTTCCGGTACAGACAGTCTCTTGTTTGCCGAATCGTCCAGGGTCCGCTCAAACCATTGCGCAGATGCCGTCATTGCCGTATTTTGTAAATCACAGATTACATAACGGGATAACGAAGCAATCCGCTCACTTCTCATTGGATTCCTCTTATAAGCCATTGCCGATGAACCAATCTGCTTTTCTTCAAAAGGCTCGTCCACTTCCTTTAAATGGCTAAGCAGACGAATATCACTGGAAAACTTGGATGCACTCTGGGCAATTCCGGACAATACCTGCAAAACAGCAAAATCAGCTTTCCTCGTATAAGTCTGCCCACTGACACTCTGACATTTGGAAAAGCCGATTTTATCTGCAATTTTCTGCTCCAGCAATTCCACCTTTTTCTCATCATCATCAAAAAGTTCAAGAAAACTTGCGCCTGTTCCGGTAGTTCCTTTACAGCCGAGCAGCTTCAAATTATTCAGTTGGAAATCAAGCTGTTCCAGATCAAACAGCAAATCATTCAGCCAAAGACAGGCTCTTTTTCCGACAGTAGTTGGCTGTGCCGCCTGAAAATGGGTATAAGCAAGGGTAGGCAATGCTTTATACTGCATTGCAAACTCACTTAACGCTTCTATCGCATTTAATAAAAGATTCTTTATCTGTACAAGAGCGCTTTGCATCAGAATCACATCTGTGTTATCTCCCACATAACAGGAGGTTGCACCTAAATGAATAATGCCTGATGCCTTAGGACATGCATCACCAAAAGTATGCACATGGGCCATTACATCATGGCGCAGTTCACCTTCATACTGCTTTGCTTTTTCGTAGTCTATGTCAAATATATGCTCCTTCATTTCCTGAATCTGCTCATCAGAGATAGGAAGGCCTAATTCCTGCTCACTTTCCGCCAATGCCACCCACAGTTTTCTCCAGGTAGAGAATTTGCGGTCATTGGAAAATATGCATTGCATCTCCCTGCTCGCATAACGTTCACATAAAGGGGATTGATATATCTCTGTTCTCATCATTTATTCCTTCTCCTCTTCCACTTTAATTCCCAGTCTCTTTGCTACCTCAATATATGCTTCTTCCACATTTCCCAAGTCTCTGCGGAAACGGTCCTTATCTAACTTATCTCCGGTTTTTGCATCCCACAGCCTGCAGGTATCCGGAGAAATTTCATCTGCCAGAATAATTTTTCCGTGAAAGCGACCAAATTCTATTTTAAAATCTATTAGGCGAAGTCCTGCTTTCAAAAACTCTACCCTTAGAATGTCATTTACCTTAAACGCATATTTTTTAATAGTTTCCAGTTCATCCTGTGTTGCCAGTTTCAAAGCCTTTGCAAAATAACTGTTAATTAACGGATCTTCCAGTTCATCATTTTTATAAGAAAATTCGATGGTCGGTTCTACCAGCTCCGTACCTTCCGATACACCAAGTCTCTTGGAAAAGCTTCCTGCTGCAACATTTCGGATAATTACCTCCAGCGGTACAATTTCCACCTTACGCACTACCGTCTCCCTGTCACTAATTTCCTGAACATAATGGGTAGGTACTCCTTCTCTTTCAATAACCCTGAATAGGTAATTTGACATCCGGTTATTGATGATTCCCTTGCCTGTTATTGTTCCCTTCTTCTGTCCGTTAAATGCAGTTGCATCATCCTTGTAAGAAACAATCAGCGCATCCGGATCCTCCGTCAAAAAAACCTTCTTTGCCTTTCCCTCATATAATTGTTCGCCTTTTTGCATTCTGCTCTTCCTCCCAATATTTTTTAGTGTTTACACGCAAAAAAGGCAAAGATGCCTTTAAGTCATTTCAACTTAAAGACACCTTTGCCTTTACGCGTGTAATTTTACTCCTTAATCCGGTTCTTGTCAATTATTTTATTTGTTGGATAAATATTCGTCAATGCCCTTTGCAGCTGCGCGTCCTGCACCCATAGCAAGAATTACTGTTGCAGCACCGGTTACCGCATCACCGCCGGCAAATACACCTGCACGGGAGGTCTGGCCGTTGGCTTCATCTGCAACGATACACTTGTGTCTGTTGCATTCCAAACCTTCTGTAGTGGAAGTAATCAAAGGATTTGGACTGGTACCCAGCGACATGATAACCGTATCCACCTCCAGTTCAAATTCGGAACCTTCCTTAACCACAGGTTTTCTTCTGCCGGAAACATCCGGTTCACCCAGTTCCATTTCAACGCAGGTCATCCCCTTTACCCAGCCGTTTTCATCTACAAGAATTTCGGTTGGATTTGTAAGAAGCTTAAAGATAATTCCCTCTTCCTTTGCATGATGCACTTCTTCCACACGTGCCGGAAGCTCTTCTTCACTTCTGCGGTAAACAATGTAAGTGGTTGCTCCCAGACGCAGTGCGGTTCTTGCCGCATCCATGGCCACGTTACCGCCGCCTACAACGGCAACCTTTTTGCCACGGAAAATAGGTGTATCATAGGATTCATCAAAAGCCTTCATCAGGTTATTTCTTGTTAAGAATTCGTTGGCGGAAAATACGCCGTTGGCATTTTCACCCGGAATACCCATAAACTTCGGAAGCCCTGCACCGGAACCGATAAATACAGCATCAAAGCCTTCTTCATCCATTAACTGGTCGATGGTGGTGGACTTACCGATGATTACGTTTGTTTCAATTTTTACACCAAGAGCCTTTACGTTTTCGATTTCGCTCTTAACCACGGTTCTTTTTGGTAAACGGAACTCAGGAATACCATATACGAGCACGCCGCCTGCCTCATGAAGTGCCTCGAAAATAGTTACATCATAACCCATTTTTGCCAAATCACCTGCACAGGTAAGACCTGCAGGACCGGAACCAATCACTGCAACCTTTTTGCCCTTTCTCTCTGCTTCTACCTTTGGCTGAATGTTGTTTTCTCTTGCCCAGTCGGCAACAAAGCGCTCTAATTTACCAATGGATACCGGCTCTGCCTTGATGCCACGGATACACTTTGCCTCACACTGGGACTCCTGCGGACAAACTCGTCCGCAAACTGCCGGAAGTGCGGAATATTTGCTGATTACATTATAAGCGCCGGCAATATTCTTTGTCTGAACCTCTTTAATGAAGCCCGGAATATCAATATTAACCGGACAGCCCTTCTGACACTGTGGATTCTTACACTTTAAGCAACGCTCTGCTTCTGCCACAGCCTCTTCCATATTATAGCCAAGGCATACTTCTTCAAAATTTGTTACACGAACCTTAGCATCCTGCTCTCTGACGGGAACTCTTTTTAACACATCTGCCATTATAATTTCTCCTTTCTATTCGCAATGACCGCAACCACCATGGTGGGTTGCGCCTTCTTTTTCACGAAGTAAGGCACGGCCTTCTTCCGTCTTATAAAGCTGCTGACGCTTCATTGCTTCATCGAAATTCACAAGATGACCGTCAAATTCCGGTCCGTCCACGCAGGCAAATTTAATTTCATCTCCTACCGTAAGACGACATGCTCCACACATACCGGTACCATCTACCATAATCGGATTCATGCTGACAATGGTTTTAATGCCAAGTTCCTTGGTTAACAGGCAGACAAACTTCATCATAATCAGCGGACCGATGGCCACGATATGATTGTATTCCTTACCTTCTGCAAGGAGAGCCTTTAAGCAGTCATTTACATTACCGGTTCTGCCGTAAGAGCCGTCATCTGTGGTAACATAAACATTGGCTGCCACCTTCTTCATTTCTTCTTCCAATATAATAAGCTCTTTATTTCTTGCACCGATAATAACATCTACATCCACGCCTTGCTCATGGAGCCACTTTACCTGCGGATACACCGGAGCGGTACCGACACCGCCTGCAACAAACAGAATTTTCTTTGCCTTTAATTCGTCAATGCTTTCGTCAATTAAGTCAGACTTGCAGCCAAGAGGACCTACAAAATCGCGGAAAGAATCGCCGACCTCATATTCCGCCATCATCTTTGTGGACGCACCAATGGTCTGAAATACGATGGTTACTGTTCCGGCATCTCTATTATAATCACAAATGGTAAGAGGAATTCTTTCTCCTTTTTCATCCATTTTAACAATGACAAACTGCCCCGGATAACAATGCTTTGCTGTTCTTGGAGCTTTTATATCCATTAACACAATGTTCTGTGACAAAAATTCCTTTTTTACAATTTCGTACATGATAATTTCCTTTCTCTTACTAAAGCATTAGTCATATTGTACCACATAAAAAATATATAACCTATATTTTTATTAATGCAAAACAAATACACCGGTTTTTTACTAAACCGATGTATTTGTTTTTTATATCTACTTTCCACTATCGCCATAATTAGAAAGTACCCTGGCAGAAGGATCCGTTACATTACAACCTTTCCATTCTTTATTTGGCATCCAGAAATCAACCACCATTTCCGACTGTCCCGGATAGTATTTTTCAAAAATTTCCCGATACAGCAACGACTCCTTGGTAAATGGTCTTGCATGCGTATATTTTTTACACAGATATGCAAATGCTTCATCTGTATACATTTCTTCTGCATAGTCCTTCAAATAATCCACCATGGAATGTCCGACCGCATCAGAAAAAGCAGCTTTTTCTCTCCAAAGGATTTCATCCGGTAAATAATTTCCTTCTTCAAAAGCGTGCCGTAACAAATACTTTCCCTTCCCATACGTATTGATTTTCATTTCCGGATTTACTGACATTACATATTTTACAAAGTCGATATCACCAAAAGGAACTCTTGCTTCCAATGAGTTTACGGAAATACAACGGTCCGCACGGAGTACATCATACATATGTAATTCCCGAATTCGCTTTTGCGCCTCTTTTTGAAAAGCTTCTGCATCCGGTGCAAAATCCGTATATTTATAGCCAAATAATTCATCCGATATTTCACCGGTTAACAACACACGAATATCTGTCTGTTCATGAATGGCTTTACATACCAGATACATACCGATGGAAGCCCGGATTGTTGTAATATCATAGGTTCCAAGTAACTGAATTACTTTCTCCAAAGATGCCAGTACAAGCTCCGGTGTCATATATATTTCCGTGTGTTCACTTCCGATATATTCTGCCACCTGTTTTGCATACTTTAAGTCAATCGCATCCTCACTCATACCGACGGCAAATGTTCTAATCGATTCCTTACTTCTCTTTGCAGCAATCGCACATACCAAAGAGGAGTCTAATC
>JAFUIR010000023.1 GCA_017468395.1 Lachnospiraceae bacterium | reverse complement strand
TATCATAGTAACTGTGCGGTGTCATATATTTTTCAGTCAATGTGATAAAACAAGGGTGCTGCGTTGCAAAGACAAAAATCCCGTTTTCCTCCAATAGTTCATAAACAGCCATAAAAAGCGGTTCAATATCCGTAATATCCATAATTGCCATATTAGAAACTGCTTTCGTAAAGGCTCGATTTCTTTTTAATCCTAATAAGCTTTCTCTATTGGTCGCATCCGCTACGCAAAACTCAATTTGTTTTGCATATTGTGATCGCCGTCTTTTAGCCAATTCTATCATTTTTTTGCTGTAATCAAAAGCGACGACCGAAGCGCCTCTCTGTGCAAGATACGAAGAATAATTTCCATTGCCGCACGCAATATCCAAAATGTAATCCGAAGGATCAGGAGAGAGAAGTTCCGTTACTTTGGGACGTACTACCTCTCTGTGAAATTCATTGGATTCGTCACCCATTGCATCATCCCAAAATTGTGCGTTTTTCTCCCAGATCTTTTTGCTTTCCTCTGTTCCCATGTTCTCTCCCACTCCCAAAATTTGCCTTTTTGCTTCCATTAAATCTTCCTTACTATATTCCATTGTTACCCTCCATAACTTCTGATTGTTGCCGTCTTGACTATTATGTATCTTTTCTTTCCAAAATGGTATAGGCTTTTATTTTTATAATGCTGCAAAACTTTTCTTCTGTAAGGTATTCAAAGGATATTTCCCTTTGCCGCCGCTATTGGAAAGCCAAAAGCAGCGGCTTTTTTACGCGATATGACCGAAAAGACTAGAAAGCAGGATATGTCATCATTTGTCATTTCTTCTCAATGTAATAACTGCATGGCATATCAAGCCAAATACAAGAGAAAAACAGCCACCGCCAAATAGTGATGCTCCCCACCCTGCACCCGACATTGTCATAAAACCGCCAACAAAGAAAATACCAATGCCAAGAAATATCCCGACACCATAAAAAAGTCCAATTGCCATATCATACTTATTAAATTGTCGTTTCTCTTTTTTTCACATGTTTCCATTTTTGTTATTACCTCCTTCGCAAAATCGTCCATGTGGACTCCAAAAAGAAAACAAATTTTTTTCAACGTATTTAAATCGGGTTCATTAACATCTCTCTCCCAATTCGATAGCGCCTGCCGGGTAACATTCAATTTCCCAGCCAGTTCTTCCTGTGTCATTCCCGATTGTGTTCGCAGATGACGTATTTGCTTTCCTGTTGTAATATCCGTCTGTTTCTGGTTCAAAATGGTTCCTCCTCTCTGATGCTGATTTTATCAATGATATTTCGCAATAGCCAGCAATGAACGTTTGCATTGCGCAAGATGTTACATTATCTTCTGAAACATATGCCGGATCTTGTCTAAACGGCTGTTCGGGCGGCGTGGCTGAAACACAGGCTCGCCGGAAGTTTCCTGATACCCTTTTAATTCTGTAATGCAGACACTTCTTCCATTTGTATAAAAATTCAAATCATTTCTATATTCACCAATACAACGGGCAGGGATTTCCCCCTTAAAAATAACTTCATCTTTTTCAAGTCTGGTTGATTCAATGATTGCGCAATACTTTGGTGCATCATTATAAGCCCGTGAAAGATATTCCTGCGGTGCAAAAAGGGTAAAGGAAAGGTATGGTTCCAACAGTTGTGTTCCTGCTTTTTTCAATGCCTGCTCCAACACGACAGGCGCAAGAAAACGAAAATCAGCGGGGGTGCTGACCGGGCTGTAATAAACTCCATAATCAAAACAAATTTGGCAGTCTGTCACTCCCCAGCCATATAAGCCCTGCTCCATTCCATAACGCACACCCTCCATGACGGCATTTTGAAAACTTTGGTTTAAATAGCCGAGAGATACCTCGCTTTTATATTGTGTTCCGCTTCCAACAGGAAGCGGTGTTACAGTCAAACCAATAGATGCCCAAAACGGATTCGGCGGCACTTCAATATGAATCGTGTAGCTCGCTTTTTTTTGCGGTCTTTCCAGATAAATAACCGAAGGCTCTTTCATAGCCACGCCCACATGATATTTTTCTTCTAATAGCGAACAAATAACTTCTAACTGTACTTTTCCCAAAAAAGATAACATAATCTCATGGGTAACAGTATCAATGTCAAAATGCAAAAGAGGGTCTGTATCAGCAATCTCTGTGAGGGCATTTAACAGGGCTTCCCTTTGCTCCGGCTTTTGCGGCTCTACCGTTGTCCGAAGTAATGGCATGGGATTATCAATCCGTGTTTTGTGAGGCAGGAGTTTTTCATTTCCCAGAATGTCGTTCAGTTTCAAAGTATCATCAGCTAAAATAACAATTTCTCCCGGACAGGCATGGTCAACCGGGACGATTTCACCATTTGACGGAATACACATTTCTGTAATCTTTATTTTTTCCTTTTTTGACAGCAGCAGGGTATCCCGTAAATGGAGCGTCCCATGATACAGGCGTAAATAAGAAAGCCGTTTTTTCCGCTCTGTATACTCAACCTTAAAAACATATCCACATAATTCAGACTGAATATCGTCTGTTTCTGTAATGAAAGTTTCTGTAATCGCTTCAATCAGTTTTTCTGTTCCTAAATTGTCTTTTGCACTCCCATGATAAACAGGAAACAAAGAGCAGCATCTGGTTCTTTTGCACTTTTCATATTGTAATTCCTGTATATCCAAAGAATCCTCTGCAACATATCGTTCTAATAGTTCATCGCTTCCGGAAATAATCATATCCCATTTGTCCAAATCAGAAATATCGGTCATGGTTATCTTTGGCGACAGGGAAACCTCCTGCATGACAATCATATCACTGGTAAGTTTATCTTTAATGCTTTGGTAAACACGCCGCAGGTCGATCCCATTTTGGTCTATCTTATTTATAAAGATAATTGTCGGAATGTCCATTTTCTGAAGCGCATGGAATAATATACGGGTTTGTGCCTGTACGCCGTCTTTTGCCGAAATGACTAAAACAGCTCCGTCAAGGACAGATAAAGAGCGGTATGCTTCGGTTAAAAAATCCATATGACCGGGAGTGTCCACGATATTGATTTTATAATCATTCCAGCAAAAAGAAGTAACCGCTGTCTGAATGGTAATTCCGCGCTGCCGTTCCAAAATCATAGTGTCTGTTCTTGTAGTTCCTTTATCCACGTTTCCTTGTTCCGCAATCGCTCCACTGGTGTACAGCAGGCTTTCCGTCAATGTTGTTTTTCCTGCGTCTACATGGGCGAGAATTCCAATATTGATTATTTTCATGTGATTGTCCTCCTTTTACAGCCCCAAAAGGGCATAAAAATCCCCAGCAGTAAAATACTTTTACCACTGGGGATTATAATTTGCGGACATACACATATACAGCATACACCTGTTTGTGATTGCTGTTTTTCGGATATGTCAAAATTGATAAGGCAAAAGTATTCTTAAATTGGGTACAAAAAACCAAGCCCCCACAAAAGGGACTATCATAATCCTTTGTTCCCACTATTTGATTATAGTTTTATTTAAGAATACCTTGCCGCATATTTTTTACTCCTTTTTTGGAATGATGCTATTATATCACATTAGTTTTAGGAAAGAAAGTACCTAAAAGAAATTTTTCTTCCCCTTATATGTAACAATCATACCGACTTTCTGGCGTTCAGAATGGTTTCTGCTGTCTGCTGTGGTGTTTGGTTGGAATTGTCCAGCCAAAAGCCGATCCGTGGTGTTGTCTGCATAAATGTATCGTATAAGGTTTCAACCGTAAAGCCGGAATAGCCTGTTTTCTCCCTGTATCGTTCCCTTCCTTTTATTGTTTCCACATCTGGACAAAGAACGACAACCTCAACAGGGTATTTATGCGGCACAAAAAATATGTACATGTAACTAATTCAACACATTTATAATTTGAATAGGGACATTATAGCATTTACTAAATACAAATTCAATGTATACGGAAATAAAGATATAAGGAGTGGGAAGGATTCCGCCGTAGTCGGCATTGTAGGAAAATCCAAAAGTTTAGATTTTCCCACAATGCTTATCTTTTGGTCTTTGGTTCGGAATAGTGTAGTGCTGGCGGTCTATCTCTTGTTTTCGGTTGCTTGCTTCCTTACCGTACATGAGCATT
>JAFUIR010000002.1 GCA_017468395.1 Lachnospiraceae bacterium | reverse complement strand
AGGCTTTGTGAGGTAGAAACAAATTTGAAGGTAATTCAGTCCATTATGGGACACGCTAATATTGAAACAACCATGGATATATATGCGGAAGTTACCGACATGAAGAAGCAAGAATCAATGAACAATTTAGCACACACATTAGATGTATTTTAGGAAAGAGTCCGATTGGGCTGACTGAGTACGACAAAATGTGTGCTGTACGACAAAAGTACGACAAATTATAGTGGACAAATCGGTTATATCATGCTAATATGAATAGAGAATCTATCTATAATACAGCTGACTAAAGGGAAAAGGGGCATAATAAATTAAATTGACCTTAAATCCCGACGATGAAGAGTCTCGACAAGTAAAAATGCGATAAAATAGGCACTTTCCGAGTTCGGAGAGTGCCTTTTTAAGTGGTTTTACTGCAAATTTACTACAATTCAATTTGATTTAGGATCCTTTGCATTCGCTTCCCGCACCTTCTGTACCACTTCAAACAGCCTTGCTCTGCCGGGGATACCATACTTCTTTAACGAAGGCGACAGCGCGAGACAAAACGTCTTTTTCCGTGTGATCCGGGTCCGCCACCACAAGATTCGCACTCAACGGGTCAAGGCCGCGTTCCCTACATTCCACAGCAGATTATCATCAGAAAAAGTGATTGGCAGAAAAAGTCATTTTATGTTATACTACTTGCTATCCACACTTGAAAGGAGGAGGACGATGTGTTTAATTTTGACAAAAATACAAAAGTTGTTGTTTATGGGCTTCCTGATGTGGTGTATGGCGGTTATGATTTTAAAAAAGAATGTACCTTGGAAGAATCTATTAGTATAGTAAAAGAACATTGGAATACTTTAAGCGAAGACGATAAGAGGTTATATCAATTTTCAGTTCTTAGAGCGGATAATGATCTTCTTATTTATGAATTTTATTTAAATGAATTTGAGATGAGAGAAGAAGTTATGAAGATTTTGAAAGGATTATCCCTGATATAATTTGTACAAAGGTGCCAAAATCCGCTATGGTAGTGTAAATTATTTTGTGTAAACCTCTTAGATTGATGAAAAAATCATAGGTTTAATTAGAAAACTGAATTAATAATTGATGGGCTGGATGGTTGTTTTTGCTATCCAGCCCATGGTTTATACTTAGCATTAATCCAACTGCATGTTAAGGGCACCCGTCAAAAACGGGCGAGTTTTTAACTTTGATATGTGGTTGGATTTTAGTTTACATAAGATCTTCCGGACGGATTCTGTCCTCAAAGTAAATACAGAACTGATCCAGCGTCAGACCCCAATCCCAGGCCTTACCGGTCCATTTCTTGGTGGCATTCATCATTGCCGGATACAGGCTCTTAAACAGCGCATCATCTGTTGAATGTATGCACCAAAAATGTAAAAGTACACCGTTATCTACACCATTTTGGTAAAGAATTATGGGGTAGAATAAGTCAATGTAAAGAGTGAGAAAAGCCTTGAAATCCCGGAAACAAAGCGTTCTAAGGAGAAATAAAGATGTTAGTCTTGTTATTCCCGACGATGCGCCAACAGTAAGGGGAACTGTGCTAGGCTTAATGCCTTGGAAGCACGGATGCGGGTTCATGCTGTCAACATGAGAAAACACAGTTAGTAAATTAGTATTGACAAATACTAATTTACTAATTAGAATAAAAGTACAAAATGAAAGGAGCAATAGCTGTATGAAAAAAGAAGTTAGTTTTTTGATTGATAATGATGTTTATGAGAAATTTTCTATAGCATTACGTTTAACGGATGAAGATGAAAACGATGCGATTGAAAATTGTATGCGTACATATATTGCAAGAACATTTGAAAGAGCATCACAAGAGTACAGTCCCAATGCGGGAAGGCGAGCAAGTATGGATGAGGATAGAGATTTTTATGGAAAGGCTATTCAGAGAATCCCGGTATGGGCATTAAAACCGAATCAGTATAACCACAAAATTATACGAGCTTTCTTTGAGGCGGAAGCGGCCACAGGAGAAGTAACGTTAGATACCATGGAACTTTTGTGCAGTAAAAAGGAATGCTCTGAGTTGTATGTACCTACATTTCGTAACAACTATGCACAAATGAAAATTGATGGACCGAAAAGTCATGGTAAAGTGTTTGAGGATGACGGCGAACATGTGTGGATATGGAAGGAAGTAGAAGAGGTTCTTCGCAAGCATAAAGATAGCTTTCTGCGATAACAAGGAGGTGTGAGCAGTGAGTTCATCATATAGACGATATAGACAGTATCAAGCAAATCGATATCAGTATAAAGTTGACCAAATAACTGCTCCAATAGTAATGATGTTTGTTATAGGATTTATCACAGATTATTGGTGGGTGATAATAAGTGGAGTTGCAATTTTGTTTATAATGCGGATTATTAAAAATAAAAAGCGAAATGAAGTTGAGTGGATAGTTGACAGTATGGGTGACGTGAGTGCCGAACAGGAGCAAGAGACAAGTTTTCAAAAGGAGGAAGTAAGGGATATGAGTACAACAGAAGTTGGATATATAAACAAAAATAATCAGAGGAACAATGGAAGAACAGATAAACCGGGAACAGATTATGGTCAATGGTTTTATGAGATGGAATGTTTAGAGTGCGGTCATAAATATCATGCAAATGGTAGCAATATCTATGAAAAGAAATGCCCTAATTGCCAAGGAAAGAGTAAAGATAAGAGTACTGCGACTGGTCAGAAGTCTACAGAAGCAGGGTATGTTAATAAAAATAATCAAAGAAATAATGGGAAGACAGATATTCCCGGAACAGGTAATGGTCAATGGTTCTATGATATGGAATGCTTGGAATGTGGACATACGTATCATGCAAATGGACATGATGTGTGGTTGAGAAAATGTCCGAAGTGTCAGGGAGGAAAACCATAACACATAAAAATGTAAAAGGGGAAAGGGCTGGAGTTAAAAAGACTGTTTTATAGCATGGCAGAGCACATGAGGATTCAGATTTAGATATTCTCTTAGAATATAAAGGGAGTGCCCGCGAGGATACTGTATTTAATGTATTGCATGATACTCCGATATATTTACAAGGTATTGTTGTAGATATTAATCCAATTAAATCGGAGTGTTCAGGAACAATAGAGGAGTATTTAAAGCGGTGTTGAGGGCTAGATAAATTGGTATAAGATATATGGTTGTGGGAAAGGTTTTACTCTTATTCTATTGACAAATCAACTACATTTAATCATAGTTCACAGGAAAATTTAGAAGCACTTTCAAAAGCTATTTATGAAAAAAGTTATCCGGGAGTGGAATCTGCTCCTGTTTATACATCCTTTGACGCTGCCTTTGCAGAAATTACACGCATGGCAAAAGAAGAGAGAATAGTATTTGTTATTGATGAGTATCCATATCTCGCAAAGGGGAAAATATCATTATTATATTTTTTCAAAAGGTGGGTTTACAAAAGGATTGCAAGAGTTGGCCGGTAAAGGAGAGGTTAAACTCTTGACCTTGGAGGATTTGTATAAATAAGTATGGTTATTAATTGAGTTTCTAAAAAGGATGCTGCCATGAAGTCAAATCTCGAATTCTTAAAAGAATATTGGCCGGCATTAGCACAATTACCGGGCAGAGGTAAATCATGATATGCCGCAATTTGCGGGTTAGAAGAATTTGTGTAAAAAGTGTTATACTCATTATACCCTTGACTCTAATTAGGAGAGTGGGTATAATGGGTATAACGAGTGTGGGAGGTGTTGCTATGGGACAGGAAGAATTAATGAATAAAATAGCAGAACTGGAGCGAGAAATTGCGATTTTGCCTGAAGGCAGCATTACAAAGAAAAAGATAAAAGATAAAGAGTATTATTACCACAGAATAACTATAAATGGTAAGAGAACGGAAAACTACTTGGACTTTGCAGAAGTTTCGGAACTTAAAGCACAGATTGAAAAGAGAAAAGTCTTAGAAAAACAGTTAAAGGAATTGAAACTGTTGGTAGTTCCAGAAGAAGAGCCGGATATTGAAGAAGAGGAGAAACTTGTATTTAAAACAACAGTACGAGTTGGAAAGCAGCTTAAATCACAGATTGCTCTGACAAAGAAATATAGAAAAAGAGAATGCATTAAAGAACTTAGAGAATACATCTTTGGTAGTCAGCAGGATAAGGTGTTTATTATCTATGGACTGAGACGAACAGGTAAAACAACGATGATTCGTCAGATTCTTACTGAAATTTCTGATGCAGAATTTAAGAAGGCTGCATTTATTCAGGTGAAAACTAAGGATACATTGGCAGATGTAGATGCTGACCTTAGATTGTTAGAAGAAAAAGGTTTCAAATATGTGTTTATCGATGAAGTAACCTTGATAGAGGACTTCATTGAAGGTGCGGCTATTTTTGCAGATATCTATGCAAGTAGCGGTATGAAGATTGTTTTATCAGGAACAGACTCTTTGGGATTTGCATTTTCAAAAGAGGAACAGCTTTATGACAGATGCATTATGCTGCATACTACATTTATTCCTTATCGTGAGTTTGAA
Organism: Lachnospiraceae bacterium; assembly: GCA_017468395.1. Lineage (GTDB taxonomy): Bacteria > Bacillota > Clostridia > Lachnospirales > Lachnospiraceae > Acetatifactor. Next base: position 42,717 of record JAFUIR010000002.1, on the reverse strand, counting down.
GAGGTGTTGGGAATAAAGGGCATCGATGAGTATATTCGCTATGGCGGAACAATGAGTCTTGGTGGAACTAATTATAATGCAGATGCAACATTTTCGAATTCCAAAACAGCGGAAGAGTATATTGATACTGCAATTGCGAAAAATATTCAGCACTCGCTTAAGATGTATCAGTATGGCGGACATTTCCGCCAGTTGCTGGATTTGTATGAGCGAGGAGAATTAACAAACGTAATCAATCGAGTGGTAGAGAATATCAATCATAGCTTTACGCGCAGTGTTGTTGAAAGAACTTTTAAGTCTCATGATATTTCTGTTACAGCAGCAAATATGCTTAGAGATAGGGAGAATCCAATAAATATCAAAGAGCATATGGATTTGGATGCAGTGACATTCGGAATTATGCAGGTGCTTGATATTCTCAACAAAGAGGAACAGAGCATTGACATAGAGGATAGTCACATGATTCAGATTAAAGAGTATCTGGCATTGTTGGATTTAATAATGGAAATTGATCTTGAGTCGTTGCCGGAGGTAAATCAAAAGAGCAAGGTGACTGTTATCACACAGCCTGGTATGAGATATGCACAAGCAAATGCCATCGTGGAAAATTTGCTTCTTGATGCAAAATTCCAAGAACTCTCTATTCAGGAAAGACAGCGCGTTTTAGAAAGACTGCTAAATGAAATCCGTGGAAGAATGATGGAGGATATTATCTTACTCGAAACAAAGGTTGCAAAACCGGATAAAAAGGTATTTAAGTTGCAGTTCACAGTCGGAGAATTTGATATGGTTGTATTTGACCAGAAAACGCTTACTTGCCAAATCTATGAAGTAAAGTACAGCAAGGAACAAGTTCCTGAGCAGTATCGTCATATTACCAATGAAGAAAAGTGTGCTATGACAAGTCATAGATATGGCGAGATTACAGGACGATATGTGGTTTATCGAGGAGATAGTGCAGAGGTTGAGGGTGTTCGGTATTTGAATGTAGAGGAATACTTGAAATCGTTGTAGGGATTTGGACGGAATCCGTAAAACATACAAAATTACGGATTGTAAATATTCGGCACGAAAAAGTGCAACGATACAAAGAAAGCCCAGCGCTACTTCAAAGAGTGTGACATCAAGTAAAGGAAATTTCCAAATGACCAGTAAAGGGCTGACGAGTCGCTTTGCTACAAGCAAGAAAGAAGATAACCACATACCAGAAGCAAATCAAAAGAGCAAGGTAACTGTTATCACTCAATCTGGAGGTGCTTCACCTTGTCTCTGTATTGCTGCGGTGTATAAAAGTATTTTTTCTTAAAGGCAACAGAAAAATGGCTTTGGGATGAGAAAGCCAGTTGGTGACTTATTTCAGTAAGGGAAAAACCGGAGTTTTCAAGCAAAAAAGCCGATTCTTTTAATTTTTCGTCCAGTATGTAGGCAGCTACGGAAGTGTGAAAATGGTTTGTAAAGTGTCTTGTAATGCTTCGTTTGCTCAAATTACAGTGGTTTGCCAGGTCGTCAATAGTTATTTTGGAGTAAAGATGCTCATGAATGTACTGCAAACATTGTGTGATGACGGCAGAGTCTGTCCGGTACTTATGTAAACCTACTATCTGCTGGCAATACTCTAAAGAGATTTTTGCACATAGTTCGGATAGTTCCTCTTGGGAGGAGATGGTTGGGATTTTGGAAATGTATGTATCAAAAATGGGGAAGGCTTTGGGGGTGCCCAGTCCTTCCTCGAGGGCGGCAACACAACAAAGTGTCGCATATATAAAAAATATTTTATAATAATCTTCCGCAGAAGAAAAAACAAGTTCTGCATTATTAAAAAAATTCGGCTCTCTGAATATTTTTTTGATTTCATCTATGTTTCCGCTACGGATGTGATATAAAATTGTTTTTTCAAATGAAATAGCTTCATTGACAGATGTAAAATGTGGCTCCTGAATTGTAGATTTTTCGGGTGGTAGTATAGTTTTTTTGATTTTTAAATGGTCTGACAGTATATCTTGAATAGAAAATGAATTTCCCCCCAGTAATTTGACTAATAAGCAGACGTTACCGGCAAATTGGGTAAGGGATATGCGGGGGCTTTGCTGGATGACACGGTACAAATGAGTAAGGTCATTTGGGTCGCAGTCGTTTTTGTTGGCCTCATAAAAGTCTCTGTATGCCAGTGGCATAGAGGCAACGGGACCGAACATAACGTTTGTATTTGCATCTAACTTAAGAAGTGCAAAAAAGAAGTTATCCGAAGCAAAAAGAAACGGAAAAAAGAGGGCGGCACTTTTTAATAAGGTGCAACACTGTGTAAGCGTTATGGGGGAGCAGGTCATGGATTCGATGAGAGGATAACGTAATAATGCGTTGGGGGTATTGTCAAAGACGCAAAGAGGAATTTTGGTAGCCTGATGGAATAAGGATAAGTCAGTTTCAAAAGGTATAGGTGTATGGTTCATATGTTGCTGCCTCCCAATTAATAAAATGCAAAACCTGTCTTGATTATATAATATATTGCGTAAAAGTGAAAGACTATATACTTTGTTTTTATTATAATAAAAATAGCCTATGCAATAGTTACTAATCAGTAAATCATAGCGGTGGCAAATATTAGTTAGCGAGGTATATGGTATGATTAAAAATCTAAAGATGAGAACTGTGCTTACTTGTGTAATATCAATTGTAACCGTTGCCTGCATTGCATGTTTATATCTCAGTGCACAATCGGGAATGACAGCGCTTATGAAAAAATCAGCGTTGGAGAATATGAAATCGGCTCTGAATGCACAGACAACATTAATTGAAGAGTATGTCGACCATCAGGAAGATTTGCTTGTGGAATATGGTGTGAATCCCTTGGTGGCAGATTATTTGAAAAATCTCTCCGATGAGGCGAAGCAGAAAGAAGCACAGGAATTTACAGAAAAATATTATGAATGCCTGGATAACTGGGAGGGATTGTATATAGGAGAGTGGAATACGCATGTTGTTGCGCATTCGAATCCTGCTGTAGTTGGTATTACAACCCGTGAAGGAGAAGGTTTAAAATCCCTTCAAAATTCAATGATGGGCGCAGATGGTGTTTATAATGCTGGAATCATTGTATCACCTGCGTCTAAGAAATTGACACTTTCCATGTATTGCCCCGTTTATGATGCCGATGGAAAAACAATACTTGGTTATGTTGGCGGTGGCCCTTTTGCGGAAAATCTGGAAGAAATTTTAAATGATTTAAGAGATAAGGAAAATGAAACCACAAAGTACTCTATGATTAATGTTGCATCAGCCATGTATATCTTTGATGACGATGAGACATTGATAGCAAAGCAGATAGAAGATGAAATGTTATTGAATGTAATAGAGGCGATAATGACAAATCCTGAAAAGGAAAGTGGTGACATTCTGTGCAAAGACCAATCAGGAGAAAAGTTTGCTGTTTCCTATCAGTATAATGCTGCGCACGGTTGGGCAGTGGTATCCAGAGACAGTGAGAAAAATTTGTATGCTGAAGTATATGATATCATGGGCGAATTGGGAATTATATGTCTTTTTGCCTGCGTGATGATTGGTGTATTATCATGGCTCTTTATTCATATTAGTACCAAGCCTTTGGCGAATGTAACGGATGCGTTACTTAACTTAAAGGATTTGAAAATTTCCAAAGAAGAAAAACTTAATAAGTACATAGGCTGTAAGAGTGAAGTGGGACAGATTGCGACAGCCTTAGATTCTTTAAATGATTCCTTTAATGACATTATTGGTACTCTGGGCAACTGTTCGGATTCTTTGACAAAATCGGCAATGAAGATGACGGATTCTTCGGAAGTGTTAATACGTTGTGTAGAAGAGAACGCAACAGTTACTGAACAGTTTTCGGAGAGAATGGAGCAAATTAACGACACAGTGGCGCAGGTGGACGATGAAATCGGTGAAATTGCAACTGTAGTTGCCCAAGTGGAAACGAAAATAAAAATGGGTAACGCAAAGAGCATCGAACTGAAGGATAAAGTTCTTGAAATGCGTGAACTTGCCAGTGCTTCTTTGGACAATACAAATGTTAAAATTGCAGAAAACCATAATGCAATACAGGAAGCAATGGTCAATTTGCAGTCTCTGACTCAAATTGACGAAATGGCAAAACAGATATTGGATATTACAAGTCAGACCAATTTGTTGTCATTGAATGCGTCTATTGAGGCTGCCCGTGCCGGTGAAGCGGGAAGAGGCTTTGCAGTGGTAGCAGGCGAAATCGGTAATTTGGCAAACAGTTCTTCACAGACTGTTAGCGCAATTCAGGCAATTTGTGTGGAAACACGGGAAAATATTGCAAGGGTACAAGAATGTTTTGATAACATTATAGACTTTATGCAAAACGATATTAAAACCCAATTTGAAGATTTTGTACAGGCCACCAATGAATATAATACATCCATTGCGCAAATCCAGGAGGTTATCGGAGAAGTAAATGAATGTTCCGATGTTTTTGTACAGGCAGTTTCAAGTATTCAAAACCAGATAAGTAATGTACAAAATACGCCTTCAGGTGTAAATGCAAGTACGGAAGGTATTATGGAGAAAGTAGAGCAAACCAGACATACAACGGAAGAATTGGCCGAAATTGCACAAACAAATGAAGGAAACGCAATGTCCATTAAGAAAATTCTGCAGCGCTTTTCTTTCTGATTAACATATGTTGCAGTGGGTTTTTCAAAGTTATATGTGAAAAAGCATAATTAGTGGTACTATAACTACATTTTTGTGGTATAATGCTCCTGTGAAGTATGAATGATTGGGAGCATACAAATGAAAAAAGTTTTTTTTATCGGAAAATTCAATGCATTATATGGAGAAGTCAGCGGTTATCTGGAGAAAATGTTTAACGTGCAGATTTGCTCGGATGATTTATCCGTACTAAAAAATATGCTTATTGTAAGTAAACCGGATATTATTCTTTTTAGTCTGCTTGGGGTTGACGAAGAAAGAAGCGATATTTTTAGTGAATTAAGAAGTGACTATGCAAGTGTCCCTCTCATGTGTTTGGAACCGCCGGGGGAAAATGTGACGGAAGAGGAAATACAAGGGATTGAAAAGTTCAAGGCGTTAATGTTTCCTGCCACAAATGAAGAAATCACGGAGAATATCTGCGGACTTTTGGGACTGAAATATGATGCGGATAACAAAGTTGTTGTGGAATCACAGTACGACAGAAAATGTGTCATGGCAATAGATGATAATTCCATGCAGCTTCGTGTCCTGAATGAACTTTTAAAGGACGAATATGATGTGCTGACGGCAACGTCCGCCGTAAAAGCGCTGACCATGATTGGGAAAAGAGTGCCTGATGTAATTCTTTTGGATTATGAGATGCCTATATGTGATGGAAAAATGGCTTTGCAGATGATAAGGGAAATAGAAGAAGCTAAAGATGTTCCGGTTATCTTCCTGACTTCTGTAAGAGATGCGGCGCATATTAAGGCTGTTGTGGACCTTCATCCGGCGGGATATCTGCTAAAACCTGCAAAGGGTTCCACAATTATTGAAACAATTAAACAGCACATAAAATGATGGTATTTCCAGTGATTTTTAAGAAAAAGAAATGACAACCAAACTTTGCAAAAAACCTGCTTTTCAGAACGAAAAGCAGGTTTTTTAATGTTTAAAAAAGAAAAAAGCCACAAAATGCAACCATAAGTTGCTAAAAAAGAGGGTGAAAGTTGCTTGAAAGGGAATGAATATGTTGTTATAATAAGGCACATAAAAGAGTAGTGCAAAATAAAATAAAGGAGAATGCACATGACAATCGGCCAGAAAATCATACAGTTGAGAAATGCCGCCGATATTTCGCAAGAGCAGTTGGCAGAAACTCTTGGCGTTTCCAGACAATCCGTTTCCAAGTGGGAGATGGATCAGGCACTTCCGCAGATTGACAAAGTAATACAACTTGCAGAAATTTTCAGTGTATCTACAGATGAACTTTTGCTTGATAAAATAGAAATTAACCGCAGGGCGGCCAATGAGCCGAGAACAAATAAGTATTTTGGTACGGATGGTTTCCGCGGGGAGGCAAATGTAACCTTGACTTCCATGCAGGCATACCGGGTAGGGCGCTTCCTTGGCTGGTATTATGCGTCCAAACTTTCCGGCTGTACCAAGCCCGGTTACCGTCCCCGTATTGTTATCGGTAAGGACACCAGACGTTCCAGTTATATGCTGGAGTATTCCATTGTGGCAGGAATTACCGCAAGCGGCGCGGATGCCTATATGCTTCACGTCATTACCACGCCGGGGGTGTCTTATGTGACACGCAAGGATGAATTTGACTGTGGTATTATGATTACGGCTTCCCACAATCCCTACTATGACAACGGAATTAAGATTATCAATGCTTACGGTGAAAAATTTGATGATGACACCACTGCTTTGATTGAGGCATATATCGATGGTGATTTAAAGATGCTGGGAGTGACGGGAGATGATTTGCCTCTGGCACAAAAATCCAGAATCGGCTGCATTCACGATTATTCTGCCGGTAGAAACCGTTACATCGGTTACCTGATTTCGCTGGCATCTAATTCATACAAAAAGTTAAAAATAGGTTTGGACTGTGCCAACGGTGCTTCGTGGAATATTGCAGGAGCGGTTTTTAGTGCACTGGGCGCCCAGATTTATGTGATTGGCGATGAGCCGGACGGACTGAATGTCAATGAAGAATGTGGTTCCACCCATGTTGAAAAGTTAAAGAAACTGGTACGGGAAAAGCATTTGGACCTTGGTTTTGCCTTTGACGGCGATGCGGACCGTTGTATTGCTGTGGATGAGAATGGTAATGAGGTGGACGGGGATGCAATGATTTACATTCTCGGGAAGCGCATGAAGATGCGAGGCACTTTAAATGATGATACAGTAGTAACTACGGTTATGTCTAACAGCGGTTTTGTGGCAAGTTTGGAGGAAGCCGGGATTAAGTGTGTCCAGACAACGGTGGGAGACCGCTTTGTATATGAGTGTATGCAAAGTAATAATTATGCTATCGGCGGAGAACAGACCGGTCACATTATTATGAAAAAATACGCAACTACCGGCGACGGTATTTTGACAGCCATCATGCTTGCAGAGGAAATTTGTGATTCCAAAATGTCTCTTGCCAAACTGGTGGAGCCTATTAAATTTTATCCTCAGTACCAGCAAAATGTACGGGTGAAGGATAAGGCGGCGGTGGCGACCGATGCCAATGTGCTTAAGGCCAAGGATGAAGTGGAAAAACTTATTAACAAAAAGGGTAGGGCTCTTCTTAGGCAAAGCGGTACGGAGTCCGTTATCCGTGTGATGGTGGAAAGCGAAACACAGGAAAAGTGTGTGGAATATGTGGAAAAGATTGTAAAGGCAATTGTTGAAGGAGGACACTGCGTTGAATAAATCAGTAAAGACAAAAGAACTTTATGCTTCCCAGCCGGAATATCTGGTATCTTTGTTTGAGGAAAGCGAATATCCATGGGAAATGCTTCCCAAGATTAAGAACTATATTTTGGAGTTGATTGAAAAGGGGATTCCCGGATATACTTTGATTGCAGAAGGTGTTTTGGTGGGAGAGAATGTAAAAATTTATCCTACTGCCACCATTGAGGCGCCTGCTATTATCGGTTCCGGTACAGAAGTGCGTCCCGGTGCCTTTATCCGCGGCAGCGTGATTACCGGAGAAAATTGTGTGCTCGGCAATTCTTCCGAACTGAAAAATTGCGTATTGCTTGATAAAGTGCAGATTCCCCATTACAACTATATAGGAGATTCTGTTTTGGGTAATAAAGCGCATACCGGTGCCGGTACTATTTGCTCCAACTTAAAATCCGATGGAAAAGCGGTAGTGATTCACGGAGATGTGGATTATGAGACAGGGCTTAGAAAAATTGGTGGTATCTTGGCAGATGGCGCAGATGTGGGCTGCGGCAGTGTAATTAATCCGGGTACCGTTATCGGCAAAAACACTTCCGTATATCCTTTGACGGCTCTTCGCGGTGTATATCCCGCAAACTGCATTGTAAAGGATACCAAAACGGTAGTGGAGAGAGTGTAACGGAAGAAACCATGCAAGCATTCCGTATTGAGTCATAAAATGAAACAAAAGATAAAAAAATTTAATCACATAAGGAGAAAAGATTATGAATTTTATTACTGTGAACAATTATGATGAACTCAGCAGCAAGGCAGCAGCAATGATTTGCGCTCAGGTAGTATTAAAGCCTAACAGTGTACTTGGCTTGGCAACAGGCTCCTCTCCCCTTGGCACTTATGCAAAGATTGTAGAAAAGTGTGCAAACGGCGAGGTTGATTTTTCTAAGGTTTCTTCCATCAACTTGGATGAGTATGTTGGTCTGGACGGAAACAACGACCAGAGTTACCGTTACTTTATGAACACAAACTTGTTTACAAAGATTAATATTGATGTAACTAAGACAAATGTTCCCAATGGTTGTGCAGCAGACCTTCAGAAGGAATGTGAGGCATACGATGCCTTGATTGAACAGTCCGGCGGTATCGACCTGCAACTTCTCGGTATCGGTCTTGACGGTCATATCGGTTTCAATGAGCCTGATACTTATTTTGAAAAGGCTACCCATGTGGTTGACCTTGACCCCTCTACCATTGAAGCAAATGCACGTTTCTTTGCATCTGAAGCAGATGTGCCCAGAAAAGCAGTTACTATGGGTATGGGCGGCATCATGAGCGCAAAGAAGGTACTCTTAATCGCTAACGGCAAGAATAAAAAGGAAATTGTGGAGAAGGCTTTCTTTGGTCCCATTACTCCTGCAGTTCCGGCTTCTATCTTGCAGTTGCATCCTGATTTGACAGTAATTTACAGTGAAAACTAAATAGAATTAGTTATAATTGAATTTGGAAGAATAAATTTACAAAAGAAGAGGTTGATTTGACGAAGGGTCAAGTCAACCCTTTTTTATTGTGGTGTTTCCCGTAAAAGAAAGGAAAAAATATGTGTGGAATTATAGGTTTTTGTGGTTATCTGAATGCAAAAGAGGAATTGATAAAAGGTTTGGCGGAATTGGAGTACCGCGGTTATGACAGTGCCGGTATCGCCTGTTTTACAGACCGTGGCATTGAGGTGGTTAAATCTGTGGGTAAGGTTGCGGGGCTGGAAAATAAATTGCCGCCCCAAATGGAATCCGGCTGCGGTATCGGACATACCAGATGGGCGACCCATGGGGGCGTTTCTGAGGTCAATGCCCATCCACACCGGTGCGGGAATGTGACTTTAATTCATAACGGTATCATAGAGAATTATCACGAACTGGCAAAGGAGTTGGAAAAAACAGGAAGAACCCCGCTGTCCCAGACGGATACGGAAGTTGCGGTCATGTTACTTGATTCTTTGTATAAAGGCGATGCCTTGGAGGCACTGAGAGGCACGGTGGAACGGCTGGAAGGCGCCTATGCGTTCTGTATTATGTTTGCCGACCGGAAGGATGAGATTTACTGTATCCGTAAGGGCAGTCCGTTGGTATGCTGCAGTTCGGAGGAAGGGTGCGCCGTGGCTTCCGATATGGTGGCACTGCTGCGTTATTCCAAAGAATATTTTGTTCTGCCGGAGCATCAGGTGGCAAAGGTTACAAAAAATGCTATTTTGGTAACAGATTTGGAAGGCATGGAGGTCAGCCCGGTAATGTTAAGCATTAACTGGGATATGTCTGCTGCCCAAAAGAACGGATTTAAGCATTACATGCTGAAAGAAATCCATGAGCAGCCGGAGTCAATCCGAAGAACCCTTGCGCCGCGCATGAAGAAAGGCGAGTATATTTTGCCGGATTTTTCGGAGGACGGGATTGAGGATGAATTGTTCTTGAATGTGGGACGCATTGTCATAACGGCCTGCGGTACGGCAATGCATGCAGGAATGATGGGCAGAATTTTGCTTGAGAGGCTGCTGCGTATTCCCGTGAGCGTGGAGATTGCCTCGGAGTTTCGTTATGGGGAACCGATTTTGAATGAAAAGTCGCTGGTAATACTGGTTTCCCAGTCCGGTGAGACAGCGGATACACTGGCAGCCCTTCGTCTGGCCAAGGAGAAAGGAGCCAAAACCCTTTCTGTTGTCAATGTAAAAGGTTCCTCCATTGCAAGGGAATCGGATTATGTACTATATACCCATGCGGGACCGGAGATTGCGGTGGCCAGCACCAAGGCCTATACGGCTCAACTGACTGCCTTTTATCTGTTGACATTCCGCTTTGCCTATGCGGTAGGGAAACTGACTGCCAAGGAAGTGTCTGGCTATATGCAAGGCTTGAATGAAGTGGGAGAACTGATGGAAAAGATGCTGGAGCAGAAAGACCGGATGAAGGAACTCAGCAAGCGCCTGACTCCTGCCCAGGATTTGTTCTTTATCGGCAGAAGTCTGGATTATGCGCTGTCCTGTGAAGGTTCCATTAAGTTAAAGGAAATTACCTATATTCACTCCGAGGCTTATGCGGCAGGTGAGTTAAAGCACGGTACACTGTCCCTTGTAACCGGAGGGGTACCTGTGATTGCACTGGCAACCCAGAGCGATGTATTTTCCAAGATGATTTCCAATGTAAAAGAAGTGCGGGCAAGAGGAGCTATGGTTATTCTGATTACCAAGGAAGGAAATGAGGCAGTGGTTGAAAACGGTATCTGCGATGAACATCTGGTAATTCCGGCAAGCCATGATGTGTTTGCGCCTTTTACAGCGGCTGTTATTTTGCAACTTTTGGCGTATTATACTTCCTCCTACAGAGGATTGGACGTAGACCAGCCAAGAAATCTGGCGAAGTCGGTAACGGTGGAATGATTGTGGATAAGGCGGAACGATTGCGTAGACGGAAACATATTTTTTTGATATAATATAATAGGATTTAGTCTAAACACTAAGGGAAAGGGTGGCTTTAGAGCCGTAACAGCCTATGAGAGGAATACTAAAGAGAGGTGTCACTTGTATTGTATGTGCCGCGCTGGCATTTATAGTAATATATACAGGGGCATTTGGAACTGTGGACAAGACGGCAGAGGATATGTTGTTTCATCACGCCGGTAGCACAGATGCTAAAATAAAAATTATTAAAATTGATGATCGGACCATGAACCAGATGGGTGAATTTTCCACATGGAACCGTGATGTGTACGCAGACTTAGTGGAGAAACTTTGCGTTTCGCAAGAAATCAGACCGGCGGTAATAGGTTTTGATATTTTGTTTACCAATGATAAAGACGCAAAGTCTGATGAGAGATTTGCAAAGGTCTGCGAACAGAACGGCAATGTGGTCATGGGCTTTAGTTATGTGTTTACTAAAGAAGTGACCTCTGACGAGAATGGTAACCTGGTGGTAAACGGAATGGCTGTGCAGGAAAAAGTGCTTCCCTATGCGGCCCTTGGCAAAGTGACGGAGCAAGGGTTTGTAAATGCACTTATGGATGAAGACGACGGCATTATCCGCAGTTCTCTTCTTTATTTTGATGAGCAGGATGGAACCAGAACAAAGAGTTTCAGTTCTGCAATTTATGACAAGTACATGGAGGATATGGGAAAGGAAGCGGTATATCCTACCGAAAAGAGTGGTATGACCTTCCGTTACTCCGGAAATCCTGAGGAATATGAGAATATTTCGCTGGTGGATGTGTTAAACGGTACAGTTCCTGCGGAGGCTTTTGACGGTTGTATTGTTTTGGTGGGGGCTTATGCAAAGGGCATGATGGATGCATACTTTGTGCCTGTGGACCGCTCTTCCCAGATGTACGGAGTGGAAATCCATGCAAATACCATTCAGGCACTGATGGAAGGTAAAACGCTCACCAATGTTTCCAAGGTGGTGGACGGAATGATTGCAGCGGTGATGGTCATTGCATTGGTACTAATTTGTGAGCGGCTCAGCGTGGTGAAAGTCGTGATTGTGTGCCTGTCCACTGCCGTTGCAAAATTGGTGGTGCAGTTTGTGTTGTTTAATCTGGGTTACACGTGCAATGTGCTTGTGGTTCCGGTAATGGCTGTTCTGATTGGAATTTATTACATAGCAGTACATTATTATAAAGCAAATGCAGCAAAACGCAGTATTGAAAGAGCCTTCAGTAAGTATGTGGCGCCTCAGGTTGTGGAGGAGATTACTAAGAATGGTACTTACGAATTGAAACTTGGTGGAGAAAAAAGGGATGTGGCAGTGCTCTTTGTGGATATCCGTGGATTTACCCCCTTGTCTGAGAGTCTTGAGCCTGAACAGGTAGTGGATATTTTGAATGGATATCTGGCACTTACTACAGAAAGTATTTTCCGTCATGGCGGAACTTTGGATAAGTTTATCGGTGATGCAACCATGGCAGTGTTTAATGCGCCCTTTGATACAGAGGATTATATTTTTAAGGCGATTTTGGCAGCTTGGGATATTGTGCAGGGCGGTAAGCGTATTGAGAAAGAGTTTTTGGATAGGTATGGCAAGAATGTAGGTTTTGGTGTGGGCGTGAACTGTGGTCCGGCGGTCGTTGGAAATATTGGATGTGACTTTAGAATGGATTACACAGCAATCGGTGACACGGTAAATACTGCAGCCCGTCTGGAGGCAAATGCACCCGGAGGTACGGTGTACATCAGTGAGTATGTTTACGAGCAGGTGAAGGAGCGCATCACTGTGGACGAAGTGGGTGAAATTCCGCTGAAGGGTAAATCGAAAGGTGTATTTGTATACTCTGTAACAGGGGTGAAAGGATATAAGAGTCCGGAAGAGGAGTAGTGTTCATGAAACAGGTACTGATCATTCCTGATAGAAATAATATAAAAGAATGTTTGGAACTGGCAGCGAAATATGGTTTGGGATTTGAGTACAATGACTTTTTCATGCCCGATGTTTTGGATGATGAGAAGAAAATAGCCAAGTTAACCTTGGAGTATAAAATGCAGGAGTTGCCCTTTTATTGTACGCTGCATGGTGCTTTTTTTGATGTAATTCCTTTTAGCATGGATGCGAGAATCAGGGAGATTGCTTCTCTTCGTATTGAGCAGAGCATCGACGTTGCGAAACGTTTGGGTGCAAAGGCTGTGGTGTTCCATACCAACTATAATCCCTTTTTAAATTCAGAAAGTTATGTGGCGTCTTGGATAGAGGGGAATATTGCTTTTTGGAGTGGTGTGTTAGAGAAACATGCCGATATCAATATTTATCTGGAAAACATGTTTGATACCGGTCCGGATATTCTGGAGGCTTTGTCGGAGAAGTTGTGCAAGTATTCCAATTATGGTGTGTGCCTTGATTTTGCCCATGCGTCCTTGTCTAAGGCAGCGCCGGAAATTTGGGCAAAGAGACTGGGACGTTTTGTGAAGCATGTGCATATCAATGACAATGACGGTGTCAGTGATTTGCATCTGGCATGGGGCGATGGTGTAATTGACAGGCAAAATTTCTATGAGTGTTATGAGAACTATATGAAGGGTGCTTCTGTTTTGGTGGAGACATCCTCCGTGGAAAATATATTGAAATCGTTGGAAGTACTGTACAGAGAGGAATTCCTTGAATGTATTATGTGAAAAAGAACAAAAGCAAAAAGTTAATATTGATTTTTGCGGCTGTCATGGTGGTGGTTACCGCTGCCTTTTTTGTGATGCAGACAATGGGAAAACAGCAGAGTTATCGAACGGTAAGCATTGTAGAAGTCTCAGGCCGTGTAGGCGTGGTAAAAGATGGAGTGGAATACAGTGCTTATCCGGGCATGATGTTGCAAGAAGGTCATGAAATTGTAACTGCCGGCAATAGTTATGTGCGTCTTGTACTTGATTCGGACAAGTATGTGAAACTGGAATCCGGCAGTAAACTTGTGTTTGAAACATTAGGCGGTCTGGGGGCGGGAAAAACACGTCTTTGCTTAGAACGGGGAGCCCTGACAACGGAAGTAACCAAGCCTTTGGGCGCGGATGAGGAATTTGTGGTAAATACTCCCAATGCCGTTCTTGCGGTGCGAGGTACTTTCTTCCGCGTGGAAATTAAAATTTCTCAGGCGGGCGAGATAAACTCCCATATTATGACTTATGGTGGCAAGGTGGCGTCTAAACGTATTATGCCGGATGGCGAAGTGAAAGATGAGGATGTTTTGATTAATGCCGGCTATAAGACCACAATCAACAAGACTGCGGAAGATACGGTTTATGTGGTAGATGATGTTCCCATTGGGAGCGATGAAACATATGAAACTATTGAAAAAACAGAGCCTATTGTAAAGAGAGAAATTCCTGACGATGATTTGGTGGATATCTATTATGCTATAGAAAACGGACACGAACTCTTTGTAACTTCGAAAGAAGTGAAAGAAGATATGGCAGAGCGTAATATTGATTTGGAAAATACAGTATCTGTGTATGAAAAGGCTAAAGATTATGTTGCGCCCGGTGCGGTAGTGGTAAATGACAGCCAGCCTCTTGTACATTTGGAAGATACAGAAGAAAACGGTACAAACGAAAGCCGGGGGGACACAGAAAGCGCAAGTAACGCACAGACATTGGGAACCATGACAGATGGTGGATGGGTGTCTGCAGAGGAAAACATTGGGGAAATTAAAGAGGAAATTAATGAGGAAAAAACTCATGTGCACATAGAAGTTTTGCTGGGAGAAGAGACTGTACATAGTAAATGTGCAGAGTGCGGCGAAGTGCTCAGCGGGACTCATGTATATGAGGAATCTTTGGTAAAAGCAACTTGCACTGAGCCCGGTGAAAGGAAGTATACTTGCGAGTGTGGCTATGGTTATGCGGTGAAAATAGAGGCTTTGGGACATGTGGAGATGGCAGGTGCTACTTCTGATGACCATATAGTATGCGAGATTTGTGGGGAGAGCCTGAGTGGTGAGCATGATTTTACGGAAGAAGTGACAAAGCAGGCAACTTGTATGGAAGCGGGAGTGCTTACCTATAGTTGCGAGTGTGGCTACAGTTACACTGCGGAAATTGCCATGCTTGAGCATGTAGCGGTAAATGGCGGAACAGCGGATTGTCACAGTAAATGTAATTTGTGTGATACGGTACTTGGTGTCAGCCATGAATTTGTGGGAACTGTTACAAAGCAGCCTTCGTGTGCGGAAGAAGGAAGCAAAGAATTCGCATGTGCATGCGGATATAGTTATACAGAAGAGATGGACACCCTTGCCCATTCAGAAGTAGCCGGTGCTGCTGAAAATGTGCATAGTAAGTGTAGTGATTGTGGCGGGGTTTTGAAGGATGGAACACACCATAATTACTCCCAGACCCAGATTGATGCAACTTGTACTGTAGACGGGCTGATTACATTTAGTTGTGACTGCGGATACAGTTACAGTGAAGTGCAGACAGCCACCGGACATATTGAAGCAAAGGGTGGCAAAGAAAATGTGCATGCAAAGTGTGGTTCCTGCGGAGAGATTTTGGAAGATGGCAGTTACCATGAAGTTTTGGAAGCATCCAGAACAGAGGCGGGATGTACAGTAGATGGAGTCATCGTATATGCGTGTGAGTGCGGATATGGTTACGAAGAAGCAATTCCTGCCACCGGTCATACGGAAGTGGATGGCGGTGAGGCCGATATTCATGTGAAGTGTAGTGTTTGCGGCGAAGTAATTTCAGATGGTTCAGCACATAGTCTCAGACAGACCAGAAGAGAACCTATGTGTACTGTGGACGGCTCACTTACTTATTCTTGTGAGTGTGGATATAGTTACAGTAGCGTGATTCCTGCCACCGGTCATACGGAAACAGATGGTGGCAAGTTGGATGCTCACACCAAGTGTAATACATGTGGCGAAACAATCTTAGATGGCAGTTATCACAACTATGAAGAGACAAAAGTGGATGCAACATGTACTGCGGATGGCTCAATTACATATAGTTGCGGTTGTGGTTATTCCTATAGCGAAGTGATTCCGGCAACCGGCCATACGGAAGAAGACGGAGGAGTGGAAACGGTTCACGCGAAGTGCGGAGTTTGTGGAGAAATACTGGAAGATGGAAGCGCTCATAGTTTCACAGAGACGACATATGAAGGCAATTGCTTATATAATGGTATTTTGAGACGGACGTGTGAGTGTGGTTATTCCTATGACACGGAACTGGCTTTGGGCGACCATACTCCCGGTAATGGTGGCACAGAGGATGTACATAGCATGTGTGGCTTGTGTGGAACACCCCTGGAGGACGGAAGTGCACACGTCTTTACCGACCAAACAACCGAAGCCACTTGTACGACTACCGGTATGTTGACACAGACTTGCGACTGTGGTTATGTGAAGGAAACAGTACTTCCGAAAACAGACCATAATTGGGAATTTGTTGGCACAGAAGATGTCCATAGACAGTGTAGTACCTGTATGGATGCATTGGAAGGTAATAGTTATCACGATCTTAGTGAGACTACAATTCCTGCATCCTGTACTGAAGACGGAACGATTTACTATGAGTGTGAGTGCGGATATGGTTATAGTACAACTCTTGTAAAAACAGGTCATACGTCGGAAAATGGCGGAACAAAAGACGTACATACGAAATGTAGCACTTGTGGTGAAGTGCTTGCGGATGGAACCTATCATGACTTTGGTTCGACTTCGCAGATTACTCAGGCAACGTGTCAGGCTGAAGGCTTAAAGGTTCAAACTTGCGGTTGTGGATACGAGAAGAGGACAATCCTTCCTATGGTAGCTCATTCGAAACTGGATGCAGAAGCCAGTGTTACGACATGTGCTTATTGTGGGTACGCCTGGGTGGATGTAAGTGAAGCGGTATTCCCTAATTATACGTTCCGGAGTGCGGTGGAGCAGTATGATTATGATGGAGATGGTGCTTTGGTTGGCAGTGATATCGCGGCGATTACATCTCTGGATGTTTCCGGAATGGATGGTGCGGATGGCAATTGCGGAGATTTGACCGGTATTAGTTATTTGACGGCGCTTGTATCTCTTGATTGTTCTTATAATGCGGACCTGACTACCATTGATTTGAGCGCCAATACAGCCCTTACGAGCATCGATGTGACGGGCTGTACCGGTCTGACGGAGATACATACAAACGGAAGATATGCTTCCGGCGTGCTGACAATTACCGGTTTGACAGATGAAAGTATTGTTAAAGATTAGTTATTAGGAGTTTAGCAATTATTACGGAGGAATTAGAATGCAAGCAGAAACAATTTTACAACTGAAAAAGATTTCAGCACCCAGACAATTTGCAAAGGATGATTACATTTGTCACGAGGGGCAGCCCGGCAGTGAGATGTATATCATTTTGAAAGGTTCTGTAGGCATTTTCCTTACCAATGCCATCGGAATATTGAATCAGGTGGCAACAATTGGTGTTGGTGATTTCTTTGGTGAAATGGCGATTTTTGATAATCTTCCGCGCAGTGCATCTTGCATTGCGCTGGAGGATACCATTGCGGTGGCTGTCACAAAGGATAATCTGCAGGAATTTCTGGAAACATGTCCGGAAATTGCAAAACAGATGTTGGAAAAAATGAGCGGACGTATTCGGAAACTGGATGCGGAACTTTATAAAAATAATCGTTTTGTAAAGAATCGTCATGTGCCCAAATTTGCGGTGCCCATGGATTTTGTAAGCGGACATGCAGTAAGACCGGGGTATGCAGCTCCTAAGTTTGTTGTGGAATATAAGCAGGCTTGTCCTATTTGCGGCAAAGCAGTTACGGTAAAAGATATTAAGAGAAACATTTTAGAGGAGGAGAAATTCGACTACGACTGCCGGGTGACTTATAAAGGTTGTAACCCCCTTTGGCATGAAGTAATCCATTGTCCTCATTGCTATTACAGTAATCACTATTTACGCTTTTTCGGGCTTAACAATTTTGAATTTGAAGTGGTGGAAAAATTGCTTCGCAATGAGCATAAGCCCATAGTGGAAGCGAGACTTGAAAGGCGTAGTGACTTTGATTGGTTGGTACTGAGATATTTACAGGCTATCAATATTAATGAACATATTAATCCCGGTGAAAATGTGCTGATTGGGGGTATGTGGAGAAATCTGTATTGGCTTAGTAAAGATGTTTCGGATGTGGAGTTTGCCAAATATTGTGCCCAAAAAGTAATAGAAAAGTATAGGGCTGCTATAGATGGAAGTGAATTTGCTGATATAACAAGCAAATGCACAACAGCACTTTCCCTTGTGGGATTTTTGATGTACAGTAGTGAGGAAAAGGATATTTTGAAGTATGCTAATATAGCAATAGAATGTCCGGACGCACGTATTAAGAACAGGGCTATGCAGATTAAAGCGCGATTTGAACAAAAGCAGAACACGTAGAAACGTGGGAGAAATATTGTTTTTGGAGGATTTTTATGAACTTAAAAATTAAGAAGATACCCAAGAATTATCTTATTCTGTCAGCAATTTTGCTGTTGGGTTCTTTGGTTCGTTTATTATATTTGGGGGCCGTTCCGGGCGGGCTGCATCAGGATGAGGCGATTGTAGGCTGGAATGCATTTTCCCTTTTAAATAACGGTTATGATTCTGCCGGACATGTATGGCCGGTTTATGTTGCCGATTGGGGCGACGGACACAGTTTGATGTATTGTATTTTGACAATTCCTTTTCTTATTTTGAACGGGAATCATTTGTCCCATTTTGCAACAAGGATGCCTCAGGCGCTGGTAGGCATTCTCACAATTCTGGTGCTTTATGGAATTATCAAGAAAATGTATAATGAAACCTATGCTTTATGGGGGGCATTTCTTCTTGCAATCTGTCCGTGGCATATTACCATGTGCCGCTGGGGGCTTGATGCAAATTTAGTTCCGGGTTTTTTAATGTTTGGCCTGTTCTTTTTTATAAAGGGAATGGAAAACCAAAAATATTTGTTGCTTTCGGCACTTTTTTACGGGTTGACCTTGCACTGCTATGCGGTT
Source organism: Lachnospiraceae bacterium (assembly GCA_017468395.1). Lineage (GTDB taxonomy): Bacteria > Bacillota > Clostridia > Lachnospirales > Lachnospiraceae > Acetatifactor. Next base: position 23,847 of record JAFUIR010000002.1, on the reverse strand, counting down.
ATCTGGCCGCTGGTTCCGCTGCTGATGGTTCTGCAGATTTTGTATGGTTTAAAGCATGGGAAACTTCGTATCAATAAGTGGAGCATCGGTGCGTCTTTCATTCTGTTTGTGGTTGCGTTGCCGTGTATTCTTTTTGTTTTGGTAAATGGCGGTATTCTTGAGGAAATATATCTGCCTTTCATGTCCATACCTGCCATGAGTGGTTACCGTGCCGGGGAACTTGCCATTACACCCGCCGGTATGTGGCATAATTTTAAACGTTTGGGCTCGCTGCTTCTTCGCCACGACACAGCGGCGATATACGATATTATTATGCCTTCGGGACTTTTTTATAATTTAGGATTCCTGTTTGTTGTGCTTGGAGTGGTGTGCCTTATTGTCGGTCTGGTGCGCAAATTTAGGAAAAAAGAATTCACATATGAATTTCTGCTGTTTTCCCAACTTTTGGGGGCGCTGGTTATCTCCCTTTTGGTAGAGGTTGACATGCACCAGAGCAATTGTCTCTTTATTCCTTTGGTAATTTGTGAAACCATCGGCGTCATGAAATTTGTGGAATTTATCCGCAGGCGTTTTACCGCCCCGAAAGTGGCTTACGGAACGCAGATTGGACTTGTATGCGTATTTTTGCTCTATTTTGGACAGTTTGAATATTTGTATTTTACAGAGTATAAGGATTTGATTTCCCTGTGGTTTGCAGAGGGAATCAGTGAAAGTGTTCCCCATGCTTTTGAAGCCGCTAAGGAGCGGGCAAAAGAAACAGGAGAGTCCCAGACTATCGTGACCCACAGAGGGGCACAGTGGCCCCGCCTTCTTTATTACACGGACACGTTGGGCGAAGAATATCTGGAGAATGTTGTTTATAAAGAAAACGGTATAGAGCCTTACAGTTTTACCTCAGATGGGGTTACTTTCGTGAATGGCTTTGAGGAGGACGAGATTTCCACGGATAATATTTATGTTTTTTACTACAATACCTTACATCTGTTTGAAGAGGATTTTGAGGTGACGCAGTATATAGACTGGTATGTGGGAATTCCCAAAGAATAAGACAAAAGAGAAAGCGCAAAGATATGTGGAGATACTATTATTTAATCGGAATAAATTTATTTGGATTTGCCGGAATGATTCAAAAAATGCGTAAAATGGCAGCAGACGATACTTGTTCGGAAAAAGAACGTTATGAGTATTTGCGGTATACGGTGCGTGTCATGCAAAAGAAAGGTTATACCTGCACGGAGGTTTTCGGTGCGGAAAACCTTCCCGACGAGGGTGGCTATGTAATGTACCCCAATCATCAGGGAAAATATGATGCTTACGGAATTGTGGGTGTACATGAGAAACCCTGCACCGTGGTTATGGATAAAGCAAAATCCTACGATCTTTTTATTAAACAGGTTATTGATATGATAAAAGGCAAACGTCTTGATAAAGAGGATGTGAGACAGGCCTTTGGTGTTATGAACGAGATAGCGGAGGAAGTTGCCCGGGGAAGACGTTATATTATTTTCCCGGAAGGCGAGTACGATAAGGAGAAAAAGAACACGCTGCGGGATTTCAAGGCGGGATGTTTCAAAACCTCTTTAAAGTCCAAGACTCCTATTGTGCCGGTAACACTGATTGATTCCTATAAAGCCTGGAACAGTTCTATTATCGGAACGGTAACCACACAGGTTCATTTTTTAAAACCTATTTTCTATGATGAATATAAAGGCATGAAAACCGGGGAAATCGCAGCCATGGTGAGGGCGCGGATACAGGAAAAGTTAAATGAAATTTTGAAAACCGAAGTTGTAGTGCAATAATATAATATATAATAGGAAGGTCATTAGAAAAATTCTAATGACCTTTTTCAGGATTTTTTTTGTAAAAATGGTTGACAAGGTCATATTTCTGTATTAAACTCTAGACGATAGTTAGTGACATCTAACTTTTTTGATTAAAAACAGGACGTTAATGAGAATCAATAAGAGATGACAGTGAGGAAGTTATGAGTTTACTTGAAGCTAATATTGAGGAAGAATATATTATTAAAGATATTGTGTCTGACGACGAAGAGTTAAATTCTTTTCTTTTTACGCTGGGATGCTATAGCGGAGAGCCTATTACGGTGGTTTCCCGTTTAAAAGGCAGTCTTGTAGTTTCAATCAAAGATGCGAGATACAATATAGATAACGAATTAGCGCAAGCTATTTTAATATAATAGTGATGTATGTCACTATTTTTTATGAAAGTCGGTTAGACGACACTAACAAAAAGTAGTCATGTATAATGAAAATGAGGAGGAAGTATCATGAGAATTGCATTAACAGGTAATCCCAACAGCGGAAAAACTACCATGTACAATGCGCTGACAGGCAGAAATGAGCGTGTCGGTAACTGGGCAGGTGTAACTGTAGAAAAGAAAGAAAGCCCTATTAAAAAAGGATATTACGATGGAGCGGAGGAACTGATTGCGGTAGACTTACCGGGTGCTTATTCCATGTCTCCTTTCACATCCGAAGAGAGCATTACAAGCGGATATGTAAAAAATGAAAATCCCGATGCCATCATTAATATCGTGGACGCTACAAACTTAAGCCGTAGTTTGTTCTTTACCACACAGCTTTTGGAACTTGGTATTCCTGTAGTTGTTGCACTGAACAAAAGTGATATTAACGAGAAGAAAGAAACAAAGATTGATGTGGCAGCACTTTCTGCCAAACTGGGATGTCCCGTAATTGAGACGGTTTCCACATCTTCAGGAGATAACGGTCTGAAAAAAGTAGTGGAAAAGGCTGTTTCCTTGAAAGGTCAGGGACAGAAGGCTACATATGTGCAGGACGATATCGACCTGCAAAACAAAGCAGAAGTAGAAGCGGCAGACAGAAAGCGTTTCGATTTTGTAAATAAAATTGTAAGTGAAGTTGAAAAACGTAAAGTACTTACAAAGAATAAAAATAGTCAGGATAAGATTGATGCAATTATGACCAGCCCCTGGCTCGGTATCCCTCTTTTCGCTGTTGTGATGATTCTTGTATTTTATATTTCCCAGACAACAATGGGAACATGGATTGCTGACCTGCTTGTAGGTTGGATTGAAACATTCCAGGAATGGGTTGCAGGTCTTGTGGAAAATGCACATCCTTTCTTGCAGGCGCTTCTTGTGGATGGTATTATCGGTGGTGTAGGTGCCGTTGTAGGCTTCCTTCCTCTGGTAATGGTAATGTACTTTTTGATTGCACTTTTGGAAGACTGTGGTTACATGGCCCGTGCAACAGTGGTACTGGACCCTATCTTTAAGAGAGTAGGTCTTTCCGGTAAATCCGTTATCCCTATGGTAATCGGTACAGGTTGTGCTATCCCCGGCGTTATGGCTTGCCGTACTATCCGTAACGAGAGAGAAAGAAGAGCCACAGCTATGCTCACACCTTTCATGCCTTGTGGTGCAAAACTTCCTGTTATTGCCCTGTTTGTAGGCGCATTCTTTGCAGATGCGCAGTGGGTAACACCTTTGATGTACTTTGTTGGTATCGTACTGATTCTTTTGGGTGCCCTTTTGGTGAAAAAGATTACAGGTTACAAATACAGAAAATCATTCTTCATTATTGAGTTGCCTGAATACAAACTTCCTAGCCTGAAGAGAGCAGCACTTTCCATGCTCTCCCGTGGTAAAGCATACATCATCAAAGCAGGTACTATCATTTTGGTATGTAACGCAGTGGTACAGATTATGCAGTCCTTCAACTGGCAGTTCCAGTTGGTGGAAGAAGGTATGGAAAATACTTCCATTCTGGCAACTATCGCATCTCCTATTGGTGTGATTTTGGTTCCTATCGTTGGTGTTGCAGCATGGCAGCTTGCGGCAGCAGCAGTTACAGGTTTCATTGCAAAAGAGAACGTTGTAGGTACCTTGGCAGTTTGTTATGGTTTGACAGCAGTTATCGATACAGAGGAACTTGCACTTGCAGGTGACGGTAATGTGGTTGCAACAACAATGGCTCTTACAAAAGTTGCAGCTATGGCTTATCTGATGTTCAACCTTTACACACCTCCCTGCTTTGCAGCATTGGGTGCCATGAACTCTGAAATGCAGGATAAGAAGTGGTTTTGGGGCGGTATCGCACTGCAGCTTGGAACAGGTTATACCATTGCATTCCTTGTATATCAGATTGGTACTTTGGTTACAACAGGCGCACTTGGCGCAGGTTTTGTTCCCGGTCTGATTGCTGTAGTAGCTATGGTTGCAATTTTGGTTGCACTGATTATCAGAAACAACAAGAAATTTAAAGAAAACTATAAATTGGGTTAATAAAAAAGGAGTATTGGTATGACCGATATTATTATTATAGCAGTGGTAGTGGCTATCATTGGCGGCGCTGCGGCATACATCATAAGAGAAAAAAAACGTGGCGTAAAATGTATTGGTTGTCCGGCAGCGGGCAAGTGCGCCGGTAATTGTCATTCTGATACAAAATGAGAAGGTTTATATAAAGGTAAGAGGAGTTTGTACGAAAAAGTGCAGGCTCCTTTTTCTTATGGAAATTATAGGGGAAGGATAGTGTTTTTGAAAGGAATATGATATGCTTTAATTAGCGGATTTAGGACGAATTAAGAAGCGGGAGCATCAAGGATATCAAAGGAATTGCAGGAGGTATATTCGGATGAAATTGGTAGTAATCGGCGGCGGCAGCAGTTATACACCGGAACTTATGGAAGGCGTGATTCTCCATCAAGAGACTCTTCCTGTTACGGAAGTGGTACTGGTGGATATTGAGGCGGGAAAGGAAAAATTGCAGATTAATACAGAGTTTGCAAAGCGTATGGTAAAAAAGGCGGGAACTGCCATTTCCGTAACAGGAACTTTAAATCGCAGGGAGGCTCTTGCAGAAGCGGATTTTATTATTACACAGATGCGGGTGGGAGGTCTGGATGCCCGTTCAAGGGACGAAAGAATCCCCTTGAAATATGGAATGATTGGGCAGGAAACCACGGGAATCGGTGGTTGCTTTAAGGCTCTTCGCACCATTCCGGTGATGCTGGAAATCTGCAAAGATATTGAGCAGATTTGCCCAAAGGCTTTTCTTATTAACTTTACAAACCCCTCAGGTATTGTAACAGAGGCGGTTTTGAAGCACACAAAGGTAAAATGTATCGGTCTTTGCAACTGCTCTATCAATATGGAATATGATGCGGCAGAACGCCTTGGAGTGCCTGTAGAGGAACTTGATTGCCGCTTTATCGGACTGAATCATCTGAGCGTTATGAATCATGCTTATCTGGATGGAGTGGACCGCATAAAGGACGTACTCAGCGTATTCAACAGTGAGAGCGTGGTAAAAAATATTGATAAGGACGCAGAGATGGATGGGCTTGCTCGGGAGATGGGCTGTATGCTATCACCTTATCTGCAATATTTTTATATGGAGCGGCGGATGCTGGAAGAAGAAACAGCACAGGCAAGCAGCCAGGAAGGAACCAGGGCGGATCAGGTAAAAAAGGTAGAGGCGGTATTGTTTGAAACTTATAAAAATCCGTTGCTGGAGGAAAAACCGGCGGAACTGGCAAAGCGGGGCGGAGCACGTTACTCCCAGGCGGCTATTAATCTGATTGACAGTATTTATAATGACCGGAAGGACGTGCAGGTAGTGGATGTGGCCAATAACGGTTTGATTTCCTGGCTGCCCGATGATGCGGTAATTGAAACTAATTGTGTGATTGGGAAGGACGGGGCTGAGCCTTTGCGGGATGGTGATGTACCGGACTGCATCCGGGGATTGGTTGCACAGGTGAAATCTTATGAGAGGCTTACCATTGAGGCGGCAGTGTCAGGAAATAAAACCAAGGCGCTTTTAGCATTTTTAAATCATCCTCTTGTACATGATGTGAGGGATGCCCAAGGAGCCTTGGAAGAAATGCTTTTGGCAAACAAAGAATTTTTAGGGAATTTTTTCAGATAAGGAGTAGCGGTATGTATGTGCTTGGACTGGATGTGGGCGGCAGTAAAACCCACTGCGCGGTGGCAGATGAGTTAGGACATATAATAGCGGAAGGTTTTGGAGGTCCGGGAAATCACCAGACCTGCGGCATTGAGAAGGCGAAAGAATCTATGAAAACCGCCATGGACAGTGCTCTTGAAAAGGCTGTGGAGAGATTGCAAAGGGCAGGAACAGGTGAAAGTCTCAGGGTGGTATATGCGGTGCTGGGTGTATCGGGGGCGGATGGCCCGGAAGATTTTGCGATTTTGGAGCCTGCGGTAAAAGAGATTATGGGAGAGACTCCTTTCCGCATTGTGCATGATTCATGGATTGGTCTGCGTGCGGCCACAGAGGATTATGTGGGCGTGGTGTCCATCTGCGGCACAGGAGCAGGGCATTCGGGAAGAAACTCTCAGGGAAAAGAACTGACACTGCGAAACTTGGATTATGTGACAGGAAACTACGGCGGCGGAGAAGAAATTGTGCAGAAAGCACTGCACTATGCCTTCCGCTCCGAAGAAGGAACATGGGAGAAAAGCAGGCTGGAAGAGGCGGTTCCTGAAGTCTTTGGCGTACCGGATATGGAGGCAGTTTGTGCAATACTGCGCAGGGAAGAAATGACGGCAAAGCAAGCATATCAGATTCCTATTAAGACCTTTGAACTGGCAAGAAATGGGGATAAAGTGGCACAAAAAATTATCACAGAAATGGGATATGAAGAAGGATGCTACGGTGCTGCGGTATTAAGGAGGCTGAATATGTGTGATGCTCCCGTTCCTGTGGTGCTCATAGGCAGTTTATTTAGAACCGGAGAGCCCTTGCTCATTGATTCTTATATGAAGGCCGTTCATGAAGCGGCACCATCAGCTTACGCGGTGATTTTGGATGAAGCACCGGTGACGGGCGCAGTGAAATTGGCGCTGGATCACATAAAATCGTCGGTGTTGTCGTAATATGCCGGAAAGTGCAAGGAGGTCTTGTTGACATAAAAAGGCCTCTTTGCTAATATAAAAATATCAGTATATGAAAGGAGACCTTTAAGTACATATGGACGAAGGCGATAGTAGCAGTGGAAATCAACCTCCGTTATCTTATATAGTTTATTTAAAAAGGCGTAATCTGAACTTACTGGAGTGAGAATAGGCCTTGTTTTTGTGCGTTTAAACATTACCATTACTATGAGACAGATAAAGGAGAAAAGTTGTGGATAATTCCATTTTTATGATGATTTTGTTACAGTTAATTTTGATTATGTTGAATGCAGTGTTTGCCTGTGCGGAGATAGCGGTTATTTCCATGAATGATAATAAACTGGCAAAGATGGTGGCAGACGGGGATAAACGGGCAATCAGGCTTGCAAAACTGACCAGTTCACCGGCACGTTTTCTGGCGACCATTCAGGTGGCGATTACGTTATCGGGATTTCTGGGAAGTGCTTTTGCGGCAGAAAACTTTTCGGGAGTCCTGGTAGACTGGCTGGTGGATTTGGGTGTGACCATTCCGGTAAGTGTGTTGGATTCTGTATCGGTTGTGTTTATTACTCTTGTGCTTTCCTATTTTACGCTTGTATTCGGCGAACTTGTGCCCAAACAGGTAGCCATGAGAAAGTCGGAGGCATTGGCGCTGGGACTATCCACCCTGATTAGTGGCATTGCAACCGTATTTGCGCCTTTGGTAAGTTTCCTGACGGCCTCCACCAATGGAGTGCTGCGCTTGATGGGCATTGATCCTAATGCAGAGGAAGAAAAAGTAAGTGAAGAAGAAATTCGTATGATGGTGGACGTGGGAAGCGAAAAAGGAACCATTGACTACGAAGAAAAAGAGTTTATACAAAATGTATTTGAGTTTGATGACCTGTCTGCGGATGAAATTCTGACCCACAGAACAGAAGTGGTCATGCTGGATTTGGAAGATGACATGGAAGAGTGGATCAACACCATTTTTAACAGCAGATACACTTTGTATCCGGTTTGCGATTGCGGTGCAGACAACATCGTAGGTGTACTTAATGCCAAGGAGTATTTCCGCTTGGAAGATAAAAGCCGTGAGTCTGTGATGGAGCGTGCAGTGACGCCTGCTTATTTTGTGCCCGCTACGGTAAAAGCGGATGTACTGTTTAAAAATATGAAAAAAGAAAAACATTCCATGGCGGTAGTACTGGATGAATACGGCGGTATGACCGGCATTATTACCATCAATGACTTGGTGGAACAGTTGGTGGGAGAATTTGGTTCCGGCGATGAAGATGAGAATGTTGAAATGATAAAACAGATTGGGGAAGATACATGGGAGATTCGCGGCAGTGCGTTGCTTGAGGATGTTTCAGAAGCACTGGGCGTATCCCTGCCCTGCGAAGATTACGATACATTTAACGGATTGGTTTTCCATACTTTGGGAAGTATTCCCGAGGACGGTTCGGATATTGAAATAGAGGTTGCCAACCTAAATGTGAAGGTAACGGAACTGGAAAATCATCAGGTGGAAACGGCAGTTGTGCGCCTTGTGTAACAAAAAAATGAAGAAAGTGAAAGAGTGGCATGTCGTAAGGACAGCCGCTCTTTTTTTATTGTTTTTTTGCTTTATCCTCTAAAGTATCCGGGAATTTATCCGATAATCATAATGACAGAGAAATGTAAGCCTGAAAATATCAGGGATGATAAAGAAACAATCTAAGAAAGGAGAGCAAGGATGCGTATAGAAGCATACACACAGGTACAACAATTGTATAATGCGAAGAAAGCAACACAGACCAAAAACACAACGGTTGCGAAACTTTCTGACCAGTTACAAATCAGCAGTGTTGGAAAGGATATCCAGACTGCAAAAGCGGCATTGGCACAAACACCCGATATTAGGGAAGATGTGGCAGCAGTACTTAAAGCAAAAATTGATGCGGGAAGCTATCAGGTAAGTGCAGATAGTTTTGCGGATAAGTTGATGCAAAAATATGAAGAAATGAGGTAATCCCGGTGGCAAGTCTGATTGAGAACTTGATAGAAGTATTGGATAAAGAAAGTTCGGAATATGAGGAACTGCTGGGATTATCCATGAAGAAAACTCCTGTAATCGTTGCAGGAAATTTGGATGAATTACAAAAAATCACGGATGAAGAACAAGTAGTGGTAAGTCGTATCGGTCAACTGGAAAAAACAAGAGTACAGGTGATGAAAGATATTGCCAACGTTATGAACAAGGATGTTACAAAACTAAAACTCATAGACCTGATACAGATGTTATCGGGCAGACCGGCGGAAAGCGGGAAATTGGCGGAACTTCATGACCGTTTGAAGGAAGTGACGGCCAATATGCAAAGGGTTAATGGGCAGAATCGTGAATTAATCGCAAACGCTCTGGAAATGGTAGAGTTTGACATGAATCTGCTACAATCCGTAAAGACGGCACCGGAAACAGCCAATTATAATAAGGGAGCCTACATCAACGGAGCAGTTATGGGTGTGGGCCAGGGCGGTTTTGATGCCAAACAATAATCCTGTGCGCGAAAAGCGTATTTGTAACGTGAGGTGATAGTAGTATGCCACTGATGGGAAGTTTATATATAGGAGCATCCGGATTGCAGACGAGTCAGAATGTGCTTAATACAGTGGCACACAATATGACCAACGTCGATACTACAGGTTATACCAGGCAGCAGTCGCTTCTTGGTACCAAGATGTATAATACCCTTTCTGTGAGCCCCAAATCTGTTTCAAACCAACAGGTCGGTCTTGGGGTTACTTACTCCGCAACAAGACAAGTGAGAGACTATTTTCTGGATAAAACATACCGCAGAGAATCGGGACGTAGTATGTTTTATGAAGTATCCACAGAAGTGATGGAAGAAGTAGAAAAACTGTTGGGTGAACTTAACGGTGAAGATTTCCAGACGTCCTTAACCAATTTGTGGACAGCAGTACAGGAATTGGCAAAAGACCCCAGCAGCAGTGTAACACAGGGATTGCTTGTGCAACGTTCTTCCGAATTTGTGGAACGCGCTGTAGCGGTTTATGATGATTTATGTAATTATCAGGACAATTTAAATACACAGATTTATAATCAGGTAAATACCATTAACGATTATGGTAAGCAGATAAAAGAACTGAACGATATGATTCGTTTGGTGGAGAGTAGCGGTGTGGAACATGCCAACGACTTTCGGGACGCCCGTAACCAGTTGCTGGATGAACTTTCGGAAATGGTTAAAATTGATTACAAGGAAAACGCATTGGGCGATGTGGAAGTCCAAATTGAAGGTGTGGATTTCCTGAAGGGCGGTATGGTTTATGAAATCAGCATGGAAACGGATCCTACCACCGGATTTTATACGCCTTTTTGGCCCCAGAATGCAAATTACAAATATTTGGATGATGGTACCAAGCAGTATGATATTACTCATGCAAAGGTGTTTGATTTAAATCAGACAATTTCTTCTACTACCAACACAGACATCGGCGGATTGAAGGCTATGCTGTTGGCAAGAGGAGATCACAGAGCTGATTACTCCGACATTGAAAAGGACTACGATGCGGTTTCCCAATCCATCGTAATGAACATACAGGCAGAATTTGACCAGATGATTCACAATGTAGCCACTGCTATGAATGCAGTTTTGGAGTCGGTGTACAATCCGGCCAATGGTTATATGACTGCCAAAAACGGTGCCCCCTTACAATTGTTTGAAAAAATAACAACTAGCGGGTATACACGGAATGAGACTTCCGGCCAGTGGGAATACATGAAAGAGGATTTGGAGCGTCCGGAGACATTATATACTTTAAGAAATCTTCAGATTAATAAATCTCTTTTACAGGAACCTACACAATTAGGATTTCTTTTGGAGGACGGTTCCGTGGATTATGACACGGCGGAAACCATGAAAAAGGCGTTCCAGACTGAAAAATACTGTTTGAACCCTTACGTTCAAAAGAAAACCAACTTTGTAAACTACTATACCGATTTAGTATCCCAAGTGGCTAACTCCGGTGCAGTATACCATAGTATTTATGAAAATCAGGAAACGACCGTACAGGCGACTTTTGATGCGAGAGAGCAGATAACCGGCGTTTCTACAGATGAAGAACTATCAAATATGATTAAATTCCAGAATTCATATAATGCTTCCAGCCGTTATATCAATGTAATCGGTGAGATGCTGGAGCATATAATTAACACTTTAGGAGTGTAGTAGAAAGGAGCGGATAATATGCCTTCACAGTTTTTCGGATTGAATACAGCATATACAGGATTGTTGGCATCCAATGCCGCTATCAATACAACCTCTAACAACATCTCAAATGTACAGACAAAAGGGTACAGCAGACAACAGGTGGTTCAGGAAGCCAGCAATGCTCTGCGGGTGTTCCAGACCTACGGCTGTGCCGGTGCCGGTGTAGATGTACTGGCAATTGAGCGTATCAGAGATGAATTTTATGATAATAAGTATTGGGAAAATAACACCATCAAAGGCGAGTACAGTATCAAAGAATACTACATGCTTCAGATTGAAAATTACTTCGTTGACGATGGAAAAACCACAGGCTTTAAAACTATTTTTGACAAGTTTATGGTAAATGGTTTGCAGGCTCTTATGGACAATCCGGGCAATACAGATACAAAGGCACAGTTTATCGGATATGCAGATAATCTGGCAGAGTATTTTAACGGTATGTCAGGTAGTCTGAAAGATGCACAAAAGGACGTCAATCAGGAATTGAAACTGAAAGTGGACGAAATCAATTCCCTTGCCGGCGAGATTGCAGCGCTGAATAAACAGATTAACGTTATTGAATTAAACGGAAGTATGGCAAATGAACTTAGAGACAGAAGAACATTACTGTTGGATCAGTTGTCAGCCATCGTCGATATTAAAACAAGAGAAATACCCATTACAGACCCCTACAATAAAGAGGTACAAACCGGCGGAAACCGATTTATCGTAACTATTGCAGGGGGACAGTTGCTGTTAGATACCAGTGATTATAAACAATTGGAGTGCGTGGCACGTACCAGTTATGAAAAAGTAAATCAGACCGATATTGATGGTCTCTATGATATTTACTGGTCAGACGGGCAGGAATTCAATATTTACAATTCCCAAATCGGAGGCGAATTGCAAGGTCTTATCGAGATTAGAGACGGTAACAACGGCGAGAACTTCAAGGGAACGGTTACAGCGGTAGGCACTACCACAGATGGTGAGGGAGATGTCCATGACACAGTAACCATCCAAGTGACAGAAGATTATCTTCAGGATTTGAACAAGTGTAATTTGTCGGATCAGGGCGGAATTATCAATTTGGGCAATCAACTGTTTTATTATGATTCCTGGAGTTATACCTGTGAATATTCCGCAGACCCCGATGCAGAACCTACTTATACATATACTTTTGTATTGTCAGATTTGGAAAAAAACGACAGAAGAATTACCAATGACAGAGTAGGAAAAGCAGCCAAAATAAGTGAGGATCTGGATTATCAGGGAATTCCTTATTATATGAACCAGATGAATGAATGGGTAAGGACCTTTTCCCAGAAATTCAATGATATTTTAAATTCCGGCTATACATCCGGCGGTGAAAAGGGGCTGATGCTCTTTACCGGCGATTATGCAACGGATGATGAACAGTACGATTTTGTGGATGAGTTCAGATATGATCATCAGACCGGCGGAAGCATGACAGTTAATGTGGACAGCGACAGTTATTACCGTCTGACGGCAGGCAATTTTAATGTGTTGGATGCCATGCTTGACGATGCCAATCTTCTGGCAACCAAGAAGTTGGAAGGTGACGGCGAGGAACAAAATGATTTGGTGGAAGAACTGAAACTGATGTCCACAGATAAAGAAAAAATGAGTTATCGAGGAAGCAGTGCGGGAGAATTTTTGGAAAGAATCCTTTCCGACATTGCATTAAATACCAGTAACGCAAGCACCTTCAATACCAATTATACAAACATTGCACAGTCGGTAGACAATCAGAGAATTTCGATTTCCGGCGTGGATGAAGATGAAGAAGCAGTAAATCTGGTAAAATATCAAAATGCTTACAATCTGGCTTCGAAGATGATTCAAACTTTGACCGAGGTTTATGACAGACTGATTTTACAAACAGGAGTTTAACGGAAACCTCACGGAGGATTTTAGATGAGAATTACTAATAAGATTATGCAGAATAATAATCTGAGCAACATCAATACAAACAAGATTTTGCAGGACAGACTCAGTACACAGATGTCTACTCAGAAAAAAATCAGCCGTCCTTCTGAGGACCCTGTTGTTGCTATCCGCGCACTGCGACTGAGAAGCAATGTTACGGAGGTAACCCAGTACTATAGCAAAAACATTCCCGATGCAAAGAGCTGGTTGGAAGTAACGGAAGGTGCACTGAAAAACACATCTGAAATTATTACAAATATGATTAGCCAGTGTACCAAAGGTGCCAACGGCGATTTGACATCCGGTGACAGGGAAATTGTGTTAGAACAGTTGAAAGCCCTGCGTGATGAAGTGTATGCTACCGGTGATGCGGACTATGCGGGAAGATTTGTTTTTACGGGCTACCGTACGGACATATCCTTAAGTTTCCCGGAAGTAACCGATTTGAAATATGAAATCACCCAGCAGTTTAGCAGAGATGATATAAGCGATATGATCTTTGTAAAGACCACAGCAGAGGGTAATGCCAATAATACCGTGAATTTGGGTGACATTAACAGTACCAACTATGACGATATTGATGTGGATGAAACCGACATTGAGGCTGTGGAAGTGCATCGTTTCAGACTTGGATACGATAACTGTACTGCTACTGCAGGCTGCATCCCCAAGATTGAAAGAGTGACCGGAGCAAATGCTGACGGAACGCCCAAAGTAGAGACCCTGGTAGAACCCGCAAATGTAGTTCAGGTACATTCCTTTGATGTGCCTACTGCATATGAACAGGCAGCTAATCCGGCCAACGCAGACAAAGTATTTTATGTTCCCGAAACCGGCGAAGTGGTACTGGGGAAAAATGTATATGAAAAAATGATGGCAATTCAGGATGACGAGTCCACAGCCATTGCAAACGAAGGCGAAATCAGAATTACCTACGAGAAAAACCAGTGGCTGAAAGGCGATCTTCGCCCCGAACATTATTACGCATGTACCACAACCGAAATGATAGACGGTCAGGAAAAGAAAATAGATTATAATCAGGTCTATTTAGGTGGTAATGATGTTGCAAAACAGGCCATTGAATATGATGTGGGATTCAACCAGACAATTCGTGTAAACTCCACCGCTGATGAGTGTTTTGACCCGGAAATCGGCAGAGAAGTGGACGACCTGATTAATGCACTGGAAGATGTGCAGGATATGGAAAAAGTCGTGACGGATTTGAAGGCGTTAATTGCCAAAACTACTGACGAAACAGATTTGGAGACATTAAATACCAGACTTGATGCGGCAAACAAATCTTTGACGCTGATGAAAGATAAGTCCCAGAAACTGTTTGAACACGGTATTACCAAAATGCAGGGATACCTGGACGATACAAATCTGGCTCTGACAAACTGCGGTACAAGAAGTTCCAAATTGGAATTGATTGAAAACCGGTTAAAGAACCAGAAAACCACATTTGAGACTTTAAAATCTGAAAATGAGGATATAGATATTACAGAAGTGGCTATTCAGCTTACCAGTGCGGAACTTACTTATGAAGCGGCACTGATGGCTACAGGAAAAGTAATGCAGACTACGCTTTTGAATTTCATTTAAGGAATACCGGAGAGGAGAAAAGGTATGAAAGTATTAACAAAAAATTTTGGCGAAGTAGAAATTGCGGATGATAAACTTATCACCTTTGAAAAAGGAATCATCGGATTTCCGGAATTGACACAATTTGCATTGATTCATGACGAAGAGAAAGGTAACAGTGCAGGAATCCGTTGGATGCAGTCTATGCAGGAACCCGCATTTGCAATGCCTGTTATGGATCCTTTGGTAGTTATGCCCCAGTATAATCCCGAAGTGGAAGATGAATTGTTGAAACCTCTTGGGGACATTACACAGGACAATCTGCTTGTAATGGTAACAGTGACAGTGCCTTCCGACCTGACCAAGATGACCGTAAATTTGCAGGGACCTATCATTATCAATGCAGATACCAGAAAAGCGTGTCAGGTAATCGTAGAAGGTGAAGAATACAAAGTAAAATATCCTATTTTTGATATTTTGCAGGCAAAGAAAGCAGGTGAGTAAAGATGCTGGCATTATCCAGAAAGAAAAACGAAGCAATTATTATCAATAACAATATTGAAATTTCCGTTTTGGAAGTAAAAGGTGAACAGGTAAAACTCGGCATCAGCGCACCTAAGGAAGTTCCGGTGTACAGAAAAGAAGTATACATTCAGATTCAGGAAGCAAATAAAGAAGCTACAAATATGGATGGAATAGAGGCTCTGAAAAACCTGCTGGGATAACAGCAGGTTTTTTTGCGTTTTACTATAAACTTTTTAGAAAAGGTTGCCGATAAAGTGAGTAGAAAACTCAAAATGACGATTCTCACATGGAGGTGGATGAAATGACAATTGAACCATTAGGAAGTGTAATGACCATGCAGGCTCAGCCTGTGCAGAATAAACCCGCAGTACAGCCTGCAAAACCTGCTGTAGAATATACAGATGGTGCAGTGACAGAAAGTGCTAAAATCGACAAGAATACCAGCATAGTAGAAAATGCTACGCAAAAAGGCGATGCGGATTCCCAGACAAAGGATCAGCAGAATGCAAACCAGCAGGTAACCAACGAGCAGATTAAAAAAGCTGTGGAGCAGTTGAATAAGAACATGAACAACTCTTCTGCAGTATTTGGCATTCATGAAGAGACCAATCGTGTAACTATTAAAATTGTAGACAAAGATACCAAAGAAGTTATTAAAGAACTTCCCCCCGAAAAGACGCTGGACATGATTAGCAAAGTTTGGGAACTGGCAGGTATTATGGTTGACGAAAAGAGATAGGAGAATGTCATATGGCAATGCGTTTATCAGGCCTGATGTCAGGTATGGATACAGAAAGTATTGTTCAGGAACTTGTATATGTGAAACAAAGCAAGGTTGATAAACTGGTAAAAGAGCAGACCAAGCTGGAATGGAAAATGGAAGCTTGGAAAGAACTGAACAATAAAGTGAAAAAATTTTATAACGGTACCCTGAGTAATCTCCGTTTCCAGAGTTCCTATGCGAAAAAGACAACCAAAGTGTCTAACAGCAGTGTGTGTGACATAATTACAGCCGGCGACGCTATGGACAGCGTGCAGACACTCAGAGTAAAAAATCTTGCACAGTCCGGTTATTTGACAGGTGCAGAAGTGAAAAAAACTGACGGAGAAAAGTGCACAGGTGCTACAAAACTGACTGATATGGGTGTAGTGGCCGGAAGTAAGTTGGAAGTGACCGCCGGTGGAAAAACCACAGCAATCGAAGTTACTGCTGATATGACTTTGTCAGGACTTACAAGTGAACTGAAAAAAGCCGGAGTGAATGCAAACTTTGACAGCAAAACCCAGAGACTTTTTATCGGTGCAACTGAGAGTGGTGCTACTGCTGACTTTACTATCACAGCGGCTAATGATGCAGGAACAACTGCACTGGAAAAATTAGGTATTCTGGTATATGATAACGATACTTTTGCTAAGTATCAGAAATATGTTGATATGCAAAGTGATACAGATGCATATAATGCAGCACTGAATGCCGAAGTTGCCAACAAATTGGCTTCTTATATTGCAAAAGCCGATGAACTGTCCAAAAACATTTCTTCTCTGGAAGAAAAAATGACTTCTGCAAAAGATGCGTACTACGAAAAATATGTGGATGCAGATGATGCGGCTACAGATGATTTTGATGCACTTGTAAACAGTGATGTAGAAGACGAGACCAGTCCTTTGGCACAGATGAAAGCCCGCATTGAAGAACTGAAAGACATAGAAGAACCTTCTGATGAAGAGAAGGCGGAATTGGAAAAACTTCAGGGTAAAGTATCTGCTGTGGAAAAATATCAGGAAATGCAGAAAGGTTTGAAAACTGCACAGACAGCACTTGCAGATGCACAAACATATTTTGATGCCGATGATAAAACCGCAACACAGAAACTGAACGATGAAGTGAAAGCACAGTTGGATGCCAAAATTGCAAAAGCGGCTGATGTTATTGCAAATAAGGCTACGCTGAAAGGTTCTGTAGGTGCAACCAAGGTAGACGGAATTGATGCGGAAATCTATTTGAACAATGCATTGTTTACGGGTTCTTCCAATACATTTGAAATCAATGGACTTACCATTACCTGTAATGCAGAAACCGGAAATGATACCGTTACACTGACTACCCAGAACGATACCAGCGGTGTCTACGATATGATTAAAGACTTTATCACCGGTTACAGCGAACTTATCAACGAGATGGATAAACTTTATAATGCAGAAGATGCGGACGACTATGAGCCTCTTACAGATGATGAAAAATATGAGATGAGTGAGAATGAAATTGAAAAGTGGGAAACTAAGATCAAAGATTCCCTGCTTCGCAAAGATTCCACTTTGAATACTGTAAGTTCTGCGTTTAGAGAAATTATGTCTTCCGGATTTACCGTGGACGGAAAGAAAATGTATTTGTCTGATTTCGGAATCGAGACACTTGGTTATTTTGATGCACCGGACAATGAGAGAAATGCATATCATATCGACGGCGATGAGGACGATGAATACGTAAGTACAGAGACTAATACTCTCAAAGCCAAAATCGGTTCTGACCCCAATGCGGTAACAGATTTCTTTTCACAACTTGCGAAGAAATTGTATGAAAAGACAACAAGCCTGATGGGGGCGGTACAGGGTTATAGCAGTTCTTATACATTGTATGAAGATAAGAAGATGGAATCCGATTACAAAGATTACGCTTCTGAAATCGCAGAAATGGAAGAAAAACTGCTTGACTATGAAAATAAGTGGTACAGTAAGTTTGCTGCCATGGAAACCGCTATGGCAAAAATGCAGTCCAATGCAAATGCGGTTACAAGTTTAATAGGAGGCTGATGAAATGGCGTTGCCTAATGCATATTCTCAATATAATAACAGTAAAATTTTGACGGCATCCCCTGCAGAATTGACTTTGATGCTGTATGAAGGAGCAATCAAGTTCTGCAATATTGCAATCGTAGCCATCGAGAAGAAAGAAATCGAAAAGGCCCATATCAATATTGTGAAGGTGGAGAAGATTATCGATCATCTGCGCCTGACTCTGGATATGAAATATCCGGTAGCACAGGACTTTGAACGGATGTATTCCTATCTGTTCGGCAGATTGATTCAGGCTAATATCAGCAAGGATGCGGAAATTTTAAATGAGGTATGTGAACATTTGCGTTCCATCAGAGACAACTGGAAAGAAGTTATGAAAGTAAACAGGGAGAAGGGAAGCGCATGAGTGAACAATACCTGACAATTTTGGCGGAAAGTCTAAAAAAGAAACTGAGTGTTATGGATGAAATCATTAGGCTCAGCAAAATGCAAAAGGATATCCTTACCGCAGAAAGTATTGACTTTGAGGAATTTGACCGCTGTGTAGACGATAAGGACATTTGTATCGAGCAACTGAGGAAATTGGACGACGGATTTGAAATTGTTTACGATAGGGTGGAGCAGGAACTGAAAGACAATAAACAGAAATATGCGGCTTGGATTAAAGAAAGTCAGGCTCTGATTTCTATGGTTATTGAGAAGAGTGTGGAAATTCAGGCACTGGAAGCAAGAAACAAACAGATGATTGAAGAAAGTGTGAAGCGGGAGCGCAGAAACCTGGGACAGGGCAAACGTTCCGTGGAAGTGGCGAGAAATTATTACCGCAATATGAGTTACACCAATGTTATGCCTCCTCAGTTTTTGGATCAAAAGAAATAATATAGAGATTTGAAGAGAGATGTAAGATTTGCTCAAAGTCTGTTTTTAGGCTTTGGGCAAATTTTTTGGAAAAAATTAAAAAAAATTTATTTTAACTATAAAGTATCCAAAGATTGCTCCGATATATATTACAACTGAGATGATTCAAAAGGAATCAGAAAAGGGAAAAAGAAAAACAAACAAAGGAAACCGCCGAGGGCGCGTATATCAAGGAGGAATAAAAATGGTAGTACAGCACAATCTTACAGCAATGAATTCTAACAGAATGTTAGGTATCACAACAAGTTCACAGGCAAAATCAACTGAGAAACTTTCATCCGGTTACAAGATCAATCGTGCAGCAGACGATGCAGCTGGTCTTTCTATTTCCGAAAAAATGAGACGTCAGATCAGAGGTCTGACACAGGCTTCCCTGAACGCAGAAGATGGTATCTCTTGTGTACAGACAGCAGAAGGTGCTTTGAATGAAGTTCATGATATGCTTCAGCGTATCAACGAATTGGCAGTTAAAGGTGAAAACGGAACTCTTACATCTGTAGACCGTTCCTACATCCAGTCTGAAGTATCTCAGCTGATGAGCGAAATTGACCGTGTACAGTCCACAACTACATTCAACGAGCAGAGTCTTCTTGATGGTTCCTTCACAGGAAAAGGACTTCAGGTTGGTGCAGAATCCGGTCAGCATATCACAATTTCTATTAAGAACATGAACATTGAAACTTTGACAACAAATGCGATTGCAACAGGCGTTGCAAAATATCGTATTGATGAAGATGGCAATGGAGAAGTGAATTCTGAAGATGAACTTCAGGAATTGGCAGATGGCGATATTGACGTATTCGTAGAAAATGATAAGACACAGGAAGTTACAGCAGCTGACTTTGCTAAATTGAATGCATTTGCAAAGGGTGCTCTTCAGGTTGTATCCGAGCAGAGATCTGACCTCGGTGCTATCCAGAACCGTCTTGAGCACACCATTTCTAACTTGGATAACGTTGTTGAAAATACAACAGCAGCTGAAAGCCAGATTCGTGACACAGATATGGCTACAGAGATGGTTAGATACTCTAACAACAACATCCTTGCTCAGGCAGGTCAGGCAATGCTTGCACAGGCCAACCAGGCTAATCAGGGTGTGCTGTCTCTGTTACAGTAATCTAAGCTATAGCAATAATAAGTTATTATATAACAAAATGAAGGGATTGGCGAAAGCCAATCCCTTTTTATGGTGCTCTGACAGATGATGTGTTGTTAATTGAGAAATAATGATTTATGTAAAAATAGTTTTCAGCATAGAGCCGATGCGTGCCTCGTAGGTATGGAATTGCCTTACTTTGTCATAGCCGTTTCGGGCAATTTCGTTTCGCAGGTCATCGTTTTTTAAATAGAAAGCGGCCTTTTGTTTTAAATCCGCAAGACTTTCGTAGCAGTCTAGGTCTTTTCCGATTTCCAGATACTCCGGAATCTCCGATTGATAGTTGGAGAGCAGGAATCCGCCGCATCCTAATACATCCCACACGCGTAAAGAAAGACCGCTTTGAATAGATTTAATTGTAATATTCAAATTGATTTTACTACACCGGAAAATTTTGGGCATCTCTGTGTGGGTGGAAACGCCTTCCCTGCAATCGACATTTTGTAAAAGTCTTGTGTTACTTCTGGTGTAAAGCGTGACTTTGTGGGCAGTGGCCAATTCATTTAAAACCCGGATGCGCTCCAGTTCGGAAGTCCGTATGCCTAAATAATAATTTGCCGCCACAAAAGAATCTGTATCTGTAAAACTGTTTTCCAAACGGAGAAATTTCGGGAAATGTTGTTTCAATACTGCGATAAATTCATCAGATATAGCATCTTCCAAGAAGTTATATCCATAAACCTTTGCTTGGGATTCACATAGTCCGTTTACATAACCTGTCCAAAAATCCGGTAGGGGAGAAGTGTCCTTTAAAAGTGACAGGGGAGATTTTTCATGGTATAGAGAGCCGACAAAAGAAATATCGCTGCTGTATTTTTGAATATCTTTCTCGGTTAAATTTTGCAATACCTCATCCCAACGGTTGACATTTGTTGCCAGCGGTAAATAAAAAACGTTTTCGGGATTTTGCGGGTGTATGCTTAAATATTGGTTGTAATCAAAAAGAAAAATACGGTTACAACTGTTGCGGACCGAGTTGGAAAACAGTTCCAATACCGGGCAATCCACGCTCCAACATACATAGAGCAGTCCCAATTTTTCACATACTTCGGACAATAGAGGATAAAAATTAATGCTGAAAACAAAATGGATAGGATGTTCACAAAGAATGGAGGCAACGGCATTCAGGCGCTGCTCTGTAGTTAAATTTTTTTGTGAAATTTCTAAATCGCACTGGTGGACGATAAACCCCATTTTTTGAAATACAACCAGCACATCCGGTTCGCAAATACTGCCGTAACGGTAAAATAAAATATTCATAAGGCAATCTCCCAAACGTGAATCTTATGTTTGCTTTAAATAAATTCTAGGTTAATTATAAAGTGAATCTGTGCCGGAAACAAGAAAAAAGTAGATGCAAAACGTAAAATGAAATACTATCGAAGTACTACAAAAACATTGACAAAAAAGTTGGGTTATCATAAAATAGTCACACAATGAGTGATTTATGAATCTAACTGCTTGTTCAAAGCAGAATATTGTGCACATCGCACGTTCCGGCAGAATCTGCCAATTACTCGACAAAGAAGAATGATGGTGGATTACTGTTGCCCATGAGTTTTCCGCTATGTAAAAAGGAGGAAAAAGATGGGAAAAAAGAATATAGTATGGAATCGCTATTTGCGCAATAAAGATAGATTTGCGGATTTATTTAACGGTGTTTGTTTTCAAGGGAAAAGTGTGATAAAGGCAGAAATGCTCACGGAAATTTCCGGAATTTACGATGAGCATGAAGCAAAGAAAGAAGAACTAAATGAGCGAGGGGAGCCAATAGAGCGTATTAGGGATGTTCAAATGTTATTAAATACAGGAGCAGTATTTCGGATATTGGCACTTGAGAATCAGCAAGCAGTGCACTATGCGATGCCGTTTCGCTGTATGCAGTATGATACTATGGAGTATGGAAAACAATTGGCGGAAATACGAAAGAAGAACAAGGAAATGGGAGAATATGAAAATGCTGCGGAGATGGTCGGAAAAGTAAAAAAGACTGACCGGTTAACACCTGTATACACATTATGTCTATATCACGGGGCTGCTGAATGGGATGGACCAAGAAGTTTAAAGGATATGATGGAGTTTGGTGATGATGCGGATGGAATGAGTAAATACTTTGCGGATTATCCTATGAATTTATTTTGCCTGAATGAAAAAGAAGAGTTTTCTGAATTTAAGACAGAGTTAAAAAGCGTTTTTGATATTATGAAATTGCGAAATGATAAAAAGAAATTAAAGAGTGAAGTCACAACAAAGAATCAATATCAAAATATGGATTTGGATACACTTGAAGTAGTGTCGGTAATGTTGGATGCTCCATGGATGTGGGAGGAGAGGAAAAAGTATATGTACAAGGAGGAGAAGGTAAATATGTGTCAAGCGTTACAAGAATGGGCAGAAGAAGAACGTAGCATAGGTATTGCAGCCGGAAAGGCCGAGGGAAAGGCTGAGAGCGTTCTCGAATTGCTAAGTGATTTCGGAGAAGTTCCGGAGGATTTGCGTCAAACTATTCTTGGGCAAAAAGATTTAGAAATATTGCGCCTGTGGTTGAAAAAAGCGGCAAAAACAGAAAGTATTGAAGAATTCCGGACTTTTTTAAATTAAAATTAAAAAATTAAAATTTTTCAAATTAGTACTAAAGTTTTGTTCAAACACTCCGATATATATTACAAGAAAAGCAAATACGCTTTCTAACTTTTCAGGGAAGATGGTTTCGCACGCCAAAGGCTCTGGAAAACAGGCGATGGAAGTGAAGAGCTGTGCGAACTTGGAACAGCCATTGCCGATGCTAATAAGATTCGCAAGGATGCGGATTAGATTATATTCAAGGAGGAAAAATTTATGGTAGTACAGCACAATTTAACAGCAATGAACTCTAACAGAATGTTGGGATTGACTCAGTCCACACAGGCTAAGTCCACAGAGAAACTCTCATCCGGTTACAAGATTAACCGTGCAGCAGATGATGCAGCAGGTCTTTCTATTTCCGAAAAAATGAGACGTCAGATCAGAGGTCTGACACAGGCTTCCCTGAACGCAGAAGATGGTATCTCTTGCGTACAGACAGCAGAAGGTGCTCTTAATGAAGTTCATGATATGCTTCAGCGTATCAACGAACTGGCAGTTAAAGGTGAAAACGGAACTCTGACATCTGTAGACCGTTCCTACATCCAGTCTGAAGTATCTCAGCTGATGAGCGAAATCGATCGTGTACAGTCCACAACTACATTCAACGAGCAGAGCCTTCTTGACGGTTCCTTTACCGGCAAAGGTCTCATGGTTGGTGCAGAAGCTGGTCAGCACATCACAGTTTCTATCAAGAACATGGATATTTCTACACTTGTTACTAACGCAATTGCAACAGGTAATGCAAAATATCGTGTCGACAGCGATAGCGATGGCAAAGTTACAAGCGCAGATGACCAGGTAGAATTGACAGCTGAATCTGAAATCGCTATGTTCAAGAGCAATGACAAGACTGTAGAAGTTACTGCAGAAGACTTTGCAAGATTGAACGCATTTGCTAAGGGCGCTCTTCAGGTTGTATCCGAGCAGAGATCTGACCTCGGTGCTATCCAGAACCGTCTTGAGCACACCATCAACAACTTAGACAACGTAGTAGAGAACACCACAGCAGCTGAAAGCCAGATCCGTGATACAGATATGGCTACAGAGATGGTTAGATACTCCAACAATAACATCCTTGCTCAGGCAGGTCAGGCTATGTTGGCACAGGCTAACCAGGCTAACCAGGGCGTTCTGTCCTT
>JAFUIR010000026.1 GCA_017468395.1 Lachnospiraceae bacterium | reverse complement strand
GCAATATAATATTTTCTGCAATCTTTGGAAAGTTTCGTAATATAATCCTCTGCATAAGCAGATTTACCACTTCCACTTCCTCCTGTAATCAATACCAGCATTTAACTCAACCTTTCATACTGCCCTATTCTTATATCATTAAAGGTTGTTTTCCCCTGATAGATAGAAAGCGCCACATCCAGTAAAGCAAACATCATTACCGCACCGGTTCCTTCACCTAATGCCATATTTCCATCAATCACCGGCTCCAACTCCAGTTCCTTTGCGAGCATTTCGATAGCCGGCTCCTTTCCCTTATGAGAAGGAATATAATACGCTTTTGTCCCCGGAACCATTCGTTCTGCCACTAACGCTGCTACCATACTAATAACTCCATCCAAAACAACCGGCAGATGGCACATTGCACCACCAATACAAAGTCCAACAAGACCTGCAATATCCAGACCTCCTACTGTTCGGAGTATCGTTAATGCATCTGCATAATACAAATCGTATTTCTGAATTGCTTCTTCAATTACCTTCTGTTTTCTGGCAAGACCGATATCATTTAATCCAGCCCCTCTTCCTGTCACTTTCGGTACTTCACACTTTAACACAGCCGCAGCAACCGCACTGCTGGTTGTAGTATTACCAATCCCCAATTCTCCCGTGGCAAGGATTTTATAGCCTACTCTTTTACACAAAAATGCCATATCTATTCCCGTTGCTATAGCTTGGATTGCTTCTGCTTCCAGCATAGCAGGCTCCTTGCTGAAATTTCTTGTACCACATCTTATTTTTCTGGAAACTAGTCCATGAATAGTCTCTTTTAAGTTAATGCCAATATCCACCGGAATGGTATCCACTCCTACTGCCTTCGCCATCTGCCCTACACAAGACTGCCCTTTTCCCATAGCTTTTGCAACCGCTACTGTAACCTCTTGCCCGGATTGACTAACCCCTTCCTCTACAATTCCGTTATCCGCACACATGATAACGACAGCCTTCTTGGTAATATCAATCTCTTCCGTTCCTATAATGGCACCTATCTTTGCAATAAGCGTTTCAAATTTTCCCATTCCATCTAAAGGTTTTGCAATGGCATCCCAATTCTTCAGTACCTTTTTTCTGCATATTTCATCCGGTTCATCAACCTTCAACTTTCTCAATTCTTCTCTTGTATAATCATTCCAGATGGGATTCTCCAAGCATTTCATAGATTTCCTCCATATTCAGATACATACGCAGAGTATCTGCCAGCTTGTCATATTGTTTATCTTTAAAAGTCTGATAATCCTCAAACTCTCCATTTTCTATCCTAATTCCCTTTTTCTCTGCCAGTGTCTGTATCATTGAATTTGCAATGGTTCCCTCATCAAACAATCCATGCACATAGGAACCATAAATATTTTCATTCATGTCTGATGTCACTACAACCTTTTCTTCTGTTCCCGTCCTTCCCATATGTATTTCATAGCCTTTGAATTTACAATCAGAAAGTACATGGAACAGTCCACTTAATCTTTCAATCTTACCCTCAATCTGACAGCGTTTTTTTTCTGGCATCAGAATAGTTGACACGGGAAGCAGTTCCATCCCTCTTATTTTTCCGCCTTCCTCCACGCCATCCGGGTCGGAAATCTCCTGACCTAACATTTGATAACCACCACAAATTCCAAACACCGGAATATCTTCGGAAAGCTTCTTAACAGCAGCTTCCAAACCATTCTGACGCATCCACTTCAAATCACCCATGGTATTTTTACTTCCGGGCAAAAAAATTATGTCGGGATGGTGTAATTCACTAATGGATGTCACATATCGTACTGTCACTTCAGGCATTTGTTCAAAAACATTAAAATCCGTAAAATTGGAAATTCTGGGATATCGAATTACGGCAATATCAATTAAACCTTCGCTTTTTCTGTCAAACCTCTCCGTCAGACTATCCTCATCCTCCAAAGACAACTCCATGTAAGGGACAACTCCTACCACCGGAACATCCCCCTTTTCTTCCAGCATTTCAATTCCCGGGTCAAGAATGGATTTATCTCCTCGGAACTTATTGATAACGAGTCCCTTCACTCTCTTTTTTTCTTTTTCCTCAAGCAACATCAAAGTTCCTAAAAGCTGTGCGAACACACCGCCTCTGTCTATATCTCCCACCAAAAGAACCGGTGCATCCACCATTTCAGCCATTCCCATATTTACAATGTCATTCTGTTTTAGGTTAATCTCCGCCGGGCTTCCGGCTCCTTCAATTACAATAATATCCGCATATTCTTCCAACTTTTTAAAAGCCTTTTTTATATCAGGAACCAACTGCTTCTTAAAGGCAAAGTAATCCCTTGCACTCATATTGCCCAACACCTCGCCATTCACGATAACCTGTGAACCGGTGTGGTTGGTAGGCTTTAACAAAATAGGATTCATACAGACCATAGGCGTCATGCCTGCTGCTTCCGCCTGCATAACCTGGGCTCTGCCCATTTCCAGTCCTTCTGATGTAATGAAGGAATTCAACGCCATATTCTGGGATTTAAAGGGAGCCACCCGATAACCGTCCTGTTTAAAAATTCTACATAAACCGGCTACCAAAAGGCTTTTGCCTGCATTAGACATGGTTCCCTGTACCATGATTACCTTTGCCATAGATTCTTCATGCCTTTCTTCATCATTAACAATTCATTTCTATTTCCTTACCGGATTCTTTTGCAAATTTCAACAATTCCAAATTTGCCTGCTCCAATGTTCCAAAAGTTTCTTTACAGCAGATAATTTTGTCACAGGAAGTCAGTTTTTTTCTTGCTTCCTGCATATGTTCTTCCGTAATTGGTTCAAACGCCTCTGTTGCAATCACATCTGTTGCCAGTGCCCTTGCTACCGGATAATCCAAGTCATTTTGTGGTAAAACACCTGTTATAAAAGGAATACCCTGTCTTTGCAATCTGCGATACACATTTCTTCCGGTTCCACCACCAGCTATAACAAAAACTTTCGCCTCTCCTTTTGCAGGTTCTAATTCCATACTTCCGTTCTCTTCATCAAAACTACCTGATGCTATAGAAAACAACTTTGATATATATCCCTGTTCAAAAACCTCCTCCGGCTTTCCAAAACGGTCTACACACTTTCCATCAATACACAAAATTTTATCAGATATTCTTTCTGCCAGTTCAAGTTCATGAAGAGACATAATTACTGTCAGCCCCTTTTTCTTCCTCATTTCCTGTAAAATAGAAAGAAATTCCAGCTTATACTTTACATCCAGATAGGAGGTCGGTTCGTCTAAAATAATAATTTCCGGTTCCTGACAAATTGCCCTAGCAAGCATCACTCGCTGCCTCTGTCCATCACTGATACGGGTAAAATCCTGATCCTTAATGGCTGTCACTTGTACCAGCTCCATTGCTTCTTTTACTACCTTACGATCAGACTCAGACAAAATGCCAAATCGTCCGGTATAAGGATATCTGCCGGTTGCTACTACATCTTCACATGTCATCATTTCCGTTCGCAGTTTCTCAGTCAACACCACTGCCATATTTTGTGACAGTTCTGTTCCCGACATACTTTC
>JAFUIR010000022.1 GCA_017468395.1 Lachnospiraceae bacterium | reverse complement strand
CCGAATAAATTTCTAAAAATTGTTCTTTGTTCATTTTTTTTCTCTTTCTATCTACTACCATAATCCCTGAAAACTATCACATTTATGCCACTATCAGATTTCTTTTATTTTTCCAATGGATAATACTTAATTATCAGTACCAAACACTTCGTCGCTATCAAAAAACACACCACTAAGCCCATTGTTAGCGGTGTGAAAATCGAATCATAATATTTCCAATTTTCTTTTCCCATTTCACACCGACCGTTCCCCAACGGTACTACATTGATATAATACCATATTTCGACAATATTTACAATAAACTTCCACTATTTTCCCTACAAATTTATTTGCCCTACCAGCATCTTATTTCTGGGATGTCTGGTTCTAAGGATTTCACGCTCTTTTTCCGTTGCCACATAAGTATATATCTGGGTGGTTGTGATGGATGCATGCCCAAGCATCTTTTGAATGTAACGGATATTTACGTCCTCTTCCATCAGAAAGGTTGCAAAGGAATGGCGGAACATATGGGGAGTGATGTTTCTATCCGCATGGATGGCAGCCGCATGCCTGTGTATCATCCGTCTGGCCGACTGTTCGGACAAAGGCTGACCATATCTGTTCACAAAAAAATATCCATGTTCCTTTATATTCTTCTCAAATTTTTGGCTATAAGCGTTTAGAATGTTCAATACATCACTACTGCCAATCTGCAAATATCTTTCTTTCCCTCCCTTTCCCTGTATGCAAAGTACCCCGGTCTGTGAATCAAAAAATCCCCTCTGTAAATGGCATAGTTCCGAAATCCGTAGTCCGGTTGCAAAAAGCATTTCCACTACAGCAATGTCTCTCAATATCATTTTTTTGTGCCACTGCGTACAATCCGCAGAAGCCATCTCCTTGTACAAATAATCCAACAACTGCTCAATCACGCTTCTCGGCACAATCTTTGGCAGAACTGTTTCCTCTTTGAATTTTGTTTTTATCTTGTGAAACGGATCTAACTCAATAATCTCCTCTTCTTCCAGATACCGGAACAATGCTTTCACACTGGCTATTTTTCTTTTCACAGTTTTTTGCCTATACATATCATGGATGTATAACAAATATGAATTAATCTCTTCCTTTCCCATGACTTCATCATACTTTTTCATAAAGGCAATAAACTGCTCTAAATCCATCCTGTACGCCCTTATGGTCTTGCTGTCCAATTCTTTTTGGAATTCACAGTAATGCAAATACTTGTCAACTTCTTCTTTCAGTACCACTTAAGTTACCTCCTCTGCCTGTAATTTATAAGATCATGATACAATAACTAAGCCCCATCAAACAGATTTTACTCTGCCCGATGAGGCTTAGATTTTTTCATTTTCCCCTTTTTCAGTTTTATTTCGCTTCATGCGCATTGCTATAGTCCACTTCACTTACAACAACGTCAAGATAAAGTTCACTAAAAAATTCTTCAATTTCCTCCGCAGAATCACAGGTAAATTCCTCATACATGATGAAATTACCTCCTGCTGAAACAGCGCCATCTTCCCCAATAGTAAAAGTCACTGCAACGGGCAGAGCATTCTCATAAGTATAAATGTAAATTACATTCTCAGTCGCACCATTGTCTACAAATGTTTTTCCCATGGCACATATACTGGATGCCGCCAACTTTTCTGCGCCGCATAGACTGTTTACCTGCGTAATCAGAGAGCCGAACACCCTACTTCTCAAATGGCTCTTTAATTCCTCTGATACACCTTTAAGATTATCCAGTTCTAATAGTTTTAAGGCATCCCCATCATCTACAGTAATCGAATACACCGCCTTTGGTGTGGCAAAATCTCCTGTACCTATACTTTGTACCACTTCCATCATGGCGCCACTTCCTGTAAGTGCTTCTATATACTCTTCTGAACGGGTTACCTCCACCATTAATGAAATCACTTCGAGTCCATGATCATAAAGCGTTTTTTCAGATTTGTTGATTCCACTATTGTCACAGGCACACAGGCAAAACGCCATTGCCAATATAATTACAGGTATAAATAATTTCTTCATCACAGTCTTTCTCCTTATTTTAACCCCAACTTACTCATACGTTTTTCTACAATAAAAACAAACTGCTTATTCAGTCCACTGATTCACCTTATTTGAATACCAAAATCATGAGTTCACTGCTGTAGTTAAGTAACTCTGCCACCATAGAAATCCTAGTTTTCTATGGTGTTTTTTTCTGTCATATTGTATACTACTTCTTTTACCAAAAGGGGTAAAAATGGCTTGGTAATCTGCTCGTCACATCCATACTCAGAAGATACAACGGAGAAATCCAATGTTTTGTCGCTGGTCATAAACACCACAGGAGTCTGCCACTTTTCCCGGATTCTCTTTAATGTCTCTAGTCCATCCATTTGCGGCATTTTAAGATCGAGCAGAATCAAATCAAAGGATTGCTGCTCCAAAATATCCAACGCCTCTTTTCCACTCATGGCTGAAACCACTTCATACATAGGTTCGTCGCTCATTATATGGGCAACAATTTTGTTATTTATGGCTTCGTCATCCACGGTAAGAATCTTTTTATTCTTTGAATCTTTTTGCTTCATAGAATAGTTTTTATCTTCATCAATCATTTGCAACATAATGCTTGCAATCTTGGGATCAAATTGAGTTCCCATACCCTTTTCTATTTCCGCCCGCACAACTTCCTGCGGAAGGGCATTACGGTAACTACGGTTACTCGCCATTGCATCGTAAGCATCTGCCACACCCAGTATTCTTGCCACTTCCGGTATTTTTTCTCCCGAAAGACCATTGGGGTATCCTTTTCCGTCATATCTTTCATGGTGATATCTGGCCGCTACTGCAATAGTACTGTTTTCTGAAATTCCCTTTAAAATATGATAACCTGTAACAGGGTGAATTTTGATAATATTGTATTCATCGTCTGTCAGTTTGCCCGGTTTGTTGATTATCTCTGCCGGCACACGGATTTTACCCATATCGTGCAGCAGACCTGCGCGATATATCTCATCCTGCTCTTCTTTATCCTTTCCTAGTCTGGCAGCAATCATGCGGGAATACTCTGCCACCCGTCTGGAATGACCGCTGGTATATCTATCTTTGGCATCTACCGCTTCACTGAGCGCAGTAACAGTCTTTACAAAAAGTTCTCTTATTCGTTTTTGCTGCATCTGCAATTCTTCCGTTTGTTCGTCTACCTTGTTTTCAAGTTCTCTCTGGAATTCCTCTAATTGCAAATTGTGGGTAGCCAATAACTTCATATATTTCCAATTATCTGTATCCTCACGCAACTCTAACATATAACCATGGACTTTTTTACCACGGATTAAAGGATCAATCTGACATTCAAAATGGCGACTTTCCGTTTCATAAGTTATTTTTTCGTCTTTCCCCTCTGCGTAAGCATTTATCCATTCAATCACGATTTCTAATCCGGGAATATTTTTGATAGTCCTGTCAACAACACCCTCTGATAAACCGGGGAAAATTTTAACCGCCGCATCATTACATCCCAAATAATTCAAGCGTGTATCAACCAGAATGTAACCATAAGTTTCCTGCTTTTTCAAAGAAGTGGAAATGCTGTCTTCAATATTATACATCATACCGTTTCGGCACATGTAGAAGAATATCCAACTGCTTAACACATACACAAGGGGCATAATTTCTATCGCAGGATTAATCATTCTGCCTGCAATAAACAAGATTACGGATAGCACTTCCACCACTACCAATGCCCACAAATTTTTTCGCGAAACCTTTTTCTTCTTTATGATGCTATAAGACAGTAGCACAATTTGTATGGCCATGTAGCCATACAAAATCACGTAAAAGAATCCATGTCCCGGACCATATGTATGTCCCAATACCGTAGCGTTTCCGTATTTTTCCAAATATACCGACTCATAGTAAAAGCCATTAATCCCAATTGTCAGAACCATGCCATATACGGTAAAACTATACAAAAACATCCCAATTTTGAGCCAACTCGGAACATGGTAATTACAAATTGTACATATCAATAATAGGATGAGTGGTGGAGTAAAACACCCGCCCAAATAACAAATTTTATTTGCCAACACGGCTTCGTTTACATTTGTTGCAAGGGCTATGGACAAGTATCCGCCATTTGACAGAGCAAGAAGCAGTACCAGTAACAAAAAATACAAATTGACTTTACTTTTTTCAAATCTTAAGACCAAGGCAATCAAACTGATTCCTGTCAGCAAAGCAGTTATCAGGTAATAGTATATCATATTCTCTCCTCTTTCATGTATCACTGCATCACAGTGTCGCGCCTAAGTTTTATTACATCAAACCAATTATATCATATCATTTATGCGTATGCAGTATTTTTTTCGGACCAAAATTGAACTTTTTTACATTTTTCTGCCTATTACTCAAACAATATCTCTTCTACCGTCACAAACTCATACCCCTCTTTCAGCAATTCGTCCACAACTTTCAGTGCCGCCGTCACGCTGGTGTCGTAATAATCGTGCATTAAAATAATGTCATTTTCTTCCACTTCTTTTAAGATTTTTCCGGCCACACTTGCGGCATTATTGGAACACCAGTCCAACGGGTCAACCGTCCAAAGAACCGGTATCATATTTAACTCGGCCTCGATTGTTTTGTCCCACGAACCGTAGGGCGGACGGACATAAACCACTTCCTCCCCTATAATTTCCTGCAAAAGTTCATTGGTTTCCATCAGTTCTTCTTTAAATGCTTCCCGGTTACCGCTCGTAAGTTGCATGTGGCTGTATGTATGGTTTCCAATCAGATGCCCTTCCTCATTCATGCGCTGTATCACATCGGGATGCAAACTGGCATGCTCTCCTGTCACAAAAAAAGTAGCAACCACGCCCCGGTCTTTCAGCCCATCCAAAAGTTGCTCCGTATAATAAGGGTGCGGACCGTCATCAAAAGTCAGGGCAATCTTGGGTGGGTCTATGGCTACATCGGCTGTCATGGTTTCACTCGCCTTAAAAGTTCGTCCCAAAAGACCCGCAAAAAGGAGCAGAAAGAAAATTCCTGCTCCTCCAAATATTGCCATACTTTTCTGTTTTCGCATAGTTACCTCATCTCCGGCAAATTAATGGCCGACAAATAACACTGTTCAAACATATGCGATTGCGCTAAATTATAGACTTTTGTCCTTGCTTTTAATTGCTCTAACTGCTGCCCCTTATGGCAAAATTCTGCTCTTCCGTAAAGAAAAGCTCCTTCCAGTGCCGCATTCCCCACTGCCACGCATTTTGTTTCCAATTCTTTTGGCAGCAAACCAATGGCAACTGCGTCTTCCGGTTTCAAAAAGTACCCAAAGCCCCCTGCCAAATATACATGGTCAATGGCTTTTAAATCTTCTAATTCCAAAGTTCTGCCTAAAATTGCGATTCCGGCGCTTACCGCCGCCTTTGCCAGTTGCAGACTGCGGATATCCTCCTGGGTCATAACCGTACTTCCGATAGATACGCCCTTATCAAAATATTCATCTGCAAGAAGTCCGGTTTCGTCCACGAAACCTCTTCGGTAAAGTTCAGCCAAAAAGCCTATGGCATCCGCTCCGTACACGCCTGCATCCAAACGTCCTTCAAAAGCCGGTCCCGCGGCTGTTGCCGTAGCCAAAAGTCTCTCCTCATTTCCAAGTACTATTTCTCCGTTGGTTCCAAGGTCTAACAGCAATGAAATTTCTTTAGTCAGCCCTAAATTGCAAGCATACATGCCGGACAACACGTCTGCTCCCACAAATGCTGATAATCCCGGCATAATCAAGGTAGGGATACCTCCGATTATGGTGTGAATTTCCTGCAAATGTTGCGAAATAAAAGGGGCTTTCCCCAAACTGTCCACAGAATATCCCATGAGCAAATGCACCATAGTGGTATTGGC
Source organism: Lachnospiraceae bacterium (assembly GCA_017468395.1). GTDB lineage: Bacteria > Bacillota > Clostridia > Lachnospirales > Lachnospiraceae > Acetatifactor. Next base: position 89,163 of record JAFUIR010000022.1, on the reverse strand, counting down.
AGCAATTACCATGCTTTTTATTTCAGGTTTCCATTGGACGGCATCTGATAACTCCACAGTTTTCTTAAACTGCTCTATACCGCACTTTAGCACATCCTGCACAAGACATTTCATGTCCTGCGCAGCGTTTCCCGACACAATTCCGGCCGCCTGAATACGTGATAACACATCCATACCGTATTTTCGCTGAGGATTAACTGCGCGGAAGGTATCCAGTACTCTTCCGTCCCGCATCCGGCGAAGCTGCATCACGATGGTGGTTGTTCCGATATCTGTAGCAATCAGCAAATCTTTTTCCGATACTGTCGTAAGAAGTTCATATTCTTTTTTGGGGACATCAGACCAACTTATTACCTGCATATCCGCTACATTTCCGGCACCTCTGCCACAGCCCGTACATACTATGCACTTTTTACACAAATTGGTTTTTGTCTTTGTCATAGCGATAATCTATCCTTGTAAGTTTCTCTTCCAGTTCTGCCTTGGACACATCCAAATCTTCACACAATGCATCCAAATCAGCATAAAAATCCCTGAGTTTCAAATTCACAAAACTAAGTAACATCACCGGGTCGTTGGGTATCATTTTCACGTCCTCTTTTCTTCTTTCTGTACCTAAGTATATCACAAAATATCCCTTTGACAAAGTCTCCTTCCATATATTACATGTTGAAAACCGGAAAAAATGTATTATGATTGGTTTGTAACATTTTTGTAACATTTTGTATTTGATTGAAAGGAGATTTTTATGAAAAAATTTACATTACTTGCTGCAGCTGCCTTGACCATGGCCAGCCTTGGTGGGCAGACTCTTACCGCACAGGCAAACACTTTAACCAAATGTGAGGTGCTTCCAAACGGCAACCGGGTAATTATTTCTTATAGTTCAAATAATTCAAACTGTGATATTTCAAATATCCAGAACCTTTTAGACCGGTTAGAAAACTGCCTCCCCATCATCAACTTGCCCGGCTGTGGTTTTCCCGGTGTAAATAACCCCGGCAGTACTCCCGATAGCACACCTGATAGTACTCCTGATAGCACACCGGACACTACTCCCGATAACACACCTGACTCTGCGCCGGAGATAAAGCCTGAGCAGAAACCGGAGCAGAAACCAGAACAATCTCCCGAAGAAACTCCTGACAGTGAACACGCTTTTATTAAAGAGGTTGTAGAACTTGTAAATGCGGAGCGTGCCAAAGAAGGGCTTTCTCCACTGACCATTGATATAAAAGTACAGGCAGCGGCCATGGTCCGTGCCAAAGAGTGTGAACAGTCTTTCTCTCATACCCGTCCTAACGGCAGTTCCTTTGCCACGGCCTTAAAAGAGCAGAATGTCTCTTACAAACGAGCCGGTGAAAATATCGCCTGGGGACAACGTTCTCCCCAAGAAGTCATGACCGCTTGGATGAACAGTTCAGGACACCGTGCCAATATTATGAATCCCAATTTTACTACCATCGGCGTAGGATACTATGAAAATGCCGGTGGCACTGATTACTGGTGCCAGCTTTTCACCAGTTAAAGTTCAATAAAAGAAATAGGCTGCCACTATCTCGCGGTAGCCTCTTTCTTTTATAATCAGTATCCTATTTCACTCTTGCAGTCAGATTTTCTTCCTGCACATCAATTAAAATAGTGTCACCTTCCCGGACTTTATCTGCCAGAATCAGTTTTGCAGATAAAGTTTCCACATACTTCTGGATATATCTTTTTAAGGGACGAGCACCGTAAACCGGGTCATAAGCATTTTCTACAATAAACTGCTCTGCCTTCCCTGTCAGTTCCACATGCAACTCTTTATCCGCAAGACGCTTATTCAAATCCGCGATAATGAGTCTGATAATACCGCCAATATTGGACTTGGTCAACGGTTTGAAGAGAATTACTTCGTCCAGACGGTTCAAAAATTCAGGACGGAAATGATTCCTAAGGTCATTCATAACCGCACTTTCTGCCTGTGCTTCAATATTTCCCTCTTCGTCAATACCATCCAAAAGATATGCCGCACCGATATTGGAAGTCATAATCAAAATAGTGTTTTTGAAATCCACGGTACGTCCTTGGGAATCTGTAATGCGTCCGTCATCCAACACCTGCAAAAGCACATTGAACACATCCGGATGGGCTTTTTCAATCTCGTCAAAGAGAACCACCGAGTACGGTTTTCTTCTGACTGCCTCAGTCAACTGTCCGCCCTCTTCATACCCTACATATCCGGGAGGCGCTCCTATCAGCCTGGAAACAGAATATTTCTCCATGTATTCACTCATATCAATGCGGACCATATTGGTTTCATCATCAAAAAGCGTTGCCGCAAGAGTTTTGGCAAGTTCTGTCTTACCCACACCGGTGGGACCAAGGAACAGGAAGGAACCGATGGGCTTACCGGGGTCTTTGATGCCTGCTTTGGAACGGATAATGGCCTCCGTCACCTTGGTAACGCCCTCTTCCTGACCAACCACTCTCTTATGGAGTTCCTCATCCAAATGCAGGGTCTTGTTTCTCTCGCTCTCAGTCAGTTTCGCAACGGGAATCCCCGTCCATCTGGATACAATCCGCGCAATCTCATCATCCGAAACACTCTCATGCACCAAAGACTGCCCTGAATCTTTCATCTGCGCCTCTTCCGTTTCTAACTGCTTTTTCAGCGCAGGCAATTTCCCGTAACTGAGTTCTGCCGCCTTCTCCAAATTTCCTTCCCTTTGGGCAATCTGAATCTGACTGCTGACTGCTTCTATTTCCTCACGCAATTTGGACAACTTATCCACTGCAGCCTTCTCGTTATCCCACTGGGCCTTACTTCCGGCAAATTCCTCTTTTAACTCTGCCAATTCTTTCTGTAAAACAGCCAACCTATCTTGACTCAAGCGGTCATCCTCTTTTTTCAAGGCTGCCTCTTCGATCTCCAACTGCATAATACGCCTTTGCATCTCGTCCAGCGCAGTGGGCATAGAATCCAGTTCCGTCTTAATCAGTGCGCAGGCCTCATCCACCAAGTCGATTGCTTTGTCCGGCAAAAAGCGGTCGGTAATATAACGGTTGGAAAGCACCGCCGCACTTACAAGGGCATTATCCATAATTTTTACGCCGTGATATACTTCATAGCGCTCTTTCAAACCGCGCAAAATGGAAATAGTATCTTCCACGGTAGGTTCATCCACCATTACCGGCTGAAAACGTCGTTCCAATGCCGCATCCTTTTCAATATACTGGCGGTACTCATCCAAAGTGGTGGCACCGATACAATGCAGTTCCCCTCTTGCCAGCATGGGCTTTAACATATTTCCGGCATCCAAAGCACCGTCCGTTTTGCCTGCGCCTACAATGGTGTGAAGTTCATCGATAAACAGAATAATCTGTCCTTCGCTTTTTTTCACTTCCTCCAAAACCGCTTTCAGTCTCTCTTCAAATTCACCCCGGTATTTGGCACCTGCCACAAGGGCGCCCATGTCCAGGGCAAAAACTTTTTTATCCTGCAGTCCCTGGGGCACATCTCCCCGCACAATCCGCTGTGCAAGCCCCTCTACTACCGCCGTCTTACCCACACCTGGCTCACCAATCAGCACCGGATTATTTTTGGTCTTTCTGGATAAAATACGGATAATATTGCGGATTTCATTGTCTCTGCCAATGACAGGGTCCAGTTTCTGGCTTCTTGCCTTTTCCACCAAATCCTGCCCATATTTTTCCAACGTATCATAAGTTGCTTCCGGATTGTCACTGATTACTCTCTGGTTTCCCCGGACAGTAGAAAGCGCCTGCAAAAACCGCTCTCTGGTAATTCCGTATTCTTTCCAGATTTCCTTTATGGTTTTGCTGGGATGTTCAATCATGGAAAGAAACAAATGCTCCACGGACACATATTCATCCCCCATGCGCTTCGCCTCGTCCTCTGCGCTGATAAGCACCTTATTCAAATCCTGTCCCACAAAAATCTGACCGCCCTGCACCTTCACACGCTTGGCCAGAGCATTTTCCACCCGGTCTGTAAAATGCTCTTTGTGAATCTCCATCTTTTCGATTAACTTTAGTATTAAACTGTCTTCTATGGTCAAAAGGCTGTAGAGCAAATGCTCCTGCTCAATTTCCTGATTGCCATATTCATACGCCAGTTTCTGACAACCTTCCACGGCTTCCATGGATTTCTGTGTAAATTTTGAAATATTCATAAGCTTGCCTCCTCACTTTCCTTTGTTCTATTCACACTATAACACATAAAACATAGAAATCAATAAAAATATGGAAAATCATTCCTAAACTTTTTATAAACATACCTTCCCCCGACCTTTCATATATTTTTGTAAAGTTAAGGTTTTGCAACCTGCAAACTGAGGTAGTCCATGTCACTCATTTCCATGATTTCCGCCATTAACAATTTTCTCTGGAACGGTCCTCTTTTGATTTTATTATGTGCCACGCATCTCTTTTTTACCATAAAACTGCGTTTCCCGCAAAAACATACCTTAAAGGCCATCCGCCTGTCTTTGGCACCGGAAGAGTCCGGGCAGACCGGAAACTTAAGTTCTTTTGCCACTTTAACTACCACTTTGGCGGCTACTTTGGGCACCGGAAACATTGTGGGGGTATCTACCGCCATCGCTGCAGGTGGCCCCGGAGCCCTCTTTTGGTGCTGGATTACCGGGCTCTTTGGCATGGCTACCGCCTACGCAGAGTGCCATCTTGCCATGCATTTTCGCAAAAAGCGTACGGACGGCAGTCTTACAGGCGGTCCCATGTATGTACTGGAGCAGGGGCTCGGCAGCCACTTTCTTGCCAAATTTTACGCAGTCTGTACCCTTTGCGCGGCCTTTGGGGTAGGATGTACCACTCAGGTCAGTGCCATTACCGATGCCACTTCTTCCCTATGGCATCTTCCGCCCCACTTTGTCGGTCTGGCAGTTGCAGTAGTGACCGGACTGGTCATTTTAGGCGGTATCCGGTCCATCGGTAGTTTTTGCACCAAAGCCGTACCTATTTTAGGTATTTTGTATATGGCCGCCTGCGCTGTTTTATTGTTCATGAATGCCTCTTATTTACCGGACGCCCTTGCTTTGATTCTAAAAACCGCTTTTTCCCAAAATGCCGTATCCGGCGGTTTGCTTGGCGGTTCTTTTATGGTGGCCGCCAGATATGGCATTGCCCGAGGGCTTTTTACCAACGAGGCCGGCATCGGCACTGCTGCCCTTGCTGCCGGTTCCGCTTCCCATACCACACCGGTCAAACAGGGACTGATTTCCATGACCGCCGTGTTTTGGGACACCATCGTCATGTGCGCTGTAAGCGGTCTTGTGATTTTGACCAATCTCCTGCACCGTCCCTCCTCCGCAAAAGGGTTTACCCAGGCAGGACTCACCAGCGCCGCCTTCACAGCCTTTCCATTCGGAGGCAACACCTTTTTGACCCTGACTTTAATTGCCTTTGCCATTACCACTTTGATTGGCTGGTGCCATTTGGGTGAAAAAGGCGCGGAATACCTTTGGGGTTCCAAAAGCATCCGCACCTATGAGTTCTGTTATATTCTTATGATATTTTTTGGGGCAATCCTACCCATGGAATATGTCTGGTCCGTAACTGACCTCATCAACGGCATTATGATATTTCCTAACGTGCTGGCACTTTTTTTGCTGCACCGCAAAATCCAGCCGCCTAAACCGTAACTGCTGCCTAAACTGTAACCGCCGTAAACTGCACATGCTCAATCTGCATGCCGGGTCTTACAAAGACAAGTTTCAGTGTGTACTGTCCTGCTTCCAATTCCACTTTAGCCAGTTTTTGCAACTGCCATCTGCCCCAAGTACCGTTAATTTGGAAAGTGGAAACCTCTGTTTCATTTAAACTGATTCTGCACGCCATCTGCGCCAAATCACTTTCTTTGGAAGTAACTTTTACGCACATCTCATACACACCGGGAGTATTGACCTGCAAAAGGAAGGTTTGTTCTCCTTCTAAGTATTCTCCGCACAGTTTTTGTACGGGAACTGTGATTGCATCCTGATTTTGTGAAATCTCCGGATATTTAACCGCCTCTTGGCCAAAGCCTTGCTGTCCGGCTGCTATCTTAGTAACTTCTGCCACTTTAACAGGTCTTTCCGATGCAGGAGCCTTTAACAAAAAGCGCACAATATTTTTCGCACAGGTCTGCAATTCTCCCACCGTCAATTTGACCTTTTGGACAGATTCTACGGTATTGTCACCGTGAGGGTTCATCTCCGCACCAAAGTTATTTACTACCATAAACAAATCGTTTTGAGCACGGACCATGGAACGGGTATCCTGCAAATTGGCTTCCCCGCCTTCCACCACGTCATTCATCTTTGCCCACCAGTCAGTCATCAGGATTCCTTCAAAGCCCCATTCCCTACGCAATATGGTATTGTCCAAATCGTAGTGGGATGCGGTCCAGTGACCGTTTACGGGGTTATAAGAGGACATAATGGACTGAGCCTTTCCCTCTTTCACCGCCAGTTCAAAGCCTTTTAAATAAATCTCCCTCTGGGCTCTCTCGGAGACTATGGCATCCACACTGTGTCTGGCTGTTTCCTGATTGTTGCAGGCATAGTGCTTCACAGTTCCCTGGGCACCATGTTTTGCAATTCCTTTTACCACTGCTGCCGCCATTTTACCTGTCAGTAAAGGGTCTTCGGAAAAATACTCAAAGTTTCTTCCGTTCAAAGGATTTCTATGAATATTGATGCCAGGTCCAAGTAACGTATCTATTTCATTTCTTACCAGTTCCTGCCCCTGAAGTTCAAATAATTCTTCCACCAAAGCCAAATCCCAACTGCAGGCAAGAAGTGTACCGATAGGCACTTGGGTTGCCTTGGCTCCATTATCCATACGGATACCGGAAGGACCGTCCGCTGCGCATCCCAATGGAATTCCATAAGCCAAAAGACTGTCTGTCACGCCGCCAAAAGCTGCCGCTGTTCCGGGTGTTACCTTTGTAGAACACATTCCTTCCCCGCGCACAATGGCTGCCAAATCTTCCACAGAAAGTTGTGCCACAAAGTCATCCAAAGAAGCCCTGCCTTCTTTTACATCTGAAAAGCGGATGCCTCTGTCTCCGGTAATAGGTAGTTTGTCGGGCAGATTTTCTTCGATTCTCGCCGCCAAATCCACTGTGCTTTGGGGCACGGCTTCGGTTTCTGCATTATATGTACCGTCTGCCTTTTGGCTTCCGGGTTTTAATCTGCTAAATTCTCTCACGGGGGCTGATGCTTCCTGAAGCTGCTCTAATACCTGTAACTGTCCGAGGTCTTTCTCTCCCGCTACAACCACATCTCTGATGCTGTTTCCCACATAAAAAACATATTTGCCCGCTTCCAGTACATAACAGGATTTATAACCGGTCACACCGCTGTCATCGTAAGATGCCAAATAAGAAAAAGGAATCCAAATTTCCAGTTTTTCATTCTGACCGGGAGCAAGCAGCCCGGTCTTTCCAAAGCCTGCCAGCACCTTTGCCGCCTTGCCAAGTTTCCCCTGGGGTGCCTGCGCATAAACCTGCACCACTTCCTTGCCGGCGTATTTTGCTCCTGTATTTTTCACTTCCGCTACTACTGACACGCCGGATTCCTGCCAATTAAAACTAACTATCTTTGTGTCAAACGTAGTATAAGAAAGCCCAAAACCGAAAGGATACTGCACTTTCCCGGGCGCAAAAGTCTCGAAATAGCGGTAACCTACATAAATATCTTCTTTATAATAACTAACCTGTCTGTCACCATAGCCCTCGGTGGATGGATAATCCTGCAAAGAATAAGCTATAGTATCGGACAATTTCCCGGACGGCGTCACTTTTCCTACCAGCACATCGGCCGCTGCATTTCCGCCTTCAATTCCGCCGTGCCACAGATAAATTATGGATTTAATGCTGCCTGCATATTTTTCATCCACTGCCCAGCTCATATCAATAACGTTGGAAACATTCAGTGCCACCACTACCTTGTCAAAATGTGCACAAACTTTTTCCAACATCAAAAGTTCTGTCTCTGTGAGGCGGTAACTTCCCGGTGCATCGGCATTGTCCTGGTCTTCTCCTGCGGTTCTGCCGATAACCACCACCGCCTTGTCAGCCCTAACTGCTGCCGACGCTGCCACTTCATCAGAAAGGGGCATTTCCTTTTGGAACCAAGGCTCTGCCGCCCAGCCCCCTCCGCCATTATCAAAGGGATTTTCCTGCACAAACCGTTCGTAAACTGCTGCCAGTTCTTCATCCACCAGCCCTTCAAAGGCGCTGCGAAGTCCCCCTATTAAATTGGTGGTATACTCCACATTTACAGCGCCGCCTGAACCGGTTCCGCTTTTATAATAATCCAACTGACATCTGCCAAAGACCGCGACTTTTTCACCCTCTTTAAAAGGCAGCACATTTTCTTCATTTTTCAAAAGTACAGCGCCCTGGGCTGCTGCAACGCGGCACAAATCCGCCAGTCCTTCCATGGGAATGCCAATTTTCTTTGTTTCCATTTTCTTCTCCTTCTTTGCCCTTTAGCATAATCTTTTTTCATTACGCAATATATCATACCTTTTGGGCTGTCACAATGTCTTATTTTGCCTTGGAAATGTGCTTTTTTGCCTTGTCGCAATTACTGTGTCAGTTTCTCAAAAACAAAATAATGGGCCCGCATATAACCGCCTGCAGTTTCGCCCTCATGCACTGCGTATAAACCGGCTTTCACGCCCACCCAGCGTCCCGGCGTAGCCTGTACGGTCTCCCCTGCAAAGTTCCAATTTTCTTCATCGTAACTATAATAAAAAGAGACAACCTTTGCCTTTTCCACTTTCATGCGTAAATACAGTTCGTCCTTCTTAACCTCTTGAAGCACCCTTTCCTCTTCATCGTTCTGCTGCCACTGCCCGCTTCGCTGCACAAAAACCTTTTTGCCACCCCGAAGCGCCACCGCCAAATCTGCATACTTTCCCCCAAGGGAAACCATACCGCACACATCGCCCTCTTTCATGGCAGACAAATCTACTTTCGCCGCAATTTGAAATTCCGGTGCAGGCCACTTTTGAAGAAGCAAATTACTGACATCACAAAGTTGGGTTCCTGCCGCTACCGGCTGCGCATAAAGGGTTAGCCCCCTTTCATCCAGACCATACCATCCCTTTTGATAATTGGCGTTCCACTGCCACTGCAGTCCCAATCTGTCTCCTTCAAAAAAGTCCGAATCCTCCGGGCTACAAATCGAATACACACTGCCCACATCCGGCTTTTGGTATGTCAGAACCGGCTCGCCGCAACCTTCTTTATCCTGATTTACTCCTATTACCGGCCAGTCATTTTCCCAGTGCATGGGCTGCAGGTGAATAATACGTCCGCCATTTCCCACATCTTGGAAATGAATAAACCAGTCCTGACCTGTGCCTGTATCCACCCATGCCCCCTGATGCGGTCCGTTTACAGGGGTACTTCCCTGACGAAGTACTATTTTTTCCTCATAAGGTCCCCAAATGTTTCTTGAGCGCAGCACTGTCTGCCAACCAAATTCCACTCCGCCGGCGGGAGCAAAAATATAATAATATCCGTTCCTTTTATAAAGTTTCGGGCCTTCGATGGTAGGCTGGCTCTTGCTACCGTCAAAAACTCTTTGCCCCTCCCCAAGCATCCCTGTAGCATCGGCGCTCAAGGGAGATATATGTAACACACTGTTAAATCCCACACGGCTTTTGGCAAAAGCAGATACCATATAGGCCTGTCCGTCCTCATCCCAAAAAGGGCAAGGGTCAATCCAGCCCGCAGTCTCTTTCACACAGACCGGCGCCTGCCATCCCTCAAAAGGATCCTCGCTTTTTACCATAAAAATCCCCTCATCCGGCAGCGGAATAAATATGTAAAACATCCCCTCGTGATACCGGATAGCCGGTGCCCACGCACCGCAACCATGCGCCGGTTTATCATAAGACTCAAAGGGAAGTGTGTCCATGGCGTAACTGATGACTTTCCAGTTTACTAAATCTTTGGAATGAAGTACCGGAACCGCCGGGGTATTGCAAAAAGAAGAAGCCACCATAAAAAAATCTTCTCCCACCCTGATAACATCCGGATCAGAATAGTCCCTATACAATATAGGATTTTGATAGGTACCATCCCCCTTATCCGCAATCCACAGTTTTTCTACTTTACTTCTGTCCATATCTATTCCTCCGTCAAGAGTAATTCTCCTCAATTACTGTTACTATATCACAGTTTTGGCGGCGACTCAATTATGATAAAAGCAACGCAATTTTGCAAAGCATTACTTGACAAAACACGCATTTCTTGATACACTTGCGATGTATCTAACAAAGTCATTGATCTCACATATTTTTGTAAGTCTTTGCTCTGTCGTAGATTTACAAAAATATGTGATTTTTTTGCACCAAAGGTTAAGGTACATTATTATTTTTAGGAGGTATCGGTTCATGAATAACGGTACAGTAAAGTGGTTTAACGCTCAGAAAGGTTATGGCTTCATCACAAACGAAGCTACAGGCGAAGAAGTATTCGTACATTTCTCCGCTATCAACGCTCAGGGATTCAAGTCTCTTGAAGAAGGTCAGAAAGTTACTTTCGACACAGAAACAGATCCTCAGAACGGCAAAGTTCGTGCAGTGAACGTAACTGTTGCTTAATTTTTCTAAATGTGAATCATTAAAAATGCTGCCCTTGAGTGAAAACTCTTGGGCACATTTTTTAGGAGGATTTTATGCTTTTTAATTCCTACATATTCATTTTTCTATTTTTACCGCTCTCCTTACTCGGTTATTTTCTGTTAAATCACCGGCATAAATACACCGCTGCAAAAGTTTTTTTAGTGGGCATGTCCCTTTGGTTTTATGCCTACTTCCACATCTCCTATCTGTGGATTATCCTTTTCAGCATCGGTATAAATTACCTTTGCCATCGCCTTCTTATAAAAAAAATCTACCCGAAAGCGATTTTAACCGGCGGTCTTTGCCTCAACATCGGGCTGCTGTTTTATTATAAATATTTTGACTTTGTTTTGGAAAATATCAATGCACTTTTTAAGGCAGAGTTTTCTGCGCTGGGAATTTTACTTCCCTTGGGTATCAGTTTCTTTACTTTCCAGCAGGTTGCATTTCTAATTGACACCTACAAAGGAACGGTTCCTTGCCAGAATCTGACAGACTATGCACTTTTTGTCACTTTCTTCCCGCAGTTAATAGCCGGTCCCATTGTCAGCCACGAAGAAATGCTGCCTCAGTTTCAGGATTTATCCGGAAAACGTTTCCAACCGGACAATTTTTATAAAGGACTTCACATTTTTGTCCGGGGTCTTGCAAAAAAAGTCCTGCTGGCGGACACCTTCGGACAGGCAGTAAACTGGGGCTTTCAGTATTACACCGTATTGGACGGACCAAACAGTCTGCTTGTGATTTTGTTTTACGCGATCCAGATTTACTTAGATTTCAGCGGCTACTGTGACATGGCCAGAGGTATCGGATACTTGTTTAATATCCGCATTACCGTAAATTTCCTCTCTCCCTATAAATCCCGCAATATTTTGGAGTTTTGGGACAGATGGCACATGACACTGACCCGTTTTTTCACCCGCTATGTGTATATCCCCCTGGGCGGAAACCGAAAAGGCGCCTTACGCACTTATGTAAATATTATGATTGTTTATCTCATAAGCGGCATCTGGCACGGCGCCAACTGGACTTTTATTCTGTGGGGAGTTCTCCACGGTATCCTCTCTGTCCTTACAAGGCTTTGGCACAGTATGAAGAAAAAACTGCACCTGGAACTTCCTGACAGGCATATTTTGAAAGAACCTGCGAAATGTCTTTCCACCTTATTTACCTTTCTCTTTGTTGCACTGGCGTGGACTTTTTTCCGGGCAGATACTATCTCCCAAGCAGTGGAAATGATTACCACCGCCTTTACTTTTGAAGGGGAACACATTTTTGTGGAATTGGCAGGATTTTTTAGGTTGCCGGAGTTTTGGAGTATTATCAGACTTCTCAATTTAGATATGCATCCTCTGGCGCCTTATTTTTGCATGGTTCCTTTTGTGCTTTTGGCACTGTTTATCATATTCTTTACAAAAAATTTGTATGAAACCGAGGATAATATAAAACCCGGCATTTTAAATGCTTTTGGCACTGCATTCTTAGGTGTATGGTGCGTTTTATCCTTATCGGGAGTATCTACTTTCCTGTATTTTAACTTTTAGACAGAAAGGAGTTTGCACGCAGTTTTATGAAAAAGACATCCAAATATCTGCTCTTGCTGGGAATGCTTTTTTTACTTTCCCTTTGCGCCGCTATGCTTTTGGTAATTGTGATAGACCCTTTCTTTCAGTACCACAAACCACTGGATGGCATAAACTACACTATAGACAATCAACTTTCCCAAAATCCAGGAATCGCCAAAAATTTTGATTATGAAAGCGTAGTGCTTGGCTCTTCCATGACAAATAATTTTGATACCAATCTTTTTTACGACACCATGGGACTTCAAACCGTAAAACTTTGCTACAACGGCGCCTATCCCAAGGATATACATAACATCATGGCTCTGGTGCAAGATAGTCCTAATAAAATAGAAGAAGTCTTTCTGGGCGTTGACATTTTTACCTACAAAGCCACTCCCGGAATGGTGGCTTACGCTATTCCGGAGTACCTTTATGACCGTAACCCTTTCAATGATGTTTACTATGTATTTAATAAAGATGTAATTTTAGATTACATTATTCTGCCCCACCCCAATACTCCTATTAATGAAATGTACTGGTTTTGGCAGGGTTCCACCTATGGAAAAGAGAGCGTATTAGCCACTTATCAGGCTCCTACCGAAGTTCTTCCTGCCTTGTCGGATGATTACTATGCAGAAAATATTACCGAGAACCTTGAAAGTTATATTCTGCCCTATATCCGGCAGATGCCGGACACAAAGTTTACTGTATTCTTCCCGCCCTACAGTGTCCTTTACTGGTATTCCCGCTACGCCGATGGCAGCCTGGAAGCCGAAATACAGGGGCAAAAGCAAATTATAGAAACTTTATTACAGTACCCTAATGTGAGAGTTTTCTATTTCCAAAATGATTTTGATTTTATTACAGATTTTGATAATTACAGTGACTACACCCATTTCAGCCATGAAATGAATGACTATATGACTGAATGTTTTGCAAACGGGACAAACGAAATTACGCTCTCCGATTATGAGGAGACTTTGGATACCATGAAAGAATGGCTTTTGAATCAGGATTTGAGTAAATACTTAGGAGGAAGCATATGACACTTGCAAGTTTATTTTTAATCGCTGTAGGACTTTCCATGGACGCTTTTGCCGTTGCCATCTGTAAGGGATTGGCATTGCAAAAAATAAAAATGAAACAATGCACCATCGTAGGTCTTTGGTTTGGCGGTTTTCAGGCACTGATGCCCGCCTTAGGATTTTTGGTTGGGTATCGTTTTCAGGAAAAAATTACCTTTTTGGATCACTGGATTGCCTTTGTACTTTTGGGAATTATCGGTGCAAATATGATTAGAGAATCCTTGTCAAAAGAGGAAGAAGAGGCCGATGCCTCCCTTAAATTTAAAGATATGCTTGTACTTGCCGTAGCCACCAGCATTGATGCATTGGCAGTGGGTGTCAGTTTTGCTTTCATTCCAAACCTTCCCATTGTCCCTGCTGTAAGTTTTATCGGCATCATCACTTTTGCCCTTTCTGCAGTAGGCGTTAAAGTAGGCAGCGTATTCGGCACCAAATACAAATCCAAAGCAGAACTGGCTGGCGGCGTTATTTTGATTTTAATAGGACTTAAGATTCTGCTGGAGCATTTGGGGATTTTAGGGTGAATACAATAAAATGATGAAAATTATTATGCCGGGAAAATGATTGTAAAAAGATTTCTGGAGCAGACCCTTGAAAAACGTCGGTCCTTAGATGGCAGGACGATACTGCGAAGGCTAACCTATGCTTGCATAGTCGTTTGCCGAAGAAGTATCGGAGTGGCATCTTATGTACCGTTACGTTTTTCACGGAGCAAAAGCGTGTCTGCAAAGAAACTTTTTGCAATCATGAACCGGCATAATTATTTCCATCATTTTAGGGCTACTCCATGAAAAACAAAGAGCACCGCACAGCGATGCTCTCTTTTATTTCTTAAATTAATCTTCCAGTCTTCTAAGTTCTGTATATGCCAGCAGGAAAGGTCCTACACCCTTCGCATCATCATTTACGATGGGCTCTGACATATAATATTCAAAACTGCCGTCACGTCTGAGATTATCTGCGGGGCCCAGACCTGCTACCAGACAAATACCGCCGAGGTGTAAACCACCATCTTCTGTCTTTAAGTATTTATCACAAACGCCCTTAAATGCCTTTTCACCATACTGACGATAAGACTCCGGCAAAAATCCAAGTCTTACACCTCTTAAAATTGCAAATGCAAAAATGGAACTTCCGCTTGTTTCCAAGTAGTTGGGTTCTTTGCCTGCCAATGCGGGAAGCTGATACCACATACCGCTTTCATCCTGATATTTCAGCATTGCATCAATGAAATCTTTAAATACACCTTTCAACTCTTCATACTCTTTCTCATAGCCTGTGGGCTCTGTCTTTGAAAGGGTATCCAAAAGAGCCATAGAATACCAACCCATTGCTCTGAGCCAGTAGTTCTTGGAAAGTCCTGTCTCCTTGTCACACCAGAAAACCTCTTTAGAAGCATCATAGCCATGATAATAAAGTCCAGTTTCTTCGTCACGCATATATTTTACAACATTTGCAAACTGACTGAAGATATCTGCATAATTCTTTTTGTTATTGAATTTTGTCTCATATTCCATATAGAAAGGCTGACCCATGTAAAGACCGTCAAGCCATACCTGATTGGGATAAATCTTTTTGTGCCAGAAGTTTCCTTCTGCTGTTCTAGGCTGTTTCTGTACCTGACTGTAAATCAAATCAATAGCTTTTCTATACTTTTCTTTTCCGGTAATATCATACAACTGAAAAAGTGTTTTTCCTGCATTTACATTATCAATATTATATTCCTCAACAGAATATCCGGAAATAGTACCATCCTCAGCTACTCTGTGATTAATAAAAGCGTCTGCAAAATCCAAGTATTTCTTTTCGCCGGTAGTATTGTATGTTTCCAGCAATGCTAAAATCATACATCCGTCAATATAGTTCCAACCGGACTTCTTGCTGCCACTCTTTGCTTTTTCAATATTCCATACAGGAATGTCCAAAGTACTCTTCTCAATCAACTCGTCAATGTACTGCTCGATAATTGGCATTCTCATGCAAAATACCCTCCATGTCACTAATTTTATCGTCTGTCATGCTAATGCTTACAACTATTACCATTTTACATGGAAAACTACCGACTAGTCAATGCTAAGTTACTTTAAATTTCATTTTGAGGCGAAGTTTCTTACTCTGCGCTTTCCATACGCTGGAAGCAGCCTGCCGCAGCTGTCATTAGACCAAATGTTACCAGCACCAATATTACAATCATTCCAATATATGCAGTCTCTATTGCTCCAATCATCATTCCCACGACCGCTCCCATGACACCGACACCAATAACGAGGCTCTGCAGCATCATCTGAAACAATTGCTTACCCATATTTCCTAACGTCCTTCCTACCAGTGCCTCGGTCATAACTGTGTTATACAATTTACATGCCATCAGACACACATATGCAACCACACTTAGCGCGATTTGAAGCACCGGCACTTTCAGTATAATACCACAGGGCACTGCGATGGCAATTCCGCAAATAAAGGATTTGACATGTTCCCAAAGAGTTGCGTACCACAATTTTCTAAAAGGGGTATCCGGCAGTAAAAAGGTGTAGGGACTTTTCAATTCTTTTCCCCATTTTCCCTGCACAGAACTCATACAAAATACAATATATGCCATTACCGCCGGGATAACAAATTCTCTTAAACTTTCTGTATCCGGGTCGGTGCCAAAGGTATAACCCAAAAAGATACTGAGCCCCACCATAATAAGAGTGGTTGTGTCAAAAAAGAAAAACTTACTTTTCTTGTATTCCAACAATTGTTTATAAAAGATTGCCTTTGCCCCGCCGCCTTTATAAACGACCTGGGCTTTTCCATATTTTTCTTTTTTACCTAATCGGGCCGTCTGACCTTCCAGTTTCTTCAAACGCAGTTCTTCATAGTCTTCTGCAAATTTCATTGCATCTTCATAGTAGTCGCCGCTGCAAGGCATCTTCCAGGCAATTACAAATACCAAAAGTGAAAAGATAACAAACAGCACGGTAACTACAATATTAACCGTTGTAGGTCCCATAAAAATCAAATGAATTGCTCCGATGTACCACCCCACAATAGGTACACACTGTACACCGTCACTGTGCAAATATTTCACTACACTTTCCAAACTGAGACCGTCCTGCAAATAGGCAATAAATGCCAATACAACAAAGGCAGCCAAAAGCAAATAACTGACTCCTATTACAATTTTTCTTCCCTTTTCCCCCAGCCATTCTGCACCATACAGCATAACCATAAGGGAACCTTCCATTAGATTATCAATTATCAAAACCACTGCAATGTAGGCCAGCACCTGCCATGCCGTAATGTGAAACAGAAAAATTCCGGATGCAAGAAAAATAAAGCATACCACTATTCCCACCACAATATTTCTTAAATGGGCATATATTAATACCATTTTGGGACTGATTGGTGCAGAAAATAAGAAATGCACATCTGCATTTTTGTACAATAATCCTTTACGTTTCGCATAGGAAATTAAATTTGCCGGAAGAAGCCAAAACACCACCAGGGTAAAAACCGTCGCCATATCAGCAGGAGTATTTAACCGGAATTCTTCCAACAAAACCTTCATGGAAAACGGAATGCAAAACGCGTAAAACAATATTAATGCTAAATAAAAATAAGTAATCGGCTTCTTTATCGCCCGTTTTATTCCGTTGCGCACCGTACGCTTATATAAATTCCAAATTGTTGCCACTGTTTTATCCCTCCCTATTGAGTATCACTCGGACCGTCTTGCGAAATATCTTCCGGTCTGGACGTCACTTGGAAGAACAAGTCCTCCAGATTTTCGGCGCCAACCATATCCTTGGAGTAAGTACCGATAATGTGACCTTTCTCCATTACGAAAGTTACATCCCAAAGTTCCTTTACCATCTCCAACATATGGGTACTAATCAGCACGGTTACGCCTTGGGATTTCAGTTCCAAAACAACAGCCTTCAGTTCTTTGATAGCCGCCGGGTCCAGACCAACCATAGGCTCATCCAGCAAAATCACCTGCGGTTTTACAACAAGGGCGCAACAAATGCTGACTTTCTGCATCATACCTTTGGACAGTTCATTGCCCAGTTTATCCTGCTTGTCAAGGAGTTCAAAACGCTCCAACAACCGCTCAATTTCTTCATTCGTTGCAGCCACCTGGTAAGCCTGCAAAATAAAATCAATGTGTTCCCTTACAGTCAGAGCATCGTACATGGCAGGAATCTCAGGTACATAAGCAAACACCTTCTTAGCCGCTATGGTCTTTCCGGGAAGTCCCTGAATTTTCACCTGTCCGTCATAGCGTACCAAACCTGCAATACTTTTGATAATACTGGATTTTCCTGCACCGTTTGGTCCAAGCAAAATTCCGATTTCACCATCCGGAACTAAAAAACTCACATTGTCAACTGCCAATGTCTTTCCATATTTTTTGGTCAAATTCATGATTTCTAACATTTGATTTCCCTCTTCTTTCCCTAAACCCGTTTATTCTTTTTGCACAGTCCTTCACATTTGTTGTGTCGCTGTACTGTTGTATTACTCACTTAATACAATAATACTCATTCCATATATTGTCAATATCTTTTTACAAAAAAAGTACACGACTTCGTTGCAACCTTCCTTTTAGTTAAAAATCAAGGTCGCCCGGAATCCGCATACTTTCTGTTCATGCCCGATATCACAATATATATAACATATCCCGCAAATATTCCCACACAATTTAAAATAATATCATCCACGTCAAAAGCCCCAAATCCGCTGAGAAGTTGGAACGTCTCAATACCCAGCACCGCCATCGCACCATAGAGCATGCAAAAGAAAACATTTCCGGGCATTTTCCATGTAGCAGGCAACAAAAAGCCCAAAGGCACAAAAATCACCACATTCCCAATAAGATTCTCGAAACTGTGCAGCCCCCGGTTCCAATAGCGGATATACATATCCATGGTTCTAAAGGGTGTAAAATTGGCGTGTTCTATCCCGCTTTGGATGACCTGCAAATTCCAAGAATCTATCAGCGTTTTCATATGGTCATAAGGCATCTTGAAAACCACGGCCTTTAACAATATTAAGATGTAAATGACAAAAAGTATTTTAATAAAAACACTTTCAAACTTAGGTTTTTGCATTTTTGGGGTTCTTTTCCTTTACTGATACCTTACTTCTACTAAAGTCAGCCCTTGGGCCGGCACTAACATACCTGCTTTCTCTCTGTCTTTCGCTGCCAGAATCTCTTCCATATCCTCAGGCTTTCTTTTTCCCAGTCCTACTTCCAACAGTGTTCCTGTCAGAATACGGACCATGTGATATAAAAAGCCGTCTCCCGCATAAATAATAGTAATAACATCGCCCTCTTTGTCCATGCAAATATCGGTAATGGTGCGTACTGTGGACTTTTTCCCTTTTTTGGCGGAGGTAAAGGATTTAAAGTCATGGGTTCCCAAAAGATACTTTGCCGCCTTCTCCATGGCCTCCACGTCCAAATCCTCCGTTACCACATGAGCCTCTTTACGCAAAAACACATGAGGAATTTTACTGTTTATAATCCGGTAACGGTACGTTTTTCCTTTAGCATTCAGGCGGCTGTGAAACCGCTCCGGCACTTCCTGTACCGAAAGCACACCTATGTCCTCCGGCAAATACCGGTTCATATACTCCAGAATTTCTTCTGCTGTCATATCCGTGTTCATATGGGCATTGGCAACCTGCGCCAGTGCATGCACCCCTGCGTCTGTTCTGCCGCTGCCTTGTATTTCTACTTTTTCGCCGCACATCAGGGATAAAAGTTTTTCCAATTTTCCCTGTATGGTATTGTCTGTTGTCTCCTGCCGCTGCCAGCCCTGATATCTGGTGCCCTCATATTGCAGGATAAATTTAAAATTTCTCATATTTCTTTCCTACTTTTTATTATCCGACTCCTGCAGATCTGCATAAAGTTCATCCCGCTCTTTTTTATACATTTTTACCTCTTCCATATCTTCCTCGCGCAATCTGCGGAAGCGGTTAATTCCTGCTGACAAAATCTGGAAACTCTTTTGGGTAGTCTCAAAAACCCCTTCTTTATACATAGTTTCCACGATAATTCCGATAGGCACCGCCAAAATCATACCGATAACCCCTGCCACTCTATAGCCGATATATAGCAAAACCAAAGTCGGAAGGGGTGCCATTCCCATAGAATCACCCATGATTTTGGGCTGAATCACCTGACGGACCAACTGACCCACTCCCCACACAATCAAAAGACCGATGGTCATTTTATAATCTGCACTCAAAAATTTAATAATGGCCCAAGGTACCATGACGGTTCCCGTTCCGAAAAAGGGGAAGAAGTCCAAAAGGGCAATTCCAAGGGCTATCAAAAGAACATAATCCACCTGCAAAATCAAAAGACCGATTACCAAAAGCAGATAAATCCAGATTTCAATTTTCAACTGGGCTTTAAAATAACCGCCCACCGCTCTTTTCACGCTGTTTTTTACCAAATTCCAACGTGCCAGAAAACTGGGGGGAAGTACTTTCTTAACAGGTTCAAACCAACTGCCTCTCTCCGCAACAAAGAAATATGCGGATAAAAGACACATAATGATTCCAATAATTACCGCCGGCACCTGCTTTGCAAAATCTCCCAATGCTTCAATAGTAGGCATACTAAACTGCTCTACCAAATTCATGGCAATCTCGTTTATTTTTGAGCCTGCAGAATTTACAGTGTCCTGGACATTCTGGGGAAGCATCTGCATGACGCCGGACATATTGCTTTGGATTTCTTTCAAATCTCCTTTTAGTCCTGCCCACATTACCGGCAAGTCCTCAATAAATGCCAACAATTCCCGGATAAGTTTGGAACCAACTAAATATATTCCCAAAATTACCAGTCCGATTACCACTATGATTACAAAAACACTGCCGGCCTTTCTTTTCAGTTTCAGTTTTTCTTCCAAAAATCTTACCATCGGACCTGCAATACAGGCAATAAGCCAACCAATAATAAAGGGCATAAAGTAAACCATAAATTTGGGAAGTAACCAAACTGCCAGCAACACTCCTACTACTGTCACTAAAATATTCAATAGGGCCTTTACATATTTAACTTTTGTGCTATTCATATTTTTCCCTCTTGTCTTTTAATCCTCTTCGCTTTTTTCCGCGTCAATAATCTGATCCAAGATATCATAAATCTCATCGCGTCCCTGTTTTGTGGTAGAAGAAAACGGAATGATAACAGTATCTTTTTCCACATTCAGGGAGGTCTTTATCAGTTTTACCTGTTTTTGAATCTGGCTCCGGTTAATTTTATCCAGTTTCGTTGCAATAATAATAGGCTGGTACCCTTGCCGCAAAATCCAATCGTACATAATTTTATCATTGCCGGAAGGCTCATGACGGATATCAATCAGCAAAAAAACCGCCTTAAGCTGCTTGGATTTGTGCAGATAATCCTCAATCATCTTTCCCCATTTTGCCTTTACTTCCTCATTGGCTTTGGCATATCCGTAACCGGGCAAATCCACAAAATAAATGGCATCATTGATATTATAATAATTGATAGTCTGGGTTTTTCCAGGCTGTGCACTGGTTCTGGCCAAAGATTTCCGGTTCATCAGAGCATTAATCAATGACGATTTTCCCACGTTACTTTTTCCGGCAAAAGCCACCTCCGGATGAATATTTACCGGAAGTTTACTGGTAATACCGCACACCGTCTCCAAATTAACATTCTTTATAATCATGGTTCCTACTCCTCTTTCCGTACCAGAGCATGCTCTAATACTTCTGTCATGCTCTCTGTAAACACAATTTCCAGTCCCGATTTGATTTCACGGGATATTTCCTCCACATCCTTGCGGTTTTCCATGGGCACAAGCACTTTTCTAATTCCTGCAGTCTTTGCCGCCAGAATTTTTTCTTTTAAACCGCCGATGGGAAGCACTCTTCCACGAAGGGTAATTTCCCCGGTCATGGCAACATCCGCATGAACGGGAATCCCCGTAATGGCAGACACCATCGCTGTTGCCATAGTAATCCCTGCGGAAGGTCCGTCCTTGGGCACTGCTCCCTCGGGAATGTGAATATGGAAATCATTCTTTTTAAAAGTATCTGCCGGGATTTTATAGGCCTTACTGATGGAGCGCACAAAACTGATTCCCGTCAGAGCAGATTCTTTCATAACATCGCCCATTTGACCGGTCAGTTCCAGTTCTCCTTTACCCGGCATCATATTGACTTCTATCTGTAAAGTGTCACCGCCCACGCTGGTCCAAGCCAGTCCCCGCACGATACCTACTTCATCTGTCATATTTCTCTTGTCCGGTGAATACTTCACCTTACCTAAGTACTTTTCCAGATTCTGGGATGTTACTTTTACATTATTGACTTTTTTAGTCAATATTTCTCTTGCGGCTTTACGGCAGATTTCGCCGATTTTACGCTCCAGTTCACGCACGCCCGCCTCTCTTGTGTAGCCGCTTATAACCTGTTTCAAGGCTTGGTCGCTGATGCTCAGTCTGCCGTCCGTCATACCGTTTTTAATGAACTGCTTGGGCATCAAATGCTCCTTGGCAATATGGTACTTCTCATTGGCAGTATAACTGGTCACTTCAATAAGTTCCATTCTGTCAAGTAATGGCTTTGGGATAGTGGAAACAGAGTTTGCGGTGGCGATAAAAAGCACCTCCGACAAATCAATGGGAACTTCCACATAATGATCCCTGAATTTACAGTTTTGTTCACTGTCCAGCACTTCCAAAAGCGCTGCAGAAGTATCTCCTTTATAATCACTGCTCACCTTGTCGATTTCATCCAAAAGCATCAAAGGATTCTTTACCCCCGCCTGACGAAGCCCGTTTACAATGCGTCCCGGCATAGCTCCCACATAAGTTTTGCGGTGTCCGCGGATTTCCGCTTCGTCCCGCACGCCGCCCAAACTGATGCGTACATACTTTTTATTTAAAGCCTCTGCCACACTTCTGGCAATGGATGTTTTACCGGTTCCCGGCGGTCCCACCAGACATATAATTGGGCTGTCCCCGGCCTTGGTAAGTGCCCGCACTGCCAAAAATTCCAAAATGCGCTCTTTGACCTGTTTCAGACCATAATGCTGGTCTTCCAGAATCTTCTCCGCCCGGATAATATCAGTATTGTCCTTGGACACTTTATCCCAGGGCAAATCCAGCAAAGTCTCGATGTATGCCCTTTCCACCGCACTTTCGGAACTGCTGGAAGAAAGACTTTTGAATCGTGAAATCTCCTTGCGGATTTTTTCTTTTACTTCTTTTCCCGCCTTTAATTTTTCCACTGCTTCCGCAAACTGGTCTGCATCGGAAAAAGAATCGTTTTCTCCCAGTTCCTCCCTGATAAAAGCCATCTGTTCCCGAAGCAGATATTCCTTCTGGTGCTTGTCCACCCGACTTTTGACTTTAGCAGTCAATTCGCCTTTTACTTTGGCAATTTCCACTTCATTATACAAAATATGGGCTAAAAAGTCATACCGTTCCTGTAAAGTCTCTGCTTCCAGAATTTTTTGCTTTGTATCATAACTAAGGGGCATACTCATGGTAATCTGGTCTATGAGACTTTCCAGACCGGATATGTTTTGCAATCTGCCCACCAAGGCTTTTCCCAGTTTCGGGTTCATCTGCGTATAATCTTGAAATAATTCTTTGATTTCCCGCACCATGGCTTCTTCCACAGTTTCTTCCAGTTCCTCATCGCATTGGGCTACGGCTTCAACCTGCGCCTGCAGATAATCCGTAACATCCTCATCGAAGTCAACAAGGCGTCCTCTGGATTCGCCTGCCACCAAAACCCGCACAATACCGTTTGGCAGTTTGCTTACCTGTTTTACCACAGTAACTGTGCCTATTTTATATACACTGTCCGCTCCCGGATTTTCTTCTTCTGCACTTTTTTGCGTTACCACAAATAGATATTGGTCGCTTACCATCGCCTGCTCTACGGCGCGTATGGATTTTTTCCGACTTAAATCAAAATGGATAATCATATCCGGGAAAATGGTAAGCCCACGAAGAGCCACCGCCGGCATCTGTCTTACCAACTGTTTCGTACTTTCCATATACTCCTCCATTGTCGAATCCCCCCGATTTTCCTCGCACTACAAAACGCCGTACTTTTCGTGACGGCGTTTTACTCATAACATAAATATTTCTATTTTGCTTTCTTTAAAGCCGCTTCCACATGTATTGTCAGTGGCTCACTGGTACCTTCAACAGATTCCTTGGTAAGCACCACCTCTTCAATGGTTTCATCGGAAGGAATACGATACATCACATCCATCATCACATTTTCCATAATGGATCTAAGACCTCTTGCACCGGTCTTTCTCTCCAGAGCCATGTGTGCAATAGACTCCACCGCATCCGCTTCCACCGTAAGTTTCACGCCATCCATCTCAAACAGTCTCTGATACTGCTTAATTAAGGCATTCTTCGGCTCTGTCAAAATGCGCACCAAAGCATCCTTATCCAAACCTTCCAGTGTCACATTGATGGGAACACGACCGATAAACTCGGGAATCAAACCGAATTTCACCAAATCAAGGGGAGTTACCTCTTCCAGAATTTCTCCGATTTCTTTAGTGGTCTTATCCGCTATTTGTGCATTAAAACCAATGGCTTTTTTATCCAGTCTGGTTTCAATAATTTTGTCCAAACCATCAAAAGCGCCACCGCAAATAAACAAAATATTGGATGTGTCAATCTGAATCAGTTCCTGATGGGGATGCTTGCGTCCGCCCTGAGGAGGCACACTTGCAACCGTACCTTCTATGATTTTAAGAAGCGCCTGCTGCACACCTTCACCGGACACGTCTCTGGTGATGGATACATTTTCACTCTTCTTTGTAATTTTATCAATTTCATCGATATAAATAATGCCGTACTGGGCACGTTCCACATCATAATCTGCCGCCTGCAAAAGTTTCAGCAGAATATTTTCTACGTCTTCTCCCACATAACCGGCCTCTGTCAGCGTAGTTGCATCTGCAATGGCAAAAGGAACGTTAATAATCTTTGCCAGAGTCTGTGCCAAATACGTTTTACCGGAACCCGTAGGTCCGATAAACATAATATTACTTTTTTGCAATTCCACGTCATCGGGACGCTTTTCCGCCGTCACTCTCTTATAGTGGTTGTACACGGACACTGCCAGCACTTTCTTTGCCGCCTCCTGTCCGATGACATATTCGTCCAGGAATTCTTTGATTTCTACAGGCTTTAACAGGTTAATGTCGGGCTTACCGCCGCCTGCCTCTTCTTCCACCTCGAACTCTTCTTCCAAAATATCTGCACAAATATCTATACATTCATCACAGATGAATACTCCTGCCGGTCCTGCAATCAGTTTGCGTACCTGGTCCTGACTTTTATTACAAAAAGAACATCTTACATCTTTTCCGGGATTTTTACCTGCCATTTTCTAAATGTAATCCTTTCCCTATCATTCAAACTTATTTATCGCCGGAAGTAGGACGTACTGTTACCACCTTGTCGATGATACCATATTCCAATGCTTCCTGGGCAGTCTTCCAATTATCACGCTCGGTATCTGCCGCAATTACTTCATAATCCTTGCCTGTATTTTCTGCAAGAATACGGTTCAGTTTCTCCTTGGTATGCAGAATATGCTTTGCTGCAATTTCAATTTCCGTAGCCTGTCCCTGTGCACCGCCGAGAGGCTGATGAATCATGATTTCTGCATTGGGAAGAGCCATTCTCTTGCCCTTGGTACCGCCTGCAAGAAGGAATGCGCCCATACTTGCCGCCATGCCGATACAAATAGTGGATACGTCACATTTGATAAACTGCATGGTATCATAAATCGCCATACCTGCTGTTACAGAGCCGCCGGGGCTGTTGATATACAGATTGATATCTTTGTCCGGGTCTTCTGCTTCCAAAAACAAAAGCTGTGCCACTACAAGGCTGGCAGTTGTTTCATTTACTTCCTCTCCAAGGAAAATAATTCTATCTTTCAACAGTCTGGAGAAAATGTCATAAGATCTCTCTCCTCTGCTTGTCTGTTCAACGACGTAAGGTATTAAACTCATTTTGTGTCCTCCGTTTTTGCTTTTTACTATAAATAGGAAATAAATTCCTACTATCCATATTATATTACATTGGATTATTTTGCAATCCAAAAACAGAGGATTTAATAATTTCCTAATGAAAAATTAATCCTCTGTTTCTTATGCCTCTTTCAGGCTAATTTATAAAATTATTCTTCAGTAGTTTCAGCCTTTTTGGTAGTCTTTCTTGTTGTCTTCTTTGCAGGCTTTTCTTCTGCTGCTTCCGCAGTGTCTTCTTTTACTTCTTTTGCGGCTTTTGCAGATTTGGTAGACTTCGCTGCTGCTTTACCTTCTTTTGCATTTTCAAGTACAAAGTCTACTGCTTTGCTGATAGCCAGATCCATCATAACCTGTTTCTTGCCATTCTCGCCGAGAGTTTCTTTTACTTTTGCTTCTTCCATCTGGTAAACTTCAGCCATCTTCTTCACTTCTGCATCAAAGTCTTCTTCTGTAGCCTCGATGTTTTCAGCCTTAACAACTGCTTCCAGAACCAATCTGGACTGGATGCGGCTCAGAGCCTGGGGTTTTACCTGCTCAAGCATTGCCTGAGGATTCAGACCTGTAAACTGGAAGTACTGTTCCATGGTAAGACCCTGCATCTGCATTCTCTGTGCAAAATCATCTACAATCTGTCTCTGCTGTGTTTCAATCATTGCCTCAGGAATTTCCATAGCGGAATCAGCGATGATTGCTTCAATTACAGCATCTTCTTTTGCTCTCTTTGCTTCTTCTTCCTTCTTCATGGCGATGCCTTTTTTCACATCTTCTTTGTACTCAGCCAGAGTATCGAAGGTAGAAACTTCACTTGCGAACTCATCATCAAGTTCGGGAAGCTGTTTTTCCTTAATTTCTTTTACAGTACATTTAAATACTGCTTCTTTTCCTGCAAGGTCGGGAGCATGGTATTCTTCAGGGAAAGTTACCTTTACTTCCACTTCTTTACCAATCTCTGCGCCTACAAGCTGCTCTTCAAATCCGGGAATGAATGCGCCGGAACCGATAGTCAGAGGATAATCTGTTCCTTTGCCGCCCTCGAATGCTACGCCGTCAACAAATCCTTCAAAATCGATGGTTGTGATATCGCCGTCTTTTACTGCTCTGTCGTCAACATTAATTGTTCTTGCACTGTTTTCACGCTCTTTTTCAATCTGAGCATCCACTTCTTCATCAGTTACGGTAACGTCGATTTTGTCAACTTTAACGCCTTTATATTTACCAAGGGTAACTTCCGGTTTCAGTGCAACTTCTGCTGTGAAGATGAAGGGCTTGCCTGCTTCAATCTGTGTTACCTCAATCTGAGGGCTGGATACGATTTCTTCTTCACATTCTTCCAGTGCTTTTTCGTAAGCAACGGGAATCAGTTCATTTGCAGCATCTTCATAAAATACTGCAGGACCATACATTTTTTCAATCATTTTGCGGGGAACTTTACCCTTACGGAAACCGGGTACGCTGATTTTATTTTTATTTTTCTGGTAAGCGGACTCCAGTGCTTTCTCCAATTCTTCAGCAGAAACTTCGATTGTAAGTTTTGCCATATTCTTTTCCAGTTTTTCAACCTGTAAACTCATTGTTACATTTCCTCCTTCGGCATTTTCTGCCTGCTTTTCTTAAATAGTTCGCAATCGTTTAACGATTATATCACAACTTTTTATATTTGTCTACTATTTCCCGTTCAAAGAAATTTGTGAAAATCCCGTAAAAACAAGGCTATTCACATAACTTCCACACTTCGCCCCCAAGATGTACGGCGTCCTGCTCATCATGGGTTGCCACTATGACAGTTCTGCCCCTTTGGTTCTTTAAAAGGTACTTGATTGCCTTTTCCTTATTTTCTTCGTCCAGTCCCGCAAAAGGCTCATCCAAAAGAAGCGCATCTCCCTTTGCCATAACTGCCCTTACCAGGCTGACGCGCCTCTTCATGCCGCCGCTTAATGCACAGCAAGGCTTGTCAAGGCTTTCCGGCGGTAAAAGTTTAAGCAAATGGTTGCAAATTTCTTCTTTTCTTTCACTGCCCAGAACCATCATCACATTTTCTACTGCACTGATATGCTCTGCCAATCTGTCTTCCTGAAAAGACATGGACAATCTTCTGCCCCCGGCCACTTCTTTTCCATCACTACTCTCCGCTCCCGCAAGAATACGTAACAGCGTAGTTTTTCCGGCTCCCGAAGGTGCCATCAGGCAATAAATTTTTCCGCTTTCCAAGGTTTTACTTATATGTTCCAGCACCGGTTTTTCCTCAAAAGTTTTGCTAAGCCCGTTAAGTTCCCAATCCAGTGCCTGCTGCTTTGTATCTTTAGTTTCTTGCGAAACAGAGCGTCCAAAGCCCGGGTTCCAATTACAAAAGCGCCTCCACAAAAACAAGCCTGCCTTCTCAAATAAAAAACTGATGACAATGACTGTTCCTGTCCAGGCAAAAAGCCCTGCCGTGTCCAAATAAATTTTGGACATATACATCCGCTCACCGATGGAAAAATCCGGTGTGCCGATAACCTCTGCCGCCACCCCCGACTTCCAACTCATGCCAAGACAAATCCCAAGGCAACTGTCCACAAAAGGTTTAAGCGCAGGACGGTATATATAAAAGAAGCGGTTAAAAAGCGGCATCCGAAATACTCGCGCCATCTCCAGCATTTTCCCGTCCACCGCGGACAGTCCCTGCACCACACTGATATAAACCGCCGGCAAAACCACAATAAACACCACCGCCGCCGACAGTCCCTTAGAGCCCCACCAAATCAGCAAAAGAACCACAAAAGACGCCACCGGCACAGATTTAAAGAACGTCATAAGAGGGGACAAAAAATCCCGCAAAATTTTAAACCGGTATGCCAGTATGCCAAACAGACTTCCTGCTACAAAACCCAAAACAAAGCCAAGTCCGATTCTGCCAAGGGAATACAGGCATGTCAAAAAGAAATCCGTACTTTGCACATTGGCGAGCCATGCCTTAGCGGTTTCCCACGGCCCCGCCAACAAAATCCGGTTTCCCACGCAAAGCGCAAACAGTTGCCACACTGCCACCCAAAAAAGAAAAATCACTATTCTTTTAATAGTTTTATTCTTTTGCCTTTTCTTCTGCATCTTCCTGCGACTCACATTCCTTTAAAACATTTTACTTATTTCACATAATAAAAATCATCATTGGGTAACACACCGCCTACAGACTGGGGTGACTGCTCATAGAGCACCTCCAGATAACCGCTAAGCGCCTGTTTCATCTCTTCTCCGTCTATATATACAATGTTACAGTTCGGTATTGCTTTTACAGCAATTGGTTCTTTTGCAATAATGCCTGCTTCTACCGCCAGTGCCGCCACCTGCTCTACATTAGTGTTGGCATATTCCGCACTTTCTTTATGCTCTGCCATGAAGTTAGCAACTGCTCCTTCATGCTCTTCCCAAAAGGCTTTTCTTACAACCGTTACGCCGGTTACAAGACTGCTGCCGTCTTCCCCTTGAATCTTTTTCCATTCTGCAGTTGTGTCAAGAACTACCGACAAAGCCTCGTTCTGGGCGCATGCCACAGTAACAAAAGGCTGGGGAAGGAGTCCTATGGCATCCGGATTTTCTGCTAAAAGTACCGCAACCTCTGTTGCCTCTGATTTATACTCCAAAGTCACATCACTTACTGCAATACCGTTTGCACTAAGCAAGTACTGCAAAACAAAATCCGGTGTGGTTCCTTTTCCCGTCAAGTAAATTGTTTTTCCTTTTAAATCCTTAACATTTGCAATGGAACTGTCGCCGGAAACCATATAGAGAACGCCGAGAGTATTAATATCAATTACCGCAATCTGACCTTCGGTTTTCTGGTAAAGCACAGCCGCCACGTTTGCAGGCACCAGCGCAATGTCCAATTCGCCCTTAATTACCATAGGAAGCAGTTCATCTGCTGCCGTAACCATGGTAAATTCATAATTTCCTTCTGCGGTTCCTTTTTCCTGTTCATCCATGAGAGACAAAAGTCCCAGAGTGGTAGGTCCTTTCATGGAGCCTATACGCACCGTAGTTTCTTCCACATCTTTTTGTATTTCGGCGTCGTTTTGGCAGCCGCAAAGGCACAGCGCACTCAACGTCAGCAGTGCCATTATTTTTTTCAGTCCTTTAAACATTTGTTTCTTTCCTCTTTCTTTATATATTTATCTGTCTGTAACAAATAAAAACCTAAATCATCATAACATCAATTAGAAAAACTTACCATAATATTTTCTTTCATAACGCTAATACTAAGACCAAGATAAGCGATAAAACATTGCTTATCTCGAAAATAAATCAATGACCCAAGCGGTCAAATTCAAAAAACACGGAGGTAAATATCATGGCATCTAGTAAATCTAATAGAGTAGAAGTGCCCGAAGCAAAAGCAGCTATGGATCGTTTCAAAACAGAGGTAGCATCTGAACTTGGTATCAACCTGAAAGAAGGTTACAATGGAGATCTTACTTCTAAAGAAGCAGGTTCCATTGGCGGTGAAATGGTTCGTAGAATGATCAAAAAGCAGGAAGAATCCATGAAATAAATATATTTCATGAAATAGTGGTTCTTTAAAAGAACCTTATGCGGATTTTCTTTCGCTTAGCATGAAAAGAGTGTCTCAAAGTCTCGGCTTTGAGACACTTTTTTATTTTCTCCTGCTACTTAATAAATGATTCCTTTTGCCAAATCCTGCGCTGCCTCTTTGCCGCAAAAACGCTCTACGATAGCCAGACCAAAATCAATGGCACATCCCATGCCACGACCGGTTATCACATGCTCCGAAACCTCCACACTGTTTTCGCTGACTTTTGCATTCTCCAAATGGCTTTCAAAACCGGGATAGGCACAGGCATTTCTGCCTTTCAAATATCCTCTGTGACCGAAAATGCTGGGCGCCGCACAAATAGCAGCCACACCTCTGCCTTCTTTATAAAAACGGTCCAACTGCTCCATAAGTCCCTGATGAGCTTCCAAATTTTTGGTACCGGGCATACCGCCGGGCAAAACAATCATATCCAGACTGTCAAAATCCACTTCTTCAAACTGTTTATCCATTGTCACCGCAATCCCATGGGAACCGGTCACACTATCTTCTCCGGTAACAGATATCATCTCTGTTTCAATTTTAGCCCTGCGGCACAAATCTACAACCGTAAGCGCCTCTATCTCCTCATATCCTGTTGCAAAAAAAACGGCAATTTTGCTCATATCAAACCTCCTGTCATTTTTTACTTTGCGTAAAAAAATCTTAAGATAAGTATACCTTGTTTATTTTCAAAAATAAAGTATAATAAATAGTGAAAGATGATTTTTTCTATCAATACTTAAGCCTATTTAAGGAGTAGCGTACAAATGGAAATAGAACGTAAATTTACAATTAAACATCTGCCGGAAAATTTGGAATCCTATCCATTTTATCACATTGAGCAGGCTTATTTAAATACCAATCCCGTTATCAGGGTACGCAAGGAAGATAATAACTATTACCTGACTTACAAAGGACGGGGTATGATGGCCCGTGAGGAATATAACCTTACTTTAAATGAAGAATCTTATTATCATCTTTTGGAAAAAGCAGACGGAATCATCATTTCCAAAAAACGCTATATGATTCCCCTAAAAAATCCACAGTTTAAATCAGGAAGTGCTACGCCTCCCGAAGACTACACCCTGACCATCGAACTGGATATTTTTGATGAACCTTTAGCACCGCTGACTTTGGCAGAGGTGGAATTTGGCAGCAAGGAAGCGGCAGAATCCTTCCTTCCTCCCGACTGGTTTTTGGAGGATGTTACCTACGATCCCGCCTACCATAATTCCAACTTAAGCCGCGCAAAAGAATCCAAATAATATAAAAAGCCCGATAAGAAATAGTTTTCACATCGGGCTTTTTTCATTATACTCTTCCGTACAAAGCGCACAAATTCTTAATCTTCTTTGCAAGTTCCTCTGTGCATACCTCTTTAGTCATGCGCCATTTCCAGTTATTTCCCAAAGTGGAAGGCATGTTGATTCGGGCTTCGCCGCCTTTTTCCAAATAATCCTGCATAGGAATCACTGCAGTGTCTGCCACACTGGAAAGTGCCGCACGAATCAGTTTCCAGGCAATACGGTTTTTATCTTTTTCCAGTTCTTCCGGGGAAATATCCAAATACTCGTTGGCCATTTCTTTGTCTTCCTCGGTTCTTTGATAATACCAACTGATGGTAGTATCATTGTCGTGAGTTCCGGTATAAACCACGCAGTTTGTAGGATAATTATGAGGCAGATAATCGCTGTCCTCTCTGGAATCAAAGGCAAACTGCAATACTTTCATTCCGGGATAACCGGTTTTTGCCACCAGTTCCAAAACGGACTCTGTCAGGAAACCTAAATCTTCCGCAATCACCGCTTTGTCTCCCAGTTTCTTTTTCATAGTGTCAAAAATATCATATCCGGGACCCTTTACCCATTTGCCGCGCTCAGCGGTAGGGTCGCCATAAGGAATGGACCAATATTCGTCAAAGCCGCGGAAGTGGTCAATTCTCACAATATCATATAACTCGTAGCAATAGGCAATGCGCTGCATCCACCACTCGTATCCGGTTTCTTTGTGGTAGTCCCAGTCATAAAGGGGATTGCCCCATAACTGTCCGGTGGCAGAAAAAGCATCGGGCGGGCAACCTGCCACAGCGCTGGGAATGCCTTCCTCAGTGAGTTGGAACAACCTAGGATTTGCCCAAACATCCGCACTGTCTGCGGAAACATAAATGGGAATATCGCCTACGATTTCGATACCCTGCTCATTTGCATATTTTTTCAGTGCCTTCCACTGGGTAGCAAACAAAAACTGCTGGAATTTATAAAATTCCACCTCTTTTGCATAATCCTGTCTGCATTTTGCAAGGACATCCTCTTTGCGCAGGCGCACATCGTCTTCCCAGAGGGTAAAACTCATCCCCTGCCTTGCGTCCTTTACTGCCATATAAAGTGCATAATCATCCAGCCAATAAGCATTTTCCCGCACAAACCGGACATATTCCGGCTTCACAGCGTAATTTTTTTCGCCAAAGGCTCTGTCAAAGGCAAGTTTCAAAAGGGGAAAACGGGAAAGATAAATCTTTTCATAATCCACATACTCTTTGCTGCCACCCACATCCGGCGCCTCACACTCTTCCCTTGTAAGCAAGCCTTCCTCAATAAGTGCCTCCAAATCAATATAATAAGGATTGCCTGCGAATGTGGAAAAAGACTGATAGGGTGAATCGCCGTACCCGGTAGGTCCCAAGGGCAAAATCTGCCACAATTTCTGTCCTGCCGCCTTTAAAAAATCCACAAATGCATAGGCTTCTTTGGAAAAGCCCCCGATTCCATATCCGGAAGGAATTGCGGATATAGGTAATAAAATACCACTTTTTCTCATAGTAACCTCCATAGCCTTACTGTCTGCTCTGTAAAGCTCCTTTTCTTATCATACTTAATTTTCTCAATACTGTCCAGTGCGGCATCATCATTTCTATAATCCAAAAGCCGCTCCAATTTTTATTCCCCTTTAACATATAATGTCCAAATACTGTAACCGTTCTATGGTATGGGGCATGATAAGTTCCCTGCCCTTTTCCACTTTCATAAGGCGGTCCAGTTCCTTTACTGCTTCCAGTGAAAGATTCCTGAAGTTCTGCCTGATGGTATACATCTGTTTTCCTACATATCCCATCAGCATTAATCCGTCAAAACCGCAGACCGGTCTGAAAATGTCCATTTCGGTCAACGCTTTCATGGTACCGATGGCCATCAGATCCGATGCGCAAACGACCGCATCATACTTGGCAGCAAATTGAAAGGTCAGTTTTCTGGCACTCAATTCGCTAAACTCCCCATTTTTGACCAAAAGGTCCAATTCCATATCCTTTGCCAACTGACGGATCCCTTTTAAACGTTCCTCGGTAACATAGCCGTTTTTCTTTCCGGCAATGTACAAAACACTTTTGCATTTATTTTCTGTTATAACTCTTTTTGCCACCTCATACTGAGCCTTCTTCTGGTCAATCCAGACCGTGGAAGTACTGTCATTTATCAGCGGTGCATCCACCAGCACAATTTTAAAAGACTTTGTCTTTATAAGCTCATGCAGTACTTTATCATCTTTGCTCAAACCGTAAATAATAATGCCTGAAATATTTTGCGACTTAAAATAAGCAATGACTTCTGCCAGACTCTTATTCTGAATCATGGAAAAAAACACCGTAATCACATCCAGCCGCATTTCTTCCGCCTGAAAAAGTGCGCCGGACAGATATTGCATACTGATTTCATCAATTACCTGAGTCTTTGTCACAGGGTTAATCAAAAGCGCCACTCTCCCCGACTGTTTGGAAGAAAGCGCCGCCGCAATGGTGTTTGGCACAAAGCCAAGCTCCTTAATGGACGCATTTACCTTTTCTTTGGTTGCCTCACTGATGTTCGGATAATTGTTCAAAACCTTGGAAACCGTAGATATTGCCACCCCTGCATGCTTCGCTACATCTTTAATGGAAACCATCTTTTTCTCCTTTCGGAAAACGTTTTCTTTAACCATAATACAAAACGCCTGACAGAATGTCAAGCGTTGTTTTTCTTTCTTTTTCATTTCATTTTATTGCTCTTTCCGCACCAGATGTTTTGGGGTTCCTCCCTCATAAATCGGCTGCAATTCTCCCAAAATAAGAGGTCTTGCATAGGCTTCATACTCCGGTCTTAAGCTGCAACCATCCTTGCCAATCCACTCCACCGGAACCTTTCGCTCGATATTGGCAATCTTATGAATGTCATAAACCTCTGTGGTACAGTGATAGGGCATATCGGAATCTCTTTTTAAAGTAACCATTACTCCGCTCATTCCTTCCAAGGCTGCACTTACTGCCGCTTCACCTGCCATAACTGCTTCTTCAATATCTGTTAAAGATGCCAAATGTGTAGCTGCTCTTTGCAACGTGGACAATTCCACTGCTCTGGCTTTTACCCCCAGCCTATCCTGCACATAACTTGCCAAAAAAGCACCACAACCGCTAAGCTGCGTATGTCCAAAGACATCTATCTCGCCTCCGGCGCCGTCCAGTTCACAAACAAACCTTCCTTCGGGAGTTTTCACACCTTCCGACACTGCAATAACAACAGAACGCTTTTTCTGGGTCAGTTCTCTTATTTTTTGTAAAAAGAGACTTAAATCAAAACTTTTTTCCGGCAGATAAATGGCATCCACACCTTCACAACTGGCATCTTTTGCCAGATGCGCCGCCGCTGTAAGCCATCCCGCATGGCGTCCCATAATCTCTACAATCAATACCGCCGTCCGATAGTCCCCGTAAACCGCATTGTCACGGATAATTTCTTTTAAAGAAGTAGCAATGTATTTTGCCGCAGAACCATACCCCGGACAGTGGTCTGTGATGGGCAAATCATTGTCAATGGTTTTGGGCACTCCGATAAAACGCTGACGCTTCCCTTTCTGCGCCGCATAATCGGATAACATTTTTACCGTATCCATGGAATCGTTGCCACCAATATAAAAGAAAGCATCTATATCATACTTTTCCAGCATTTGAAATATGTTTTCGTACAACTCTTCCCCTGTTTGAATGGAAGGCAACTTAAAGCGGCACGAGCCCAAAAAAGCTGCCGGGGTACGCTTCAACAACTCCATTCCCTCTCCGGTACTTAAGTAATCGTCTAAATCAATTACTTTTCCTTCCAAAAAACCTTGTATACCGTATACCATTCCGTATACTTTCGGCACTCCTGCCTGCTTTGCTCTTTTGTACACTCCTGCAACAGAAGCATTAATGACCGCTGTGGGGCCGCCTGATTGTCCTACGATGATATTACCCATTTTCACTCTCCTGCATTTCTATATTCTGTTCCTGCTGTTCTGCTTCCTGACCGCTTTCTTGGGTTTCCTGCCCGGCTATTTCGATTTCCTGCTCTGTTTCTGCTGTTCCCGGTATTTCCTGCGCCTGCTTTGTTGCCAAGTATCGCGTCACCCGTTTTTTCTCACCGGCAGCTATGATAACGAAAAGTCCGAGGCAAATCAGAGAAATTCCAAGCCCCGCCAAAAGCCCCTGCACCTTATAAGTCATTACAATTTCATGTTCTCCGGACTCCAAGGAAATACTGATAAACGCATCCATCCATCTTTCCGGCTCCACTTCCTTGCCATCTACCGTAATGTGCCATCCTTCGTCTGCGGGAATGGAAAAAAGCATCCGCCCTTCCTTTTCCACGGTTACCGTTCCCTTCATGAAACCATCTTCATAATCCGTCACTTTAAAAGGAGTCTTACCCATTTTTTCCACCAACTGACCTAAAACAGACTCATCCAATTTATAAAACCATGCTTTCACAGGTGACTTTTCATTGCCTTCCTTGGTCAGTTTCCAAGAAGAACAGGCTTCCAATGCCCCCAAATCAATAATACAGTTTTTTTTCAAACCGTCAAATTCTTTTGTATTTTCTGCACTTTCTACAGTTTCTTTTTCATTCCCATCACCATTCGCACCATTGACTTCACCGGTCAAACCCAGTACTTGGCTCATGATGACCGTATCGCCGCTGTCTCCCGATAAAAATGCGTAATAATGACCATCCTCTTTAGGGCTAAGCGCTTCTCCCTGCCCCATATAGACAAACAGATTTCCTGCGATACCAAGAGACGCTGACATTTTATTTTGGGTTTGAATATTATTGGCACCGCCTGCATTTATAATTTCTTCCAGTTTCGTAAGTTCTTTATGGGAAAGCACATACCCCACAGGAAGCGTGTACCTATTTTCATAAAGTTTCATCTTACCGCTTTCCCCTGCCAGACGGTAAAGCGCCTCATCTTCCTCATTTTCGGAGAATGTATAACGCACGCCGAGCATGGCACTGGTGAGGGCCGTTGTCCCCTCGGAATAGTAAGATACTTTTGTTCCTTCCATTCCCATTTTGTTATACAAATCCTTCACAGAACTGTTTGTGGTAGAGGAAAATACGGAAATGCCGGGGTAACCCGCAAGCATACCATCGTTTTTCGTCATATAACAAAAACTTTGGAAACGGTAAAAATCTTCTTCCTCGTTTTCTTCCTTTGCAATCTCCAGCAGATTTTCATAGTTTTCCCATTTTGTTGCATAATAGTTACGCTGCACCACAGGCACACTGGTCTGGGCCATATTAAACGTACTTTCTCCCACAAAAATGGCAATAACCAGCCACATCAAAACCATTCTTCTCTTTGGCAGTAAAAAGCACAAAATTGCCAGCAGCACATACACGCAAAAGAAACACCAGGAAGCCGCCGCAACCGCCACGGTAAACCCTTCCGTAGTCACAAAAATACTGCAAAGTGCCATAACCGCAGTACCTAAAACTGCTGCCAGTGTAAACCAAAGCACCTTCCACTCCCGAACGTGCATTACTACTTCATATCCCATGGTCAAAATCAGAAAAATATAAAGGTACGACTGTCTCGCCGGCAAACTGTTGGGATAATTAAAGCCATGCCACAAAAAATTCAATATATTAGTGCAAAAACTGAGCATCATAAATGCCGCCAAAAGCACTTTTGCAATTCTTTGCCTAAGTGGTATCTTCCCGCAAAACAGATACATGGGAACCAGCAAAAACACACTGATGCCGCAGTATATATTGGGCCAATGGTCCAAGCCGATTTCTTTAGGTATGGTTAAAAAGTGTCTGGTCAAAACTTCCAGACCATTAAAGTAAAATTCCCAATTTTTAGGAAACGTAGAGTCATCAAAACCGGTGGCTCTCATAGCGTACATTACCGGAATCAAAAGTATGGCCGTCATTCCTCCTGCCAACAGGGAATGCACGCCGAAATTAAGAATCGCCACTGCTTTTTCTTTCCATTTCAGTCCGCCTGTAAACAGCAGTACCAAAAAGTAAAACACCAAAAAGATACAGAGCATAATAGACAAATAATAATTGGTAAAAATAGATGCCGTAAGAGCCAGACAATACAATTTACATTTCCGTTCTTTTACCAATTTTTCCAGTCCTATAAGTATCAGTGGTGCCAGCCAAATCACGTCCATCCACATGTGATTCCAATTGTATGCCGCCACAAATCCTGACAAAGCATATAGGGTGGAAAAGCCCAGTATCATAGGACTGCCCGAATTAAATTTGGTACGGAGAAAATACGCAAACGTGGGGCCGCAGAGCGCAATCTTTATCAAAATCATGAAGGTCATGTATTCGATAATCAAATGCTCCGGGCAAAAATAAACCAGCCAGTTTGTGGGCGTTGCCAGATAATAGGCATACACTGCCGCAAACTCAGTTCCCAGTCCCAAATTCCACGCCTGAACCAAGCCTTCCCCTTCATGCAATTTTCTCCAAAAAGCCGTCAAAAAAGGCACATACTGGTGGTACATATCACAGTGCATGAAACTGTTTTTCCCAAAAGGATATACCCCATTGGCAATGCAAATCCCAAGCATGGCTACAAAGGGTATTAAAAAGGCTAACAGGTAAAACCACTTTTTCTTCATCTATCTTGCATCTCCTTGCGGATTGTTCATGAACTTACTCTGCCCCTATTATAACAAACCAATTATATTTTGCAACCGCAGGGAAACTTCTCCTTGACAACTTAATAAAAGGCTTTGCACCTTTAAATAATTTTGAATTCAATCTGAAGTTTTTATGACAAAAATTACTTATTTTTCACAAAAATCCCTTGTAAATCAAGACAAAAAAAGAGCCGAAAAACGTTGATTTTATGCGCTTTCCAACGTATTTCGGCTTTCTTTCATTACTGCGGATGAAGGGACTCGAACCCACACGCCTCTCGGCACAAGAACCTAAATCTTGCATGTCTGCCAATTCCATCACATCCGCTTATGTGCTACTTCAAACAGCACTGTATGATTATACCTTTTCCCAAAGCCCCTTGTCAAGAGACAGTGCGCTTCTATTAAATTATCCAATAATCAAGGCTTGGCTATCTTTCTTGCCCTTGAAAATCTCAAAATATAACATTGGATAGAATAAATTAAGAAAAGAGACCTTATTCCTAAAGTCTCTTTTCTTTTTAAATCTCTTTATTTTTTCTTTTGATTTCAATTTTATATAGCAACATAGATATTAACATATGAACTACATTTCCAAATCCAAAAAGTAAAATTACAAACATAATATTTAGTTCAAATAATCCTTTATTAAAAAGAATAAATGCAATTCCATAATATACTATATTAACTAAAAATGAATTAATTGTATTATAAATTGTTTTTCCCTTAGATATAAACCAACCATCTATAAAGTTTGAAATTATATATGCAATGTAAAAAGGAACCAATGGATATAAAATGTTTAAAATAGTATTTGCATCAGAAGACATTACATTTATAATAAACCATCTCCAACCAGGAATACTTATTAGCCATAAAACACTAACAATCAATCCATATATCCAAGTGTTTTTAAACTCTAATTTTTCTAAATTGTTTTTCTTAATAATTTCTGTAATAACCATAATAGGAATAAGCAACCATCCCCAAATAAAGTTATTAGCAACCCAATAATTCCCTGAATCAGAAACAGCATTGACCATTTTACAAATCATAATAGCATAAATGAAATTATCTAAGAAAATTTGTAAACCTGAAAATAAACCAATTCTTAAATAATCTTTCAACCAATGTAAACTTACTTTTCCAAATCCAATATATTTTCTAATATAAACAATAATTAATGCAATGATACCAATTAATGAATTTGTTATTATCTCTGAATATGAAGCTCCCACTTCTAAAAAAGCATTAATAAATACAAAATCCAAAATACTAAGAATTATTAATTTAACTATGGTTAATATAGCAACCATTTTGAAATCACTATTCAAAGTTAATAGCATTATACAAAAAGTACTAATAAAACCAATGAGCAAAGAAAAAGTTTGCAATTTCAAATATTCTGAAGCAAATTCAGCATTCATAAACTCTGAAATATTTGAAAC
Organism: Lachnospiraceae bacterium; assembly: GCA_017468395.1. GTDB lineage: Bacteria > Bacillota > Clostridia > Lachnospirales > Lachnospiraceae > Acetatifactor. Next base: position 49,851 of record JAFUIR010000022.1, on the reverse strand, counting down.
ATATGTAGAAATGATTAAAGCAAATATAGTATAAATACCAAAAGAAATAACAAAAGCTAAACCATTCTTTTCCTTTGATGATGTGTTTGGCTTTAACAATGAGAATAAAGGAACAGTTAAAGTAGTTACCAAAATTTCATCAATCAAATCAAACCATTCCATTTGCCCCAAAATATTAATGTCTACTTGATTAATGCTAATAATACCCATTCTTATAACATTATAAATAGATGGAATTAGCATCCATAAGAACAATGATAGAAATAATTTATAATCTTTCTTTTCCATAAAAACTCCTTTAACTACTTTACAATTGCTTATATTATATATATTGCTAAAAGATTTTCCAACTTATAAAGGGTTTTATGTATCCAAGCCTAGTAAGTACCATCAAGCCTTATTGATTGGATATTATAGCACTTCTACTCCCAAGTCTCCTACCTAAAATCATGCACCACATTTCCACTTGTTTCCAACTTGCTTTGCAAACTGTCCAAATCCACATAATATTTGCCCATGTCGTTTTGGTCTACATAGACTGCCACCTGCTGCCCTGTGTAATATTCCGGATCATCCCACATGTAATCGCTGCTGTAAAGGAACGTATCGCCGTTAAAAGAATCCTCGTACTTACATTCCAGTTTATAGGGATGTCTGCCGTTTACCGTGTAGTTATAGCACATTCTTCCGCCTGTTACCTCTGCATACAACTTTCTGCCGGTACTTTGCAATTGCTTATATTTGCTCTTTTTTAAACCGCTGGCAAATAAAAAAGAACCGCCCATAAATGTAAAAATCGCACCCATAAAAATGAAAATACCGCCACCCAGAGATGCTTCCGTGGAACTTCTGGCCACATCAGGATTTTCGGGATTTATGTATAGGTCGATTGCCTCTCCCTCCTGTATCAAACTACTGTAAAAAGAAAGTCTGTCCTCATAATCTCTTCCCATGTAGCGATATTCTACCCATATATCATCAGAAGTTACTTCCGAGACCATTCCTACAATTTTTTCTGAATTCGCCTGATTTTTAAGCCCCACTACAAAAATGGAAATTCCCGCAACCAACTGGCACACACCCACGATAAAGAAAATCAATCCGATTAATGCACCGGGTCCAAATACTTTTTTTCTCTTATTCATCTTCATACTCCTTAGTCATACGTAACGGCAGAACCGGCAAAATCTGCACCGGTTTCTGCGCCTTTTTCCGCGCTCAGTCTTAATTATATCACAGATTTTTCACAATAAAAACAGGAGCATCAAAAATTTTGACACTCCTGCCTGCAATTCATTACAGTTTGCACTTTATTATTCACACTTTTTATTTACATATTTTACCAAAGTCTTTCTGATAGAACCGGGACCTGCCAGCATCTCGGACAAATAACCGCATACGGTTTCTGCCATGCCCACTTCGTACAAATTCACGCCGAAAATCTTGGCATTTTCCAAAATGGACTTCAGTGCACCGTCCAGTTCCTTTGCGGAAATCTCGCCGCCCTTAGCTGCCATCTCTTTGAAAGGAGCCACCACAGGGCATACAGAATCCAAAAGGGGATCAGAACTTAATTCAAAGGTTTTTCCCGCATCATCCACTGCCATCAGGTATCTGAGCCAACCTGCGAACACCAGCGGAATCAGCTTCAATTGTGACAAATCTTTACCTTCTGCCTTATAGGCTTTGATAGTTTCGCCGAAACGGATTGCCAGTTTCTGGGAAGTATCGGTAGCGATTCTCTGAGGTGTATCCGGCATGAAAGGATTGGGAATACGCACATTCAGTACGGTGTCAATGAACTCTCTCGGTTTCAAAACGCCGGGGTCTACTACTACCGGCAGACCTTCCACATAGCCGATGGTTTCTACCATTTTTGACAGTTGCTCATCCTTCATCTCTTTCCAGATGCTTGTGTAACCAAGAAGACATCCGTATACGGCCAGGGCAGTGTGCAAAGGATTTAAGCATGTGCATACTTTCATTTTTTCTACTTTGTCAACAGTCTCTCTGTCTGTAAAAATAATACCGCCTTTTTCCAGCGCCGGACGACCGTTGGGGAAAGCATCTTCGATAACCAGATATTCACATTCTTCCGCATTTACAAAGCCTGCCACATAGGTGTTTTTGGAAGTAATAACGGGCTCTAAGCCTGCAATACCGTCTTTACTTAAAATCTCTTCCACGGAAGCATCCGGTCTGGGAGTGATTTTGTCAATCATGCTCCAGGGGAAAGACACTTTCTCTTTGTTGTTGATATAATCAAGGAAACCTTCTTTGGCAAGACCTCTTTCACTCCACTCCTTGGCAAAAGCATTTACTGCCCCGTATAATTTATCGCCGTTGTGGGAACAGTTGTCCATACTTACCATGGCAATAGGCTTTTCGCCGCTTACAAAACGGGTGTAAAGCAATGATGCCACTTTTCCGATGTAGCTGGCGGGCTTTTCGGGACCTTTTTCAAAGTCCTCTGCCACTGCGGGAAGCAGTTCCCCCTTACCGTTTACAATGCTGTATCCCTTTTCTGTAATGGTAAAAGAAGCCATCTGTAAAGAATCCTTGCTGAAAATTTCTTTCAATCTGTCGTATTCTTCCTGCATCTGGGAATCCAAAATGCAAGACTCCACCACGCTTCCTACCACTGTTTTTTCTACATTTCCGTCAGCCTTCAATGTAACAAGAATAGTATAATCGTCATGAGGGCGGTTCATCTTTTCGATAATCTCGTAATCATAGCCTTCTGCCACCACCAGACCTCTGTCCAAAACACCTTCGTTTAACAGATTCTGCACTACGTTTGCCTGAAATGCTTTAAAAATATTGCCTGCTCCAAAGTGAATCCAGTAAGGATTTTCTTTAGTGGCTGCTGTCACTTTTTCACGGTCAAACTTAGGAAGGGCATAGCCTGCCTTCTCCCACTGCTCTTTGTTTTCCAGTCCGCGATTGTTTAATTCCATCATTATCTGGCTCCTTTCTCGATGGCTTCCCAAAGTCCGTTAAGATAGGTTGCACCAAGGGCTCTGTCATACAGACCATAGCCGGGCATAGCCACTTCGTCCCAAATCATTCTGCCGTGGTCGGGACGGATAGGTCCCTCAAAGCCGATTTCGTACAGTGCTTTCATAATTTCGTACATATCGAAAGTTCCGTCTGAGGAAAGATGCGCGGACTCTTCAAAGTCTGTAGGGGAGTTAAATTTCAAGTTGCGCACATGTGCAAAATGGATTCTTCCCTTCAAAGAACGGATCATGTCGGGCAAATCGTTCTCCAGATTTGTACCATAAGAACCGGAGCAGAATGTGACACCGTTATGAGGGTTGTCCACCATTTTCATCATACGCAGGATGTTTGTCTTGTTAATGATGATACGGGGCAGACCAAACACGCTCCATGCAGGATCATCGGGATGGATAGCCATGTTGATATCATATTTATCACAAACAGGCATAATTTTCTCAAGGAAATATTTCAGGTTTTCAAATAACTTCTCGTTATCAACATCCTTGTATTCTTCAAAAAGTTCTTTTACTCTTGCCATACGCTCAGGTTCCCAGCCGGGCATTACTGTACCGTTGGTGTCACCTGCGATGGATTCAAACATTTTCTCGGGGTCGATAGCGTCTACCGCTTCCTGAGTGTAAGCCAAAACCGTGGAACCATCGGGACGCATTCTCGCCAGTTCTGTACGGGTCCAGTCAAACACGGGCATGAAGTTGTAGCAAACCAGATGAATATCTTCTTTACCCAGGTTTTCCAGAGTCTCAATATAGTTTGCAATGTACTGTTCTCTCTCCGGAGCACCTGTTTTGATTGCATCGTGGATGTTTACGCTTTCAATACCGGAAATATGCAAACCTGCTGCCTCTACTTCCTCTTTCAACGCACGGATGCGCTCTCTGCTCCAAACCTCACCGGGCTTTGTATCATACAAAGTAGTAATAACGCCGGTCACACCGGGAATCTGTCTAATCTGCTTAAGTGTTACTGTGTCAAATTTGGAACCATACCATCTGAGTGTCATTTCCATAAGAATTTACCTCTCCTTCTCTTTAAAAAATGTTATTAAAACAAAGAATAATTCAATGCTTACATTCTATAATCTTATTATATCTCTTTCCTCGCAAAATCCCATTGGGCAAATTGTTTCGTACATTGCAAAAGTTGCGGTTTCATGTTATTCTGTTGGTGCAACGGAAAGTATTACACATATTTTAGGAAAGGACTGCCATGAAAAACAATCTGCGTACCCCATTCAGCCACAGACAATATATGCTCTCAAAGGACTTTGAGATTTACTACTATAATGACCGCCCGGTGACCGCTGTAAAAAGTCATACCCACAATTACTATGAATTTTATTTTTTTCTGGAGGGCCGGGTAAACCTTCATATTGCCGATAGAGTTTTTCCCCTAAAAAGCGGCGATGTGGTTTTGATCCCCCCTCATGTGCAGCACCATGCGGAAGTTTTGGGCAGTGATACCCCTTACCGGCGTTTCGTCTTTTGGATTAGCCAGGAATACTGTCGCCGCCTTATGGCAGAGTCTGCAGACTACGGCTACCTGATGCAGCACGTTACCGTCACGGGAAACTATGTCTATCACTATGACAAAATTTCCTTTAACGCCCTGCAAGCCAAAATCATCCGCCTCTTGGAGGAAATCCATTCTGCAAGATTTGCAAAGTCTGCACAGATTCCTCTGTGCGTCAACGACCTTGTGCTTCATTTAAACCGCAGTATATACGAAATGACCCATCCCGCACTTCCCAGACAAAAACAAAACCTCTGCCAAAGTGTCATGAGTTACATTGAAGCCCACTTGGAAGAGGATTTATCTTTAGAGAAACTGGCAGAGGAATTTTATGTGAGCAAATATCATATCGCCCATGTTTTCAAAGAGAATTTGGGACTTTCCGTTCATCAATATATTACCAAGAAACGCCTTGCCCTATGCCTCGATATCATGAAAAGTAACACCGAAATCAGCAATGCCTACCTGCTGTGCGGCTTTCAGGATTACTCTGTATTTTACCGAGCCTTCAGAAAAGAATACGGTGTCTCACCCAAGGAGTACATGGAACTGTTCTCCCACGGGCGGACACCGTAATAAAAAACATGCTAGATGACCGTTGTAAAAAGTTTCTTCACAGACTCTCTCTCGCTCCGTGAACCCTCTAATTCTTTGGTATCTGGTTCAACTGTGCATTCAGTGCAAGCAACTGCTCTTTGGTAACGGTCACTCCTGCTGTTCCCATCAGGTTTGCCATGCGGATGAGGGTGAAGCCTTCCATCATCTTCATAACACCGTCATTCATTTCAAAGCCTGCTGCTTTTCCATCGCTCATTCCTGCCATCATATGGGACATAAGCCCCGTGAGAATGGCACGACCGCCTTCGCTTCTCATGATGCTTCCCATCGTATCGTTCAGTGAGAAGTATCCTTCGGGCTCGGTAATATCAAACCAGTTCAGGATTGCACCTTTTTCTTTCAGTCTGTAGTCTTCATTGAATACTTCTACTTTGCGAAGTCTGCTCTCATCTGTGCATTCCCCTGCTTTTGCAACCAGTACGGTTTCTCCCACATTGGGTACTTCAAAATAGAAGAAATGCTCAGGAGATACCTGTTTGCCAAGACTCTTTTGGTTTGCAAAAAGTTCTACTTCCGGCTGATTGGAGTATACAGTTACTTTTGTAACTTCTTCCACTCTGTCTACATAGCGTTTACCGCAGATGTGTACAAAAGGATCATCGGAAAGCCATGCCTTGTAAGCATAGAAAGAATCCTTTTTGTACTTACGGTCAAAAGTTACAAGTCCCTTGTGATTCTGTCCGTTTTCGCCGCCTTCGTTTCTTGCGTCAGCACCGAAGTCGAACATATTCCATACATGGGTAGCCCACATATACTTTCTTGTGTAAAGTTGTTTAATCAATTCTTCGTGATAGTATGCCTGATATTCTTCCGTATAGTCTCCCTGGGTCGGGTTGGATGTATGCCAGTTCAGGGCTTCACATCCGTATTCACTGCATCCGATGGGGATGTTAGGGAATGTCTTGTGGAAGTTGTCAAACCAAGGACCGTTCATGGAAGTATCGCCGCCGTACCATCCAAAGTAGTGGTTGTAAGAAACCACATCGGGAATCTGCACATAAGGGTCGTTGATGTCGCACATAGATACACATGCGATAGTGGTCAGTCTTGTGGCATCCATCTCGTGAACCAAATCATTCAAAACTTTGTGATTATCCAACAAATCTTCATCGGAACCAGCCATGCTGATTTCGTTTGACAGACCCCAAACTACGATACTGGGATGGTTGTAGTTTTGTGTTACCAGTTCTTTCATCTGGGAAATAGTGTTCTCACGTCCTCCGGGCATGTGCTTGGAAATATAAGGAATTTCCGCCCAAATTACCAGACCTCTTTCATCACACAAATCATAGAAATACTGGTCATGCTGATAGTGCGCCAGACGGATGGTTGTAGCGCCCATCTCGCAAATCAAATCTATATCTTCCTTGTGATGCTCGGGAAGCAGTGCATTACCAAGTCCCCATCTATCCTGATGGCGTGACACACCTCTTAAAGGATATTCTTCTCCGTTTAAGATAAAACCGTTTTCCGGGTCAATCTTGAAAGTGCGGCAACCGAAACGGGTGCTCACTTCATCAATCACTTCGCCGTTTTCCACAAGTTGTACTTTGGCTGTATAAAGGTACGGATTTTTTTTGCCGTGCCACAATGTTACATTGGTAAGTTCAAGTTGTGCCTTCCCCTCTGCCACTTCGCCATCGCAGGAGGCAACCACGCTACCCTCTTTATCCTCAATGATATAAACAAGGGTCTGTCCCTCTTTTTCATTCACAACAGGGGCTTCCACTGTTACGCTTGCATTTGCGCCGCTTACCTCGGGAGTTACTTTGATGCCGGGACCACCATAATTTTCCAAATCAAAGTGGGACTCTGCAACTGCAATAATGTTTACGTTACGATACAGACCGCCGTAGAAAGTAAAGTCTGCCATCTGGGGATAAACATAGTCGTTTGCACTGTTGTCTACTGCAACTACAATCAGATTCTTATCTTCCAGTGCCTCCGTGATGTCCACACGCCATGTAGAATAACCACCATCGTGATGCGCCAGTTTCTTTCCGTTCACATATACATCTGCGGAGGAGTTTGCACCGCACAGTTCCAAATAGTATTTTGCTGCTGTGGGCAAATCAAATTTGTCCAATTCTTTTGCATAGTAGCAGGTTCCGCGGTAGTAGTCGTTATCGCCGTCCTGACCGTCAATATTATTCCAGCTGTGGGGAAGATTTACAAAATTCCATTTGTTTGAAACTTCTGTAGGTACGCCGGAGGCCTCCTTGGAGAAGGCCCACTTAGCGTTAAAATTAATCACATTTCTCATACTCTTATTCACCTCAAAATTTAATCACGGATTATTCAGAAACTCTTCTTGCTTCCAATTCTTCATTCATCTTTGCCAGATTCTTTTTGTTCAGGTTATAGATAAGGCTAAGTCCGATAAACTGTAAAACAGCACTGAACAGATACAAACCTGCAACGAGGTAACGCATTCTTGTAGCAACTTCCATAGTCTGCTCACCTTTATTCTCGCCCACATAACCTAATGCCACCATGACAACCAGTGCCAATGCGGGACCAAGACCCTGTGCTAACTTACGGAAGAAGGAATGAAGCGCATATACAGTACCTTCCTCACGGGTTCCTGTTTTCCACTCGTTGTAGTCAATAGCATCGCCCATCATAGCCCAGCTTACAGTAGAGTAGATACCCATACCAAGGCTGTTAATCAACTGACATACCACATAAATTACAATACCTGTTCCGTCAGGAGTAATGGGAAGCACAAGCATCAAAAGACAAGCAATCATACTTGCAATGGCACCAACTGTAGCCAGTTCTTTTTTACCATACTTAGTAACCATCTTACGAGCTAAAGGTGTGAATGCCACGATAGGAATCATTGCAAACAACTGGACAATACCTGAAATCTGTACATTGTTAAAATAAGACTGGAACAAAACGGTAACGGCTGCTGCACCACCCTGCATACCAAGGAACATACCAACTGCTGCTACGGTAGCACCGACAGCGGGACGGTTTTTGGCAAAGTTTGCCATTGCTTTAAATACATTAAATTTAGGCTGGTCTTCATTTACGCGGACATCCGTATTTTCACGGATTTCTGTATTGCGAATCATAAACTGGAAACTGATAAATCCTAAAACACCCATGATAAGAGCCGCAATGAATACGCGTTCACCAATCAGGTTATCTTTTTCATCATAAATAATCATAGGAAGGATTGCCATAGGCACCATATTACCGAGCATAGAACCGATGGAACGCCATGCTGAAAGAGATGCACGGTCAGCAGGTTTGCCGGAAATCAAGGACAGCAAAGAGCCGTAAGGTACGTTAGCAATTGTGTAGAACGCGTCCCAAATAACATATCCGCATATGAAAATAATCATCTGCGCCCAAAGGGGAGCGTTAGGGAACGGCAGGAAACAAAGCGCACCTGCTACGATAAGTCCGATAGAACCGAACCAGATGTACTGTAAAAATTTGTTACGCTTATACTGATGACGGTCTGCATCAATTACGGAACCGATAACAGGGTCATTGATAGCATCCCAAACCTGAACTACTACCAATAACAAAGAGTACCAAAGTTCCAGTCCCATAAACTGGGTCCAGAAAATCATCATTGTACCTTTTAACGCAAAACTCATGTTACATCCGAAGTCACCGGCTGCATATGCGAGACAGTCACGCATACCAAAAGGTCTTAATTCTTTTTTCTTTTCCATAATTAACCCTCTTTTCTTTGTGTAATACTAATAACAGTTACTTTATGCTTTTATTTTACCAACTATACTTTGGGGTCGTGAGTAAATTTTTTAGATAAAACCGTACTTTTTTTACTGCCCATTGATTTTTACTAAAAATTATACGATAATAAATAAAGAAATTACGATTCAAAAAGAGGGGGGCTCTTATGTTTTACGATGCAGAATTGTCTTTCGTGCAGTCTTATCTGGATCATTGCCATATACAATGCATTTTGGTCACAGAGGATTATACATCTCTCGAAAAAATAGATTATGGTCTGCGCCAAATATTGGGACTGGAAAAAGAATACGAAAAATTAATGAATTTTTCCAAAAAGCAATTACAGCCTAACCGCATTTACCGGATAGTGGACAGTTTCTTTTGCAATTATTTCTTCCTTTCCCTGCCGGATACGCCGGAGCCTGTCGCCATGGTTATCGGACCTTTTTTAATGCAGACTCCTTCAAAGGCTATCCTTCTGGAACTTGGGGAAAAATATGCGATTCCGCCACAAAATTTTCCGGCGTTCGAAAAATACTTCTCTTCCATCCCCACGCTGACCGATGATGGACCACTGCTCACACTGATTCACACTTTCGGGGAAAAAATATGGGGCGATGCCAATCACTTTTCGTCGGAAACATTTGAGCGGGGGCTTACCGAACACTACACGCCTGCCACTTTCACTCCCCATTTTTCCGAGTTGGAGGACGCTACCTTTAATATGCAGGCTTTGGAAGCCCGTTATGCCATAGAAAGCGAACTGCTTTTGGCTGTTTCCCAAGGAAAAACCCACAAGGCCGAGGTTATCTTAAGCGGTATGAACTTCGCAACCATGGAACAGCGTACTCCCGATTCCCTGCGGAATTATAAAAATTATTCCATCATTATGAATACGCTGCTGCGCAAAGCCGCAGAAAACGGCTCTGTGCACCCTTACCATATAGACCGGCTTTCTTCCGATTTTGCCCGCAAAATTGAATTTACAACATCTGTAGATGCCTGCGGCAAATTGCAAAAAGAAATGCTCCGGAAATATTGTCTGCTTGTAAAAAACCATTCCATGAAAGGTTATTCCCTTTTAATCCAGAAGGTTATTACCCGCATCGACAGTGATTTAACCGCAGATTTGAGCCTGAATGCCATGGCAAACATGCTAAGTGTCAATCCCAGCTACCTTTCCAGCCAGTTTAAAAAAGAAACGGGAAGCACCCTCACGGACTATGTAAACCGCAAGAAAGTGGAGCATGCAATACTGCTTCTAAACTCCACTCCCCTGCAAATCCAAACCATTGCCCAGCACTGCGGCATACCCGATGTGAACTATTTTACAAAAATATTTAAAAAGTATATCCGGAAAACCCCAAAGGAATACCGGGACAGTATTTTATAAAGAATCGTGTACCTACAGGTGCACATCGCAAAGAAGGATGGCATCCTCTGCCATCCCTCTTTCTTTTTTATAGTCTTCCAGTATGAAATTCTTACCGTTGATGGGCGTTTGCCCTCTTCTGAAAATCCAGTTTGTTCCCACCGGCATATTCAATATTTTATAATATGGCAGGTTGCACCTCATGGCAACCGACTTTGCGGTATCCACATCATTGCCACCAAGATATACATAAGTGTCACAGTTGGATATGATGGTCCGGGCATCGGCTTTATACCCGGCTTCCAGTTGGGCTTCTGCCTGAATCATTATCATGGCTGAGATGCCCCTTGCCCTGATGTTGGAAATCATCTGGGGAAAACCTTCTATGCGGCAGTTCGTTGCAAAGTCGTCCAAGATAAACCTTACGTCTACCGGTAGTCTCCTGTCTTTACATTTTTCGTCTGCGAAGTGACACAGTTCGTTCATGGCCTGCGAAAAGAAGATGTTCACCAGCCCGTCCAGCGAGCGGTCCGTATCACTGGTTACTACAAACAGTGCCTTTTTCCTCCTTCCGAAGGACGTCAGGTCTACTTGGTCACAGGCCATCATTTTGTTCAGTTCTTTGTAATCGAACTTGCCCAATTTGGAGTTAAGGCTAATCAGTATGGACTTGAGAGTTTTACCGGCTGCAATCCTAAATTTCTTGTATTGCTTTACTGCAAAACTATTGGGGTCCCTTTTCTCTTCCGCAAGCATCAGTTCGTCTAAAGCCGTTTGATTACTTGAGTAATCCTCATTTATCTGGCACAGGGAAACCAGATGCAGAAGCCCCGACATGGTAGGCCGTACTACGGTTGTGTGCCTGTCTTTCATGTATGCAATCAGGGAGGTCAGAAGCAGTTCCACCGCTTCATCCCAGAAAGGGTCGTTGATCATGGAAGCGCCCATGCTGTAGGTCAGGATATGAGCCATTTTCAGAATGTCCTTTTCACCGTGCACATACTTAAAGCAGTTGTAATTTGTCGACCGCTCCGGCCTTGTGAAATCCAAAATTTGCACCTCGTAACCTTTACTTTCCAAATACTTACCGTATTTGGGATACAGCCCTCCTTTGGGGTCCGAGATAATATAACTGCCACTGGCCTGTAAAATGTTGGGTGATACGATACTTCGGGTTTTTCCGCTTCCGGAACTTCCCACCACCAAAACATTGTTATTCAGTTGCGTTTCGTAGCAGTCGGTGCTGTAATACTGCCCCTGTGCCAAAATCAAGTCATTTTCCCGAATCATAGGTTCCGCCTCCTTTGCTTAGTTGATAGAGTAAACAATCTTGTCACAGATACCGAATGCCACACTTTCTTCGGCATTCATATAGTGGTCGTAAGCTGTCGACTTATCAATTTCTTTGGACGGCTTTCCCGTATGTTTCGCCAAGATTCCGTTTACCAGTTTCTTGGTTTCCAATATGTTGTCCGATATGTTTTTGATGGAAGTTGCCGAGCCTCCCACTCCCTCACTGATAAGGGGCTCGTGAATCATGGTTTTGGAGTGGGGAAGTATGAACCTTCTTCCCTTTTCTCCGCTTGCAAGGATTACTGCTGCCATACTGGCGGCCATCCCCAGGCAGTACATGTTGACCGGGCATTTCATCCCTTGTAGAACATCGTAGAGCAAAAGACCTGCATTTACCTGTCCCCCTCCGCTGTTTATGTAAAGGTTTATTTCCCCTTCACCACAGCCGTCAAGGTAAAGTAGTTGTGAAATCAGTGCATTTACTGATTCCGTGTCTATTGCGCCGTTTAGGAAAATCCTCCGCTCCATCAGGTGCTTGGTTGTCAGGGCAACCTCCCTGACCCCTGCGTTGGTTTCCACTTCAACGGCGGGAATCCATATGTTGTTCATCGCAATCCCTCCTTTTCGTTCTTAATCTTACAATATTTTTCCGCCACCGTCATTAAACCGGTAGTTTAGCCCCGCTTTTCATAAACAAAGTAATGGGGTGGCACCCTTTTGAATGCCACCCCAACTATTTACTCTACTTTTCCTCAAAACAACAAGTCCATTTTCCACTTAAAAGTTCCTCCAAGGTAATCTTTTTGATACCTTCTAAGTGTGACTTTCTAATACTATTTTTTATTAATACTGATGCATTTAAATTAGTAGCATCAAAGCATGTCCGCGAGGAAGCTATACTCATATCACCTTTTTTCAGAATATAAAAATCCCAGTCGTCAACATCCGGCTCTGATTTATCAAACGAAAACAGCCATATGTCGTATTTTGCGTATTCTTCCCTATAAGAAATATCACTGCTGCTTATTCTCAACAATATCTTATTTTCCTTTAAGATTCTCTTTAAATTGGAATCTTTACACTCATCACTTTCCAATATTTGTCTTAACATTGCAGAGGAACTTACACACCTTTTATCCGCCCTGACATGAGATGCTAATATTTCACAGGATTTGGGCTCCCGACCGGCTGCCTCTTCTACTTGTCCAAATACAGAAAGTAATCCCTTATTCATTAATTTATCATGAATAGCCTCAACAAAATCCTTATTAGTCCCATCATTTTCATTGCATGGAGGAATAACCATTTCCATCAATCTGCGACACTGGGTCACATTAAGATATATACTTCCAACCTGCGGACTATCCTTTGTCTCTTCATAATACAATTCTTTTTCATCTTTCCGCTTGTATATTTTTTTCATTCTGGAATCCGCAATTTCATTAAAAACCTCATTAAATTTTTTCAATTCCAATTCGGCATGTTGATTCAATTTTCCGTTGCTGTACCGCTTAGTTCCCAAACCGGTATTTTTATCACTGCATTTATCCGAAATAGGTTCCAAATTTATTGGCAGAAAAAATAAAGTATCCTCCCTGTAGTCACCACCTGCCGCAGCCGTTTTACGCGTCATCATTTCCAATAATGTTGCATAACTTGAATAATATTCATCATCTAAAAATGCGATGAACGCCTTGCAATGAATACTTTCCATATTTGCACTAAATTGCTGTATCCATGATAACGAATTATCATCAAATGCCGTATCAAAATATACGCGCAGCCCGTATTTTTTACATACTTTATATACAATATCATCCAATACTTTCTCAAAATTGTCTGATTTATAACTTATAAAAACATAATCTTCCCCACTGTCTTTTGTCCGCAGGCAGTGATCCTTTATCCATTTAATATGTCCGCTTTCAGCCGATTTTTTTCTTGCTGCCTTTTGTTCCTCTGTCATTTATTTATCCTCCGGTTATATCTGCTCCAAATCCTCTCTTACCGCACCTTATCCTATAGTTTATGATAACAAAGCAAAAGTTTATTTGCAATCATATGTTTCTTCACAAAAAACGAGAGGACATCTCGTCGTTGCCGACTAAGATGTCCTCCATGGAAGTTCTCAATATTTTACTCAATGCGTACAGGTTATCTACCGTGGGAAGACTTTCCCCTCTCTGCCACTTATATACCGCTTGTGGCTCGGTAAAACCCATGTACTGACTCAATTCCAGAACCGTAATGCCTCTCTCCTGACGGAGCGTTTTGATTCGCAAGCCGGTTTCCTTTAAATTGATAACAGGATATTGATCCATATGTATGCCTCCTTGGTAAGAGCTAACGTGGTTAACAGTTACTATGTTCTCTGGTCTGAGCCATTCTCGGCACCTCTGCCAATCGAAAGAACATCGGGCGTTATTTTGTTGTGAGACTAATTATATCATGTCTGTGGGGTCTGTCAATATCGTTTTTAATTAGAATAGAGCGTTCACTTTTGAGAAAAACGTTTCTACAGAATCACTAGTATAAACCATTAAAGAATCGAATAATGCTATTGACTCCCGAAAGAGTCTTCGGTTCTTCAACTGCAGGTTTATTGTTTGTATTATGACAAGATACCACTTCATGAATATTATAACAATTCATATGATGTAATAATGTACATGCTGTTTCATATGCTTTATCCATACAACCGTCTCCGCCGCCAACCAAAATAACTGCACCTTTTTTAATCGGTACTTCTTTTCTAAAAAATTTAGCACAAAAATATGTTTGCAAGCGACTTCCTACATCAAGCAACTTTCCTGTCAACTCTGAAAAATAGATTGGCGATGCAATTAGTATATTATCACACTCTTGAATATAATCATATACTTCCTGCATCTCATCAGATATTGAACACCCCGTATTTTTCCAGCAAAATCTACAATCGATGCAAGGTAAAATATTACATCTATAGGAATTTACAATCTTATAGTCACCATTTATATTTTCTGTTATTATCTTAATTAGACTTTCCGTATCGCCATTTACTCTGGGTGAACCATTAAAAATCAAAGTTTTCATGTTGTTTTTTCACTTTCCCTGAACAATAGTTTTTCTAACTCTTCTTATTATTACACAATTCCATAAAATTGCTTGATAGGAAACCCAGCAGAATAACATCCATAATTCTGCATATTAAAAAATCTAACATATATGTAATCATTCCCCAATCTCCCATATTCTCCGATAAAGGATTTAGAGAATATATTCTTTGAAATATCTCATATATAGTACTAACTACTAACTCCACATCTGAAAACAGAAAGTTTTTCGTAAAAGAAACATTCACAAATAGCATTACAACATAAACCAAAATTGACCAGAATATTCTTACAATCGGAACACAATCTTTTACAATCATCAGCCCCATAATTAATAGAACCATAAGCAACAATTTGAAAAAATACATAATTTTTTCATCAACCATTGCGGCAGCTAATGTAAATAAGGTCAGAATAGAAAACCATCCTAACATAATCGGGATTTTCATTCCTACATCGGTACTATTAACCACATATCTTATGGATATTATCGCAACAATAACTAGTCCAATCATCAAACATATTGCATCAAAATTTGTAAGTTCTTTTTCATAACATATATTTTGTATCAAAATAACCAGACATTCCGTCAAGATTAACCACGGGATACATCTAATTTTTCTCCATCCCCTACATTCACAAATTTTTTTTGCGAACATTCCCGTGCATACCAGTGCCAACAGTTCTAAACAAGTAAACGCTCCTATCATTTGATATTCCCCTTTTATCTCAAAGTATATTAAGTTCCACTATTCCCTCAATTTAATTTGATGAAGCCGCTGCTGCCGCACTGGTCGATGCAATAACAGCACACATCGCGGCCTGCTGCGCTGCAATCATGGAAATGGTTCCGCTGATTGCGGCGGTATTCATTGCCGGATTTTCACTGTTTTCCATGTAAGAACTGCTTACAAGCATACTTGCATGCATCAGGCGCTGTTTTTTCGTATATCCAAAGAGACCATAACCTTTTTGCTCTGCCAGGAAATTATCCACTTCCACCATCTCATTGATGATAGTTGTATCATCCACCGGAAGCAGCGCCAGTACCCCAAGAGTTGCCAGTTCATAGTCCGTACCGTATTTACAACCTTTGGTTCTCAGCCCTTCGTATAAACTCATTACTCTCCGGCACTTTTGCTCTGCGCTGCCCTCTCCAAGAGCAAGCACATGGCTTAAGGACTGCACCGCATTGCCGGAAAAGAAATCGGGTTTCAAAATCCGGTAACAGCGCTCCATCTCAGCCACTACCTGCTGGTCCGTCAGTTCAGAAAATGCCAGCAATGCCGCAAACACGCTGTCTTCACCGGAGGTCAGGAAAGGATGCTCGTTTTTCATCAAATCATAAATATTTTTTGTGCGGGCAGCAAGTTCATCATACTTTTCAACTTCCGCCATATTTGCCACAACCATTGCCGCCACAGGCAAATACGCCGACGACCAAAAATGCTCTTTTAACTTGCTGTGCATTTGCAATGCATCCTGCATTTTGGCCTTAGGATCAGCGCTCAGCGCCAACATGGAAATCAGTGCCAACAAACCATTGCCCCTAAAATCCGAAAAAACTCCTGTCTGTTCTTTCAAAATTGCTTTGCAGGCTTTCATTTTTTCCACATCCGCAGTCTTTCCCTTATCCGCAAAAACTGCTGCACACACAGGATACATCTCTGTCCTTTCCCATGTAAAAGCCTCTTTAATTAATTCCTTGTTTTCTGCAAATTGATTGCACAGTGTAGTTAATGTTTCTCTCATCTTCCTTACCTCTCCTCATTCTGTTCTTTTATCTTTTTCGTTCCCATTTTATTTTTTTGTATATTTCGGCTCAATCACAACGGTATAGACAACCATTGCCGCAATGGATTCAAACATCATTCCCAAAATGGACACAATAATCCCCGGCGAATTTTGTCCCCCCAAAATCGGCAGGCAAAGCAGTACAAAAACAATCCCAAATATAATCAATAATATCCCTACAGCCCGGTTATATCCTGTCACATCGTTTATATTTTTTGCTTCCGGCGCCTCCGCATTTGCCCAAAATCCTACCGGCTTCTTTGCGCGGAAACACCAAAATCCAAGCCCTACAACCAAAAGACCCACTAACGCACAAATAATAAATCCTAACATACTTTTGCCTCTCTACATTCCAAGCCTTTCCAGCATGTAACTTACAAATTGCCACACTGTCGGCGCCGCTTGACACTCCTTTATAAATAAAAAATTCCCGCAAAATGCAGGCCTTGGCATCGTCAAGTTCTTCTTTTTCAAAATGTCCGCCTGCCAAACCTACCCATAGGTCATTTACCACTCTGGAGCCCTGCCTATAAAGCAAAAGCATTTAATCCTTGCAGGAAAGATAAATAGAGGTCATATTTCTCAACTTAGACATTACACTATGTTCCCTTCTATTCTCTTATCCTTAAAATAAAATTCATAGTCATGTTCATTTACTTCCCGCATAACTTTACATGGGTTTCCCACCGCAACCACATTGCTGGGAATATCCTTGGTCACAACACTCCCCGCTCCGATTACCACATTATCTCCTATGGTTATTCCGGGCACAATAGTGACGCCTGCTCCCAGCCAACAATTATTACCAATGCGGACGGGCATATTATACTGATACCCTTGCGCTCTAAGCTGCGGCTGAATGGGGTGCCCTGCTGCGGCAATTGTCACATTGGGTCCAATCATTGTATAATCTCCCACATAAATATGGGTATCGTCCACACAAGTCAAATTAAAATTGGCATATACCATTTTGCCGAAATGACAGTGCTTACCACCCCAGTTAGAATAAAAAGGCGGTTCGATATAACATCCCTCGCCGATTTCCCCAAACATCTCTTTTAAAAGGTTTGTCCGCTTCTCAAATTCTGACGGTCTGGTCTGGTTAAAATCATACAATTTCTCAAGGCATTCAAACTGCTCTTTCAGAATCTCTTCATCGCCGGGTAAATACAATTTACCGCTATGTAATGCTTCCTTTGCGTTCATATCCTTACTCTTTTCTTCAAATTTTCCGGGCTCATGCCCTATATTCCTCTGCCAGCAGCCCGTACATACAATCATGAATATTTATCTATCTGTGCGCCCTTTAAAGTATAGGCAATCTCTTCCATCCCCTGATTATATGTGCCTTTGGCTTCCACCAACCGTTTATTCACTTCCGTGTCAATAGGCGCTTTGGAAGAGGCAGGCACGTCCGTGGCATCTTCCTGCACATTCAAATTCTCCATGTCACTCCATGAAACGTTTTCTGCCTTCATCATCTTACGCAGTTTTTTCCGTCTTTGCCCTTCGCTACTGACAGAAGAAACATAGCCTGACTGAATCGCATTTGAAATCGGGTCAACTCTCATATTATCCCCTCCTATACTCATACAAACGATACATTTTCCTTGCAATCTTTCCACCGAAAAGTTTCTTAAACACCGCTTTCTCTGCCCCGCTCAACTCATTTATCAAAAAGGCCGGTGTCATTTCCTGTTCCGCTACAAAAATAAGTCCTGTTCCCTCTTCCAACAACCTTGGCTCATCTATGCCGTAGCAAACCGTCACTCCCACATCATTAATAGGATTTTTGTACTTTGAGGCCTTGGCCGCAAAAGTAGTGTAGCAATCCATCAAAATATTCAGTTGACCAAAGCGGTCAGTCAGGTTTTTCAGCAGTACTTTCAGTTCCTCCGGCTCAAAATACATACTGACACCTTCCATAACAACGATTGCCCTTCTGTCTGCGGGAATCGCCTTCATCCAGTCGTTTTCTCTGGCATCCGAAGAAATCATGTGATAATCCGCTGTTTCGCTGTAATAACGTTTCCGCTCCTCAATTACATCCGGAAAATCCACATCATACCAGCTGTGCCCGCCTGTTCCCACACGTTCTACGCGACTGTCCATGCCACAACCGATATGTATCACAACTGCCTCTCCATCACGGCTCATCTGCTCCTTAAGCCACATATCAAATACCGCAGAACGCATTCCCATGTAATAGGCAAGCCACTTGGATTTTGATTTTCCCTTTAAGTCAAAACCCTCTGCCGCCCATATTTCTTCCGCTTTTGCGTCACGGAGAATCAGTCCTTTTTTACTTACAAAGGCCTTTCCATATAACGGAATATACAATGTCTTATTTACACTATTCATAGTTTCCTCGCCCGCTCCCCTCTGATACCATCTGCAATTACACTCGCATCTGTTGCATTTATCAAGTTAGATTTACCTAATTGCATCTACTTATTCTCATTCTACACCAACCGCTGCCTGCTAACAAGCCCTTGCCTTTCCACATAAGAAAAGCAAGGGCACTATTTTACTGTTCGAGAGTAAATCCTTCCTCCGGGCTTCCGTGAAGTTCAAATTGATACTTTGTCCAAAAATTTATTCCCACACGCAAGGTTTGCTCCACTGTATATTCCTTTCCTTCTTTATCACAAATTTTAATCTCTGCCACGAATTCTTTTTCGTCGTCCCATCTTTCATCTATAAAGTCTTCAGGCAAAAAGATAAATTCCAGTAGTTCCCCTTTTTCCACCGTACTTTCGTCTGCATTCATTCCTACCATTGTGCCACAAATTTCTCCGTCCAAATAATAAGTAATGGCATAGCTTGCAATTTCCGTATCAGACCAGTTCACAATTTCTATGTTAATATCCTCCTGCATCACTTCTGCGTCTGCCTCACTAATATATACAAGCCGGTCTATTCCGGTTTTCTCCAGAAGTTTCTGTAACAGGAGCACTTCCTTGCCGCACTCTTTTATATCCATTCCGGCAAGTTCACAGGCTTTTTCTTCATTTACACTTAAATTGTAGGTTTCGCCGTCCACCCGGTACTCATAACTTACCTCGCCCAAATTCTCAATTACCGCAATCAAAACGCAGGCATACGACTGCATCATTGCCTCTTTATAGGCCTGGTCTTCTGCAGAAATTTCCTCTGTCAAATTCATTTTCCAGCCATAAGGCTCGGTCGTTGTCTGCAATTCATTCCCAAAACTGCCCAGATACCCTACCATATCCAGCACATTTGCCGTCCGTGAATTGGCAGGCATATCGCCTACATAGGCATGACCGGTATTATACACCGCAGAGGCCAGGGCAGATATTCTTTCCCCATCTGACCAAACAATGCGGTCGTCAATCCATATCTGCCTGATTTCCTCTCGGGCTTCGTATTCGGACCGTACATCACTTTTGCTATAAAAAGGACTTCTTTTCACATACTCAACGGAAACTTTTACCACACCGTCACTTTCTTCAAATCCGACATAAGAAACTCCGTTTCCGCTTCCCACCATTACATCCAAAACCATGTGTTTTCCGTCTACACTCATTTCCCACGCCATCATCTCATCAAAGGCATGCCTTCCCACAAGGAAATTTTTTACAAAAGCCACAACCAAAATAATAAGTAATGCAAAAATCACACTTCCGCAGATAATGCTCTTATTTCTTTTTCTGTTCTTTTTCAGAAAATCAATCTCTTTTTTATCCTCCGTGCTGACCGGCGGTGCTGCAGGCTCCTTCATGGCCTCCAAAACATTTTTACAGTTGACACATTCCGTAACATGCTCTTTCACAAGGTCACCGGTAACCTCACTGGTCAATCCCTCAATATAGGAGGGCAACAAATCCTTCACCACTTCACAAGGTAATTTATTCATCATCCTTCAAATCCTTTCTGAGTTTCTCTTTTCCTCTATAAAAAGTTACCCTGGCCCAGTTTTCCGTCTGTCCCATAATCTCACCGATTTCTTTAAAGGATAAATCCCCAAAAATCCGCAAATATAGAATCTCACGAAAAGGCTCAGGGCACTCATGCAGTTTCTTCATCAGTTCCACCCTGCAAAACGCATTCAGCACATCGCTTTCTGCCGATTGAAGCGCTAAGTCATGGTCTTCCAGACTTTCCAAGGGCGGATGCTTTCTCTGATATGTAAGCAACTGATTTTTAGCAATTGCACATAACCAAGTGGATAGTTGACAACTTTCATCATAGCGCTCTATGCTGCGGATTGCCTGATAAAAAGTTTCCTGCGTCAACTCTTCCGCCAATTCCTGATTGTGCGTTCTCGACAGTAAATATTTGTATACGGTCTTCGCATACTTTTGATATATCTCGTCCATGGACTGCATTTGCTCCCCTCCTTTCCTTTCTATATGGTTAATGCAAATTTTCAAGGCTTCGTTACAAATGTTTTTAAAATTTTTTCGCCTTATCTTAGTTTCTTCGACATATACAAAACCAAGTCATCATCATTACAGCAGTCCGCATACTGCTCACAAACCGATGCGCCATACCAAACACCGGTGCCATCCGGGATATACCCGCGCTTCACATACATTCTCTGGGCGCTTCCGTATCCATAATGACAGCCCACTCCCAGATAAACGATATCCGCATATTTTCCGGCAATTTCTTCTGCAACATCCATTAATTTACTTCCGACTCCGTTTTTACGGTACTTGGCAAGTACCCCGAAATCAACGATTTCCGGAAGCCCTTGCCCCGCAAAAGAGCCCCACTCCGAATTTGGATATACATTTATATATCCCGCAATATTTCCCTCGTACTCCGCAGCCAAGGATATAGACTTTCCTTCTTTCTGGTGACAAAGTCTTATTTCATATTTCTCTACGCTGGCATCCCATCCCTGGGCAATTTCCTCATCAGTTATTACCTGTGCATCCGCTTGGTGCAAGTCACGAATCACAATTTTTTCATCTTGATAGTAAATCATAATCTCTCCTATACAAACCCTCTCCGCTTTGCTTCCTCCAACAGATGTGGCTGAATCATGGGATAGGTCCAATTATCAACTAATTCATCCGTCAAAATAATTTTTTCAATTTCACTGTGCAGTTCCTCTTCAAAACGGGAAACATTGGCAAAATAAAGTTTTCCAAACCTCTCGGTTACATTGTCGCCTTCCATCCGCACAACTGAATAAATACAAACAGGCTCCAAGGAAAATCCCACCGCCCCTGTTTCCTCATATAATTCTCTTTTTGCCGTGTCATCAATATTCTCGCCCTCTTCACGGTGTCCGCCGGGCACTTCGTAGGTATCTCTGTCACGATGTTTGCAAAATACCCACTTTCCATTTATAACTGCGCACAAACATGCTCATACAGTGCCTGCATAAGCGCATCTGTCTGCCTGCACTCTGCCACCACCGAAACAACCGCATTTTTATCCGGTAGTACCACTGCTAACTGGCAGTATTTTCCATCCGCACGAAAAGAGTTATATTTTCCGCGCCAGAAAAGATAGCCATAAGGGGCATTAACCTGCTGTTTCGCACATTCTTCCAGCCACTCTTTGGAAAGAAGTTGTTTTCCGTTCCACATTCCTTTTTGCAGACAAAACAAACCGAATTTATGCAGTTCCGATAAAGTCAAAAACAGCCCCCCTGCCCCAAAGGTATTCCCCATAGGGTCTGTTTCCCACATCGGTGCCTTAATGCCAAGAGGCGTGAAAAGTCTGGGCGTGAGATAGTCCACCAAATTACAATCTGCCCTTCTTTGCACAAGCACCCCTGCCAGATAGGGACCCACATTGTTATATACAAACTTCGTTCCCGGCTCATATACAAAAGGAATTTCAAGTGCTAACTTTACCCAGTCATCCTCTTCATAAAGAGGCCGCTGTGCTCCCATAAGCTGCGCCTTTTCCTGTCCCAAGCACATGGTCAGTAAATCACGAACCGTCGCCTTTTTTAAATTATCATCTATCTTCTCCGGTAAGTCCCCCCAAAAAGCGTCTACCAACTTTTCATCCAGCGAAAGCAAGCCCTCCTGCACCGCAAAACCTACCGCACAAGAAGTAAAACTTTTAGCCGCAGAATATACATTTCTTCTGCACTCTTCCTCCAAATGCCACTGCGCAATGAGTTTGTCATTCTGCGTAACCTTAATTCCAAGTACGCCAAGAGGCTTTGATATTTCCACAAATTTTGTAATGTCCATATACGTTCTTCTCCTCATATGATTTTTTATTATAACACAAGTTTTACCATACAAAAAGAAAGACATACGCGCTTTCGCAACTCCAAAAAAAGCAAAACAAAAACGCCACTCCCACGAGTGACGTTTCCGTTTTCTTAATGAGCGTGCGGGGATTCTGAACCCACGGGGTTCGAACCCCTCGCGTCTCCTAACCAAAAAGAAAGACGCACTCTCACGAATGCGCCTTTCTTTTTACTAATGAGCGTGCGGGGATTCGAACCCCGGACAACTTGATTAAAAGTCAAGTGCTCTACCGACTGAGCTACACGCCCGTATTCATTTGTTAAAGTTTCATTTACTTCCTAAGAAAGTAAAACAGGGCTAGCTGGATTCGAACCAGCGAGTGCAGGAATCAAAATCCTGTGCCTTACCGCTTGGCGATAGCCCTATATTTGACACCAAGCATGTCACCCGGACACTTAAAATCATAAAGGGTGGATAAAGGGATTCGAACCCTTGGCCTCCAGAGCCACAATCTGGCGCGCTAACCAACTGCGCTATACCCACCATATGCGAGACTCTTTGTCCAAAGACTGAAATCTCTAACTGTGCCCAAAGGGATTCGAACCCCCGACCCACGGCTTAGAAGGCCGTTGCTCTATCCAGCTGAGCTATGGACACATGCTGTAAACATGGGTGTAATCACACACCTCACTAACAACTTTGTTAGAATACCATACTTTCTAATATCTGTCAAATCATTTTCACATTTTTTTGCTAACATTTTTAAAATTTTTTTAATAAATAAAAAAACGAACGGTCTTAATATCCGCTACCCTGCAATGCCTTTACAATTTCCGCCGCATAAGCATCCGCAGAATCTTCTGAAGAGGGCCAGTATTCTATTTGATTTTATAGGCAGGTTTTTCAAAGATAAAAGCAAGGTCAATAACCTTGCTTTTAAAACTCATTTCAAAGTGTAACCATGCACCTTACTAACAATTCCGAGGCTCATTGTCAACAAAAAAAATGATATAAGATTCATACTTTATTTTTCATATGAACTTTGACTCTTTTTAATTATTCTTCAATAAGTTTTACTGAGATAACCGGGCGTACACCAACGCTTTCTCTGTCCGTAGGATAGTTGGGGTAAGTAACTCCATAATAATTAATATTTTCAATTGGCGTTCGTTCTGTATGAGCGTACATAGCAATACCATTACAAAGCTCTGCTACTGATGATGTTGGTATGTAGTTTCGGTCTTCCTCATACTTATCCTCATACTCATCAAAAAAATAATTCATATACGAAACACTACAGGTCATAGTCCACCACGCATTGCTACAATTTTCATGCTCCCTCGTTCCGTCATCAATACAACCAGCCTTTTTTTGCTCCGCTGCATATTCTGTCACTTTTACACATCCCGGATGTCCTTCTATCTCTGTCTCCTTTATTAAGCGTACCATATCCCTTGCAGCATCACGATATTCCACATTCGGACGCTTTGGGTTAAATGAAATATAACTCGTTTTCATCTCTACAAGATTCTCTGCATCCTTTTCTGAAAATGCGGTATCAAAGAATGTGCTATTTAACCACTCTCTCAATGAACTTGTACCCCAGTTATTTACAATTTCAACTTGATTTGTATTAAAAGGCCTTGCATCTAAAATATATTTAGAAATGCACAGATATGTACCGTCACTATCCTTTTCCAGCACAATCCACTCAATATCCTCTGCCCCATTCTCCAAATTATTATCCTGCTCATATGTGCCAAGAGTAAACTCATCCCCGACATACAATTTACCGCCAACTCTTTCATACAAAGATTGCTCAACAACCGGTGTGTCTGTTGCTTCAATCCAATCATGTCCCTTAGGCTCTCCATCCGTCTCGCCGCAGGATATACATGTTCTAGGTTCTGTACAAGTTGCCCTTTCCCATTCATGCTCATGCCCACAGCCAGTCAGGGCAAAAGATATTGTTGCAGTAACAAGTACCAGTAATATTTTTTCTTTTCTGTTTCTCATTTTCTTATCCTCCGCAATAAATGTCGAAAGTTCGCCAAAATTTCATCTTTAGAAGGAGGTTTCCAGCATGAAAATATATTGGAATAAAGAAGACTCTAAAAACATAATTGGCAAAAAAATTAAAAAACTACGAAAAGAAGCTGGATTAACACAAAAACAGTTGGCGGAGAAATTGCAGTTACTTGGACATGAATTTTCAGACTTAACGATATTAAGAATCGAACAAGGAACAAGATTTGTCCCCGATTATGAAGTTGTTATTCTTGCTAACTATTTTGGGATTACAACAGACGCTTTATTGAAGGATAACAAATAAATGGCGTTAGCCTAGAAAATGTAATCAAAACTTTATAGAAACAAAAAAGCAAGGTCAATGACCTTGCTTTTAAAGCGGGTGATGGGAATCGAACCCACGTATCCAGCTTGGAAGGCTGGTGTTCTACCATTGAACTACACCCGCATATCTCACAAATCGGGGTGACAGGATTCGAACCTGCGACCCCCTGGTCCCAAACCAGGTGCTCTAGCCAAACTGAGCCACACCCCGTCGCATTTCCTGCCCCTTTTCGTGACGCAAATCATATTATATATGAATATTTGCTTTGTGTCAACCTATTTTTTGAATTTTTTTACTCCACTTTTACAGTTTTTCACTCCACATAGCGGATTGTAAAATGGACTTCCCCCTCCCGGTCAATATCCATAAGCACATAAGATGGTTTTCTTCCATCCTGTCTTGGATAAGATATACTGCCGGGATTGACCGCAATCACCCCTGTGCCATATTCCACCACCGGTCTGTGAGTATGCCCGAAAAACACAATATCCACGCCTCTTGAGGCAGCTTCCTGCTTTAACATTTCCGTTCCCATAGACACATAATAGTTGTGCCCGTGGGTCAGCCACACGCGATATTTTCCTATATAAAATTCCTTTTCCGTAGAAAGCCCGGAAAAGAAATCATTGTTCCCCGCCACAATTTCCAAAGGACAATCTGCGGCTTTTTCAAACAAGTACTCGCTGCCCTCCGCATCTCCGCAATGAACTACCATATCAATCGGCGAAACCTGCTCCAATACTTTGAGGAAATTATCATTTTTTCTATGGGTATCACTCACAATCAAAACTTTCATCATTTGCTCTCCGCATTTTTAAATCTTTTTACGCAAAATTTCTTTCATCTGTTCCAATGCTTTTCCGCGGTGGCTCACCTGATTTTTCTCTTCCGGGGAAAGCTGCGCTGTAGTCTTTCCAAACTGCGGAACATAAAAAATAGGGTCATATCCGAAACCATTTTCACCAGCCTCTTCATAGCCGATTCTTCCCTCAATAATGCCTCTTGTGGTCACTTCTTCGCCTCCGGGCAGCACCGCCGCAATGGCACACACGAACCTTGCAGTTCTCTCCTCATCCGGCACTCCGTTTAATCTCTCAATCAGATTATTATTCTTTACCGTATAAGGAGTATCTTCTCCCATGTATCTTGCAGAATAAATTCCGGGTTCACAATTTAAATAATCAATTTCCAGACCGGAATCGTCCGCCATAACAATGGCATCTGTATATTTTGCCACCTCACGGGCCTTAATCAAAGCATTTTCTTCATAAGTAGCCCCGTCTTCTTCTATATCTGCGCTGATTCCGGCCTCTTTCATGGAAAGTACTTCCAGTCCAAGGTCGCCCAAAATTGCTCTGATTTCTCTCACTTTTCCCGCATTTCCTGTGGCAAAAATAATCTGCTTTTTCATCAATTTTCTTCTCCTTCATATACCTTCAAAATCGCCTGATAAATTCCTTCTGCAATTTTTTCTCTATAATCTTCTCTGGAAAGCAATGCTGCTTCCTGCTTATTGGACAAATAGCCCACTTTAAGCAAAGCCGCAGGTACCTGTGCATTCCATATGACACTTTCATTTTCAGTGGCTTCCAGCAATCCATTGCCCCTTCCGCTAATCTGAATTACAACTTCCCGCAAGGCACAATCTGCCAGTACCACACTGTTTAAGCCCGGTGTGAAAAAGTTTCCGTTATAAACAACTTCTGTACCGTATTTTTCGCTATTTTCCGGATTTTCCGCCGCTCCGATGGAAAGGATAAAATCCGCACCGACTTCCTCTACCAGTCCAAGCCGCTCCACGTTTTCCACTTCCTTATCATCCAAACGGGTAAAATATGCCTTAATGTCCGTGGCATCCAATTTAGTTTTTAGCCGCTTTGCAACATCCAGCGCAAGGTCTTTCTCCGCCAGGGATCCATTTTCGGCACTTGCCGCTAAATCACTGTAGACAGGGTCTATTACCACAATCTTTTCATATATCTTTGCAGGCGGCACCAAATCAATATACAGTTTATTACCATCCAGCACACTGGTACACTCAAAAATATCCGTCAGTTGAAATCTCATCAACACGCCATTTACCGTTTCTTCATAGGTACCGGACTCTATACCGGTAACATCTCCATAAACTGCCTGCGTGTTATAAAACTCCACTTCACACTGGCCCACGGAAATACGAAGTTCCTTGGACATATATCTGTTTTCAATTATTACATTTTCTGCCTTCACGCCGTCTTGCAGAGGAATACAAAGCCGCTCTCCCGCCTGGGAATTTGCATCAAACACAAAAGATCTTGGCTTTTGCAGGGACTGCTCTTGTGGCTGCGTACTTTGCACGGAATCTATCTGATTTTGCAACACATCATGGGGTCCTTCCGTAATCACAATTGCCTTTTCATGGGCATAAATCAACATTCCGCTCATAGAAAAAAGAAAAAAGACTACAGCTGCAATCAGCGTTTTTAATCGCAATCTATCACTCATATTTATCCACCAATCAGTTTCACTACTCCGAAATTACATTCTTTTTGGGAGGCTTCGGCCCCATAAACTGATAATAATACGTCTTCATCATTCCATTATATATTTTGCGGTTCTTGTCTGCTTTTCTGCCAATATCTTTTTCAGCCTGCTCGTAGGCGGTAATCATGCAAAGGCTCCAGCTGTCCAGTGCCTTATAGCGTTCTCCGATGGTCTGATACAAAGCAGGCATCGCCGACTTATCCTCCAGACGCTCACCATAGGGCGGGTTAGTGATAATAAAGCCGTATTTTTTTGCATGACTGAGATTTTTCACGTCTCTTTGCTGAAAATGAATCAATTTATCCACGCCTGCCAAACGGGCATTTTCTCTGGCAATGGAAACCATTTTTTCATCCAAATCATAGCCTTGAATGTCGGTCCGGATGTTCAAGTCCACCATCTCCTGTGCCTCATCAAAGGCATCATACCACACCTTTTTAGGTGCAACATGCGCCCAATTTTGCGCCGTAAATTCACGGTTCATACCGGGAGCCATGTTTGCAGCCATCATAGCCGCCTCAATGGGAATGGTTCCGCTTCCGCAAAATGGGTCTACCAAAATACGGTCTTTATTCCAGGGTGTCAACATAATCAGTGCCGCCGCCAAATTTTCCGCAATAGGTGCCTTGGCGGTAAGTTTACGGTATCCCCTCTTATGCAAAGATTCCCCTGTAGTATCAAGCCCCACAGTCACTTCGTCTTTCATTAGAAACACACGCACCGGGAAACTCTCTCCGGTTTCCGGAAACCACTGGATTTTGTAAACACCTTTCAGCCTGTCCACCATGGCCTTTTTCATAATAGACTGAATATCAGAGGGGCTAAACAGTTTACTCTTTACGCTGGCTGCCTTTGCTACCCAAAACTTTCCGTCCTTTGTAATATACTCTTCCCAAGGCAGCGCCCTTGTTCCCTGAAATAAATCTTCAAAAGTCTCCGCATGGAATCGGCCTATTTTAATGAGAATACGCTCCGCTGTGCGCAAAAAAATATTTCCGCGGCACAATGCCTCCTCATCACCCAAAAAGGTCACACGTCCATCGGCCACCTCTGTAATATCATAGCCCAAATCTATAATTTCTTTTTTTAATACTGCCTCCATACCAAAATGGCAGGGTGCAATCAATTCCATTCTTTTCATATTTGCTCCGCACTTTATGTATACTTATTTCTTATTGCATTTTAGCGTCAAAATCCGCTCTCTCGGATAGTATAACACTTTCCCCCGTATCATCACAATCTTTTTCTGCCTTTCACAGTATTTTTCCCAATCAAAAAGGGACTCAAAGCGTCCCTTAGATGCCTTGCGCCCCTTCTGACCGGTTCAATTAGTAATTGTTCTGGTTGCTGCTGTTTTTCTGCTCGTTTGAATTAGCATTTCTGCTCTGATTGTTCTGAGCGTTTCTGCTCTGGTTATTCTGAGCATTTTTGCAATTCTGACCATTCTGGTTGTTTGTAGAATTTTTCTGGTTATTATTCTGACTATTATTAGACATTTGAGTTTCCTCCTAAACTGTTAACGGGTTACTCTCCTATTATGTCTAATTTGCACAGAAATAATTCTGGTACTAGGTAGGACTTTGGTACTATTTTATGCTTGCATTTTCCAAAAACCAGTGCTATAATAACATTGTAAGTAGAAATAACCCCTTCATCGATTTCTACTTACAACCCTTATATATTAATTATTTATACTCCCCTCAAATGAGTCATCAGCCCCCCTGATGGCTCATTTACCTTTTATAGAGTTTTTTCAACATCACCTTTTTCTCATCATTTTAATCACAAAGGTAATCAGCCATACAATCACAACGACCGGTGCAAGCCACCACACAAATAATACCACTACCGGCAATATTACAAAAATCACTATAAGCACTAAAACTAAAATCAAAATCAGCCAAGTCGGCCATCTGCGCTTTCTGACATTGCTTCGTCCCATCTCGCCCTGTTCCCGGCTTCGATAACCGGTTCCCTGGTATCCTCCGTTTTGATAGCCACCTGTATAATATCCGCCACCATTTCCACCATAAGCCGCCCCGGCATTTGAACTTGTGTCCCCTGTGCTTTTACCTGCATCTATAATGCTTCTTGCAATCAATCTCGGATTTCCAAGTTCTGCCAAAACCTGCTGTTCACTTTTTCCCATCCTTATTTGAGAATTAATATATTCCTCATAATATCTTACATTTTCTTCCACTGCTGAAGCGCTGATTGCGCCGGTAAGGGAACCTCTGAGTGTATCTAAAAAAGTCTGCTTTGTCATGTTTACTATTCCTTAATCCTTTACTTGCAAAAAAAAGACATGATATTTTCTGCATTTTCTACAGTATATCATGCCTCTTTTCATTCGTAAATATAAGGAAAAGAAAGGTAATATTAACTTTTCATAAAATATTTCTTATCCTTTTACCGCACCTGCAACCATACCTTTGATGATTTGTTTGCTACCTGCAAAATACAGAATAACAATAGGTGACATTGTAAGCAACATAGCCGCCATAATCTTAGGATAATCGGACGCAAACTGTCCGGTAAACTGAGTCATTGCAAGAGGTACTGTGTGCAAAGTTTGTCTCTTAAGCAATACCAATGCAAAAGAAAATTCATTCCAGCAAGAGAATGTCTGGATAATCGCCACTGTAGTCAAAATAGGACGACAGATAGGCATAATGATGGAAAACAGAGTACGTGAAAAACTACTTCCATCAATGGCTGCTGCTTCCTCCAAGGCTGCCGGAATCGACTTCACAAAACCTTCTACAAGGAACACCGCCATCGGTAAGCCAAAGGCAACGTAAGGAATAATCAGTGTATACCAATGGTCTGACAAACCGGTATCTTTAAATACAACATAAATAGGTACAAGCAGTGAATGAATAGGAATCAACATACCCATAAGGAACATCAGATACACTGCACGATTTCCGCGGAATTTAATTCTCGCCAAAATATAACCTACAATAAACCCAAACAATACGATGAAAAACAAGGATAATATCGTTGTCCTCAAACTGTTAATCATGGAACTTCCCAGATTGTAATCTGAGTTAGTCAGAATTCTGATATAGTTTATCAAAGTGGGCTCCTTGGGGAGTCCAATAATATCTGCATTGAATGCACGCTTTTCTTTTACGGATGAATAGAACATCCAAACAAGAGGGAAGATACATGTGGCAGAAAAGATAATAAGAATTCCATTTAAGAAGAAGCCCAATATTCCACGTTTCACTTTCGTGCCAACGTCATTTTTTTCAACCTTTGTCATTTCAAATTTAGCCATCTCTTCTCCTCCTTCCTACACGTCCTTATCCTTTGTCATTTTACCGATAAGCCACTGGGAACCACCGATTACTAACAAACTGAGCACGAAGATACCAACGGAAATAGTACTACCGTAACCCATGTTGGAATATTCAAAGGATGTTTTATAACCATACATCGCCATAACCATGGAGGACGTTCCCGGTCCACCTTTAGTCATAACATAGATGTTATCGAATGCTTTCATATTACCTGCAATACAAAGTGTAATGCAGACAAGCAATGTATTCTTAATCAGCGGCAGTACAATGTAAATTGCACGTTTAAATGCATTTGCGCCGTCAATTTCTGCCACTTCAAAAATTTCCTGATCAATAGATGAAATTGCTGACAGGATAATAACCATATAATAACCAATCCACTGCCAAACCAAGGGGATTGCAACCAGTAACATAACCAGTTCCTCATTATTCAGCCATACCTGTGTCAAATCCTCACGACCGATTTGTACCAAAAACCAGTTGAGAATTCCTCGTTTATTATCATAAATCATTTTCCAGATAAAACCGATGGAAACCGCTGCCACGGTACTGGGGAAGAAACCAAAGGTTCTGTGAATACCTTTCAATTTCACCAGTCTGGAATTAATCATAAGTACCAGTATAAATGCGATACCAATCTGACCCACAATACATACTGCTACCAAAAAGATATTGTGTTCAAAGGACAACCAAAACTCACTGTCATTAAGCAAATCAATATAGTTCTGGATTCCGTTAAACGTCTTGGTGGGACCATTTTTCCACTCACAAAAACTATAAACAAACGCTGTAATCAACGGAACAAATACAGCAAAAACAAACCATACCACAGGGAGGGCCAGATAAGCGAATATTACTTTATTTTTAGGTCTTATTGCGTTGGGCATCCTGTTTTCCTCCTCTTTCTTTTCCTAAATTAACTTTTTTGATTACCTTAATTTTCCCTTTTAACAAGTTCGGTATCAACCGGAGTACTCCCCGATTGATACCGACCGTTATACTACTTATTTAGATACGAATAAGTTTTGACTACTGATTAGTAGTTAGCTTCATATGCTTCCTGTGTAAGTTTTGCAACTTCTTCAGGAGTCATATCGCCGTTCATCATAGTCTGCATATTTGTGTTAAGTACGCCCCAAACTGCGCTGGATACATAAGAGTCATAGATTTCACATGTCTCTGTATCAACATAAGACCAGTTGTAGAAGTCGATTGTCCACTGATCGAATTTGCTCCAGTCAACATCAGATGCTGCTGTAAGTCCGCCCAAAGCGTAGTTAGCTGCAACGAAGTTAGAGAAGTCAGGACCTGTCAATTTGTAAGCAAGGTCGATAGCTGCTGCAAGTTTGTCAGCATCTTCAGCTACCTTAGGATTGATTGCGATACCGTAACCAAGACCGATGTTCTGGCTGTTTCTCTGTTTCTTAGCGTCTGCAGACTGAGGAAGTACTGCAAATCCTGTGTTGTCATAAAGGTCTTTGTTTGTTTCAGCAAGTGTAGCCTGAACGTAGGAAACGTCCCAGTTGCCGCCGATGAAAGCTGCTGCGGAACCATCGATGTAGTATTCACGAGCATCTTCGTTTGTGATGGTATTGAAGTCTTCGTTGAAGAGGTCTGTTTCGTTGAACAGTCTCTGTGTTTCAGCAAGTGCTGCTACGAATTCAGCGTCTGTGAATTTAGCGCCGCCTTTGTTTACGATAGACATGAACCATTCGGGACCATGATATCTGTCACCAAGAGTAGAGAGGAAGCAGGAGTTAGCCTGCCACTGTCCGCCGTTACCAAATGCAATAGGTGTTACGTCAAGTGTAGCTGCTTTTGCTTCTACATCTGCCCATGTTGCAGGGAATGTGTCGCCCCAGATACGTTTGTCGTACATAACTACTGTACATGTACCACCTGTCAAAGCAGGAAGAGCATAAATCTTCTCGTTTGCTGTGAAAGGTACAAAATAAGACTGGTTGTAATCGTCATAGTAAGGTGAGTCTTTGATGATATCTGTCATATCAAGAACAAGACCCTGCTCAGCCCATGCTGCTGTGTTCATACCCTGTAACAGGAATACGTCAGGCAGGTCGTTTGCTGCTGCAAGAGTTGCAATCTGAGTTTTGTAATCAGCATTTGCAAGTACGTTTTCTTCCAATGTGATATTGGGATTAGCCTCTTTCCATTCAGCGATCATTGTACGGAAACCGTCAGAACCGCCGTTACCCTGAGACTCTTCAGATGTGGAGTAGTGCATCAGTTCAAGAGTACCATTGTACGCAAGATTTCCGCCTTCTCCGTTTGATCCTCCGCCACAGCCAACAAGCAGACCAGCTACCATAACTGTAGAAAGAATCAGTGATAAAACTTTCTTTTTCATGTTTAGTTCCTCCCTTTTTAATAAATAGGTGTTTTGTTTTATATCCACATCACTGTTTTTAATTGTGATGTAAATACCATAATTATTATCGGTCTATCCGTCCTACCGTTTTTCCGGGAAATACTTTTCCCTCCACCACAACCTGCTCAATCAAGGTTGTTTTCGGTCTTTCGATTAAATCAATCAAACTTTCACCGGCCTTTTTTCCAATCAACTCCGTATCCTGCTTTAAAGTCGTAAGTTGCGGTTCAATGTGGCGTCCCACTCGGATGCCGTCATATCCTGCCACTGAAATATCCTGCGGAATGCGAAGTCCTCTTTCTTTCATAACATTCATTCCGCCGAAGCAAGCAAAATCGTCGGGATATAAAATGCATGTGGGCGGATCCGGCAAATCAAGTAATTTCTGGGTTTCCTCCCCGGTGGAAGCCGTATCTCTGTATGCGGCCTCTCTGATATATTCATCCGGTATCTGGATTCCAAACTCCTCTGCCGTCTTATAAAAAGAAGATAAACGGCTTCTGGTAACTGCGGAATCTGCACCATGTATGTAAGCTATTTTACGATGTCCCTGTTTATATACATATGTAAATAAGTCTTTCATTCCTTTTACATTATCGGACATCACTGCAACGCGATTGTGAAAAAGATGGTCGATAGTCACAATAGGAATATCACTTTTAATCAATTCCTCCACAGCCGGATCATAGAAATTCACACAGGCAACAACCACTCCGTCAAATCCCCGATATCGGCAATGTTCCAAATATGTACTGCGTCCTCTGCCTCCATCGCTGGCATTAATAAAGGTAATATCATAACCTCTTCTTTCCACAGTGCGCTTGAAACTGTCCAACACATCGGAAAAATAATCGTGCGTCAAACCGCTTCGTGCCTCGTCTACAAACAACACCCCTATACTGTGTGTACGGTTTGTCTTCAAAGCCCTTGCAGAAGAATTGGGAAAGTATCCCATCTCCTTTGCCACCCGTCTGATGTGAGCCTTTGTCTCTTCGCCGATGTCTGTGTGATTGTTTAATGCTTTGCTTACTGTAGCAATACTGACACCGCATTCTTTTGAAATGTCTTTCATAGAAGCCATGGTATCAATCCTCTTTCTACATCTACTGCTGTTTAACAGGTTGCTTATGACAAACAACGTGTCTATCGGCTTAATCGTTTTCGTATTCTCAATATACATCATCTTTGACACTTTTGCAATACTTTTCGGTTTTTTTTTATGCAACTTGGATAGTTTTTGTCAATGTTTAACAACTTATTGCGCTGTAATTTTGTTGTTTTGTCCATTGACTTATTCTTTTTTTGCAATTTAGTAAATATTTCCTATTTTTTTCACCCTATTTTCAAGGCACAATCCCGCTTTCAATCTCGCCTTTTGCTTTGTGCACCTTTCACGAAATGTCATTTTTGCCAATATTCAGGTTGCAATTTCCCCTTTACTTGTATATAATTTTGCCAAAGGCTTCTTATAGCCATTTACTTAAACGTTTAATTACTATATTCCAAAAAACTATGTAAAGGAGAGAAACCTATGAAATTCGGCTATTTCGATGACGCGAATCGCGAATATGTCATTACCACCCCCAAAACGCCGCTTCCTTGGATTAACTACCTTGGATGCAACGACTTTTTTAGTCTGATTTCCAATACTTGCGGAGGATATTCTTTTTATAAAGATGCTAAACTGCTCCGCCTGACAAGATACCGTTACAACAATGTTCCTGCGGACATCAACGGTAAATACATCTACATAAAGGATGGCGACACCGTTTGGAATCCCGGTTGGCAGCCCACAAAGACTGAACTTGATTCCTATGAATGCCGTCACGGTATCGGCTACAGCCGTTTTACCGGTTCCAAAAACGGCGTGAAAGCTTCCGTACTCTCTTTCGTTCCCATGAACGACACTTGTGAAGTAAGTAAGCTGACCGTTACAAACGAAAGCGACTCTGCAAAGACCCTTTCCTTATTCTCCTATGTTGAATGGTGTCTTTGGAATGCAGATGACGATATGAAAAACTTCCAGCGTAACTTGAGCACAGGTGAAATCGAAGTTTCCGGTTCCATTCTGTTCCATAAAACAGAGTACCGTGAACGCCGCAACCACTACGGTATCTACTCCGTAAATACTGCTATTGACGGTTTTGATACAAGCAGAGATGCATTCCTCGGCGCTTACCGCGGACCTGAAATGCCCGAAGTTGTAGCAAACGGCGCATGCACAAATTCCATGGCAAGCGGCTGGTCTCCCATCGCTTCCCACCAGATTAACGTGACACTGGCTCCCGGCGAATCCAAAGATTATGTATTTGTTCTGGGTTACATCGAGAATCCCCAGGAAGAAAAATGGGAATCTTACGGCATAATCAACAAGAAACCCGCTTTTGAAATGGTAGCACGCTACCAGACTTCCGCAGATGTAGACCGTGCTTTTGCACAGCTTAATGAATATTGGGAAGCACTTCTTTCCAAATATAATGTCCAGTCTGAAAATGACAAAGTTAACCGTATGGTTAATATCTGGAACCAGTATCAGTGTATGGTAACCTTTAACATGTCCCGTTCCGCTTCTTATTATGAATCCGGTATCGGCCGTGGTATGGGCTTCCGTGACTCCTGTCAGGATTTGCTTGGTTTCGTACACCTGATTCCCGACCGTGCAAGAGAGCGTATCATCGATATCGCTTCCACACAGTTCCAGGATGGTAGCGCTTACCACCAGTATCAGCCTCTTACCAAAAAAGGTAACTCCGACATCGGTAGCGGCTTCAACGATGACCCTCTGTGGCTTATCGCAGGTACCAGCGCTTATGTAAGAGAAACAGGCGACACCTCCATTTTGACTGAGATGGTTCCTTTTGATAATGATATGTCCGTTGCAACACCTCTCATGGATCACCTGAAACGTTCCTTGGACTACATCATCAACCACAAAGGTCCTCATAACCTGCCTCTTATCGGACGTGCAGACTGGAATGACTGTCTGAACTTAAACTGCTTTTCCGAGCATCCCGGTGAATCCTTCCAGACCTTTGGTCCCAGTGAAGGTCCCGTGGCTGAATCCGTATTTATTGCAGGTATGTTTGTAAAATATGCAGAAGAATATGCTCAGCTTGCTGAACTGATGGGCGACGATGCCGAAGCGGCCCGTGCAAGAAAAGAATCCGAAATTATGTATGACGCTATCCTTAAGGATGGTTGGGACGGCGAATGGTTTGTGCGTGCATACGATGCATACAGCCAGAAAATTGGTTCCAAAGAATGTGAAGAAGGTCAGATCTTCATCGAGCCTCAGGGTTTCTGCGTACTTGCAGGCGTAGGCGTAAAAGAAGGTCTCGCTGAGAAAGCACTGAACTCCGTTAAAGAAAGACTCGATACCAAATACGGCGTAATGATTCTCCAGCCCGCTTACACCAGATATCATCTGGAACTGGGCGAAGTTTCCTCTTACCCGCCCGGATATAAAGAGAACGCAGGTATCTTCTGCCACAATAACCCTTGGGTTTCCATTGCAGAAACAGTAATCGGACGTGGTGACCGTGCATTTGAAATCTACCAGAAGACATGTCCTGCTTATGTTGAAGAAATCAGCGAAATCCACTGCACAGAACCTTATGTATATTCCCAGATGGTTGCCGGTGCAGATGCAAAATTCCACGGTCAGGCTAAAAACTCCTGGCTTACAGGTACCGCTGCTTGGACCTTTGTAAATATTTCCCAGTACATTCTGGGTGTATATCCTACACATAAAGGTCTTTCCATTGATCCTTGCGTACCTAAGGGATTTGGCGACTTCACTCTGACCAGAAGTTTCCGCGAAGGAACCTACAACATCAAGGTTACTAACCCTAACAATGTAGAAAAAGGTGTAGTTTCCATGACTGTAGATGGCCAGAAGGTTGACGGCTGCATCATTCCTTATGTAAAAGGAAAAACAGAATATCAGGTTGAAATCGTAATGGGCTAATCCCCGGCAGACTTCAAAACAAAAAATGTCCCGGTATACTTTTTACCAAGTATACCGGGATTCTTTTTAATCAAGTTCTACGATTTTATATCCTTTTTTTCCGTTCTTTTTAATATCATACATTAATTCGTCGGCAATCCGGCACAATTCATTAAAAGCACATTTCTTCGTACCGATTACGCAGCCCACCGACACAGAGGAACGACTGTCCGGATAATTTTGTTCTATGAAACTGCAATATTCCTGTTCCAACTGTGTAAATGTGGATTCAATCCACGTCCGCTCAACCTTATCCCTGAAAAATGCGACAAACTCATCTCCCCCAAAACGGGTTAACACTGTCCGGTCATCAAAATGCTTCATTAGCAGTTCTGCAAAATATTTCAGTGCATGGTCACCGGCAGTATGATTATAGACATCATTTAATAGTTTCAAATTGTCTATATCGAAAAACGCAAGGGAATATGCGTCCCCATACTTTAACGCTTTTTCAATGGTTCTTACGCCCCCACCACGGTTGTAAACACCCGTAAGCGCATCGTAACTGGATTCCCGCACCAAAATCTCTTTTAATTTTGCGTCTTCCGTCATGTCGTAAAGTACACAGATGATAACTTCCTTATTGTCAGGAGTAATCATCTTCTTACCGATGTCATAAACATGAATATAATGACCATCTTTGTGCCTGATACGGTATTCCACACCATATTGCGTATCTGCACTGTAACTGTGCATGGTTTCTTTATTAACCATATCCGCATCGTCCGGGTGAATATGACTGATACCAAGTCCCCCTGCAGCTTCAAAATATTCTTCATAAGAAGAATATCCCAAAAGTTTCAAATACTGGTCATTGACAAAATACAACGGAAATCCTTCTTGTGCATATCCGCTTACAATACCGCCCGGCATTGACTTACTCATAATGTCAAAAATAATCTGTTCCGCCTTTGCCTGATCAATGGCAACATTATTACCGGCATACTTTGCAGGGAAAAATCCCTTTTCTTCCATAATACGGCTGGCTTCGGACAAATGCATGGTGGCAACAACAAATCCGCTGCCGGACAATTTAAAACACCCTGTAAAACGTGTCGCATATGCGTTCTTTTCCGTTCCTACACCGGGAAGCAACACTTCCATGGTTGCCATAATATTCCAAATATTTTCCGCA
Source organism: Lachnospiraceae bacterium (assembly GCA_017468395.1). GTDB lineage: Bacteria > Bacillota > Clostridia > Lachnospirales > Lachnospiraceae > Acetatifactor. The sequence goes on along the minus strand of JAFUIR010000022.1, from coordinate 11,542 downwards.
ATTTCCTTTCCGCAAATGGAAATAACCTTGTATTTTATGGGCTGTGATATTACCGCTAATTCTTCCCGTAACAATTCAGCAAATTCCGCCTTATTTTCAGTAACTTCATCCCCGCCGGTTCCAAGTCCGAAAAAATCCTCTTCCACAAAAGAAATTGTTTTTTCTAAATCTCTTTCCACAAGATAACTGTCAAAGAAACACCTAAATGCTTTATATGCCGGGCATTGCTCATACCCCATTGTTTCCTGTGTAAATTTTTTCATTTGTACTCCCTCTGATAACAATACACAAATTCACTTCTTATGATTCATTATTTTTGTCAGATTTGTATTAACTATTTTTTTGCAATGAATCTCTTTATGTCAAATTGCACACAATAATATTACTATAACAAATATACTTTTTGCAACTCTAATAAATCGTCTTTTTTTATTTTTATTGCGAAATTGACTGAAACTTCTTCACAAAAAAGGAGAACCCGAAGATTCTCCTCATAAATCACCATTTTTTCCACGGACAACTGTTTTTAGTAACTGCTGCCCTCATTTCTACATAACAACCGCAACTTCTGCACATTCCCTGTAACAAATTATCACAGGTTTTACAAACAGACAGCCTGCTTTCATACAAAACAGAATCGGCCTTTATGTCCTCTTCCAGATTGTCTATATAGTCGCGCATGTTTTGAAACACCATTTCCTGCCCTTCCATTTCTCTGGTCAGGCATTTTTTGCAAACCCGTCTTTCTTCCATATTGTTTTAATAATTTTCTGCTTTCTGCTGGAAGTAAGCCTGAGGATGTGCACAAACGGGGCAAACCTCCGGTGCCGCAGGACCTACATGAATATGACCGCAATTTAAACACTGCCAAATCATATCGCCATCTTTGGAAAATACAATGCCGCCTTCTACATTTGCAAGAAGTTTACGATATCTCTCCTCATGCTCCTTTTCAATAGCAGCCACACCTTCAAACAAAGCCGCAATATCTTCAAAGCCTTCTTCTCTTGCCTCTTTCGCAAAAGTCGCATACATATCTGTCCACTCTTCATTTTCTCCCTGCGCAGCCGCAAGCAGATTTTCTGCTGTGGTTCCGATACCGTCATTCAGCAGTTTAAACCACATCTTCGCATGTTCTTTTTCATTTGCCGCTGTTTCTTCAAAAATATTTGCAATCTGCACATAACCTTCTTTTTTAGCTTTAGACGCAAAATAAGTATACTTATTTCTTGCCATGGATTCACCGGCAAAAGCCGTCATGAGATTCGCTTCAGTTTTTGTACCTTTAATATTTGCCATACCTACCTCTTTTCCGCACAATTTGGTGTGCATTTTACTAATTTCATCATAAATCTTAATGGCTCAAAAGTAAATAATTTTCACACAATTTTCTTTTAAAAAAGTATTGACATTCCTCTTGGTTTCATGTAATATATCTAATGTTGCAAGAACAACTTGCACATGTGCGTTTAGCTCAGCTGGATAGAGCGTTTGGCTACGGACCAAAAGGTCGGGAGTTCGAATCTTCTAACGCACAGGCATGTGCCTTTGTGCACAGTACATTAAAACCTCGTAAACATTACGTTTACGAGGTTTTTTGTTTTACTTTCTCACGGTTCTCAAAACCTTCTTACAGGCTTGCCCTTAAAATGTTTGCAATATCTTCCTTGGAAAGAGCCACATAAGTTCCATTCATATCGTTATATTTAATGGTATCTGCTGCCATCAAATCAATCTTGGACTCGTCAATTCCAACTTCCCTCAGTGTCATGGGAATGCCACAATCCTTGAAAAACTGCTCAGTAGCATCAATGGCCATATTGGCACAGGTGTACGCATCATTCTCTTCAATCTCCCAGACATTCCGTCCGTATTCACAGAATTTGTCTACAGTTTTATCATTCAAAATATACCGCATCCAGCGTGGGGTAACGATAGCCAGTCCCACACCATGGGTAATGTCATAGTAAGCACTGAGTTCATGTTCTATAGGATGGCAAGTCCATCCGCCGCCCTTTCCGCAAGAGAGCAGACCGTTTAATGCCTGTGTACTTGCCCACATCAGATTTGCCCTGGCTTCATAGTTGTCCGGTTCCTTCAAAGCAATGGGACAATATTTTATGCAAGTCTTCAACAGACTTTCTGCAAATCTATCGGAAATGTACGCACTTGTGGTAGCCTGGAAATACTGTTCAAAAATATGAGACATAATATCTGCCGTTCCTGCCGCCGTCTGCATGGCAGGAAGCGTAAACAAATAGGTAGGGTCGCAAATAGAAGCCTGCGGAATGAAATCGTGGGAGGCTGTACCCAACTTTTCATTGGTTTCCATGTTGGAAATAACCGCATTTTTGTTCATCTCAGAGCCGGTTGCCGCCAAAGTAAGAATGGTAACAATGGGCAGAACCTTTCCGATTTTGCCGGGGTCCGCCACCAAATCCCAAGGTTCTCCGTCATAATATGCTGCGCCTGCAATCACTTTTGCCGCATCAATGGTACTACCTCCGCCTACTGCCAGTACCACATCAATTTTTTCTTTTTTACAAATGGCTGCGCCTTCCCTTACAGACGTAATCTTAGGATTAGGCTCCACACCGCCCAGTTCATACACATTAAAGTCTGCAAGCAACTCTTTTACTTTATCATACAACCCGTTTTTCCGGATACTGCCACCGCCATACACCATAAGCACATTCTTTCCGTAAGGCGCCACAAGTCCCGCCAGGCACTCTACCTGCCCTTTTCCAAAGCGGATATCCGTATAAGCGTGATATCTGAAATTATTCATACTGTTTCCTCCTTCACTTTTCAAAGTTTGACTATTTTTATTTTATCTTCCCTCTCCTACACTGTCAATCTTCCTTACAATACTGCACCTTACAATCCGCACACATTTTTTGACAAAAAACATAAAATAAAGTAAATCACTTTAAAGGAAATATTCATGTATCTGTTTTTTGCAATTCTTTTACCCATACTTTGCATACTGCTACTGGCCGATTACCGGCGCAGAAAGAAAATCATTCAAAAAGTACGTTCCATGTGTATTCAGGACAAATGCCTGCTTCTCAACGGATTGCTTGAGCCTTTTGGTTATTACTATATCCCGTCTCAGGACATTTTTTCCTCTCACCATAATGCGTGGCAAAGAAACCTCGGCTACTGTACCTTTTACGACAAAGCGGCACCTCGCCTGAATATGATATTTGACTGCCGCCCTATCTATTTTAATTATCAGGGAAAAACCTGGCTCTTAGAATTTTGGAAAGGACAATATGGTATCAATACCGGCGGTGAAATCGGTCTGTATTACGCGGACCGTATTTTAGAAGAAAACGAATTGAAAACCACGCTATTTCAAGCAGTCACGGATAACGACATGCTCCCCCTGTCCTTAAACCTTACCAAAAAAGGAACTACTATAGCTTCCTTTAACGATAGACACTGGTGGCTGACCACCTTTCGGCTTGGCTGCTTCTCCCATCCCGAAGAATTAGCCCTGCACGTTTCCGTCACTTTCCCCAACCCGGAAATGGCCGGTGCCTTCGTAGTGGGGCTTTTTAATGCAGGCTACTCCACAAAGGACATCAGACGCTACTACAATACCATCTCCTTTTCCTTCCTTCGCTCCGCCACGCCCAAGGGCTTTTTTCGCAAACTGCGCATTACCATGGCACAGTGGTCAAACCTCTTCTGGTGTAATGTATACCTGCGCATAACCAAACCCTTCACACTTTCCGTAGACCGGGTTTTGTACTTGTACTACTACCTGCCTTTGGCATTTCGCAGAACCCTCCGCATCCGCAAAACCAAACTTTATATAACGCTGCCCTGAAACATTATCTTCGCCAAAATTTCACCTACATCGAGCTTGGCGATGGAGATGAACTGTGTTTAGAGCGCTATGGTATATTGGACCCCACAAGCGCAGCAAAAAACTACTCACGAAAGCACAAAACCGAAAACCGTCTGCATCACTTTGCCTCAAAGGAAAACCATATCCTGATTACCGGCCACACCCATCGCCCCGTCTTGTCTGAAACCGACCTTAGTTATTGCAACAGCGGCAGTTGTATTCATCCTTTCAGCATTACCTGTATCGAAATCGAACAAATGCATATCCGCCTGATAAAATGGGAAATAAATACCAGACCCGATATGAACCTTTATGTCAAAAGAGAGGTTCTTGCAGGCCCTTTCTCCTTAACCTAAAAAAGGCAACCGGAAATATGCCGCATTCCGGTGCCTTTTTGCGTTTTCATTATATTACAGAGTCTCTTTTATTTTCAGGGCTTTGGTACGAAGTCTCTCCTCCTCTTCATCCACAGGCTCATCCAGCACCACGCCATGCACACGCTTGCCACCTTTTTCTTTATGGATGGTCACAAAAGTAAAATAACTTTCCACAACTTTTTCTCCTGTCAGAGAGTTTTCCGCCGTAACCGCCACCATCAAACTACTGCTTCCTGCCAAAACTACCCTGCCCTTCAATTTTACAATAGTTCCCTTTTTTACAGGCTTTACATAAGATATCTCATGGACATTTCTAAGCACCACCTCGTCAGTATCCCCATGTTCGGACGCAGCTGTGGCAAATCCCGCCTCTATCAGCCATGAAGCCGTTCTTGCGGCAAACAATGTCTCGTGATGATTCAAATCTTCACCTTTTACCAAATGAAGCGTTTCATATACTTTCATACTATCTATCCTCTTTCATCCCGTCATTGGTTTTTAATTTATTTTCAACCCTTAATCATTCTACCTTACTACAAATTCTTCGTCAATGCTTTAAAAAGTTTGCATAGAATGCTCTGTCATGATATAATACTTATAATTATGTTTTTACAATTACACTAGTTCAGAGAAAGAAGGTTCCACATGAGAGACTTTTGCATTACAACCGACTCGAATTCCGATTTACCTCAGGAATATATTGATAAACTAGATACCACCATTATCCCCCAGTATTACTCTTTTGGGGATACCATTTACGGCGATGAATTGCACATGCCGCCCAAGGAATTTTACGAACGCATGCGAAACGGCGAATTGCCCCAATCTCAGGCAAACAATCCCGCCATTATCGAAGACAAATTCCGCTCCATCTTGGATAAGGGAATGGATATCATTCACATCGGTTTTTCTTCTGCACTGAGCGGCAGTTATAACAATGTCTGCATGGTAGCCAAAGAACTTTCCGCGGAATATCCCGATGCCAAAATCACGGTTGTGGATTCCTTAAACGTATCTTTGGGCGAATCCATTATGGTTATCCATGCAAATAATATGAAAGCCAAAGGCATCTCGTACGACGAAATCGTTGCAGACCTTGAAGAATTTAAAAATCATATTAATGTACAGTTTACGGTAGACGACCTGTTCCATTTACAAAGAGGTGGCCGTGTCAGTAAGACAGTTGCTGTAGTAGGAAGCGCATTGAACTTAAAACCTTACCTTTACGTCAACAATGCCGGTGGTCTTTCCTCTGACGGAACAGCCCGCGGCAGAAAAAAATCTCTTCGAGTCCTTGTTGAACGAATGAAAGCTACTTTGGAAGAAAACACAGACACTTCCCTTCCTGTAGGTATTGTACACGGAAACTGTTTAGAAGAAGCACATTATGTTGCAGATCTGGTAAAGCAGGAAACCGCCTTTACCAATATCATTATCAATGATATCAGTCCCAGTATCGGTACTCATGCCGGTCCTGGCGCACTGGGCATCCTTTACTACGGTCAGTTCAAGCAGCCTCCCAAATAAATTGATTATCATTTGACTATTCAAAACCCCGGATAATAACTATCCGGGGTTTTATATGTCTCTTTTCACTTTACTTTTTCAGCCAAAACTCTGCCATATTCTCCGTATCACTGTCCTGACCGATAAATACTCGGAATAAGCCCGGTTCACTGACATAGTCCATGTTAATATCGTAGAACTTCAGCATGCTCTCTTTGATTTCAAAACGCACTTCCCCGCTTTCGCCGGGCTGCAAAGTAACTTTCTCAAAGCCTCGAAGCATCTTTACAGGACGCACCACACTCCCCTTTACATCCTGCAAATATAATTGCACAGTCTCTGTTCCCGGCAATGCGCCTATATTTTTAACATTGACTTTTGCAGTCAACGTGCCATTTACACACATTTCTGTTTTATCAAGTTCTACTTTTGAATATTCAAACTCCGTGTAGCTAAGACCATAACCAAAAGGATATAAAGGTTTTGTAGATTCATCAATATAACCGTGAATAAAACCTACCGCTGTTCCTGACCCGTTTGGTCTGCCGGTGCTGAATCTGTTATAATAAATAGGCACTTGCCCTACACTTCTTGGCATAGACATGGACAGTCTGCCCTGTGGCATACTGTCACCAAACAAAACATCTGCAATAGCGTTGCCGCCTTCCGTTCCGGGCATCCAAACAAGCATAACCGCCTTGGAAATTTCTGTAACTTCCTTAAGTTCCAATGGACGGGCAGAAAATACTACGGTAACGATATTTGCATTTACCTTTTGAATTTCTCTTAACAAAATCATCTGGTTTTCGGGCAGTCTGATATTTACCCTACTACCGCCTTCGCCGGATTGATTTCGATGCTCCCCGAGACAAAGTACTACCTTATCTGCGTTCTTTGCCGCCATAACTGCCTCTGCAAGCATCAAGTCCTTCGCACCTTCTCCATAACTTTGCTTACCACCGTATCTGTCGCACTGGTCTTCGTCAAGAACCAAGCATCCTTGCACAAAAGTCATTCCTGTCTTTTTTTGCTCTGCGCCTGCTTTTATGGTTATGGCGCTCTCCGGGTTTTTTGGGAAAGACCAAGAGCCGTGTATTTCCACATTTTCCGCATAAGGACCGATAAAAGCAACCTTTTCTGTCGCTTCCTTCTTTAGCGGAAGCATTTGCTCATTTTTCAAAAGTACAAAGGATGCCGCCGCTATTTTACGGGCTAATTGGCGATGCTCTTTACAACAAAACAGTTCTTTTTCCTTTTCCTCTGAGCCGTCTTTATAAGGATTTTCAAACAATCCCAAATCATTTTTCAGTTTCAAAATGCGCATTACGGCTTCATCAATCAGCCGCTCTTCCACTTCGCCCTGACAGACCAAATCAGCCAAATACTTCACATAGGCATTGGACACCATATCAATATCAACACCTGCCATAATTGCCAGTTTCGCAGCCTCTCTGCTATCCTGGGCAATACCATGGGTTATCATTTCATCTATGGCACTGTAATCGGAAATCAGCACTCCGTCAAAGCCCATTTCTTTACGGAGCACCTCACGCATCAGCCACTTATTACCGGTGGAGGGAATTCTGTCAAGGGTATTAAAAGAAGTCATGACCATAGCGCAGCCTTCCTCTGCAGCGGCTTTATATGCGGGCAAATAGTCTTCTCTAAACGTTCGTTCAGATATTTCCACGTTTTCGTATTCTCTACCGCCTTCCGGCAATCCGTATCCCGCAAAATGCTTAATGCACCCTGCAATATTTCCTTCTTTCTTTAAATCCAGTGGTTCTCCTGCTGCTTTACTGCTTCCCTGATAGCCACGCACCATGGCTTTTCCAAGTTCACTGTTTAACCAAGGATCCTCCCCTGTGGACTCCATAACACGTCCCCATCTGGCATCACGCACCAAATCAAGCATAGGTGAAAACGTCACATGCAAGCCTGCTGCTGTGGCCTCTTTTGCCGCTACCTCTGCACTTTTTTCCACCAATTCCGGTGAAAAAGTACAGCCCATTGCAAGAGGAATAGGAAAAATTGTATCCATTCCGTTAATAATATCATACATTAGCAGCAGCGGAATGTGATGGGGATGATTTTTCACAAATTCTTCCTGAATATCGCGAAGTTCCTTTGCCCCGGTTTTTCCAAGCAAGGCACCCACCAGAGAAACCTTCTCTTGCGTCATCTCAATGGAATCGGTAGGTCCTGTGATTAATCCGCCCTCCGTCAACATATTTGCCGGAATTTGTACCATCTGTCCAACTTTTTCTTCTAAAGACATTTCACCTAAAAGGCGCTGTAACTCTTTTAATTCCATATAAATCCTCTTTTCTCCAATCAGCAATGCTCAGACCTGTTTTTCTCTTTGTGCTTTTTCATTTGCACGGCAGAGCACCGGGCGAAGCAATCCTTTTTCATATAATCTAAATAGGAACTCTCCAAACATAGAATTTGCCCAAGCAAACCAACTACGGGTATATTGCTCCGGTTCATCCGGATTAAAACTCTCATGCATAAATCCGGTACCTGCATGGGTAGTTATGAGGATATTCAAAATATCTGCCATTTCATCTACGTCTGTGGATGTCATTCCCTGCACACACAAAGAAATAGGCCAAATATAGCCTTCCGGTGTATGGGGACTTCCTATCCCCTGCGCCAAACGTCCTTCATAATAATAAGGATTATCTGCGCTAAGAACAAAACTCCGTGTGTTTTTGTATACCTCATCCTCACTACCGCACACCTCAAGATACGGTAGCGACAGCAAACTGGGAACATTTGCATCATCCATCAAATTCACATTTCCCAACCCGTCCACTTCATAGGCATAAATTTTGCCATACTGCGGATGTTCTATTACCCCATATTTTTCAACACCATCCGCAATTTCTCTACCCAATTTCAGCGCTTCCTGCGCAAGTGCATCATCCCCCAGCAATTTTGCCAGTTTCTGCGCCGATTTCAACGCCCGAACCGCAAATAAATTGGAAGGGATCAAATATCCATACTTACAAGCATCATCACTGGGACGGAATCCACTCCAGGTCATACCTGTATATGCAACCGGTTCGCCCTTTCCGCCATTTGTTAAGGTATCACCGGGCGGACAATTTGTACGTTCAAATCTATATGTACTTTTTTCATGGCACTGCTCTTTTCGCAGCACCTCTACAATGCGTCTCATGGACTGCGCAAATTTCTCATTCAAAAACTCTGTACGACCTGTTTTATCATAATACTTTTCTGCCAGCCATAAGGGATAACACAACGAATCAATCTCGTACTTGCGCTCCCAAACCCAGTCTGATGCCCGCGGTGTATCATCATAGGGCTTATAATCAGAAGGTTCCTTATTAAAGGCATTGGCATACGGGTCCCTGAGCACACAATCTGCCTGCCTTGAAATCAGTCCCTCTATCATCTGTGCAACTGCCTCGTTATCCGCAAAACGTAAATAATGTAGCACCTGAGCCGTAGAATCCCTAAGCCACATGGCACAAATATCCCCTGTAATAATAAAGGTGTCTTCTGTTGTCTGCCGGACAGTAGTTTCAATCGTATTCATAAAGCACTGTCCAAAGACCTCCCAAAGTCCCGGATAAAGCTCCAATTCCTTCTGTAACTTACCGATTCCGGCACGAATCGCTTCTTCTGCCTTCATAAGCCAACCTCCATAATTTACCATGGCTCTACTTGGTATTTGCTTTACTTAATATCCTCTTTACTAGTACAATTTTGGAAGTTTATCAAGAGTTATTGCGAACTCATGGTTATACTGCTGCGCGAAAAACTCTTTTGTGGTAAATTTCTCGCTCAATGCAAAATCTCCGCTCCAAGTCATAAACCAAAGCCAGTCCAATCTATCATCCCTGATTTTACCCACATCCGGTAACGTTCCTATTTCAGCAATAGCCAAAGGCTTTTCCGGTGCAAAGCCCTTCAATTCTTCATACTTTTCCTTCAAAGATGTATGTTCATGGGCCGGGGGATAACAGTCCCTTGTCACAATATCACAATATTCATCCCCTACATATCCCTCCGCCATAGGATTGTTCCACACCCAGATTAAATTATCCAAATGCTTTTCCTCGGTATAATAGGTAAACATCAGTCGATAAAGTTGTCTTGCAACTTCCATTCCTTTCACGCCCCACCAGAACCAATCACCTTCCGCTTCATGGAACGGCCGCCAAAGGATAGGAATTTTCTTCTCCTTAAATTCCTGCAAAATCTCAGCCATGGCATCCATATCACTGTAAAATGCTTTTCGTTCCGGCGTACCTTCCACTAAAACCTTTGACGCATCAAAATCCGTATTTTTTGAATAAAAGGACTTATCTTTGCCTCCTATAGGAGAATACCAATGCCATGTCAATGTAATCAGCCCGCCTTTTTGAGCCCATTCATAGGCCCGCTCCAGCGTTCCTCTATTTTCATTAATTTCTTTTAAAGCCTCTTCATCACAATTTTTTTCCACAATATTAGGGGAATAGGAAAGCAGTTCAAAACCGCACAGTGCCGGAAGTTTCCCTGTCACTTTTTCCAAATGCTCCAGTTCTTCCTGCGCCATAGTCAGCGTGTGCTGGCCTATGAGCATGCCTTTTCCTTTTATGTCACTTAAATAATTTAATACACTGATTGCCTCCGCAGATGCGTTTTTATTTACAGGTTTTATCATATTAACCATCACTCTCTTTCACTTTCAAATTTCGGATATCTTCATATAGATTATCTTTTATTTCTAATTCATCAAACACTGCCATACACTGATTACCTGTGGGACATTGCACTGATATGCCTACCATAATTTCTTCTTGCATATCTACCCTACATATTCTGGCAAGCTTCCAGTTCTGTTTGTCTATGGAATAGTGCATTGCAAAAACACTTCCTTGGCGACATATCTGCAACCATACTGAATCATTTTGTATTGGTTCTCCGTTACAATCATCCGATGTATCCCGCGTGACTACAGACACGATTGCCGGTACTCCCATGTCAGAGTTTTCAAAAGCAAACTTTATCCATTTATTTTCATTCTCAAAAACAACCAAAGCCCCCAAATCATAAACCGCCTGAAAGTCAACTGTTATATTGCTGCAGACCATAAAATCGCCTTGGATTCTCGCATAATAAAAGGGGAAATTAGTATTTTTCCAAGTTCCACTTACACCATTAAAGAGATTTGTACCTCCCTTTGTCCGCATACTAATTTTCTCACCATCTATTTTCACTTCTGCCTCATTCATCATCTCAAATTTCATGCCACTCTTCCCCTGCTTTATTTCTCTTTCTCATTCAGTCTTGAATATACAATTAAAAGTAATAAATTATAAAAATAACCGCCCAGATCCTCAGAAACTTTAGGCGATTATTTTACTCAAATTATTCAAGACTAACCATCTGTCGCTAGTGCCCTTTTCTATCTTCATACTAATCTTGAATCAGATTATTGTCAATCGTTATTTTACTAAAAAAGGAATACGCTTTTCCACGTATTCCCATTTGAATTTGCGTCTCCATGTACTGCCGGCGACCGGACTTGAACCGGTACGGTGTTGCCACCGAGGGATTTTAAGTCCCTTGCGTCTGCCTATTCCGCCACGCCGGCCTATTTAATTTTGGGTATAAAAATGGGGCCTATAGGGCTCGAACCTATGACCCTCTGCTTGTAAGGCAGATGCTCTCCCAGCTGAGCTAAGACCCCATTTATCACAATATGAAATTGTGGACGACCCAGATGGGACTCGAACCCACGACCTCCGCCGTGACAGGGCGGCGCTCTAACCAACTGAGCCACTGG
>JAFUIR010000021.1 GCA_017468395.1 Lachnospiraceae bacterium | reverse complement strand
CTATCCGGCGCAGGCGTAGGATATTTGAGAGGAGCTGCCCTTAGTACGAGAGGACCGGGGTGGACGGACCACTGGTGCATCTGTTGTATATCAAGTGCATGGCAGAGTAGCCAAGTCCGGCAGGGATAAACGCTGAAGGCATCTAAGCGTGAAGCCCCCCTCAAGATGAGATATCCCAACAACTAAAAGTTGAATAAGACCCCTTAGAGAGTATGAGGTAGATAGGAATGAGGTGTAAGCACAGCAATGTGTTCAGCTGACATTTACTAATCGGTCGAAGGCTTAACCAGGAAGGACGTTTCGAGATAGAAGCAGAAGTTTCTATGTGAAAGCAAAGCGAGTTATTCCAAAAGGAACTCGGAGTTCAATGTTCGGTTTTGAAGGTATAATCCTTTAAAAGAGTAGGAAAACTACTCTTTTTTTGTTATCTTAAGAATATATAATATAAAAAACGCTTTATTTCAGAAAAAAAATGAAATTTTTTTGTAAATAGATGTTGTTTTTAGAAAATATATGCTATAATGTTTCTATATCAAATATATGAAGGTATATTTCAGCAACAAATAAACGAGAGGTGAACGGATGGATACAAAAATCTTACTTGAAAATGGTACAAATGAGTTAGAAGTTCTCGAGTTTACAATTGATGGTAATGCATATGGAATTAATGTGGCAAAGATTAAGGAAATCATTAATTACCAGCCGGTTACTCCGGTTCCGAATTCCCATCCCAGTATTGAAGGTATTTTCATGCCCAGAGATACGATGATTACAGCAATTGATTTGAGAAACTGCCTGCAGCGTGGTTTTTCAGAAGAAGGTGGTTTGTTCATTGTAACAAACTTTAATAAATTGAATATAGCCTTTCATGTTGATGCGGTAGTTGGAATCCATAGAGTTTCATGGAAAGACATTATTAAGCCCGGTGCAACAGTTTCTACAACTGAAGATGGTATTTCTACCGGTGTTATCAAAATGGGTAATAAGTTGATTATTATTCTTGATTTTGAAAAGATTATTACAGACATTAATCCTGAAACAGGTTTAAAAATGACTGAAATTGATAGTCTTGTAAATCGTCAGAGATGTGATGTTCCTATTCTTTTGGCAGAAGATTCCGTTCTTCTTAACAAAATGATTGTAGATTCATTAAAGAAAGCCGGATACACCAATCTGATACATACAGAAAATGGTCAGGAAGCGTATAATGTTATCTTAGAGTGCAAGAAAGAAGGCACATTAAAAGAGCATGTGGGCTGTATTATTACTGATATCGAGATGCCGGAAATGGACGGACATCATTTGACTAAACTGGTCAAGAGTGATGATGAGACTAAGGATATTCCTTTAATTATCTTCTCCTCATTAATCAATGAAGAAATGAGAAGAAAAGGTGAAGCGTTGGGTGCAGATGCGCAGCTTACAAAGCCGGAGATTGGTAACTTGGTTCGCACAATTGACGAATTGATTATGAAAGCACAACTTTAGTATTAAGGTGAAAAGCCGGGATAATTCCCGGCTTTTCTAATATGAGGCAGGTACAAGTATGGAGATAACCATTCAAAACATAAAAAACAAAATTGAAGAAGCAGATTTGGTTTTGATTGGCATTGGAGACGAGTTTGAATGTCTATCTTATTTAAATCAAGATGAATCCTATCAAAAAGCATGTGATGAAATCCGCACGCAACATTTAGAAGAAATGATGCCCTATGTAAATGTTCATTTTTTAAAAGAAAAGAAGCAACAGGTCTTAAAGGCACTTGAAAACCTGCTGAAAATGGTAGAAAATAAGAATTATTTTGTTGTTTCTACTTGTATGAATGATTTTCTTACACAAGTTGGTTTTCGTGAGGACAGAATTGTAGAACCTTGCGGAAATTATAAAAAAATGCAGTGCAAACATGGATGTGAAAATTCGATTATAGACACAAAACCGGAATTTTTGCAGCAAATTAGTGAATGCTTGCATGGGAATTTGCAATGGGAAGATGTGGAATATCCTGTTTGCGAAAAATGTGGAGAGAAAATGGTATTCAATAGTTTATATGCCGAGCAATATGATGAAAACGGTTATTTAGATGGTTGGAACACATATATGAAGTGGTTGCAGGGAACTGTTAACCGTAAACTTTGTATATTGGAATTAGGCGTAGGTTTGAAATATCCTTCGGTAATCAGATGGCCTTTTGAAAAAACGGGTTATTTGAATAAAAAAGCGAATTTTATCCGTGTGCATGAAAGGTTATATCAGTTAACGCCGGAATTGAAGGAGCAGGGATATTTTATTCCACAAAATGCAGTAGATGTGTTAAACTTAGGATAAATCAGTTTGAATGAGAGGATTGTTTCATGGGCGCAGATGAAGAATATTTGGATAATCTACTAAAATCCGTAACCGGGGAGTTACCCCAAAAGAAAACTGAAGAAATTGAAGTTGAAACTGAGGAAGTATTTGAAACCGAGGAACTACCTGAAACAGAGGAAGTACCAGTGACAGAGGAAGTAACGGAGGCCGCGTTGTTTGCGGAACCTTCTTTTGTTGAAGAGGCTGAAAGTGTTACTGATTTGATTCAGGATGTAGTTTTGGAAAGTGACATAGAACAGAATGATTTTTCAGGGGCGGAAGAAACAGTAGAAGAAACCACGGAAGAAGAGCCTGAGGTAACAAAGGGAGAAGATTCGGTTCTGGATATTGACGCTATGCTTAAAGAACTTAATTTGCTTGATGTTGATTTTCAGGAGCCCAATTTAATAAATGTTTCGGGAGAAAACACGGACTTGGAAGAAAATGTTGTTCCCGATCAGGTCTTTGTGGATCATGTGGCAGAACTTTCAGAGGAAGAGATTAGCCGGATGTTGGAAAATGGGCAGGAGACTTCTTTGGAAACGTCTGATATGTCGGGTTTTTTGGACAGTTTAGCGGTGGAAGATTCGGATGTTGCGGAAATAAATGAACTACTGGAAAAAGCAGATAACAATGAGGCGGTAAGTGAAGATGTACTGGCTCTTTATTCTGCTGTGTCCGCAAATGCAGAGTCTGCACTTACGTCAGGAGATAATGCTGCTTCAGACAAAAAGGCGGAAAAAGAGAAAAAACGTAAAGAAAAAGCACAGCAGAAAGCAGCGAAAAAGGCTGCAAAATTAGAAGCCAAGGCGCAAAAGAAGATGGCGAAAAAAGCTGCAAGTGCGGTGCCCGCTATTTCCGGAGCGGATGAAGAGCAAGCAAATGCGCAAGATACAGGGGACCAAAATCAGGGGACAAATGAGAATTTAGAACCGGTGCTAAGCGAAGACAATTCTACCTTTGAAGAGTATCAGGAAGTGGATGATATGTCTGATATCCAGTCACTTTTGGGATCTCTTAACTTGGATGAATTGCAGTTTGAGGCTGCTCCGGCAGAAAATATATCTGATTTTGATAAAAAAGCCGGAGATGATGAACCATTCGCCTTTGCAATGGACATAGATGAATTGCAGGATATGGATATTCCCTCGAAGCCAAGTGAAACAAAAGGGAAAAATGAGAAGTCTCGCAAGGAGAAGAAACAGAAAGAAAGCGCAAGCAAGGAAGGCGGTTTTTTCAAGAAATTCTTCAATATGCTTTTTGAAGAAGACGAAGATGAGGAAGAGAAAACAGCGAAAACAGGTGGCAGTGCGGATATAAATGCAGAAAATAATGCCATTATGGAAGAACTGGATAAAGAAGATAAGAAGGCAGCAAAAAAGAAACAGGGCAAAAATAGCAAGAAAAAGGGCAAGGATTCGGACGATTTTGAAGAAGAGGACGGAAAGAAAAAGGATAAAAAGCCCAAAAAGAAAAAAGAACCTAAAGTTCCAAAGGAAAAATTCAGGCCTGTTGATGACGGGAAACCCGGGAAGAAAATTGCAAAAGGCGGCGTAATTGCGGTTGTGATTTTAGCGGCATCTGTTTTTGCGGTAATATTCTTAAGCAACATTATTTTTTCTCCTTTCTTAGGAAAACAAAGGGCGAAAAAAGCTTTTGAGCAGCAAAATTACGAAGCGGCTTATCAGGAATTTGCCGGTTGGAATCTAAATGAAGAAGAAACGAAAATGAGAGATTTTTCGGCAGTTGTGCTGAAAATGGACCGTCGTATTACCGCCTATGAGCAGTACCGGAGTCTTAGAAAAAAACTTGAGGCACTGGATTCCCTGATGAGAGCCGTGAAGCACTATGAGGAAATCTATCAGGAAGCATTGAACTGTGGTGCGGAAAGCGAAGTAGAAGTCCGTTATGAGGAAATTATAGGGATTTTGGCTTCGGAATATCAGCTTAGTGAGAAAGAAGCCAAGGCAATTGCAGGGCTGAATAATGATGTGGAATATACCAGATATTTGACGGCGGTAATTGCGGGAAAAAGTATTTCGGATTTGGAAGATACAAGTGAAGAACTTCCGGGACTTTTACCGGAAGAAGAGGAATTGCCTGATATTAATTTTTCGGAATAAGGTAGGACAAAAATATGATAGCAATCATTGATTATGATGCCGGAAATGTAAAAAGTGTAGAAAAGGCATTGGAGTATTTAGGTGAAGAAGCCATTTTAACGAGAGAGCCCGAGATACTTTTAAATGCAGAAAAAGTAATACTTCCCGGAGTTGGCGCTTTTGGGGATGCCATGGCAAAACTGCACGGATATGGACTGGTGGATGTTATACATAAAATTGTAGAAAAAGGAACTCCCTTTTTGGGCATTTGTTTGGGACTGCAACTTTTGTTTGAAAGCAGTGAAGAAAGTCCGGGAGTGGATGGTCTTGGAGTTTTGAAAGGTCGCATTGTCAGGATTCCTGATGGGGAAGGTTTGAAAATCCCCCATATCGGCTGGAATTCTTTGACTTATCCTAATGAAGGCAGATTGTACAAAGGTATTCCTGAAAATTCTTATGTTTATTTTGTACATTCTTATTATTTGCAGGCAAAGGAACCTTCCATAGTGGTGGCAGAAACAGAGTATGGAGTGCAAATTCAGGCTTCTGTAGAAAAAGACAATGTATTTGCCTGTCAGTTCCATCCGGAAAAAAGTTCCGGCGTTGGAATGACCATTTTAAAGAATTTCATTGAAATCGGCAGGGAGGACAAATAAATGCATACAAAGAGAATTATTCCCTGTCTGGATGTAAAGGACGGCAGGGTCGTAAAAGGTGTCAACTTTGTAAATTTGCGTGATGCAGGAGAGCCAGCGCAGGTAGCGGCTGCTTATGATAAAGCCGGTGCGGATGAGGTGGTTTTTCTGGATATTACGGCTTCGGCAGATTCCCGTTCGACCCAACTTGAATGGGTTCGCCAGGTTGCAAGTCAGGTATTTATTCCGTTTACAGTGGGTGGCGGAATCCGTACGGTTGAGGATTTCAAAATGATTCTTAGAGAGGGCGCAGATAAAATATCCGTAAATTCTGCGGCAATTATGAATCCCACATTGATTTCCCAGGCGGCGGACAAATTTGGCAGTCAGTGCGTGGTGGTAGCCATTGATGCTAAAAGACGTGAAGATGGAAGCGGCTGGAATATTTATAAAAACGGTGGCCGTGTAGATATGGGGATTGATGCTGTAGAATGGGCTATGAAAGCGGAAAAACTTGGAGCAGGAGAGATTTTGCTTACAAGTATGGACGGTGACGGTACCAAGAACGGATATGATTTGGATTTGACTAGTCAGATTGCGCAAGCAGTAAACATTCCCGTTATTGCTTCCGGCGGTGCAGGAACCATGGAGCATTTTTACGAGGCGCTTACGGTGGGCGGCGCAGAAGCGGCTTTGGCGGCGTCCTTGTTCCACTATAAAGAACTGGAAATTAAACAGGTGAAAGAATACCTTCATAATAAGGGCGTTTCCGTGCGTTTATAGGAAGGTTTGGTAAAGAACATGGCAATGATTTCTAATGACTGGCTGGAGGCCATTGGCGGCGAATTTAAGAAACCCTATTATACAGAACTATATAAATTTGTAAGGGAAGAATACAATACCAGACAAATTTTTCCGCCGGCAGATGATATTTTTAATGCTTTTCATCTGGCACCGTTAAAGGATGTGAAAGTGGTCATTATCGGACAAGACCCTTATCATAATGATGGTCAGGCCCATGGATTATGTTTTTCCGTAAAGCCTGATGTGGACATCCCCCCTTCTTTGGTAAATATATATCAGGAACTTCGGGATGATTTGGGGTGCAAGATTCCAAACAACGGTTATTTGGTAAAATGGGCATCCCAAGGGGTACTGATGCTTAATACAGTGCTTACGGTGCGTGCACATATGGCCAATTCCCATCACGGGAAAGGCTGGGAAAAGTTTACGGATGCAGCGATACGAGCCCTTAATGAGCAGGACAGACCTATTGTGTATTTGCTTTGGGGGAAACCTGCGCAGATGAAAAAAAGCATGCTGAACAATCCGAAACATTTGATTTTGGAGGCTCCCCATCCCAGTCCTTTGTCGGCATACAGAGGATTCTTTGGATGTAAGCATTTCAGCAAAACCAATGAATTTTTAAAAGAGAACGGATTAGAGCCCATAGATTGGCAGATAGAAGATATCTAAAAAGAGACTTATATATAAAGTGATAATATTAGAGCGGGTGTAAACAATTTTTTTCACAGCCACACTCTCGTTCCGTGAAAAACGTAGCAGTACATAAGATGCCAACCAAATACTTCGCCACCAAAATCCTTGCAAGCAAGCCTTTGGCGGCAAAGCATTCGCTTGCCATCTAAGTACTGACGTTTTTCAAGGGGCTGTGGCAAAAATGTTTACACCCGCTCAGTTATTATCATGTTATCAAAGTCTCTTTTTATATACAGAGGGTTATTCTTTGTCGGGCATTTTGAAAATGGGATTCCGTATCATGCCCACAATTAAGGGGATGACCATGATGCACCATACGATAGGCTCTGAAACGATAATGCCCATGTAGCCGATGGCCGGTGCAAGGAAGAAGGCAATTGCTACTTTACCGATTAACTCTAAGGAACTGGAAATAACCGGGGTAGTATTATCACCAAAGCCCTGCATACTGTTTCTAAACAGACAAATGACAGCCGGAACTAAATAAAAGGCAGTGTTGATTTTCAGATATAACGTAGCAGTTTCAATAATTTCCGTATTCACGGTGGCAGTTACCATCTTTACTAAAAATGGTGCGATGGTGAAGGCGGATAATATTACCACGGCGCACCAACCGAAGTTTAAAAGCACTGTGTCGAGGATTCCCTTTTTGATGCGGGAATATTTACCTGCTCCTAAGTTCTGACCGCAGTAGGTTGCCAAAGTCACACCGCACACGGCGAAGGGCAACATATAAATTGAGGTGATTTTGCGGGCAGCGGTATGGGCTACAATAATATTTGTACCAAAAGTGTTGATGCTGGTCTGGAGCGACAGTGTACCTAAACTTACAAAGGAAGACATAAATCCCATGGAAAGACCTGTATGAAGAAGTTTTTTGTAAATGTCTTTGGAAAAGACAAAATCTTCTTTGGACAGGGAAAGCATGGGATATTTTTTTCGCATGTAAATGAAGCAAAGAAGAGCGGAAAATGCCTGGGACAGTACTGTGGCAAGTGCAGCACCGGCAACTCCCATATCAAAGAACAGAATAAAGGCATAATCACCCAAAATATTTAAAAAAGAAGCCAAAATCAAAAATAAAAGCGGTGTGAAAGAATCCCCTATGGCACGGAGAATGGACGCACACAGGTTGTATAGTGTGGAAGCAATCAATCCTGCCAAAATAATGCTGATATAAGCTTTGGATTGGGGAAGAATCTCCGCCTCAATATTTAAAAGTCTAAGGATAGGAGAAAGGAAAAGCAAAGTAACACCACTGATTATCAGTGTGGCACCGATTGCCAAAACGGATGTGCCGGCAATCGCTTTTTTCATGTTTGTTTCATCCTTGGCACCAAAAAATGTGGCAATAATGATGGCAAAGCCATTGGTGGTCCCGTTTACCAAACTGACCAGTAAATCGCTTAAGGTAGTGGTGGCGCCGACTGCGGCCAAGGATGTTTCTCCCAGGGTAGAGCCTACAATACGTGTGTCAACCAAACTATAAAATAATTGAAACAATTGCCCGATAAAAAGGGGAATTGCAAACAGTAAAATCAATTTGATAGGTCTTCCGGAGGTCAGATTTTTCATGACAACTTCCTTTCATCTTTAATTTCATCTTAAATAGAGTATAAATCACAAAATTCAAAAGCATTTTACCACATGGGCAAAATATATCAATAGAAAATAGCAATATAAGTTGACATTTATCGTCTGCACGGGGTATATTGTTTCTGAGAATTTCCGCAAGAGGCAGAAATTGATTTTTACTGAAAGGAAATAAGTCATGAAAAAAGCGTTTGTAACAAAAGAGATGATTGAAGAAATTTCAAAAACTTATCCCACACCTTTCCATATCTATGATGAAAAAGGCATCAGAGAAAATGCGAAAGCCCTGAAGGAAGCATTTGCATGGAATAAAGGATACAAGGAATTTTTTGCGGTAAAAGCAACTCCCAATCCTTTTTTGATTAATATTTTGAGAGAGTATGGATGCGGATGTGACTGTTCCTCTCTGACAGAACTGATGCTCAGTGAAGCCATGGGAGTAAAAGGAGAGGACATTATGTTTTCTTCTAATGAAACCCCTGCCCATGAGTATGAATATGCTGCAAAACTGGGCGCAATCATTAATTTGGATGATTTTACACATATTGACTTTTTGGAAAAGACTTTAGGATATATACCGGAAACCATCAGTTGCCGTTACAATCCCGGTGGATATTTCTCCATTGCCAATGACATTATGGACAACCCCGGCGATTCCAAATATGGTTTCACCACAGAGCAGTTGTTTGAAGGATTCAAGGTGTTAAAGGAAAAAGGCGCAAAGAATTTCGGTATTCATGCATTCCTTGCAAGTAACACTGTGACCAATGAATATTATCCTACACTGGCAAGAACCATGTTTGAATTGGCTGTAAAACTGCAAAAAGAGACCGGTGCCCATATTTCCTTTATTAATCTGTCCGGCGGTATCGGTATTCCTTACAAGCCGGATCAGGCAGCCAATGATATTCGTGTAATCGGCGATGGTGTCCGCAAGGTATTTGAAGAGGTACTTGTGCCCGCAGGCATGGGAGATGTGGCAATTTACACCGAACTGGGACGTTTTATGATGGCTCCTTACGGACATCTGATAACCAAAGCCATTCATGAAAAACATACCTACAAAGAATATATCGGTGTGGATGCCTGCGCAGTAAATCTTATGCGCCCTGCAATGTATGGTGCGTACCATCACATTACGGTACTTGGTAAAGAAAATGCGCCCTGTGATTTTAAATATGATGTGGTTGGATCTTTGTGCGAAAATAATGATAAATTTGCCATCGACAGAATGCTGCCGCAGATTGAAAAAGGGGATTATCTGGCTATTCATGATACCGGTGCCCACGGTTTCGCTATGGGCTATAACTATAACGGTAAATTAAAATCTGCAGAACTTTTGCTGAAAGAAGATGGCAGTGTGCAGTTAATCCGCAGGGCAGAGACACCGAAAGACTATTTTGCAACCTTTGATTGCTTTGATATCTTTCATAAAATGAACTGGGATGCATAATTTGTAGCAAATATTTAAACAATTTTTACAAAATCACTTGTCAAGCGGCGAGAAGTATGTTATTATAATTTTCGTCGCAAATGACAAGCAAGCCGGTGTGTCGGAATGGCAGACGAGGCAGACTCAAAATCTGTTGTTGGCAACAACGTGTGGGTTCAAGTCCCACCGCCGGCAGTATAAAGGTCGTTGGATTTCTTGTATAAGAGGTTCAGCGATTTTTTTATAGCGTTTTTTATTAAATTGTTGTATAGTTTATATAGTATGTTGTTTTACATATGCTTTAATGGGGGCAGTATATGAACTGTAAAGAATTTGAGAAAAAAATACCGGATTTTATTAAAAATCAATTGGAATACAAAGAACTGAGTGAGTTCGTAGAACATGTAGAAAATTGCGAGGATTGCCGAGAGGAACTGACCATTCAGTTTTTGGTGGCAGAAGGTATGGCCAGACTGGTGGAAGGCGGTGCCTTTGATTTACAAAAGGAATTGGATGTTAGAATGGCGGGGGCACTGCGGGGGCTCCGCAGACATAATGCGGTAAAATATCTTGGAATTACGCTGGGGATAGTTGCGATTCTGGGAATAGTTGTTATCGCATATGTGCTCACAATGTAATGGAAGGGTATTTGATTTATGAGTGAAAAACTGGTCTTAATAGACGGACATAGCATTTTAAACAGAGCCTTTTACGGAGTGCCGGAACTGACCAACGCAAAGGGACTTCATACTAACGCAATATATGGCTTTTTGAATATTTTATTCAAGATTCTTGAAGAGGAAAAGCCGCAGTATCTTGCGGTGGCTTTCGATGTAAAGGCGCCTACTTTCAGACATGAAATGTATAAAGAGTATAAGGGAACCCGAAAGCCTATGCCGGAGGAACTGCGCGAACAGATGCCGGTGCTGAAAGAATTGCTCCTTGCCATGGAAATTACCATCATGGAGCAGGCAGGACTGGAAGCAGATGATATTTTGGGTACTCTTGCCAAAAAGGCAGAAAAGCAGGGGATGGAAGTATCCTTGGTTTCCGGTGACAGAGACCTTTTGCAGATTGCCTCGGAGCATATCAAAATCCGCATTCCCAAGACCAAAATGGGAAAAACAGAGATTGAGGACTATTATGCGAAGGATGTGCTGGAAAAGTATCAGGTCACACCGCTGCAATTTATTGAACTGAAAGCTTTGATGGGTGATACAGCAGACAATATTCCGGGTGTGCCCAAAGTGGGTGAAAAGACCGCAACCTCTCTTATGGTGGAATATGGTTCCATTGAAGGCATTTACGAGCATATTGAAGAGATCACAAAGAAGTCCATCAAAGAGACGTTGAAGGAGAACCGCCATTTGGCGGACCTTAGTAAAGTCCTAGCCACCATCAAGACTGACAGCGACGTGGAACTGAATTATGAGTCTTCCAAAGCAGAAGGGTATTTTACAACAAAAGCCTATGCTCTTTGTAAGGAACTGGAGTTTAAAAATATGCTGAGCCGTTTTGATGCGCCGGAGGATACCAAGGATAATTTTGCGGAAAAAATTTCGGTGGCGGAAGATTTTGCAGAGGCGGAAAGTGTATTTGCAAGCCTTAAAGGCGCAGAAGTGGGAATTTTTCTTTTGCATGAAAAAGGCAGTCTTCTTGGAGCTGCACTTTGCAGCGGCGAAGAACAAATCTGTTTTATTCCGGTACAGGGATTTGTGACGGAGAATTATTTGGCAGACAAAATGTGCGAACTTTCCGGTGAAAGTAAAATCAGTGCATTTGATATTAAAAAGGATTACTGTTATTTAAACCGAG
Organism: Lachnospiraceae bacterium; assembly: GCA_017468395.1. Lineage (GTDB taxonomy): Bacteria > Bacillota > Clostridia > Lachnospirales > Lachnospiraceae > Acetatifactor. The sequence goes on along the minus strand of JAFUIR010000021.1, from coordinate 136,487 downwards.
AAAATACGGACAACTATTTTGACATATTGATAGGGGCATATTTGCTGAATCCCCTGAAAAACGATTACGATTTGGAGACCATCGCCTCTGAGCATCTTTCCATGATGATTCCCGGAAAGGCGGAGGTTTTGGGCAAAGAAACGTTGGCATCTGTTTATGAAAAGGAGCCGGACAAGTGTATCGGATATGTTTGCCGGGGCGCCTATGTGGCATGGAAGGCAAAAGCCGTATTACAGGAAAAATTGCAAAATACCGGCATGTTTTCCCTGATGCGGGATGTGGAAATGCCCTTGTCGTTGGTTCTTTATGAAATGGAAAAAGAAGGCGTGCTTGTGCGCCCGGAAGAGTTAAAGGCTTACGGAGAGGCGCTGACGGGCAGAATCAAACAGTTAGAAGATAGTATTCATGAAGCGGCAGGGGAAGATTTTAATATTAATTCCCCTAAGCAACTGGGTGAAATTTTGTTTGAAAAGATGAAAATTCCCGGGGGAAAGAAAACCAAAACCGGTTATTCCACGGCGGCGGATGTGCTGGAAAAACTGGCTGTTGATTATCCCTTTGTGTCGGATATTTTGGAATACCGTACCCTTACAAAGTTAAAGTCCACTTATGCAGACGGGCTTGCGGCATTTATCGGAGAGGATAAGAGGATTCACAGTAACTTTAACCAGACCATTACCGCTACGGGCAGAATCAGTTCCACGGAGCCGAACCTCCAGAACATTCCCATGCGCATGGAACTGGGCAGAAGAATCCGGAAAGTTTTTGTGCCCAAAGAGGGCTGTGTGCTCATGGATGCGGACTATTCCCAGATAGAACTGCGGGTGCTGGCACATATGTCTGCGGACGAGCAGCTTATTGAGGCTTACCGCATGGACGAGGATATCCACAGAATTACTGCGGCCAAGGTATTCCATACGCCCCTTTCCGAGGTAACGGACTTGCAACGCAGAAATGCCAAGGCCGTAAACTTTGGCATTGTGTATGGTATCAGTTCCTTTGGTCTTAGCCAGGATTTGAGCATTACCCGCAAGGAGGCAGCGGCTTATATTGACCAGTATTTTGCCACTTATCCAAAGGTAAAAACCTTTTTGGATGAGACGGTGGAAAGAGCCAAAAAAGATGGCTATGTGACGACTATGTTTGGCAGAAAAAGACCGGTACCGGAACTTGCAAGCAGTAATTTCATGCAGCGTTCTTTCGGAGAGCGTGTGGCCATGAATTCACCCATTCAGGGAACGGCAGCGGACATCATAAAGATTGCCATGATTAATGTGTGGCGTGAACTGAAAGCCCAGGGACTGAAATCGAAACTGATTTTACAGGTTCACGATGAACTTTTAATTGAAACGGTAATAGAGGAAACGGAGCAGGTTAAAAAACTGCTGGAAGATAATATGAAAAATGCAGCAAAACTGGCTGTTTCTTTGGAAGTAGATTTGCATACGGGAGAAAACTGGTATGAGGCGAAATAGCAAACTGCGTCTGATTGGAATTACCGGCGGTATCGGTGCCGGAAAGTCAGAGATTTTGTCCTATATTGGCAGACATTATAAAGCAAAGATTTATTTGGCAGACGAGGTGGCGCATAAGGTAAAAGAGCCCGGCGAGGTGGCTTATGAGCCACTTGTAAAACTGCTTGGAAAAGGTGTTTTGGATGAAAAGGGTTTTATTCATAAAGGGAAAATGGCCGAAAAGATTTTTTCGGACAAGCACCTTTTATCCAAGGTAAATGAAATTGTGCATCCGGCGGTGAGAATTTATCTGGAAAATGCCGTGAAAGAGGCAAAGGCAGATAAAAAGACCGAACTGTTTTTTATTGAGGCGGCGCTTTTGATTGAAGCCGGATATAAAGAGATGGTGGATGAACTGTGGTACATCCATGCAGAAAGAAGTGTGCGGGAAAAGAGGCTTCGGGAGAGCAGAGGCTATAGCGACAGCAAGATTAAGGACATCATGGAGAAGCAGCTTTCCGAAGAGGATTTTCGCAGGGAATGTGATTTTGTCATTGATAACAGCAAAGAGCTGGAAGATGCATACAGACAGATTGATGAAAGACTGGGGGCATATAAGTGGCTGGATTTGTCAAAAGAAAAGAACAATTAGTATTTGGACTTGATATCGGTACAAGAAGTATTGTAGGAACTGTGGGATACCGGGAGGATGACCGTTTTGTGGTGGTTGCCCAAAGAGTAAAGGAGCATGATACCAGAGCCATGATTGATGGTCAGATTCATGACATCGGCAAGGTTGGTGAGTCTATCAGAGCAGTAAAGCGGGAACTGGAAGAAGTGACCGGCGAAACATTGAAAGAAGTTTGCATTGCGGCTGCGGGCCGCGTTCTGCGCACGGTGACTACGAAGGTGGAAAACACCTTTTTAACGGAAAGAGAAGTTACGGAAGAAGATGTGTATGCACTTTCTGCACAAGGAGTAGAAAATGCATATGACGAATTTTTACGCAGTAACGATATGGATATGAAGTTTTACTGCGTGGGACATTCTGCCATCCGTTTTTACATGAACAATTACCCAATCGGAAATTTGGTGGGGCACAAGGCCAAAACCATCGGCGGTGAGTATATTGTGACCTTTTTGCCGGAAGATGTGGTGGATGGTTTGTATAAGGCTGTGGAATTGGCAGATTTGCATGTGGCAAATTTGACTTTGGAGCCTATTGCGGCCATTCAAGTGGCCATTCCCGAAATGTATCGTATGTTAAATATTGCATTGGTGGATGTGGGAGCAGGTACTTCCGATATTTCCATCACTAAAGAGGGTGCAATTACGGCTTACGGAATGATTCCCGTGGCAGGCGACAGTCTGACGGAGATTTTGGCCCAGCATTGTCTGGTGGATTTCGGTACAGCAGAGCAGATTAAGCGGGAAATTGGTGTAAAAGAAGAGATCGAATATAAAGATATTATGGGCTTGCCCCAGATTATTACTACAAAAGATGCACTGGAACTTCTGGCACCGGCTATTTCCAAAATGACAAAACCCGTGGCAGACTGTATTAAGGAATTGAACGGCGATAAGTCCGTAAGTGCGGTATTTGTAGTAGGCGGAGGCGGCAAAATCCCCGGCTATACCGAACTTCTTGCGCAGGAACTTGGCATTGTAAAAGAAAGAGTTGCGGTGCGGGGCGAAGAAGTAATGGGGAAAATTGATTTCCTTGAAGATGTACATAAGGATTCCCTGTTGGTAACGCCTATCGGTATTTGCTTGAGTTTCTATGAGCAGAGCAATAATTTTGTGTTTGTGACCTTTAATGATAAAAGAGTGAAGGTATATGATAACGGAAAATTGGCGGTAGTGGATGTGGCCATGCAGGCAGAGTTTCCCAATGACGGCCTGTTCCCTAAACGGGGAAAAGAACTGAATTATACCGTAAACGGCAAAGCGCGCATTACAAGGGGGCTTCCCGGCGAAGCAGCAGTGATTACCGTAAATGGTCAGCTTGCAGATATTCATACACCCATTCATTCTAATGATGTGATTGTGGTACAGGAGTCAACGGCGGGAGAACCGGCAAAACTGGAATTATCTTCCCTGCCGGAGTTTCATGACAATTTGCAAATTATGGTAAATGACAAGCAGATTGGTTTGCCAAAGTTTGTGTCCGTAAACGGGCAGTTAAAGTCCGGTTATTATGAAATTCAGGAAAATGATGAAATTTTGATGCTGAATTACTATACTTTACAGCAAATCATTGAGTTTATGGATGTGCAGCTCGACGGCAGTTACCAGTACTATGTTAATAACCGTAAGGCTACTATGGATAGTCCGGTGTATGAAAATTTCCATGTTTTTTGGACAAATGAAGCGGTAGATGAGTTTTCCTATGAAAAAGAAGATGCGGATTATGAAGAGCCGCAGGCGGTAGAAGTACCGCCCGCAGAAACCAAAAGCCAATTAGATACTGATACGGCGAAGGAAACGCCAAAAGAAGTAAAGGCGGAAGCGGTAGAACAGATGCCGGAAGTTCCTTATGATTTGACAGTGATTGTAAATAATATGCCCATTACCATGAGTGGCAAGAGTAAATATGTTTATGTAGATATTTTCGATTATATCAACATAGACCTCAGCAAACCCCAGGGTGCCATTGTGACCAATCTGAACGGCAGACAGGCAGAGTATATGGAGCAACTAAAGGACGGGGACGTTATTGACGTCTACTGGAAAAATTAAGGGAAAGGTCAGGTTACTATAAATGAGATTATGCAGTATAGCCAGCGGCAGTAGCGGAAACTGTATTTATGTGGGTTCCGACGCCACACATTTGCTGGTAGATGCAGGAATCAGCGGTAAAAGAGTGGAGGAAGGGTTAAATTTTCTGGAACTAAACGGCAGGGATGTGGATGGAATCCTGATTACCCATGAACATTCCGACCATATTGCAGGACTTGGAGTGCTCAGCCGTAAATATGAGATACCCATTTATGCCACAAAAGGTACCATAGAAGCGATTTTAAACAATAAAAATGCCCCTTCTGAAGAACTGTTTCATGAAATACAGGCGGACACCAAAATTACCATTAAAGATTTGACGGTGTCGCCCATGAAAATATCTCACGATGCGGCTCAGCCCGTGGCATACCGCATCGGTTACGGAAACAGCCGGGTGGCGGTTTGTACGGATCTAGGGGTATTTAATGACTATACAGTGGAATGTTTAAAGGGAATGGATGCCATTTTGCTTGAGGCAAACCATGATATTAATATGCTTCAGGTGGGTCCTTACCCCTACTACTTAAAACAGCGTATTTTGGGGGATAGAGGTCATTTATCCAACGAAAATTCGGGAAGACTGCTTAATAGAATATTATGCGACAAAACCAAAGCGGTGGTGCTTGGGCATCTCAGCAAAGAAAATAATATGCCGGAACTGGCTTACGAGGCGGTGCGCATGGAGATTACCATGGGGGATTGTCCTTATCGGGCGGAGGATTTTCAAATTATGGTTGCAAACAGAAGTGAGCCTTCTCCTATCATTACTGTATAGTATTGCTTGCAAAATCGCTGTAAGAGCGTATAATAAAAAAGAATTGGTCTGAAAGAAAAATAAGAGACATGGAGAAAAAAAGATGAAAAAGACAATTATCACAGTAGTTGGAAAAGATACCGTAGGTATTATTGCGAGAGTTTGTACATATCTTGCAGAGAACAAAGTGAATATTTTGGATATTTCCCAGACTATCGTGCAGGATTATTTTACTATGATGATGGTAGTGGATGTAAGCGGCATGGATAAACAGCATGGCGATATGGCAGATGAATTAGAAGCACTGGGCAAAGAAATCGGTGTAGTAATCAAATGTCAGAAGGAAGAAATTTTTGACCAGATGCATAGAATTTAATGCACATCTGCAAAAAGAAAAGACTTGGGAGAAAATATCATGATCAATATATATGAAGTTGCGGAAACCAATAAGATGATTGAAAAGGAAAACCTGGATGTACGCACTATTACGCTGGGTATCAGTTTGCTGGACTGTATCGATTCCGATATCAATAAGGTAAACGAAAAAATCTATCACAAGATTTACGAGGCTGCAAAAGATCTGGTAAAAACCGGAGAAGAGATTTCCAAGGAATTTGGTATTCCCATCGTAAATAAAAGAATTTCTGTTACGCCTATTGCCCTGGTGGGCGGTGCGGCTTGCAAAACCGTGGAAGATTTTGCTTCCATTGCAAAGACTTTGGACAAAGTGGCGCACGAAGTGGGTGTAAACTTTATCGGCGGATATTCCGCTCTTGTTTCCAAGGGAATGACCCCTGCGGATGAACTTTTGATCCGTTCCATTCCATTGGCACTTTCCGGTACCGAGAGAGTGTGCAGTTCCGTAAATTTAGGTTCCACCAAAACCGGTATCAATATGGATGCAGTAAAACTCATGGGCGAAATCATCAAAGAGACTGCGGAATATACAAAAGAACAGGATTCCTTGGGCTGTGCCAAATTGGTGGTATTTTGTAATGCACCGGACGATAATCCCTTTATGGCGGGAGCATTCCATGGTGTGACCGAGGCTGACAAGATTATCAATGTAGGTGTAAGCGGCCCCGGCGTTGTAAAAACAGCACTTGAAAAGGTACGTGGAGAGAACTTTGAAGTACTTTGCGAAACCATTAAAAAGACTGCCTTTAAGGTTACCCGTGTAGGACAGCTTGTGGCGCAGGAGGCATCTAAAATGTTGAATGTACCCTTCGGTATCGTGGATTTGTCTTTGGCTCCCACACCGGCTATCGGCGACAGTGTGGCAGACATTTTGTGCGAAATCGGTTTGGAGTACGCAGGCGCACCGGGAACCACAGCAGCCCTTGCTTTGCTTAATGATCAGGTGAAAAAGGGCGGTGTTATGGCATCTTCCTATGTGGGAGGACTTAGCGGAGCCTTTATTCCTGTCAGCGAAGACCAGGGCATGATTGATGCGGTTTTGGCCGGAGCACTTACGTTGGAAAAATTGGAAGCAATGACATGTGTATGTTCTGTAGGACTGGACATGATTGCAATTCCGGGAGATACAAAAGCAACAACCATATCCGGCATTATTGCCGATGAGATGGCAATCGGTATGGTAAACCAGAAGACCACAGCGGTGCGTCTGATACCTGTTGTTGGAAAAGGTGTGGGTGAGACAGTAGAATTTGGCGGACTTTTGGGATATGCGCCCATTATGCCTGTAAATCAGTTCTCCTGTGATGCTTTTGTAAACAGAGGCGGAAGAATCCCAGCACCGATTCACAGTTTTAAAAACTAAAGGTGATTTAGGGGAATTTGTATGCGTAACTTATCTACAACACAATTAATTGTACTTGGATTTTTTACAGCAATTATAATGGGGGCGATTCTGCTTATGCTGCCGGTTTCGGCAGTTGATGGGCAGTCTACGCCCTTTTTAGATGCTCTTTTTACTTCTACAACCTGCGTTTGCGTGACAGGGCTTGTGGTAGTGGATACTTTTTCACACTGGAGTATTTTCGGACAAATTGTGATACTTTTGCTGATACAGTGTGGGGGACTTGGGATTATCAGTATTACCACGGGAGTAATGCTGATGATTGGAAAAAAAGTATCACTAAAAGACCGGCTGCTTTTGGAGGATGCGTTTAACTTATCTAGCCTAAGCGGTTTGGTGCGTTTTCTGAAAAGAGTAATCAAGGGAACTTTTTTACTGGAAGCCATGGGTGCAGTTTTGTATATGTTTGTTTTTGTACCGGAGTTTGGTTTGAAGGGAATTTGGATATCCGTGTTTAATTCCGTGTCCGCTTTCTGTAATGCGGGTATAGATATTATCGGAAACAACAGCCTCATGAATTATGTGACAAATGTGCCGGTAAATCTGATTACCATGGCACTTATTGTACTGGGCGGTTTGGGGTATATTGTCTGGTGGGACTTTTTGCGGGTATTTCAGTTGGCAAGAAAAGGCGAAATCAAGAAAAAGCAGATGTGGAACAGACTGACGCTGCATACAAAACTGGTGGTTATCATGTCGCTTGGGCTGATTTTCGGCGGTGGTCTGGTGATATTTTGTACTGAATATGCCAATCCGCTGACCATGGGTCCGTTATCCTTTGGCGAGAAGATTCTGGCGGCATTATTTCAGTCTGTTACCTGCAGAACAGCAGGTTTTGCAACGGTATCTCAGACGGGGCTAAAGGACTCAACGGCACTGTTTTGTATGATACTGATGTTTATCGGCGGCTCACCTGTGGGAACGGCAGGTGGTATCAAAACCACCACCATAGCCATTATAGTCATAGCGGCAGGCTCCATTATCCGTGGTTATGAAGAGGCAGGACTTTTTGGCAGGTCCATTTCCATCCGCAATGTGCGCAAAGCGCTGGCGGTGACAATGGTAAGTGCCATTGTGACTTTAGCGGCTCTTATGATACTTCTTTGTATACAGCCGGGAAATTTCGTGGATATTGCTTATGAAGTGTTCAGCGCTGTGGGAACGGTGGGACTGACCCGTAATTTAACGCCGATTCTTAATCCTGTAAGTAAACTGATTATTATTTTGTGCATGTATTTGGGAAGAATCGGTCCTATTTCCATGGCAATTGCAGTTGGGCATAAAAAGAAAAAGGCAATGGTATATTGCCCCAAAGAGGAGGTAACCGTAGGATGAAAAACAAGACATTTGCAGTCCTTGGTCTTGGAAAATTTGGTTCCAGTGTAGCCGAGGCACTTACCAAAGCAGGCGCAGAAGTTCTGGCAGTAGATACCGATGAGGAAATTGTAAATAATATTGCACCAAACGTAACCCATGCGGTTCGTGCAGATGTGTGCGATATGGAAGTACTGAAATCTTTGGGCATTTCCAGTATGGACGGGGTAGTGGTGGCTATTACCGGCAATCTGGATGCCAGTATTATGGCTACCATTATGGCAAAGGAGTTGGGCGTTCCTTATATTCTCGCCAAAGCCAACAATGCCATCCACACAAAGATTCTGGAAAAAGTAGGCGCAAACAGGGTCATTGTGCCGGAAAAAGAGTCCGGTATCCGCATGGCATACCAGTTAATAGCAAAGAATTTTCTGGATATTATTCCCTTATCTGAAAAAGTTAGCATGGTGGAACTTTCCGTAAAACCGGAGTGGGTGGGCAAATCCCTCCGCCAGTTGAATTTCCGCCAAAAGGCAAGCGCCAACGTGGTGGCCATGAAGCAGGGCGAGGAAGTGGTAGTGACCATGGACCCGGATAAGCCCCTGACGGAGGACATGATTTTGTGGGTAACCACGGAAAAGAAGAATATGGAGAAACTGATGTAAAAAAAAATACGGTCTCACGCTATTGCGTAGGACCGTATTTTGTATTTGAGGGGATTAGAAATGGTTCTGCCAAATCAGGTATTTTTGTGGTTAAACAATAATGATTTCTCTTGTATATTCACTTTGGGGAATAATAGCAGAGTACATAAACTTATTTGCTTTCACTGCCTCATATATATGTCCGGCGGTGATTTCCCGTTGTAACATTTCAAGTGCCGCAGGCTCTAATATTTTATGGGCATCGGCCAGTTTGGAAATCATAGGGATAGAAGCACGAGTCTTGATTTCATGAAGAAGTTCTGAGGATTCCTTTCGAAATCCCAGAATCCGTGCGTAAGGCGTGATTTCCAAAGACCTATAGTTTTCTATATGTGCTGTTTTGATATCCAGCAAAATGTGCAAAAGACAGCGGGAGATGCGGGAATAAGTCAGTTCCTTGCTTTTTAATAAAAGGCAAAAGTTGCTGAAAGTAGTATATTCCGGCAGGCATTTGAGTATTTTATCTGCAAAATCCGGTGTAACATCAAAATAAGTCTGCAAGGATTCCTTGGTTTCTAAAAGTAACTTGTAGTGAAGGAGCAGGGACAAATCATTTTCTGTAACAGGAAATGATTTGTTCCATTCTTTTTGCAAAATTCCGGCAACCGGTTGGGGAACCTGAGACAAAATATCGTCCGGACACTTTGCGTTTTCCATTGCTTTTCGGATGGCAGAGGCGGAACTGGGAGTGGAAGCATCGCTGTACAAAGTCTCATCGTGGTATCCGCCGCCCCGGCGTAAAATGGAAACAGGCGTAATGTTACTTTCCATGCGAAGCAAAGCCTTACAGTATTCTATGCCAAGGCGGTTGTTGGGAGAAGACAAAAGGGCAGCTGTCCCGTTATCAGTGCATGCAAAAACGGCCGCTTCCTGGGCAGAGGGGAAGGAAAGCCCCTGCACCAAATATTTTTGCAACGTTTCCTTATAGGGAAGGGGCTCTGTCACAAGAAGTTTGGCCACCTTCAAAAGAAGGGAGGCATCCCCGCATTCACTGCCAAAGCAAAGACTGTCCACAACCCCTAATTTATGAAGGAGCGAGACGGCGCCGGTGGCAAAATATTCCGCACTTGCCGTAGCATAGGGTAGCGGCAGTTCCAAAACTAAATCTGCCCCACATTCCAAAGCCATTTTCGTGCGCTCATACTTATCAATAACGGCGGGAAGCCCACGCTGCACATAATTACCGCTCATTACAACCACAACAAAATCGGCACCGGTAAGTTCCCGTGACTTTTCCATGTGATATTTATGACCATTGTGAAAAGGATTGTATTCTGCAATAATTCCTGTAACTTTCATAAAAACATCCTTTCTGATGTACGTAATTACGATAAAATCTAATCATTTGCCATGTGAAAAAAATAACACAGCCTGAAAGCGTTTACATTGTGAAAAAAATCACGTTTTAAAAGGTATTTGAAAAGAGGGAATGTACTTGAAATTGTACAATTTTCCGAATATTTTCCCTTGTATACAAAATCTGATTTTAGTATAATATAAACATAAAAGTTTGCAAAGCAGAAAATTTCGTTCTGTTTGCAAAGCAAAGAGAGAAAAATAGGAGACACAATAGGAAGGAGAATTTTTATGTCTTACATTGATTTAATTAAGGACAGAGCCAGACTCGACAAAAAAACTATTGTATTGCCGGAGTCTAACGACAAGAGAACACTGATTGCAGCAGCAAAAATCATTGAAGAGGGTATTGCTGACATTATTATGATTGGTGATGAAGAGAAGATTATGGACGGTGCCGGCTGGTTGGAGGTTGACCTCGATAAAGTAATTGTTGTGAATCCCAAGAAAACTCCTAAACTGGAAGAGTATGTGAATCTTCTTTACGAAACCCGTAAGGCAAAAGGTATGACACCCGAGATGGCAAGAGAGATTTTGCTGAATGACTACCTGACTTTCGGTATCGTAATGGTTAAAAATAATGATGCGGACGGTATGGTGGCAGGTGCCTGCCATTCCACAGCAGATACTTTAAGACCTGCACTTCAAATTTTAAAAACTGCTCCCGGTGTAAAACTGGTTTCCGCATTCTTCGTAATGGATACACAGTTCAAAGATCAGGGTGACAACGGCACATTTATTTTTGCGGACTGTGGTCTGAATCAGGATCCTTCACCTGAAGAACTTGCGGCGATTGCAGAAACATCTGCAAGAAGTTTCAAATCTTTAATCGGTCCGAAACCTGTTATTGCTATGTTGTCCCATTCCACAAAGGGCAGTGCAAAACATCCTTTGGTTGATAAAGTGGTAGAGGCTACAAGAATTGCCCATGAGCAGTATCCTCATCTGGTACTGGACGGCGAATTGCAGGTGGACGCTGCACTGGTTCCTTCCGTGGCAAAATCCAAAGCACCCGGCAGCGCTGTAGGCGGTAAAGCAAACGTTATGATTTTCCCTAACTTGGATGCAGGTAACATCGGTTACAAACTGGTACAGAGACTTGGCGGTGCAGAAGCTTACGGTCCTATGCTGCAAGGTATTGCAAAACCTGTTAACGATTTGTCCCGCGGATGCTCTTGGGAAGATATCGTAGGTGTTGTTGCCCTGACAGCAGTACAGGCACAGCTCGTATAAGATAAATTAGTTAGAAAAAGGTTTTGTGTGACGAAAGGTGATAAAAGAATATGAATATTTTAGTTATTAACTGCGGAAGTTCTTCTTTGAAATTCCAGCTTATCGATGCAGAAACAGAAAAAATGATTGCAAAAGGTATTTGCGAAAGAATCGGTATTGAAGGCAGCCAGATTGTTTATTCTCCCGCAGGCGGCGAGAAGGAGACAAATGTAACTCCCATGGCAAACCATACAGATGCTATCCGTCTGGTGCTTGAGGCACTGACTAATGAAAAGACCGGCGTTGTGAAATCTTTGGATGAAATCGGTGCAGTTGGTCACCGTATTGTACACGGCGGCGAGAAGTTTGCAAGTTCCACAGTGATTAATGATGATGTGCTGAAAGCAATCGAAGAGTGTAACGAACTTGCACCTCTTCACAATCCTGCAAACCTGATTGGTATCAATGCTTGTAAAGAATTGATGCCCGAAACTCCCATGGTTGCAGTATTTGATACCGCTTTCCATCAGACCATGCCTGAGAAAGCATACCTTTATGGTCTTCCTATTTCCTATTATGAAAAATATAAAGTGAGAAGATACGGTTTCCACGGAACCAGCCATTCTTATGTTTCCAAGAGAGCGGCAGAGGTACTTGGAAAGAACTATGAAGATTTGAAGATTATCGTTTGCCATCTTGGAAACGGTGCCAGCATTTCCGCAGTAAAGAACGGCAAATGCGTAGATACATCCATGGGTCTGACTCCTCTGGAAGGTCTGATTATGGGTACCAGATCCGGTGATATTGACCCTGCAATCATCGAGTTCATTGCACATAAAGAAAATAAGAACATTGATGAAGTTATGACTATCTTAAATAAAAAATCCGGTGTATACGGTATGTCCAACGACCTTTCTTCCGACTTCCGTGATTTGGAGGCAGCATACTTAAAGGGCGACAAATATGCAATTGCGACCATGGAGACTTTTGCTTATAAAGTAGCAAAATACATTGGTTCTTATGTGGCAGCAATGAACGGCGTAGATGTAATCTGCTTTACAGCAGGTGTTGGCGAGAACAGTCCTTTCATCAGAGAAAAGATTTTGAACAACTATCTTGGTTACCTTGGAGTAAAATTGGATGATGCAGCCAATAACAAGCGTGGCGAGGATATTGCCATCAGTACTGCAGATTCCGCAACGACAGTAATGGTAATTCCTACCAATGAAGAACTTGCCATTGCAAGAGAAACTTATGAACTGACAAAATAAGAAATGAGAAAGCCCCACAGGTTGTGCGCCTGCGGGGCTGTTTTGTTACTTAGAGTAAAAATGATTCTTATTAAAATTTCTTATCGTGAGTCTGGTATCCTTTGGATGTCAGAAGCTGCTTGGCTGATTCCACCGCATTTTCATCATAAAATTCGATGCGCAGGACACCGTCCTCAAATTCCCTGTTATGGGTGATGCCAATGTTTTTGATGCTGATGGCATGGAGTGCCAGCATAGTGGCGATGGACGCTAAAGCACCGGGTTCATCTGCAATGTCTACATTTAATGTGTAAACACGTTTAATAGGACCGCTGGAGGCATTGATAAAGGAATCACGGTAAGTTCTTGCATCGGAAAACAAATCATATAATTCCGTAGGGGACTGGTCTGCCAGGTCTTCCCTGATTTTTTCCAAAGAAGCAATATAATCATTTAAAAGCATTAAAATGTTGTCTGTGTTGGTAAGGCAAATCTGCTGCCACATTTCAGGTGAAGAAGAGGCGATGCGGGTAATGTCTTTAAAACCGCCTGCAGCAACCATTTTCATAAGACCGTCCGGGGAATCGCTGTCACGCACCAGATTCACAAGGGAAGCGGCAATAATGTGGGGCAGATGACTGATTGCAGCAGTTACATAGTCGTGCTGGCTGCAAGAGAGGGTAAGTGGAATGGCTCCCATAAGTTTGACCAGATTCTGATAAGCCGCCACTTTATCCGCAGATACATCTTCAGTAGGAGTCAGCACATAGTAGGCATTTTCCAAAAGCAGTGCCTTGGAATTGATATAGCCTGTGCGCTCACTGCCCGCCATGGGGTGTCCGCCGATAAACTGGCGGGAAAGGCCGGCCTTTGCAATATGTACATGGATATCACCTTTTACGCTGCCCACATCTGTGAGAATACAGTTGGGAGACAGTACTTTTTTGACAGTTTCCAAGTTTTCTGCATTGTGGGAGACGGGAGCACATAAAAATAAGTAATCGCAGGTGTTGAATGTCTCATCTACGGTTGAGGTCGCCACGTCCACAATCTGTTCGGATACAGCCAAATCCATTGAAGCGGTATTTACATCGTATGCAATGATTTTTACGTCAGGAACAGCATTTTTGAGTGCTTTGGCAATGGAACCGCCGATAAGTCCCAGACCGATAAAACCACAAGTAAGTTTTGCCATAATAAAATCCTCGGATTTCTTCGTTTTAATATTTAAAACATAGCACGGAAATAGCTTTAAGTCAACTGAAAATATTTACACTTTAAAGTGCGAAAGTTTAAAGCGGTAGAGTAAAAAGAAGTAAAATTTTCGAAAAACATATACAATTTAAACAAAATATGCAAAACAGTTAAAGAAAAAATAACAAAATATAGAAAATATAACGAATAAAACTTGTAAAATGATTGAAAATTTAGTAAAATAGACACATGGTATTTCAAAATAAGGGTTTCGTTATGGGGACAATACCAAATAACAACTACATGGGCGTGGCAGAAAAAGACGCACCTGAGAATTGGAGGCATCATATGAATGTTTACACAACTGACAAAATCCGAAATGTGGTATTGCTAGGTCACGGGGGCAGCGGCAAAACCAGTTTAGTAGAGGCAATGGCATATTTGTCCGGCATTACTTCCAGAATGGGAAAAGTAGTGGATGGAAATACACTCAGTGACTATAGTAAAGAAGAGCAAAAGAGACAATTCTCTATCAGTACTTCCGTAATTCCTATTGAATGGGAAGGTTATAAAATTAATATTTTGGATACTCCCGGTTATTTCGATTTTGTCGGCGAAGTAGAAGAAGCAATCAGCGCTGCAGGTGCAGCAATTATCGTGGTAAACGGTAAATCCGGTGTGGAAGTGGGAACACAAAAGGCATGGGAACTTTGTGAAAAATATAAAATTCCCAGATTTGTATATGTAACGAATATGGACGTTGACAATGCATCTTTCCGTCAGGTGGTAGAAGATATGACAGCCACATACGGAAAGAAAATGGCTCCTTTCCATTTGCCTATCCGTGAAAATGAAAAATTTGTAGGATATGTAAATGTTATTTCTGAGACAGGTAACAGATGGCAGGGTAAAGAAGTTGTGCCCTGTGATATTCCCGAATATAATAAGGCAAACCTTCAGATTTGCCGTGATACACTGATGGAAGCAGTAGCGGAAACCAGTGAAGAATTCATGGAAAGATATTTTGGCGGCGAAACATTCTCCGAGGCAGAAATCCGTGCAGCACTCCGCAGCAACGTATGTGACGGTTCCATCGTACCTATGAGTATGGGCTCCAACACACTTTGTCAGGGTGTTTACACACTGCTTGACGATATTATTAAATACATGCCCAGCCCTGAAAACCGTGAGGTGGCAGGTATTAATATGAAGACCAACGAAATTTATCATGCAGACTATGATTTTGCAAAAGCAAAATCGGCTTATATCTGGAAGACTATCGTAGACCCCTTCATCGGTAAATATTCCCTGATTAAGGTAAACTCCGGTGTTTTGAAAACAGATGATATGATTTACAACGTTGACCGTGACATCGAGGAAAAAGTCGGCAAACTTTATGTGCTTCAGGGAAATAAGCCTATCGAAGTAAAAGAACTGCACGCAGGCGATATTGGTGCACTTGCAAAACTGACCGCAGCAAGAACCGGTAACAGCCTGTCTACAAAGGCAACTACCATCAAATTCGGTAAGTTTGAAATCTCTACACCTTATACATATCTGCGTTACAAACCGAAGAACAAAGCAGACGTGGATAAGATTTCCCAGGCATTGCAGAAGATGACCCATGAGGATTTGACCTTGAAAGTTGTAAACGATGCAGAAAACCGTCAGACCCTGCTTTACGGTATGGGCGACCAGCATCTGGATATCGTTGTCAGCAGACTTCTTAATGAATACAAAGTGGAAGTAGAGTTGACACGTCCGAAAATTGCTTACAAAGAGACCATTAAGAAAACTTCCGATGTGGAATACAAATATAAGAAACAGTCCGGCGGACATGGTCAGTACGGTCATGTTAAGATGAAATTCTCATCTTCGGGAGATTTGGAAACACCTTATGTATTCGAGCAGGAAGTTGTGGGCGGTGCGGTTCCTAAGAACTTCTTCCCCGCAGTAGAAAAAGGTCTTCAGGATTCCATGTTGAAAGGACCTATGGCTGCCTATCCTGTAGTGGGTGTAAAGGCAGTGCTCTATGATGGTTCTTACCATCCTGTAGACTCTTCCGAAATGGCATTTAAGATGGCTACCATTCAGGCATTTAAGAAAGGTTTCATGGAAGCAACCCCGATTCTCCTTGAGCCTATTGCATCTTTGAAAGTTACAGTGCCTGATGCTTACACCGGCGATATTATGGGCGATCTTAATAAACGCCGTGGACGTGTGCTTGGTATGAACCCTGTAGCAGGCGGTAAACAGACCATCGAAGCGGATATCCCTATGAGCAGCCTCTATGGATATTGCACAGACCTTCGTTCCATGACAGGTGGCAGAGGCGTTTACGAGTATGAGTTTGCAAGATACGAGCAGGCGCCCAGCGATGTACAGGAAGCAGAGGTGAAAGCAAGAGCAGAGCAGGTTGCAGCCAACAATGCTGAGGAATAAAGAAACGTGAAAATGGCATATTTTGCTTGACATTTAATGACTAGCCTTTTAAAATAAAGGCTAGTCATTTGAATATTAAGCGTTGAAGAGAAGTGTTAAGAGAATTAAGCCCTTTCGTCTCTAAAATGAGGTGGAAGGGCTATTTTAATTTTGGTGTATGGACGCAAGCGTGTGTTAAAGCACATTTCATTTTATAATGAGAAAGGAAGAAGAAAAATGGCAGAAGTTTACAACCACAGAGAAGTGGAAGAAAAATGGCGTAAGTATTGGGAAGAGAATAATACCTTTAAAACAGATGTATGGGATTTTTCAAAACCCAAATACTATGCCCTTGACATGTTCCCTTATCCTTCAGGAGTAGGTCTTCACGCAGGACATCCCGAAGGTTATACGGCAACAGACATTATGTCCAGAATGAAGAGAATGCAGGGCTATAATGTGCTTCATCCCATGGGATATGACTCTTTTGGTCTTCCGGCAGAGCAGTACGCAGTAAGCACCGGCAATCATCCCAATGGCTTTACAGAAAAGAATATTGAGACTTTCTCAGAACAGCTCAAAGGTCTTGGTTTTGACTATGACTGGACAAAGGTGCTTGCTACAAGTGATCCTAAGTTCTATAAATGGACACAGTGGATTTTCAAACAGTTATATTTGGACGGCTATGCAAAACTGGTTGATATGCCGGTAAACTGGTGTGAAGAACTGGGTACCGTTTTGTCTAATGATGAGGTAATTGACGGTAAGTCCGAGCGCGGCGGCTATCCTGTTGTCCGCAAAAATATGAAGCAGTGGGTAATTGACCAGGTGGCTTTTGCGGAAAAACTTCTGGAAGGTTTGGAGGAAATTGACTGGCCTGAGTCAACAAAGGATATTCAGAGACACTGGATTGGACGTTCCACAGGTGTAGAAGTGGATTTCAACATCGTAGGCGGCGGTCAGTTCTCTATTTATACAACCTGTATTGAAACCATTTATGGTATTACCTTTATGGTGCTTGCTCCCGACGGACAACTGGTAAAAGATCTGATGCCCAGAATCGAGAATAAAGAAGAGGTGGAGGCTTATATTGCCGAGACTTTGAAGAAAAACGATATGGACCGTACAGAACTGAATAAGACAAAGTCCGGTTGTATGCTGAAAGGTATTTATGCAATTAATCCCGTAAACGGAAAAGAAGTGCCTGTATTTATCGGCGACTTTGTACTTGCAAGTTATGGTACAGGTGCGGTTATGGCGGTACCTTCCCATGACCAGAGAGACTTTGAATATGCAATCGTGCATAACATTCCCATGATTCAGGTAATCGAGGGAAGAGACGTAAGTGAATGTGCTTTTGAAAAGGGCGATTACCTTGGAAAAGGCTGTAAACTTATGAACTCCGAGGAATTTACAGGTCTTACGGTAGAAGAGGCAAAAGAAGCAATTACACAGAAACTTGAGGGAATGGGAATTGCCAGAAGAAAAGTAAATTATCATTTCCGTGAGTGGATTTTTGCAAGACAAAGATATTGGGGCGAACCTGTTCCCGTAGTATATCTGGAGGATGGAAGCATCCATGTTCTTGCAGATGAGGAACTTCCTTTGGTTCTTCCCGAATTGGAAGATTACAAAGGAAGGGGTGGTAAGGCACCTCTTGAAAATGCAACCGAGTGGAAAGAATACAATCACAACGGCGTTGTGGGAAAAAGAGAGAC
This sequence comes from Lachnospiraceae bacterium, assembly GCA_017468395.1. Classification (GTDB taxonomy): domain Bacteria; phylum Bacillota; class Clostridia; order Lachnospirales; family Lachnospiraceae; genus Acetatifactor. Next base: position 118,513 of record JAFUIR010000021.1, on the reverse strand, counting down.
TTCCACCATGCCCGGAAGTGCCGGTTCCAGCTGGTATTTCCTCAGATATATTGACCCTGATAACGACAAAGAATTTGCCAATCAGGAACTTTTGAAGCACTGGATGCCTGTTGACTTGTATGTAGGTGGTCCCGAACATGCGGTAGGACACCTGATGTATTCCAGAATCTGGAACAGATACCTTTATGACAAAGGTCTCTCTCCCGTAAAAGAACCTTTCAAAAAACTGGTTCATCAGGGTATGATTCTGGGCGCCAACGGTATCAAGATGGGCAAGAGATTTCCTGAATTTGTTGTTAATCCCAGTGATATTGTAAGAGATTACGGTGCAGATACTTTGAGACTTTATGAAATGTTCATGGGTCCCATCGAAGTGTCCAAACCTTGGAATCCCAGCGGCGTGGACGGTGCAAAAAGATTTATTGTGCGTGTATGGAATTTCCTTACCAATGCAGAAAATATTTCAGATGCAAATAAAGATGAAATTATAAAAGTATATCATCAGACCGTGAAAAAAGTTACCAATGACTTCGAGGTACTCGGCTTTAATACAGCTATCAGCCAGATGATGATTTTCATCAATCATTTGTATAAAGTAGGCACTTGTCCTAAAGAATATGCAGAAGGATTTGTAAAGATGTTCTCCTGTGTTTGCCCCTTCGTAGGCGAAGAGTTGTGGCAGATTCTGGGACACGACAATACTATTGCATATGAGCCTTGGCCTAAATATGAGGAGGCTCTTACTGTTGATAATGAAATTGAAATTGCAGTACAGATTAACGGTAAAACAAGAGCACAGCTCATGATTGCAAAGGACGAAGAAAAAGACATCGTAATTGCAAAGGCAAAAGAGGCACTTGGGGATAAACTTGCAGGAACCATTGTAAAAGAAATTTATGTTCCCGGAAGAATTGTAAATATTGTAGTAAAACCCTAAGGTACAAAGTAAAATAAAAAACTGGCGTCACATCACTTTTGATGCGGCGCCTTTTTCATGATTTCATCCATTTTGGCAAGTTCTTCGGGAGAACTGTATTTTTTGATGGCGGTGATAATAGTCTGAATATCCGCAGGAGTGAAAGTGATGCCGTTTGCTTTGGCTTTTTTCATGACAGACATCATATAGGGCATCATTTCTTTTTGGGATTTTCCGTGACCGCCTGCCACCAGTTCGCCTAAAAATTCCAGTTTTTCCTTGGAAATGTGACTGACCATAGGGTCATCCATCCATTTTGCATGTTGGGACATAAAAATCTCCTTTTAATAAACTATGTATTATCGTTATGATTGTTGTTTTGGAACATTTGGAACATATCAAAGAGGTTACCCATTTCGTTCATGTCACCGCCACCGCCAAATAAGCCGGACAGAATGTCGCTGTCTGGCGCACCTTCTCCTTGAGGAAACATTTCTTTCATCATGGACATCATTTCCATCATGTTCCGGTAATTTTCCATGGCAGAAAAAATATTTTCGAATTGGGAAATCTTTTGTTTTTCGTCGGGAGAGCAGTAGGGAAGGATATCTTGAAAGATATTATGGGTATCGCAAGCGCCGGAAAAAGGAGGAAAGGGATTTTTCTTAAAATAAGTAAGTGCATATTGCAGTTCCAGATATTTTATATAAATGGCGAGATGGCGCTGCATGGAAACATCAAAAAAAGGCATGACGGTTTTTAGCATTCTGCATTGATTAGTGGTAAAAAGAGTATCAAATGCCAATACTCTGTCATGCTCTTTATGTTCCATCCTGTTCCTTTCCGGGAGGTCCTTGGACATCCGCATCTAGTGAATTTCAGAGAAATACTCCGTGGTTTATCTTATGTGGACATGAGGAAAAGTATACTTTAGGAATACAGGTAAAAATCAACATGGACACAGGCTCCTTTCGGAGCCTATTCCATGTTATAGGGTTAGGTCTGATTAGCAGCAAGAGTTGTTGTTGCCGCACAGGCAGGAAATAAGCAGGATCCAGATCAGCCATTCGCAGCTGTTGTTGCCGCAGCCGCTGTTGCCGCCCAGAATGCCGCCGCATCCGCAGTCATTGTTATTTCCGCAGCAGGAGAGCAAAAGGATAATCCAGATAATATTGCATCCGGAACCCATTCCGAATCCGCAAGAATTTGTATTGGCTGTATTGCAGCCGCAGTTTGTCGCAGTTAAATCACTCATTTGATTTACCTCCAAGATTTTGTTTATGCTCTATCTTATGTAGCAATGCATGTCAATGTTTCTGGGTTTGGAAAAAGTTTTTTGAAAAAATATTTGCCCTATATGTGGGATAAATCTTGCATTAATTTCAAGATATAGTAAAATAGAATTGTATGTAAATATAATTGGGCAGAGTGTGGATTCATTCTATCGGAGGATGTTTTAGAATGGGAGAATGGACGGTAGCAGGAAGAGATTTTCGTACCCGGACGGATTATGAAGCGGCCAAAAGAGATGCCGAATACATAGAACAGATTAAACGCAGATATAACTTGGAAAATAGGGAGGGGCTGCAGCAACTCTTAAATGATTTAAAAAGCGGAAAATACCGTTTCAGGACCATTATCGGTCAGGATTTTGAGGAAGAAATCTTGGAGCGGTTAAACAAAATCAGTCAAACAGGACAGGCGTCAGGTCAAAATACAAAGAAAAAAATAGCAAATAATAAAAGTACCGGCCAAAGAAAAAAGAAAGTCCGGCTGGAAGATTATGATAAGAATATGCAAAAAAGCATTAAGGCTGAACTGAAAAAGCAGGAGCGGAGAAGGAAACTGTTGCTTTTTTCTTGCGTTTGTATGGCCATTCTTTGCTTTGGCTATTTGGGATATTATTATTATCAGGCTCATCAGACAGAGCAAAATTATAATGAACTGGCACAACTTAAAGATAAAGAACCGGTGGAAAACACCACAACAGGGTCTACGGTGGTCATAAATTATGACGAAGATACCGAAATTGTAATCCCGGAAGTGTTGGATGAATATAAAAATTTATTTAATAAGAATAAAAGACTAATCGGATGGATAAAAATAGCCGATACAAATATAGATTACCCTGTTATGCAGACAGTTGACAATGAATATTATCTGAAACATAACTTTGATCATGAGTATGACAAAAACGGGTGCATCTTTTTGGACAAGGATTGTGATGTGATTGAAAGGAGTACCAATCTGATTGTCTACGGGCATCATATGTCCAGCGGCAGAATGTTTGGGAAACTGGACAAATACAGTTCCAAAGATTATTACGAAGAGCACAAATACATACAGTTTGACACCATTTATGAAAAAGGCACTTATGAGGTGATGTATGTGTTTCGTTCTAAAATCTATGAGGAAGATGAGATTGTTTTTAAATATTATCAATTCATAGATGTAAACTCCGAAACAGAATTCAATTCTAACATGAAAGAAATGGCAGCAATGTCCCTTTATGATACCGGTGTGACAGCCAAGTACGGGGATGAACTATTGACATTATCAACCTGTGATTACTATACGGATTACGGCAGATTTGTAGTGGTTGCCAAAAGGATAAACTAATGTTGTGGAGACTTCGTGAGGAAAGGTAAGGAGATACAGCATGACTAAGAAGACAAAGAAAAATTTGAAATTAAGGAAGCAGGTTCGCAGAACCATGGGAACAATCTGTTTGATTACAGCCCTGGTGGTAGCGGCTATTCCGGTTCCAAAAGCGGAAGCGGCAAACGTAAACGGCGAAGGAACAAAATACACATGGGACAATCAGATTTGGAAAGGTGATATCAAAGAGGCAAGTACCAAACATACCAGTGCCATTCCGGTTGTAGATGCTGATTGTAAAGAAATCTATACTACCGGTGACGGTACTTTCCAGTTTGCTTATGTAAACGAGTCTAAATCCAGCAACAATAAGATTGCGGTTATTTTGGGCTATAACGGCAGAAATCTGGTAAATAACTATCTGGAAATTCCTGATGAAGTGAATGCGTATATGAAATACAACAGCAACCAAGGTTCCTTTGAGGGTTATGTGGCGGCAAACAAAGCCGGAAATCCTCTGTATTATGCTGTTTATGAAGACGTGCCCAAGTTGGACGAAAACGGCAAGGAAATGGTGGACGAAGAGGGCGAAATCATTACAGAAAAAGTAATTGCCGAGCACCGTCCCTGCTATTATAACGACAGAAATGCTTGGCAGGACTTGGAGTTGACCCAGTTTTATTACAATAAAAATGAAGACGTGGTAGGTGCAGAGGCTGCTTTTGAGTTGACGGCAACTGAAAATGTCCAGTGGATTAAAAACATCAAAGTATTTTACATCGGAAACCAGACACTGGAAAGTGTGGATGCTAATGATGCAGGTGCGGTTCAAGGTTGGAAAATTGCACAGGAGCAGGGCAAAATCAATACAGATCCTTTGAAAGGTATCTTTGCGAACAACACTAATATCAAGACATTGGTAATCGGTGAATATTTGAAAGGTATCGGAAACTGGGCTTTCTATACTTGCGGTGGTCTGGATACCGTTACTTTGGGAAATGGTCTGGAAGAAATCGGTAAAGCTGCTTTTGCGGACTGTATCAACTTGAAAACAGTAAATATTCCTTTCCTTTCCAATATTACTTTTATTGCGGACTATGCATTCCAAAACTGTCAGGCACTGACCAATTTCACATTGCCCGCCAGTGTGCAATATATTTATGACCATGCTTTTGACGGCTGCTGGGCACTGAGCAATTTGGATATTGCTGGTGTACGCGAGGGCGCAAACGTAAACCTGAAAGATTTGGGTTATTATGTATTTAAGGGTTGTACATCCTTACAGAATGTAACGATTCCCGCGTCCTTTGTGGGCGATGATAAGAGCCCTTATAAATTGGTATTAAACAACTTTAAGGATTGTAGTAATCTGCGCAGCATTACCGTGCAGACGGCTCCTTCGGCGCTCCGTTCCGATATTGAGCCGGTGGCTACTACCGGATATGATGATGATGCATACACGGTGCAAAACTTTAAAGACCAGGTACACTCCACATTTTATTTTGAGTGTGTAGATGAATCCAAGACTCATGATTTTACAAAATTGAATGCCATTGCATTTAAATATGCGGCAGATGATAAGTACGAAATTATTATTATCGATGAGGAGTCTGATAATAAGATTATGTATCAGGTAAACTCTCAGAATCAGCTTTTGCATTTTGAGATGTCCGGTCCTGTGGCAGAAGTTACTATCCCCGGAAGAGTGGGTCCTTATGGTATTTCTGAAATTAATGCCGGAAGTTTTTCAAATAACTGTTATCTGAAAAAGATTGTGATTCCTTCTACGGTTAAGGCAATTAATGAAGAGGCCTTTAAGGGATGCCATAATCTGCAGCACGTTATTTTTGAAAATGCCGGTGCAATTACCAAGATTGGCACTGATGCGTTTGCAACGCAGGTAATTGATTCTTCACACTCCATAAATGATACTTATGGCTGTGGTGACGAGAGTTTCCTTGAGCCGGATGCTTCAACCGGTGTAGCCAAGGCTCCTGTGCTTACTTTTACAGGTACAGTGGGAAGCAATATTGTGCCTTTCCAGTATGCCATGAATGCAAACGGAAATATTAATGCAGGTGCGCAGCCCCGTACTTATATTACATATTACAGCGGCTGGCCTACAAACCTTGAAATTGTTTATAACTATGATAATAACCGGGCAGAATTGGTAGATTATCCTACCTTTACGGAACTGTCTACTTACACTATTGCAGATTATCCTTACATGGAACAGGAATATATTGATGCGGCAGACAAAGCTTTAGAGCAGTATAATGCATGGATAAATTCTTTTGGAAAGACGGAAGTTTCCCAAAACCAGTGGTCTATTATTAACTCCGCCCTTAATGTGGTACTTCCCGAAGGCGTTACAGGCTTAAAGAGTGGTTTGTTTAACGGCGGATATGTGTATAACGAAGAGACTAAGACCGGTTCCCGCAAGGGTACTCCCGATACGGACATCCAGAGTATTACCATGGCATCCATTGAGGAGTTTGAACCTTATTCTTTCAGCGGTTGTACCGATTTGGCCACCATTACCATCAATGGCGGTGCAGAGAAGATTCATGACTATGCTTTTGCATATGAATATACCAAACCCGACACAAAAGAAGGTTCCATGTCAGGACTGACAACTTTCCGTATGGTTAAAGGCGGCGAAACTATTGGCGATTACGCATTCCAAAACAATGCAAAATTGGCTAATGTTACTATTTCGCCGGAGGTTACAACTCTGGGACTTCGTCCTTTTAAAGATTGTACAGCGCTGACAGATGTTTCATTCTCCGGAGGTCCTTACTTTGTATGTACAGATTCTGTTATTTACGGAACGGATGATGACGTGAAACTTTCTGTAGTTCAATGTCTGGAATCCAGAAGCAGAACAGTTAGTGCAAAAGAATTGACCGGTGTGAAAACTTTAAATGATGAAGCATTTATGGATTGTGAGAATATCGGTTCCATAGACTTGTCTCTGTCCTATATTGAAAGAGTACCTCAGTATGCGTTTGCAAACACCTCCAATTTGTTTGAGGTTATTCTTCCAAGCACTTGTAAGAGTATCAGTAACAATGCCTTTACCGGCAGTGGTTTGCAGTATGCGGAAATTCCCGGTAGTGTAACATTTATTGATCCTTCAGCTTTTGATACATATGACAGCAATAAGATTATCGAGTTTTACTGTGAACCCGGTTCCGCTGCGGAGACATACGCAAACGAATATGAAAATATTGTAGTTTCCGAAAAAGAAATTGAGAAATATTTTACCGTAACTTTCTGGGATTATAATACTTCCGGCGAACTGGCGATTGTGAAAGAAGAAACTCTTTTGTGGCATACATCAGCCACAGCGCCTGATCCGGTAGGAAGAGAAGGATACAGATTTACCGGTTGGTCGCAAGATTTCTCCGATGTCAGCAGAGATATGGACGTACAGGCATTGTACGAAAAGATTGACTCTGAAGAATCAAAGTATACCGTAACATTTTTGGATTGGGACGACACCGTTCTTTACACACAGATGGTTTCTCCCGGCGGCGATGCAATTACGCCCCAGAATCCTTCCAGAGAGGGATATACTTTTACCGGTTGGAGACCTGCCATTACCAATATTAAAGCAGATACCACTACTTATGCGCAGTATGAGAGAGGAACATTGATTGATTCCGACGGCGACGGCGTTCCCGATAAAGTGGTTGATGAAGATAATAATTCAGGAAATAACGGCTCAGGCGGTAGTGGAAATGGTGGTTCCGGCGGCAACAGCGGTAACAATGGTACAACAGATACAACTTTGTATACGCTGACAGTTAAGAATGGTACGGGTTCCGGTAGTTATGCGGCAGGCGCACAGATTCCTGTTATTGCAAATGAACCTGCAAAAGGACAGAGATTTGACAAATGGGTAAGTGAGAGTGCCAATGCGAAATTTATCAGTAATTCTGTTGCAGCAACTTTCTTTACTATGCCTGCGGAAAATATAATTATTGAGGCGACATATGAAAAAGACCCTAATTACAGCAGTAATTCAGGAAACAGCGGAAGCAACAATAATAACGGAAACAATAATAACAACAGTGGTTCTTCAAATAAGCCGGGCACTATTATCGTAATTGATAAAAACGGTTTATCCAATACCGGCGTTGTATCCGGTACAGTGCATGGTTCTTCTGATAACTTTGTGATTAAAATTACAGAAGATACAGATGCAACAGAAGAAGTATTGAAGGCACTGCTGAACGAATATGGCAGTGTGAAAAATCTGAAATACTTCCCTATGGACATCAGTTTGTATGATTCCACAGGAAAAACAAAAATTACAGACACCAGCGGTCTTTCCATTACCATAACCCTTCCTTTGCCGGATTCTATGATTAAATATGCCGGTAACAACAAGGTGGCAGGTGTTGTGAATGAGAGACTTGACAAATTGTCCACAAGATTTGCAACTATTGATGGTGTTGCCTGCGTTACATTTACCGCAGAACACTTCTCACCCTATGTAATTTATGTGGATGTGACGGATTTATCCTCTCCGGGAACAACGGATTCCTCACCGAAAACAGGTGATATTCATCCCAAGTGGTTCTTTGTAATGGGACTTGGATGTTTGGCAGTGTTCTTGTTCTTAAAGAAGGATAAAAAAGAAAAAGCAATGGTAGTATAAAATACTCATGAGGAATGAGGCAGGATGAAAAAAGCGATTCGGAAAGTGGTCGGAGTGTTACTTTTGGTGACAGCACTGATTTTGACACAGATACCGGCACCGGAAGTAGCGGCGGATACGTCGGTTGCTTCGGATTTTCAATTGAATGGCAGTACTTTAGTGAAGTATGTAGGCACGGCTAGCACCGTGTCTATTCCTGCTACGGTAAACCGTATCGGCGAAGAGGCCTTTGCAGGGAATACTACTGTAAAATACATTTCCTTTAAGGGAGAAGTGGAAGAAATTGCTTACCGTGCCTTTGCGGGATGTAGCGAACTGAAAGAAGTAGTGCTTCCGGATTCCGTAATCGAACTTGGAAATGGTGCTTTTTCTGACTGCGATTCCTTAAAAATTGTGGAAATTGGTGATGAATTGAAAACTTTGGGAATCGGTGTTTTTGCCGGTTGTGGCAGTTTGAAAGAAATTATCATTGATAAAAATCATGAGCATTTCAAAGTTTCCGATGGCTGTCTTTATGATAAAGACATGACCAAACTATATTTGCTCATTCCTGTCAGGGAAAAAGAAACTTATTCCATGCCTTCCACAGTAACTGATATTGCGGAATATGCTTTCTGGGGCTGTAACAGTGTGAAAAACCTGTCCATCAGCAACATTATCGAAGAAATTCCGGCGTATTCTTTTAGTAACTGCAAGTCTTTGCAGGCAGTGTCAGTTCCGGCTTCTGTCAGAAGAATTGACGTCAGAGCCTTTGAAGATTGCGTCAGTCTGGAAAATGTATGGATTCCTTCTTCGGTAAATACCATTCATTCTACAGCCTTTGACGGATGCCCGAAACTGCAAATTATTGCAGATGTAGGCACTAAAGGATATACCTATTACGAAGATTGGTTAAAACGTCATAAAGACCAGTCTGAATATGAAGACACCGGAAACAATGAAGGGGAAGACCCGACAGAACCGGACTATGTTCCCGGTGAAGACACCGGCGACAAACAGAGTATTTTGGGACAAACACAGATTGTAGGAAACAGTGCTTTTGTCTTTATTGATAATACGCTTCCAAACGTTCTGGGCGCTCCGGATCCTGTGGAAGAAGAGGAAAAGGACGAAGGGGAAGAAGACACGGACGGCGTTTTTGAAGAGGCAGAAGATAAAGTAATTTCGATTCCAAAATTTACGGTTACAGGAGAAAATATTCTGGCTGACCAGGCTTATTATAAGAGCGAAGATGTAGCGGATTATGTAATGCCGGATGGAATTACAAAAATCGGTGAATTTGCATTTGCCAGAAGTAATCTTGAAAAAATAGCAATTCCCCAGAGTGTTACCTCTATTGGATATGGTGCATTTTACTATTGTAAGGATTTGAGAAATGTGACGATTCCTTCCACGGTAACAGATATTGCACCGAGAGCTTTTGACGGCTCACTTTGGATAGAAAACTGGATGGCCGGCGGCAATGATGACTTCCTCGTTGTGGGAGACGGTATTTTGCTTGCATACAGGGGAAGTTATGCAGTAGTGACCATTCCTGAAAATGTTAAGAAAATTGCGCCTGGTGCCTTTGCAAACCACAATGAACTGGTACAGGTAGTTTTCCCGGATGGCATGAGGGAAATCGGGGAAGGTGCTTTTGCAGGATGTATTAATCTTTCTTCCCTTCAAGGCGGAAAGTATATAACCAAGATAGAAGATAATGCTTTTGAAGATTGTCCGATTCAGACTTTCCATGTGACCAAGGAAGTAAAAGAAATAGGACTTGGTGCCATTGACTTTAGCAAGACCCAGAAGAGTACCTCTACAAAAGTAGTTGTATTTGAACATGAAGAGACTCTGCCTACTATATCATATGAAGATACAGCAACCAGACTGTCCAACGATAAAGCCAGAACTTTGGTTTTAAATGATGTGCTTGTTGCTGTTGTAAGCAGTAAAATTTCCGAAGATGATTTGGCGGGAACCGTTTTGGATGCGCAAAATTACGGCTTCAGGGGAATTGTTGGATATATAAGTTCTGAAAGCCGTTCCATCATCACAGCCATTACCTGTAACCTTACACCGGATGAATTGCAGGAGGCATATATACCGGAATACATTTATATTGACGGCAAAACTTATAAAGTAGAAGGTTTGGATGATATGTCCTATGGAATTTCCCAAAGACCGCAGGAAAGTTATGATATTCAGGTGGTAAATGAAGCGGAAGTTTTGGGCTTGGCATCCCGGATTAAGGCATCTTTGGAAGGCGATGTAAGTTCTCTTTATCTGAAAGTGGCTGACGGAGACGAAGGTATCAAGGAAAAACTGGATACATCCTTCCAAAATGTATATAAACAAAACCTTCCCAGAAATACGGTTTATTTTACGATGGAATTATTTGATTTAAACAGTGATGTGTCCATAAAAAAACTTGGAAACAATTCCTTGCAGGTAGTGATGCCCGTGCCTAAGATTGAGGGAACCGGCAGCATCCGAATTGTGACCATGGACAGAAACGGGCAATTGGAGAGTGTTCCTTATCATTATGATGAGGAGGGAAATTTAGTGATGACCTTGTCCCATCTGTCACCTTTTGGTATTTACCGTACCAATGTAAATTTAAGCAGCCGTATGGATGAATCGCCGGATACCGGCGACACATTCCAGCCCAAGTGGCTTTTTGCGGCAGGACTTTTCAGTTTATCCATGGCAGTAATTTTTTATAAACCAAGGAAAAGAAAATATAAGTAAGACCTATTTAGGGCATCCCGGCATATGATATGAAAAAAGCCGGGATGTTTTTATGTTCAGAGTAAGAAACCAAATTGGTTGTGAAACAACATATAATATAAAACCGGAGAGCGTACCTACCATAGCAGTTTTGGACACCGGTGTTATGCTTCATCCGGATTTGTCCAATAGAATTGTGGGATTTAAAGATTTTGTAAATGGAAAAAACAGTGTTTATGATGATAGCGGACACGGAACCCATGTGTGTGGCATTATAGCAGGAGATGGCAGACTTTCAGCAGGAAAATACAAGGGCGTGGCTCCATTTGCAAAATTATTTGTGGGCAAGGTACTAAATCATGAGGGAAACGGAATGGCTGATGCCATGGCAGAGGGAATAGGCTGGGTAATTGAAAATGCCCTAAAATACAAAATCCGTGTACTGAATATTTCGGTGGGAATCGGAGAGTTACAAGACAAAACGAAAGAAAGAATGCTTATCAGATACATGGAAAAAGCATGGGAAGAGGGACTGCTGGTGGTCTGTGCGGCAGGAAATAAGGGACCGGAGCCCGGCAGTATTTCTGCCCTTGGAAGAAGTTCTAGGATCATTACGGTTGGATGCCATGACGGGGAATATTTTAAAGATATGCCGGGCAGGTGTGAAACTTATTCCGCCAGAGGCGTTTGCGGGCGGTTTGCGGAACGTAAACCGGACATTGTTGCTCCGGGAACGGCTATTGTGTCCTGTGATGCCAATTGCAAAAAAAGCATTAGGGGATTTCATAATGCTTATACAAAAAAGAGCGGTACCTCCATGGCAACGGCTATTGTGTCGGGTGTGGCAGGCGTATTATATGCACATCATGAAAATTATAAAAATGACCATGCCAAGAAAAAAATACTTTATTCAGCCCAGGATTTGGGGGAACCATGGTGCAAACAAGGTTACGGTATGGTATCATTACAAAATTTATTAAAATAAAACTTGTAAGAAAATCAGTTCTTCTATTGACACACCTCGTATGATTGTATACAATTATACGAGGTGATTTATAACAGAGACAGGGAAAGTGTATATTGTTTCTGCTATAACGTATTAGAAAATGAAAGGTATGGTTACCGATATGAGAAAAAATGACATGTTCCAAAACAGACCGGTCAGCATGAATGAAAGGAACAATTTATTGTCCATCGAAGAGCATATGTACATATTGGACGATGTAAAAAAACCTAACGTGTTCCGCAATATGTTTCCTTATTCAGAAGTGCCGAAGATTCCGTTTAACGATAGAATCGTGCCTCACAACATGCCGAAGGATATTTGGATTACAGATACAACATTCCGTGACGGACAGCAGTCCAGAGCACCCTATACTACAGAACAGATTGTGACTATTTTTGACTATCTGCATAAATTGGGTGGTCCCAACGGTATGATTCGCGCATCAGAATTTTTCCTTTACAGTAAGAAAGACAGGGATGCTGTTTACAAATGTATGGAAAGAGGATATCAGTTCCCGGAGGTAACCAGCTGGATCCGTGCCAGCAAGGAAGACTTTAAACTGGTAAAAGAAATCGGCATGAAAGAAACCGGTATTTTGGTAAGTTGTTCCGATTATCATATTTTCCTGAAACTGAAAATGACCAGACGACAGGCTATGGACCATTATCTCAGTGTTATCAGAGAGTGTCTGGAAGAGGGAATCAGCCCCAGATGTCATTTGGAAGATATTACAAGAGCCGATATTTACGGGTATGTAGTGCCTTTCTGTCTGGAACTGATGAAACTGATGGATGAGTACAAAATCCCCATCAAGATTCGTGCCTGCGATACCATGGGGTATGGTGTCAACTATGCCGGTGCGGTTATTCCCAGAAGCGTACAGGGTATTATTTATGCGATTCACACCCATGCGGGCGTGCCTTCCGAACTCATTGAATGGCATGGTCATAACGACTTCTACAAAGCAGTTGTAAACTCCACCACAGCATGGCTTTATGGATGCAGCGGTATTAATACCTCTTTGTTTGGTATCGGTGAAAGAACAGGAAATACGCCTTTGGAGGCCATGGTATTTGAATATGCGCAGCTTCGCGGTCATTTAAACGGAATGGATACTACAGTTATCACAGAACTGGCTGAATATTACGAGAAGGAAATCGGTTATAAGGTTCCCTCCAGAACTCCTTTTGTAGGTAAAAATTTCAACGTGACCAGAGCCGGTATTCACGCAGACGGATTGCTTAAGAACGAAGAAATTTATAATATTTTTGATACAGAAAAATTCCTGAACAGACCGGTACTTTGTGCGGTTTCCAATACATCGGGACTGGCCGGTATTGCACATTGGATTAACACTTATTATAAGTTAAAAGGCGATGCGCAGGTTGAGAAAACCAGTGAACTTGTTAAAAATGTCAAGGTTTGGGTAGATGAAGAATATGCCGGCGGTCGTGTGACTGTTCTGACAGATGAGGAACTTGTTAATACGATTGATGATGTTTGTAAACGTCTGAATATCACGTTATAAAGACGCTGTGAAGGTGATTTCACAGTCTATGGGAAAGGTTAGGTTGGCGAATTGGCTAATTATGACGTAAAACAGGAAGTGACAGATAAATATTCTTTGCGTGGACGTGTATTCCACAAACTCAGAGATGATATTTTAAGCGGTAAATATGCAGAACACGAGGAATTGAAAGAAGTTGCCATCGGTGAGGAAATGGGTGTCAGCAGAACTCCTGTGAGGGAAGCATTCCGTCAGTTGGAACTGGAAGGTCTGATTCAGATTATTCCCAACAAAGGTGCCTATGTAACAGGAATTACGGAAAAAGATGTAAAAGATATTTACATGATCCGCTCTTTGTTGGAAGGTCTGGCTGCAAGATGGGCCACAGAACATATTACCAAAGAGCAGATGGAAGAGATGGAAGAGAACGTATATCTTGCAAAATTCCATGCGGAAAAAGGGCATTTGGAGCAACTTGCGGAACTGGATGGACGTTTTCATGAAATTATGTATGAAGCATGCAACAGTAAAATGCTGGAGCATCAATTAAAAGATTTCCACGAATATGTGCTGAGAGTGCGCAAAAAAACCCTTGCCACCGTTTCAAGAGGATCGGCTTCCAACCATGAACATGAACTTATTATGGAAGCCATCAAAGCAAAAGATGCGGATTTGGCGGAGCAGTTGGCAAACAAACATATGATTAATGCCTACGAAAACATGGTAAAGAGCGGACTGCATGAAGCCTATGAGCGTGCGGAAGAAAAAGGAGAATAGTGATGGAAAAGATTAAAATGACCACTCCCCTGGTAGAGATGGACGGAGATGAAATGACCAGAATTTTGTGGAAGATGATTAAAGATGAACTGATTCTTCCCTTTGTAGACTTAAAAACCGAGTACTATGATTTGGGTTTGGAGTACCGTAACGAGACAAACGATCAAGTTACAGTGGATTCCGCCAATGCTACACTTAAATACGGTGTTGCGGTAAAATGTGCAACCATTACTCCCAATGCGGCAAGAATGACAGAGTATAATCTGAAAGAGATGTGGAAGAGCCCTAACGGAACTATCCGCGCTATTTTGGATGGTACGGTTTTCCGTGCTCCTATTTTGGTAAACGGAATCGTTCCTTATGTAAAGAACTGGACAAAACCCATTACTATTGCAAGACATGCTTATGGTGATGTATACAAAAATACAGAAATTAAAGTGCCTGGCGCAGGTAAAGCAGAACTGGTATTTACCGCTGAAGACGGCACTGAAACAAGAGAAGTTATCCATACTTTCAAAGGTGAGGGTATTCTTCAGGGTATTCACAATACAAAGGAGTCCATCAGCAGTTTTGCAAGATCCTGTTTTTCTTATGCAGTAGATACCAAACAGGATTTGTGGTTCTCCACCAAAGATACTATTTCCAAAAAGTATGACCATACATTTAAGGATATTTTCCAAGAAATTTACGAGAATGAATATAAAGAAAAATTTGAGGAACTGGGCATTGAATATTTCTACACATTGATTGACGATGCTGTAGCCCGTGTTATACGTTCCGAAGGCGGATTTATCTGGGCATGCAAAAACTATGACGGTGACGTAATGTCCGACATGGTGGCAACTGCTTACGGCGATTTGTCCATGATGACTTCCGTGCTTGTTTCCCCCAGCGGTGTGTATGAATATGAAGCAGCTCACGGTACCGTACAGCGCCATTATTACAAGCATTTGAAGGGTGAAGAGACATCCACAAACTCCATTGCAACTATTTTTGCATGGACAGGTGCCCTGAAAAAGAGAGGCGAACTGGATGGAAATCAGGCGTTGATGGATTATGCTGAAAAAATGGAAAAGGCCTGTGTAAAAACTGTAGAAGACGGAAAAATGACAAAGAGTCTTTCTCTTATTTCCACCTGTGAAAATCCTGTGATTTTAAACAGTTTGGATTTTATTAAGGCAATCCGCGAAACATTTGAAAATATGAACTAAATTTTGTCTGAAAAATTTTCATTGGAATAAAAAATGATGTTGACAAACCAGTATATGGTATGTATAATTAATCGAGTGTGAATACGAAAGCGTATGTATTCAGGGAATACAGGTTTTCGTCAGGAGACAGATATGTTAGTGAATTTGACCGATGTTTTTACAACCGAAGGCAAAACCAAGACCATGGAAGTGCCCATCGAGATGGAAACTTTCAAAAGTTACGGAGTGGACTATTCTATTGTAGAAAAAACTCCGGTGTCCTTTACATTTACCTATGGTAGTGCTAATAGGGCGAAGGTTTGCGGTAAGGCAGAAGTAGTGCTGGATATGCAGTGCGACAGATGTTTGAAACCTGTTTCTGTCAAGGTTATCCTTGATTTTGAAAGAGAAGTTTCGCCCAGGACGGAAGAAATTGGTGAGATTTCCGAGGAAGACGATTTGGATCTGATGGAAGGGTATAGCCTGGATACGGAGATTCTGATTTACAACGAACTTTTGATGAACCAGCCGGAAAAAGTTTTGTGCAAAGACGATTGCAAAGGAATTTGTAAAGTGTGCGGACATGACTTAAATGACGGGGAGTGCGGATGTGATACATTTGTCCCTGACCCGCGTATGGCGGTATTGCAAGATATCTTTAACGCGAATAAGGAGGTGTAACGATGTCTATTTGTCCTAAGAATAAATCTTCCAAAGGTAGAAGAGATAAGAGAAGAGCAAACTGGAAAATGAGCGCTCCTACTTTAGTAAAATGTAGCAAATGTGGTGCACTGATGATGCCTCACAGAGTTTGCAAGGCTTGTGGTTCTTACAATAAAAAAGAAATCATCAGCGTTGACTAATGAGTAGCAGACAAGGCTCCCCAAAATGATGGGGAGCCTTTTTTCTGATTATTTGCTTAAGGGGGCACTATGAAAAAAGGATTGACCGGAACCGATTTGAAATGGATAGCCATAATCACCATGCTCATAGACCACATAGGTGCATTGATAGTGGAAAGGGCAATCATAAAATTCAGTGTGACAAAGCCGGGACTTTGTGAGCAGTTAAGTATTTTAGATACCGTGCTGCGAGGTATAGGCCGGATTGCTTTTCCGATTTTTTGTTTTCTTTTGATACAAGGCTTTATATATACAAAAAACAGAATCAAATATGCGCTGCGGCTTTTGGCCTTTGCCTTTATTTCGGAAATTCCCTTTGATTTCGCTTTTTCGGGAAGAGCATTCTACACAGGATACCAAAATGTATTTTTTACTTTGTTTATAGGCTTGGTTACAATTATTTTCATAGACCGGATTTGGGAGCAGCAACGTTTCTCCAAAATTCTAAGAATTAGTTTGTGTATTGTTTGCGCAGGAATAGGTTTTTTCGGGGCGCGGTTTTTAGGTGTTGACTACGGGGGACGGGGTATCATTGCCATTTTGGCACTTTATTTATTCCGGAGAAACTTATTTGAGCAGGCTCTGGCAGGTGTCATTGCATTTGCATGGGAGTTTCCGGCGCCTTTTGCCTTTATACCGGTTTTTGCATACAACGGAAAGCGGGGAAAGGGGAATAAATATTTCTTCTATGTTTTTTATCCCCTTCATTTGAGCGTTTTATATATTACGGCAGTTCTTTTGGGGCTTGTATGAAAACGCAATTTTGTCTTGATTTTTACAAAGGTGTCTAGTATAGTTAAATAGGATATTTAATATGAATTTGTGTGATAAGCCCAAATTCGTGGGAAGGATAGAAAAATGTCAGATATGATTCGTGTTGCAGTGGATGCAATGGGCGGTGATAATGCGCCGGTTGAAATTGTAAAAGGTGCTGTGGAAGCTGTAAATGCAGATAAACGTGTGAAAGTATATTTGGTAGGTATTCAGGCTGCTGTGGAAGCAGAACTGGGAAGATATACATATAATCCTGCCCAAGTTACGGTCGTACCTGCAACGGAAATTATTGAGACAGCGGAGCCGCCGGTTATGGCAATCCGTAAAAAGAAAGATTCATCTATCGTAAAGGCCATGCAGCTTGTGAAAGACGGAACCTGTGACGGTTTTGTGTCCGCAGGAAGTACCGGTGCGGTATTGGTGGGCGGACAGGTCATTGTGGGAAGAATCAAAGGTGTGGAAAGAGCGCCTTTGGCACCCCTGATTCCTACCGAAAACGGTGTTTCTTTGCTGATTGACTGCGGTGCAAACGTAGATGCAAGACCTTCACATCTGGTACAGTTTGCTAAAATGGGTTCCGTTTATATGGAAAATGTAATGGGTATTAAAAATCCGAGAGTAGGAATTGTCAATATCGGTGCAGAAGAAGAAAAAGGTAATGCACTGGTAAAAGAGACATTTCCGTTACTCAAAAACTGTCCGGAAATCAATTTTGTGGGCAGTGTGGAAGCCAGGGATATTCCGTTAGGTTTGGCAGATGTTATTGTCTGCGAGGCTTTTGTAGGAAATGTGGTTTTAAAAATGTACGAGGGTGTAGGTGCTGTTTTCCTTAAAAAGATTAAGGGTACATTGATGTCCTCACTTAAGACAAAAATCGGTGCACTTTTGATTAAACCGGCACTGAAAAAAACTTTGAAGGGCTTTAGTACCGATGAATACGGCGGAGCTCCTATGCTGGGACTTTCCGGGCTGGTAGTAAAGAGCCACGGAAGTTCTAAAGCTATTGAAATCAGAAATTCTATTTTGCAGTGTGTAACATTTACAGAACAGAAGATTACTGATAAAATCAAAGAAAAAATTACATTAGAGGATTAAAGGAAGGATCAGGCTATGGAATTTGAAAAACTGAAACAGATTATTGCGGATGTACTGAACGTTGACCCGCAGGAAATTACAATGGAGACAACTTTTACAGATGATTTGGGAGCAGATTCTTTAGATGTATTCCAGATTGTTATGGGAATTGAAGAAGAATTCGATATTGAGGTTCCACCTGAGAAAGCAGAGAAAATCTCAACAGTAGAAGAAGCAGTGGAAATGATTAAAAGTGCAATCAATTAATTGATATCTGAAACTAATGCAAAGTATTCCTAATCGCTTTTAGGAATACTTTGTTTAACTTTGCGAAAGGTGGATTCATGCTGCAAGGATATACACTGGAAGAACTGGAAAGAAGAATCGGTTATGTTTTTGATAATAAAGCATTGATAAAACAGGCGGTTACCCACAGTTCTTTTACAAATGAACAAAAAATAAATAAACTGGGAAATTATGAGCGCTTGGAGTTTTTGGGCGATGCAGTTTTGGAACTTATTTCCAGTGATTTTTTATATCACGAGTACCCGGATAAGCCGGAAGGAACTTTGACAAAGACCAGAGCCGCCATGGTTTGTGAGCCGTCCCTTGCTTTTTGTGCCAGAGACTTGGAACTTGGGAAATTTATGCTCCTTGGAAAAGGGGAAGAAAGTACCGGCGGCAGAGACAGGGATTCCATTACGTCCGATGCCATGGAGGCGCTGATAGGTGCCATATATCTGGATGGCGGAATCGGTAAGGCTAAGGAATTTATTTACCGGTTTATTTTGTCCGACTTGGAAGATAAGCAGTTGTTTTTTGACAGCAAGACAACCTTGCAGGAATTGGCACAAAAGGAACTAAAGGCAGAAATTTGTTATGAATTGGTCAGTGAAAACGGACCGGAACACGAAAAAGAATTTGTTGTGGAAGTGCATATGGATGGCAAAGTTTTGGGCAGAGGCTATGGAAAAAATAAAAAATCAGCCCAGCAGCATGCCGCTTACGAGGCACTTTTACTTTTAAAAAACAAGAGAAAGAAATAATTTTGGGGAACGCATATGTATTTAAAAAGTATTGAGATTTGTGGGTTTAAATCCTTTGCAAACAAACTTACATTTCAATTTCATAATGGTATTACAGGAATTGTAGGACCTAACGGCAGCGGAAAAAGTAATGTGGCGGATGCGGTAAGATGGGTGCTTGGCGAGCAGCGTATTAAGCAGCTTCGAGGTGCCTCTATGCAGGATGTCATTTTTTCCGGTACAGAAGCGAGAAAACCCTTAAGTTACGCCTTTGTTGCCATTACCTTGGATAATTCAGACCATCAACTTGCCATTGATTATGATGAAGTCACTGTTGCCAGAAGAATTTACCGTTCCGGTGAAAGTGAATATCTGATTAATGGTTCTGTTTGCCGTCTGAAAGATGTAAATGAACTGTTTTACGATACCGGTATCGGTAAAGAAGGATACTCTATTATCGGTCAGGGACAGATTGATAAAATCCTCAGCGGTAAGCCGGAGGAACGCCGTGAACTTTTTGATGAAGCGGCAGGTATCGTGAAATTTAAACGCAGAAAATATGCAGCGCAGAAGAAACTGGAAGATGAACAGCAAAATCTTGTGCGTGTGAAAGATATTCTTTCTGAATTGGAAAAACAGGTTGGTCCTTTGGAGAAACAGTCCGAAGTGGCAAAAGTTTACCTGAAAAAGAAAGAAGAGTTAAAAAAACTGGATGTTAATGTATTTTTGCTTGAAAACAACCGTTTGAAAGAACAGTTGCAGTCCATAGAGGAAAAATATGAACTGGCAAGCAAAGATTTGAACGAGACAACCGAACAGTACGAAAAAATCAAAGAAGAATACGAGCGAGTTGAGGCGGAAATCGAAAGTCTGGATGAGGCTATCGAACAGGCAAGAACTTCCCTTACGGATACCAGTGTGCTTCGCGGAAAACTGGAAGGCGAAATCAATGTCTTAAAAGAGCAGATTAACTCCGCAAGAAGTAACGATGCGCACTTGCAGAACAGGCAGAAAACTGTACAGGAACAGATTGACGAAAAAAATATGGAAAAGAAGGACATTCTTCAGGAGAAGAGTGTTATTGACGAGCAGGTAAACCGGATTGTTGCCACCCGCGATGAAGTGAAGGAAATGCTTCTTGCGGTTCAAAACCGTATTGCACAGTTAAATGACGACATTGAGAGCGGTAAAAACACCATTATCGGTGAATTGAACCAGCGCGCAACCATTAAGTCCAAAATGGGCCGTTATGATACCATGATGGAACAAATCAGCATCCGCAAAGCGGAACTGAATTCCCGTTTGCTCCGTGTAAAATCCGATGAGGCTTTACAGGAAGAAAATTTAAAGAAACTGCAAAAAGAATTTGAAGAAGTAACGGCAGTACTCGGCACCATGAACGAAAAAGCAGCGGGCATGGAACTGGAACTTGGCAATATCCGTGAAGGTTTATCCGAAAAAGATAAGAAACTGCGCATGTCACAGGAATTGTATCATCAGGAAAAATCCAAACTGGAGGCTCTCTCCAACCTGACAGAGCGCTATGAAGGTTATGGCGGCAGTGTCAAAAAGGTAATGGAGCAGAAAGACAAGGTAAAAGGCATTATCGGTGTTGTTGCGGACATTATCAAAGTAGACAAGAAGTACGAAACCGCTATTGAGACCGCGCTTGGCGGTAATATCCAGAACATTGTTACGGATACGGAAGAAACCGCAAAGGAAATGATTGGTTTCTTAAAGACCAATAAACTGGGAAGAGCAACATTCCTGCCTCTGACCAGCATTACCAATCCCCAGGAGTTTAAGCAGCCGGAATCTTTGGAAGAAAAAGGCGCTTTGGGCATGGCGGATGAACTGGTGCAAATCGAAGATAAGTACAAAAATGTGGCAAAAGCAATGCTTGGCCGTATTTTGGTAGTAGATAACGTGGACAATGCGGTAAAAATTGCCAGAAAGTACGAGTACGGCATCCGTATGGTTACTTTGGAAGGAGAACTGCTTGTTCCCGGCGGTGCTATCAGCGGTGGTGCCTTTAAAAATAACAGCAATCTGCTGGGCAGACGCCGTGAGATGGAAGAACTGGAAAAGAAAGTAAAAGATCTTTTGCGCACCATTGATAATTTAAATAAAGAGATAGAAGATACCAAAGAGCGCAGAAATAAAATGCGTTTGGAATTGGAAACGTTAAAAGGCGATATCCAGCGTAAATTTATTGAGCAGAACACTGCACGCATGAATGTCACTGCTGCCAAGGAAAGAAAAGAAGAAACGGAAGAAGGTTTCGACTCCTTGAAGAAAGAATCACAGGAAATTGAAAAGCAGATTCTGGAGATTAAGGCAAGCAAGGACGAGATTCAGAAAGAACTTTCCATTTCCGAGGAAGTAGAGAAAAATACAGAAGTACAAATATCTCAGTTCCAGAAGGAATTGGAGGAAAAACGCGGGGAAGAAACAGAGGCGGCTGCCAAAGTTTCTGAGTGGGATGTCAAAGTGGAGAAAATGCTCCAGACCCAAGGTTTCCACCAGCAGAACGTGGACCGTATTGACGGCGAGATTGCCCGTCTGGTCAGCGAACTTACAGAAATTGAAGATAGTCTGAAAGACAGCAGGGAAACTGTTGCATACAAAGAACACAATATCTTAGAAATTGAAAAGACTATTGCTTTGTCCCATACATCCCAGAGTGAAGCGGAGCAGAAACTGAAAAACGATATTACCCGCAAGGAAGAACTTTCTGCAAAACAGAAAAATTTCTTTAAATCCAGAGAAGAAATGTCCGAGCGCATGACAGGACTGGATAAAGAAGTTTACCGTTTGAATACCCAGCAAGAAAAATTGGAAGAGTCCATTGAAAACCAGATTAATTACATGTGGGATGAATATGAGATTACCCTTTCCGACGCAGCATCTATCCGTGATGAAGAGATGACGGATTTATCTGCCATGAAAAAAGAGATTTCTTCCTTAAAAGACCAAATCAAAAAGTTAGGTGATGTAAACGTCAATGCCATTGAAGATTACAAAAACCTGATGGAAAGATACACATTCTTAAAGACCCAGCACGATGACCTTGTGGAAGCAGAAAAGACGCTGCAAGGCATTATTGAGGAATTGGATACTGCCATGCGTAAACAGTTCCACGATAAATTTGCGGAAATAAACCGTGAATTTGACAAGGTATTTAAGGAATTGTTCGGCGGTGGTAAAGGTACGCTGGAACTGATGGAGGATGAGGATATCCTGGAGGCAGGCATCCGGATTATTGCACAGCCCCCCGGAAAGAAATTGCAGAATATGATGCAGCTTTCCGGTGGCGAGAAAGCCCTTACGGCGATTTCCCTGCTCTTTGCAATCCAGAACTTAAAGCCGTCACCATTCTGTCTTCTTGACGAGATTGAGGCAGCGCTGGATGAAAACAACGTTACCAGATTTGCAAGTTACTTACATAAATTGACCAAGAATACCCAGTTTATTGTAATTACCCACAGACGCGGAACGATGGAAAGAGCAGACCGCCTGTATGGTATTACCATGCAGGAAAAGGGTGTGTCAACATTGGTAAGTGTCAACTTGATTGACAAAGACCTGACTGACTAAATTTTAGGAGGATTTTCCATGAGCGAGGAAAAGAAAGGCTTTTTTTCCCGGTTAAAGGCTGGTTTAAGCAAGACCAGAGACAATATTGTCAAAGGGATTGACAATGTGTTTAGCGGATTTTCATCCATTGATGATGATTTTTATGAGGAATTGGAAGAAATCCTGATTATGGGTGATATCGGTGTGAAAGCCACCAGTGAGATTATCAGCCGCTTGAAGACACAGGTAAAGGAAAAACACATAAAAGAGCCCGCAGATTGTAAACAACTGCTGATTGACAGTATCAAAGAACAAATGCAGGTAGGAGAAACTGCTTATGAATTTGAAAACAAGCAGTCTGTGATTTTGGTAATCGGTGTAAACGGTGTAGGCAAAACCACCTCCGTTGGCAAACTGGCAGGCAAATTAAAAGACCAGGGCCGGAAGGTGCTTATTGCGGCGGCGGATACTTTCCGCGCAGCGGCTGCAGAACAACTTACAGAGTGGGCGCACAGAGCCGGCGTTGAAATTATCAGTGCCAAAGAAGGTTCTGACCCTGCCAGTGTGGTATTTGATGCCGTAAGTGCCGCAAAAGCAAGAAACTGCGATGTGCTTTTGTGTGATACTGCGGGACGTCTTCACAATAAGAAAAATCTTATGGAAGAGTTGAAAAAGATGAACCGTATTATTGACAGGGAATTCCCTAATGCCCACAGGGAAAATCTCATTGTTCTGGACGGTACTACAGGACAAAATGCCCTTGCCCAGGCAAGAGAATTTGGGGAAGTGGCGGATCTTACGGGTATTATTCTGACCAAGATGGACGGAACGGCAAAGGGCGGTATTGCAGTGGCGATTCAGTCCGAACTCCATGTGCCGGTGAAGTTTATCGGTGTGGGTGAGACCATTGAAGATTTACAAAAGTTTAACTCGGACGAATTTGTAAACGCTTTGTTTGATGTAAAGGAATAATCAGGGAAGGAACTATAAGGAAATGTTATCTTTAGAGAAATTTGAAGAAGCTTCAGAGGTGGTGAAAAGAGTAACCTTAGAGACGAAGTTGATTTTTAGTGACTATTTAAGCCAGCAGACCGGAAACAGAGTCTTTTTGAAACCGGAAAACATGCAGTTTACCGGTGCTTATAAGGTGCGCGGTGCCTATTACAAAATGAGCACACTTTCCGATGAAGAGAGACAAAAAGGTCTCATTACCGCATCGGCAGGAAACCATGCCCAGGGCGTTGCTTATGCGGCAAAATGCTACGGTGCTAAGGCAACCATCGTTATGCCTACCGGTACACCACTTATGAAAGTAAACCGCACAAAAAGTTACGGAGCACAGGTAGTTCTTTACGGCGATGTCTATGACGAGGCTTGTGCAAAGGCGTTGGAATTGGCGAAGGAGAACGGATATACCTTTATTCATCCTTTTGATGATTTGACAGTGGCTACCGGACAGGGAACCATTGCTATGGAGATTTTTAAAGAACTTCCTTTGGTGGATTATATATTGGTACCAATCGGTGGCGGCGGCCTGGCAACAGGTGTTTCCACACTGGCCAAAATGCTGAATCCCAATATTAAAGTAATCGGTGTGGAACCCGCAGGTGCAAACTGTATGCAGGAATCTATCCGTCAGGGAAAAGTGGTAACACTGCCCGCTGTAAGCACCATTGCGGATGGTACGGCTGTAAAAACTCCGGGTTCTAAGTTGTTTCCTTACATTCAGGAAAATCTGGATGATATTATTACCGTGGATGATAAGGAGTTGGTAGTTTCCTTCCTTGATATGGTGGAAAATCATAAAATGGTAGTGGAAAACTCCGGTCTTCTTACGGTGGCAGCACTAAAACATTTAGATGTAAAAGGCAAAAAGATTGTTTCTATTTTAAGCGGCGGTAATATGGATATTATCACCATGTCTTCCGTTGTACAGCAGGGACTGATTTTCAGAGACAGAATTTTCACGGTTTCCGTGCTGCTTCCCGATAAGCCCGGCGAACTTTGCAGAGTTTCCGGTATTATTGCAAAAGAAAGCGGTAATGTTATTAAACTGGAGCACAACCAGTTTGTATCCACAAACAGAAGTGCAGCAGTGGAACTGCGTATCACCATGGAGGCTTTTGGCACAGACCACAAGGCACAGATTATGTCTGCTTTGGAAAAAGAAGGTTATCAGCCCAAACTGAAAGCCACAAACATTTAAAAAGAAGTGTTATTTCTTAAAAGGATAACGCTGATAAAATCCGCATATATTATATATGCGGATTTTTTTCGAAAATATCATTTTTCGGGAAGGAGTGCTTATGAAAAAAACTTGGAAAAAGAAAGTCATGGATTATTTGATAATTGCACTGGCGGCCATCTGTTATGCAGCGGCAATCAGTCTGCTTTTAGACCCCAATAATTTGGCACCCGGCGGAGTTTCGGGTATATCCATCATTTTAAGCCGTGTGATTCCGGTAGAAACAGGTACATTGTTTTTGCTTTTTAATATTCCCATTTTGATGCTGGGCTTGTGGAAATTTGGTTTTCGTTTTTTGGTATCCACCATTTACTGTATTTTACTTGTTTCTGTTTTTACTAATATTTTTGCAGCATACGGTCCTTTGACCGAAGAACCTTTTTTGGCGGCTGCGGTTGGCGGGGCATTGGTTGCGGTTTCCATCGGAACAGTATTTAAGCGGGGCGCGACCACGGGAGGAACAGATATTATTATCAAGTTGCTCCGGCTTCGTTTTCCGCATTTGAAAACAGGCGCGTTATTTCTCATCATAGACTGTACGATTATTGTATGCTCCATTTTGGTGTTTAAGGATATAGACAGGGCTTTGTATGCGGGGCTTTCCGTACTTGTCACATCCAAAGTCCTTGATTTGGTGCTTTACGGAAAGGACGGAGCAAAACTGCTTTATATTATCAGTGATAAATCGGAAGAACTGACTGCAAGATTTCTGGAAGAATTGGACCTTGGGGTGACCCATATGCAGGGATACGGTGCATACAGCGGCAAGGAAAAGAAGGTCATTATGTGTGTCATAAAAAAACAGGTTTATCATAAAGCGGAGAGCATCGTGAAAGAGGAAGACCCTATGGCATTTATGATTGTCAGCAGTGCCAGCGAAATTTACGGGGAAGGGTACAAGAGTTATTTCAGCGAGAAGTTGTAGGAAATATGTAAGGTGTCAAGAAAAAATACTTGACACCTTATTTCTTTTCGTGTATGATGCTAAAGGTGGTAACAGATATGGAAAAGATTTTTGAACAGGGACTGCTGTATGATTTTTACGGCGAACTGCTTACGGAGCATCAGAGAAAGATTTATGAAGACGCTGTTTACAATGATTTGTCCTTAAGCGAAATAGCGCAGGAGGCAGGCATCAGCAGACAGGGTGTCCATGATTTGATAAAAAGATGCGACCGGATTTTACAGGAGTACGAGGAAAAACTTCATTTGCTGGAACGCTTTCAGGAAACGAAGAAAACGGCCGGTGAGATTCACAAGTTGGCATGTGAACTTGGAGAGGAAAAATCAAATGTTCCAAAAGCAGGGGCAAACCTTAACAAAATCGAACAAATCAAAGAGTTATCCAAGCAGTTGATAGAGGAGTTATAACCAAATGGCATTTGAAAGTTTAACGGACAAATTGCAAAATGTATTTAAAAACTTAAGAAGCAAGGGACGTTTGACTGAGGATGATGTCAAGGCAGCCTTAAAAGAAGTAAAAATGGCGCTGTTAGAGGCGGACGTAAACTTTAAGGTTGTAAAGCAGTTTGTCAAGGCGGTGGAAGAGAGAGCCATCGGTGCGGACGTAATGAATGGTCTTAATCCCGGACAGATGGTTATTAAGATTGTAAACGAGGAAATGATTGCTCTGATGGGAAGCGAAACCACAGAGGTACAGTTTCAGCCCGGAAAGTCCATTACCGTTGTTATGATGGCAGGTCTGCAAGGTGCAGGTAAGACAACCGCTACCGCAAAATTGGCAGGCAAGTTTAAATTAAAAGGGAAAAAATCACTGTTGGTAGCCTGTGACGTATATCGTCCCGCAGCTATCGAACAACTTCAGATAAACGGAGAAAAACAGGAAGTTGATGTTTTCTCCATGGGAACAGGTCATAAGCCTGTGGATATTGCAAAGGCTGCCATGGAGCATGCCAAAAAGAATGGTCACAATGTAGTTATCATAGATACCGCCGGACGGCTTCATATCGATGAAGACATGATGGCGGAACTGCAGGAAATCAAAGCCGAAATCGAAGTGCATCAGACGCTCCTTGTAGTGGATGCCATGACCGGTCAGGACGCAGTAAATGTGGCAAAAGAGTTTGATGAAAAAGTGGGCATTGACGGTGTTATCCTTTCCAAAATGGATGGTGATACCAGAGGTGGTGCGGCACTTTCCGTCAAAGCAGTTACAGGAAAACCTATTCTTTATGTAGGTATGGGAGAGAAACTTTCCGATATGGAACAGTTTTATCCTGACAGAATGGCCAGCAGAATCCTTGGTATGGGTGATGTGCTTTCCCTTATTGACAAGGTGCAGGAAGCCAATCTGGAAATAGACGAGCAGAAAGAAAAAGAAATGGCTTCCCGCATGAAGAAAGGGAAATTCGATTTTGAAGATTACCTGGAAAGCATGAAGCAGATGCGTAAAATGGGCGGCATCAGTTCCCTGCTTAGTATGATGCCCGGTATGGGCAGCAAAATGGGTGACATCGAATCCATGGTGGATGAAAAGAAATTAGCTCATATGGAGGCTATTGTTCTTTCCATGACACCCCAGGAGAGAAGAAACCCGAAATTATTAAATCCTCGCAGAAAGCACCGTATTGCAAAAGGTGCAGGCGTTGATATTGCAGTGGTAAACCGTTTTATCAAACAGTTTGAACAAAGCCAGAAAATGATGAAACAGTTTGGCGGCGGTATGGGAAAACGCGGCAGAGGAATGTTTGGTGGTATGGGAGGCGGAAGATTTCCTTTTTAGCATATGCTTTGGGAAACTCGGATTGCTTATCATAGATAAATATTAATTTTTCAAACAATACGTTGGAGGTAAAAAGAAATGGCAGTAAAAATCAGATTAAGAAGAATGGGACAGAAGAAAGCTCCTTTTTATAGAATCGTTGTAGCAGATTCTCGTTCCCCCAGAGACGGCAGATGCATCGAGGAGATCGGTACTTATGATCCCAGCACAGAGCCTTGCACAGTAAAAGTAAACGAAGAACTGGCTAAAAAATGGCTTGCAAATGGTGCTCAGCCTACAGAAATCGTTGGCAAACTCTTCAAACAGGCTGGTATTGAGAAATAAGTTTTTCTTGTGTAGTTTGTAAAAGAATTTGTTGATGGATTTTGGAGGTGGATTATGAAGGAATTAGTTGAAGTTATTGCAAAAGCCCTTGTTGATAATCCGGAGGAAGTTGTTGTAACAGAAAAGGCAGAAGGAAAAAATGTCACTGTTGAACTTCATGTTGCACCCGCAGATATGGGTAAAGTAATCGGTAAACAGGGTAGAATCGCCAAAGCAATCCGCTCTGTTGTGAAAGCAGCATCATCCAAAGACAATAAGAGAGTGGATGTAGAGATCATCTAAGAAAATCAGGGACACTTTTAACAGTGTCCCTTTTTGGTTATTTGTGAGTTATCAAAGAAAGAGGATAAAATGGAACAATTATTACAGGTTGGGGCGATTACATCAACCCATGGCGTGCGCGGGGAAGTAAAGGTATTTCCTACAACAGATGACCCAAAGCGTTTCCGCAGACTTAAAAATGTGATTTTGGATACAGGAAAAGAACAAGTAACTTTGGAAATTGAAGGTGTCAAATTTTTCAAACAGTTTGTCATATTGAAATTCAAAGGTTTTGATAATATAAATGATATCGAAAGATACAAGGGAAAGAATCTCTATGTAGACAGGGAACATGCTGTGAGACTTCGCAAAGACGAATATTTTATTGCGGATTTGGAAGGCTTGCAGGTTTACTTGGAGGACGGAACGGAATTTGGTACGTTGACGGAAGTTATACAGACAGGTGCCAATGATGTGTATACCATCTCCATGAAAAATGGTGGGGAAGTTCTGATTCCTGCTATTAAAGAATGTGTTTTGGATGTGGATGTGGAAGCAGGCAAAATGACCATTCATTTGATGGACGGATTACTTGACTAGTATTATAATAAATTATTTGGAGAAACAATGATGAAATTTCATGTTTTGACCCTCTTTCCCGAAATGATTTTACAGGGACTTGGCACCAGCATTTTAGGAAGAGCTACTGAAAACGGATTTATCAGTATTGATGCTGTAAATATTCGTGATTTCACAACAAATAAGCATAACAGAGTGGATGATTATACCTATGGCGGCGGCGCAGGCATGCTTATGCAGGCACAGCCCGTTTATGATGCGTGGAAGTCAGTATGTGTTAGTGGTGAAAATGGCACAAAATCCGGAAAAAACAAGAAACCTCGAACCATCTACCTCACTCCACAGGGAGCACCCTTTACCCAGCACATGGCGGAAGAGTTTGCCAAAGAAGAGGAACTTATTTTCCTTTGCGGCCACTATGAAGGTATTGATGAAAGAGTGCTGGAAGAAATAGTGACAGATTATGTTTCCATCGGTGACTATGTACTTACCGGCGGGGAACTTCCTGCCATGGTCATGATTGACTCTATTGCCCGTTTGGTGCCCGGAGTGCTTAATAACGAGGTGTCCGCAGAAACAGAAAGTTTTCACGGAAATTTGTTGGAATATCCCCAGTTTTCAAGACCTGTTTCATGGATGGGAAAAGAAGTGCCGAAGGTGCTGCTTTCCGGCGACCATAAAAAAATCAGGGAATGGCGTTTGGAAGAATCTATAAAGCGCACCAAGGAGCGCAGACCGGATTTATACAAACTTTACGAACGGGACCAGGCCTGTATACAAATGCTTATGAAGGACAAACTTCTGCATATTGATATGATTGAACTGATTCGCAGAGGACAAGCGCAAATTCTCTATTTTGAAAAAGACGGAGTCCTTCTTCGGGATAAAGTCAGCGGAGCAATTATGATGACCGCCAAAACAAAAGAAGCAGCGGGAAAAATTCTGGAAGAAAACAAAGACAAGATAGAGAAATACAATCAAAATCAGGACTATTGGATGTTTGTTTCCCATCAGGAATGTATTAATGAAATTGCACAGGAAGTTTTGGGACTGAAATTGGTGATGGGGTGCTATCAGTCAGTTTATACCCGTAAAGAGATGCTACTCGCAGTAAAGGCTGCTATAGTGGTGGACGGGCAGGAGGTGCCTATCGAAATCAGAAGCCTTGGAATGGAGCATGTAGAGACTGTTTCCGGGCATTATGAAAATGCAGATATGTCTTATGTGCAAGGCAGAATTGCCCACGGCTGTATGTACGGAGCTTTTGCAGGCGATGTTCTTACCGGATTTGTGGGAATCCATGAGGAAGGTAGCAGTGGGATGCTGGAAGTGTTTCCGGAGTACCGCAAATGCGGAATCGGCAAGGCATTGGAAACATTCATAATCAATTTGCAGTTGGAAAAAGGCTACACACCTTTTGGACAGGTTAAGGAGGAAAATGAGGTTTCCATGGCGTTGCAAAGCAGTCTGGGACTGTATTTTTCCAAAGGAAAGGTGTATTGGTTTGAAAAAAAGTAACCATAATGCAAATAATAATGCAGAAAATACCAAATAATTCTTGCATTTGTGATAAGTATATGGTAAAGTATTAGCGTTGCGAAAACGAGATGGTCCTCTGTTACGAAGTGTATTAAGAACATCCAGGAAAGAAGGAGATATAAAATGAACGACATCATTAAAAGCATTGAAGCTGAACAGCTCAAAGAAACAGTTGCTGATTTTAACGTAGGTGATACTGTTAAAGTATACGGTAAAATCAAAGAAGGTAACCGCGAAAGAATCCAGGTTTTTGAAGGTATCGTACTGAAAAGACAGGGCGGTAGCAACAGAGAAACTTTCACAGTTAGAAAAAATTCTAACGGTGTAGGCGTTGAAAAAACATGGCCTTTGCATTCCCCCAACGTAGAGAAAATCGAAGTTGTAAGACGTGGTAAAGTAAGACGTGCAAAACTGAACTACTTGAGAGACCGCGTTGGTAAGAAAGCAAAAGTTAAAGAAATCGTAAGATAATTAATGATGCTTAACGAAAGGACAATTCTTAGGAATTGTCCTTTTCTCTTTGGACAAAGTGTGATATACTTGCTTTGGGCCTAAACAGGTAGTAAAGGAATGGAACGATGCCTAGAAGAAAACGTAAAGGACTTAGTTTTTATCACAGAAGAAAAAAAATCAGTTCATCCACGGTACGGGAAATTTTCAGTTGGTTATTTGGTATTCTCGTATCTGTTTTTATTGCCTTTGTTTTAGTTTATTTTGTAGGTATGACTACCCGCGTTATCGGTGTTTCCATGGAGCCTACCATCGACAATGGGGAAAAGGTTTACATTAACCGTATTGCCTATTTGTTGTCATCGCCGAAAGTGGGGGATGTGGTAGTTTTTCTTCCAAACGGCAATGAAAATTCCCACTATTATGTCAAAAGGGTGGTTGCCAAGCCGGGAGATGCGGTGCAGATTGTGGGCGGAAGACTTTATGTAAATAATGTGATGGAAGAAAATACGGAAGTTATCTTTGATAAAATGGCAGATGCAGGAATTGCAGAAACGCCCATTTTGTTGGGAAGAGATGAGTATTTTGTTTTGGGAGACAACCGAAACAATAGTGAGGACAGCCGTGCGGCCAATATTGGTCCCATCGAAAAAAAGCATATTTTAGGCGAAGCATGGTTTCATTCTAACGGAACTTTGGAAGGAACAGGCTTTGTGAAGTGATAGAAAGAGGAAAAATATGAATTATCAGTGGTATCCCGGTCATATGACAAAAGCGAAGCGTATGATGCAGGAAGACATTAAGTTAATAGATTTGGTGATTGAACTGGTGGATGCGAGAGCACCCCTTTCCAGCCGCAATCCGGATATTGACGAACTGGCAAAAAATAAGTCCAGAATGATTTTGTTAAACAAATCGGATTTGGCAGATGCCGGATGGAACCGGAAGTGGGCAGAGCATTTTAAAAAGCAAGGTTTTCATGTTTTAGAGATTAATGCCAGAAGCGGTGCGGGAATGAAGTCCATTTCTGCCATGGTGCAGGAAGCCTGTAAAGAAAAAATTGAAAGAGACCGTAAGCGTGGTATTGTGGGCAGACCTGTCAGAGCCATGGTTGTGGGAATCCCTAATGTGGGAAAATCGACGTTTATCAATTCTTTTGCGGGAAAAGCCTGTACTAAAACTGGAAATAAGCCCGGTGTAACTAAGGGAAAGCAGTGGATTCGCTTGAATAAATCTTTGGAACTTTTGGATACTCCGGGGATTTTGTGGCCCAAATTTGAAGACCAGAATGTTGGAATGCGGCTGGCCTTTCTTGGTTCTATTAATGATGATATTATTATCCGTTCGGAAATGGCTTTAGACCTGATTACTTTTTTGAATGAAAATTATCCGCAGGTCATAAAGGACAGATATGGCATAGAAATCCAGGAAAAACCCGTGGAAAATCTGGCGCTGATTGCCAAAGCCCGGATGTGTTTGGGCAAAGGGGAAGAACCGGATTACGATAAAGCCGCAGGTATTTTGATTGACGATTTCAGAAGCGGCAGATTAGGCCAAATTACCTTGGAAAGGTGTGAAGAATAATGAATAAGTTTGTAAAAGAATTACTCAGCACCAGTGTTTATCTTTTGATTGTACTGGTGGCAACCTATTTGATTGTGAATTTTGTGGGTCAGCGTACCATTGTAAACGGTGCTTCCATGGAGCCTACTTTGTACGGGACTGACAAAAATGACCCGGAAAAGGTAGGAGATAATCTGATTGTGGATAAAATCACTTATCGTTTCAATGACCCCAAGCGCTTTGATATTATTGTTTTTCCTTTCCAGTACAGCGATGAATTTTATATTAAACGAATTATCGGTATGCCCGGCGAAACAGTGCAGATTGACGAGGACGGTGTCATTTATGTGAACGGAACTGTTTTGAAAGAAGGCTACGGAAAAGAAGTGATTTTGGACCCCGGCAGAGCTATTGAACCTGTGACTCTTGGGGCTGATGAATATTTTGTGCTGGGAGATAACCGAAATAACAGTGCGGACAGCCGCTCGGAAGTGGTAGGCAACATTCATAGAGAGGACATTATCGGACGTGCATGGTTCCGCATTTGGCCCCTTAGCAGATTTGGCATATTAGAACATCAATAAAGGTGACAAAAGATGGAACAAAAGACAAGTGAAATTAAAGCGATTTTTCAGGCAGCGGATATTCAGATGCTGCCTGAACTTATAAAGAGATATGAAACCGACGAAAGAAGTGGTGTAAAAGCCATAATTTTGTCTGCGGAGAAAAAAGTAATCGCCTATGAGAAGGAAGCAGAGCGCACAAAGCAGATGCAGAAATTTGAGCGGGAATATGCTTCTTATTCTTATATTTGCGGCATTGACGAAGTGGGCAGAGGTCCTCTTGCAGGTCCTGTAGTGGCAGGAGCGGTTATTTTACCTAAAGATTGTGATATTTTGTATATAAATGATTCCAAGCAATTATCCGAAAAGAAAAGAGAAGAACTTTATGATGTAATCATGGAAAAAGCCGTGGCCACAGGGCTTGGCTTTGCTTCGCCGGAAAGAATTGATGAAATCAATATTTTGCAGGCAACCTATGAGGCTATGCGGGAGGCGGTTTCCAAATTAAGTCCGGCACCGGATCTGTTACTAAACGATGCAGTGACCATTCCCGGTGTGGACATAAAGCAGGTGCCCATTATCAAAGGGGATGCCAAAAGTATTTCCATTGCCGCTGCCAGCATTATCGCAAAAGTCACAAGGGACAGAATGATGGTGCAGTATGCGCAGGTGTTCCCGGAGTACGATTTTGCGGGAAATAAGGGCTATGGCAGTGCGTCTCATATCGAGGCTTTAAAGAAATACGGTCCTACTCCCATACACCGGAAATCTTTTATTAAGAATTTTATGGAAGGATAAAGCATATGAAACTTTCGGAACTTTTCCGAAGTACAAATACCGTTCAAAATGAAGGCAAAAATGGCGGTGAGACGGTTGTAATCGGACAGAAAAATCTGAATATGCTGAAACTAAACAGGCAGATAAAAGCCTTAACGCCGGGACAAACCCTGCAAGGGGAAGTAATTAGTAAAAATGGCAGTGAGGTGCAGATAAAACTGGCTGATGATATGGTGCTGTCTGCCAGACTGGAGCGCGAAATGGTCATTGATTTGGGGAAAATCATGACTTTTGAGGTGCGAAATAATGGCAAAGCCTTATCCTTAAGTCCTTTGTTTGCCAATACCGCAACGGATGCCAATGTATTAAAAGCCCTTGAAATGGCGTCTTTGCCCGCAAATGATACGACCATAGAAATGACCCAGACTATGATGCAGGAAGGAATGAGCATTGACAGAAACAGCCTGCAAAGCGTATACCGTGATGTTAATGCCTATATGGATGCGACTTTAAGAGATATTATCAGTCTCCATCAATTGGATATTGATGTAACACCGGAAAATTTAGGGCAACTGGAAAACTATAAGGCTATGCAGCACCAGTTGACAGAGGGCATGAAACAGGTGCTGGGAGATGTTTCCGGTTATGTGGAAAATTTGCTTAAGCAGGGAAATGCAAAGGAAGCCCTGGTGCTTATGACAAAATTATCAGCAGCACTTACAGAGGGGCAGACAGGGCAGGATGTTGCTTTACAGCCTGCAAAGGAGATGACTGTTACCGGGGAAAATGTCAGTCAGAGCGCAGTTTTTGGCAGTCAGACCATGATAGAGTCTGCTGGTGGTGGAAATGCTGAAACAGGTAATGTAGCACAGGAACAGGTACAGATGCAGGTACAGGTGCAAGGTCAGCAGGGGCTAAATGACTTTATAAACGGTCCGCTAAATACCGTTTTAACTGACAGTGGTTTGCAGACCTTAAAAGAGATGCTTGGACAGTTGCCGGCAGAGGGAGTAAACAGTAAAGTGCAGGCACTGCTTTCTGCCATGGAGCAGGGTACAGCCACGGTTTTTGATGTAATGGAAGCCGTAGGAGAAAAAGAATTTACTAACCTGCTTCGCACACAAATGATGAATCAGTGGCTGTTAGAGCCGGAGCAGGTTTTAGATAAAAATAATGTGCAGAAGGTATATGAGCGTATCAGCAAGCAACTGTCAGAAATCCATAGGGTGTTAAGTGATACCCCAGGTATGGAGCAGGGCAATATCATGAAATCCGTGACCAATATGCAAAATAACGTAGACTTCATGAATCAGTTAAATCAAGCTTTTACTTATGTGCAACTACCTCTTAAAATGAGCGGGAAAGAGGCTCATGGGGAGTTGTATGTATATACCAACAAAAAGAATCTTGCAAGAGAGGACGGAAATGTCAGTGCATTTTTGCACCTTGATATGGAAAACTTGGGACCGGTGGATGTTTATGTTGCCATGCAAAACCGGAAAGTCAATACCAAGTTCTATCTGCGGGATGACGAGATGATAGATTTTATTCAGGAGCATATTCATATACTGAATGAGAGACTGGCCAAAAGAGGGTATTCCATGAACTGCGAAATGATAACCAAAGAGACGCAGGACGAAGAAAAAAGTATTTTGGACCGTATTGTGGAAAGTGAAAAGAATGTAACCGTTCTTTCGCAGTATGCCTTCGATGTAAGAGCCTGAGGTAAAATATATGAAAGAAAAAATAAAACAGGCCATTGCCCTTGAGTATGACCCGCAGGATGAAGCCCCAAAAGTGGTTGCATCCGGCAGGGGTGTTTTGGCAGAAAAAATTATTGAAAAAGCAAAAGAATCGGATGTTCCAATCCACAGGGATGACAAATTGGCAGATACCTTGTCACGGCTGGAAATCGGGGATATGATTCCGCCGGAATTATACGAAGTAGTGGCGGAAATTCTGATTTTTGTGGATTCCATGGACAAAATTAAGGGGAAAGTAAAAAAATAACGAATGAATACCAGGGAAATAGGGGCAAAGAAAGAAGAACTGGCGGCAGAGTATCTCAAGGAAAAGGGGATGAAGATACTGGAGAGAAACTTTCGTAACCGCCACGGAGAAATTGATATTATCGGAAGACATGAGGACTATTTGGTCTTTGTGGAAGTAAAATACAGAAGGAGTTTGCGGCAGGGAAGTCCTGCCCAGGCAGTGGATTATAAAAAGCAAAAGCAGATTTGTAAAGTGGCAGATTATTACCGCATGATACACAAACTGGGGGAGAGTACGCCGGTACGGTATGATGTGGTGGCAATCTGCGAAGAGGAAGTTTCATGGATAAAAAATGCCTTTTATCACATTGGCCGTTAGAGGGAGAAGGTTTGTATGGAACAACAAAATGTTACAAAAATGATGACGAAATATGACATTAAGCGCAAAGAATCAGACGGCCCTAAACAGCCGTCTGTTGTGTTACTGGAAAAATATGGAGTTCCTTATTTGGGTTTTCCGGCGTTTAAAAAAACAGAAGGGGTAAAACATTTATTTACCACCCGCTTTGGCGGCGTCAGCCAGGGGATTTTCAGCACCATGAATTTGAGTTTTACCAGAGGGGACGAAAAAGAAGCGGTTTACGAAAACTACAGACGTATTGCAAAGGTTATGGAATGTGATATGGAAGACATGGTCTGCTCCCATCAGACCCACACTGCCAATATCCGTAAAGTAACCGCAGCAGACCGGGGAAAAGGTCTTACCTGCCCGCAAGATTTTGAAGACATTGACGGTCTGGTAACCTCGGAAAAGGGAATCTGTCTGGCACTTTTTTTTGCGGACTGCGTTCCGGTTTATTTTGCAGATCCGGTAAAAAAGGTTATCGGTCTGGCTCATTCGGGCTGGAAAGGAACAGTTTCCCGTATCAGCCGGGAGATGGTCAGACTTATGGTGGAAGACTACGGATGTATGGAAAAAGACATTGTAGTAGCCATAGGCCCGTCCATTTGTCAGGAGTGCTATGAAGTTAGCGAGGATGTGGCAACGGCCTTTGAAGAGGCTTTTGGGGGCGCAAAAGAGGATGGGATTTTGCTTCCCGGTAAGGCACAGGGCAAGTATCAGTTGGGGCTTTGGCAGGCCGTAGAGCGCACTTTGCTGGAAAGCGGTATCTTAAAAGAAAATATTACCGTAACAGACGTTTGCACCTGCTGTAATCCTGAAATTTTGTTTTCCCACAGGGCCAGCAACGGAAAAAGAGGGAATTTAGGGGCGTTTTTGCGCTTGATTTAAGAAAGTATTAATAAAAAACCTAGTTTGCTTTTAAAGATTATGTGTTTCAATAAAACAGAACCAATGAGAAAGGGAACAGACATGGCAAATATACTTGTATGTGATGATGACAGAGAAATTGTGGAGGCTATTGATATTTATTTAAAGAATGAAGGATATCAGGTCTATAAGGCATATGACGGCGTGGAAGCAATGGAACTGCTGAAAAAGGAGGAAATCCATCTTTTGATTCTTGATGTGATGATGCCCCGTTTAGACGGTATTCATGCCACTTTGAAAATCCGGGAATACAGCAGTGTTCCGATTATCATTCTTTCGGCAAAATCAGAAGATACAGATAAGATTCTGGGACTGAATATCGGGGCGGATGACTATGTGACCAAACCTTTTAATCCGCTGGAACTGATTGCCAGAGTGAAGTCCAATTTACGCAGATATACGACGCTTGGCAGTGCAGAAAAGCAAAATGCGGCAGTTTATACGGCAGGCGGTCTTTGCATCAATGACGAGACAAAGGAAGTGACCGTGGACGGGGAAGCGGTAAAACTGACCCCCATCGAGTACAATATTTTGCTTCTGCTTGTAAAAAATCAGGGAAAAGTTTTTTCTATTGACCAGATTTATGAAAGTATCTGGAATGAAGATGCCATCGGAGCGGATAATACTGTTGCGGTACACATCAGACATATCAGGGAAAAGATTGAAATTAACCCCAAGGAACCCAGATATTTAAAAGTTGTATGGGGAGTTGGGTATAAAATTGACAAACAAAGTTAAAGTACTTTAGGAGGAAAAAGAATGGACAAGAAAAAAGCTTTGCCCGGCCCGGTAAGAGTGTTGCTTCTTATAGTGCAGCATCTTTTATTGGCTACTGCTACAGTGTGTACCATTATACTTTTGTCAAATTTAGCGGTGCAGGATGACAGAACCGGTGCAATCAGAAGTTATGAATTGGAACCATTCTCTGAAGCCTCTTGTTTTGAAGATACTTATACCTTCCGGATGATTTTCAAAGACCAGATATCCGATGCCATTTCTTCCATTGTTATCGGCGGACAACTGGGGGAGAAAGGCAGTTACGACGGAGAAAATCTTATTGATATTACTGCCTATGCAAACCGTAAAGATTTGGAATACGAAGGAAGTGATATTACAGCGGTTTACCTGCTGGAGGATTTACTCAGGTGGTATAATAATGGTTTTGAATATGAAGCGGTAAAGGCAAATTTGTATGGAAAAGCAGATGAGGAAACCACCAATAATGCAGTGAAAGAAAAATATCTGCCTGTGGACGGTGTGCCGTTGCGGGAGAGAGTGGATACATGGGAGGATTATTACCTTCTTTTGGGCAGTCTGGAAGTGGCGGTAAACGACCTTGGATACAATTATTCCATATATAATTCCGTAAAAGACAGTCTGGTAACCCAAAACACCAATTTCCGCTATGCCTGTTTTATTCCGGCCACAGGGGAAGAAACAAAAGTTTTTACAAACAGCGGGGTAACTTCTATCAAAGAAGCAGAAGAGTATTTTGTCCAAAAAGACGGATATGCTGCCTATGATTTAAAGGATTTATCTTTCAGGACAAATATTAAAGGCTTTTCGGAAGAAAGCATACGCTGGATGTTTGAGCGCTATGAATATGTGTTTAGGGAAAATGCGAAATTCTATTTTTGCGTGGATACAACTTATCCTGCAAATGATACTTACAAAACTGCGGTAGTCAGTTTTGCTGTTTTGCAAAATGTGTGGACTTATATCGGTATTAGTGTGGTATCTTTAATTATTTGGTTTTTTTTATTGATTTTTTTAAGTGTAATGGCGGGAAGAAAGAAAGACAAAGAAGGGGAAGTTGTTTTAGAAGCGCAGTGGTTTGATTATGTCCCCACAGAAATCATGCTGATTTTGGCAGCTGTGGTGATGGGAGTCTTTGTAGCCTGGTTCTTTGTTGTCTACTATGGAATTTCCGACTTTTTCCATGAGATTGTGTACGGAAGTCAGGAAGAAGCCATGCGAAATGTGGCAGTATTCATTGCATTGCTGTTCAGTCTTACTTTCAGCATGTTCTGGTATAGTTTTATCAGAAGGCTAAAGATGCATACGTTCTGGAGCAACAGTTTGTGTGCAAGACTGGTAAAATGGATTTGGGGACTTATGAAAGCCCTGTGGAGGCAACTGACAAAATGTTATGACAATAAGGGCATTCTTGTCAGAGCAGTAAGCCCTATTATTTTTCTGGTATTTGTAAACATGATTGGCGGCTCTTTGGCGGTGCTTCTCATAATAGAAGGATTGAGGAGGGGACGGTTTGTATACGCATTTGTCGGCATAATGTTTTTAATGCCGGTGGTTGTGATAGATATTGTCTATAGTTACATCGTGGTAAAAGCAAGCATAAGCCGCAAAAAAATAGTAGATGGTATTATCCGTATAAGGGAAGGCGAGATGGATTACCAACTAAATGCAGAGGAAATGCACGGGGAAAACCGGGCGCTGGCAGAGGCTGTAAACAGTATTGGTAACGGCATTAAAAAAGCGGTGGAAACCAGTATGAAAGACGAGCGGATGAAGACAGATCTGATTACCAATGTTTCCCATGATATTAAAACCCCTTTGACATCCATTATTAATTATGTGGGGCTATTGAAACGTGAAAAAATCGAGACGGAGCCGGTAAAAGGGTATATAGAAGTTTTGGATGCAAAATCCCAGCGACTGAAACAACTGACGGATGATTTGGTGGAAGCCTCCAAGATTTCATCCGGAAATATTGTGCTGAACATTGAAAGAATTAATCTGGCGGAACTGTTAAAACAGTCCGTAGGCGAATTTTCCGAAAAATTCGAGCAAAAGAACCTGACCATTGTAGAAACTTATGAGGACGAAGTTTTCTTCATTAATGCAGACCCGGCACGGATGTGGAGAGTGATTGAAAATCTGTTTAATAATATTTTCAAATATTCTTTAGAGGGAACAAGGGTTTATGTGGAACTAACCAGAAATATACAAAATGAAGAAAGACAAATTATATTGTCCGTGAAAAATATTTCCAAGAATCCTTTGTGTGTGAAACCGGAGGAATTGACGGAGCGATTTATCAGAGGCGATGAATCACGTACAACAGAAGGAAGCGGTCTTGGTCTTTCTATTGCCAAAAGTCTGGTAGAAGTGCAGGGTGGTAAACTGAATATCATCTTGGACGGAGATTTGTTTAAAGTAGTTTTGAACTTTTATGAAATGGTAGAAGAAATACAAAAATAAAAAGAACTGTTGGGTACAACTATTTTCCAACAGTTCTTTTTTATGGTTAATTAATCAATTTCGTAAGGTTTGCGCTCGTTGTAAGCGTCTAAAATACTGTGAATCTTTTCGGTGGTCGCCATTGTGTTGGCAAGAGATACATCGTGATTCATAAAGTCAATGATGGATGCCATAAATTTACTCATGTCAGCTTCCACGAAATAAGGCTTGTTGTAAATTTCGGGTGGAAGATAAGTAAGGTTTGTGGTAATAACCTTATCAAAATGACATTTTTCGTAAGCTTCATCAAAGGCTTTCAGACCGTTTGTGAAAAGACCGAAAGTACAGCAGATGTAAACCCTTCTTGCATGCATGGCTTTCAACTGCTTTGCGGTATCTAACATACTTTCACCGGAAGAAATCATATCGTCAATGATAATGACGTCTTTATCTTCAATATTGTCTCCTAAAAATTCATGGGCAACAATAGGGTTCTTTCCGTTTACGATAGTAGAGTAATCTCTGCGTTTGTAGAACATACCTGTGTCTACACCGAGAACAGATGCAAAATAAATTGCACGGTCCAAAGCACCTTCGTCCGGGCTGATAACAATCAAGTGGTCTTTATCCACAATCAAATCTTCCTCGGCATTAAGAAGTGCACGCAGGAACTGATAGGGCGGTGTGAAGTTGTCAAAGCCGTTTAAAGGAGTGGCGTTTTGTACTCTGGGGTCGTGGGCATCGAAGGTTACAAAGTTGCTGATACCCATATCCCGAAGTTCGCTTAAAGCATAAGCGCAGTCCAAAGACTCTCGGCCGCTTCTTTTGTGCTGTCTTCCCTCGTAAAGGAAAGGCATAATTACGTTGATACGGTGGGCTTTACCCTCACAGGCAGCGATGACACGTTTTAAATCCTGATAATGGTCATCGGGAGACATGTGGTTTGTATAACCGTTCATATTGTATGTAATACTGTGGTTACAAACGTCAGTTATGATAAAAAGGTCTTTTCCTCGGATTGTCTCGTGGAATACGGCTTTTCCCTCGCCTGAGCCAAATCGGGGACATTCCACGTCAGCCAGATAGTTGCTTTCGATATAGCCGTGGAAAGCAGGATCATTTTTTACTAAATCATTTTTGATATTTTTTCGGAAATTTACAAGGTAGTCGTTTATTTTACGACCCAATTTTTCTGCGGAAGGCAATGCAACGATTTTTAAGGGGGCAACCGGCATCGCGTTTTCCAGTTCACGTAGATTAGGCATAACTT
This sequence comes from Lachnospiraceae bacterium, assembly GCA_017468395.1. Taxonomy (GTDB): domain Bacteria; phylum Bacillota; class Clostridia; order Lachnospirales; family Lachnospiraceae; genus Acetatifactor. Next base: position 76,954 of record JAFUIR010000021.1, on the reverse strand, counting down.
CCTCCAATGTATGTTTTTGTGGTACTCTTCATCATTTAATTTATAACATTATGCTAGTGACACGTCAAGGAATTTCTAGTACAATAGAGGAAGGTTTGGTAACTGTGAAAGCACCATGCACCACATAAAATCACCATTTTGAAGTTCTCAAAAAACGTGCTGAAAAAAGGGATATTTATGTGGTGCAGGGGAAACTTTCACAGGCACAAAAGGAGAGCGTATGAAAAATAGACATGTTATAAAGAATGTTCTGCCGGGGAGTATAGCCGAGGAATTGGAAATTGAGGCAGGGGATGTGCTGCTTGCCATAAATGATACGAAGATAGAAGATATTTTTGACTATCAGTTTCTGGTGCAAGATGAGTATATCGAGGTTTTGGTGCAAAAACCGGACGGGGAAGAATGGCTTTTGGAGATTGACAAAGACCCCGATGAAGACCTTGGAATTGAGTTCGAAAACGGCTTGATGGATGAATACAGGCATTGTCACAACAAATGTATTTTTTGTTTTATTGACCAGATGCCAAAGGGAATGCGGGAGACTCTTTATTTTAAAGATGATGACTCCAGACTTTCCTTTCTGCAGGGAAATTATGTGACACTGACCAATATGTCTGACAACGATATAGACAGAATTATCCGGTATCATATGTCACCCATCAACATTTCTTTCCAGACCATGAATCCGCAGCTGCGCTGCAAAATGTTGAACAACCGCTTTGCAGGAGAAGCCCTGAAAAAAGTAGATAAACTTTTTGAGGCAGGCATTACCATGAATGGTCAGATTGTGCTTTGCAAAGGTGTAAATGACGGGGAAGAATTGGAATTCAGCATCCGCGAAATGACGAAATATCTGCCTTGCTTGGAAAGTGTTTCGGTAGTACCTGTAGGTTTATCCAAATACCGGGAAGGGCTTTATCCTTTGGAGCCTTTTACTAAAGAGGATGCCTGCCGGGTTATAGATATGATTGAAAGGTGGCAGAAGGAAATTTATCCTAAATATGGGCTTCATTTCATTCATGCCAGCGATGAATGGTATATTTTGGCAGGCAGGGAAATGCCTGAGGAAGAAAGATATGACGGTTATCTGCAACTGGAAAACGGTGTGGGCATGGTACGCCTTCTTTGGAATGAATTTTTTGGGGAAGTTTCAAAACTGGAAAGGGAAACCACGGAGCAGCAGCGGTTAAAAGAAAGTGGCAGTCTGTCGTTGGTGACGGGGAAACTGGCGTATCCCTACATCAAAAAAATGGCAGATAAAATGGGAGAACTTTATCCGGGGCTTGAAATAATGGTTTACGCAATCAGAAACGATTTCTTTGGGGAAAACATTACGGTTTCGGGGCTTTTGACAGGGCAGGATATTCAGGCCCAGTTACAGGGGCAAAAACTGGGAACAAGACTTCTTTTGCCGGAAAATGTACTTCGAAGTGGAGAGAGGGTTTTCCTTGATGATTTGACGGTGGAAGACCTTGAAAAGGCTTTACAAGTCAAAATAGATATTGTAAAATCAAATGGTTATGGGTTTGTTAATGCAATTTTGAATAAATAAGAACGGAGGCAGATATGGGAAAGAAGAAAGGAAAGCCGATTGTGGCAGTAGTAGGTCGTCCCAATGTCGGAAAATCTACGCTGTTTAACGCTCTGGCAGGAGAAATGATTTCTATTGTAAAAGATACTCCCGGTATTACCAGAGACCGTATTTATGCGGATATTTCCTGGTTGGATACATCTTTTACATTGATTGATACAGGCGGTATTGAACCTGACAGCAAGGACATTATTTTGTCCCAGATGCGTGAGCAGGCTCAGATAGCCATTGATACAGCGGACGTTATTATTTTTATGGTAGATGTAAAACAGGGACTGGTGGATGCGGATTCCAAAGTGGCAGATATGCTCAGAAGATCCCATAAACCCATTGTTCTTGTGGTAAATAAGGTAGACAGTTTCAATAAATATATGGCGGATGTTTATGAGTTCTACAATTTGGGAATTGGCGATCCGCATCCTATTTCCGCAGCCAACCGTTTGGGGCTTGGTGAAATGCTGGACGAGGTTACTTCTTACTTTGACAAAACTTTGTATGAAGAGGAAGAAGATGAGCGCACAAGAGTGGCCATTGTGGGAAAACCCAATGTAGGAAAGTCTTCCATCATTAATAAACTGCTGGGCGAAAACCGTCTCATTGTGTCCGATATTGCCGGAACAACGAGAGATGCGGTGGACACAGATATTGCTTACAACGGAAAAGATTATGTGTTTATTGATACGGCAGGACTTCGCCGTAAAAACAAAATCAAGGAAGAACTGGAGCATTACATGATTGTGCGTACCGTCAGTGCGGTAGAGCGTGCGGATGTGGTGGTTATGGTCATTGACGCAACGGAAGGTGTTACGGAGCAGGATGCCAAAATCGCAGGCATTGCCCATGACAGGGGTAAAGCAGTTATTATCGTGGTAAACAAGTGGGATGCAGTGGAAAAGGACGATAAGACTATCTATAAATTTACGGAGAAAGTCAGAAATACCCTGTCCTTTATGCCTTATGCGGAAATGCTTTTCGTATCAGCAAAAACAGGACAGAGACTACCCAAATTGTTTGAAACCATTGATATGGTCAGTGAAAACCATGCAATGCGCGTGGCAACCGGTGTGCTTAACGAAATTATGGCAGAGGCAGTGGCAATGCAGCAGCCTCCTTCCGATAAGGGTAAGAGACTGAAACTTTACTATATTACTCAGGTTTCCGTAAAACCTCCTACTTTTGTTATTTTTGTAAATGATAAAGAATTAATGCATTTTTCATACACAAGATACATTGAAAACCAGATTCGGGAGACTTTTGGATTTAAAGGAACACCCCTTCGGTTTATCATAAGAGAACGAAAGGAAAAAGAATAATGGAACGCATTATTTGTTTGGCAATCGGTTATCTTTTTGGTTTATTCCAGACTGCATATTTTTATGGAAAGGCTCATGGTATTGATATCAGGGAGCACGGAAGCGGTAACTCAGGTACGACCAATGCACTGCGTGTACTTGGCACAAAGGCGGGAATTATCGTGTTCTTTGGGGATGCCATAAAGTGTATTTTGGCAGTGGTGGCTGCCCGCCTTATTTTTGGAGGAAGTAATGCGGACTCTATTTATCTGCTTTGCCTTTATGCGGCAGCGGGTGCGATTTTGGGACATAACTATCCTTTTTATATGGGATTTAAGGGCGGAAAAGGAATTGCGGCCACGGCAGGTTTGATTGCATCTTTTCATTGGTATTTTTTGCCTATGGGAATCATACTCTTTTTTGGAACCTTTATTTTGACCCACTATGTATCATTGGGCTCACTTTTGATTTATTTGGGATTTATGATTGAAATGGTTGTTTGCGGACAACTGGGCGTATTTGGAGAATTGACCCAGGCACAACTAATTGAACTATATATTCTCGCAGGATTTCTGACAGTTTTGGCATTCTGGAAGCACAGAGAGAATATCAAACGTCTTTTGACAGGAACAGAGCGCAAAACGTACTTATTTAAGAAAAATAAGGAGGCAATATAATGTCGAAAGTAAGCGTAATCGGTGCCGGAAGTTGGGGAACGGCTCTGGCAGTGCTTTTGCACAAAAACGGACATGAAGTGACTGTATGGTCCAAATTTCAAGAGGAAATTGACATGCTTAGGGAAAAGCACGAGCATGTGGATAAACTTCCCGGGGTAATTTTGCCGGAAAATATGGAATTTACCACAGATTTGCAAAGAGCGGTGGAGGGAAGAGAGGTACTTGTTCTTGCTGTACCTTCCCCTTTTACAAGAGGTACTTCCAAAATGCTGAAAGAGTTTGTGAAAGAAGACCAAGTGATTGTCAACGTGGCAAAAGGTGTGGAAGAATCTACCCTTATGACCCTTTCGGAAATTATTGAAGAAGAAGTGCCGAAGGCACAGGTTGCGGTTTTGTCTGGTCCTTCCCATGCAGAAGAGGTGGGCAGAGGAATCCCTACGGCTATTGTTGTGGGTGCAAAAAAACGCAAAACTGCGGAGATGCTGCAAAATATGTTTATGAATGATGTATTCCGTGTATATACAAGCAGCGATGTGCTGGGCATCGAACTGGGCGGCGCACTGAAAAACGTGGTTGCTTTGGCGGCAGGTATTGCGGACGGTCTTGGCTATGGAGATAACTCGAAGGCTGCTTTAATTACACGAGGAAGTATGGAAATCGCAAGACTTGGCATGGCTATGGGAGCAAAATTTGAAACTTTCTGCGGTCTGACAGGAATCGGCGATTTGATTGTAACCTGCGCATCCATGCACTCCAGAAACCGCAGAGCCGGTATTTTAATCGGACAGGGTAAAACCATGGAAGAGGCAATGGCAGAAGTGAAAATGGTGGTGGAAGGCGTATATTCCGCAAAAGCCGCTATGGGACTTGCTGCGAAATACAACGTGCAACTTCCCGTCATTGAACAGGTAAATAAAGTATTGTTTGAAAATAAACCTGCTTCGGAGGCGGTAAAAGATTTGATGCTTCGGGACAAGAAAATTGAAGTTATCGACGCACAGTGGGAAGAATAGATTTAAGTTAGGGAGTAGATTGCAAAAACTTTCTAAAATAAAAGAGCCGTCCATTCATCACAAATGGACGGCTTAACTTATTTTTTATCTGATTCCTGCCACGATTTCAGCAGCCATTTTCGGCTTGTTCATGGTGTAAATGTGAATATCGTCCACACCGTTTGACTGTAAATCGCGAATCTGGCGGATTGCGTAGTCGATTCCTGCTTTGCGCATATCCTCCGCGTTGTCGCCGTAAGTTGCGATAATGTCTGCAAAAGCCTTCGGTACGGAAGAGCCTGACAGCGAGACGGAAGTGCCGATTTGTTTGGGGGATGTGATAGGCATAATACCTGCACTGATAGGTACTACAATGCCTTTCTTAGCAGCCCGTTCCCTGAAATCATAAAAGTAATCATTGTCAAAGAACAACTGGGAAATGAAAAATTCCGCACCCTCATCCTGTTTTTCCTTCAAATGAACCAGATCGGTTTCTTTGCTGAAACATTCAAAGTGCTTCTCGGGATAGCATGCGCCGGCGAAACGCATATTGGTTTCTGCACGCAAAAAGCGCATTAATTCCGAAGCGTACATAAAATCACGGGAATTGTACTGCTCATCGGTCATATCCTTGGGACGGTCTCCGCGAAGAGCCAGCACGTGGGACAGATTATTCTTTTTCATGTCTTCCACAATGGTCAAAATTTCTTCTTTTTTGTTTCCTACACAGGTCAAATGGGCAAGGGCAGGAATATGTAAAGTATTTTGAATGTAAGAAGCAATTTCGATGGTTTTTTTGGATTTGCTGCCGCCTGCACCGTAGGTAACACTGATAAAATCCGGGGAAAGTGCACTTAAGGCATCTAAAGTTTCAAATGCGGCTTCAAATTCCCCGTCTTTTTTGGGTGGGAAAACTTCAAAGGAAATCGAAGTTTTTTTACTTTTAATGATTTCTGCTATGGTTTGCATTTTTGGTCGTCCTTTCGGATTATTCTTGCTTTTAAAACAGGAATATCGTAACATAGTAGAGAAAGATTTTCAAGGAGGAATGACATGAGTGAAATGATGTTTTCGTCTACAGGAGAATATGTGGCAAGTGAGGAATTGATGGCCAGCGTGAATGTGGCAATCGCACTGAAAAAGCCACTGCTTATAAAGGGGGAACCGGGAACCGGCAAAACCATGCTTGCCCAGGCGGTGTCAAAAGCCCTTGGCAAGAAATTGATTATTTGGAATATTAAATCCACCACAAAGGCACAGGAAGGTCTGTATGTTTACGATACAATCCAAAGACTTTATGACGGTCAGTTTGGGGAAGAGGGCGTGGACGATATTTCCAGATATATTAAATTGGGAAAATTGGGAGAAGCCTTCGACTCGGATGAGCAGGTAGTGCTTTTGATTGACGAAATTGATAAGGCGGATCTGGAATTCCCTAACGACCTTTTGTGGGAACTGGATCAAATGGAGTTTTACATTAATGAGACTAAGCGCACCGTAAAGGCAAAGCACCGTCCCATTGTGATTATTACTTCCAATGCGGAAAAGGAACTTCCGGATGCCTTCCTTAGAAGATGTATTTTCCATTACATTGATTTTCCTAATCCGGAGCTGATGGAGCAGATTGTAAAAGTGCATCATCCCAATGTGGAGGAGGCTTTGTTAAAGAGTGCCATGGAGGCTTTTTATGATATCCGTGCCATGCGCGACATCCGCAAAAAACCCAGCACCTCTGAACTCATCGACTGGATTAATGCCCTTCAGGTGGGCGGAATCCCTACGGAAAAAATCAAATCCACCCTGCCATTCATCGGTGTAGTGGTGAAAAAGGATGAGGATTTGGAACTGGTGAAACATCAAGCAAATTAAAGGAAAACAGACTATGTTTTTGAAATTTTTCCATACTCTTAGGGAGATGGGACTGCATGTGACTCTTGGGGAGTTTTTGACGCTGCAGGAGGCGCTGGAAAAGGATTTGTGCGGCAATTCCCTGACCGGTTTTTATTATGTGGCCCGTATGATTCTCGTAAAGAGCGAGACAGATTTTGATAAATTTGATATGGCTTTTGATGAATGTTTTAAGGCTGTCAAGGCAGAACGGGAAATTACCGGTCAGATGCTTCGATGGCTTGATAAGTCGGATTTACAGGAACTGGCAGATGAAGAAGCCAGAAGTATGTTAAACGAAATGGAAGACAATCAGGTGTTCATGACCAAGGACGAGGTAGAGCAGAAGTTTAAGGAAAGACTTCGTGACCAGGACAGTGAGCACAACGGCGGTAGTTTCTGGATTGGCAGCATGGGTAAGACTTCCTTTGGTAACAGCGGCGGAAATGTAGGGGGACTGCGTGTGGGCGGCAAAACCGGGCATCAGTCGGCTTTTGCGGTAATCGGCGAGCGCAAATACCGGGATTTCCGTGATGACAGAGTGCTGGATAACCGTCAGTTTCAGATGGCTTTCCGTAAATTGCGCCAGTTTTCTTCCAGGCTGGATATACCGGAGACGGAACTGGACATTGACGGCACTGTAGATAAGACATGCAACAATGGCGGATGTCTGCAGATTGTTATGCAAAAGCCCCGAAAAAATGCGGTTAAACTGCTTCTTTTGATGGATTCCGGCGGAACCATGATTCCTTTCAGTAAATTATTGAATGATATTTTTCAGGCAGTGCATAAGTCAAATCATTACAAGGACGTAAAGACCTTTTATTTTCACAACTGTATTTACAGTAAACTATATAAGACACCGGAATGTGAAAACGGTGACTGGGTAGATACGGACTGGGTATTTAGAAATTACGGCAGTGATTATAAAGTGATTATTGTGGGTGATGCGGCCATGGCACCGGAGGAACTGTATTCCGACACAGGGAACTACAGAGGCCCCAATGGTGGTTTGTCCGGTTTTGAATGGCTCACTTTATTGAAGAAAAAGTATAAAAAAGTGGTTTGGTTGAATCCCAAAATGGCCCCCGGACATGCTCCGTGGCGTGAGGCAGAGACTGCCATTAAGAAAATATTTCCCATGTACAAACTGACAGTGGACGGCTTAAATCAGGCAATGGTAAAATTAATGACCACAAAATAGCGGTTGACAAAAGAAAACCAAGTTTGTATAATGAGTAAAAATCAAATGAAAATGCGATGAAGAGAAGAGTACTGTTATTTAAAGGCTGACAGAGAGTTGCCGGGTGGTGAGAGGCGCAAGAAGAATAGCAGGAAGTACATCTCGGAGCAGCAAACCGAAAAATGAAATCCCGTTTAGTAGGCTTTGCCGGTAGGCACCGATATTTGCCAAAGTATTGACAGATACTTGCTAAGCCATGTTTTGTGAGAAACATGGGAACATTAGGTGGTAACACGAGTGCGCTCGTCCTTTTGAAAAGGACGGGCGTTTTTTGCGCGAATAAGCAGAGACAGAATCAATTCTTGACAGCTGTCATGCGTGCATGAACAGATGACAAGGATTGGTTATGGCGAGCAACGCGACCGAGTAATTGCGAAGCAATTTCGCAGGTGCTTATTCGTGTACAAGAATAAGCAGACCAACAAGCAAAGGAGAGAAAAGACATGACAATTTTTGACGAATTGAAAGCCAGAGGACTTTTGGCACAGCTCACAGACGAAGAAGAAATCAAAGAACTGATTAATAACGGTAAGGCTGTTTTTTATATCGGTTTTGACCCTACAGCAGACAGTTTGCACGTAGGACACTTTATGGCACTTTGCCTGATGAAGAGATTGCAGATGGCAGGAAATAAACCTATTGCACTGATTGGCGGAGGTACCGCTATGATTGGTGACCCTTCCGGCAGAAGCGATATGCGTACTATGATGACCAAGGAAACCATCGACCACAACGTGGAATGTTTCAAAAAGCAGATGAGCAAATTCATTGACTTTTCCGATGGAAAAGCAATGCTTGTAAACAATGCGGATTGGCTTTTAGGGCTTAACTATGTGGAACTGCTCCGCGATGTGGGTGTACATTTCAGCGTTAACCGTATGCTCACCGCAGAGTGCTACAAACAGCGTATGGAAAAGGGCTTAAGTTTCCTTGAGTTTAACTACATGATTATGCAAAGTTACGATTTCCTTGCCCTTTACGAGAAATACGGCTGTAATATGCAGTTTGGCGGCGATGACCAGTGGAGTAACATGCTGGGCGGTACCGAACTTATCCGTCGTAAACTGGGAAAAGATGCATATGCTATGACCATCACACTTCTTCTTAATTCAGAAGGTAAAAAGATGGGAAAAACCCAGAAAGGTGCTGTGTGGCTTGACCCTAACAAGACAACTCCTTTCGAGTTCTACCAGTACTGGAGAAATGTGGACGATGCAGATGTTTTGAAATGTATCCGTATGCTTACCTTCCTTCCTTTGGAAGAAATTGAAAAAATGGACACATGGGAAGGCAGCCAGCTTAATCAGGCCAAAGAAATTCTTGCCTTTGAACTGACAAAACTTGTTCATGGCGAGGAAGAAGCGGTAAAAGCACAGGAAAGTGCAAGAGCACTTTTTGCAGGCGGAAATGCGGCAGAAATGCCTACAGCAACACTTACGGAAGATATGTTCATGGATGGAAAGATTGACATTCTGGGCGTACTTGTTGCCGCAGGTTTAACGGCTTCCAGATCCGAAGCAAGACGTGCCGTAGAACAGGGCGGTGTGACTGTGGAAAACGAAAAAGTAACAGATATCAAGACAGTTTACGAGCCTGCACAGTTTGCCGGGGATGGTATGGTTGTAAAACGCGGTAAAAAGAATTTTAAACGTGTAATTATGTAAAATATTGTGATGAAGAAAAAGGCTCCTGCATATATTGTAACAGTATATGCAGGAGGTTTTTTTATGGGAAATTACGATTTAAATACTTACGACCTTTACAAAGATATACAGTATAGAACAGACGGAGAAATTTATATTGGTGTGGTGGGACCTGTGAGAACCGGTAAATCCACTTTTATAAAAAGATTTATGGATGTCATGGTTTTGCCTTTTATGGAGGACGAAAACAGCAGGGAACGGGCGAGAGACGAACTGCCTCAAAGCAGCGGTGGCAAGACCATTACCACAACAGAGCCCAAATTTATCCCCAAAGAAGCATCCCAGGTACTTCTGGGAGGCGATGTAGAGGTAAAGGTGCGCCTCATTGATTGTGTAGGCTATATGGTAGAAGGCGCAGTGGGGCACTTGGAGGAAAATGTGGAGCGCATGGTAAAAACCCCTTGGTTTACCCATGAAATCCCATTTACCCAGGCAGCGGAAATCGGTACCAATAAGGTAATCAATGACCATTCCACAATCGGAATTGTGGTTACTACGGACGGCAGTTTTGGTGATATCCCAAGAAGTCAGTACATAGATGCGGAAGACAAAACCATTCAGGCCTTAAAAAGACTTCGTAAGCCATTTATTGTGCTGTTAAATACGGAGCATCCTTTTTCTGAAAGTACCGTAAAACTGGCAGAAGAACTGTGTGAAAAGCATCAGGTAAGGGTGCTTCCGGTAAATTGCGAACAACTGAAAAAAGAAGATATTAACAACATTATGGAACAAATCCTTTATGAGTTTCCTATTTCGGCCATGGAATTTTATATGCCCAAATGGGTGGAAATGCTTCCTTTAAGCAACAAAATGAAACAGGATATTGTCTTTAAAGTAAGAGAACTGATGAAAAAATATAATACGGTCAGGGACATCAAAGAGCAGTCGGTTACTCTGGATAGTGAATACGTGAAACGCTGCAAACTGGAGCAGATTAATTTGGCCAACGGCTGTATCAAGGTGCAAATGGATGTGGACCAAAATTATTATTATGAGATGCTCAGTGAACTGGTAGGGGAAGAGATTCCCGGCGAATATCAATTAATTTCCAAACTAAAAGAGATGGCTGCCATGAAAAAAGAGTACTCTAAGGTACTGCAGGCTTTGCAGGCTGTGCGTTTTAAAGGGTATGGAGTGGTAACGCCGGAGCGTGAGGAAATTAAACTGAACAAACCGGAAATCATCAGACATGGAAACAAGTTCGGTGTAAAAATCAAGGCCGAAAGTCCCTCCATTCATATGATTCGTGCCAATATTGAAACGGAAATTGCGCCTATTGTGGGTTCAGAAGAACAGGCACAGGATTTAATCCGCTTTATTAATGAGGCGGCAGATTCAGAAGCCGGCATCTGGGATACCAATATTTTCGGAAAGACCGTAGAACAACTGGTAAATGACGGAATTACGGGCAAAATAGCCATGATCGGCGATGAAAGTCAGATAAAATTGCAAGAAACTATGCAAAAAATCGTTAATGACAGCAACGGTGGGATGGTATGTATTATCATTTAAAAGAAGAAATGGTTCTAGGATATTAGTCCTAGAACTATTTTTTTGATTGTCATAAACAAATCCTACTGATATAATAAAAAGAGTGAAAAGGAGTGATTTTATGACTGCAATTTATGAAAAAATACAGAGTTGTATGCAATGTGTGAGAAAAATGACAGATTTTGTTCCGGAGATTGCTATTGTGCTGGGCTCCGGACTTGGAGATTTTGCGTCCCATATTAAGATAGAGAAGGAAATTCCTTACAGTGAGATACAGGGATTTCCGGTATCTACGGTTCCCGGACATGCGGGGAAATTCATTTTCGGGTATGTGGGTGACAAAAAAGTCGTGTGCATGAAAGGAAGAGTGCACTATTACGAGGGATATGATATTTCCGATGTAGTGCTTCCCATTCGTCTTATGGGGCTGCTTGGTGCTAAAATTTTGTTCCTTACCAATGCGGCAGGCGGTGTGAACTGGGATTTTGCCCCCGGAAATTTGATGATGATTACAGACCATGTGGCTGCTTTTGCTCCCAATCCTTTGATTGGGGAAAATATTTGGGAACTTGGCGTGCGTTTCCCGGATATGACACAGATATATGACTTGAAATTGCAGGAAGTACTTAGAAAAAGTGCTGCTCAAAATGCCATTGATTTAAAAGAGGGTGTGTATGCCCAACTGACAGGTCCGTCTTATGAGTCTCCCGCAGAAATAAGGATGCTCAGGACCCTTGGTGTGGATGCGGTTGGTATGAGTACGGTGGTGGAAGCCATTGCGGCAAATCATATGGGACTGCGCATTTGCGGTGTTTCTTGTATCAGTAATTTGGCGGCAGGAATGAGCGGTAAAGCACTAAGTCACGAGGAAGTGCAGGAAGCGGCAGATATGGCATCCAAAAATTTTGCAAATTTGCTTCTTGTAGCGCTTCCCATGTTTGAATAAGGTAACACCATAGAACCTTCCTTTATGGAGAACAAACGATGATAAAAAACGAGACAGATATTCCCGTACAAGAACTGATTGAACAAGCCCTTAAGGCAAGAAATTTTTCTTACGTTCCCTATTCCGGTTATGCGGTAGGAGCAGCCCTCATGGCTCAAAAAGGAGCAATTTATAGTGGTTGCAATATTGAAAATGCGGCGTACGGACCTACAAACTGTGCGGAACGGACGGCTTTTTTTAAAGCGGTAAGTGAAGGAGAGAGAGCTTTTAGAGCCATTGCCATATGTGGCGGAAAAAAAGGTGAAAAGCCCGAAACTTATGCGTATCCCTGTGGTGTTTGCAGGCAGGTAATGAAAGAATTTTGTACGGACGATTTTGAAATTATTGTTGCAAAATCAGTGGATGAATTTGAAATTTTCACATTATCGCAGTTGTTACCCCATGGTTTTGGAGGAGAAAATTTGGCATGAATATCCGGTTACACAATGCAAGAATCTTAACAATGGAAAAAGACAGCCCTTTATTTACGGGGGAAGTCTGGGTTTGCGGAGAGAAAATTGCATATGTAGGTGCCAAAAAGGAAAACGTTTCGGGGGTGCAAGGTAAAACGGCTTCTGACATAAAATGGGATAAGGAAATTGATTGTCATGGGAATTTGTTGATGCCCGGCTTTAAAAATGCCCATACCCATTCGGCCATGACGTTTCTTCGTTCTTATGCGGATGATTTGCCCTTGCAGGAATGGTTAAATGAAAAGGTTTTTCCGGCAGAGGCGCATCTTACGGAAGAAGATATTTATGAACTGACCAAATTGGCGGTGTTAGAATATTTAACAAGCGGTGTTACGGGCATTTTTGATATGTATATAAATCCGGATGCGGTGGGCAGAGCCTGCGAAGAAATGGGCATGCGCTGTGTGCTGGTAAGCGGACTGAACAATTTTACTTCCTCTGTAAAGCAGACACAAGAGGAGTATAAAAAGTGGAACAGCAAAAATGGCTTGGTGTCCTACAGGCTTGGTTTTCATGCGGAGTATACCTGTTCCCATGAGATTTTGAGGGAACTGGCAGAAGTTGCAAACAGGCTGAAAGCGCCGGTTTATGCCCATATGAATGAAACTGTCAAAGAAGTGGCAGACTGTAAAGAAAGATACGGAGCAGAACCTATTAAGTTTTTGGACTCCTTAGGGCTGTTTGAGTACGGTGGTGGCGGGTTCCACTGTGTACACGTCACAGAAGAAGAAATTGAGATTTTGAAAAAGCGGAAAATGTATGTGGTAACCAATCCGGCTTCTAATTTGAAACTGGCAAGCGGGATTGCACCCATCAGCCGGTTTGCCAGGGAAGATATTCCCGTTGCCATTGGCACGGACGGACCTGCCAGCAACAATTGTCTGGATATGTTCCGTGAAATGTATCTGGTTTCCGCACTGGCGAAACTGCGGGAAAGTGATGCGTCCTGCATGGATGCCGCAGAAGTGCTGCGTATGGCTACGGTCAATGGTGCAAAGGCTATGGGACTTACGGATGCGGATGTTTTAAAAGAGGGAAAATTGGCTGATATCATTTTGATTGATTTAAACCAGCCCAATATGCAGCCCATACATAATATACCGAAAAATCTTGTATATAGCGGTAGTAAACAAAATGTAATAATGACCATGATTAATGGGCAGATTCTTTATCAGGAAGGGGCATTTTTCGTGGGACAAAGCGCCGTGGATATTTATGAGGGCGCAAACAGGATTGTAAAGCGGATGCTTTTACAATAAATTCTCTAAACAATTTACATAGGAGGGAAAGAAAAATGTTAGAGAAATTTTTTAAACTTAAGGAGAACGGCACAGATGTAAAAACTGAAATCATGGCAGGTGTTACAACTTTCATGACTATGGCTTACATACTTGCAGTTAATCCCAACATCCTTTCTGCTTCAGGAATGGATGCAAATGCAGTACTTCTTGCAACAGCCTTGGCATCTTTCATCGGAACATTGATGATGGCACTCATGGCCAACTATCCGTTTGCTTTGGCACCCGGTATGGGACTGAATGCATATTTTGCATACACAGTTGTTATCGGCTACGGATATTCCTGGCAGATTGCATTGTTGGCAGTATTGGTTGAAGGGTTAATCTTCATTGTGCTGTCTCTGACAAATGTGCGTGAAGCGATTTTTAATGCCATTCCTATGACATTAAAATCCGCTGTAAGTGCAGGTATTGGTTTGTTCATTGCATTTATCGGTTTGCAGAATGCAAAACTGGTTGTAAACAGTGATTCTACACTTCTTACTTATCAGACATTTAAAACAAACTTTAACTCTGTTGGTATGGGAGCGCTTCTGGCACTGATTGGTGTACTTATTACAGCAATCTTAATTGCCAAGAAAGTAAAAGGCGGTATTCTTTTGGGTATCTTGATCACATGGGTACTGGGTATTATTTGTGAATTGACCGGACTGTATGTTCCAAATGCAGAACTTGGTATGTATTCTGTGATTCCTACAGCATTTGTTTCTTTTGATTTCTCTTCTTTAGGAAAGACTTTTGGACAGGTGTTTAAAGCGGATTTCAGTGCACTTAACAATATTGCTGAGTTTGCTGTCATTATCTTTGCGTTCCTGTTTGTGGATATTTTTGATACGCTGGGAACTTTGATTGGTGTTGCTTCCAAAGCAAATATGCTGGATAAAGACGGAAAATTGCCCAGAATCAAAGGAGCGCTTATGGCGGACGCTATTGCAACAAGTGCAGGTGCGGTTCTTGGTACATCAACCACAACAACATTCGTAGAAAGTGCTTCCGGTGTATCTGAAGGTGGTAGAACAGGTCTTACAGCGGTTACAACAGGTTTGTTGTTCCTGCTTGCTATGATTTTCTCACCTTTGTTCTTGACAATTCCTTCATTTGCAACAGCACCGGCTTTGATTATTGTAGGTTTCTACATGATTGCGTCTGTTGCAAAAATCGAATGGGAAAATGCCGTAGAAGCAGTTCCTGCATTCCTTTGCATTATTGGTATGCCTCTTTGCTACAGTATCTCTGAAGGAATTGCTCTTGGAGTTATTTCATGGACAATCATTCATCTGTGCACTGGCAAAGCAAAAGGTAAAGTTAGTATTCTCATGTATGTACTGACGGTACTGTTTATTATGAAATATATTTTCTTGTAAGATATGGATTCCCATGGGGCTGCGTGCTGCATGCCCTGTGGGATTTTTTAAATGTATAAATAAGGACATAATTGAATGGAAGCTTATATTGTATTTGGCATTTTTGCGGCGGCTTTTCTTGTCTTTGTATTTGCAAGGGAAGCATATGAAGACTGTAAGAAAGAAAAACAATTTATTGAAAAACTATATCGTGATTATGGCAAAGTACCGCAGCGGGAGTACAGTGCCCAGCGTTATATGGCTATTACTACGTTTTTTCGCAGACATCCTGTGGAAGGACAGATTGACGATATTACTTGGAATGATTTGAGTTTTGATGATATTTTTAAAAGACTAAACGATACTTATTCCTCGGCGGGAGAAGAGTATTTGTATTATACACTCAGAACTCCCGTGTACAACGAGAAGGAATTAAAGCATTTTGATAAACTTGTTGAATATTTTAGAAATAATCCGGATGACAGAGTAAAAATGCAGGTAAACTTGGCAAAACTCGGAAGAACGGGTAAGTTTTCTTTGTATGATTATCTGGAGCATTTGGATGTTTTGGGAAATCGGAGTAATTGGAAGCATTATATTGCAGACGGACTTTTGCTGGCGGCAATTGTACTATGTTTTTTTGTGCCTTCCTATGGACTTTTGGCTGTCATTGCAATTTTAATCTACAATATTCTCAGTTACTTTAAAGAAAAAAATGAGATCGACACTTATATTACCAGTTTTGCGTATGTAATGCGTCTTTTGAATGCGACAGAAAAAATCGGTAAGTTAAAAATAGATGTATGCAGGGAAGAATTAGAAGAAATTGAGTATCACAGAAAACAAATGACTTTATTCAAAACCGGGGCGTTTTGGATTATGTCCGCAGGCAGAATGTCCGGTTCAGGAAATCCGCTGGATATTATTTTTGATTATTTGCGGATGTGCCTGCATTTTGATTTGATAAAATTTAATAATATGTTGGCGCAGGTCAGATTGCATATTGAAGATATAGATGTTATGGTGCAAAAACTCGGTTATATCGAGACTGCCATTGCTGTAGGAGGATTCCGTACTGCCCAGGAGGGACAGTGGTGTAAGCCAAACTTTGTGGAAGAGAAATGTCTGGAGGCACAAAATGCTTATCATCCCATGATAGAAAATCCGGTAAAGAACAGTATTGTCACAAAGAAGGGTGTGCTTCTTACAGGTTCCAATGCTTCCGGGAAATCCACTTTTTTAAAGACCATGGCCATTGCCGGAATTTTTGCCCAGACCATTTATACTTGCCCGGCGGACTATTATAAGTCCTGCTTTTTGCGTGTATGCTCGTCCATGGCCCTTCGGGACGATTTAAACAGCGGAGAAAGTTATTATATTGTGGAAATCAAGTCTATTAAAAGAATTTTGGATATTGCCGCAGAAAGTGGCATGAATGTACTTTGTTTTGTGGATGAGGTGCTCAGAGGAACCAATACGGTAGAGAGAATTGCGGCATCTACCCAGATTTTGAAAGGTTTGGCAAAGAAGAACGTGCTTTGTTTTGCGGCAACCCACGACATTGAATTGACCGGTCTTTTGGAAGAGGATTTTGATAACTATCATTTTGAAGAGACTGTGGCAAACGGAGATATTTCTTTTAATTACAAATTGCTGGACGGTAAAGCCACCACGAGAAATGCCATCAAACTGTTAGAAATGATGGGATATGATAAAAAGATTATAGAAAAAGCAGAAAAGCAAGCTGCTGTGTTTATAGAGACCGGCGCTTGGGAAAAGGATGATAAACTATGAAAGTAACCCTTTATACAGATGGTGCGGCAAGAGGAAATCCCGATGGTCCCGGCGGATACGGGGCGATTTTACAATATGTAGATTCCAAGGGGATACTCCACGAGAGGGAATTTTGCGCAGGCTACAAAAAGACTACCAATAACCGTATGGAGCTTATGGGAGTTATTATAGGTCTGGAGGCTTTGACGAAGCCTTGTGAAGTCACTGTGGTATCGGATTCCAAATATGTGACGGATGCTTTTAACCAGAACTGGATTGCAGGATGGCTGAAAAACAATTGGAAAAACAGTGCCAAAAAGCCGGTAAAAAATATGGAACTTTGGAAACGCCTTTTGAAAGCGGCAGAGCCTCATCAAATGACTTTTGTGTGGATTAAAGGTCATGACGGACATCCGGAAAATGAGAGATGTGATACGCTGGCGACTACGGCTGCAGATGGGGATATACTGCTTGACGATGATGGCGGTGCCTTGTTATAATTTAAAGAGTATAGGAGGCTATAAACTATGGTTGAAGTTATTAATGCTTTTTTAGAATATTTAATATTGGTACTTTTTATTGTGGCTGTTGCAGGTGTGGCTATTTTTCTTGGCATTAATCTTCGTAAGAGGAAAAACCGTACGGAAGAACTGGCTACCGCACAGGCACAGACTGAAACTGTGGAGGAAAATCATGAACCCTAAGAAAAGATATTGTTATCTGCTTTGGGATGTAGACGGAACCCTTTTGGATTTTGATTATTCCATGAGGGTTTCTCTTATTAAGAGCCTGAAAAAGATTGGTGTTACGGCAACCGATGAGATGATTGACCGGTACAGTCAAATCAATAACGGATGGTGGAAACGTTTGGAATTGGGAGAAGTGACCAAGGCGCAGCTTCTTCCCGGCAGGTTTATGGATTTGTTTGCGGAATATGGAATTGAGTGCCCGGATTTAAAAGCCTTTTTGCAGGATTTTCAAAGGAATTTGGGCTGCAAATACAAACACATGGAGAATTCACCCCAAATATGCCAAAAATTAAGGGATATGGGGTATCATCAGTTTGTAGTTACCAATGGAGTGACAGTTACGCAGGAAAATAAACTTAAACTTTCCGGTTTGACAGAGTTCATGGAAGCGCTTTTTATTTCTGAGCAGATGGGTGCACCGAAACCCCACAAGGAGTTTTTTGATGCCTGCTTTAAGGCAATTCGTGAAAAGTATCCTGATTTTGACTTATCTGAGGTATTGATTATCGGTGACTCCTTAAGCAGTGATATGAAAGGCGGTGCCAATGCGGGGATTGATACCTGTTATTATTGTCCGGGAAGTGATTCGGAAGATATACAGCCCGATGTTACATACAAAATCAAGAGTTTGACTGAGATTTTTGAGGTGGTTTAAATGGCAAAAAGTGCAAATCAGAAATTGAAACTGTTATATATCATTGATATGTTGGAGAGGGAGTCGGACGAAAATCATATCGTGTCCACCCAGGATATTATCAAAATGCTGGAGGCAAACGATATCAGCGCAGAACGCAAGAGTATCTATGATGATATGAATCAGTTATCAGCTTACGGATACGATATTATTCAGGTGAAATCCCGTGTAAACGGCGGTTATTATCTGGCCAGCAGGGAATTTGAACTGGCAGAATTAAAACTTTTGGTAGATGCGGTACAGTCCTCCAAGTTTATTACAAGAAAGAAATCCCGGGAACTGATTCAAAAATTGGAGCGGCTTACCAGTAAACATGAGGCTTCCCAGTTGCAACGTCAGGTTTATGTAAGTGACAGTGCTAAGACGGAGAATGAGAATATTTATTACAGTGTAGATGGTATACATAAAGGGATTCATGACAATATGCAGATAAGTTTTACTTATTTGGAGTGGAGTGTCAGCAAACAATTGGTACCTAAAAGAGCGGGCAAAACTTATCAGGTAAGTCCATGGGCTCTTCTTTGGCAGGATGAAAATTATTATCTTGTGGCTTATGACAGCGATGCGGAAAAAATGAAACATTACCGTGTGGATAAAATGGGAAAGGTGACTGTAACTGCCAAACAGCGGGAAGGTTATGAAGTGTATGAAAAAATGAATCTGCCTGCTTACGCAAATCAGACGTTCGGTATGTACGGCGGAAAATGGGAGTCTGTGACCATGCAGTTTCCGGAAAAACTCATTGGCGTGGTTATTGACCGATTTGGCAAAGATATTATGATTCGCAAGAAAAACGATGGTTTCTTTACAATTACGGTAAATGCGGCTGTCAGCGGACAGTTTTTCGGTTGGCTTACGGGAATCGGCAAAGATGCAAAACTGATTGGACCTGAGCATGTAAAGGAAGAATATGAAAATTGGTTAAAAGAAATACTGGCTCAGTGATGAACCAGTATTTTTGTTTTTCTTATTTGACCGGATTATGCAAGGGTTTCCCATAATGCATATAATTCTTCCAGACGGGATTGGGTGTCAGTCTGTTTTTGGGCAAGTTCCTGCAGCTTGACAGAGTTTGTAGCATTTTCCGGGAGAGCCATGGTTTCTTCCAGTTCTTTTTGCAGGGCTTCCAAAGTGGCAATTTCTTCCTCACATTTCTTTAAATCATTTTCACGCTTGCGGATTTTGGCCTGTTCTTCCTTTTGGCTTTTCCAGTCCAGTTTGGTTTCGGAAGGGGCAGCTTTTTCGGTTACCTTTTCTGTAAGTGAGAGGGAAGCAGCCTCAACGGCTTCTTTTTTCTCCAGATAATAGTCATAGTTTCCGATGTAGTTTAATAGTTTCTGCCCGGTTAAATCAAGAATACGGGTGGCAGTTTTGTTGATAAAATAGCGGTCATGAGACACATACAAAACGGTACCTTTATAGTTGTTTAAAGCAGTTTCCAGAATTTCTTTGGACTGAATATCCAAATGGTTGGTAGGCTCGTCCAAAATCAGGAAATTGGCATTTCCAAGCATAAGTTTTGCCAGACTGACACGACCTTTTTCGCCTCCGCTCAGTTCGCTGATGCGCTTAAATACATCATCTCCGGTAAAGAGAAAAGCAGCCAGTACATTCCGGATTTCCGTGTTGGTCATGTGAGGATATTCATCGGAAATTTCTTCAAAAAGAGTTTTTTCGTTGTGTAAAACATTATGGTCCTGATCGTAGTAACCGATTTCTACATTGCTTCCAAGGCGGATTTGACCGTTGTCAGCAGGCACCATATCGTTAATGATTTTTAGGATGGTGGATTTCCCGGTTCCGTTATCTCCGATGATGGCCACATGTTCCCCTTTTTTGATTTGGAAGGACACATCCTTAAAAAGTTCCAAGGAATCATAAGACTTAGAAAGCCCGGTCACGTCCAAAACATCGTTGCCGCTTTCACGGGCAGGAGTTAAGGTTAAATGCATGTCCGTCCGGATTTCCGTAGGTTTGTCTATTACTTCGATTTTGTCTAACATTTTTTCCCGGCTTTCAGCACGCTTGATAGATTTTTCGCGGTTGAAAGAGCGCAGTTTTTCAATGACTTCCTCTTGATGTTTGATTTCCCGCTGTTGGTTGACGTAGGCGTTCCAGGCGGCAATGCGGAGCATTTCTTTTTTGACTGCGTAGTCAGAGTAGTTTCCCATAAAAGTAGTAGCCTTGGTTTGGTCGATTTCAATGACTTTTTTGGCAATGCGGTCCAAAAAGAAGCGGTCATGGGACACAATAAGTACCGCACCTTTATAGTTCAAAAGATAAGTTTCCAGCCATGTGATGGAGTTCATGTCTAAGTGGTTGGTAGGTTCGTCCAAAATAATGAGATCCGGTTTTAAAAGCAAAAGTTTGCCCAGGGCCACGCGGGTCCGCTGTCCGCCGGAAAGGGTAGATATTTCACGGGAAAAATCCACCTCCTCAAAACCAAGACCTTTTAATACGCCCACAACCTCGCTTTGATAGGCATAACCGTCGCCGTTTTCAAACCGGTGAGTTAAATCCACATAACGCTTCATCATTTCCTCAAGGCCGTCGCCGGAGGCAGATTTCATTTCTTTTTCCAGAGCGCGGATGTTTTGCTCCAAATCAATGAGTTCCTTTTTGACGGAAAGAAGTTCTTCGTAAATGGTAAGGGAACTGTTAATACCTGCGTTTTGGGGCAGATAGCCCAGGGTTTTTCCTTTTGCCAAAACTACTTGCCCTTCATCGCTTCCAAGTTCACCTACAATAATGCGAAGGAGCGTAGTTTTTCCGGCACCGTTGATGCCCACAAGAGCGGCTTTTTCGTTGTCTTCCATATGAAAAGTTATATTTTGTAAAACCGGAATTTCCAAAAAAGATTTAGATATGTTGTGACAAGATAGTATCATTTTATTTCTCCGTTTAGTATTATTACAAATAATGCACTAATTAATAGTTTATCCTTAGGAATTTATTGTGTCAATTCATTGACATTATTTTAACATTCTTATATAATGGTGATAGACTATTCTTTTAAGGGTTGTTGAGATTCGGTGGAGGTAGAAAGAAATGGAAGAAAAAGATATATCTCAGGCGGTGATCAGTCGTTTGCCTCGTTATTTCAGATATTTGGGAGAACTTAGGGATGAAGGAGTGGAGAGGATTTCTTCACAGGAACTGAGTGAACTTATGAAAGTGACTGCGTCACAAATCCGTCAGGATTTCAACAACTTTGGCGGGTTCGGTCAACAGGGCTACGGTTATAATGTGGAATTTCTATATAAAGAAATCGGTAAGATTTTGGGACTTGATAAAACCCATAATCTTATTGTAATCGGGGCAGGTAATTTAGGACAGGCTTTGGGAAATTATATGAATTTTGAAAAACGTGGCTTTATTTTGCGAGGCATGTTTGATAAGAATCCGGATTTGCACGGAAAAGCAGTGCGTGGTATTCCTGTGCAACCTATGGAAAATATCGAAAGTTTTGTCCGTGAAAATAATATTGATATTGCGGTGCTTACCATTCCTAAAACCAGCGCTGTTGATGTGGCAGAAGTTTTGGTAAACAACGGAATCAAAGCTATTTGGAATTTTGCCCATGTGGATTTGAATGTACCGGAAGGCATTCAGGTGGAAAACGTACATCTTTCTGATAGTTTGATGAAACTTTCTTACAATCTGGAGCGTTACAATAAGGAAAATACAAAGTAAACACAAAGTAGATTTTGATGGAGATGATTGTCCATGGCAAAAAAAGAAGAGGCTTATAAAGAAGCTCTTACGGGAAAGAAAATACCCATCCTTACTCTGGATAATAAGTGGCACAGACTTTTTACCCAGATTGATAGTATGCCGGAAATTGAAGTTTTGTCAAAAGAACTGAATGAGTTATTGAAGCGTCAGGGGAAAATCAATACAGAGACAAAAGACATTAAGAAAATCAAAAAGCGTCTCATGGATGAAATCGTGACCCTGCGTTCCAATAGTGAGTATGCCGGCAATAGTACCCTCGAAAAAAAGGTAGAGGAAAACAAGCGGCTGATTGCTGAGTGCAATGATAAGTTGGAAGCATATCAGGAAGAAAATGCGGACTTACCCGGTGAATTAGAGCGTGTAAACAATGAACTTATGCTTCTTACTATGCAGTCTTGCTACGACAGAATTCAGGAAAACACCCAGGAAATCCAAGAAATAAGCCAGTGGGTGTCAGAGGTGCGTGTGGAACTGAAGAAAAAATTGGTCCGCAAGCAGGAAAAAGAGATTATTAATCACGAATTATATGCTTACATGCACGACATTTTCGGTGCGGATGTCATTGAACTGTTTGATATGAAATATAATCCGCAGGAAAATCATCCTAAGCCGCCGTCTTCCCAAGACTGAATCAAGGAACTGATCCCTGATGCAGCGTAGGGCAGAAGCAGTAATCCATAGGTGAAAATGTAGCGGGAGTTTGCTTCCCAGATAAGGTGGAATAAAAAGCCGCCCAGCACACCGATAAGACACAGATATACAGGAAGTCCCATGTTCGTATTTGGGGACTTCTTTTTTATTTGCAAAAAGCAAAAGAAAAAGGCACCTAAATAAACAATGTTTTGCAAAACATTGCACCATTCAATAAAAAGCATACTGTATTTTCCTTCGTAAAGTTCCAAAAAGAAGGCACTGCGGCCGCCGAAAGTGGCAAGAGTAGCTTGTCTGGAGGCGTAGGAACCATCTATCCACTGGGAAAAAATTTTGTCCTTGTAAAAGGTAAGGGCGTAGCCGGGATTTTCTGAAAAATAGTCTAAACGCTGGGAAATAGCGGCTTTGCTAAGTTCGTTGGTAAGTTCCGTATCCATGCCGGTTTCCTGATAGGTATAGAAATTAAAACCGTTATACCAACCGTTGGCGCGGCTTGATTCCTGCATACCCATAGCAAAATAGGACATGGGAGGAACACCGGATTTTAATGTATTGTCCGCGCGGTATTCATAAAAACTTTGAAGTGCGGGTAAACTCAGGCAGGAAGTCAAGGCAAAAACAACTGCAAGTAATAAAAACAGTCCTTTTTTACGGCGTATCCATTCCAAAAACGTGACAATTACAACGGCAATCATCAAAACCAATGTATTTTTCCGAAGCATTACAGCACCGGAAAATGCAAAAATACTGATTAGTGATAGCAAAACCAGTTTCTTTTTGGCAGGTCTTGTGCTTTGGAACAGTACAAGCAAGGCCCATAAACCAATGGAAAAAAGGGCAAAAGAAGGTATTTCCCCATATACAAAAGATGTGTACAGGAGCATGGGAAAATGGAATAGGGAAAGCAGAAGATAAATAATGTCTGCTTTATCATTATGAAACAATATTTTCACGGATTTATACTGGAAAAGCACAATGATACAAGCCCAGCCTAAGTTGATGCATTTCAATAAATGGTAAGCGTGGACAGAGGGAAAAAGCAGTCTCCAAGCCCGGATAATGATTTCGTAGTAGGCTACCAGTCCAATTTGCTGGGGATAGTAAGACAGATAGGAGTCTGTAGGATGAATGACGCCCGTATTTCCCTGTGCCAGTTCCAAAGCAATGGAATAGGTTGACCATGCATCTGCCGCAGGAACTGTTTTGCTGAATAAAATCAGGACAATACCTGCAAATACATACCAGAAAAAACA
Source organism: Lachnospiraceae bacterium (assembly GCA_017468395.1). Classification (GTDB taxonomy): domain Bacteria; phylum Bacillota; class Clostridia; order Lachnospirales; family Lachnospiraceae; genus Acetatifactor. The sequence continues at coordinate 53,124 of JAFUIR010000021.1, read as the reverse complement.
GACGCCCAAAAGGATTTTCTTTGTTTTGGCGGGATTTTTCAGGGCAGGTTTAAAGAAAAAATATAAAAGCACCAAAAAAAGAGCCAGCCAAATAAATGACAGAAGAAGGTTATCCATGCGGGTCAAAACCAACTGGCTTTCCATATCCAGGGCGTAGCAGGTAAACAAAAGTCCGCTGATAAACAAAAATGCCATAAGACCAAAGCCCATGTATTTTATGATTTGCAGTGATGCATTATATAATAAATTCGTAAGTTTATTCATGTCCAATCTCCGTTTTTCTTTATATGTTGAGAATAGCACAACCTTCCTATTTTAGTCCACCATGAATTTGACAACACTATAGAATGATAGTAAAATATGACATATTAAACAGGGAGTTTCCGATAGATGAAAATGGATAAATTACAACGAAAAGCTTGTATTGTTTTTTCGCTGATCAGTATATTGTTTTCTTTCTTTTGTATTACGGGAAGGAAGTTGGCTGAAAGCGGAAATATCATATGGGACAAAGCCTGGACGGGAAAATGTGTTTCCCTTAGTTTGGTTTGCGGCATTTTAATGGGTGTGATTCTGGGTCTTTTACTTTTTAAAAAGAGAGAAGTAAAAGCAGAAAAAAACGAACCAAAAGCAGAAAAATTTCCACTCCCTTCGGCGGGAAAATGTTTCTTCCTTTCATGGGGATTGTTATTGCTGGCGTGGCTGCCGGTTTATTTGGCGTATTTTCCGGGAATCGGCGCCTATGACTTTATTGTACAGTTGGAACAAATCGACCTTGGAGTGTATAACGAACATCATCCACTGATTCACACTCTTATGGTGGAGTTTTTCTACGATATGGGGTGTATGTGGAATAATCCTACCCTCGGAATTGCAATTTACAGTTTTTGCCAGTTGCTTGTATTTTCCGGTAGTTTTGCCGTTGCGGTTTTTGCCTGTAAATATCTGAATATAAAGAAGCATTGGATTATTATTTTACAAGTTTATGCCATGTTTATGCCTTTTAACGGTTACATGGCGGTGTCTATTACCAAAGATGTGTATTTTACGGCGTTTATGATGATACAGACCATTTCGTTGGCGGTGATTTTGGCGGAAGATAACCGGCAATTAAAGATGCGGTTTTGGGATATGATTTTGTTTTTTTCGTCTGTTGGCATGATTTTATTTAGAAACAACGGAAGATATGCGCTGGCGGTTGCAATTGTTTTTGTTTTTGCGGCTGTGATTTTCGGCAAATTACGAAGGAAGTTGTATTTGCGGATTCTTTTGAATTTTGCGGCAAGTTTTATTGTTGGCTCTGTTTTGTTGGCTGCCCTTATGAATGTTACAGGGGCCCAGCAGGGAGACCGCAGGGAAATGCTCAGTATGCCCATCCAGCAACTTGCAAGAACCATGGTTTATCACGGCGGTGTGGGAGTGCTTGGGGAAGATGACAATGCCATGGCCGAGGCCGATAAACTGCTTATAAACGAGTTTATCCTGGAGGAAGCCTATAAGGATTACAGACCTGAAATTTCAGACCCTGTAAAGAAGTATACCAATACCTATGTTTTTGTGTATCGGATGAAGGATTTTATGAAAACTTATTTGGGGCTATTTTCACAGTATCCCGGAGATTTTGTAAATGCGGCTCTGGCAGTAAATGCAGGGTATCTTTATCCGGGGGATGAAACCCATGCCTATGTCAATGTAAACAACCGTGACACCGGCCTTGGATATATTCAGACAAGATGGCTGACCGATGAGATTTTGAAAATGGGAATCCGTCAGGAATCCAAATGGCCATGGCTTTTTGAAAAATTGGAACAGTTTGCTGATGCAAATGCTTATTTAAAAATTCCTGTTTTAAAATGGATTTTGGTTCCAGGCGTTTATTTGTGGCTTTGCCTTTTTATTTCTGCGTGGTTTTGGCTTCGCGGGCAAAAGAAAGAACTGATTGTATTTGCCATTTTTCTGGGATATTTTATTACCCTTTTACTGGGACCTACGGTACAACTGAGATACATTTATCCTATAATGGTCATTCTTCCTTTTGTAACGGCATGTTTTGGAAATACAAAATTGAAAGAGGAATCGGAGCAGTAAAAATTTATGACAAAGCAGTATTTGGTAACCGCAGAAGAAATGAAATATTATGATGGCTATACCATAAATAGTTTGGGGATTTTGTCGCAGGTGCTTATGGAGCGTGCTGCTTTAAAAGTCGTGGAAGTTATCAGCGACAAATATTTGCAAGGGATTGACCCTTCCGGGGAAAAAATACTGGTGGTGGCAGGCGGTGGTAATAACGGCGGCGACGGACTTGCGGTTGCGCGGCTCCTTTACGACAAAGGCTGCAAGGTGGATGTATTTCTTTTGGGAAAACGGGAGCACTTGAGCAAAGAAACTGCGTTGCAACTGAACATTTTGGAAAAATACGGATTGGCTTTGGAGAGCAATTTCCCGGAAAAAGAATATGATATTATAGTGGATGCCCTGTTTGGAATCGGTCTGAACCGGGAGGTGGAAGGACTTTACCGGGAAACAATCCAAAAGATAAATAGCAGTAGTGCAAAGAAAGTGGCGGTGGATGTTCCTTCCGGCATTGATACGGACACAGGAAATGTGTATGGCGCGGCGGTGCAGGCTGATGTTACGGTTACTTTTGCCTATGCAAAAAGAGGACTGTTTTTTTATCCCGGCGCAGAATATGCCGGAGAAGTTATCTGTAAAGATATCGGCATCACAAAGTTAAGCACAGTGGGAAAAGAGCCCGAAATGTATACTTTGACAGGTGAGGTTACCGCCATGCTTCCCAAACGCAGGGCAGATGGTAACAAAGGCAGTTTCGGAAAGGTGTTTTTGGTGGCGGGAAGCGACCAAATGGCAGGTGCGGCAGTACTTTGCGGTAAAGCTATGTTTCGCAGCGGAGCCGGAATGGTGAAAATATGTACCTGCGAGTCTAACAGAATTATTTTGCAGGAAACTTTGCCGGAAGCGATGCTTCTTACCTTTGAAGATACAAAGGAGCAGCCGGAGGGGCTTTTTAGAGAAAAATTTTTAAATTCTCTGGAATGGGCGGATTGCATTGTGGCAGGTCCGGGCATGGGAACCGGTCATGTCGCCGAAAGGATGCTTAAATGGATAATTGAAGAGTCAGACTTGCCTCTGCTTTTGGATGCGGATGCACTGAATCTTTTGGCTCAAAATGTGATTTTGCATGAAAAGTTATTGCTTAGCATAGAACAAAAAGGCAGAAGCGTGGTTTTGACGCCCCATGCAGGGGAATTGGCAAGATTGCTTCATTGCAGTATAAAAGAGATTAAGGCGCAGCCAGTAAAAATGGCGAGAACAGCCGCTGCAAAATATCAGGCGGTGGTAGTCAGCAAGGATGCCAGGACCTTGGTTTGCGGCAGCCGGACGGCTATCTTTATGAATACAGCAGGTAACAGCGGTATGGCCACGGCAGGAAGCGGGGATGTGCTTTCCGGTGTAATTGGGGCTATGCTGGCAACCGGGGAAAGTGCACAGGAATGTGCGGTGCTTGGTACTTATTTGCATGCACGGGCCGGGGATATGGCGGCGCAGATAAAAGGGGAAGCCGGGGTAATGGCTTCGGATATTATTGAGGCAGTAGCGGCTTTACAGAAAGGTTGAGACAGAAATGGAAAATAAGACAGAATGTTACGGACGCGGATATATAGAGGTAAACCTTGAGCATATTCTGTCAAATGCAGAGGAAATAAAAAAGCATATCGGTACGAAAACCCAAATTGTGGGCGTTATTAAGACAGACGGTTACGGTCATGGCAGTGTGGCACTGGCAAAAGCCTTGGAAAAATTAGATTGTATGTACGGCTTTGCAGTGGCAACGGAAGAGGAGGCCATGGAACTGATTGAGGCGGGAGTGAAACTTCCCGTAATGATTCTGGGGTATACGTTCCCCTATGCCTACGAAGAAATGGCAAAGCATGGAATCGAACCTGCGGTATTTCGGGCGGATATGTTGTCCGAAATGGGAAAAGCGGCCTTAAAAATGGGCAAAAAAATGCGTGTTCATGTGAAAGTGGATACGGGCATGGGCAGAATCGGCATTACTCCCGATGAAAAAGGGTTACAGTTCGTGAAACAGGCAGTAAATACAGCGGGCATTGAACTGGCAGGGATTTTTACCCATTTTGCAAGAGCGGATGAAGAAAATAAAGATTCGGCCAAGGAGCAGTTAAAGAAATTTGAAGATTTTATTACTATGGTAAAAGCAGAAGGAATCAGCGGATTTTTGTGCCATTGCTCTAACAGTGCCGCCATTATGGAATTACCGGAAAGTCACATGGATTTGGTTCGCTCGGGAATCATTCTTTACGGACTGAAACCTTCCGATGAAGTAAATATGAAGGCATTGGAATTAAGACCTGCACTTTCTTTTTACAGTTCCATAGTTTATATAAAAGAGATGCCCAAAGGGGCACCTATCAGTTACGGCGGTACCTTTGTAACACCAAAAGAAATGCGCGTAGCGACAATTCCCATCGGTTACGGCGACGGTTACCCAAGAAGCCTGTCCAACAAAGGATATGTGCTGATTTGCGGTAAAAAAGCTCCGATTTTGGGCAAAGTATGTATGGACCAGATGATGGTGGATGTGACGGAGATTCCGGATGCAAAAGAAGGGGATAAAGTGACGTTAATCGGAAAAGACGGCGCCGAAGAGATTACGGCAGATTTTCTGGGAGATTTGTCCGGCAGATTTAACTATGAACTGATTTGTGATTTGGGGAAAAGAATTCCAAGACTCTATAGAGGCAACTGATTTTTTTGAATACCTTCAGATAAACTGGCAATAATAATACCAGATTTATGTAGAAGGGATGTTAAGAAATGAGACGTGGAGATGTTTATTACGCCGATCTTAGACCGGTGGTAGGTTCAGAACAGGGAGGTATCCGCCCGGTGCTTATTGTACAGAATGATGTGGGAAATAAGCATAGTCCCACTGTAATATGTGCGGCCATAACCTCAAAGATGAACAAGGCAAAACTTCCGACCCATATTGAGTTATCATCCATGCATTACGACATGGATAAGGATTCTGTGATATTGCTGGAACAATTGCGGACTATCGATAAAAAGAGGCTGAAAGATAAAGTATGCCACCTTGATAATGAAATTATGGAACGGGTAAACCATGCTTTGATGATTAGTCTGGAACTGAATACATAAAGAGCAGTTTCCTTGACGGATTGAACGTATAATGGTATATTAGATTAGTTAAAGAAATTTATTAAATAACGAAGGAGAAAGTTTTATGGACGAAGTTGGCCCTACTGCCAGTATGATAATTGCAATTTGCTTGCTGGTTATTGATTTTTTGTTTTTTGGATTTGGAGAAGCACTGAAAGGTGTAAACAGTAAGGAAATTGAAAGAAAGGCAGAGGAAAACGGGGATAAAAAATCCCGCAGACTTACAAAAATTTTGGACAGACCCTCTATTTTTGTAAATACGTTGCAAATGACGGTTACGCTATTAAACTTTTTGGTGGGAGCGGTATTTGCGGATAACCTTTTGTACCTTGCGATTATTTTTTATGTGATTCTTTCTTTCGGTATACTTATGCCAAAGAAATTAGCAGCAAGAAAGCCGGAAAAATGGGCATACAGGTGCCTTGTTCCGGTGTATTACATAATGATGCTTTTGTGGCCCTTTACCTGGCTGGTAGCCGCGACGGTAAAGGCACTTTTGTGGATATTCGGTATCAGAAAAGATGTAAATTTGGATGATGTTACCGAAGAGGAAATTATTTCCATGGTAAATGAAGGACAGGAGCAGGGCGTACTGCAGGCAAGTGAAGCGGAAATGATTAATAATATCATTGAACTGGATGATAAAGAAGCGCAGGATATTATGACACACAGAAATAACATCGTTGCCATTGACGGTCAGATGCTTCTTTCCGAAGCATTGCAGTTTATGTTGCACTCCCATAACAGTAGATATCCTGTGTATGAGGAAAATATTGACCACATTATCGGTGTTATCCACTTGAAGGATGCCATGAGATTGCAGTCCGGAGAAGATTTTGTGGACAAACCGGTCTGCGAAACCGTGGGCGCAATGAGAGAGGCAAACTTTATTCCTTCCACCAGAAACATTAACGAGTTGTTTAAGCAGATGCAGTCCGAGAAGCTGCAGATGGTAATTGTAGTGGATGAATATGGTCAGACAGACGGTCTGATTGCCATGGAAGATATTCTGGAAGAAATCGTAGGTAATATCATGGACGAATACGACGAAGTCACAGAATATATTGAAGAGAAAAGTGAAGATGAATATGTGATTGAAGGAAAAACGCCTTTGGAAGAGTTGGAAGAAAAATTGGACATTTCTTTTGACGAGGAAGAGTTTGAAACCATCAACGGTTTTTTGATTTCCAAACTGGAAAGAATCCCTCAGGAAGGTGAGGAGTTTGATGTAGATTACAAAGGATATAACTTCAAAATTTTAAAAGTGGAACATAAAATGGTTCAAAGTGTTCTGGTAACCAGACTTCCCGAAACAGACGTGGAAGATATGCAGACAGAACTTGAAGAATAGAAAGAAAAAAGAGAAAAGAGGATTTTAAAATGTCAGGACATTCAAAATTTGCCAACATCAAACATAAAAAGGAAAAAAACGATGCTGCAAAAGGTAAAATTTTTACTATTATCGGTAGAGAAATTGCAGTAGCAGTAAAAGAAGGCGGTCCGGATCCTGCCAACAACTACAAACTTGCCACTGTTATTGCCAAGGCCAAGGCAAACAATATGCCTAACGATACCATTGAACGCGGTATCAAAAAGGCTGCAGGTGATGTAGGAAACGTAACATATGAATATGTAACATATGAAGGCTATGGTCCCAACGGTATTGCTATTATCGTTGATGCCCTGACCGACAATAAAAACCGTACCGCTGCCAATGTGAGAAGTGCTTTCACAAAAGGACAGGGAAATATCGGTACTCCCGGCTGCGTATCCTTTATGTTTGACAAACGCGGTCAGATTATCATTGACAAAGAAGAGTACGAAACAGACGCAGACGACCTTATGATGCTTGCATTGGATGCAGGTGCAGAAGATTTTGCAGAGGAAGAGGACAGTTATGAAATCCTGACAGATCCGGATTCCTTTGAAGAAGTCCGTGCGGCATTGGAAAAAGAAGGAGTTCCCATGGCAAGTGCAGAAGTTACTATGATTCCCCAGAATTATGTGGCGCTTACCGATGAGACAGCCGTTAAAAACTTACAGAAAACATTGGATTTGTTAGATGCAGACGATGATGTACAAAACGTATATCACAACTGGGATGAATAAGGAAAAGCAAGGAGAAGGGGCCATGAAAAAAGAGACTATTTGTATCCAGTCAGGCTGGAAACCGAAAAAAGGTGAACCCAGGGTTTTACCTATTTATCAGAGTACTACATTCAAATACGAGACTTCTGAACAGATGGGTAAACTGTTTGATTTGGAAGAAAGCGGATATTTTTATACCAGACTGCAAAATCCTACCAACGATTTTGTGGCTCAGAAGATTTGTGAATTGGAGGGTGGTGTTGCAGCAATGCTGACATCTTCCGGACAGGCGGCAAACTATTATGCCGTATTTAATATTTGTGAGGCAGGCGGACATGTGATTATGTCATCCACCGTTTATGGCGGAACTTTCAACCTGCTTACAGTTACCATGAAGAAAATGGGTATTGAATGTACGGTTGTGGACCCGGATGCTTCCTATGAAGAACTGGCAAAAGCATTTAAAGAAAATACCAAGTGTGTATTGGCAGAAACCATTGCGAATCCCGCTTTGGTAGTACTGGATATTGAGAAATTTGCAAAGGTTGCCCATGACCATAACGTACCCCTTATTGTGGACAATACTTTTGCAACCCCCATTAACTGCAATCCCTTTGAATGGGGAGCGGATATTGTGACCCATTCCACTACCAAATATATGGATGGACACGCTATGTCTGTTGGCGGTGCTATTGTGGATTCCGGTAATTTTGACTGGAGCAAATATCCTGACAAATTCCCCGGACTTTGCTATCCCGATGATTCTTATCACGGCGTAACTTATACAGAAAAATTCGGAAAAGGTGCTTATATCACAAAGGCCACCGTGCAACTTATGAGAGACCTTGGTTCCATTCAGGCACCCCAGAACGCATTTTTGTTAAATGTAGGATTGGAGACACTGCCTCTTCGTATGGAAAGACATTGTTCCAATGCCCTGGCTGTTGCAAAATGGCTGGAATCCCATGAAAAAGTGGCTTGGGTAAACTATCCCGGCCTTGAGAGCAGTAAGTATCATGATTTGGCGCAGAAATATATGCCCAAAGGAACTTGCGGTGTTATTTCCTTTGGATTAAAAGGCGGCAGAGAGGCAGCCAGCGATATGATGGATAAACTGAAACTGGCAGCCATTGTAACCCATGTGGCAGATGCAAGAACCTGCGTACTTCACCCTGCCAGCCATACACACAGACAAATGACAGACGAGCAACTTGTGGAAGCAGGTGTGGCTCCCGATTTGATCCGTTTCTCTGTTGGTATTGAGCATGTGGATGATATTATTGCCGACCTGGCACAGGCACTTGAGGCTGTAAAATAATGGAGGAAAACCATGGATAGACTTGCCATTGTAGTACCATGTTATAACGAAGAGGAAGTTTTAGAAATCGCATCCAAAGCACTGCGGGAAGTGCTGGAGGACCTTATCAAAAAAGAAAAAATTGCACAGGACAGTTTTATCCTTTTTGTAAATGACGGCAGCAAAGACCGTACTTGGGAACTGATTGAACAGGAACATGCCAAATATCCCGTCCAGGTAAAAGGCGTGAAACTGGCAGGCAATGTGGGACATCAGTTTGCGTTGACTGCAGGTCTCATTACCGCAAAAGATATGAGCGATGTAACAGTTTCCATTGATGCGGATTTGCAGGACGATGTAAATGTAATCGAGGAAATGATTGATAAATTCCACGCAGGTAACGATATTGTGTACGGTGTGCGCAGTGAGCGTAAAACAGACACGTTCTTTAAACGCGTAACAGCCCAGGGATTTTATAAAATGATGGCTATGATGGGAGTAAAGACGGTTTATAACCATGCGGATTTCCGTCTGATGTCCAAGCGTGCGCTGGAACATTTTTCCCAGTATAAAGAGACTAATCTGTTTTTGCGCGGTATGATGCCTTTAATCGGCTATCAGACTGATAGCGTTTATTATGAGCGTAAAGAGCGTGTTGCGGGAGAAAGTAAGTATCCTTTGAAAAAAATGCTGGCACTTGCTTTTAACGGAATCACTTCCTTTAGCATTAAGCCCATTACCCTTATCACGGGGCTTGGAATGTGCATTATCCTGTTTTGTATTTTTGCGGCTATTTATGCGCTTATTTCTTACTTTACAGGGAATGTGGTTCAGGGATGGACTTCCCTGATTTTGTCCATATGGTTTATCGGTGGTGTACAGTTGCTTGCCATTGGTCTTGTGGGGCAGTACATCGGAAAAATTTACATGGAAGTAAAACAACGTCCCAGATACAATATCGAGAAAGTTTTAGAGGACTAAAGGAGTCAACGTATGACTTGGAAAAAGACGTGGTTTAGCAGAATATTGTGGGCATGTTCTCTGGCGGTTGCAGTATGTTTTTTGACCGGAATATGCGGCATTTATCTGGACCGGTATTCTTTTTTTGAAAAATTCAATATTGCGCCCGGTTCTACCAGGCTTATTTGTCTGGGTATTTTCAGTGTGCTTTTTTTCGCAGTTTCTTTACTTTTGTTTCTCGTTATCAGGTTGATTCGGGGAAGGATAAGAGAAAAAGTATTGCCCGGTGCGGCAAAAGCAGCCATGGAAGGACTTTTATTTGTGGGGCTTATTGCAGGCGGTATTTTGCTCCGTATGTGGAGTTTTCCGGCAGATTTGGAAAGCAATGCCTATTTTGAACTGGCGGCAGTAAAGCAGGGAGTGCAAGTGGCACCTTTAGCCCACGGAGCTTTGTATATCTATACTTTGCTTTTGCATGGTTTATTTCTTTTAGTGGGTAATAAACTGGCGGCAGGCATTATTTTGCAGATTGTACTGCAATTTTTGGGGGCCGTTTTGATTTATGTGGCAGTCAGAAAAACAGCCGGTGCATTTACTGCAACTTGGACTTTGGCGTTTTTTATGTTTGCGCCTATTTGGGTAAAAAGAAGTCTTTCTTATACTCCGGAAGTATTATATTTGCTTTTGTTCGGACTTGGAATGGCTTTACTGGCCGGTGTTTTTTCTAAAGTCAGACAGGCAGATGGTTTTAAATGGTATCATTTTCTTGGAACTTTGATTCTAGGCATTTATATAGCATTTATGGTCTATCTGGATGCACTCGGCATTGTACTGGGTGTTATGAGTTTCGGACTTTTGACAGTAAATTCCGTAAGAAAAGAAGAAAGTGGCGAAAAAACCGGTGTTCCGGCGTTATTCCTGATTTTGATTGGGATAATTGCAGGACTTTTGGGTATCTTTTGGATTGATGCCCGCCAGAGTGGTTCCAGCCTGAATGCCATTGCAGGTGTGTGGGAATGGCTTTATGTTCCGGACAGCGGTTCTTTTTCATATATGTTCCATCAGTTCTTTGATAGATTAGGCCATAATCCGGTAGTGGCAGTGCTGCTTTTTACCGGAATAACTTTTGGGATTTATAGTTTCTTTGTCCGTAAACACAAAGAAAGCCAGAGTCTTTGGATTCTCATGAGCCTATCGGGAATTGCGGTTTCCTATGTATGCGCAGCATCCGGAAATATGGACAGAAGTTTCGTGGCGTATCTGGGATTTGTTATTTTGGCGGGAAAAGGTCTGATAAATGCGTTGCAGTCGAGAGAGGTTTTGGAAATGCCGGAAGAAACAGAAGTTGTAGAAGTATCTGAGACAGAGGAAACTATAGTTGTAAACGAGCAGGAAGCAGAAGAAACTGCAGAAACTGCAGAAACTGTAGAAACTGTAGAAACTGTAGAAACTGTAGAAACTGTAGAAACCGCAGTAGAAACAGAGGATTCTGTAGAAGAGGTGAATCCTGTAGAGGCGGAGAATCTTGCAGAATCAGATGTTTCTGCAGAGGCAGAAGTGCCTGCAGAAAAACCCCAAACAGAAGAGGTTCCCGTAAAAGAGGCTCCCGTAGAGGCGTCACTTCCCCCTGTCAGAGAGATTAAATACATAGAAAATCCTCTTCCCTTGCCGAAAAAGCATGTGAAGAAGAAAATGGGATATGCACTGGAAATAAATGATGACCAAATGGATTTCGATATCGAAATTTCCGATGATGATGATTTTGATTTATAGTGCAATGTATGAAAAGTAAATAATCGTTTATTCTAAAAGGGAACCTTTACGGTTCTCTTTTTTGATGATGGCGGCAAACGCTCATCAGAACTATAAAACATAAGGGGCATGTAAAATGGAAGACAAGAATAAAGACGATTATGAACAGAAATCCGAAACAGAGGAAAAACGGGAGAGGGAAGAACATAACGATAGCCGCATTGAACAGAGCGGTCAATTAACTTTGGATCAAAACAGGGAAAAAAAGGAAATCCATCTGCTTTCCATTATTGGGGAGATAGAGGGGCACGAAAATCTGGGCAGCAATTCCAAAACAACCAAATATGAGCATGTTTTGCCCAGTTTGGCAGCTATCGAGGACAGTGAAGAAATCAAAGGTGTCTTGGTGCTGTTAAATACCATGGGCGGCGATGTGGAGGCAGGGCTTGCCATTGCGGAAATGATTGCGTCCCTGTCAAAGCCTACGGTTTCGCTTGTGCTGGGAGGCAGCCATTCCATCGGTCTGCCCATTGCCGTAAGCACGGATTATTCCTTTGTGGTTCCGACCGGCACCATGGTAATTCATCCCGTGCGGATGAACGGTATGGTTATCGGTGTACCCCAGACTTTCGACTATTTTAAGCAAATTCAGGATAGGATTGCGGGTTTTGTATGCAGTCATTGTAAAATCAAAAAAGAGCGTTTTGAGGAATTGATGATGGAGACCGGTTTTCTCACAAAGGATGTGGGGAGCATTTTGGTGGGGCAGGCTGCAGTGGATGAAGGTATCATTGATGAAGTTGGCGGAATTAAGGATGCTCTTTGCAAATTACATGATATGATTGAACAAGATAATCCATCTAAAGAGGATGACAAGAGAAAATAAAAATGGTATAATATTCGATAATGATTTAACAAAAGAAGTAAATGAACAGGGGTAATAAGTATGGCATCGAAATCAGGGAAGAAGAAAACAACAACTCGGAAACAGACGGGACAATCTTCCAGGAAGGGAAGTCAGCAAAAAAGAGCATATACAGCACAGGAGAATGCTATTTTTCATGAAGTAGAGTTGATTATTCTCTTTGCAGTGGTAGTGTTTTTGTTTTTATGTAATTTTGGAATTATCGGTACGGTGGGTAACTCCATCAGCGGCGTAATGTTCGGATTGTTTGGATTTACAGCATATGTTTTTCCGGTTGCAATTTTTGTTGCGGCTGCTTTTTGGTTTGCCAATCAGGGAAGTCCCACTGCAGTGATTAAACTGGTGGCAGGAGTGGCTCTCTTTGTTATGTGCGGCGTGGTGTTTGAGTTTATTAACGGAACAACCACTGCTTTGGAAGCGTATGACATCAAAAAGATATATGAATATTGCAGCGTCGAAAAAGGCGGCGGTGGCATTTTGGCAGGCAGTGTTGCTTATTTACTGTATCATTTTCTTGATATGGTAGGGGCAATACTGGTTGTTATTGTGCTGTCCATTATCAGTATTGTTATTTTGACGGAGCGTTCCTTTGTAAACGGTGTGAAAAAGAGCGGAAAGCGTGTTATGGAAATGTCCAAAGAGGATTCCCAGCGCCGCAGGGAGTACGCTCAAATGCGCAGGCAAAAGCAGGATGAACTGCGGGAACAAAGAGAGGAAGAGCGCAGGCTTAAAGAAGATGAACGAAGACTCCGTGAAGAAGAACTGGAAAATGAAAAAATTCTCCGTATGGACAAAAAGGTCAGCGGCGTAACCATAGACACTTCCCTTTCCAAAGGGGAAGAACACAAAACAAGAGATGATATTCACGAAATTACTTTAAATGATGAGGCAGAAATCAAAGAAGATATACCCGTAAATCATGCATATCAAATGTCCTATAAACAGCCGGATGAGATTCATGAAGTAAGTTGGAATGAACCGGAAACGGCTTATGAGCAATCGGAGCCTGTTGTGGCAGAAGAAATCCCTGTTCAAAGACCTCCTGTGCGCAGGGAACGTCCGGTGGCAAGAGCGCCGAAGGAGCCGGAAAGAGGAAACGGCATAGAAAAGCAAATGACAGCGGATATTCAGGCGGCAGAAAAGAAAGTTTCCAAGACTTACATATTCCCGCCTCTTTCCAGATTGCAAAAAGGAGTGGGAAAGACAGGGGATTCCAGCCGGGAATTAAAAGAGACTGCCATGCGTTTGCAGCAGACACTAAATACTTTTGGTGTAAAGGTTTCCATTACAGACATCAGTCAGGGACCTGCCGTAACCAGATACGAGTTACAGCCGGAAGTAGGTGTTAAAGTCAGCAAAATTGTGGGATTGGCAGACGATATCAAGTTGAATTTGGCAGCCACGGACATCCGTATTGAAGCGCCTATTCCCGGAAAAGCGGCAATCGGTATTGAGGTTCCCAATAAGGAAAATACACCTGTGGCCCTGAGGGATTTGCTGGAAACAAGGGAATTTAAAGAATTTTCTTCCAATCTGGCTTTTGCGGTAGGTAAAGATATTGCCGGAAAAACAGTGGTTTCCGATATTGCGAAAATGCCTCATATGTTGATTGCAGGAGCTACCGGTTCCGGTAAATCCGTATGTATTAACACTTTGATTATGAGTTTGCTTTACAAGGCTCATCCTGATGATGTAAAGTTGATTATGATTGACCCTAAAGTGGTGGAACTGAGTGTTTATAACGGTATCCCCCATTTGCTTGTACCGGTTGTAACCGACCCTAAGAAAGCAGCGGCAGCCTTGAACTGGGGTGTGGCCGAAATGACAGACCGTTATAAGAAGTTTGCGGATTTCAATGTGCGTGACCTGAAAGGTTACAACCAGAAAGTGGAATCCATGCAGGAGCAGGGCGCAGACGATACCCTTAAGAAAATGCCCCAGATTGTCATTATTGTAGACGAACTTGCAGACCTTATGATGGTTGCGCCGGGTGAAGTGGAAGAATCTATTTGCCGTCTTGCACAGCTTGCCAGAGCTGCGGGAATACATCTGATTATTGCGACCCAGCGTCCTTCCGTAGACGTTATTACCGGTCTGATTAAGGCGAATATGCCCAGCCGTGTGGCTTTCAGCGTGTCCAGTGGTGTAGACTCCAGAACTATTTTGGATATGAACGGTGCGGAAAAACTTCTCGGAAAGGGTGATATGTTATTCTACCCTCAAGGATATACCAAGCCGGTTCGTGTACAAGGTGCGTTTGTGTCTGACAGAGAGGTGGCAGATGTGGTTGATTTCCTGAAAAATCAGGCAATTGGCAATACATATGCGGAGGATATTGAAGAAAAAATCCAAAGTTTGGGCGCTTCTTCATCTGCAGCCGGCGGCAGTGGAAGCGACAGTGCGGACAGCAGGGATGAATATTTTGCCGATGCCGGAAGATTTATTATCGAAAAAGACAAAGCATCCATCGGTATGCTCCAGCGTATGTTTAAAATAGGTTTTAACCGCGCTGCCAGAATTATGGATCAACTTTGTGATTATGGTGTTGTAGGGGAAGAAGAGGGAACAAAACCCAGAAAAGTACTTATGAGCATGGAGCAGTTTGAACAGCTGCTGGAAGAAATATAAATCAAAATGAAAGAGTGGAGATTTTATGAAAACAGATATTCAGATTGCACAGGAAGCAGTAATGTTGCCAATTACAGAGGTGGCAGAGAGATTAGGAATTGAAGCTGATGATTTGGAATTATACGGAAAATATAAAGCCAAAATCAGTGATGAGTATATGAATAAGATTGCAGGTAATCCAAATGGAAAACTGATTTTGGTAACCGCAATTAACCCCACTCCCGCTGGAGAAGGAAAAACCACGGTCAGCGTTGGCTTAGGTCAAGCCTTTGGAAAACTGGGCAAAAAAGCGGTAATTGCTTTGAGAGAGCCTTCCCTTGGTCCTTGCTTTGGTATCAAAGGCGGTGCCGCAGGCGGTGGCTATTCCCAGGTAGTTCCCATGGAAGACTTAAATCTTCATTTTACGGGAGATTTTCATGCCATTACTACTGCAAACAACTTACTGGCGGCGCTTTTGGATAACCATATCCAGCAGGGAAATGAACTGGGCATTGACCCCAGACAAATCGTAATGAAGAGATGTTTAGACCTAAATGACCGCGTTTTACGCAATGTGGTGGTTGGTCTTGGTAATAAACTGGACGGTGTGGTAAGAGAAGATCATTTTGTGATTACTGTAGCAAGCGAAGTGATGGCAATTTTGTGCCTTGCAAATGATATGCAGGATTTGAAAGAAAGATTGTCCCGCATGGTGGTTGCTTACACTTATGACGGTCGTCCCGTTACTGCAGGGGATTTACAGGCAGTGGGCTCTATGGCAGCCTTGTTAAAAGATGCTTTAAAGCCCAACCTGATTCAGACTTTAGAGCACACACCGGCACTGATTCACGGCGGACCTTTTGCTAACATCGCCCATGGATGTAACTCGGTACGTGCTACCAAAACAGCCCTTAAAATGGCTGATTATGTAGTGACAGAGGCGGGATTTGGTGCGGATCTCGGCGCAGAGAAGTTTTTTGACATTAAGTGCCGTGCGGCAGGCTTAAAACCCGATGCAGTTGTTTTGGTTGCTACCATCCGAGCACTGAAATATAACGGTGGTGTAGCAAAAGCAGACCTGAATTATGAAAATATGGCAGCCTTGCAAAAAGGTATTGTCAATTTGGAAAAACACATTGAAAACATTCAGAAATACGGAGTGCCCGTAGTGGTTACCTTGAACCGGTTCGTAACAGATACCGAGGCGGAAATTGCGTATGTGAAAGAGTTTTGTGAAGTGCGAAACTGTGAGTTTGCCTTGGCCCAGGTTTGGGAAAAAGGCGGCGAAGGCGGTGTGGCACTTGCCGAGAAAGTCTTAAAAACTTTGGAAGAAAAAGAAAGTAAATTTGCACCTCTTTATGATGTAAATTTGTCCATTAAGGAAAAAATCGAAACCATTGCAAGAGAAATTTATGGTGCGGGAAATGTTACATTTTCTGCTGCAGCGTCCAAGCAGATTAAACAGATTGAAGAACTGGGCTTTGGAAAGTTACCTGTTTGTATGGCGAAAAACCAGTATTCACTTTCCGATGACCCCAGTCTTTTGGGAAGACCTGTTGGATTTGAGATGAATATCAGAGAAGTTTATGTTTCTGCCGGTGCCGGATTTGTGGTGGCGCTTACAGGTACTATTGTGACTATGCCGGGACTTTCCAAACAGCCTGCTGCTTACAGTGTGGACGTAAATGAAGAAGGAAAGATTGTTGGTTTATTCTAAGAATTAAAAACGGAGGATGATAAAGGATGGCAACATTGATTGACGGAAAAGCAATATCAACACAAATTAAGGACGAACTGAAAGAAAAAGTGGCACAGTTAAAAGCAGAAGGTACCAAAGTGACTTTAGCGGTTATTCAGGTTGGAAACGACCCTGCGTCCAGTGTTTATGTTGGAAATAAAAAGAAAGCATGTGAATATATCGGTATCAATTCTTTGGCATATGAATTGCCGGAAGAAACTACAGAAGAGGAACTTTTGAAATTAATCGGAGAATTGAATGAGAGAGCGGATGTTAACGGAATTTTGGTGCAACTTCCCCTTCCTTCCCATATTGATGAAGACAAAGTTATCCGCAAAATCGACCCTTCAAAGGATGTAGACGGATTCCATCCCCAGAGCGTAGGTGCCCTGTGCATCGGACAAAAAGGCTATGTGTCCTGTACGCCTGCCGGGATTATACAGTTGCTGAAAAGAAGCGGAATTGAAATTGCCGGAAAAGAATGTGTGGTCATCGGCAGAAGTAATATTGTAGGCAAGCCTATGGCTTTACTTCTTCTTCGTGAAAACGGAACGGTTACGGTTGCACATTCCCGCACAAAAGATTTGAAAGAAGTAACAAAGAGAGCAGATATTTTGATTGTTGCCGTTGGTAAACCCAAAATGATTACCAAGGATTATGTGAAAGAAGGCGCCGTTGTTATTGATGTAGGTATTCACAGAGGCGCAGATAATAAACTTTGCGGCGATGTAGATTTCCAAGACGTTGAAGGTGTTTGCAGCGCCATCACACCTGTTCCCGGCGGCGTTGGTCCTATGACCATTGCAATGCTGATGAGCAACTGTGTGGAGTCAGTTCTATGAAATGTCCGAATTGTGGCGAAGAGATAAAAGAAGGTTATCTTTATTGTGAAAAATGCGGTGAAGATATACATATCGTTCCCGATTATGAGCCGGATTTGGAATTTGACATTTATCAGTCCATAGAAGGCATTTTACACGAAGTTGAAAAAGAAAAAATGCTGGAAAATGAGAGAGAACTTGCGCATAAGCAAAAGAAACAAAAGAGAATTAAATTAT
Organism: Lachnospiraceae bacterium; assembly: GCA_017468395.1. Lineage (GTDB taxonomy): Bacteria > Bacillota > Clostridia > Lachnospirales > Lachnospiraceae > Acetatifactor. The sequence goes on along the minus strand of JAFUIR010000021.1, from coordinate 35,476 downwards.
GTGTTTTGGCATGTGTTTTTGTTCTTTTGCTTGGAGCACTCTGGGGCGTGAGCAGGTTTGTGAAACATTCCAGATATCATTCTTTTGATTATCAACTAAAACAAGCCTACGCCTGCTTAAATGAGGGCGAAATAACCGATGCCGTGTCTTTTTATGAGCGCGCCTTGGAACTGAATCCAAAGAATGCACTTTTAAGACTGGAATTGGCGGAAAGTTATGGTGTGCTTGGTATGGAAAGCGCTTATATGGAGCAGTTGTCTATTGTTTCCAAAGCAAGTTATTCTTCGGATGCAGATGTGGAAAATGCGTACCAAAAAATGATTGCTTTTTATCTTTCCAAAGAAGATTATGAAGCCATTAATCAATTGCTAAGGGATTGTACTTATGATGTGGTGGTAAATGCCAATCAAAAGTATCTGGCCAATCCACCGGAATTTAGTTATCAGGCCGGAACTTATGAGGAGATTATTCCTTTAAAATTGTCTTCCAACAGTTCCGGGGTTATCTATTACACCTTGGATGGCTCTGTGCCGACTACGGAGAGTGATGTGTATACGGCACCTATTTTTCTGGAAACCGGAGAGCATATTATTTCAGCCATGTTTATCAACGATTACGGAATCGTCAGTGACGTGGTAACGAAAGAGTTTTGTATCGAAGTAATCAGACCGGACGCACCGGAAGTTTTGACCTACAGCGGAGAATATTCGGCGCCGGTTTCTATTACCGTAGATGTGTTGGAAGGCTGCAGGGTTTTCTACACAACGGACGGAACCATGCCTACCGACCAGTCCATGGAGTATTTAGGTCCCATACCTATGCCCATGGGAAAAAGTTGGTACAAATTCATCACATATAATGAAGAAGGCGTCTCCGGTGAAATTACAAGCAGAGAATACAAATTGCAGTTGGATACAGCGGTTTCGGTGGATGATGCCCGTCAGGCTGTCATAGACATTATGCTGTCGAACGGAAAGATATACAATTCCTTTGGTGAGAGTTATAATGTGGAAGGAAAATATTTGTACATTTTTCAATATCCACTTGCAGTACCCGACAAAGGAGATTATTATGTAATAGCGGAAATTTATGAAGATTCGACAGGTTTACAGTCGAAAACAGGCTCCAATTATGCCGTGAATATTTATAATAAAACAGTGTATAAATTTACCAAAGATAATGGGAATTACCTTTTAGAAGGTTTCTGATAAACAATTAAGTAAGAAAGGTTTGGTTTGCGCAATGTATAAAATACTTAGAGCAGAAGAATTAACCGCCAACATTTATTTGATGGAAGTGGAGGCAAAAAGAGTAGCAAAGTCCTGTAATCCCGGACAGTTTGTTATTGTCAGAATGGATGAGGAAAGCGAAAGAATTCCCCTTACCATCTGTGACTATAACAGAGAAAAAGGAACAGTTACCATCGTATTCCAGACTGTGGGAGCTGGCACACAGATGATGGCTAATTTAAAAGCGGGAGACGCTTTCCATGATTTTGTGGGACCTCTCGGACAGGCATCGGAATTTGTAAACGAAGATTTGAATGAATTGAAAGAAAAGAAAATTATTTTTGTTGCCGGAGGTGTCGGTACAGCACCTGTTTATCCTCAGGTAAAATGGCTTCATGAAAAAGGCATTGACGCAGATGTAATTGTAGGTGCCAAAAATAAAGACTTACTTATTTTGGAAAAAGAAATGGAAGCGGTTGCAGGAAATCTTTATGTTACCACTGACGATGGTTCTTACGGCAGAAGCGGTATGGTAACAAAGACTTTACAGGATTTGGTAGACGAAGGCAAAAAATATGATGTTTGCGTAGCAATCGGTCCTATGATTATGATGAAATTTGTCTGCAAATTGACCAAAGAACTTGGAATTCCCACGGTTGTCAGCCTGAACCCCATTATGGTAGACGGTACAGGTATGTGCGGTGCCTGCCGTGTGACAGTGGGCGGTAAAGTAAAGTTTGCATGTGTTGACGGTCCCGAGTTTGACGGACATCTGGTGGATTTTGATGAGGCTATGAAACGCCAGCAGATTTACAAAACTGCAGAAGGCAGAGCATTTTTGAAAGCAAAAGAAGGCGACACACACCACGGCGGATGTGGAAATTGCAATTAAGACCGGATAATGGAGGACAATAAGATGGACGTATTAAATAGAGTACCGGTTCGTGAGCAGGATGCAAAAGAGCGTGCAACGAACTTTAAAGAAGTATGTTTGGGTTACGATAGTGAAGAAGCCGTTGCAGAGGCAAACAGATGTATCGGCTGTAAAAATGCACAGTGTGTAAAGGGATGTCCCGTATCTATCGACATTCCCGGTTTTATCGGAAAAGTAAAAGAAGGCAACTTTGAGGAGGCTTATCAGGTTATCAGTGAATCTTCCGCACTTCCTGCAGTTTGCGGACGTGTATGTCCCCAGGAAAGCCAGTGTGAAGGAAAATGTATCCGTGGAATCAAAGGAGACCCTGTTTCCATCGGTAAACTGGAGCGTTTTGTGGCTGACTGGGCAAGAGAAAACGGTATCAAACCAGAAGGCGCAAAAGAAAAGAAAGGCAAAAAAGTTGCAGTTATCGGTTCCGGCCCGGCAGGTCTTACCTGTGCCGGTGATTTGGCAAAAATGGGCTATGATGTTACTATTTTTGAAGCATTGCATGAGCCCGGAGGAGTACTTGTATATGGTATTCCCGAGTTCCGTCTGCCTAAAACAGATGTTGTTGCAAAAGAAATTGAAAATGTAAAATCCTTGGGCGTTCAGATTGAAACCAACGTAGTAGTAGGAAAATCCGTAACCATCGACGAACTGCTGACAGAGGAAGGTTTCTCCGCTGTATTTATCGGTTCCGGTGCAGGTCTTCCCAAATTCATGGGAATTCCCGGTGAAAACGCAAACGGCGTATTCTCCGCAAACGAATATTTGACCAGAAGCAATCTGATGAAAGCTTTTGATGGAAATTCCACAACTCCTATTATGAGAGGCAAAAAAGTTGCTGTAGTAGGCGGCGGTAACGTTGCCATGGACGCAGCAAGAACAGCCCTTCGTCTCGGTGCGGAAGTACACATTGTATACCGCAGAAGTGAAGAAGAACTTCCTGCCAGAGTGGAAGAAGTACATCACGCAAAAGAAGAGGGCATTATCTTTGATTTGCTTACAAATCCTGTGGAAATTCTTGAGGATGAAAACGGATGGGTATGCGGAATCAAGTGCATTAAAATGGAACTGGGTGAGCCCGATGAGTCCGGCAGAAGACGTCCTGTGGAAGTAAAAGATTCCGAATTCGTAATCGACGTTGATACTGTAATTATGTCTCTCGGAACATCTCCCAATCCTCTGATTTCTTCTACAACAGAAGGTTTGGAAGTAAATAAATGGAAATGTATCGTTGCAGAAGAAGAAAACGGTAAAACAACAAAAGAAGGTGTCTATGCCGGCGGTGATGCTGTAACAGGTGCGGCAACAGTTATTCTTGCTATGGGGGCAGGTAAAGCGGCTGCAAAAGGTATTGATAAGTATCTGAGCGATAAATAGACTTTTCTGATGTATGGGAGGGATAAATATGCCTTGGTGTCCGAAATGTAAAAATGAGTACAGAGACGGCATAAAAGTTTGTGCAGATTGCGGTTGTGAACTGATAGAAAACGAGAATGCAGGACTGCTTCCGATTCTTTTTGGAACTTTGGAAGAAATGGAACTTCTTAAAGATTTTCTGGTTTACAGTCATATTGAGTCTGCTTCTGTCAGAGCCGCTGAGGAAGAGGGTTTTTATGAACTTCTTGTAGAAGCTTCTGAAGAAAAACATGCAAAAAAACTGGCAATTATGTTTATTCAGCAAAGAACAAAAGAACAGGCTGAATTGAAAAAAACAGAAGAAGATGAGGAAACTGTGCCTGTGGGACTTTATGAAGACAGTGCGCAAAAAGCGGAAGATAATAAATCTTCAGGAATCACATTGCTTTTTGTAGGTTTTCTCGGCATAATCGTGTTAATTTTGGCTATGACGGGTGTGATTCCCCTTAGATTATCTCCTACCACAAGTTACATGGTTTATGGTGTAATGGGGGCACTTTTCATTCTGTTTATTGTAATGGGTGTGGTTTCCATGCGCAATTCAAAAATCTTTGCAAAAAAAGCAGAGTCCGAGAATTCCCTGCGCAGCACCATAGAAGAGTGGTGTCTGCATAATTTGGAAGCACAGGCTCTGGATAAAGAGGCTTTCGGAGAAGGGGCAGCAATGGTTTCCGAAGAGGCAAAATATTTTGGACGTGCTAATATTTTAAAGAAAAAAATCAGCACCCAGTTTATGAATTTGGACAACCAGTTTTTGGATCACTTTGTAGATGAAATCTACGAAGATATTTTTGAAGAAGAGTAATTAAAGGCTGTTGGAATTTAGTGATAGCCGGATAGTAGTTGTAAAAAGATTTCTGCATGGAAGCATTTGTTTGGTGTCTTATGTACCGTTACGTTTTTCACGGAGTGGAAACGTGTCTTTGCAGGAACTTTTTACAATGATATCCACTATCACTATAGACCAACAGTCTTTTTATGTCATGAGAGGGATAGTATCATGAAAATTGATATTGTATGTGTAGGAAAAGTAAAAGAAAAATTTTACAGGGATGCAGTGGATGAATATGCGAAGCGTTTAAGTAAATATTGCAAATTTGAAATTATCGAGGTTGACGACGAAAAGACACCGGATAAAGCAAGTGAAACCGTTGAAGAGCAGATAAAGCAAAAAGAAGCACAGCGCATTTTATCAAAACTCAAAGACGATTCTTTTGTCATAACCTTGGAAATCCTCGGTAAAAAGTTGGATTCTCCCAACTTTGCAAAATTGATTGACTCAGTCGGTCAGAATGGAAAAAGCCATATTCAATTTGTTATCGGAGGCTCACTTGGACTCCATGAAAGTGTCAGCAAAAGAGCGGATAGAAAAATTAGTTTTTCAGACATGACCTTTCCCCACCAGTTAATGCGTGTTATCTTAAGCGAACAGATTTATCGCGGATACCGCATTATAAATGGGGAACCGTATCATAAATAGAGTATAGAAAAACAGATAAGCTTTCCTTTAAATAGAGATAATATTATGGTATAATTTTGTGGAATAAGTTTTTTGGGAGGAATTCAAAATGGGGCTTACAAAAGAACAGATATTGGAGAGGGACAAAAGTTTACAGCGGTTAAAAATCACAACAAGAAAAGATTGTGTGGGATACACATTTATCAGTTATAAGAGTGATGACTGGAAAAAGGTATTTGAAGAAAAAGTATTTGAATTACAAAAAAGAGGAATGCGTGTTTACTCGGATAAAAATTTTGATGATACCAATCACCCGTGGCTGGAGGATATGGAAAAAAATCTAAAAAATGCTTCTGTATTTATTATGTTTATCAGCAGCACATATTTGAGAAGTTATGCAACACTTTTGGAGTTGTTGACAGCAATAAAATATAATAGGCAGATTGTTCCGATTTACTTGGAAGACAAATATGAAATTTTTAATCCGGGTAGAAAAGTTACAATTCAACTTGAAGATGAAATAGTTAAAATGCAACCGAAAGAAGTTTCTCATTTTGAGAATTTGCTGCAGTCTATAAATAATAAAACTTTTGCAAATGAAATCCGTCTAATTAATATGGATTGTTATCAGAAGATATGTCAGGAAAATTTTTCGGTATTGGATATTCTTGAGAGTTTTTCGCGTATTTTGAATAATGGACAGTTAAAAGATAATAGTTTTGATACTAATATTAATTCCTTGATAAAAACCATTCAGGATGCCGCCAGCACAGAAGAGGACGATGATTTCAAAATTGTTTTTGAAGATTCTGCGGATGTGCCGGCTGAAGAAGAACCGGCTGTTAAGGTGACAGAAGCGGAAAAAGAAGACAAAATCTGTAGGCAGGTAGAACCGGCTATGAATGTAAGACCCGTAGGGGGTAACGACGAAAAAATCGGAGTGTATGTACAAAATTCGTTGTCTCGCCTGGTGGAAGAAGAACTGCTGACGGAAGAGGTTCTTGAAAAAATGCAGGATGCTGTGTGGAGTAAAAATGTGCTTCACTTAAGTTATCCGGTTTTATTAAAACTTGTGCCCAACATGGATATCAGAAAGCAACTTTTAGATGATAAGGGTCGTGCGCGTTATTGGGCAAATCCATATAATATTCATGGAGAGCAGTACTGTGTTTGCAATGATTGGTATGACAGACATAGAGTTTATTTTGATGATTTTTTGACACAGATAAAGAGCGGGCAGATAGAGATGGTAACTTCTGAAAAAGCCAAAAAAAGTTATAGTCTTACCGGAGATATTACATATCAACTTTATGGCGAGGAGTATACCGAGAACCAGTCAGATATGATGCTCCGTTTCTTTGCACAAGTGCTTAAACGTCACCAGCATATGATTGATGAATTACCGTCATACAAGGAAATGAACTGTGTTTCCAAGACAGATTATACCTTAAAAGAAAATGTAACTGACGATATGAAAAGTTATTTTAGAGTCTGTCATTATTTCGTGTTTGACAGCGGCAAGGCGATTTGTGTGGGAACGGCCTATAGTTTAGGCGATAAATTAAAGAAAATGGCACATCTTTTAAAAATTGTAGGTGAAGATGTAACCATATTCTCTTCAAATCAGGTAGCGCTTCCTGAAATAAAAGAAAGGGCTGCAAAGAGTACGGAGTCGCAAGGTAAAAGCGGCGGACGTGTTACAAAAGTGAAAAATTTCTTATAAGAGGTAATTATGAGTAAGAAAAAAGATACAAGAGTGGATAAAGTATTATTATTTTTTGCGGTCTTCTCTCTTTTGTTTGCAGTGGTGGAGGGATTTCTTTATTATGATGAAGTGTCCTATCCGGACCCTATATTGCGTGGAATGTTTATTGTCCAAAATGCCATTCGTGCGTTTGGATTCAAAGCAGATATAGGGCTCAAAGATATAACCCAAATTATAGCAGAGAGTCAGAATTTGACCGAAAAACTTCTGGGATATGCATATGCCGGTTCTATTTTTATTGCCCCGTATTGCACATTGAAATATGTTTATAATATTTTTGAAAAGTGGCTTCGTTTAAAGAACTGGAAGTGGTTTACCTGGAAAAAGAAACATGTAATAATTTTGGGGTATAATGATGATGTGAAATCCATGGTGTTTCACGCAGAAGAAAATGTTGACAGAAAAAAGAAATATCGTATCCATATTGTGGCTGCTGAAATATCTGCGGAAGAGGAAAGGAAACTGTTAAAAGAAGGAATTGTCGTACATAAGATAGATTGCCTGAGTTTGGAAGAGAAACAGCAAAAATATTTTTTCCGTCAGATGGAATTAAAACGTGCGGAAACTATTATTTTGTTTGAACAGTCTTCAGCCAGAAATTTTTCACTGTACTATATGTTTTGTAATTTAAAAAATAATATTGCAACCATTAAGGACGGCGTGAAATTGTACTGCAGATGTGAAGATGCCAGTATCAAAAAAGTAATTGAGGATTACCATTCCCAGCAGTTAAAGTCGACGGATAATGCAGCACCTAATATCAAAAAAATAGATACAGAATTGGTGAGCCTTTATGAACTTCGCGTAGCGAAAATGTTCGAGGTGAATTCCTTGCATAATTATTACATAAAGCAGCAAGAAACGGATGCTGATAAATGGAATCTGCATTTGCTGATTGTGGGATTTGGTAAGCTTGGCCAGCAGATTTTATTGCAGGCAATGAACATGGGCGTTGTAACCAGCAAAAACGCAATTATTGTGGATGTAATTGATTTTGATTCGGATAAACAGGAGTTTTTTGCAAATAACTTCAACGAAGATTATGTAGAAATGCAGGGAAATGAATACATAATCAAACCGGGATATGCAGACGGGATTTTCAAGATCCGTTTTCATAAAATAGATGTACGTTTTAAGAATTTCAGTGAATTGCTTAGGATAAACAGTAATCCTGAAATGAATGCGGATAAGACCGGGATGTATACATATATTGCCATTTGTCTGAAGGATGAAGATATTGCATTACATGCCATGAACGTAATTGAAAACTATCTGAATAAGTATTTGAAAATCAGCGAAAATCCTGACAATAATCATATAGAGAGTGTAAATATCGGTATCAGAATTGAAGCTGATAAACCTATGTCTGTATATCTGAATATGGACAGAAATACGCACAAAAATGTTTTTACCATTGATGAAAATACAGACGCTCTTACGCTGGAAGATTTGCTTCGTGAAGATTTGGACGAGTATGCTAAAGCATTTCATAAAGCATATCAAAAACTGTCTATCGGTTTTGGGAAGGATGGTGACAATGCAACAGCAGAAAAACAGTGGAATGAGTTGTCTTTGCATGACAGAGATTCAAACAGGGCTTTGGCAAGACATCACAGCGTAAAGAAAGCTGTCTGGAACAGTACTATTGAAAGCGGGTTTGAACGGTTTAAGTCTGCTTGTATAGTTAATGCTGACAAAAAAGAGCACTGGGAAATTAGTTTGTCAGAGAAAGAATTTGAAAATTGGCTTCGGGATGAAAATGAGTACAACGATGTGATAGAAATGCTTAAGACGGAACACAGGCGCTGGTGTTATTTTAAAGCATCCCATGGCTGGAAATGTACGGACGGATTTGCAAAAAAGAATGAGGCTTTTAAGGAAAATCCCTGCATGTGCAGTTGGGAAAAACTTTTAGAGTTTAATCCCCATACATGTCACTATGATTTGATTCCATGGATTCATTTGTATCAGAACAAAGACCGGAATGGTTGATTTTACGGAGGTGTTGATATGGGGTATACCGCATTACAAAAGATGAGAGAAAAAAATTTGGAGAGGTATGGAATTGATTATCCAAGAGAACCAAGAAATCTTTGCCTCAAGAAAAATCTCGGCAATATAGAGCGTGCATGCCTTACTTTTATAAGGGAAACTTGTGAGGAACTAAGGTTTGATGATTCCAAAGCAGAATTGAATGATTTCGACGGTAGAAGTGCAAGCGCCGGAATGATTCCGTACAATATGGAAAAGGATATTGATAGAATATGCCTTGAAAATGCAATCCATCGCTTTATGCAGTCAGGGGCGTCGCAGGATGCCTTTGATGTCTATTTTTGTTATCTTGAAATGTTTGTTGGTAAATATGTCCAGTCCAAAAAGATGATAGAAATGCTTGCGGAATTTGAGACAAATGCAAGTGCATTATTGATGAAACACAGGGACCATTATGCCCATTCGGTATATACTTTTATTCTGGGACTTGCTATTTATCAGGAAAATGCAAGCATAAGAAATTCGTATAAAAAATTTTATGGTACGGATGATGAAAGGAAGGCCGCACATCATTTTCTGAAATACTGGGGAATGACATCCCTGTTTCATGATATCGGTTATCCCTTTGAATTGCCGTTTGAGCAGGTAAAGTCATATTTTGGTGATACCATAACCAATGTCCCTTTTGTCGCATATAAAGGCATGGAACCCTTTGTTCAACTCTCCGAGGAAGAAAAAAAGGCATTTGAAAAACTCGGCTATTCCCTTACAAACGGAACCATAAACGAAGTAATTGCGGCAAACATAGCAGAGAAAATGGAAGAAGTTTACAAAAAATCCGTCTCGTTTATTGAAAAAGATATATTATCTCAAAAAGCAGAGGCACCGGATAAATTTAATGGTTTCATGGACCATGCTTATTTTAGCGGTGTAATTTTCCTACGGCAACTTATAGCAATAATTGGGGTGGAGCAGATTACAAAAGACGATTTGGATGCGATATCAGCGATTATGCTTCACAACAGTATGTATAAATTTTCAATAACCAATGTCAAAAACTCGGAAATCAACGAGCCCTTTGACATAAATTTGCATCCTCTTGCGTACATTCTCATGCTTTGCGATGAATTACAATGTTGGGACAGAACATCCTATGGTCAGAACTCAAGGCAGGAACTTCATGCGATGTGGTGTGACTTTGTGTTTGACAAAGATGCCATAACCGCACAGTACTTTTTTGATAAGCGCATGGAATATAAAAAAGATTTTGCGAAAGGCACCTATCGCAAGATGACCGATGAAAACAATACTTTTTTGAAGGATATTGAAGCAATTATTAAGATAAATAAACCGGGGACGCCGCGTCTTAATATACAGGCGCATTTCATAAAAAATAACCGGGTGACAAAGTTAAATGCGTCCAACAGTAGTTATATGCATTTATACCATTTTGCAACAGCGTTAAATGGCAGATATTTATTCGGTGACGATAACCGGGCAAGCAAGGAAAAACTGGAAGAAGCCTTTGATTCCTTATCTTTGGAATACAAACTTTCCAATATCCTGCAGGCCAAAGAGTTTTCAAGACATTTGGAAGCCATAGATTGTTTTTATACGGATAAACCTGTTGCATATGAATTGCTGGATAAGTTTTCAGAGGACAATATGGATATTATCGGACCGCTGGAGCATACAAGATGGGTTAAGGAAAAGGAGACCATGGGCTGGGGATATGATGAGAAATATGAAGACCCGGAACTGATTATAAAATCCAAACTGGCTGCGCCTTGTGATGAACAGGCAATCCGGCAGGCAAGTGCCAGACTGCGGGAATGTACCAGAACCCATAAACTCATCATACAAGATTATGACGAACTCGATAAAACGGAACAGGACAAAGATACTGCACCGATGAATCTTATGTTAAAGTTAATCGAGGAATATGATGGACTTAGAATTTATAGAAAGTAAATTTAATAAATCTGTTAGGAAGGGAGAATTTAGATGATAAGGGAAGCAAATAAGGATGATCTAAATAATTTATTACATTTGTATTTGCATTTACATGAAAAAGAACTTCCACAATATTCACAGCACTTAATTGAAACGTGGGATACTATTTTAAATGATAAAAACCATCATATCGTATTAAATATTGTAGATGGGATTCTTGTATCATCCTGTGTTTGTGTTATTATTCCTAATCTTACAAGAGGCATCAGACCATATGCTTTTATTGAGAATGTAGTTACGCATGAAAAATACAGAGGTAAAGGTTATGCTACGGAATGTCTTAATTATGCAAGAGAGATTGCAAAAGAAAATAATTGTTACAAAATGATGTTATTAACCGGTTCACAAAAGCAAAACACATTAGATTTTTATTCGAGAGCCGGATATAACAACACGGATAAAACGGCATTTATTCAATGGCTTGAATGAGTCGCAAGATGCAACATAGATTGTCTATGGAAAAATAAAGAAAAATATTTTAAACTAAAAGAGTTTCAGGGAAGTTGGAATGACTGAATTACAAGGGACATTTCTATAGTTGTTTGACTGTAGAGATGTCCTTTCTTTGCTTTATTGACAATATATGTTTATCATGATAGTATTAACACACGCAATGCGTGGTGTTTGTTGTAAAATGGAGGATGGATATGGAAGAGAAAAGAAAAGAATTAGAAAAACAACAAATAGAACTTTATTTATTGCGGGAAAAAGTTGGATTAAACCGCAAAGAATTTTCAATAGAATATGAAATCCCTCTTCGTACCATGGAAGACTGGGAGCACGGAAAACGAAAGATGCCAGAATATTTATTGAGGCTTCTTGCTTACAAAGTAAATATTGATGCATTAAGCAAAGTAACACAGGAAGAAAAGAATAATCAGGAAACTTTTCGAAATGTAAATATTATTTCTGATACAGATGGGAGAAAAATTGTCTTAATCAATGATATAAGATTTAAAGGGAAAAAGCGAGAAGAATGGAAGGAAATTGAAAAATATCTTGTAGAGTATGTGGGACGATGTTATGAAATAGAGGAAAGCGCAGAGAAAATATATATTGCTGCTGATTTTCCAGATGAATTTGCCAATTCAGAGAGTAGAATTGCATTAAAAGGTCCTGTTTCGAAGGCAAAAGCAAATGCTGTTCAAGGAATTCCGGAATTAATACAAATTGCAACGAGGGACTCTTATTCTGAAAATGACAAAAAGAAGCATAAACGAGATGCTAAATTTGGATGGTATCGTTATGATGTTAGATTTGCTCTTCCAGTGTATGGTGAGCAAAGTGGTAAATTAGTCAGATATAATATTTTCTCTGCGAAAATGCTTGTCAGACATGCGGAAGATGGCAAAAAATATTTATATGATTTTTTAAGAATAAAAAAGGAAACGGGGAGCCCGCTTGAGTAAAGATACTGTACGGTGAAAACCCATCTCCTTTTTTGCAAATTAAGAATAACATGTAGTGCTTTGTTTGTCAACGAAAAAATAAGCACAAAGAATCAAAATTCAATACAATATTTTGATAGAGAGTTGATGGTAAATACTACCTAATTGTCAACAAGAAACAAATAATTTTTACATAAAAAAATTATTAACTTTTCACTCACCTACTTGTCAAAATAATCTTTTTGGTATTAAGATGTGAAAGGAAGTTTGGTACTTTTGACTTAGAATATTTTGTCATATATTATCGGAAAGAGGCAGAAAATGAGTGCATTTGTAGAATTTCAGAATGTAAAAAAGATATATAAGACAGGCGAGGTGGAAATTGAAGCCCTGCATGATGTGAATTTCGAGATTGAAAAAGGAGAATTTTGCGTGATTGTAGGAGCATCCGGAGCCGGAAAAACAACTATTCTCAATATTTTGGGTGGAATGGACACTTTGACGGATGGTAAAGTTTTGCTGGATGGTCAAGAGGTTTCAAAGTATAACAAAAAGCAATTGACAGCCTACAGACGTTACGATATCGGCTTTGTATTCCAGTTTTATAATTTGGTGCAAAATCTGACTGCACTGGAAAATGTGGAACTGGCGGCGCAAATTTGTAAGGAGCCTTTACCTGCGGCAGAGGTGTTAAAAGAGGTAGGCCTGGAGCACAGACTGACTAATTTCCCGGCGCAACTTTCCGGTGGGGAACAGCAACGTGTAGCCATTGCCAGAGCTTTGGCAAAAAATCCGAAATTGCTTTTATGTGATGAGCCCACAGGTGCACTGGATTACAAGACCGGTAAGGCTGTTTTAAAATTATTGCAGGATACATGCCGCAATACAGGAAAAACAGTCATTGTTATTACCCATAATCAGGCGCTGACAGCCATGGCGGACAGGATTATTACCGTAAAGAGCGGAACGGTTGTGGATATGGTGAAAAATGACCATATTGTGGATATTGAGCAGATTGAGTGGTAAGAGGTAGCACAGATGATTAAAAAGACGACTCTTAGAGAAATCAAGCAAAGTCTTGGCAGATATCTGGCTATCATGGCAATCGTAGCCCTCGGAGTAGGACTTTTTGCAGGGCTTAAGGCTACCAAACCGGCCATGCATATCACTGCCCAGAAATATCTTGATGAACATGAATTTTATGATTACAGATTGCTTTCCACCATGGGATTTGATGAAGAGGATGCTTTATATTACAAATTGCAGGAAGGTGTTGAGGCTGCAGAAGGTGCCTACACTTTTGACATTCTTTATCTTGGAACCGATGGAAATGAAAGTGTCTTAAAAGCCCATTCTTTGTCCCAAAACATCAATAAATTGGAAATACAGGCCGGACGTTTGCCGAAGAATGACAGTGAATGTGTGGTCGATGCCAATATATTTTCGGAAACGCAAATCGGACAAAAAATTGTATTGTCCGATTCCAACGACAGCGATGATTTGGACTGCTTTAAACATAAAGAATATACCATTACGGGTATTGTGCAGTCCCCTTATTATATTCAGTTTGAGCGAGGAAATACTTCTCTTGGAAACGGTAAAGTTGCCGGGTTTATGTATTTGTTGCCGGAAGGATTCGACAGTGAGTATTATACGGAACTTTTTGTGAAGTTTCAGGACGATTTTACCTTGTACAGTGATGAGTATGAGGCTTTTTTGGATGAAAAAGAGGTTGTTTGGGAGAATTTGGTTCAAAACCGGGCACAGTATAATTTTGAGGAACTGGTTGCAGATGCCGAAGAAGAAATTGCAGAGGCCGAAGCAGAACTTGCCACCGAAAAGGCGGACGCAGAGGCAGAACTGGCTGATGCAAAAAAAGAGTTGGAAGATGCCTATAAAGAACTGACAGATGCTGAAGCGGAACTGGCTGATGGTGAAAAGGAGATTTTGGACGGCGAAAAGGAAATTTCGGACGGCGAAAAGGAAATTGCTGACGCTGAAATAGAAATAGCGGAAAACGAGCAAAAATTAGCAGATGGCGAAGCAGAACTGGCAGAGCAGGAAGAAACCTTGCGGGAAAAAGAGCAGGAATTTAATGAGGCTGTTAAAGAATGGTATGATGCCGACAGTCTTCTTCGTCAGCAGAAAAAAAGTTTATACGAAAAAGAAGAACAACTGAAACAAGGCGTTGCGGAGGCGGAAGCAGGATTGGACTTCATTGCACAAAATAGCGCTGTATTAGACCAAAAAGAAAATGAGTTAAATATGGCTGTTTTGGCGGGAATAATGTCTGAAACGGATGCGGCAGTGGTACAGGCACGGGCCGAAATTGCGGCAGGCAGAACGCAGTTGGCGGCAAAAGAAGCAGAAGCGTTGGCCGGTCTTAATGTGCTTTACGGGTATTTGGATCAAATAGAAGAAGGTAAAGACCAAATCGGTGATGCAGAAGATGAACTTGCTGATGCATGGGCGCAAATCACAGATGCAAAAGAGCAGATTATAGACGGCTGGCAAAAAATTGCCGATGCCAAGCAGGAAATTGTTGACGGAAAAGCCGAAATTGCAGATGCAAAAGTAGAATTGGCGGATGCCAAAAAAGATATTGAACAGGCTAAAATAGATATAGAAGATGCCAAAACAGAAGTGGCGGACGGTAAAGAGGAACTGGCAGACGGATGGATTGAATATTATGACGGACTGAAAGAATATGAGGACGGCGTAGAGGAGTTTGAAACGGAAATTGCGGATGCCATGGAAGAAATTGCCGATGCGAAAGAGGAACTGGCAGATTTGGAAGAACCTTCCACTTATGTACTTGGCAGAGATACCAATGTGGGTTATGTCTGCTTTGAAAGTGATTCTACCATTGTGGAAAATATTGCAGGGGTATTTCCCGTGTTCTTCTTCCTTGTGGCAGCTCTTGTGTGTATGACTACCATGAACCGTATGGTAGAAGAGCAAAGAACCCAAATAGGCGTTTTGAAAGCCCTTGGCTATGGGGAATGGACTATCATGAATAAATACTTGTTTTATTCGGGAAGTTCCGCATTTTTGGGCTGTGTTTTAGGGTTTTTTGCCGGCACATGGTTTTTCCCCAAGGTCATTTGGTACGCATACGGCATTATGTACAGCATGATACCGCTGGAATATGTGTTTGACCCTGTTATGGCCATGATTTGCCTTGCGGCATCTTTGCTTTGTTCTATGGGAACGACTTGGCTTTCCTGCAGAAGAGAACTTTTAGAGGTGTCGGCGCAGCTAATGCGACCTAAATCTCCCAAAGCGGGTAAAAGGGTGCTTTTGGAATATCTTCCCTTTATTTGGAACCGTTTGAAGTTCCTTCACAAAGTATCTGTGAGAAATATTTTCAGATACAAAAAGAGATTTTTCATGATGATTATAGGCATCAGCGGCTGTACCGCTCTTTTGGTGGTGGGATTTGGTATGCGGGACTCCGTGACGTCCATTGCCACACAGCAGTATGAAGAAATTCAGGTTTATGATTTGGGAATTGTTTATGCAGACAGTTTGTCAGAAGAGGAAGAAGCTGATTTTCAGGCTGTAGCAGATGTTTATGCCAAGGATTACAGTTTTGCTGCGGAAATTGCGGTGGATTTGCTTACCGGAGAGGAAACAAAGCCGGTAAATCTTATTATTATGCAAGACCCTGATGTGGTGCAGGACTATATTGACTTGCATACCAAAAAGGGAGAGGCTGTTCCATATCCTGAAAAAGGTGAAATTGTTGTTTGTCAGAAACTGGCGGATTCTTATGGGCTGAAAATAGGCGATAGTGTGTCTATACAGGATGAAGATATGAATCAAATTCCCGTTACGGTAAGTGGTGTTTGTGAAAACTTTATTTTTAACTATGTATATATTAACGGGGAAACTTATGAAGAATATTTGGGTGTGAAACCGGAGTATAAGAGTATTTTCATGAATATGAAAGAAAATGCGGATGCACATATGGCTTCCGCAGAAATTATGGCTCTTTCCAATGTCTCTTCCGTTACGGTCAATTTTGATATGATGGGAAGATTTGCATCCATGATGGGCAGTTTAGATTATATTGTTTATGTTGTTATTTTATGTGCGGCGGCACTGGCATTTATCGTGCTCTATAATTTGACAAACATTAACATTACGGAAAGAATCCGGGAGATTGCCACCATTAAGGTTCTTGGATTTTTTAAGAAAGAGACGGCTTCTTATGTTTTCCGCGAAAATACGGTTTTGACGGGTATCGGAGCTTTCGTAGGATTGGGACTGGGCTTTTTGCTTCACAGATTTGTCATGTCTAAGATTGTAGTAGATATGGTATCTTTTGATGTGCATGTAAAACCCGTCAGTTACTTTATCAGTTTTCTTTTAACTTTTGTATTTTCGTGGTTTATTAATCGTCTTATGAGTGGTAAACTGGAGAAAATAAATATGGCTGAGTCACTTAAATCTGTAGACTAAGCGAAATGGGGGACGGTTTATGCGAATGTATGATTTGATTATAAAAAAGCGAAATGGCGGTGTTTTGAGCCGGGATGAAATCAATTTTATGATTCAGTCCTATACAAAGGGCGCTATTCCCGATTATCAGATGTCTGCCATGATGATGGCTATTTATTTTCAGGGGATGAACGAGGAAGAAACGCTGAATCTTACTATGGCCATGGCAAACAGCGGCGAAATGCTGGATTTGTCTGCCGTAAAGGGTATCAAAGTGGATAAACACAGTACCGGCGGCGTAGGGGACAAAACCTCCCTTGCCCTGACTCCTATGGTGGCGGCATGCGGGATTCCCGTTGCTAAAATGAGCGGCAGAGGGCTTGGTCATACCGGCGGAACCATTGATAAACTGGAAAGTTTCAAAGGGTTCTCCACGGGAATTACCAATGAGCAGTTTATCCGTCAGGTAAATACTATCGGCATTGCCATTATGGGTCAGACTGCAGAACTTGCACCCGCTGACAAAAAATTGTATGCTCTGCGGGATGTGACGGGAACCGTGGATAACATGTCCTTAATTGCCAGTTCCATTATGAGTAAAAAACTGGCGGCTGGGGCAGATGCCATTGTATTGGATGTGAAAACGGGCAGTGGTGCTTTTATGAAAAAGTTGGAGGATTCTTTTGCGTTGGCAAAAGAAATGGTGCGTATCGGCAATGGCGCAGGCAGAAACACAAGGGCCGTGGTTTCCGACATGGATCAGCCTCTGGGATTTGCAGTGGGAAATGCCCTGGAAGTTGTGGAAGCCATAGATACATTAAAAGGCAAAGGACCGGAAGATTTTACCAACCTATGTCTGGAATTGGGCGCACAGATGCTTTTATGCGGCGGCGTTGCTTCGGATGAGCAACAGGCAAAGGCAATGCTAAAAAAGGTTATTGAGGATGGCAGTGCTTTAACCAAACTGGCAGAGTTTGTCACTGCACAGGGCGGAGATCCTGCGGCTGTTTATGATACAAGTCTCTTACCCAAGGCAAATTTTGTTGAAGAAATCAGTGCACCGAAAGCAGGTTATATCAGCAAGATTACCTGTGATGAAATCGGTATTTGTTCCCTGATTTTAGGCGGCGGAAGAGAGACTAAGGAAAGTGAAATTGATTTGTCGGTAGGATTTGTGCTTAAGAAAAAAGCAGGTGATTTTGTAAAAGAAGGCGAATGTCTTGCCCTGATGCACGGCAATGACAAAGATAAAATGGAGGTTGCCAAAGAACGATTCTTAAAGGCATATACTTTTTCTAAGGCTCCTGTCGAAAAACAGTCTTTGATAAAAGGTATCATCTCCTAAAAATGTGAATATAGTATTTACATGAAAAAGAATCATGTAAAATCAAACTTAAAAAAAGCAGGCAAAGAACTTTTGGTGGAGTCTCTGAAATTACCGGGAGATGTTTTAATGGGAGATTCCATTGTGACTCTTACGGGTAATAAAGAGGCATGGATTGAAAATTACCGGGGCATTATCGAGTATACCGATTCCGTAATTTTGTTACAGGGAAAAACCTGTCAGATTTGTTTTGAAGGAACCGGTCTTTCCATCAATTATTATACCAATGAGGATATGAAAATCGGCGGTTTGATAAAAAGCGTCACTTATCATTAATCCAAGTAGTATATGAAAGGCGGTAAATACTCATGATTGCATTTTTCAGATACCTGAAAGGTTATGTCCGCATTAAAGTGTGGGGCTTTTCACCGGAGCGCTTTATGAATCTTTGCAGCAACAAAAATATTTTGCTTTGGGACATCAAAAAAGAGGACGATGTCTATTTTATGTGCATTATCTTAAAGGATTTTTTCAAACTTCGTCCCATTGTGAAAAAGACAAAAACAAAGGTAGCCGTTTTGGAAAGATGCGGACTACCTTTTTTTGTGCCGAAACTGTTTGCCAGAAAAGTATTCCTTTTGGGTCTTTTGGCGGCGTTAGGGTTTTGGGTGATTTCTTCTTTGTTTGTATGGGAGATATCCATTGAGGGGAATTTTTACATTACAGAGGATAAAATCAAGTCTTTTTTAGAAGAAAAAAGCATTTATGTGGGAATGTCAAAGTCTAATTTGGATATTGAAACTTTAGAAAAAGAATTGCGCCGCAATTTTGATATTATTACATGGACATCCGCCAAATTAGAGGGCACAAAACTGAAAATCGTACTGAAAGAAAATCCGGTATCCCATAATATTGTCAAAGTAGAAGATTTTGAGGACGGAAGTGATTTGATATCGGATGTTGAGGGTAAGATTGTGTCCATGATTGTGAGAAGCGGTGTGCCTAAAGTAAGTATCGGACAACAGATCCATAAGGGAGATTTGCTGATTGAAGGGAAAATACCCATATACAACGAGGATGCAACTGTGCGGAAATACCGGTATTCCCGCTCCGATGCGGATATTTATGCCAAATATACTGTAAATGTAAGGGAAACGCTGCCTTTTGCCTACATAAAAAAAGAATATACCGGGCGGGAAAAGAAACAATATTATGTGGGAACTGCAGAAAAAATATGGGATTTGGGAAAAATAAAAATCACCTACCCTTATTATGATACCCTGACTACCCAAAGCAAACCAAAACTTTTACCGGATTTGTATTTGCCGCTCATTTACGGCAGTTTTACCTATCGCGAATACCTGAATGTGGAGCACCAATATTCCCTGAAAGAAGCGGAAATTATTTTAAATGAAAAATATGCGAAAATTCTATCAGATTTAGAGGAAAAAGGGGTACAAATTATTGAAAAAGATGTTAGAATAGATACAGAAAGTGGAAAATGGATTTTAGAAGGTGTTTTAACCGTTGTCAGCAAAATCGGTATAGAGGAAGAGACAGTTCATGAATGAAATCACATATACAATGGAGATATCCGTAGAGCATATGCGCAAGATTTTTGGTGCGCAGGATGCTTATATACAAAAACTGGAACAGGATTTGGAAGTAATCATTGTGGATAGAGACGGCGCCGTAAAAATTACCGGTGCGGAAAAGAACGTGAAAAAGGCAGTCAGTATTCTTTCACAATTAACAGAGATTTCCAGACGGGGAAATGAAATAGAGGAGCAGAGTGTGAATTACGCAATCGAAATGGGAAAAGAAGAAAAAGAAGAAGTGCTTACCGAAATAGACGGGGATGTGATTTGCCATACCATCAGCGGTAAACCCATTAAGCCCAAAACACTGGGACAAAAGCAATATGTGGACGCTATCCGCAAAAATATGATTGTGTTTGGGCTGGGACCTGCGGGTACGGGTAAAACTTATCTGGCCATGGCTATGGCTATTACGGCGTTCAAAAATGACGAAGTAAGCAGGATTATTTTGACCCGTCCTGCCATTGAGGCCGGCGAAAAACTGGGCTTTCTTCCTGGAGATTTGCAAAGTAAGGTAGACCCTTATTTAAGACCCCTCTACGATGCTTTGTATCAAATTATGGGAGCGGAAAATTTTGCCAAAAACATGGAAAAAGGCTTGATTGAAGTGGCGCCTTTGGCATATATGAGAGGACGCACGTTGGACAATGCCTATATCATTTTGGATGAGGCACAAAATACAACGCCTGCTCAAATGAAAATGTTTTTGACACGAATCGGTTTCGGCTCCAAAGTAATTATTACAGGAGATGCTTCCCAGAAAGACCTTGCGCCGGGAACGGTGTCAGGTCTTGATGTGGCTACAAAAGTTCTGTCCAAAATAGAGGATATTTCTTTTTGTCATCTGACCAGTAAGGACGTTGTAAGACATCCACTTGTACAGAAAATTGTAAAAGCCTATGAGGCTTATGAAACAAGAGAAAAGAAGAGCAGAGGTCAAAATGGAAAGAAACGATAAAAAGACGCATAAAATTGCACTGTCGGTATTGATTTTTGTATTGACTGTTGTGGTCACTGTCGTTGCGGGTTATTTAAAGAAATGGAACAATACAGAACTAATCAGCAACACGGTTTTTGTTATGATGGGAACTTGTGTGGTTTTGTTTCTGCATGCATTCAGTTATGAGCACAAGTTATATGACTATGATAACGAGGTACATTTTACAAGATTTGTTTTACTTTGGGTTTTATCCCTTGCTTTTGCGGTAACCTGTTCCTTTATCCCTGTAGACGGATGGCCCTTTTTGGTGGTTTATCTTTGTTTTGCACTTTTTGGAAATATGGCAATCGGTATTGCTTCGGGTTCAGTGATATTGCTTTTGACCGTTTTGTTGACGGGAGAAGGAATTTCAGCCTTTTTGCTGTACTTTTTGTGCGGCATTATCTGTGTCAGTTTGTTTTATAAATTGGATCAAAACTACAAAATCGGTGTTCCTTTGGTAGTATCAATTCTTTGTCTCATATTGGGATTGACGGCAGGGGTGGTTTTGTATGCCAATGAAAAATTGTCCTTAGAACTTTTTATGATTCCTTTTATCAATGTTTTTGTCAGTATTATTTTGATGATTGGGGTTTTGAAATTATTTTCAACCATTTACATATATCGTTACAGGGTAAAATATTTGGAGATTAACGACCCGGAGTTTCCTTTGCAGGCAAACTGGAAGCAGACAAACCGTAAGAAGTATTATCAGGCCATGCATACGGCTTACTTTTGTGACAGAATCGCTAACCGCCTGGGGCTTGATGCGGAGGCGGCCAAGGCCGCCGGTTACTACCAGCATATAGGCAGTTTGAAAGGCAGTGAAGGCTGGGAGGACACCAAATCTGTTTGTGAAGAATATGATTTTCCCCCGGCTGTGCGTCAGATTTTGCGGGAGGCTTTGGACAAGCAGTGGGAGGTAACTTTAAAGGAAACCGCTGTACTGATTTTAAGTGATGGTGTTATCAGTGCAATTTTGTATTTAATCGAAAAACAGCCCGATACTAAGCCGGATTATGACCAAATAGTTGATACGGTATTTAAAAACAAGTTAAATAGCGGGATTTTTTCCAAATGTAAGATTACTTTGGAAGAAATTTGCGTGATGGAAAAAATCTTCAAAGAGGAGAAATTGTATTATGACTTCTTACGTTGAAAATGAAACAGAAGTTTGTTTTGATTTTGATGTGGAACAAACGGTTATGAAAGTAGCCAATCAGGTTTTGGAAACCGAAAAATGTCCCTATGAAGTGCAGATAAACGTGCTTCTTACGGACAATGCCGGCATTAGGGAATATAATGCAAATTACAGAAACATTGATAAGGAAACGGATGTACTTTCTTTTCCAAATGTGGATTATGAAACCCCTTCGGATTTTGAAGGGCTGGAAGAGTATGAAGCGGATTATTTTGACCCGGACAGCGGTGAATTGATTTTGGGTGATATTATTTTGTCCGTGGATAAAATTAAGGAGCAGGCTGAAAGTTATAATCACAGTCAGCTTCGTGAGTTGGCGTTTTTGGTGGCTCACAGTATGCTTCATTTATGCGGTTACGACCATATGGAAGAAAATGAAGCAAAAGTAATGGAAGAAAAGCAGGAAGCGGTGCTTACGGCACTTGGAATTACCAGAGATTTGTAACGGATAAGGATAACAGAAGATGAACCAGATGGAAATTAGAAGAAACCAAATTTTAACAATTATATATATTCCGGGTATTCTTGCTTTAATGTGGATTTTGTCTCTGCTGGGGGATCATGGCAGCGGATATTTTTTGCTGATGCTTCAATGTTGCCTGCTTCCTGTGTTTGTTTTCTTTTTGTTTTTGCCCCATGTAATGGAAAAACTGATTCGCAGCCGTATGAGCAAGCGGCAGTTTAAAAATGCGGACAAAGTTTGGAAAAGCGGGCTTTTCTATGCCCTCATTTGCGGTGTTTTTTCCGCCGTACTTCTTTGGATTTGCAGCGGTCTTTTTGCGGATAAAATATTAGGGATTCCTTATGGGGAAATGGGGCTTCGGGTACTGATTCCCATTGTCTTTCTGGTAAGCATCATTTATGCCCTCAAGGGTTATTTTCAGGGAATGGGAAGCGGAATGCCTACCCTTATTTCGGAAGTGGTTTTCCTTTTGTTTTCCAATGTTTTTGGCTATGTTTTTTTGACGGGATTTAAAAATTACGGAAGCAAGGTGGCGGCTCTTTTGCAAAACAGTGAATTTGAAGCCATGTACAGCAGCACGGGATTTAGTCTGGGTGTTTTGGTGGGCGGTATTTTTACGGTTGTATTTTTGGTTATGCTTTTTCTGATTTCCGGACGGGGGAGAAGAAACTCTATGCGGGAAGGCATGAAAATGACCGAGAATATGCCCGATACTTTCCGGCTGATTCTTTTATCCATGGTACCTTATTTCAGTGTGGGCATTTGTCTTTTCCTGCCTGGTCTTTTGGATGCTTTCTTTTACCGTATAATGCTGCCTTTGGGCGTATCCTATGTGGAAAGTTACAGTGTTTTGTTTACAGACTATATTTTGTGGCTTCTCCTTTTCTCCATGCCTGTGCTGGCAGGGGTTGTGGGGCTGGCCGGTAAATATATAAATCTGATTAAAAAAGAAGAATATAAGCACGCAAGAGACTGCATGCATGCTTCTTTGCTTTGGATATTTATGACCGGCGGACTTTTTTCTGTTACCGCATGCACCTTGGGACAGGAGAAATTTCGCTTTGCAGGGCTGTTGATTTTCCTTTTGGTAACGGCATTTTTCCTGGGACTGATTTTGTGGAAAATCGGAAGAACCAAAGAAATTTTGATTTCTTTTATTTGTGCATCTCTGGGACACATTTTAACTTCCTTTATTTCCCTGAAAATGACAGAGGGAAATGTGGACAGTATTCTTTATGCGTATATAGCGCAGATGGTGTTAATGATTCTCTTTTTGGGTAGTTCTCTTTTTAAAACTTACCGAATCGGCGTTGATATTGCGCGGACGATTTTATTTCCGGCGTTATCCGTTGCTATAGCCGGAGTTGTAATTTTGCTTTTGGGAAAAATTCTTTTGCCGAAGTTTGGAAATGTTACCGGCGTACTTTTGTGTGTACTGGCAGGCTGGCTTTTGTATTTGTTACTGATTATAATCCTGCGGTGTTTGCGTGTTAGGGATTTATATGTTATTCCCGGCGGAAAAACTATTATTTTTTTAGGAAAAACATTACATTTTTGGAGATAAACTGAATATTTTTTGCGGATAGGCTGATACTGATTACAAAGGAGTAAGAGTCGATGAAATTTGTAAAAGGTATCAGTTTATTTTTGATATATCCACTGGTTATGTTCGGGATGGGGGTATATTGCGGTGTTTCTTCTTACCGGTTTTTCTATCCCGGCGAAAATATTATTTTGCAGGACAGTACGTCCCATGTAATAACACAAGAGGGACATAACGATGCTTTGAAAGAACCTTCTTCCAAAGCGGCGGAAAGTCCGGAATTTGTGGAAACAGTGCAAAAAGAAGAT
The DNA here is from genome assembly GCA_017468395.1 of Lachnospiraceae bacterium. Taxonomy (GTDB): domain Bacteria; phylum Bacillota; class Clostridia; order Lachnospirales; family Lachnospiraceae; genus Acetatifactor. The sequence continues at coordinate 11,430 of JAFUIR010000021.1, read as the reverse complement.
GTGATTACTGCAGATACGGAATATGTGCTTCAGGAAGTGGATACCGGAAAAGACAGTACCATTGAATTTATTTACAGCATCCCTTCTAAATATGTGGGGATGAACCGGGATGCCTTTGTAGGTGCAATGGATGCCTATGAGGCTTCGCCGCCCCTTAAAGAAGTGGAGCGGGGATTTACCGGATTGGAAGTGATTTCTTTTTCATCGCAGCGAGTTGTGGTTCAAATGAGTTATGCATTTATTGACCCCACAGAGAATTTTTATTTGTGTGTGGAAGGAAATTACATTGCGGTGTATTTGGAGGATAAAGAAACCCTTTACATGCAAACGGACATTTTGTTGGATACACTGCCGGAGAATGTCCAGCAGCAGATTATCCGTTATATGTTTATAAAAGGTGAAGAAGAGTTATATCATTTTCTGGAAACCTATTCCAGCTAATAGAAAGGTGACAAGGATGAAACAAAAGAAAATTGCAGTGATTGGCGGCGGTGCATCCGGTATGATGGCAGCCATTACGGCTTCAAAACAAGGGGCGAAGGTGACTGTTTTTGAGGGAAATGACCGTGTGGGGAAAAAAATTCTTGCCACCGGAAACGGAAAATGCAATTTTTCCAATGAAAATATGACAGAGAATTGTTTTTATGCTTCGGATGCTTCCTTTGTGGAACGGGCGCTGCAAACCTTTGGCGTTAAACAATCCCGGGATTTTTTTGAAAGTATGGGAATGTTAATCCGTGGCAGGGAAGGGTATCTGTACCCGGCATCGGAACAGGCAAGTACTGTTTTGGACCTGCTTCGTACGGAAATGGAAAAAACGGGGGTGCGTCTTGTGACAGAGGCAAAAATCAAAACGGTTTCTGTTTTGGATGCCCATAAATTTGTTCTTCGCATAAATGAAAAGGAAGAAGTTTTTGACAGCCTTATTGTAGCTTGCGGAAGTCAGGCGGCGCCAAAGACAGGCTCCGATGGCAGCGGTTACAAATTGGCAAAGAATTTAGGACACCATATAGTGCCCGTAGTGCCTGCACTGGTACAACTTCGCACCAAGGAAAATTTAAAGGTGGTTTCCGGTGTCCGTGCACAGGCGGAACTTTCCCTGAAAATAGACGGTAAAGAGGCGGCTAGGGAAAAAGGAGAATTGCAGCTGACGGATTACGGTGTTTCGGGAATTGTGGTATTCCAGATGAGCAGAACAGCTGCCTATGCTTTAAAAGAGAATAAAAAAGTTACTGTTTCGGTGGATTTTTTACGGGACTTTTCCAAGGCAGCGTACGAGGAATTTATAGCCGGACGCCTGGAATGTTTAAAAGACCGGAGTGTAGAGCAGTTTTTTACCGGCATGCTTAACAAAAAGTTAATGATTTATTTTGCAAAACAGGCGGGGCTTTCCTTGGAAATGCCCGTTAAAAATGCGGATAAAGAGAAACTTTTAAATGTTTTTGGTCTTTGTAAAAATTGGACTTTACATATAAATGCAACCAATTCTTTTGAAAATGCCCAGGTGTGCGCCGGAGGAGTGGCTCTTTCGGAAGTGACAGATAAAATGGAGTCTAAAATTCATCCGGGACTTTTCTTTGCGGGAGAAATTTTGGATGTGGACGGAAAATGCGGCGGGTATAACTTGCAATGGGCCTGGACAAGCGGTTATATTGCAGGATTACATGCAGCAAAATAAAAGGATGAAGTTATGATTCGGATTAATCAGGTAAAAATGCCCGAGACCCACACGCTAAAGCAGGTACATGGGAAAGTGGCACAGATTTTAAAATGCAATATAAATGAAATTAAAAAAATACATATTGTCAAGCAGTCCGTGGATGCCAGAAAGAAGCCGGAAATTTTTTACAGTTATGTGGTGGAAGTGGAAATGGACGGGGAAGCGAAACGGGTTAAGAAGGCCCAAAATCCAAATGTGACCCTTACAGAGCCTGTTTCTTATGTGTTTCCGCAAAGTGGCGATAAACCATTAAAAAGCAGACCGGTTATTATAGGAGAAGGACCGGCGGGGCTTTTTTGCGGCTATTTTCTTGCCATGGCAGGGTATCAGCCACTGATTTTGGAGCGGGGAAAAGATGTAGATGCCCGCATGAAGGATGTGCAGGAATTTTGGGAAAGCGGCCTGTTAAACACCGAATCCAACGTGCAGTTCGGAGAGGGCGGCGCCGGAACTTTTTCCGACGGCAAACTGAACACGCTGATTAAGGACAAGGACGGAAAGGGCAAAAAAGTTCTGGAAATTTTTGTAGAATGTGGTGCGCCTGAGGCCATTTTGTATGAAAACAAGCCCCATATCGGCACGGATATTTTGGTGTCCGTTGTGAAAAATATGCGCAATAAAATTATTGAAATGGGCGGGGAAGTACGCTTTGAAAGTCAGGTTACGGATATTTGTATTTCAGATGGGAAAGTGTGCGCTGTCAAGGTCAATGAAGAGGAAATTATTCCCTGCAAAATAGCGGTGCTTGCCATCGGTCACAGTTCCAGAAACACTTTTGAAATGCTTTACGAAAGAAAGGTTCCCATGGAGGCCAAGTCCTTTGCCGTAGGCTTTCGCGTGGAGCATCCCCAAAAAATGATAGATTATAACCAGTATGGCAAAGAAAAGGGCAGCCTTCCTACGGCAGCTTATAAATTGACCGCCAAAACTTCTGCAGGTAGAGGTGTTTATTCTTTTTGCATGTGTCCCGGGGGCTATGTGGTAAATGCTTCTTCTGAAAAAGGGCGTCTGGCGGTAAATGGTATGAGTTATTCTGCCCGTGACGGAGAAAATGCAAACAGCGCAATTATTGTATCCGTAAGCCCGGAGGATTTTGGAAGTGAGCACCCTTTGGCAGGACTTTCTTTCCAGAGGCAATTGGAAGAGAAGGCATATCTTGCAGGGGCGGGCAAGGTTCCTGTGCAAACTTACGGCAATTACCGCAAGGCAGTCAATAAAAAACTGACAGAGGCAGGAATGGAAAGGGTTTCTTTCGGCGATTCTCCTGATGACTTGTCCGGTTTTGAGAGCATAGACGTAAAACCTAACATAAAAGGGCAGTTTGCAGAAGCGGATTTGTCCGGTATTTTGCCTTTAGAATGTGGTAAGGCTTTTGTGGAGGGCATGGAACAGTTTCAGAAAAATATCCGAGGTTTTGCCCATCCAAACGCATTGCTTGCCGGTGTGGAAAGCAGGACTTCATCACCGGTGCGCATTCACAGGGATGAAACGGGACAATCAAAAATCTTTGGTCTTTATCCTTGCGGGGAAGGTGCAGGTTATGCAGGAGGAATTACCTCTGCTGCCATGGACGGTATTTCCATAGCGGAAAAAATCGCCATGGAATATGCGCAACTACGGGATTGACGAAAAAGTATCCTTAAAGTAGAATAAATAAGATGTTATCGCGGTACTGCGTAAAAGTACCAAGGATAAAAGCAGTGTTACGACACGGAAACGAGGAAAAAATGTGTAATTATCGTGCAGCCATGAAAGATAAAAAACGTATTGTTGTTAAAATCGGTTCATCTTCTTTGCAGCATCCCCAGACAGGTGATCTTGACTATATTAAGTTAGAGCGTCTTGTGCGGGAACTGTGTAACCTGAGAAATCAGGGAAAAGATGTGATTTTGGTTACTTCCGGTGCTATTGCGGTTGGTAAAAAAGCAGTCAGTGGGGTGAAAAAGGTTTCCGCAGAGGAAAACCCTCTGGCATATAAACAGGCCTGCGCTGCGGTTGGACAGGCCAAACTGATGATGACTTACCAGAAGATTTTTGCGGAGTACAATCAGATTGTGGCGCAGATTCTCATGACCAAAAATACTATTGTGGAAGACCATAACCGTTTTAATGCCCATAATACTTTTTCCCAGCTTCTGGACATGGGTATTATTCCTATCGTTAATGAAAACGATACCGTTGCAACTTACGAAATCCATGTGGGGGAAAATGATACCCTTATTGGCGACAATGATACTTTGTCCGCTATTGTAGCAGCCCTTGTGGGAGCGGATTTATTGATTTTGTTGTCCGATATTGACGGTCTTTACACAGATGACCCCAGAAAAAATCCTGATGCAAAGTTCATTGAAGTGGTAGAAACCCTGACTGCCGAATATATGAATATGGGCAAAGCAAGTACCGGAAGCAATGTAGGTACCGGCGGTATGAACACAAAAATGAATGCAGCTAAGATTGCTACCAATTCCGGGGCGGATATGATTATTGCAAACAGCAAGGATATCGGTATTTTGCATCGTCTGGCGGAGGGTGCAAACGAAGGCACTTTATTTGTGGCTCACGAAGACCCGCACTTTAATTTGCCGGAGTTTGTCAACAATTTACATAAATAGAAATCTGCAACCGCAAAGGGAAAGATAAAAAAGAACAAAGAGGTAATATTATGTCAGAATTAACTATGGAGCAGAAAATTGCCCGTATCAACCAGTTATATCACAAATCCCAGGCAGAGGGACTTACGGAGGAAGAAAAAGCGGAACAGGCAGCCCTTCGTAAAGCCTATGTAGAAAATATCCGTGCCGGTCTTCGTGGGCAGTTAAACAATATTGACATCATTAACGAGGACGGCAGTGTGGAAAATCTCGGAGAGAAATTCGGAAACGGGAAGCACTGAGGTGAAAAGGCAAATGTGTAAAGCATCAATTTCCGGCGAAAAAAGAGAAATCCGAAAACAGGTGTTGGCTTTGCGTGATTCTTTGAGCGATGATGAGCGTCAGCGAGGCAACATTCTGGTAACAGAAAAAATATTGGGACATCAATGGTATTATGGAGCGGAATATCTGCTCCTTTTTGCCAATTATAGAAGTGAAATTGATACAAGTATGATTTTGGAAGATGCCCTGCAAAAAGGCAAAAAAGTATTCCTTCCGAAGGTAGAAGACGGCGCCATGATGTTTTACCGGATTTTGTCTGTGAAGGAACTGACAGAAGGGTACAAAGGCATTCCGGAACCTGCAGGCGATACAGATTGTTATTCCGGGGACGAAACTTTAGCAGAAAAAACGCTGATGATTATGCCCGGTGCGGCTTTTGATGTAAAACGCAGGAGAATCGGCTATGGCGGCGGTTTTTATGACCGTTATTTACAGGATAAACCATGGATGCGGACTATTGCCATCGGCTACAAGTGTCAAATGCTTGAGGAAATTCCTACAGAGGATACGGACATCCGTCCCGGACAGGTGATTTGTCTGTAGCAATTTGAAATGATAAATAAGTGTTGTGAAAGCATACAGAAAGGCGGCGTTAAGATGTTGAATTTAAATCAAATGGGAGAAAATGCAGTTTGTGCAAAATATGAATTGCAAAAACTCTCTACAAAAGAAAAAAATGAGGCTCTGGAAAGGGCAGCGAAAGCCCTGATTGCAGAAAGTGAAAACATTTTAAAGGAAAATGCAAAAGATATTGCGGCAGGTGAGGCAAACGGCATGCATACCGGCCTTTTAGACCGCCTGCGCCTTACAAAAGAGCGCATTGAAGCCATGGCGGAAGGGCTTATGCAGATTACGAAACTGCCTGACCCTGTGGGGGAAGTTTTGGAAACTTTTGAACGTCCCAACGGTCTTTTGGTGAAAAAGCGCCGCGTGCCTTTGGGGGTTATCGGCATTATTTATGAATCCAGACCCAATGTTACCGCAGATGCTTTCGGGCTTTGTTTTAAAACCGGAAATGCGGTGATTTTAAAGGGCGGTAGCGACGCTATCCATTCGAACTTAGAAATTACAAGAGTGCTTCGTGGGGCTTTGAAAGAGTGCGGCATTGCGGAGGATGCTTTGCAGATTATTTCCGATACCGACAGAGCCGTTACCTCTGCGTTTATGAAGTTAAATCAGTATGTGGATGTACTGATTCCCAGAGGCGGCGCCGGACTTATCCGTGCGGTAGTAGAAAACAGCACCATTCCTGTTATTGAGACCGGAACCGGAAATTGTCACATTTTTGTGGATGAAACCGCAAACCTGACTATGGCTACCGACATTATTATCAATGCCAAAACCCAAAGAATCGGTGTCTGCAATGCCTGTGAGTCTTTGCTTATCCACGAAAACATTAAAGACGAATTTTTGCCGGCGCTTGCTGGGGCGCTTCGGGATAAAAACGTGGAAATGCGCGGCGATGAAAAGGTTTGTGAACTGATTTTGGATTGCATTCCCGCCACAGAAGAAGATTACGGAAGGGAATATTTGGATTATATTGTTTCCATGAAAACGGTGGGCAGCGTGGAAGAAGCCATTGCCCATATTAACAAGTACAACACCAAACATTCCGAGGCTATTATCACAGAAAATAAAGACAATGCAGAGAAGTTCATGAACGAAGTGGATGCTTCCTGCGTGTATGTCAATGCTTCCACTAGATTTACGGACGGATTTGAATTTGGTTTTGGCGCAGAAATCGGCATCAGCACCCAGAAACTTCATGCCAGAGGACCTATGGGACTTCGGGAACTGACTTCCTACAAATACACTATTGAAGGAAACGGACAAATTAGAGGATAATCGGAAAAGAGGAAATTTATGTCAAAAGTAATTGATTATTTTCTGCAATATGTGCAGATAGATACCCGTTCGGAAGATGAAAGCAGTACCACACCTTCCACCTTAAAACAGCATAATCTTGCGCAGTTACTGGTCAGCCAGTTGGAAGAGATGGGGGCAAAAGAAATTACTTACGATAAAGAGCATTGCTATGTTTATGCTACCATTCCGGCGTCAGAAGGTTGCGAAAACGCACCTGTTTTGGGCTATATTGCCCATATGGACACTTCTCCGGCAGTTTCCGGGGAAAACGTAAAACCCAGAATTATTACAGATTACGACGGAAGCGATATTGTATTAAATGCAGAGAAAAATGTAATTTCAAAAGTAGCGGATTTTCCCAGTCTTTTGCGTTATGTGGGTCAGGATTTGATAGTTACAGACGGAACTACGCTGCTTGGGGCAGACGATAAGGCGGGGATTGCGGAAATTATGGCCATGGCCTCTGAAATGCTTGCAAATCCTAATCTAAGGCACGGAAAAATCAGAGTCGGTTTTACTCCGGATGAGGAAATAGGCGCAGGAGCGGATTATTTTGATGTAAAACTTTTTGGGGCAGATTACGCTTACACCGTTGACGGCGGCGCCGTAGGGGAACTGGAGTATGAAAACTTTAACGCTGCCGGTGCAAAAGTAAAAATTCAGGGTAAAAGCGTACACCCCGGTGATGCCAAAAATAAAATGCTGAATGCTATTTTGGTGCTGCAGGAATTTCAGGCACTGCTTCCCAAGGAACAAAATCCCATGTATACGGAAAACTATGAGGGATTTTTCCATTTGGACAGCGTCAGCGGTACCGTGGAAGAGGCAGAAGGTGATTATATTATCCGTGACCACGACAGACAGAAGTTTGAAAGTAAAAAGGAACTTTTCCAAAAAGTCGGGGATTTTTTGAATGCGAAATACGGCGCAGGTACTGTGACTATCCAAATGAAGGATTCTTACTTTAATATGCGTGAAATTATTGAAGAAAATATGCATATGATTGACCGGGCCAAAGAGGCTATGAAAGAGTGCGGTATCACACCCGTCATCGTTCCTATCAGGGGCGGTACAGACGGTGCCAGACTTTCCTTTATGGGACTTCCTTGTCCAAATCTTGGCACAGGCGGTCATAATTTCCACGGAAAATATGAATATGCCTGTGTGCAGTCCATGGAAAAGAATGTTGAATTTTTGCTGAAACTTGCGGAGAAATATCATGAATAGAAATGAAATGTTAGAGAGGCTGACCAGTATTGACCCAGCCGGTCAAGCGCCTGCAAATGAGCCGGAGAGACAATATTTTTATATTGCAAAACTGAAAAAGCACGTGGAGACTGTCATAGCAGAACTTGGAAGAAAACCTACCTGCTGTGTAACTACGTTTGGCTGTCAGATGAATTCCAGGGACTCCGAAAAACTGGCAGGTATTTTGGAACTGGCAGGTTATGAGTTAATAGAGGATGAAAATGCGGATTTTGTGATTTTCAACACCTGTACCGTAAGAGACAATGCAAACCAGCGGGTATACGGACGCCTTGGGGAATTAAAAGGCATGAAAAAGAGAAATCCTTTCATGAAAATTGCTTTGTGCGGCTGCATGATGCAAGAGCCCTCTGTCATTGAAAAAATCAAGAAAAGTTATGGGTTTGTGGATTTGATTTTCGGTACCCATAATATTTATAAATTTGCCGAACTGATGGTGGCAACTTTTGAACAAAAGGGGATGGTTATTGACATTTGGCAGGACACAGACAAAATTGTGGAAGATTTGCCGGTGGAAAGAAAATATCCTTTTAAATCCGGCATCAACATTATGTTCGGCTGCAATAATTTTTGCAGTTACTGTATTGTTCCCTATGTGCGAGGAAGGGAGCGAAGCAGAAATCCTCAGGATATTATCAAAGAAATCACGGATTTGGTGGCGGAAGGCGTGGTGGAAATCATGCTTCTTGGCCAGAATGTAAATTCCTACGGCAAGAATCTGAAAGAGCCCATGACTTTTGCCCGGTTATTGCAGGAAATTGAGAAAATTGAAGGACTGAAACGCATCCGTTTCATGACTTCTCATCCTAAGGATCTTTCCGATGAATTGATTGAGGTCATGAAAAATTCCAAAAAGATTTGCCGTCATCTGCATTTGCCTTTGCAGTCCGGTTCCACCAGAATTTTGACGGCCATGAACCGCAGATACACCAAAGAGCAATACTTGGCGCTGGCAGAGAAGATTAAGGCAGCGATTCCCGATATTTCCATTACCACGGACATTATTGTAGGCTTCCCCGGAGAAACCGCTGAGGATGTGGAAGAAACCATTGATGTGATTAAAAAAGTAGGTTATGACAATGCTTTTACTTTCATCTATTCCAAACGTACAGGCACTCCAGCGGCTGCCATGGAAAATCAGGTTTCCGAAGAAGAGGTAAAGCCTTTGTTTGATAAAGTATTAAAAACGGTGCAGGAGATGGCAAGGAAACGGGTACAACGCTTTGCAGGACAGACCGCCGAGGTTTTGGTGGAAGAGGTTAACGACCACGATGACAGTTTGCTGACCGGCAGAATGTCCAATAATACTTTGGTTCATTTTCCGGGCGATGCATCCCTTATCGGCACTTTGCAGACTGTAAAATTAAAAGAATGTCACGGTTTTTATTACATGGGTGAAATTTTATAAAAATAGTGCAAAAAGAAGGAAATTGCTTGTAAAAGTGGTTTCCTTTTTGCTTCTTTTATGTTAAAATGCAAATATGAGTATGTTTAAATGTAAAAAGAATTTTTGGCTGGATAAAAGATAGTTATATTCTTTAAAAAAGGAGCGTATATCCCATGAAAAAGCAAATGAAAAGAACGGGAAAATTTTTAGCATTGGTATTGGCAGGTCTGATGGCGTTTAGCTCTTTGGAACTGAGTACTTTTGCGGCTGATGATGTTTCCATCCAAACCGTATCTAAGACTGTTACGGCGGAATTGGAGATGCCGGAAAACGAAGAACTTTTGACAGGATATCTGGAGCAGATATTCTACGGTAATTATATTTCTACCTTTGCAGTGGGACTAAATACCGCAGGAAGCAGACTCTCCGGAGACGAAAAACTTGTTTATGATGCCCTTGTTCCCTATATGAAACAAATTGCTGCCGGAAGTAGGGTTTCAACCGTGATTACCCTTGGTCACGAAGTGAATAACGGTGTGGAAATTTGTCCTGTTGACACAGAAATCACTTTCACAGGTACATTTGATGATTTTGATTTGGGAAGTGTCAATGAGGCACTTCTGTCTGATTATCCCTATGAAATGTACTGGTATGATAAAACGGTGGGAGTTACCGCAAATGGTTATGAATCAGATGCAATAAGCCAGATTACATTTACATTTCCTGTAGCAAGTGATTACCAAAATGGAGATAGCACCACCATTAACGCGGCTTATGCCACTGCGGCAACCACAGCCGTAGCTAATGCAGATGCCATTATAACCGAAAATGCAAGCAATTCCGATTATGACAAATTGGTGGCTTACAGTAATAAAATCATGGAACTGGTTTCTTACGATACCAATGCAGCGCAGAATAATACCTTTAGCAGTGACATCGACCCGTGGCAGTTGATTAACGTATTTGACGGTGTTGATACGACCAATGTTGTATGCGAAGGATATTCCAAAGCATTCCAGTATCTTTGTGACAAGACTACCTTTACCGGCGATGTGTCCTGTTATTCTGTTACAGGTACAATGGACGGCGGCGGACATATGTGGAATATTGTGACCATTGAAGATGCTAACTATTTGGTGGATGTCACAAACAGCGAGTCCGGAACAGTAGGACAAGACGGTACTTTATTCCTTGCAGGAACAACCGGTTCTGTTGCAGGTGGTTATACCTTTACAAGTACTTATGATCAAAGCATTCAGTATATCTATTATGATGATACCATTGCTTTTTGGGGAAGTGACGATGACAGTATTTTAAAACTGGCGTCAGAGTCTTATGAGGAAGAAGTGGTTTGTGTGCATGAGTGGACTTCCTACAATGCTGATGATACCGCAAACACAATTACAGCGCACTGTTCTACCTGTGAGGCTGATTATTTAACATACACATTACAGCTTCCTACTGAAAATATCTATACAGGCAAAGTATTAGAGACTGCAAAATATGTAGGCAGTACCAATAATATTTGGAATAGCACTGAGCCTACTATTACTTATACAGCAAAAGCAGGCAGTTCCCTTACAGAGGGCTTGGCTGTGAATGCAGGAGAATATACGGTGACTATGTCATGGAAGGGTTTTAGTGTCAGTGCGGATTATACCATTGGTAAACGCTCCGTTACTGTTACACCAAAAGATCAGACAATTGCCGTGAATGAAACTGCTGATGCTACACAAATCACTCTTGGCGGCGAGCATAATTTGGCAGAGGGACATAACTGTACAGTTACATATGCTGCTGTAGATACGACATCAGTGGGTACAAAAACCCTTACAATTGATACAGTAACCATTCTGGATGCAAACAGTAATGATGTAACCGGAAATTATAATATTACAAAACAAACAGGTACATTGAACGTAAAGACTCATGAACATGTTTGGAGTTATGTAGCAAACGAAGAGAACAACACCATTACCGCAACATGCAGCGGCAGTATCGGTACTTGTCCTGATGCAGAGCAGTCTATTACCCTTGAGGCACCTGAACCTACAAGTTTAAACTATAACAAGGGTGCGAAAACAGCCACTGTTACCGGTGCCATTGAGGGTGTTGCTACACCTTCCGTTACTTATTGCTGTGACGGGGGATGTATCAATGCAGGCGAACATACAGCAAGCATTACCGTAGGAGGTAAAACAGTAAGTGTTTCCTTTACAATTGCAAAAGCTTCTGTTAGTGATGCTTCAGTCTCTGTT
>JAFUIR010000020.1 GCA_017468395.1 Lachnospiraceae bacterium | reverse complement strand
TTCCTGTCTTCCTTCCTGTCTTCCTTCTTCCAAGCCCTCCTCGCGGGCATCTCTTTTAAACATGCTCAAATACTCTTTTTCATTATACTCCGTCAACAACATTCCAAAAACCTCCGCCTTATTCTTTCGAAGATATTCCTCCAATATGCCATTTGTAATACATGTATCAATTGCTTTTTCAATAGCCTGCTCCAGTGTACACTCAATCTGCAAATTGCTCTTAATTTCATTCATTAAGTAAGCATATTCCCCTAATTTTTTACACTTAAGCATTAATTCTTCATTATGTTTAAAATTGATATTGAGCATTTGCACCGTCAGTTCCAAACAAGATTCTTTTGCATTTCTACCAAATGCATCCGTCAACCTGAGCACCTGTCGGTCAGGCATATTTTTATCACCATTGTAAAACACCACACATTTGGGCGCCGGTAGCATAATTAATTTGCTGCCATACTGATTTTCTTTCCGCTCTTGAATAAGCATCTGAAATTCCTGACCTACATACCACAAAAACCGAAGGGGCATGTTGGGATTAAATGTACTTTGATGTTCATACAAATTTAACATCCCTGCAATCACAAACGCCACATCATTTCTCATAGACATGTACAACACATTCTCAATTGTAACAGTTTGCAATTCATTTGGATTTTTATAATCCGTGCCATTTAGCGCATTATACAATTCCAATAATGCTTCTTTGTCTTTTTCGAAAATATCCCGGAACAATCTGTCCTTATATTCTCTGTTTGGGGAAATGGACACCTCCCTGACTTCTTGCTGCATAAGTTATCCTCCGTCTGATTTGAGGCAAAAATAGCAGAAAAAGCACTATTGCAGCCGCACACTCTGTTTCCCTATTCCTGCCGTATATTTCCTTGAGTTCTACGGCAGAGTTTGCCAGAATGTGCGATTGCACGTTAATTTAGAATCTCTTAGATGATAATTATATTATCTCAGTTTCATTCTTTTGTCAACACTTTTTGATTGATTTTTATATTCTTTTCCGTTTTCTAAAGTTTTGATTTTCCGGCAAGTAATCCCGTATTTATCTCCCAAATCTTTTCCACCGCAAGTTCCACAAAACTGTCCATCTGTGCTTCTGTCAGCCAGGGATATTCTCTATCCAGATTTTCCCTGCCTCCCCGGTAAAATCCGGTGATATACTGCCTGCGATTGTCAAAGGCATCCACTGCAAAATAGTCCAAAAAGGTATTCCGAAAACCTACCGCTCCCTCGTACACGTCAAATGCATGAAAATCCGGGTGTTTTTGCAAATACAAAAAGTCTAAATCGTACCAATCTTTTTTCCATTTCCAGACTGCTGCCATCTGGTCTTGACTATACGCCTCCCAATCTCTCTGGGTCAAAGGCGTGACAACATACGTAGTCCACAAAATATCCGTCATCAAATGATCATAGTAACCCAAATAAAAAGAAAGTTGCTTTTTATCATAACTTTCACATTGTTCTTTTTTCAAATAAGAGTCTGCATATTTTCCTATATCTATCACTTTTATGCCTTTTTCGTCCCTATGGCTGTAATGGGAAAGTTCGGAACTGGGAGTAAAAACCGACCAATCTTCGTTAGGCACTCCGCTGTCCGGAGCAATATTTCCCACAATAAACTCTGTCTCGCTTAAGTCTTCCATCTTTTGCAGAAGTCCCTCTGCCACCCGAAGGTGTACCATCCACGATGCCATAACCCTCTCCTTTTCGTATCCAAACGCCGCCAACTTACAGTTTGCCGACTATCCAATTACCAACTACAAAATCACTTCCATGCCCACTTTTTGAGGCACCAGTCCGCATTTTTCATAAAACTTCATGGCAGACTCATTGCAGGACCAGACATTTAAAGTCACATTATAACATCCGCTACTACGGGCAAAATCCAGCACAAATTCATACAAGTTCTTTCCCACTTTTTGCCCACGGGTGTTCTCGTCCACGCACAAATCATCTATGTAAAGGGTTTTGATGTCGGTCAGGATATTATTGTTTATATGCTGTATGAACACACAAAAAGCATAGCCTTGCACTATGCCGCCGGCATCCTCCGCCACAAATACCGGTCTTTTGTCGTCTGTCAATATCTCCAAAAGTTCTTCATCTGTATACTTTTTTACATTACCCTTAAACAAATCCGGTCTTCCCTGATGGTGCACTTCCAACACCTGAAACAGCAGTTCGTTAATTCTGCCTATGTCCTTCGCCACTGCACGCCTGATTGTCAAACTCATCTGATTACCTCCCGATTATTCTTGATTCCACTCCTTGCTCTGACCAGTTAAAATCCGGTGTAAAACTAGGGCTTATAAACGTTTCAAACAGGAATGTTTTTCATCTATTGCAAAACCATTATTTTTATAAAAATTCAATGTGCTCTCTTTATTGGAACCGGTTTCAAGAAAAACTTTATAACATCTGTGCTCTTTAGCAATTTCTGATGCTCTCTCCAACAACGCCGATGCATAACCTTTATTTCTATAATCTGTATGCGTTACAACGTTTTCTATAACTGCGAAGGGTCTGACATTATGCGTTAAACTTTCAACTATCGCCATTTGCACGGTTGAAACAACTTTTCCATCTTCTTCTGCCACTAACAAATGCATATTTTCATCTTTCTCAAACTTATCCAAAAGATTTTCCCACAAATTCATATCTTGTTCTTCTTTCGGCGGAAAATGTGTCAAATAATTAAAGTATAATTCTTTTAAATCAATTGCATCTGTACTTTTGGCTTTTCTGATAATCATAATGTTCCTCCGATATTTATACAAATCGGGATTTATGGTGTCCGGTTTGCGAGAAATTCTTCTTTTCCGACTAATCCTCTGATTTTTTCCATTCCGGTCGGGATTCAACCTTGTTTTTTCCAGACTAATCTGCTGTTTTTCCCATTTCAGTCGGAACTCAACTCACTCCCGACTGATTATCCAAGCCAAATTAGTTCTAAAAATTCAAGGTTTACAACCTCTAACAATTGGGATTGGTCAGTTAGATTTTTTTAAGCATTCCTCAAATCTTCATAAGCCTCTATTATCCACTGATGAGGCATTAACAACAAATTGTTATCAAATTGATACTTTATATAAAAGCAACAAGCTTCATCTAATGATTCCACTACCTTACTTTTCAAAAAATCATAATATGGTGGTACACCTTTTTGATCCCAAGAAATTTTATCCGCAATAAATATAACCTTATCGTATATACTTGCATTTTTCTTTAAAGTTGTGTGGCACTCAATTGCATCCAGAATATCCGAATCACTAATATCAAAATCTTCTTGCGCAATTATTTTCGAAATTCTTTGGTGTAATAGAAAGTGATATTTTTCTTCTGCAGCATCTATTTTCAAACCACGCGCTGTCGCAAACTTATACATTTCTTGCGGAGTCATTATTGCACTAATATCATGAAGCAATGCGGCAAGTTTTACCTTTTCAATATCCAGATTATATAATTTTGCCAACCAAACTGCTGTATCTGCCACATCTTCCACATGCCTTAAAGTATTTTCCTTATGATTACTTAGATATTTATTTTTAATTAAGTCAATTACATCATAATTCTCCAATATATATCCTCCATAAAATTCTCTTTCTTATAAAAATAGACCGGTTGGAATTTTGCGTTCTAAACGAATCAAATATTCCGTTATATCTTCTTCAAGTTTCTTGTCTGTTGTAATTTAAAACCGTGTCGTTCATAAACGCGAATGGCACGGACATTCTTGCCCAATACCCACAATGTGTTTACATCATGCTTATCAATAGCATATTTCAAAAGAGTAGAACCAATGGAGTTGCCTTGAAGTGCTGGTTCTACAAATAATTTTGTAATCTCGCCATCGTTTCTATTATATCCATTCTCACACCTATATATTGGGATTATCATTCAAGCCACTTTACTTTCATAACAAAGTTTTTGGCATCAGAATACCCACCTTTTCCATAATATCTATCGTGCATTTTATCATTAACCGCTTGAAGTTCGATACAAGAAGCACCGACTTCTTTGACTTTAGTTTCAAGTGCAGAAAGAAGCCTGCTTCCTAA
The DNA here is from genome assembly GCA_017468395.1 of Lachnospiraceae bacterium. GTDB lineage: Bacteria > Bacillota > Clostridia > Lachnospirales > Lachnospiraceae > Acetatifactor. The sequence continues at coordinate 46,211 of JAFUIR010000020.1, read as the reverse complement.
GCCTTTATTCTGATATTTATAGGCTATAAGAATCTCTTCTAGCATGTAACCTAATATATCATCATATTGTTTGAAATATCCCATAACAAAACCGCACACTATGTCATTATCATCTTTCATAATTAGCGAATATGAATCTTCTATTGTCAGTACTTGGTGAATTCTCTTTTTTGCTGTTGATTCGGTCCAACAACAATCCTCATAATTATTATAATAATCTATATAAAATGGAATAACTAAATCAATATCTTCTATACTCATTACTTCAATCTGCATATTAACTTCTCCGTTCCCAAAATTCACTTTCCCCGTCCAGTGGGAGCGCCGGCTCTACCCCTTCTTCACCTGGGAGGGTGACATGCCATAGCGCTTTTTGAACAGTTTGCTGAAATGGTAGGCATCATCATAGCCGACCTCTGCAGCCACTTCCTGAATACTGCCGCCCCAGCCTTTCTCCAAAAGTTCCTTGGCTTTTTCCAGACGGATGTTAATCAAATGTCTGATGGGCGCATCTCCCGTTTCCGATTTAAATATCTTAGAAATATAAAAGGGACTCAAATACATATTTTCTGCAATTTGGTCCAATGAAATCTTCTCTGCGTAGTGGTCTTCAAAATAACTGACGATTTGTTCCACTACATATTTTTTATTGACCGATTCAAAGGAATAACCGGTTTTGACCTCCACCGGCTCTGTCTGTTCCCTGACAATCAAAAGAATCATCTGCATGAGGTAGGACTTTAACATAAAATAACGACCCTGCCGTAAAACCGCATTCTCCGCTCCCATAGAGGCGCAGATTTTAAACAACTTCTGGCGAAGATCCCCTTTGGTATGAAAAACCGCCTGACCACCCGGTCTGGGGATTTCATTGGGCTCGTAATCACCTATTTTCACATCTGTAAATCCCACAAAAAACTCCGTTGTAGGATTTTCCCCATCACAAAAAATAGCCTGATGCTTGGTGCCGGGATTTAGAATCAGTAAATCTCCCTCCGCCACATCATATACCACATCGTCGATACGGTACTTTCCTTTGCCGGACAAAATATAGGCCAGTTCCGGATAATCGTGACTATGATAATTTTTTTCATCCGCAGTTCGCTTTCCGGTCCATGTGAACAAAAAAGTCGGATTCAGTTCTTCAATATTCATGTTTTTATTTTCCATGTTGTCTTTCGTCCTCCACTGTCAATCTACTGCGGTTTTTTATCCGTTTTCAATCAATTAAAATAGCATTTTCTACCTTTTTCATTGTATATTGTCCGCCTATAAAAGTAAAACCATTTTTTACAAAATCATACATGAAACTTGCAAGATACTACATTTCTTTTTTACTAGTACAATATTACTATTAAGGCAAATTAAGACCAGAGCAAAATGAAAGGACAGGTAACTGAAATGACTCCGATGAAATGGTTTTATTCCTTTTTAAAAAAATACCGGTTTTACATGATTGTGGGGCTCATTATGACCACTGCCATCTCGGCACTTTATGTAGTGAATCCCCAGATTTCCGGTATGATTATAGACGATGTTATTGAAAAGGGAGCCACCGAAAAACTGATTCCCCTGGTAATCTGTCTCTTCATAGTTACTGCAGTCATTGGCGTGCTTCGTTTTTTATATCAGATTGCTTTTGAAAAGGCATCCCAGGGCGTACTCTACGATATGCGTGACAAAGTTTACCGCAAACTTTTGGAAGAAGACTTTGCCTTTTATAATAAAAAACGTACCGGTGATTTGATGAGCCGACAAACCGGTGATATGGATGCCATCCGTCACTTCGTGGCTTACGTTATTTACATGGTATACCAGCAGATTCTCAGTTTTATGTTTGCACTGATTATGATATTTACCGTCAATGTTAAACTGGCACTGTGCATGCTGGCTGTATTGCCCTTTACCGCTTTGGCCACCTACATGCAGTCCAAAAAGGTAAAACCTGCCTTTCGCAGAAACCGTGAATGTTTCTCCTCCCTCAATGCCTTTGTTCAGGAAAACGTCAGCGGAAACCGCGTGGTAAAGGCCTTTGCCAAAGAAGATTTTGAAATCGAAAAATTTAATAAGGAAAATGCTGCATACCGTGCGGCTCAAATTTCCGCCTCCAAAATATGGATGAAATTTGTTCCCATTTTTGAAATTTTATCTTATGCCCTGAATGTGGTTCTCATGCTCTACGGCGGTTACCTTGTCATCTCCGGCGAAATTACCATGGGTAACTTAGTTACCGTAAACGGTTATCTTTGGCTTTTAAATAACCCGTTACGTCAGGCCGGCTGGCTGGTAAACGATGTAGGAAACTTTATTACTTCTGTGGAAAAAATTTACAATACCTACATGGAAGAGCCTAACGTAAAAACTCCACAGTCCGGCGTTATCAAAAAGCGGCTGGAAGGTGCTGTGGAATTTAAAGATGTTTCATACCGTGCAGACGATGAGGACATTGTCATGGATATTAACTTTAAGGTTGAGCCCGGTCAGACCGTAGGCATTATCGGCTCCACCGGTTCCGGCAAATCTACCATTATGAATCTGCTGTGCCGTTTCTACGACACCACTTCCGGCGAAGTATTTGTAGATGGTATCAATGTCAAAGATATGGACCTTTACAATCTGAGGGACAATATCGGTATGGCTATGCAGGATGTATTCCTCTTCTCCGATACCATCGAAGGCAATATTGCTTACGGACGTCCCGATTGTCCTTTTGAGGATGTAAAAAAAGCCGCCATCATGGCAGACGCCAACCACTTTATTATGGCAATGCCGGAGGGCTATGATACCATTGTGGGCGAACGCGGCGTGGGACTTTCCGGCGGACAGAAACAGCGTATTTCCTTGGCCCGCGCACTGCTGAAAGACCCATCCATCCTGATTTTGGACGATACCACTTCCGCAGTGGATATGGAAACCGAAAGTTACATTCAAAAACAGTTAAAACAAATCAATACCTCCTGCACCATCTTCATTATCGCCTACCGCATCTCTTCTATTAAAGATGCCGATTTGATTTTGGTACTGGACAATGGAAGAATTATTGAACACGGAACACACGAATCCCTTCTGGCCCAAGACGGCTACTATGCAAGCACTTTCCGCAGCCAGTATGGGGAAATTCCCGCAGAAATTTTAGAAAAGAAAGGAGGTAACTGATATGGCAAGAAACCGCTACGATGTAGATGAAGTATTGGAAGACAGTTTTGACATAGGGCAGTTAAAACGTCTGGCACGATATGTATCTCCCTACAAAGGAAAAATGGCTCTTATCATTATACTGATGCTTTCCTCCTCCGCCCTGACCATGGTGATTCCCATTTTCTTCCAAAAGATTATGGATGAGTGTATTCCCCAAAAAGATATGCGCACCATTGCAATTTACAGTATTTTAACCGCACTTATTGCCGGGTACTCTGCGTTATCCTTAGCCCTGAAAATCCGTACCATGAGTGTCATCGGTCAAAACATTGTACACGACCTGCGTTCTGACATTTTTGGTCACCTGCAAAAACTGCCTTTTTCTTATTATGATGACAGACCTCACGGCAAAATTCAGGTCCGGGTAGTAAACTACGTCAACAGTTTAAGTGACTTACTCAGCAACGGTATTGTCAATACTTTTACCGACCTTTGCAACTTGTTTTTCATCATTATCTTCATGCTGATTTGTGATGTGAAACTGACTCTTGTTTGCCTTTGCGGTCTGCCACTTTTGGCAGTAGTTATTGTATTTATCAAAAAGAAACAGCGCCGTGCCTGGCAGATTCAAAGTAATAAGCAGTCCAATCTAAACGCCTACATTGCCGAGAGCATCAACGGAATCCGTGTAACCCAGTCCTTTGTAAGGGAACGGGAAAACACAGGCATTTTCAACCGATTGAGCACTAACTACCGCAGTGCATGGATGAAAGCGGTTATGTTTAACTTTACCTTATGGCCCAGCATTGACGTTATTCAGACTCTCACCACCTGCTTTATTTACGTATTGGGTGTACGCTGGATTCTGGCACCGGATGCCCCCCTTACAGCCGGTATCCTCATTGCCTTTACATCTTATATTGGCCGTTTCTGGGCACCCATTAATACACTGGCAAGTTTTTATAACTCCCTGCTGACAGCCATTTCCTATTTGGAGCGTATTTTTGAAACCATCGACGAACCGGTCCGCGTAACCGATGCACCGGACGCTACCGAAATGCCTCCGATTCACGGTGAAGTACAGTTTAAAGACGTGTCTTTCAGTTACGAGGAAGGCGCCAAAATACTGGACTGCATTAACTTTACCGCAAAACAAGGCGATACCTACGCTATTGTAGGTCCTACGGGAGCCGGAAAGACTACCATTGTCAACTTAATCAGCCGTTTCTACAATGTAGATTCCGGACAAATTCTTATTGACGGCGTGGATATTTCCAAAGTAACTCTTCGCTCCCTGCGCACCCAGATGGGCGTTATGATGCAGGATAGTTTCATCTTTGCCGGAACCATCATGGACAATATCCGCTACGGAAATATGGAAGCCTCCGATGAAGACGTCATCAATGCCGCAAAAGTTGTATGTGCCCATGACTTTATTATGGAAATGGAAAATGGATACTACACGGAAGTAAATGAGCGCGGAAGCAGACTTTCTGCCGGACAACGCCAACTTATTTCCTTTGCCAGAGCCTTGCTTGCAGACCCCAAGATTTTGATTTTGGATGAAGCCACATCCAGCATTGATACCGAAACAGAGATTATCCTTCAAAAAGGACTAAACCGCCTGTTAGAAGGCCGTACTTCCTTTATCATTGCCCACCGCTTATCCACCATCAAAAACGCTACCTGTATCATGTATGTAGATAAAGGTGACATCTTGGAAAAAGGAAATCACGAAGAACTGATGGCTCAAAAAGGTGAATACTACAAACTTTATATGTCCCAGTACGATTTCTTAAAATAATTAGCCTTCAAAAATACTTTATACAACGAAAATCCCGCCTTTCCTGGAAAGACGGGATTTTTGTATGTTCACTATTTATTTACGCTTTTTATGCTTCTTTTCTGCGATAGAAAAACGCTGCCACAAACAAAAGTACGCTGCCTACAAAAAGTGCCGGAAGAATCACGGTCTGCTCGTCGCCCATCTTCGGAACCTTATCCAGTTCGTCCGCTGCGGGTGTATTTTGACCAGCCTGTGTGGTACTGCCCGCGGGAGTCGTATTTGCAGGTTTGTTTGCAGTAGGAAAACTTACCAGTACATAGATACCGGAAAAATCGGAAGTTTCAAAGGTTACGATTTCATTATCTGTATCCAAATCGTAGTAGAACGTTCCCACGCCGTCTTTCAAATGCAACATTGCATAAGAAGTATTAGGTGTCTGCTCATTTTCCTTAATACCAACCGTCATTCTGATGGGTTCTGCAGTTTTGGTAACAGACTCATTCCATGTGCCTGTCCATTTAAACATCAGAATCTCATAATCATACCATGCTTTACCACCCAGAGATTTTGCATACTGATGCATCAATTCCACATCTTTAGTAGTAGACTGGGAAGACTGTGCCACATACAAAATAGGCTGGATTCCCTTCCACCAATCGTCATTGCTGATGCCCATGATTCTGTTTACTTCATCTTTGGAAGTCTGCACTACCAAACCTGTAATACCGGGTGCATGATAATTGGTTTTGATTGTGGTCCAAAGTCTGATATTATCAGAAGTGGTAACTACACTGTTTACAGTACTTTCACCACTGAGGTCATCCCAAATTTCTCCATTTTTTTCTAAAGCCTGAACTGTCATAGGCTGAAATGCCATTGCAACGGACATTACCAGTGCCAGTCCCAAAGCTAACCATTTTTTCTTCATCGCTTTTACCCCCTATGTGAGTTTTTCTTTCTCTTATTGTCACATATTCTAAATAGTCTGTCAATTTGTTTTTCTCAATATAAACCTTAAGTTTTTATGATTCTGAAGTTATATTCCCATAACCCCTTTTGCTATCTGAAAATAAATAATTAAAGATATGGCATCTACAATGGTTGTAATGAAAGGACTTGCCATTACCGCCGGGTCAAAGCCGATTCTTTTAGCCAAAATGGGCAGGGTACATCCCACCAATTTGGCAATGACCAAAGTAGCAACCAAAGTCAGGCATACCACTGCTGCCACTTCCAGCCCAACACCGTCAAAAAGCATCAGTTTGGCAAAATTTGCCAGACCGAGGGTCAGACCGCAAAGTATGGCCACCCGGATTTCCTTCCATATGATGCGAAAAGTATCACGATAAGCGATTTCGCCCAAAGAAAGTCCGCGGATAATAGTTACGCTGGCTTGTCCTCCCGCATTTCCTCCGGTATCCATGAGCATGGGAATGAACATAGTCAGTACCGTGCACACGCTCAGCGCATCCTGAAAACCATTAATAATCTGACCTGTAAAAGTCGCCGACACCATGAGAAGCAAAAGCCATGGAATTCTCTTTTTATATGTCTCAAAAATTCCGGTCCTCATGTAAGGCTTGTCGGAAGGCATAATCGCCGCCATTTTTTCGATATCTTCTGTGGTTTCTTCTTCCATAATATCCACGATATCGTCTACCGTAATAATACCAACCAGCCTGTTTTCATTATCCACAACCGGCATGGAGATAAAATCGTATTTTTTGAACTGCTTGGCAACCTCTTCCTGATCCATAAGCGTATTGATGGCGATAACATTTTCGTGCATGATATCCCCAATCCGCTCCTGCGGGTCACTGAGCAGCAAATATCGAAGGGCAACCGTTCCCATCAATCTTCGTCTGGCATCCAAAACATAACAGATGTTAATGGTCTCACTGTCTACTCCCACCCTTCGGATTCGCTCAATGGCCTGTTCCACCGTCAGGTGCTCTTTCAAGTCCACAAATTCCACCGTCATGATGCTTCCGGCAGAAGCCTCCGGGTAACGAAGCAAATGATTGATATCCCTTCTGGTCTCAGGCTTGGCATTGGCAAGCAACTTTTTCACAATATTGGCAGGCATTTCTTCCAAAAAGTCTGTCGCATCATCCGCCATCAGATTATCAATAATATTAGCCGCCTCTCTATCGGACAGGGATGTGATAATTAATTGCTGGTTTTCTACTTCCAGATACGAAAAAACATCCGCTGCCAGATCCTTGGGAAGAATACGGAATATCTTCAACATTTCTGCCTCTTCCAGCGCTTCCATAAGCACGGCGATATCCGCATCATTCATCTCCTCAATCTTCTGACGCAGGGATGTATACTGCTTCATTTCCAATAATTCTCTGATTTCTTCCATGGTAAGTACCTCCTTTTAGGCAGAGAATCCCCCTATCAGGATTCTCGTGGTGTTTATGCATGTACACGGGAGCGGATTTTCAGTATTGTTACTACTTCGGTACTTCATAAAACCACCACCTTTCTTTCAGAAATCAAACTATCCATGTGAATTTTAACTCTTTTGTCTATTTCTTGTCAATGTAATATGTTTCTTCTGCCAAAGAGATTTGCGCTTTTCCGTTAGTCGCCTCCGTAATATCCTTTTCCATTTTCCCTGCTATTTCATAAGGCAGCATTACCTGCAACCTCACAACCTCAGTATACTCCGCTTTTTGCGGCTCTATCCCACTTTGTCCCAGCAAATACAAAATCTTCCCTATTCCATTATAATCCGTCTCAATATCAAGTACCTTTCCAAAGCGCATCCATGCCACCTTGGAATTTTCCAGTCCTGCCTTTACCGCCTGGGTATAAGCGCGCACCAAGCCGCCTGTGCCCAGCAAGACACCGCCAAAATATCTGGTTACCACCACTGCGATATTGCGTATCCCCTCACCCAAAAGTACATCCAGCATGGGCCTTCCCGCAGTTCCGCCCGGCTCTCCGTCATCGCTGTATCGCTGAATTCCTCCGTTCTCTCCTACCACAAAAGCATGGCAGTTATGTCTGGCATCCCAATATTTCTTTTTCATTTCTTCTATAAAAGCAAGAGCCTCCTCTTCACTTTCCACACAGCGCACTGTAGCGATAAAACGGGATTTCTTTTCTACAATTTCTCCTTCACCGCCCTGCACCAAAATACGATAAGCTTCTCTTTTTCCGGTTTCTGTATTTGCCATAACTTGTCCTTTACCAAATAAAAACATATTTTATAAAATTATAGCATAAACATAGTTGAATTTGTGAACAATTCTTAATATAAACAAAAAACCTTTATTTACAAAACATTTTTTGATATAATAAAGCGAGTAATGTCCTAATGGACTTACATAGTTTCGTCTAAACACAGACAGAAAGGGAATGGATTTATGAATTATACCAAAAAAGGAGTCCGCAAAAAGCAAAAGGCTCTGAATTCAAAATCTATGAAGTGGGGAAGAAAAATTGCGCTCACCTTATTTATGGGAGCTTTAATAGGAGTTATATCATTGGGGATTATCGGTGTATCTGCCGGAATCGGTGTATTCAAAGGAATTATCGCTTCCGCTCCCGTCATCAACAGTAATGATGTAGCACCTGTCGGTTTTTCAACTTTTGTATATGACAATGAAGGAAACCAAATTGACAAACTGGTTGCCCAAAATGCTAACCGTATTCAGGTAACCATGGAACAGATTCCTCAGGATATGGCTGATGCTTTTGTTGCCGTTGAAGATGCCCGTTTCTACGAACATAACGGTATTGACATCAAAGGTATCCTGCGTGCCGGATTTGAATTCATCAGAACCGGCGGTAAGGCAACTCAGGGTGCAAGTACCATTACCCAGCAGCTTTTGAAAAATACCATTTTCACCGACTGGGTAACAGAAGACAGCATGATTGAGAAAATTGAGCGTAAATTCCAAGAGCAGTATCTCGCTCTGGAAATCACCAAAATTCTCAGCAAAGAGGAGATTTTGGAGCGCTACATGAACACCATTAACCTCGGTCAGAATACCCTTGGGGTACAAGCTGCTTCCCTTAGATATTTTAATAAAAATGTTTGGGAATTAAACTTATCTGAATGTGCTGTTATTGCAGGCATTACCCAAAACCCTGCCAAGTATAACCCTATCTCCCGTCCCGAAAAAAATGCAGAGAGACGGACAAAAGTACTGAATGACATGCTGGAGCAGGGATATATTACCCAGGCCGAATATGATGAGGCTATGGCAGATGATGTTTACTCCCGCATCCAGGAAGTCAACATTGCAATCGGTACAACTAAAGTAAACTCCTACTTTATTGATGCCCTGGCGGATGAAGTCTACAATGACCTGATTGAAGAGGCGGGCTACAGTGCTACTGCTGCTTCTGCCCTGCTTTACAGCGGCGGTCTTCGTATTTATTCCACCATGGATTCCGAAATTCAGGCAATCTGCGATGAAGAATTTGCTGACCCCGAAAATTTTGCCATCGACACGAAGTGGTATTTGCACTATGCCCTTACTACTAAAACTGCTGATGGTGAATACCAAAACTACAGCAAAGAAATGTTGCAGACCTGGTATCGTAAAAATGTTGACAAGGACTTTAATTTAATATTTAATTCCCACGAAGAAGCCATGGAAGCCATTGACATGTACAAAAAAGCTGTTATGGCAGAAACCGATGAGGAGATTGCAGAGGATATCACTTTGGTAGTACAGCCCCAGATGTCTATGACTATTCAGGACCAGTACACCGGATATGTGGTTGCCATGGTGGGCGGTCGCGGTACCAAAGAAGGTAGCCGTACCTTGAACCGTGCCACAGTCTCTACACGTTCACCCGGTTCTACTTTTAAAGTACTGACCACCTATGCACCTGCTTTGGACAGTTGCAATATGACCCTTGCTACCGTATTCAACGATGCACCTTTTGCATATGACAACGGCGTATTGGTCAGAAACTGGTGGAAGGGCGATTACCGCGGTATCAATAATTTGCGTACCGGTATTGAAGATTCCATGAACGTATTAACCGTTAAAGTACTAACCCAGATTACACCCCAACTTGGATTTGACTACTTGCGCGAATTTGGTTTTTCCACCCTTAACCAGGCCAAAGACTGCTATCAGGCTATGGCACTGGGCGGTGTTACCGGCGTTACCAACTTGGAACTTAACGCAGCATATGCAGCCATTGCAAACGAAGGTGTTTACATTGAGCCCAAGTTATATACCAAAGTATTGGATTCCGACGGAAATGTTATTTTGGACAATACCGAATCCTACGAACACCGGGTTTTGAAAGAAACCACTGCATTCCTTCTCACAAGCGCTATGCAGGATGTTGTAACCAAGGGTACCGGTACCGCTGTAAATTTCGGCGGTATGGCTATTGCCGGTAAAACAGGTACCGCTTCCGAAACAAAAGACGTATGGTTTGCAGGATACACCCCGTATTACACAGCGACCGTGTGGGGTGGATACGATAACCAGAATCCTATGGATGAAAGTACGACTAACCCGGAAAAACAACTTGCAAAAAAATTATGGCGCGCAGTCATGGAACGTGTCCACGAAGACTTACCAAACCAAACCTTCGTAGTTCCCGGCGGAATTGTACAGACACAGGTTTGTTCCCGTTCCGGCAAATTACCTATCGCCGGTCAGTGTGACGGACATATTATAACAGAGTACTTTGATGAGGCTACCGTTCCTACAGAATTGTGCAACGTCCATTATGCCGGTAATCTTTGCTTGTACACTATGTTGGTTGCTTGCGAAAATTGTCCGTTCAGTCATCCCGGTATAACGGAACTTCCTTTAATTGAGGATCCTTCACTTATTGACGGTTCCACAATCATTACAGAAAATCCGGACGGTACCATCTCAACCACTGTACCTCCTACAACCTTTATGTGCCCTCATGATGCAATGTTCTTTTTGCAGCCAAACGCATATGCGATTCTGGAAATACAGCGTCAGGAACTGGCAGCCCGTGGTTTCAACTTCCCTGAAATCACTCCGCCCTACTAATACTGAAAAACCCAAAATATAAAATGCCGCAGTCCCAAAGGATATGACCTTAGGAATGCGGCATTATTATTTGCCTCTGAACAGTAATCTGTCTTTACTTCATAAAATAACTTGCTATCAAAATGACGACAACCACTGCTATTATCACTATTTTCTTCATCATGCCGTTTCCGGTTGCAACAGTCTTGGAATTTTGCTCTGCATTTGTCGCAGTTGCAATTCTTTGCACTTTCCTTGCTTTATACACATCATAAAAACCGGCATCCATATCCACATTTTTGACAATGAATCTATTAAACTTAATTCCTTTCTCCTGCACCTTTTCCTTTGCAAGTTCAAGAAAATCAGGATTCTTAACCGGATACTCCCTTAATAACTGCTCGGTATCGGTAAACTCCTTGTTGCAAAAAGTCTTTAATAATGCACATATCTCCCGCTGTACAAATTCATCGTCTTCCCAGGAGCCTTTTTCCGCATTAAAAACTGACTCATCCGTAACCTCATACTCACATACACCAAAACTGTTTATTTTTACTTCAAAATCCAGTTTCTGATCATTGAAAGGAAAATATCCTGCCCATTTCATTTGCTTACTCATTTTTTTCTCTCCAAAATCTGAATGATTGCCACCATACCTACCAAGCCAAGACCAAGAAGGTCTGTTGTAAGCCCCGGATAAATCAAAAGCAAACCACCTGCAAGGCCAAGAAATCTCTGATACCACGACATGGGCTTCAGCAAATAGCCTTCCAGAGCCGCCGACACACCGAAGATACCTACCAAGGAGGTAATACAAATCTGTACAATTTCAATTGCATTAGTATCAATAAACAACATTGCCGGGTTCAGTGCAAATACATAAGGAACAATAAATGCACCGATTGCAAGTTTCGTTGCAGTGAATGCCGTCTTCATGGGATTTCCCTGTGCAATTGCTGCGCCCGCATAAGCAGCCAGGGCAACCGGAGGCGTCAAATCCGCTACGATACCAAAATAAAATACAAAGAAATGTGCTGCCAAAGTAGGCACACCCATGCGGACCAGAATCGGTGCACAAGTCGCTGCCATAATACAGTAGTTCGCTGTAGTAGGCACGCCCATACCAAGTACGATACAGCAAAGCATGGTCAATATCAATGCGATAATAACCTGATTACCTGCCAATGCAACAATACCGTTAATCAGCATATTGGCAAGACCTGTCATAGTAATGGTTCCTGCAATGATACCTGCAACACCACAGGCTGCTGCTACAGTGATCATTCCCTGTCCACCTGCTGCAAGAGCCTCCCAAATACGCTTGGGCGTAATACGGTTTCCCTTGTTAAATAGACTCACCACAATTGCCACGATAATAGCAATAGCCGCCGCATACTGGATAGAACGTTGGCTGGTACCAACCAGGTAAACAAGTAAAATCAATGGAAGCAACAAATATATCTGCTTCAATAAAGGCTTGATTTTGGGTAATTCTTCCTTGCTCAAGCCTCGCAAGCCTTCCTTCTTGGCTTCCAGATGAACCGTTATAAAAATTCCTGCAAAGTACAATACCGCCGGCAGAATCGCACGCACTACAATATTACTGTAAGGTACACCCACATAGTCTGCCATAAGGAATGCCGCTGCTCCCATAATAGGGGGCATAATCTGACCACCGGTAGAAGCCGACGCTTCTGCCGCAGCCGCAAATTCCGGCTTGTATCCTGTCTTTTTCATCAAAGGAATGGTAACCGAACCGGAACCAACCGTATTCGCAACAGAAGAACCGGAAACCATACCTTCCATAGCACTTGCCACGACCGCAACCTTTGCAGGTCCGCCGGAAAAGCCGCCTACAAAAGCATTTGCAATATTAATAAAGAAATCCGCAATACCTGTCCGCTCCAAAAATGCACCAAAAATGATAAATACTACAATAAACTTGGAGCACACGTTAATGGGCGTGGACATGATACCTTCCTTGCTGTAGAACAGATAACGGACAGTATAATTCAATTTTCCGCTGAAAGTAGGATTGGATAGCCCCCAAATCAAAGCATAAACTATCAGTACACCAGCCACAATCAGAATGGGTATACCAACGCTTCGACGACACACCTCTGCCAATGACAAAATACCCACAATTCCGATTACTATCTGATACCACTCAAAAATACTTCCCTGCTGGATAATGGTCAGAGCATTTACGGTATAGTACAAAAAAGCACCTGTACCGCCAACCATCAGCACAACATCGTACCATGGCATATGATTGACCTTTTGGTGTCCCTTTTTAGCCGGAAATACCAAATATCCGATAAAAATAATAAAGGCCACGAAAGAGGTTAAACGAATCTCCTCCAGCCAACTGGTAAATAACGTTACATAGATACAGAACAATGAAAAAACAGCCAAAACAGAAGTTACAATAATCTTGGGAATGCCTTCCCAAATACGAACATTGGACTCTCTGTCATATTTTTTCATTACCGCATCCAAATCCATCGGTTCTGCAACCCCCGGTGCTTTCTTTTTTGCAAATAAACCCATTGATACCTCCTGATTATGTATTACTCCATCATAGAAAAGGCTACGGCGAAATCTCCGTCGTAGCCCCTTTATCACTACTCTTAGTTTGTTTCTACCTGAACACCCTTTTCAGCAAAATACTTTGCAGCACCTGCGTGGAAAGGAACGGTCATACCGCTTGTTGCGTTTTCGATGCTCAGTTCAGCACCCTTTGCATTTTCAGCAGTAATTGCATCAATATTATCAAAAATTGCAGCGGTCAAATTATATACCTCTTCCTCAGAAGCACTTGCGCTTACAATCAAGGTTGCCTTAACAGTTACAGTCTTTACCGCTTCTGTCTGACCCTCGTAGGTACCTGCGGGAATATCATATACAGTATAGAAAGGGCATGACGCCATTAACTTTTCTGCTACATCACCGTCAATGGGAACCAGATAAGCATCATTGGTAGTACACAGTTCTGTAATAGCGGGAGTAGGCGCACCTGCTACGATAAATGCAGCATCAATCTTGCCATCCTTTAATGCATCTGCACTATCCGCAAAGGACTGATACTGTGCATTAATATCCTTTTCTGTTAAACCAGCTGCGCTCAACACATCCATTGCATTGAAATAAACACCGGAACCGGGAGCACCGATAGAAACAGATTTTCCTTTCAAATCTGCAACGCTCTTAATTTCAGGATCCATGGTTACTAACTGGATTGCCTCTGCGTAAAGACCTGCTACTGTGCGGAAACTGTCCACCTTTCCTTCTGTCTCAAAGGAACGGGTTCCGTCCCATGCATAAGACATAACATCGGACTGTACAGTACCCAACTGATAATCGCCTGCTGCAATGCCCTGGATATTTGCCTTAGAACCGTCTGTGGAAACAACAACTACATCAATACCTGCTTTATTCTTAATGTACTGACCAATCACACCGCCATAACCATAATAGGTACCGGAAGTACCGCCTGTTCCCATGGTCATCTTAGAGGCTGCCCCGCCACCGCAAGCAACAATTGATAACGCCAAAACCATACTAAGCGCTAATGAGATTAATTTTTTCATCTGCAAATCCTCCTAAAAATCACTTTAATGCTTTAACAAATTGCACCAATATAACTATACATAATTTTTGAAATATTTTCAAGGAAAAATAGAAAAACTTGTATTTTTATTCAATTTGCATTATGTAAATGGTTAAATTTTTTCATTTTTGAGAGCCCTATAAAAACACAAAAATATACGCTCCGGCAAGTATACTTGCGGAGCGTTATTTTTTGTGTTTTTGTACGACTCATGCCTTGTGTGAAAGCTGCTGACGGGAATCGGACCCGTGACCTCCGCACTACCAATGCGACGCTCTACCGACTGAGCCACAGCAGCTTAGTATTTACAAGAGAGAACTCTCTCGCAATCACCGAAGCCTATTGTATCAAATAGAACTTGCTTTGTCAATGTAAATTGACTAAAAAAAACGAACAATTCTACAGGAACACATTGTCTGATTTGCGTGCCACAAAACGTACATAATCAGTCACGTCTTCCCCCAAACTACGGATAGCCTCCTCCGCCTCATCTCTGGAATTGTCATTAACACAAAGAATACAAATCACTCGTCTGCGGCTCCAGAATTTCGCCTTCGGCCACTTCAAATAATAAGAAATACGATTTTTAAGCAATGTTTTTTCAATAAGTTGCTTTGCTTCCAAATCTGTAATCTCACAAATTTCCATCTCATTATTTATTTTTTGTTTCATGTATGCTGTCTGCATATTACCTACTCCATGTCTTTTGCAAATAATCAAAATTCTTTGACCTTTGAATATTATATCATATAAAAATTGAAATTTCATTATAAAATATAAAAATTTGTTTTATTACTGCGCAAAATCAGTTACAATACTTGCAGGATACTTAAAAAGGTCTTTGTACCGTTTAATAATGAAAGGAAAAATAACAAATGGATTTTTTTAGCAAAGTAGAAGAAACGATTACCACCAAAGGACAGGCTGCTGTAGATAAAGCAAAAGAAATGGCAGAAATTGCACGTTTAAAAAGCCAGATTAGCACCTGCGAAGAAGTTTTAAAGAAAAATTATATGGAAATCGGACGCATCTATTACGAAAATTTCGGCGACACTGCAGAAGAGTTGTTTGAAAAACAGTGCCGTTCCATCAAAAATGCCCAGCACGGCATTGAAGAGTTGGAAAAACAAATCCGTGAGATTAAAGGGATTTAATGTTCTTAATAAGAAACTTTTAAAAGGCGAAAAGGACTGAATCATGTACATGCTGGATTCAGTCCTTAACAATTGACATCCTTTCCCACTTCCGTTATAACAGGGAGGTAAAGTCCAGTACATATCTTGAAAAAACGTCAACTCCCATGTTAGAATTAAGTGTAAAAGTAATTAACATTAATCTGCCTAAGGGACATGCTATTTTAGAACAGTGCCGTCCCTTGTATGAGTACTCTTGGTTTATCCAAAAGATTAAAGGAGGCGATTAGAAAGGAATTGCTACCGCCATGAAAAAAATAGCCTTTTTTGATATTGACGGCACTCTCACATCCGAAATAGACGGTTCTATTCCGGGCAGTGCCGTGGAAGCCATCCGCAAAGCCCGCGAAAATGGCCATTTGATGTTTATCAATACCGGCAGATGCTTTCAAAATGTGGAGAAGCGTTTCCGGGATGTGGGATTTGACGGTTATGTCTGCGGTTGTGGTACAAATATTTACTGTGACGGCAAGGATGTGCTCTATGTTGCCCAAACCCACGAAACCATTATGAAAATCCTGCAAAAAGCCCGTGAAACCGGTGTGGATATTTTGTTTGAATCCCGCAAGGAAGTGGCTTTTGACATATCCAGACCTTTGACGCACCCCGGCGCCATCAGGCAGTACGATGCCTTTGTAAAACGGGGCTATACTATGCCTGAAGACTTGGAAAATCCTAATTTTTTCGCAGACAAATTTGTAATTTGGTATCAGACTAAGGAGCAACTTGCCGAGTTTCGAAAAGTAAGTGACCTTTTCTTTGAATGTATCGACAGAGGCGGCACTTTCCGGGAATTCGTTCCCTACGGCTATTCCAAGGCCACCGGCATTCAGTTTGTTCTGGACTATTATAATATTCCCTTGGAAAATGCCTACGCCCTTGGAGATAGTAACAATGATTTGCCTATGCTCTCCTATGTGCCAGGCAGTATTGCCATGGGTAATTCCAATCCCCGCTCTCTTTTCGACATGGTTTCTTTTGTGACCGAAAAAGCCAGCGCGGACGGTATCCGGCTGGCCTTAGAGCATTTTTCCTTTATTTAGTTTTATCAGGAACTGTTTCGTGGAACGCATCTTCTACAGACAGTTCCTTTATAATTCCCTGACACAGGCAATGTCTGAACTCTTCATCCGCGCACTGACCATTTTCTTCCTTTAGCAGGTACATCATATATGTCATCACTCTCGATGTCATCATATACATCATGTACTCCATGGGTAACTCTGCCTTTATTTCTCCATCCTGTATCCCTTTTTCAATCATTTTCTTTGTCATCAGAAGTGGTTCACAGGACTTTTCTTCTTTGCGGTGTTTCAACTCTTCCTTTATCAAAATCCCGATTTGATTATTATCAAACAACATCAGAATCAGTCTCAATGCTCCGCTGTTTTTTTCCGCCACTTCGGACATTCTTTTAAAGACAGTACTTACTCTTTCTGTAAAAGTTGTCTGTTCCCAGACTCCTTTTTCCAGATATTCCATGGTGCTCTCCATGTAAAATAATAGCGCCCGCGCCACCATTTCTTCCTTACTGTCAAAGTAGTCATATGCAGTACCTTTTCCGATTCCGGCACGCTCCGTAATTTCCGAAACCTTTACCGCGGTAAGGTCAATCCCCTCCGACAACATTTCTCCGATAGCGTTATAGAGCAGAAGAACTTTCTCCGGCAGTGCCTCTTTATTTTCTCTTCCCGTAAGTTTTCCCATTATTCCTCATCCTTTCTCTCCCTTGAAAAAATGTCATAAATACAAGGAATAACAATCAATGTCAGCAAAGTACCATATGTCAGACCACCGATGGTAACAATGGACATGGGCTTCATCATTTCCGAACCCATATCATTACTAAATACCATGGTGGACAGGCCCAAAATGGTAGTCAGTGCAGTCATGAGTACGGGACGCAGTCTGGTTCTGCCGGCCTCAATAATGGCATCTTTTTTGGACATTCCTCCCTCTCTGAGCTGATTCATAAAATCAATCAATACGATACCGTTGTTTACAATAATACCGGACAACATAACAAAGCCAAGCATGGCAATAACGCTGACCTCACTACCTGTCATAAACAGGGCAAGGAAACCGCCGGTAAAAGCAAGAGGAATAGTAAACATAATGATAAAAGGCGACAACAGCGACTGGAACTGAGCTACCATAATCAGATACATAAAGATTAACGCAAGCAAAAGCATCAGTCCTACCTGTCCCATAGCCTCATTGATGGTTTCATTTTCACCAGCGAACTCCAAACGGTATCCCGCAGGCAGTTCATAATCTTCCAAAGCCTCTTTTATCGCAGTTCCCACCAAACCTACATTATATCCGTCTGCAATGGCGGCACTGACAGACACATATCTGGTTTGGTCCGCGCGGTTAATGGAACTCATGGTTTCTACCATCTCAAAATTTGCAATTTGTTCAAAAGGAATTTCCACGGTTTTCTGGTCTTCATCGGTACCTTCTATTGGAAGCGACTTCAGGTCTTCCCTGGTAAGGGCTTCATCTGCCTCACTGATAACATACACACCATAATCTTTATCATCCGCAACCAAAGTGGTAGCACTTCCGGACTCCGCCAGTCTCTCAGACACTTGCTGGAATACCTGCGCTACCGTCAGACCATAACGGATGGCTTTTTCTCTGTTGATGGTAATACGGAGTTCTTCCCCGTTCTCTTCCATACCGTCTAAAACCGCTGTAGTTCCTTCCACGCCCGCTACAATATCTGCCACTTCCTTTGCAATTCTCTGCAAGTTATCCAAATCACGGCCTTCTACGTTAATAGTAATACCGCTGCCACCCATGGCACTCATGTCCATACTTGCAGTCTGTACGGAAATCTCTGCCGGTAAAGCCGCAGTTCTCTCCAAAATAATATCTGCAATTTCCTCGTTGGTCATGGTTTTTTCTTCTATCGTTGTCACATAGATGGTTGTTACATTCTGTGCACTGCTTCCTCCGCCCATCAGTGAGGCTGAAGAAGAACTTGCCATGGCACCAACATCCTGAATCTCATCCAGTTCCCTGATAAGCGCAACTACCTGATCCGTTACTTTACCGGTTTCTGTCAGGGATGTTTCTTCATCGGTCTGCACTGTAACCGTCAACTGCGTACTGTCCATATCCGACATAAACGCCGTACCGTTGCTGACAGCCGCCAGCGCACTGATTACCAGAAGCACTACTACCAAAATTAGCACCAGAGGCTTAAATTTCAAAGAAAAACGTAAGATTTTATCATATACATTGGTCAATCCCCTAAAGAATCTGCCTTCACTCTTTTCCTTGGTTTTTCTAAGCGTCTTTGACGCCATAGCAGGCACAACCGTCAGAGCAATAAACAGACTGGCAAGCAGAGAGTAGGCGATGGTCAGCCCCATATCCACAAACAACTGTCTGGTAACACCTTTCATAAATACAATGGGAAGGAACACGCAAATGGTAGTCAGGGTAGATGCCATAATTGCACCACCTACTTCCTTTGCACCTTCAATAGCTGCTTCCCTCATACTCATGCCTTCGTTACGCAGTCTGTAAATATTTTCAATAACTACGATGGAGTTATCCACCAACATACCTATGCCCAGCGCCAGACCGGACAGAGAGATTACGTTTAAAGTCACACCACTGAAATACATGCATACAATGGCCGTTACCAAACTGATAGGTATCGAAACTGCCACTACAAAGGTAGGTCTTAAATCCTTTAAAAACAAAATTAAAATAAGAATTGCCAGTAATCCACCTGATAAAATATTGCTGAGAATGGAGTCCATAACCAGGTCGATATAAATACCCTGATCCATCAGTGCAATCATGCTCAAGTCAGGATTAGATTCCATCATCTCATCAAAGCGTGCAAGGAGTAAATCGGAAACTGCACCGGTAGAATAACCGGTCTGCTTTTGTACCGTCAAAATAACGCCGGGACTTCCGTTTACATTAGCATATACTTCATCGCTGTTGTCGGTGTAAAACACATCTGCCACATCACTGAGGCGGATAATATCCACACCATCCATATTCATATTGAGCAAAGGAAGCTCTGCCATTTCTTCTGCTGTACCGGGTTTATCACCAACTCTTACCATGTAGGAAACGCCTTCTTCCGTTACATAACCCGCCGGCATTGAGAAATTCTGTGCCACAAGCAGCCCTGAAATAGTTTCTACCGTCAGCACTTTCGTCATATCGGCTTGGTCATAGGCCTCTCCTCTGGCTTCCTCCAACTGCTCTTTTCCCTCTGCAATCTGTTCCATGGCATCCCGCAGTTCTTCCCTTGCAGATTCCAGTTCTTCTTTTGCAGAATCCAGTTGTGCCTGGGCTTCTTCCATCTGGGTTTCGCCCATGGTAATCTGATTTTTTCCGTCCGCAAAACCAAGCAATGCCGCAGATTCCCCTTCGTACAGTTCCACCAGTTTCTCATCCAACTGCTCAATCTGCTGTTCAAAAGTAGAATATTGTACAAGCAAAGTCTCAATAGCTTTATTTGCATCTTTTTTCAGTTGCTCAGATATCGCATCTCTTTCCGCCTCAGTTATCGCATCACTCCTGTCAATGGTCTTATGCAAAAACTGAATGGAAATATTATCCTGCAAAGTATCCCGCTGTGTATTCAAAGTCGCCAACTGCCCATTTAACGTATCACGATAACCGTAAAAAATACCGCAGACCGTGGTGGTATTGGCACTTGTCACGTCTGCTCCAAACTGTGTCACCCAATTTAATTGTGACAGGGCATTTTTTATATTTTCATCGGGAAGCGCCGCTAAAGTCTGCTGCTTCATAACTTCCACTGCCGTGGCAAAAGCTGCATCGTTTCCGCTGACAGAAGCCTGGGCCTGTGCGTAAGCCATTTTCATACCCATAATCTGGGCATCCATTCCACCAGCCGCCTGTGCCAGTTTATCAACCCCTTCTTCCAACTGTATCAAACCGCCAAGCATTGCACGCAGGGTTGTCACATCCACATTCACTGTGGTTTTCATAGTTTCCAAATCTGCTTTGGCCGTCAAAAGTTGTGCCTTGGCACTTGCCAGTTCTTCCAGTACTTTTTCCTGTTCTTCTTCTAATTCTTTTTTGCCGTCTGCAAGTTCGGATTTTCCGTCATCTAACTCCTTTTGTCCGTCATGAAGTTCCTTTAAACCGTCTTCAATCTGGGTTAAACCGTCTTCAATTTCGGTCTTACCGTCCGCCAGTTCCTGCTCGGCCTCTTCCATCTGTTTATCAATGGCAGCCATAATCTTTTGATTAATCTCATCCACTTTTTCCTGACGGATAATTACATTCAGGCTCTCTTCGATGAGCCCTGTGGCACTGACAGATGCCACACCTTCGATACTTTCCAGTTCGGGCATAACAAATTCCTGCGCATAAGCGCTGACTTCTGCCACATCCATATTAGCCACACCTACCGCAGCAACCATTACCGGAAGCATATCGGGATTCAATTTCATAATAATGGGACTTCCGATCAAATCGTCCGTCCAATAACTTTCAATCTGATCCAGACTTTCCCTGATTTCCAAGGACACCGAGTCCATGTTTGCGGTCTGGGAAAACTCCAAAATTACCATGGAATAGTTTTCACCGGAAACCGAATTGATACTTTCTATATTGCTGACAGTAGCCATGGAAGCCTCAATAGGCTGTGTTACCACGGTTTCCACTGTTTCCGGACTGGCACCTACATAAGTAGTCATTACTACCACATAAGGCAAGGTCATGCTGGGAAGCAAATCTGCTGTCATGTTCATGAAGGATACCACACCCAGAACAATAGCCAGTACTACACCTACCAACACTGTATAAGGTTTCTTTACGCTAAACTTTGCTATCATATATCTTCCTTTCCGTCCGACCGGTCGGTCGGATGCGCCGATGTTGATTATATCCCCACATCCAATAAATGTCAATAAACCCTGACCTATCCGTTTATGAAAAAAAATAAACTGCAAAGACCGCTTTCGGCCTTTACAGTTTTCTTTCTTTTATTACTTTTTTCACTTTTGCTTTTACTCTTTGCAAAGCGTTGTCCGTGGCCTTTTCTTCCTTGCCCAAAACTTTTGCAATCTGGGTGTAAGTCATCCCTGTCAAATACAAATCAAACACCTGATTTTCAAAAGCGCTTAATTGCTGACCGATTAAAAGTTCCAACTCTGCTGCGGATTCCCGGTCGATAACAATCTCCTCCGGATTCAAATCCGTTGTGGAAGATAATGTTTCGGCCAGATTACCGTCGGATTCTTCGCCACCCTCATTGTTTGCGTATAAGGAAATGTAGGAATTTAAAGGGGCATGCTTTTGCCTCTTGGAAGCCTGTATTGCCTTATACATCTGTCTGCTGACACATAATTCCGCAAAGGTAAAAAAACTGGCATCCCGCCCGCAGTCGAAATCCCTCACGGCCCGGAAAAGTCCTATCATTCCTTCCTGAATCAAATCCTCCGCATCTGCCCCCAAAATATACATGGACTTAGCCTTACTGCGGACCAGATTTTTGTACTTATTCATAATATAATCGGTGACACCGTCTTCCCCGTCCCGCAGACGGTCAATCAGTTCTTCATCCGAAAAAAGTCCGTAATCCTTAGTCATGTCAATTTAACCTCTGACGCACAATTTCATAGGCCAGCACGCCTGCTGCCACAGAAGCATTCAAAGAATCAATGTCTCCTTTCATGGGAATGGATGCAATCATGTCGCATTTTTCCCGCACCAGTCTGCTGACACCATCGCCCTCATTTCCGATTACCAGTCCGATGGGACCTTTCAGGTTCAACTGATACATAGTGGTACCACCCATGTCCGCACACACAAACCAAAGTCCTTCCTTCTTTAAATCCTCTATGGTCTTAGAGATATTCGTAACTTTGGCAACAGGAGTATAGTTCAGCGCTCCGGCAGAAGTACGCGCTACCGTAGCCGTAAGCCCTGCTGCGCGGTTTTTGGGGATAATTACTCCATGAGCCCCTGCCAGATTGGCGGTACGGATAATGGCGCCCAAGTTATGAGGGTCTTCAATATTGTCCAAAATAAAGATAAAAGGAGGCTCCCCTTTCTTTTTGGCATTTTCCAAAATATCTTCCACCTCGGCATACTCGTAAGCCGCCGCATATGCAATGACGCCCTGATGTTTTCCCGTCTCGGACATCTGGTCCAAGCGCTCTTTCGTCACATACTTAATCATGGTATCATGCTTGGAGGCTTCTCTTTTGATGGTCATAATGGGACCATCCTGACAACCGTCCAAAATAAAAATTTTATCAATGGGCTTTCCTGAACGGAATGCTTCAATTACCGCATTTCTGCCCTCTATTGTAAATTCCCGGATTGAAATTTCCTGATTTCCCATGCTTTCCTCTTTCCTTTTGTTACAAACAGATATATAAACACTACTCTTATATGGTTCTGCCGGTTTTTTCAATTCCAAGGCGCACCAACTCCAGCACCCTGTCCATTCTATTTTGCAGGTACAAATAGCCTATGAGTGCTTCCATGCCTGTAGCCTTGCGGTAATCTGACATAGTCGCATTTTTAGCCATAGTGTATGATTTGGCATTGCGGCCTCTTTTATAAACTGCCATTTCCTCCTCACTCAGTTCCGTAAGAAGGGCTTCTATCATTTCTGCCTGTGCCTCGGCCTTTACATATTTCGTAGTACGCTTATGCAGTTCATTTGCTGCCCGGTTGGCACGCTCCACCACCACCGTGCGGATTATCAAATCGTAAACCGCATCCCCGATATATGCCAGTGTAAGGGGGGAATAGGCACGCACATCCTGCTCCTTGCACTCAAAAATTTGCTTAATCTGCTCCAACACACCTGACGGCATATTCTGCTTTACGCTTTCTTCCATTTAACACCCTCTCTTGTATCTTCCAAAACAATACCCTGTTCCAACAGTTCGTTTCTGATGGCATCCGCAAGAGCGAAGTTTTTCTCTTTCTTCGCAGTTTTACGCTCTTCAATTTTTCCTAAAACATAGGCTTCCAGTTCTGCATCCACGGTTTCTGCAACCTGCGCTTGCGCTTTCAGCAAATCAAGACCCAAAACTTCATCAAAACTTCCCATAATAGCACGCTTCGTTGCTCCGTTTAATTCTGTTTTCAGTACATCATAAACAAGAGTAAGACCCATGGAAGTATTTACGTCATTGCCCACAGCATCCACAAACTGCTGCTTATACTCTTTCACAGCTACCTCATCTACTGCACCTTCTGCAGGCAGGTCAGCAATACGCTTTTTCAGTTTTTTGTATGTTCCCATTGCCTGATCCAGTGCCTCATAGGAAAACACAAGAGGTTTTCTGTAATGGGACTGTAAGCAGAAGAAACGGTATGCCAGAGGGTCATAGCCCTTGGACTCAAGCAAAGAAACCGTCAAAAATTCGCCCTTGGATTTGCTCATTTTGCCGGACTGGTCATTTAAGTGGTGTACATGAAACCAGTAATTACACCATTTATGTCCAAGATAAGCCTCACTCTGCGCAATTTCGTTAGTATGATGAGGGAACATATTATCAATACCGCCGCAGTGAATATCCATGTATTCACCCAAATGCTTCATACTGATGCAGGAACACTCGATATGCCATCCGGGGTAACCTACACCCCAAGGGCTATCCCATTTCAGAGCCTGGTCTTCAAATTTAGACTTGGTAAACCACAGTACAAAGTCATTTTTATTTTTCTTGTTTTCATCTTCGGTTACGTCCTCACGAACACCTACCATCAGTTCTTCCTCCGTCTGATTGCCGAACACATAGTAGTTGTCAAGTTTGGAGGTGTCAAAATAAATGTTTTCCCCTGCCTGATATGCATATCCTTTTTCCAAAAGGACTTCTATCATTTTAATAAATTCATCAATACAGTTAGTTGCAGGTTCCACTACATCGGGAGTTTTGATGTTCAGTTTTGCACAGTCCGCAAAAAAGGCATCTGTGTAAAACTTCGCAATCTCCATAACGGTTTTGTGCTCTCTCTTTGCACCTTTCAGCATTTTGTCTTCGCCGGTGTCTGCATCGGAAGATAAATGTCCCACATCGGTAATGTTCATAACACGCTTTACGTCATAGCCCGCATAACGGAAGATTTTTTCCAGTACATCTTCCATAATATAACTTCGAAGGTTTCCGATATGGGCAAAATGATACACCGTGGGACCGCAAGTATACATATTTAACTTGCCTTCCACGTTGGGTACAAATTCTTCTACAGTTCTGGTCAGGGTATTATAAATTTTCATACTGCTACTCCTTCTATTTCTCTTCGCCGTTTGGGGCCTCTATTTCTGCTTTTGCACTTGCTCTGACAAGTTCCTGAAACTGTTTTTCCAGTTCCAATACCCGGCTTACCAACTCTGCATTTTCGTGTTTTAAATTGTTGAGTTCTTCTTTTACAGGGTCGGGCAAATGAATCTGATCCATGTCCTCTCTGGGCAGGGACTGATTGTTTCTCTTAACCACCCGGCCCGGCACACCTACTACGGTAGAGTTTGGCGGCACTTCCGCCAGCACCACACTTCCTGCGCCGATTTTGGAATTGGCACCAATGGTAAAGGAACCCAGCACTTTTGCACCGGCACTAATCATTACGTTGTCTTCCACAGTGGGATGACGCTTGCCCTGTTCTTTACCGGTACCGCCCAAGGTCACTCCCTGATACAAAGTGACGTTATCCCCGATAATGGTAGTTTCCCCGATAATCACACCGTTTCCGTGATCAATGAAAAATCCTTTTCCGATTTTAGCACCGGGATGAATCTCAATGCCCGTCTTTCTCACTGCTCTCTGAGAAATCCAGCGGGCAAGAAAATAGTGTCCTTTTTCGTACAGTCTGTGCGCCACACGATAATGCAGCATGGCTTTAAAACTTGGGTACAAAAAGACCTCCATGGAGGAATGTATGGCCGGGTCACGCTCACGGATGACACGGATTTCTTCTTTAATGTTGCTGATAAATCCCATATTTGTTCCTTTCTTAACGGAATACGACTTGCCACCGCATCGGAGCCCGTTTTTGGTTATTTTACGCAGGTTCCTATGGCAGACAACTCGAAAAAAAGCCCCATCTCATAAGAGACGGGGCTATCCGCGGTTCCACTCTAATTAAAGACCAAAGGTCTTTCACTCAATACGTTTAACGCACGCCTACGGATTCAGATACTCTCGGCACTTTCCGTTTCCCCGAATCAACTCACGGATGCACTTCCCTTTTCACTTGGCAGAACTGCTTTCAGCCGCTGACAGTTCCTCTCTGCAACCTCCTTGAAAAAGTACTCTTTCCGCTCACAGTCTTTTCATATTTCTATTAAAAGAATATGCAATTTTCTCTTTTTTGTCAACTACTATTTCCCTGCGCGGCATCCGCTGCAACCGGCGCATTTTGCTTCGGTCACATCCGTGGAAGTCAAATCAAAGGGACTGGTAAGCAGGCAAATGGCCTGTGAAGAAATCCCTTCGCCGGCACCTGTAAATCCCAGACCTTCTTCTGTGGTAGCCTTTACGTTTACCTGTGCCACATCAATCCCCAGTGCATTTGCAATGTTTTCCCGCATGGTATCAATATGCGGACGCATTTTAGGCGCCTGTGCAATGATGGTGGCATCAATATTTTCAATAAGAAAACCTTTTTCCTCCAAAAGTTTTCCCACATGCTGCAAAAGTATTACGGAAGAAATTCCTTTATACGCCGGATCTGTGTCTGGAAAATGCTTGCCGATGTCCCCCAGCGCCGCCGCCCCCAAAAGTGCGTCGGACACCGCATGCAAAAGTACATCCGCATCGGAATGCCCCAGCAATCCTTTTTCATAAGGAATCTTGACACCCCCGATAATCATGTCTCTTCCTTCCACTAATTTATGAACATCATAACCCATACCGATTCTCATATTTCATTCCTCTGTCTTTCTTAGGATACTTTCATATTATAACTTAATATCGGGACAAGGTCTAGATACCATTTCCCGCCGGAAACCGACTTTTCCACTACACAAGTACACAAAATTTATCAATTTTAAGGATTTTGTAAGGATTTATCCCCTTTTTTTGTAAGAAAAAGTCGTTATAATAGAATTAGTTATTAACACACTTTGCAGAGGAAAAATTATGGAACAGGAACACATTCTGGTTGTGGACGATGATCGCGACATCGTAAACACCTTACGCATCCAATTAGAAAAAGAAGGCTTTTATGTACTTTGTGCTTACGATGGTCAGGAAGCACTGGATGTTCTTTTGCGGGAAACAGTTCATTTGATTTTGCTGGACATCATGATGCCCAGACTGGACGGTTTTTCCGCCATTATGAAAATCCGTGAAAAGAAAAACATCCCAATTATTGTTATGTCCGCCAAATCCGAGGACACCGACAAAATACTGGGACTTTCCATCGGTGCAGACGATTACATCACAAAACCCTTCAATTATAAGGAAGTCATTGCAAGGGTTAAAAGCCAAATCCGCCGATACATGAAACTAGGCGGTGTCTTTTCCGGCACCGATGAAGTCAAAATCGGCAGGCTTTGTTATAACTTTACTGCCCATACGCTGACGGCAGATGATGAAAGCGTCAAACTGACTTCCACAGAAACAAAAATTATCGAACTCTTTATGAGACATCCCGGACGGATTTTTTCCGCAGAAGAAATCTACTCCACAGTGTGGGGCGAACCGCTGGCCTACAGCGGCGAAAATACCGTCATGGTACATATCAGAAGAATACGTGAAAAAATAGAAATCAATCCGAGTGAACCGGAGTATTTAAAGGTGGTGTGGGGCATTGGCTACAAATTTGAAAACAGGTAAAAAAATAAGAGCACTTATTTACAGAATTATTGCAACAGGCGCATTTTTTGTGTTCATCATGTCCGCTCTCATGGGCAGGGAAGCACTTTTTAATCTTTATCAGGAAGGCATTGGGACTCTCACAGGGGAAATCTACTATCTGACAGAATTCCGTGAGTATATCAGTTATCTCTACCAGCAGGGAATGCTTGCTTACGCGGGCATCGGCGACGATAACGGTAATGCCATCAAAACCCTTTCCGCAGGTACAATAGAAGCGCAAATGCGAGAAGATTTTCATCAGGAACTAACGGATGCCAAAGGAGATATTTTGTACTATGTTCTTTACGGAACCGACAGTACGGATATTGACACAAACATCTCCTATCCTATCTTTTCCGATTATGACGGGCATTTGCTTTTACCGGAAAACGTCAGCCTATGCTGCTATTGGGATGGCGAAAAAAACTCTCTCTCTTTCTTTTCCGGTGCCGTAAAAAAGCCCCAATTTTATCTTACGCAGAACAATTACGGAAATACGCAGTACAAGCCTGTTTCCGACCGGGCGGCCCAAATCCAGTTGATTCTGGCCATCGAAAAGGACGATGATTTCTCCTCGCAATATATGCGCAAGATGGCTTACCGGGCAGAAGGCTATCGCACCCAACTATTTACCATTTTGGGAAGTGGCTGCCTGAGTTTACTTTTTGGCATATTCAGTTTATTCAGCCGGAAATACGGAAAAACCGCAAAGGCTGACTTTACCACTTTTACCCGCAAAATATTGCTGGAAATCAAACTACTTCTTATTTGGGGCATTATTCTCCTGTGGCACGGGAATGAACTGGGATATGTGCTTGCGACTTTGGAGTATCGCGTCAGATTAACCTCTGCTTTATGGCTCTACTTTCCGATAGGTGCTTTGCTATACCTACTTTGGACCGACTTGTGCTATAACGGCATCTTTGTTTTTACCTGCTCCACTCCTATAAAATTGTGTCACTACATAAAAAAATACAGCCAAAGCAAACCTTGGCAGCGCAAATCTATGACCATGTTCACTGTAACCATGGCCTGCTCCGTTATTGCCATTTTTAGTGGCATTATGTGTTTCTTAGTGGGCGGTATTTGTGAAATAGAGATACTGGTTCTGACCTCCTTCCTTTTGACAGGCTCCGGACTGGTACTGCTTCCCATTTCCTTACGTCTGCTGCGTTTTGTAAATGACAGCCGGGCATTGGTAAACAAAATTTCCGAATTGCAGCAGGGAAAAACATCCCCTCCTCTTCTTTTGTCAGAGGCATCCTTGCTAAAAAAAGCCGCCTCAGACCTAAACGATTTGGAAAGTGGCATTGAACACGCCGTAGAACAGCAAAACCGCTCCAACCGGATGAGGGTGGAACTTTTAACCAACGTATCCCACGACTTAAAAACCCCCCTTACTTCCATTATAAATTATGCGGATTTACTTTGCGACGAGTCCTTACCGGAACCCGCCTGCGATTATGCCCGCGCCCTCAAAGATAAAGCTTACCGTCTGAAAAATATGGTACAGGATGTTTTTGACCTTTCCAAAGCTACTACCGGCAATCTTCCGGTGGAAAAACAGCGTTTAGACTTGGTAAAACTCATCAGACAGACCCTTGCCGATATGGATGAAAAAATTTCTGACAGCACTCTGTCCTTCAAACTGAACATATCGGAAGAACCTCTGATGATTGAGGCTGACGGCGACAAATTATACCGCATTTTCCAAAATCTTTTCGTAAATGCACTGCAATACTCTCTGGATTATTCCAGAGTACACATTCAACTGTCCTCACAGGACGGATACGCCGTAGCCAAAATCAAAAACACCTCCAAGGGAGAACTTGATTTTGATACCGCTGAAATCATTGAACGCTTCGTGCGCTCTGATGCTTCCCGCACTACGGAAGGCAGCGGTCTGGGATTGTCCATTGTTCAAAGTTTTACCGAAACCTGTGGCGGCACTTTTACTATTGAAACCGATGCGGATATGTTTACCGCTTGCGTAAGCTTTCCGCTCTCACAGGAGACAATCATATGCGAACCGGAAAAAATCGAATCAACGGAACTTTTAGAAATAACAAAATAAACATTTTTTCAGAATCATCCTTAGTCATTTTAATTTCTATTGTCACATTGTTTTTACAAACGATTTCTTTTGCCACTACATGGAGTGGCTCCAAAGTGTATTTGGAGGGGGTGTTTCCCTACGCCTCCCTCCTCTTCGCACTGGCGATTCAGGCAACCGCCTACTTCTTAAGTAACTCCCTGCGTACCAGAATTACACTGCTAAAGATTGTAGCAATGACCGTGGCTCTTTGCTGTTCCACCTACTACTCTTACATCGGTATTTACAATTCCGTAAATTCCCCGGTAAGTTACCTGCGGGAAAATTATATGCGCATTTCGGACGACCTAAACCGGATTTATGACAGTTCACTGGAAACCGGACTTTCCTCTGCCCGACTTGCTGTAGGGAATGCTTATTCCCAAGTCAGTGCCAAATACAGTTCCCTGACAAATACACAGGCAAACATAGATGCCTGTCTGGAAGCCCTGTCCGCTGCCGACACTTCCTATTCCCAGAAATTGCGCGCCCCCAAACAGGCCGACTATGAAACCTACGAGGAATATGCAGCCGCATATCAGGCGTACATTGCCACTATTTCCTCCGGTTCTAAGACCGAAAAAGAAACCGTTAGAGCGGATATATTGTCCTCCTACGGCTTTGCAGATATGAAAGCCCTCAATGAGGCACAGACGGAATATGCGGCTGCTGTCAGCGCACTGGAGGCTGCTCTTGGAACGACCGGTAATAATAAAGTTGTATCCGACAATACAGAAAATGAGGATTCCAATTTTTCAGAAACCCTCTCCTCTTTATATTTGGACTTGACCACGGCTTTAGACGGGGTTTCCGCCGGACAGCCCCTTGATGATAATGCAATGCAAAAATTAACCGGACTTTTGCATACCGCATCCCTGTGCGGCACACAATCCTACGACCTTGCAGCCTTGAAAAATACCATGGACCTTTGTGCCAAGGCTGCCAATATTACCCTTATGGCGGATTACCAGACACTTGTCGGTCTGCTGCCGGAGGGTGTAGTAACCTCTGCGAACACCATGACTCTAAAAGGCAACATGGACTCCCAGATTTTGTCAGCTATTATTACCCTTAATTCCCTGCTACCGCAAAATGAACAGATCGACCTGACGGATTCCCGCTTTCAAATCATGGATTTGTATTTGATACCCATTCAGGCTCTTACCGGTGAAAGCACCCGGACAACCGCCTTTTTCTGCTTGTCAGTGGCGGCGCTGATTGATGCCTTGTCAGTACTCTTTGCAGTTTCCATAAGAAAGCGCAAACCTGTTTGGAAAAGAACCTTTTTACTACAGCGAAGCCCCGACGAATATCTGCCCCAAATTTGTGCTGCTCTTCCCTTTGACAGCACAGTTGGCGAAACACCTCTCACTTCGCTTGCCGCCTTTTTATCTTGGTTTTCTCCCAGCCCGGAAACCGAGTGCGACGGCTATATGATGAAAGCTAACGCCGGGGATTTGGAAGGATTTTATCCTTTGATTGCTTTGCTCTGTCAGATTAACCTTGCCAAAATACTTCCCACAGGCTTTACCGATAACGAAAACGAAATTGTGCTGCTAAGAGCCCGTTTTGTATTCTGGGCAAACGCACAAATTTTTGAAGACTACTCCCAAAGACAGGAGGTGCCCGTATGACAGGCTTAATTTTTTCCAGCCTTACACTTTTTATTTCCGTATACCATATATTGATTGGCTTTTTCATCAAAAAGGGGAAAATCCGGGAAGGTTACTGCGCCCTTTGGGTCGGCGATAGCCTCTTCTCCCTCTTTGGGATGATTATCACCTTTTCCGTGTACCGCTACTCCTTTTTTTCCTTGATAAGTTTCCGCAATATACTGCTGACCTTTACGGTTTTGATCATTGCACTGCTTATCATTCTTTTAAGCCCTTCAGGACTGGGACTGTTCCGGGTCTATGACCCTTTGACGGAAGACGAAATCATCCGGGCAGAATACCGCTTCAATGATACCGCAGGTTTAATACGCAATCTGTTCTTTTTGATGCTATTCTTGCTGCCCCTGTTTTTCGCACTGCCGACCCACCTCCCGGAATATTTTTCCTTCCTGTCCTACTTTAAAGAAGGAGAACTTTGCAGCGGCTTTTGCCTCATTGCTTTCCTGCTGCTACTTCCCTTAAGTTTCCGCCAGACCCTCTTTTGGCTGCGGGACCTCACCCACTCCCCCTCTCAGGCAGAACTGGAATTGGTAAAAAGCGCCCGGGCAAAGATTTATTACAAACGCAGAAATTTCTCTATGTAAATTCAAAATGCCCATCCTCTGTTTTACAGAAGATGGGCAATATCACCTATATAGGCTATCTTGCATTCCTGATTATTCTTCAATTTTCCAAATAGTTTGCTTCCTTAATTCTAAAACAATTATGTTGAAGATAAACCCCAAAGTATACACTTTCGTTTTTCTTGTTTCAAGGTCGGCATATACTCGAATACTAATCCCTTGCAAGTCCATGTGATGAAATTGAAACTCAATAAAGTAATCTCCAACTATTTCTTTAAAATAAGAAAGAGTTTCATAAATAAAAGGATTTAAATTTTTTAGAGATTCAAAATACGTCAAGTAGGTATCTGTTTTTTTCATAGGGTAAGTATCTTGTAGTTCATCATCAAGTTTAATAAGAGTTCTTATTAAATCTTTTTTGAAAATGTTACACTCTTCTTCAGTTCCTTCAAAAATAACTTTGTCAAAAAATATTATCTTCAACTTGGTTCCTCCATCTTCTATCCTTTTTGTCGAATTCTTTTTCATACGTTTTATTCCGTACTAAGATAAAACCCTCAAAAAAAATCACGATTTGGTAACTAAATGTAACTAAAGATTTTGAAGCAATTAAAACACCTCCATCAACTTGTGATTGATAGAGGTGTTTTAATTTGTTTTCATAGGTTAATAACTATCTGGATAAAACCCTGTGATGGTCACAGTTGTTTTGTCTTTAGTGAAGTCTGTGTCTTTTAATACGATGCCTTCACATCGAGTTTCAAATGTCATCGGGTTTTCAGATGCAATAAACTCACAGATTCTATACAGGAAGATATATGATTCGCCTTCATATGTGAAATGATGAACCTTTTCACCAAATCTATAGTTGTATTCATCACCGTATGCATAGCTGCCACGACCGAAATCTAATACCCAACAGTTGGCACCATCTGCGTTATTGTATGAGTAATTGCCATCGCTTTCACATTTTGTATCTACTGCAGAAGGAATTCCCGGCGTATATGGTAACTCAGGAATTTCTAAGTGATAAAAGTTTGTATACTTTTCATCAAACAGTATTTCTGGATATGTGACATAATAGTTCTCACCATCGTAAGTAACCGGCACATAGTTATATTTTTTTTTCATATCTGCGGTTACGAGTGTGTCCACATAGCCATCACTGAATGTGCGTTCTCTCCATTCTGAGTGATACACCATTACACTTGTGATTTTATGCTCTGTTGGTCTAAGTTGCGTTTCTAAGTTAGCGATTGTGTCCTCGAAATTGCGTTCTGCAAACACAGGAATAATTTCTACTTCGCCATATTCTGTTACCATGCTGTCAAGCATTTCATCGAAAGTGATGACTGAAGAATCTTTCTCGTCTGTTTCAGTTTCTTTTTCATCTGTTGCATCAGACACATTTGATTCCACTTCGGTATTTGCCGATGTATTGTTGCTTTTGGTTTCTTTCTCATCAGACACATTTGTTTCCACATTGGCACTTGCCGATGTGTTGTCGTTCTGATTACCTGTTTCCTCTGTGCTACCACAACCAACCAATGTTGCAAGCACCATTGTCATTGCTAAAAGCAATACTGATATTCTTTTTTTCATTTCCTTCTCCTTTGAGTTATTACTTACGTCTCATTTTTCTTAATTACCGACGCATCGGTAATATTATAGCATTTTATTTCCTATAATTCAAATAGATTATACTATTGCAGGAGAATAACATGACTTATGCAGAAGCAATAAAGAAACGCCTACTAGACATATGTAAAGAACGAAATATAACAATAAACAAACTTGCTACTCTATCTGGAATAAATCAAAGTACTCTCAATTCACTGATGTGTGGAGAAAGCCAAAATCCGAAGTTGAAAACCTTACACAAAATAGCAATTGGCCTTAATATGTCCTTAGCAGAACTTCTTGATTTTCCAGAAATGAACGAAACTCTTTTTGAGGATGAATAAAAATATAATACTTTTCCCCCAATCGAAAAAACGCATATATTCAACCTTCAAAATAGCCTCTTGTCTTCGAAAAACGTAGATTCGCTTTGGTTTCTTTTAAATATATACCCAACATTATAGAATAATTCTTCTAAAATACTTGCTTGAGCATTTCTCCATACTCTGTATTGCCGTCATAAACCATTTCTTCAAAAATGTCTACATCGTCTGGTTCTTGAGCGATAAACTGACTCTGTAAATGAACTACTTCTGCTAATTCCTCACTCGTCATTTCTTTTGTTTCTTTTTTCTTCAATTCCTTATATCTTGCATAATCCGTTTCATTTCCATAAAGAACGTCTTCGATATAATCCGCATCAAAGCGATGACTTCCTACTAACATTAAATAATATTCATTATCATCAATCCTAAATTCTTCATCATCTACTCTGATGATATAGGTTTCATCTAATGCCTCTATTTCTTCATCTTCTCCCTCTTCAGAGAGCATTTTGATTTTTTTGTCCATTTCAAGTTCATTCTTTTTGTATTCCTCATAATTAAGACGATATAAAAAAGCTCCGTACATAAATGTAATACCTCCGTTATTCTTCTATTTTCCAGATAGTTTGATTCCTTAATCCTAAAGCAATCATATTAAAGACAAACCCTAAAGTATATATTTTTGTCTTTTTTGTTTCAAGATTAGTATATACTAGAATATTTACCCCTGATAAACGCATATTTAAAAATTGAAATTCTACAAAATAATCCCCTATAAGATTTTTTAAATAACAAAGAGTCTCATAGATAAACGGATTTAAATTTTTCAAAGCTTCAAAATACGTCTCGTACGTGTCAGTTTGCTTCATAGGATAGGTATCTCTTAATTCATCATCTAATTTGGCTAGTGTATCTAACAAGTTGCTTTTAAAAATTTCGCATTCTTCTTTGGTTCCCTCAAAGAGAACTTTGTTAAAAAATACCATCTTCATTTTTATCCTCCTTGTGCGTTTGCTATAGTTTATATTCCTTGCTATAGGTAAACCCTCAAAAAATATTAAAAGATTAGATAGATTTATTTATCATAACATCTAGGAATTTAAAATCTATATTCGAAAACAAAAAAGGAATCCGATTGGATTCCTTTTCGTTTAGTAGCGAGAGGGGGATTCGAACCCTCGACACTACGGGTATGAACCGTATGCTCTAGCCAACTGAGCTATCTCGCCATAAACTAATATAAGATTTTAAGTGGGACCTATAGGGCTCGAACCTATGACCCTCTGCTTGTAAGGCAGATGCTCTCCCAGCTGAGCTAAGATCCCATGTCAAGTAACTTAACATATCACCTCGGACAAGTCATGTCACAACCGACTTTGCTAGTATAATAGATTTAGACATGACTTGTCAAGAGGATTTTAATATTTTTTTATTTTTCACACAATTATTTTTTATAACAAATTCAAACTACATTCTTTCCGGTGCAGAGAAGCCCAGTACGTCGATGCAAGTCTCCAAAATATCTCTTGTGAGTGCAAGCACCGCAATCCATCCGGCCTTTTTGTCCGCATCCTCTTCTGTAAGGATTTTGGTCTCATGATAGAAATGATTGAATGCGTTAGCCAAATCATAAATGTATGCGCAAACTTTATGTGGTGCAATTTCCTCGCAGGCACTTTCCATACTTGCATTAAATCTGGACAACAACATCATCAAATCTTTTTCAGAACCACTGACAGCCTTCTGAAGCATTGCTGCATTTACATCGCCGCCTTGCTCTTTGTATTTATTTAAAATAGATTTGATACGCACGATAGTATAAAGAATGTAAGGACCTGTATCTCCTTCAAAGGAGGTAAAACGGTCAAGATCAAACACATAATCCTTAGCAATCTGATTGGATAAATCACCGTATTTCAAAGCGGACAGTGCTATGATTTTGGCGGTCTGTCCAGCTTCCTCTGCCGGCAAAGAATGACCTTCCGTAATTTTGCGATACATTTCATCTGTAGTCTCTTTAATCAGATTTTCCAAACGCATTACACCGCCGTCACGGGTCTTGAAGGGTTTGCCGTCCTTACCATTAACTGTGCCGAAGCCCAACCACACCAGTTTTACATCCGGTGTTACCAATCCGGTCTTTCTTGCGCAGCGGAATACCTGCTCAAAGTACAATTCCTGACGCTTATCTGTAAGGTAAATAAGTTCATCGGGATTTATGGTTTCCATACGCTCCTGAATAGTCGCCAAATCTGTTGTATTATAGAGGGAAGCACCGTCTGATTTCAAAATCATGCAAGGCGGAATTTCCTTTGTATCCGTCTCTTCTTTTACATCAACTACCAGCGCACCCTCGCTCACATAGGCATGTCCGCCGGCCTTCATAAATTCAACCATGCCGGGGATAATGTCGTGCACATCGGACTCACCCTTCCAAAGGTCAAATTCTACGCCCAAATTGTCGTAATTGGCTTTCAAATCACTGATGGAAACATTTTTTACCTGATTCCAAATTGCTCTATGACCTCTTACACCACTTTGGAGTTTAAAAGTATCCTCCATGGCTTTTGCCTTATATTCCGGGTCAACCTTGGACTTACCGCTTGCAGTAGGGTAAACCTCTTCCAGTTCAGAAATAGTAAAAGGGGCATCTGTAGGGTATTCACCTGTATAACTCTCATCAAAATATACCCACTCCGGATGGCGTTCCTTCAATTCTGTGATAATAAGTCCCATCTGAAGTCCCCAGTCACCCAAATGTACATCGCCGATTACTTCATGACCGCAGTAACGCAAAATGCGCTTGATACTTTCACCGATAACCGCAGAACGAAGGTGTCCTACATGCAAGGGTTTTGCAATATTAGGTCCGCCGTAGTCGATTACAACTTTCCTGGGACTTTCAGGCATGTCCATGCCAAACTTTTCATCTGCACGCATCTGCTGCAAATAGGAGAGCAAAAATTCTTCTTTTATCTTTAAATTGAGAAATCCGGGTGCCACTGCATTAACCTCGGCAAATACTGCACTGTCCTGCATTTTTTCAGCCACTTCGTTGGCAATCATGATAGGCGCTTTTTTATACTGCTTCGCCCCTGCCATAGCACCATTACACTGGTATTCACACAAATCCGGACGATTGGAAATAGTTGCCTTTCCTAAAGCACCGTCATAACCGGCGGCTTCAAAAGCATTTTTCAATTCTTCCGAAATTAAATCCAAAATCTTTTTCATTTTATCAAAACCTTTCCTAAACATCTTACCTAATCATACTGTTTTTTGTGCTAATTCGCAATATCTTTTTTCTGTCTTTCTCTCTCAGCCTTAGAATAAGCACAGCCACAATAGTCCTGTCTATAAAGGTCATACTCCGCCGAAAGTTCGATGGACCTTTTATAACCGTTTTTTTTCTTAAAATCCGAAGGAAGCCATTTCACGCCATATTCACCGGAAAGTTTTTCTCCTATCCCGTTTAACTTCAGCGCATTTTTAAGGGGACTGATTGTCAGCGTTGTGGCAAAATAATCATACCCTTCCTTTGCTGCAATTTCTGCCGTCTTTCGAAGCCGCAGTTCATAGCAGGCAAAACATCTCTCTCCGCCCTCCGGGCAGTTTTCCAGCCCTTTGGCAATGTCATAAAAGCATTGTGGTTCATAATCTCCCTCCACAACTTCTATTCTATGTTCCGGCAATTTTTCATTGTAAGAGGCAATCAAACGTTTCTGCTCCGCCACACGCTTTACATATTCCTGCTGTGCAGAAATATTGGGATTATAATAAAACACCGTAATTTGAAAGTACAGACGTAAATACTCCAGTACATAACTGCTGCAAGGCGCACAACAGCTATGCAAAAAAAGTCTCGGTTTACCTCCCTGCTCCTTATCACGTTTTGCGCTTAATGTCTCTATTAATTTATCCAATTCTCTTTGATAATTTTTTTTATTTTCCATTTTTTGCTTCCATATAATCCTCTATTGTTATTCCTAAAATTGCACAAACTTCTTCCGCTCCCTTCCCCAAATTCCTCATTGCATTTTCCACCGTAGAGAGTAACGTGTCTGCTCTTCCTTCTGCTCTTCCTTCACCTTTTCCCTTTATGTACCCTTCTTCCACTCCTTCTTCAAAGGTAACCCTTTTCACATATTCCTCATTGTACTCATAAATCGACATAGCCACAACCTCCGCTTTCTGCTCCAAGAGAAAATCCTTTAAAATATCTTTTTTAATACATTCTTCTACTGCCTCAGTTACTGCCTCTTCCAATTCCATCTCTTCCAAATTCTTTCGCACAGCCGCCACAAAGTATGCGTAGCCATACAAACCAGAACACTTTTGAAGCAAATCCTCATTATAACCATAGTTTACATTAATGACCCTAACTGTCAACTCTATACAACCTTCTGTTTCATCTTCAAAAGCATCCGACAATTTCTGCACAAATTCTTCTTCACATTTTTTCTGTCCATTGTAAAAAACAATATAATGCGGTGTTGGAATTTTAATGAGTTTTCCCACACTTAAATCTATATCTTTTACCAATTTTTTATACAAATCTGCAAAATAGAAAAAACCGCGTAGTGGCATATTAGGGCAAAAAGTTGATTGGTGCTCATAAAGACACATGTTACAATCAATGATAAAAGAAACATCATTTTTCATCTTCATAAAGATAGCATTTTCTAAAGTGTTCACAATCAACTCTTCCGGATTTGTATACGCCGTCTGGTTTAAAGCATTATATAGTTCCAACAATCTCCCTCTATCTTTGTATAGTAGTCTGAACACCCTATCTTTATAGTTAAATGGAACCGGCACCTGCATTTCTTTCATAAATTATTCTCCTTTCTTTTGGATGCAGGAAACTCTGCCACCAAAATGAAAGGTTGCTTCAAATTCCCTGCTTTTGTTGTGTAATGGATTTAAAGCAAGGATTCTAAAACAGACAGTGCTTTTAAGCAGCACTTTAGAATAAAAGAATTTCAAGAACGTTTTTCCGTTAGAATTTCTATGCTTTGCAAACATTATAACAAACTCTTTGCAGGAAAGTCAACCGTCTCTGTATATTTTGACAGTCTGACCGGAAACCGCTATAATATCCATAGAAATCATGCATTAAAAGGAAGGACTACTTTATGCCAGCACCTACGCAAAAAATATATTATGAAGACCCGCATATCACGGACTTCACAGCCACCGTATTATCTTGTGAAATCGATATTCAAACCGGAAATTTACTTCTTACTTTAGATAAGTCTGCATTTTTCCCGGAAGAGGGCGGTCAGAAAGCCGATACCGGAACAATAAACGGTTTGCCGGTTCTGGATGTGCAGATAAAAAATGAAATTCTAACCCATGTATTACCTGCCGGGGCTGCTGATTCCCTTTCCGTAGGTGACACTGTCACAGGTCATGTGGACTGGTCACAGCGCTTTGACTTTATGCAACAACATTCCGGCGAGCATATACTTTCCGGGCTTGCTCATTCACATTATGGTTGCAATAATGTAGGATTTCATCTGGGATACGAGGAAGTGACTTTGGATTTTGATAAAGTACTTAACCCGGAGCAGGTACGGGAACTGGAAAAAGAAGTAAACCGGGTTATCCAAATGAATCTGCCTGTTTTCATTTCTTTTCCCTCCAAAGAAGATTTGTCCGCCATGGACTATCGCAGCAAAATCGAAATTCAAGGAGACGTCCGCATTGTAGAAATTCCCGGGGTAGATGTATGTGCATGCTGTGCTCCTCACGTTGATTTTACCGGGCAAATCGGGCTTTTAAAGGTAACCTCTCTCCAAAACCACAGAGGCGGCGTCCGCCTTAATATTTTGTGTGGCATGAGAGCCATTGCAGACTACACAAATCATCAAAATTATGTAACGGATGTATCTGTTTTATTATCTGCCAAACCCGAAAAAATCGGGGACGCAGTGCGCCGCTTGAAAGAAGAAAGCCAGGGACGCCAAGAACGAATCAATTCCCTTCAGGCTAAACTGCTCAGCCAAAGACTTGCCGCATTACCGGACACCATAGCAGGCAGCCAAGAGCCCCTCATTCTCTTTGAAGACAAAATGGATGCCAAGGCCCTGCGCGATGCAGTCAACGTTATGACCGAAAAATACAGCGGATATTGTGGACTATTCTCCGGAAGTGATGAAGAGGGTTACTTCTATATCATAGGAAGCAAAGATATGGATTGCAGAAATATGGCCAATCTGCTTCGTGAAAAATTCGGTGCAAAAGGCGGTGGCTCTGCTCTCATGGTACAGGGAACCGTAGTTGCCCCAAAAGACATTCTCGCAAAAATAATCAAAAATTGTTAGCCACACATCCTATTGCAAATAGAAACTTGTATTGAAAAAAGTGCTGCCGTCAGTGGCAGCACTCTTTATTATCACATTCACAAGGTTTGATATCAATGGACATGATTTTTTGTTCTTCCAGATAACCGCAGGCCTTTAGTCCCGCTCTTACAACCGCATTCCAATTCTGCGCCGACAAGTGGTATGTAGTGTTATCATCCAACACCACCGTACAGGCATCTTCCATTCCGCAACTTTCCGAATAGGCAATCTTGTACATATTTTTTCTGCTGATTGCACCAATTTCTTCCAGAACATTTACCATTCTGTAAACGGTGGCTGTTCCAATTTTATCATCTACTTTTGAGGCCTGATAAAAAATCTCTTTACAACTGGAACAATCGCTTTCCAAAATAATATCAATCAAAGTCATTCTCTGTTTTGTAATTCTGCAACCACGCTCTTTCAATTTATCAATAATTAGTTCCCTCTGCATCTGTGTCCTGCGGTAATTTCTATATTCCGGAACTTTTCTGTCTTCTTTACTATATACTGTCATTTCATGCACCTCATAAGATTTCTTAATGAAAATCAAAGTCATTCTCAATATGTAAGTTAGTATATTCTAACCATTATTAGTTGTCAATAACTTTTTCTTCCATTTTTACAAAAAAATTACTATTTACCTTACTCCATCTCTCATGCTATACTAGATTTAATATTTCACGAAGGAGCATTGACAGCCATGCATATAAACGAATCTGCTGAAAATTACTTAGAAACCATATTGATGCTAAGCAAAACCCATCCGGTAGTCCGTTCCGTTGACATTGCCGAGGAATTGGGATTTAAAAAATCCAGCGTCAGCGTTGCCATGAAAAACCTCCGTGAAAAAGAACATATTACCGTTACAAAAGAGGGATTTATTTACTTAACTGACACCGGACGCGCCATTGCCGAAATGATTTTTGAGCGCCATGAGTTGATTACCAATTGGCTTACAAGTCTCGGTGTCGATGAAAAAATTGCTTCGGAAGATGCTTGCCGCGTGGAGCATGTACTCAGCCCGGAAAGTTTCGAAGCCATCAAAAAATTTTTAAATAAATAAGAAAATGGCTGGATGCACTTCTTTGCACCCAGCCTTCTTTTATGCCTCTATTTTATAAATATATATGCGATAATAACTTTCCGACGTTTCAAAAGCCTCTTCCCGCAGCAATTTCAAATTCAGTTCCTCTGCATTTACCACATAAGCCGCTGACAAAATATAATCACAACCAAGTTCTTTCAGCGCCTTTGTATCCAATTGCAAATCGTTATACCAAAAACTGCCCTTTTCGATATTAAAATATCCGGGAATCTCCGAAGAAAACAAATAGCACCGGTTTCCCCACTCATCATAATATTGCTGTAACCATTTGCTTCTGTCCAGTTCCGGTGCGATGACTTTACGGAAAGCCTTCTTATATTCCAAATCATAGTTGTTAGAATATCCGTCTACACAGTAAAAACCGTGATACAAAGCTGCCGCCGGGTCAATTCCCAGACTGGCCACCCGGTACTGCTCTTTTTTTAAACCGGTTTCTTCGTAAATAAATTGCTGTGCCTGCTCCATAACTCCCACGGCAAAATAATCCGACCATGAAATCGTTTCATAATCCGCAAACACCATCTCCTGTATACAAGGCTTTACCATGGCACCTTTCAGACACAGTGCTCCCATCCAAAGACACAATACCCCTGCCGCCACACAGCCAAACAGTCGCACGCTACTCTTATTTTCCCAAAGAATGGTAAGTATGAAAGCCAGTACCAAATACCACATCATGGGCAACAACCACATAATACGTGATAACTGGAACGTGCCCAGTGTTCCTAAATGGCTTCTGATTGCCACACCTATACTACAATCCCAAAAAGCAGCCACCACATACATCAAAAGCATGACGGCCAGCATCCATGTCATACTTATAAATTTATTCCGACTCTTTTCACTCCACTTCTTGTAAAAAAACAGTCCCACCGTCAAGGCAATGACCGCCGCCCACAAAATCCAAATATGCTGATCCTTACTATGCTCCGCATTATACCGCAGATACTCCCAGAAAGTGCGCCAAAATCCATCCCCGCTTATCACATAATCACCTTTATGGGAGGCCACTCCCCCGCCCAAACCAAGCATTTGAGACAAAAGAGAAAGGTTTTCCAACACATAGACTCCAAGTAACATTCCAAGACCTATGCATAAATTACCAAATGCCTTCTTTTGCTTTTTTAAAAATAGCACCAGCAACGCCCCGGCGCCCACCATCAGCCACGCAAAACCGCACAAAACCAAGGAAGACATTGCTGCATAAAAAATAATGTAGGCATATGCCCAGCCCCTGCGCTCGCCTTTGCATAACCAAATCATGCTTACAAACAACAGCGGCGCACCATATTGGCTTAAACCATACACCACCAAAAAGGGCAGAAAGGCATACAAAAGAGCCGACACAAAGGATACCAATTTATGACACTCAAAACACTCTGTCAGCCAAAACATCCCCACATAGGCGGCCACCTGACACAGTATCTGCATAATCATATAGGCCACAAAGGGCGAAAATACGCGAAACAACAGTACCGCTAAAGGTGCCGGTGGCAACAGTGCCGTTTTTGCCGCACCATTTAAAAATTCAGGAATCACACCTTGCCCTGAAAACAGATACTTTGCCTGATAAATATAAGCAATCAGTTCCCCGTCCAATTGGTCATGATAGGGCACGATAGACTGCTCGCCCAAAATCAAAAAAGGAATCTGAGCCATTAAAACCAGTATCATTCCCGCAAAAAATATATGTTTTTTCTCTATGTTGCACAATATTTTTTTCATGCTGCATTCCTTTTCCTTATTCTCTCATTCATTATAATACGCAAGCCCTGTTTTCGCAAATAATACTTACTTTTACAAAATAAAAAGGGACTTCCCATAAGAAATCCCTCTTTGAATCACTATTAAATTTTAAACACCCTTATCATCCGGAAGTTTTCCGTCTACTTCCCAAGTCGGTCTGAAATCGCCATCCCAGTTCATCTGCTCCGGAGCCGTATCAAATCTACAAGAATCGCCGGTCCATGCCGGACAACCTTCACATCCCCTACCTATTTTATATCCGTCTTCAAGCGGATTATAGGTCGGATGATGATAAACTCCGTTCATGTAAATACTATCACATGAATACTGGATACGCGCGCCACTTGCGGCATAAACACCCTCTGAAACTTCATCATTTACTACAACAATTGGTCTAACGTATTTTTCCATTATCCCGCCCCCCATTTTTTCTTTATTGTACTATTATTATAATAATAGTGCAATCCAAATGGGAATAATTATCAACAAATCGTGGTATTCCACAAACAAAACCGTACCATTTTTGTAGTAACTCTACAAGAAACCACCATTAAAAATAGTACTTTTGACCCATGTTTTTTCGTGTTTCACGACATAAAAACAGCCGAAAAATGTGGACACTAAATGGTTTCCAACATCTTTTCGGCTTTCCTTAGTGCGGGAAAAGGGACTTGAACCCTCACGTGCGTACACACACATGAACCTGAATCATGCCTGTCTGCCAATTCCAGCATTCCCGCGAACAAGTGTTATTATATATTCTTTCCCCTATTCTGTCAACACTTTATTTTCCGAATTGTAGTGATTTTTCATATAAATTCCACACATATAAAAAGGGCTCTGATTTTGCAATCAGAGCCACTGTTTTCTTTGAAATATATTATCTAAAACCAAGAGTTAAAGATATTTCCTGCGGAATAGTTGTTCGTATAAGAACCGGTCACGCCGTATGTATTGGCCTTACTTGCCTCATTGTCCGCAGCAAAATTAATAAAGGAAGCCTGGGCGGATGTGCTGTAACCATAGGAACCGGTCCCGTTGAACAAATCTTTCACTTTATCCATATCCGCTTTTAAAAACGTTTCTTTATCAATACTGAGGGAATTATCATCTTCCACTGTAATACCAATGCTACTCAAAGATTTTTCATAGGTT
The DNA here is from genome assembly GCA_017468395.1 of Lachnospiraceae bacterium. Taxonomy (GTDB): domain Bacteria; phylum Bacillota; class Clostridia; order Lachnospirales; family Lachnospiraceae; genus Acetatifactor. The sequence continues at coordinate 2,036 of JAFUIR010000020.1, read as the reverse complement.
TCCGTGATATTTACCATACGGGAAACTTTATTAAGCACTGAAGTACTGTTTGTATCATCAGATACTTCCAATACGGCATTGTAATCTTTAACAAAAGCATCTACTGCCTTGTAAATCGCATCCTGATTATCTTCTTTAAAGACAGATTTTTTCCCACTTTCCAAAAGGGCATCTGCCGAGTTCTTTAATTCATCTGTCGCACTCTGCATTCTTGCCAATGTCTTTGTGTCATCTTGGCTTGTGGCAGTCGTCTTTTTATTTACCAAAGAAGAGGCCTTATTGGAAGTGCCTGTTTCGGCATAATACGCCTTCATCAATTTGCCGTAACTACCATTTTTGATAGATGCGTAATCGGAAAGGAAGTTTAAATTTCCCAAAGAACTACTACCGTTTCTGCCAGTTCCCAAACTGCCAAAAAGCGCAGAATAATCATTTTTTAATTGAATGTTAATAGCCATATCATCACTCCTTGTGAAACTGCCGGCATCCGTGCCTATGTTAATAGTTAAGTGATAAGAAATCTTTTCTCACTTCTAGTATAACTTATATCGGCTGTTTTTGCAATAAAATTAAGTATCTATGAAAGGAACGTTCTCTAATGCGGAAGATGGGACTTGAATGAATTTGTACCTAAAAAACACGATAGAAAGGGGATTTTCAGCACATCATCTTCAAGTGTAACAAACTTCCGCATGACTTTAAGAAAATATAGAATTTACTTCCTTGTGTATGTTACATAGGTGTAAGGAATTTCACCCTCATATCGTTCATCAATTTCTTTTATGAACTGCTCTTTATCAAAAGGCGGAAAAAATGCATCTCCGTTAATATCACAGTCAATTTCAGTAATATACATTTTTTCAACTAGTGGCAATGCTTCTTCATATAACTTTGCACCACCTGAAATATATATATCTTTATCTCCTGCTAATTCAATTGCTTCTTTTAACGTTTTTGCAGTAAAACAATTTTCTCCATTAAAATTTTTAGTATTAGATATAACAATTGTTGTTCTATTTGGTAATGGCTTTCCTATCTCTTCATAAGAACGTCTCCCCATAATAACCACATTTTCGGTTGTCAGTTCCTTAAAACGTTTTTGTTCTCCTTTTATTTTCCAGGGAATACAACCATTATTGCCAATTACTTGATTTTTGGCAAAAGCCACGATTAGAGCAATCATACCTTATCCTCCACAAACCTAAACTCATCGTTGTCTACCTATCATTATATCATTGTTTCCAACATGTATAAACACTTTTTACTTATTCTTCTTAATCGTGATATATGTTGTTTCAATTCCACACTCTTCATCTTTTACCTTTTTAATCTTCATTAGGTCTTTATGTTTGGAAAGAAGCAACTCCATAAATTTCAAATCTTCTTCAAATAGCGTTTCACTTTGTGGCTTTGCTAGGTTCTTGCTATACAAATAGCGGTGCTGTCCTTTGGACATGGTAATTAGTTCTTTGGTTATGTACTTTGTGATGTAGTTACTCACTTTTTCGGTGCTTTCTATTTTGGTGGCAGTAGTGAAACCATATTTGAAACTACGCTTATTGATGTTATAGATTTCTTTTCCATTCTTAACAATGCCACTCTTTTCAAATTTCAATCTATCACAATTTACTCCAATCCCATGAAAATGCCACCGCTTGCTCTTGTGCAATTCTGGAACAAATAAATATTTGAAATCTGGGTTTTGGTCTTTCACATTCTTTAAAAACTGATAAACACGATTATAACATTCTTCATAGTTAAAACTATTGCTTTGGGTTAAAAGTGATAGTGAAGAACCAACCACCACTCCAATCATTTACAAACGCATATTCATTCTGTTACATCACTTACAGATAAAGCGGAGGTATATGCCAAAATTTTCACGCCAAAGACGGTGTAACAAAATATTTCATCTTAGCAACGCCGAAACTTGCGGCACTCGAATTTCTGACGAAATTCTCGTTCTCGCAACTTTCGCAGCATAAAAAGAGAATAAAATAAAAAAAGACCTGCAAGCAGTCTTTTTTATTTTACCC
>JAFUIR010000019.1 GCA_017468395.1 Lachnospiraceae bacterium | reverse complement strand
TAGAAGAAAAGATTTTGAGAAAATGACAAGTCGTAAATATGAATATATAAAAGGACTTAATGGTCATACAGAGATTGCATTATATGTTGACACCTTTGAAGAAGTAGATGCTGAATATGAAAAGGCTGTCAGTAAAGGAGCTGTTTCCGTATTAGCACCTGAAACGGAACCTTGGGGACAAAGAACTTGTTATATTGCAGACCCTGAGGGAAATTTGATAGAAATAGGTTCTTTTAATAAGCCATTTAGAAGTTAAAGCGAAATAATAGCAACATAGAATTTGGTGGAGGTTTTATATAATGGAATATATAAAAGTTACGAGCGAAAATATAGAAAAAGAACATATATGTTGTGCAATTTCTAATAACAATGATATTCAAGTAGTTTCAAAAAAAGCATGGTTGTCAGAACGGTTTGAAGATGGGTTGGTTTTTCTAAAAAGTATAGAAAGAGGAAAGTGTTTTATTGAATATATCCCTGCTGAAAATGCATGGAATCCGATTTTGGCAGATGGATATATGTATATTGATTGTTTATGGGTAGCGGGTTCGCTTAAAGGTCATGGTTATTCAACGGATTTATTAAATGCATGTATTGAAGATAGTAAAAGTAAAGGGAAAAAGGGGCTTTGCATTTTGGCAGCGTCAAAGAAGAAACCATTTTTAGCAGAACCTAAATTTCTGAAGTATAAAGGATTTCGAGTTTGTGATGAGGCTGATAATGGTATTCAATTGTGGTATTTACCTTTTAGGGAAGATGTAGAGTTGCCCCAATTTAAAGAATGTGCAAAAAAGCCACGCGTTGATGAAAAAGGATATGTTTTGTATTATACCAGTCAATGTCCATTCAATGCGAAATATGTTCCGGTGATTGAAGGTATTGCGAAAGAAAATGCTATACAATTTAAAGCCATTCATTTGCAGAGTAAAGAAGAAGCTCAAAATGCTCCTACACCAATTACAACATATGCATTGTTTTTGGATGGTAACTATATTACAAACGAACAGATGAATGACAAGCGGTTTTTTAAACTATTAGGGAAGTAAAATTTGAAGTTTACACCCAGTGTATTTGTGGAAAAAAATAAAGATATATGATACACTTATTGAATAATTATTGATAATATTTTTGTGTTTGGTAATACAGAAGAAAGGGAACTAGTATGAACTGTTTAGAAGAAAGAATTTTGAAAGACGGAATTGTAAAAGAAGGGAACGTTCTAAAGGTAGATAGTTTTTTGAATCATCAAATGGATATCGATTTGTTTAATAAAATGAGCAAAGAATGGAAGAAACGATTTGAAGGAAAAAATATTACCAAAATACTTACGATTGAAGCATCTGGGATAGGAATTGCATGTGTTGCTGCACAGTACTTTGGTGTGCCTGTAGTATTTGCCAAAAAGGCAAAAAGTATCAATCTGGAAGGTGAAATGTATACCGCAGAAGTGGAGTCATTTACTCACAAGAATAAAAATCAAGTTATTGTGTCTAAGAAATTCTTAAATGAGAATGACCATGTGTTGTTGATAGATGATTTCCTTGCAAATGGATGCGCATTACTAGGATTGATTCAAATTGTACAGGCAGCCGGTGCAACAGTTGAAGGAATCGGTATTGCAGTAGAAAAGGGATTTCAATCAGGTGGACGTATTATTCGCAATTTAGGATACCAATTAGAGTCTTTGGCAATTGTGGAAGAAATGGATTGGCAGACAGGCGAAATAATATTTAGAGAACAATAATAGAGGTGCAGTAGTGAAAAAGGAAAATAAAGATATTAACAATATTTATCAGTTAGATGGGAAAGTGCCATTAGGAAAAGCGATTCCATTTGGATTGCAACATGTATTGGCAATGTTTGTTGCAAATATTGCGCCTATTATCATTGTTGCCGGTGCATGCGGTTTAGATACTGCAAGAACGGCTAGTTTGATTCAGACAGCCATGATTATAGCAGGAATTGGTTCTATGGTTCAGTTATATTCTGTGTGGAAGATAGGGGCACGACTTCCGATTGTTATGGGCATCAGTTTTACATTTGTATCTGTTTTGTGTTTTATTGGACCTACATATGGTTATGATGCGATTATTGGAGCAGTTATTGTTGGTGGCATTATTGAAGGAATACTTGGATTGTTTGCAAAATATTGGGTAAAACTGATTTCTCCTATTGTATCAGCCTCTGTAGTAACTGCAATCGGTTTTTCCTTGCTATCGGTAGGAGCAACCTCATTTGGTGGAGGTTCCGGAACTACAGATTTTGGTTCAGTTCAAAACCTTTTGTTAGGAACAATTACCCTAGTGTGTTGTATTTTGTTTAATATTTTTGCAAAAGGATATTGGAAGCAACTGTCAGTTTTATTTGGGTTGGTTGTAGGTTATATCATTGCTATCTGCATGGGAATGGTAGATTTTTCAGTGGTAGCAACGGCGGGTATCATCTCTTTTCCGCAGATTTTACCAGTTATTCCAGAGTTTAATATTGGAGCAATTATTTCTGTGTTAGTGATTTTTCTGGTGTCTGCAACAGAGACAATTGGAGATACATCTGCAGTTGCGGCTACGGGATTAAATCGTGAGGTATCTACAGAAGAACTCTCCGGTTCTATTGCGGCGGATGGTTTTATTAGTGCATTGTCAGGGGTACTTGGATGTCTGCCAATTACATCATTCAGCCAAAATGTAGGGCTTGTTTCTATGACTAAAGTAGTGAATAGATTTGCGATATTCACAGGTTGCGCCATTATGGTGCTTGCGGGATTTTTTCCAATGTTTGGGGCGTTGCTTGCAACTTTACCTGATGCAGTTCTTGGTGGATGTACGTTAATGATGTTTGGTAATATTGTTATAAGCGGATTGCAAATGATTGCAAAATGTGGGTTTTCACAGAGAAACATTACAATCGTTGCGTTATCTTTAAGTATTGGATTAGGTTTTACACAAGTACCGGAGATATTTGCAATTTTTCCGCAGATGGTCCAAAACGTATTTGCTGAAAACTGTGTTGCTGTAGTATTTCTTGTATCAATAATTATGAATTTGGCTTTACCGAAGAACATGGAGATAAAATAGGTAAACATATATAGTGAAGTACGTGAAACTTATAGATTCGAGCATCGAATCTATAAGAGACCGCCGGCAGTGTAAATCATTTAAAAGCGGGTTTGAAGTTAAGTTAGGTAGAAAAGGTCTTATTGAACTTTGTTTCAGTAGGATCTTTTTTGGTGCCGTAAAAAGAAAATTAAAGAATTATGTTACAGTAGTTTACCGAAATTGCGGAAGGAATTTTTTAATATATACTTATATGTAAGAGAAAGTAATTCTACTTGACAAAAACTAATCGCATTAGTTAAAATAAAAATTGAATTAGCAAACGAATATTAGAGAAATAGGTGACATAGATGGCAAGAGTAGGACTTGATAAGAATGTTATTGTTGAGAGAGCCGCCGGGTTAGCGAATGAAAGAGGGCTGGATAATATTACGTTAAAGATAATAGCGGATGAATTTGGTGTACAGTCCCCTTCTTTATACAATCACATTAATAGTTTGGATGACTTAAAGAAAAGTTTAATGCTGTATGGGTGGAAACAGGTAGAGACAAAACTTCTTCTGGCAGTAGTGGGAGTAAGCGGTTATGATGCACTAAGAGCTATGTGTTATGCTTTTTACGAATATGCAACAGATAATCCCGGGGTATTCAATGCTATGCTTTGGTACAATAAATTTCAAGATGAAGAAACACACAATGCTACAAAGCAATTATTTGGTGTTTTATTCAAGATTATGGGAACATTGAATATTCCGGAGGAAACCATAAATCATTTAATACGTACATTTCGAGGCTTTTTGGAAGGTTATGCGTTGCTTGTAAATAATGGAGCATTTGGCAATCCGGCCTCTATTAAGGAAAGTTTTGATTTGTCAGTGGAGGTATTGCTGGCCGGTATACAAAATTTGGAGAGAGAAAGCAAGATATGAGTAGCGAAGATATAAGTGCAAGAATAGAAATTCATGTATCCGGCAAGATGTAGCAGAGTTTGGGTTACCAAATATAAAATAGAAAAGCGAAGTATGGAAAGGAGGTGTTCGGCATGAGAAATACAAGCCGAGATAAAAGAAAAATAATGACAAAGGTGAATATCGAATATTAACAGGCAGGCATGAAGTGCCTGCAGAAAGGGTACTATGCTAAAATTAAAATATTTATTTGAGAACTTTGACCTGGCAAGGGAATGTATGGAACTTTATGAATGTGACACAGATTCGGTAGATGAGATGTTGCGGTATTTTAGAATTTCATCAAATGCCATTTATCCGTTCCGATTGAAAAAGGAAGGTAGAATCTGCTTTTTAAGATTGTCTCCGGTAGAGGAAAAAACGCTTGCAGATGTGGAGTCTGAAATAGATCTGATAAACTGGCTGATAGAGAGGGACTTCCCTGCTATGCGTCCGGTGCCGATGAAAACAGGAAAACTTTTTGGACAAATCCATACGGAATGGGGAACTTACAATGTTTCCTGCTTTGAAAAGGTGGCGGGAAATAGTCTGGAAGACACTAAAGGAACGCGTCAAATTGTCCAGGGATATGGAAAAACATTGGGAGAGTTGCATGCGTTAATGAAGGAATATCCACATTCCGAAGAGAGGCGTAACCACAAAATGTTTCTATGCGAAATAGAAGAGAGAATGAAGGAGTATGGAACTTCGGAAATAGTTAGAAGAGAGTTTGGGGAGGTATGTAAGGAACTAGAGAAACTTCCCATGTCTGCATCCGATTATGGCGTTATTCATTATGATTTCGAGCCGGATAATGTATTCTATGATGACAAGGAAGAGTCTTTCAGCGTGATTGACTTTGACGACGCAATGTGCTGTTGGTATGCATTGGATGTTGTAAGAGCCATAGATGCACTTGACGAGGTTATTGAAGATGTCAATAGGGAAGAAGCAATTCTATGTTTTTTTGAGGGATATCGCAGTGCGACTACTTTCACAAAGGAGCAACTGCAATCATTGCCGCTAATGAGACGAATTGTCTGTTTGCAGGAATATGCGACTCTTTTGCATGTATTAAGTGAGAGTGTGGAGAATATGCCGGAATGGATGAATAACCTAAGTCAAAAGTTAAAGTTTAAACTACATAGGTTGGAAGAATCTATGGATAAAGGCATGACAGACTAATGACTTTATGTGGGAATACATTGTGGCAGATTGTACCACAGTGTATTCTCACGGATGTTGAGAAGCAAAGGAAGAATATCGGAGGAAATAATGTCAACAATCATTTTTACAAAATTATCAGAAGAAAATATCCATGCTGATTCATTGGACGGTTTTATACGACATCAGGAAGTTAAGGAATGTTGGCGAAAAATAGGTAATGATCTTATTTTAGTACCGAATGAATTTGTAGAGGATTGGGATGTGAAAAAATGCAGAGAGAATGCCCGGGAAATGATAGATGGAATAAAAGAAAACGGCTTTGCATATGGGGCATTTTTTGAAGAAAAATTAGTGGGATACATTTATGTGGCTAAAAAATTCTTTGGAAGTACCAAACAATATATAGAACTGCAAATGTTTCATATCTCAGAACCTTTTCGAAGAATGGGAATTGGTAAAGAACTTTTTAGACTTGCATGTGTCACTGCGAAAGAACTTGGAGCGGAGAAATTATACATTTCAGCGCACTCATCAAGAGAGAGTCAGGAGGCATATCGTAGGTTAGGCTGTGTCGAAACTATGGAAGTGAATTTACAGATTGCAGAAAAGGAGCCATATGATATTCAGATGGAGTATCAGTTATAGAGAGGGAATAGGAAAGGCGCATTTAAACTATTTGTATAGAAATTGAAGTTTTATAAGAAAATGTGGTAAAAAAGAGGTTACTGAAAATGGATATAAGAAAAATGGAACAGTCTGATATAGCTGCTTGTGCGGAAATTTTATGTAGCGTATATAACAACGAATTATGGCAGTGCAGATGGAGCAAGGAAGCGGCAATGGAGTATCTGTCAGATTTTTATAATATGCAGAAATTTGTAGGATATGTAATTGAAGTGGATAGTAAGATATGTGGAGCGTTATTTGGTCACGAAAAAGTATGGTGGAACAACAGTGAAGTGTTTGTGGAAGAAATGTTTGTGCTACCCGACCTTCAACGAAAGGGATATGGAACTATGCTGTTAGAAAAGATGGAGGAATACATAAGGGACAAAGGTTTGGCAGGAATGACATTATCTACAAACCGCTATGCACCTGCACCGAAGTTTTATGGCAAAAATGGTTTTGTAAATTGTGAACATATTATGTTTATGTGTAAGGAATTGTAAGAAATATAAGAGCACAAACTTTTCCCCAAATTTGTAGATGCAAGTTTTAGATGGAGATTAAAATAATGGAAGATATGAAGAAAGCAAAAGAATGGTTGTTGTCGGGGGCGTATACATGTGTGGTGTGTAAAGATGGCAAATGTGTTGTTTCTACACAGAGGGGTGTGGCTCCTTTGGTAAAATGGCTCAAATCCGGCGATGATTTTAAGGGATACTATGCAGCGGACAAAGTAATAGGAAAAGCCACAGCGTTTCTTTATGTACTTCTGGGAATAAAGGCTGTGTACGCAGGTGTTATAAGTAAAACTGCATTAAGAGTATTGCAAGAACATGATATAGCAACGGAGTATGACAAACTGGTGGAAAACATTATAAACAGGCAAGGAGATGGCATATGTCCTTTTGAAGCAGCTGTTCTTGATGTGGATAATGCAAAAGCAGCATATGAAATCATTCAAAGTAAAATGAAAGAAATGAACATATTAATTTCTTAAAAAGCGTAAAGCGGAAACTGCGGATATAATTGATTAACAAATCAAACGTAAAAAAGCGGTTGACAAATATATCGCCTCCCGATATAATGAAAGTACGATATATCGGGAGGCGATATATTTGAAAGGATGGATGGAAATGAATGACGGTATTGCCTTGACAGAGGCTATCTATTACATATTGCTGTCGTTATATACCCCGCAACATGGCTATGGCATTATGCAACGGGCGGAAGCGTTATCAAAAGGCAGAATAAGGCTGGCAGCGGGGACTTTATACGGAGCCCTTAACAATTTGTGTGAAAAGGGCTGGATTGTGCAATTGCCGGTGGAAAGCGGGAGCAGAAAGAAAGAATATAAATTGACAGAAAAAGGTCTGCAAGTGTTAAAGAATGAACTAAAGAGATTGCAACAGATGGTTCTGGAAGGCGAGGAAGTATTGAGGGAGGAAATGTAATGCAGGAGAGAAAGACAATTTATAAATGGTTCTGGGCATGGGATTTTGAAAAAGAGGAAGCTTGGTTAAATGTAATGGCGGCTTCAGGCTGGGTCTTGGACAGGGTTGGATTTTGTAAATATACTTTTGTGAAAAGTGAGCCGGAAGAGTATACTGTGCGGCTGGAAATGCGCAATCATGATAGGGATTATCTGGATTTTATGGAGGAAATCGGCGCAGAGTACATCGGCAGAATGGCAAAATGGATATATTTCCGGAAGAAAGCAGCAGATGGCAGGTTTGATATTTTCTCCGATATTGATTCCCGTATTCAGCATTTGGATCGCATTGGAAAATTGCTGACTGTGGTTGGTGTGCTGAATTTAATTGTTGGCATTGCGAATACATTTAACTATGTGAACATCGGATGGATAAATCTTTTATGTGCTACATTATTGATGTATGGTTTGGGACGTATTCACGGCAAAAAAGAGGCGCTGGAGAAGGATAGATTATTGCACGATTAATGCATATTATTTAAAAAGGAGTGAAACAGGAAGAAATTGTCTGTTTTGCTCTTTTTGTTTTGTGATAATGTAATTGTAACGGCGTCGGATAAATGATAAACTTGGAGTGGATAGTTTAGTATGTTATGCAAATATAAAATGAGGAGTTAAAGTTATTATGATACATGCAAAAAAGATATTATTGGCAGTTCTGTTTGTCATGGCAGTGCTTGCCACAGGCTGCGGAAAAGGAAACGCAGCAGAAAATGTGAATAATTCGGAAACCATAGGAACTACGGAAACCACAGGAACTGCAGAAACGGAGCAGGAAACTTATATTTTGACTTTTGAGGCAACCACCACGGATGGGGAAACGCTTACCTCAGACTGCCTTTCAGAGTCTAAACTTACCATGATTAATGTCTGGGCCACTTATTGTAATCCCTGCTTAGATGAAATGCCGGATTTGGGAGAAATTGCGGCATCTTATGACAAGGCAGAGTTTCAAATGCTGGGCATTGTCAGTGATGTGATGGAAGGAGACAGTCCGGAAAATGTGGAGTATGCTAAGGAATTAATTACGCAGACCAATGCCAATTATCCGCACCTTCTTTTGAACCAGTCACTTTACAGCAATCTGGTAGGAGGTGTGGAAGCCGTGCCCACCACCTTTTTTGTAACAAAGGATGGGGAAATGCTCGGTTATGTCTTGGGAGCGCAGTCTAAGGAAGGCTGGGAGGAAATAATCAATGGACTTTTGGCAGAAATGGAGTAGTAGGATTAAGAGAATACCGCTTTGGACAGTGGGCGCAGGGATAGGCGTATTGTTTCTCATAGTAGGTTTTGCGGAAGGGCAGTTTACAGATATTTACCGCAAGGCAGTCATGATTTGTCTGGAGTGTATCGGCATCGGATAACAGAGAGGAAAAAGCATGAAGAAATTTACACCGGCTAAAATGCGGCTTTTCTTTCAAATAATATATACTATCGTTACCAACGGGTATATTTACGGGTATTTGAATGGTAAAATATATAAAGGATCTTTAAAATATGTTTGTGTGCCGGGACTGAACTGTTATTCCTGCCCGGGAGCGGTGGCGTCCTGCCCCCTTGGGGCATTGCAGGCTGCACTGAATGAAAGAAATCTGAAAGTGCCTTTTGCAGTTTTGGGATTTTTATTTGTTTTCGGCAGTTTATTCGGGCGGTTTGTCTGCGGATGGCTTTGTCCTTTTGGGCTATTACAGGATTTGCTTCACAAAATCCCGGTTTTCAGGAAGAAAAAACAATTGCCCTTTCACAGCATTTTAAAATACGGGAAATATGTAGTGCTACTTGGACTGGTGATTGTGGGTTCTGCCATTTTATTTACCGGATTTGTCAAAGTACCGGCTTTTTGTAAGTTCCTATGCCCTTCCGGTACGTTTTTCGGAGCACTTCCGCTACTTAGTGCCAATGAACAATTAAGTTCCCAAATTGGCGGTTTGTTTTACTGGAAACTTGGAGTGCTGATTATTATTGTACTGCTTTCCGTAAAAATTTATCGTCCTTTTTGCCAGTATCTGTGCCCGCTGGGGGCTGTTTACGGCTGGTTTAACCGGTTTAGTCTGGTGCAAATCAAATGGGAAAAAGAGGCGTGTATTTCCTGCATTGCTTGCCAAAAGGCTTGTCCGGTAAATCTACCTCCGGAGAAAATTTCAGTTTCGCCGGAATGTATAAAATGCGGCAAATGCGCAGATGTCTGCCCGAAACAGTGTCTGCACTTTGGGAAAAATAAAAAAGATACAAATTAGAAAAAATACAAAAGAAGAAATTGATAGTGAGGAGAGCCTGTCATGAATACCAACATTGAATTTTTTGATGTAGAGCCTATGGAAAATTTAATTACTTGTTTGAATTTTAAAATGGACCGGGTGATTTTTTTCGGACATAAGGATACCATGAATCCCCAGCGGGTTCAGAATATGCGCAGGTCCATGGAGAATATTTGCGGCATTACGGATGTGAAGTTTGTAGAAGTGAGCAAGACCAATCTGGACAGGGTCATTGAAGTGATTGAAGATGAATTGCGAAAAGAAAGACAGCAGGGAAACCGATGTTTTTTTGATTTGACAGGAGGGGAAGATTTGTTGCTGGTGGCTTTGGGAATTTTGTCTGCCAAGCATCAAATGCCCATGCACCGGTTTCATGTGAAAAAAAATGAATTGTCAGTGCTGAATCATAAAGTGACGGCGGGCATTGATGAAATTGTGCCAAAGAGACATATTAAATTGACTCTGGATGATGCTATTGCCATCAGAGGTGGTGTAATTAATTACAGACAGCAGAAGTTATCCAAAAGTTTTTTGGATAATCAGGAATTTGAGCGGGATGTAGCCAAAATCTGGAAAGTGGTAAAGGATAGTCCCAGAAGATGGAACGGTTTGTCCGGAATGTTAAAAAAACTTACAGACCGTGAGAACGGAAACTTTACTGTCAGTGTGTCCAACCAGGAACTTTCACAGATTATCCGCAAATGCAGCGGAATTAATTTCAGACAGGCTATCGTCTGTATGCGGGAACTGGAGCAGTACGGAATTTTGGAAAATGTGCGTGATGGTGAATACGTCAGTTTTAAATACAAAAATGAGGTAATTAAAGAGTGCCTGTTGGATGCGGGATGTCCGTTGGAACTTCACACCTATTTTGAAAAGAGAAACAGCGGCCGTTATGTGGATTGCCGTGTCGGTGTGCATATTGACTGGGACGGTGTGCTACACAGTTATGAAGAAGATGTGGAAAATGAAATAGATGTGCTGGCGTTAGATGGCTATGTGCCTATATTTACGTCCTGCAAAAACGGCAAAGTAAATCAGATGGCACTTTATGAATTGGAAACGGTGACTGACCGGTTTGGCGGAAAGTATGCCCAAAAGGAGATAGCGGCGACCCAGCAAATTTCGGAAGCCTATACAAAGAGAGCACAGGAAATGGATATTCGGATTGTGTATCAATAACAGTAAAAGGTTTGCTAAACAGGAGAAATACAATGTTGAAAGTGACTATTTGGAACGAATATAAACATGAACGGGAGTATGAGAATATCCGCCGCGTGTACCCGGAGGGGATTCATGGTTGCCTGTCCTCTTTTTTGAAAGAGGATTTTATGGTGCGGACGGCTACTTTTGATATGCCGGAGCACGGACTTACAGAGGAAGTCCTGAAAGATACGGACGTGCTGGTGATTTGGAGCCATGCTTTGCAAGAGGAATTTTCTGACGAAGTGGCAGAGCGTGTGCGGCGCCATGTGCTGGCAGGAATGGGACTGGTGGCTCTTCATTCTGCCCACTTCAGTAAGATTATGAAGAAACTGTTGGGCACATCCATGACCTTGAAATGGAGACACGGAGACAGTGAGAAACTTTGGTGCACCTGTCCCACCCATCCCATAGCACAGGGAATCCCAAGTCCTATTGTTATCCCGCAGGAAGAAATGTATGGAGAATATTTTGATATTCCAAAGCCCGATGATGTGATTTTCACCGGATGGTTTTCCGGTGGGGAAGTGTTCCGTAGCGGTTGTACTTTCACAAGAGGGTACGGCAAAATCTTCTATTTCCAGCCGGGACATGAAGAGTATCCTATTTATTATATGCCTCAGATACAGCAAATCATCAAAAACGGAGTACGATTTTGTGTGCCCTCGGTGGCAGAAAGAATTTACCCGGAATGTGAGGAAATGAAATGATGAAACTTTCTGTTTTTTACGATCATATTTTGCAGGCGGCGCAGCAGTCCGGGGAGAGCGTGGAAAGCCTTTTAGCCCATGTAAAGCAGTGCGGCATAGACGCAGTGGAAATCAATCTGACATATTTAAGGGAAAATCCGAAAACGGAGCAGTTGCTTGCCGGGGTGGGGCTGAAAATCAGTTGTATTTACGAGTTTTATGAAATGAACAAACCGGGACTTTGGGTGAAGATGCAGTGGCGTAAAAAGTCTCTCAATCATATAAAAACTGCCAAAAGAGTAGGGGCTGGGAAAATTCTGGTGGTGCCGGGATTTTTGGAAAGTCAGGAAGCGGAGCAGATGATATCCGTGAAAGATTCCTATGAAGATTTGGCGGATTATTTAAGCGCAAATAAAAACATGCAACGCATGATTGCAGGGCTTACATATATAGCAGCATTGGGGCATGAACAGGGCGTTACAGTTACCATAGAGGATTTTGATGACAGAAAATCTCCACTGTGCTGTATGAATGGTGTTCTTTATGCGCTAAATAACGTACCTTATTTAACCCATACTTTTGACATGGGAAATTATGCGTACATAGGCGAAGAGGTAGAAAAGGCGTGGGAACTTTTGTATGGACATATTACGCATGTGCACTGTAAAGACCGAGGAGATGATGGACAGGGAAACAGGTTAGTGTCTGTGGCTACAGGTTCGGGTTATCTTTCCATAGAGGAGATGGTAAAGAAACTGGCAGGGGAAAAATATGACGGATATCTGGCTATTGAACATTTTGATGCGCCAAATCAGAAAAATACAATAAAGTCTTCAGCAGAATATTTAAAAAATTGCGCAATTTATTAAAAACAATTTCTCTTCTTGCCGTAATGTGATATAATATTAACAAGTATACCTTAAAACCAAATGTTATATAAAGAAAAGAGATGACATGGTGAAAAATAAATTTTGGAAAAGTATTCTATCCATGGTGGCTGTACTTGGTTTGGTATTGCAAGTAGGTAATGCAATGCCGGTGCAGGCATCACAAAAAAATACAGATATTTCCGGCGACATCGAAGTGATTTTCAATGTGGCTGATGATGTTATGAAGCCTTATATTGCGGATTTTTGTCAAAAGTATCCGAAAGTCAATGTGACTTATACCTGCTATACCAGTTTTGAAACACAGATTCCGGATAGAATTGCATCCGGGGACTACGGCGATGTACTTTTTGTGCCGGCTTATATGACGGTCAACGATTTGAGTAAGTATTTTGCGTATCTCGGTGATTATGCATCTTTATCCGAAAAGTATAATTATTTAGAGGGTGGCAGAAAAGTAAATAACAGTATTTACGGAATTCCCTCTCTGGCCTATATGTCCGGAATTTTGTATAACAAAGACGTATTTTATCAGGCAGGTGTTACGCAGATGCCTACTACGCCGGAGGATTTTTTGCAGGCATTGCAGGATATTGAAGAGCGAACGGATGCCATTCCTTTTTACACCAATTATGCGGCACCTTGGGCGCTCGCCCTGTGGGATACTTTTTCCTACATAGAAATGACAGGTAATGCGGATTATAAATACCGCTATTTCACATATGAAAAAGATGCTTATTTGGAGGGCTCTACACACTATCAGTCCTTCCGGCTTTTGTATGATATTGTAGATAAAGGCTTTTGTGAGTCAGACCCTGCAAAGTCCGATTGGGAAAAGTGTAAGGGAATGTTGAATGAAGGAAAGATTGGCTGTCTTGCCATTGGCTCATGGGCTATCTCGCAGTTTAAAGGTGCGGGAGAAAATGGAGACGCCATTGCATTTATGCCGTTCCCGTATGAAATAGAAGGAAGACAGTACATGACTGTTTCTACTGATTATTGCTATGGTGTCAGCAAGAACAGTGAACATCCGGAAGCAGCCAGAGCATTCTTGGATTTCATGCTGGATGAATCCGGTTATGCGCTTGCGCAGGAGACTTTGTCTATTGTAAAGACAGATCCATATCCGGATGCTTACGGTGATATGGAGAATGTTATATTGCTTACTAACGGTACTGCAACCGGTTCGGAGTATACCCATAGAAATAAACTGCTGGGGAAATTGAGTCTGGAGGATGGCTATGAGGCTCAGAGAGTGATTGATTCGGCACTGGGCAATTCTGAGGAAAGTTTTGACGATATTATGGAAGACTGGAATCGGCGCTGGGAATCCGGTAGAACTGCAGACATGAAATTGGTGGAAAGAGACCTGAAAGTAGGTACCGGTACATCTATTCTTCAAAATTATGTCGTGAATTTTTCTCAGACAGAAAAAGATTTTTTGGAGAATACGGGGAAACTGAAAGTCGGATATCTGACCAATCTGGCACCTTTCCAGTATCAGAAAGATGGAGAGTTTGCCGGTGTTACCAGAGATATGTGTGAAGCAGTGGCAGAAAATACCGGATTGGAAATGGAGTATGTGCCTTACGAAAACACACAGGCGATGGTAGGTGGACTGAAAGCAGGAGAGATTGACATGATAGCCGGTATGGATAAAGGTGTCGGTTATGACGAAAGCCTGCGATATTCAAAAGATTATTTTTCCTATATGAATCTGCTGGTAAAGAATGATACGGTGGATGCGCAATTAGGTGTGGGAAGCAGATTGGCTGCGGTTAAAGGCGAGAACAATTCTTTTAGCGAGACAGCGGGAATTGTAACCAAACGGTACAATACTTATGCAGAAGCACTACGCGCGGTGGAAAGCCTGGATGCGGACTATGTGGTAATGAATTATTATAGTGCCGATTATTATATGAAAGAGCAGGAATGCAGTCATGTGGCGATGCTTCCTCTTTCGGAGATGGCAGGATTATATTTTGCTTTCTCGGAAAATGTTGATACAAGACTGATTTCCATCTGTAATAAGTGTATTTATGGTATTCCGCAGGAGAATATCCAAGTAATGCTGCGTGAACATTTGGACCCTCCCGCACAGGCCATTACATTTATGCGTTTTGTAGAGGCTAATCCGGTTGGATGCATTGTGGCGGTTTGCGTTTTCTTCCTCTTCATTGCAACAGTGGCTGTTGCGTTCTTCCGGGAAAAAATGAAGAGTGCCAAGAAACATGCCATGGATGTAACGAGATATGAAATTTTGGCATCTATTGTCAATGAATATCTGTTTGAAATTGACTATGTCAAAAATATCATCTGGTTTGATAAAAAGTGTGAGGAAAACTTCGGATTTAAAAAAGAAGTTTCTTTGCAGGATGATATGCAAGCCGATATCGGTGTGGATACTGTTTACAAATATTGTAATCTGATTGAGGATAGTGAGGGCGGTGAATCACCGGCATTTTTGTTGACGGATAAACAGGGAGCAAGCCAGTGGTACAAAGTGCTTGCCCATAAGGTAAAAAATTCTGATGGAAAGCCACAGCATATTATTGCAAAACTGGTAAATATACAAAAAGAAATGGAAGAAAAACAGCGTATAGCTGAAAAAGCGGAGACAGACCCTTTGACCGGACTGTTTAACCGTGACGGTTTCCGTTCCCGTATGACAGCATTTTATGAAAATCCTCAGGGACAGTTACCCATAGCATTAGTAATGGTGGATTTTGATGACTTTAAGTCGGTGAATGATACTTTGGGGCATGCAGGCGGTGACATTGCACTGAAAATGCTGGCAGGAAATATGAAAGGTCTTTTTGCGGAGAATGCAGTGAATTGCAGATACGGTGGTGATGAATTTATGATATTTACTTACGGTATCGAGGAGAATCAGTTAGGTGAGATGCTTGGCAATTTGGTATCAAGAATGAATCACCAGTTGTCTTTCCAATCCGCAAACAAAGATATTTCTATCAGTGTAGGTGCAGTATACAGTTATGAAACTGTTTCTCATGAAGAATTATTTGAGCAGGCAGACCAGGTACTTTATCAGGTAAAAGAAAAAGGAAAAAATCAGTATATGTTAAAGCCTCTCACCAAAGCATGACATGGTAGGAATTAAGCGGATACAAAACGAGGAATGGAAACATGGAAATAAATGAAAAAGAATTGAAAAAACTTCGCAGGTCTATGGCTGTGACCCGTGTGTTCTGTATGATACCCGCTATACTTTTTGCAGTGATTATTGCAGGCGGCGTAATGCTCTGGGGGAAGTTATCAAATTTGGCAGAACTGGTCGGCGGTTTAGACTTACAAGAAGTGGTAAGTACACTGGATGGTTTGGAGGAAGCGGTTTCTTCAGTAGATTGGGAAATGGTATCTGACAAAGTGGAACAGTTGGATGTAGAAGCGTTGAACAAAACTATCGGTGATATCAATGGGGAAGAATTAAACAAAGCCATTGAGAACTTGAATGATGCAGCGGAGGCTTTGGATAAAGCTTCAAGTCTCTTTAAATAAAGTGCCGGAGAAATAGTTGAGGCAGGCGGATGAAAAAGATCTTTTCTTCATCCGCCGAGCACTACTATCACTCCGGTACTTTTTTATTTTCTCACATTCTGTTTTGTTGCCTGTGCATGTGCCTGCATCTGGCGTAAAATGGTGTCCATTTTTTCTCTGATGAAATTTCTGTGTTCTTCTTTTACCAAAAAATAAAGATAAGAGTCTTTAACATAGTCTATGGGCATTCCGCGTCCGGCAATTTTAAAGTTTACATAACCCATTTCGCTATATTCTTGAATTTGGTCACAGGAAATAAAGGAGGGTCTGCTCATGCATTCCTCAAATTTACGGGGAGTTGCCTTGTTGGGGCAGGCGAACGGCGTATGAATATCATATTCCAGTTGCAACTGGGATTGCTGGCGATAATGCTCTTTACGCATGGTACAGCCCGGATAACATACTTCGTTTACCAAAATTTCCACACGTTTTGCATGGGGCTGTATCTCTTGCAGCATTTGCATGTCATGATTTAAGTCATAGTCCAGCACTACCAGATGATAATCTTTCTCCAGTTCTTCCTTTAGGGATTGGGCATCTGTGATGCGCTTGGTGGTAGAAGAAATAACGGGGAAAGCGGGATATTCCTTGCGTAGGTAATCTTCCAAAACCTGAGTATTTACCAATACCTGATTCAGACCATTATCTGCAAGTTTCATAATCAGATTGCAATAGGTGTCGTTTAAATGCTTTTCTTCAATTAAGGAGTTGGTCCATGTAAATCTTACCGGAATATTGTGCTGATTATATATTTTTAGGATATTTTCCATGTCACGTTTGGGGGTGAGTCCGAAGACTACCCGACCGCCATTCCAAATAGCGCCGGGAAAAGTACCGTAAACAGATCCGATTTTATAACCGTCTCTAAATTTATCAGGATAGTCTTTCATAAGATTAATCAGTATCTGGTTTAAAGAACGGAAATAGCAAAATCCCGGCAAGTGCCAATAGATATTTTTCTGCATAATATAGGGAACTCCTTTCGTTACTCATTGCTTTATTTTACTACAAATACTGACCAAAAACAATATATTGTAACGGGAGAAGCAAGGGTTAGTTCTGCTGATAAATTTGCTGCTTTTTTATTAAAGGGTAAGAAACAAGGGACTTACCATCCAGGTTTTCCTTGTGCATGTCCACTGCGGTAATCTGATGATTTTCGTAGGTGGTATAATAATAAATTCCTTTGTCCGTGTTACAACAGGAGGAATAAAGGGTGATTTCGTATTTGTCATTACCCATATGCACGCAGCCCCGCTGTTGTTCCACAGAGGCTAAAATGTGAAAAAATTGACTGATACTTTCCCATTCACTGTCTCCGGAGAGGGAATTCATTTTGGTAAAGGAAGCCTTGATAAACCGGGACTGGGAAGATAAATCTCCGGGCAGTCCAAGAGCCCCCATTCCGCGGCTGTAAACCTGTAGAGGAAGAAGGGCGCTGAAATGATTAACCGGTTGCTGTGTGGAAAGGGACATATAATTATTTAATTGAAACATCTGGTAGTCAAAAGGCGGATTGTTGGTCAGAACTCCGACCGGATTATCATGGATGCGCAGTCCTTCTCTTACGGATTCGATTACGAGGGAAGATTCCCGGTCCGAAATCATCCAGTGAAGAGGAGATAGAGGGAGCTTTTCGCTGAAGTTGATATTTATGATATTTAGGCGGCCAAGTATTTCTTTTACCTGTGGGATAGTGGCGCATTGTCCCAAAATCCAGGGAATCAGTTCAAAGGGTGAGATATTGTCCTTTCCCTCTTGATATGCCGGATAAAAGGCGTTGCCCGGAAAATTCAGTCCGGCCATGCTGAGTCCCTTTTCGTTGGTGGCATCGTAATAAAGAGGGTAATCATCCACTACATAAGCCATGCCTATGATAGCGTAGTGTGAGGAGAGTTTATGGGTTGTTCGGAAAGAAAAGGGATAATTTCGCGGAGTGATAGTGACCGTTTCATTATAAGAATATTCCAAATCTAAATTTCTCCCGAAATAATGATTTTGGGTTCGGTAAGTAATAGCTGTGCACATATGGGAAACCTCTTTTTACATAATATTTATTTGCAAACAACTGCGATTGGATATATTATTCCGCAAGGATGTAAAGATTATGAACTGTGAAGAGCAAAATGTGCACTTGATAAAATGAGAAACTAAAAAATAGGGCTAGCCCTATTTTTTAGTTTTGAACAATCTAAGCGGCGAAAGAAGTAATAATTCATGGGCAAGAAGGGGCACTGCAGAAAGTATAATTAACTGCTGCCATTCCTTGGCGGACAAATGACAGGTTCCGAAAGCCTCAATGAAGTATGGAATTTCCGTAACTGTAAATTGCAGGGCAAAGCCTATAAAAACTGCTGCCAGCATTAACTTATTGGAAAAGTGCTTCATGCGGAAAACGGAAGTGCTTGTGTCACGCATACCGATGGCATGGAAGAGTTGGGAAATGCCAAGCACGGTAAAGGCATAGGTTTGGGCACGGGCTGCAATTTCCGGAATTTCCAACACATACCGGATGTTGGAAAGACTGATTTCCATATTTTTTGATTGCAAAAGAGTGACAGGCAATAGCAAAAAGGCTGTCATACTGATTCCGGCAATGAGAAAACCATAAAATAAAGTACAACTAAGACCGCCGTGGGCAAAGAGATTTTCGTTTTTTGCTCTCGGCGGTTTCTTCATAAATTTCGAAGTGTCATTGGTGTCAATACCCAGCGCCAGAGCAGGGAGAGAGTCGGTTATCAAGTTAATCCAGAGAATGTGACTGGGCTTTAGCGGGGAGCACAATCCCATAAGAATAGCTCCTAACATGGTAATAATTTCGCCAAAATTGGAAGATAGCAGGAAAAGTACAGCTTTTTTTATGTTGGCGTAGATACACCTTCCTTGAGCAATAGCTTTGGCAATTGTGGCGAAATTGTCATCTGTCAGGATAATGTCTGCGGCGCTTTTGGCAACATCTGTTCCCGCAATGCCCATGGCAATACCTACATCGGCAGATTTTAAAGAGGGGGCGTCATTGACTCCGTCGCCGGTCATGGCAACGATTTTGCCGTTTTCTTTTAGCCCCTTTACGATGCGTACTTTATGCTCAGGAGAAACTTGGGAAAAAACTCTGGTGTGCCCCAGAGCAAGGGTAAATTCCTTGTGGGACAAAGCATCGATTTCCTGCCCGGTCATACATTCCTGTAAGGAAGAGGCGATGCCCAGTTCTTTGGCAATGGCAAAGGCTGTGTCTTTACGGTCGCCGGTAATCATAATAGTGCGGACACCTGCGGCTGCAAATTCTTTGGCAGCGTCGGCAGCTTCGGGACGGATAGGGTCCATCATTCCCACCAAACCCACAAAAGTCAAATCACTTTCTGTAGGGTGTGGAGAGCGGTGATTGCTGCCTGGGCTGATACGCATACCGAGAGCCAACAGCCGGAGGGCTTGGGCGGATAGTCTTTTTGCGGCCTCGGTAATTTCCTTTTTGTGTGCGTAAGTTAGGGGAAGCACCCTTCCCTGATACCAGATGTTTTGGCATCGCTTCAAAATTTCATCTACAGATCCTTTGGTGTAAGAAATGCAATTTACACCGTCATAATGCATGGTAGTCATCATTTTCCGGTCGGAATCAAAAGCAATTTCCGCAATTCGGGGACTATGGGATTCCAGCGAAGGGCGAAACAGCCGGTGCTTTGCGGACATATCCAAAAGTGCAAGTTCCGTGGGATCGCCCAGCCGGTTTCCCTCGATGGAAGCGTCGTTACACAAAGTAAATCCCTCCAGAAAGTGTTTATGTATTGACGGATTTAAGGCAGAAGAGTCGATTTCTTTCCCATCACAGTAACAAGCCACAACGGACATTTTATTTTGGGTTAATGTTCCTGTTTTGTCGGAGCACACTACACTGACACAGCCCAGAGTTTCCACACTGGGAAGTTTTTTTACAATAGTATTTACCTTTACCATGCGGGATACGCTGAGTGCAAGTACCATGGTCACAATAGCGGGGAGACCTTCGGGAACTGCTGCCACTGCCAAGGATATAGCTGTAATCAACATTTCCATAACGTCTCTTTTTTGTGCTACAGCAATGAGAAACAAAGCAATGCAAAGAAGAATAGAGACGATACTCAACACTTTTCCCAGGTCCGCAAGACGTTTTTGCAAAGGAGTGGTTTCGTTAGGTGCTTCGTTAATAAGTTTTGCAATCTTTCCGATTTCTGTGTCCATGCCTATAGCAGTAACTCTTCCCACACCACGTCCGTAAGTGACGTTGGTGGACATGAAAGCTTTATTATGGGTGTGCAGGTCTTTGTCTACCGGAAGGGATTCTCCTGTAAGGGCAGCCTCTTCCACTTTCAGGGAATTGACTTCGATTAATTCCAAGTCTGCCGGAATTTGTCTGCCTGCATCCAAAAGAACTTCATCTCCGGGAATCAAGTCTTTGGCAAGAATTTCCCTGGGCTGTCCGTTTTCCCGGATAAGGGCTTTGGGGCTGGTCATTTTTTTTAGGGCTTCCAGCGCTTTTTGGGCTTTTCCCTCTTGAATGACGCCAATCAGGGCGTTGACCATGATAACGGTCAGAATGATAATAGTATCACTGAATTCTTTCAGCAACATGGATATGGAAGCCGCAATGAACAAAATAAAAATGAGGGGATCATTTAACTGTTCAAAAAAGGCCTCCAATCTTGTTTTTTGCTTGGCTTCTTTTAAAATGTTTTGTCCGCGGATTAGGGGTTGCATTTCCGCAGAAGAACTTTTTTTGCGCATAATACCGCCATATCTCCTAGGGGTGTTTGGTTATGACAAGATATGAGAGAGGGGACAAAAATATGCTATTTCGATATGGTGAAGCGGTCCGCCAAAAGAAGATACATGCCGCGAAAAAGTTCCATAATCTGCCAGATGCCGATTCCGCGTAAGTTGTATTCATTTACCAAAGCAAATTTTGCTTCCATGCTCCGCACATCTTCAAACCATACTTCATGGGTGGCACCCTCGGATTCATAACGGAAAAATGGTGAGGCGGCCACTTCGTCAAATTGGATGTTGACACCGTAGTTAATGGCTAGTTGCCGGGCTTCGATATTGCCCAGGGTTCTGGCCTCGGAAGTTCCCTGTTCAAAGGGAAGCGTCCAATCATAGCCGTAGTTGGGAATACCCAGATGGATTTTTTCGGGCGGTATACGGGTCAGGGCGTATTCCACCACCCTGCGTACCTGGTTGATGGGAGCAACGGCCAAAGGGGGACCATATTTATACCCCCACTCATAAGTCATCAGCAGCACATAATCTGCCGCTTCTCCCAACTGAGCGTAGTCCTTGCCTTCGTAAAGGAGTCCTTTTTGGTCGTCGGAAGTTTTGGGGGCAAGAGCCACAGAGACAGGATAGCCAAGGGCATTTACCGCCTCCCGCACCCGTCGGACGAAGGACACAAAGGGAAGGCGGTCCTGGGCTAGAATAAATTCAAAGTCTATGTCCACACCTTCAAAGCCTTTTTCCAAGATGGTGGCTTCCAAATTGGCAATTAGGTTCTCCACAGCCGCCGGATTGTTAATGACAGTGGTAATCAGGTAATTGCTAAACCGGCCATCCGGACCAAAGGGGGTTAAAGTTAAAATCGGGGCAGTGCCAAAGGTCTTGGCGGCAGAAATCAGGTCGCTGTCATCTGCCCATGGCGGAACCAGTTCGCCCTCTGTTGTAAATCCATAAGAAAAAATATAGAGATCGGACAGGTAGGGCAGGGATTGTTCCAACACCCAGCGGTTAATGAAAGGGTAGGCGTAGCCACCGGAGCGGATTTCTCTGCCATAGGAAGGTTCCGGAAGAGTAAGGAGCAAAGCCTGACCTACAGCCAAGGGATAGGGGTAAGAAAGTTGGTTATTGTATATGATGGAAGAAATGGAAACTCCCTGCGCCGCAGCAATGGAATCTACCGTATCTCCCGGTTGCACCACATAAACAGTCATGACATACTCTCCAAAGGGTTTATTTAATATATGCGCAAAGGAATTTGAGGTTGCGCAATATAGGGCGGAAAGAGTATAATAACAGGGAAAGACTTATCCGGAAAAGGAGAGGAAATTATGGGAATGACTTATGAACAGGCTTTAGAGAAATTACAGCAGTGTGGTCAGGCACATTTATTAAAATATTATGAAGAGTTAAACAAGGAGCAAAAGGCAGAACTGCTTGCGCAGATTGAAGAGACAGATTTTAGCGTAGTGGATGCTTGTAAGCATATGGACGGCGTGGCAGAGAGAGGAAAAATTTCTCCTTTGAAGGCTATGGAACTGGCCGAGATTGAAGCGGAGAAAGAGAAGTTTCGCGAAATCGGCGTGGAAGCCATCAGACTTGGCAAGGTGGGTGCTGTTCTTTTGGCAGGCGGCATGGGAACCAGACTGGGCTCCGATGACCCTAAAGGTATGTATAACATTGGTTTGACAAAGGATATGTACATTTTTGAAAGACTGATTTGCAACCTTATGGATGTGGTAAATGAAGTCGGAGTGTGGATTCCGCTCTTTATTATGACCAGCGATAAAAACCAAGTAGCCACAGAAAAGTTTTTAAGAGAACATGACTTTTTCGGTTATGATGCCGACTGTGTATGGTTCTTTAAGCAGGAAATGGCACCGGCAGCCGATTACAACGGAAAGGTATATTTGGAAGAAAAATGGAAAATATCCACTTCTCCCAACGGAAACGGCGGTTGGTATTCTTCCATGGAAAAAGAAGGTATTACAGAAATTTTGCGGTTGAAAGGCATTGAATGGCTTAATGTTTTTGCAGTGGACAATGTGCTGCAGCGCATTGCAGACCCTGTGTTTGTGGGTGCCACCATTGACCGTAACTGCGCGGTGGGGTCTAAGGTTGTACGCAAAAATGCGCCGGACGAAAAAGTTGGCGTTATGTGCTTGGAGGACGGAAAGCCTTCCATCGTGGAATATTATGAACTGACAGACGAACTGATGAATGCAAAAGATGAAAAGGGGGATCCTGCATATAATTTCGGAGTTATTTTGAATTACCTTTTCAGAGAAAAAGACTTAAAAGAAATGTTGGATAAAAAGCTGCCTCTTCATGTGGTGGAAAAGAAAATCCCTTGTCTGGACGAGAATGGAGAGCAGGTGAAGCCTCAGGCACCCAACGGATACAAATTTGAGGGGCTTGTATTGGACATGATTCACGAGATGGACAGTTGTCTTCCTTTTGAAGTAGTAAGAAACAGAGAATTTGCGCCTATTAAAAATAAAACCGGTGTGGATTCCGTAGAAAGTGCGAGAGCGCTGCTTCAGGAAAACGGCGTGGAACTGTAAGAACCTATTTAACATTTTGACAGATTTCCATAACATAACAGTATTGCGAAAAAAGGTTATGGAAAGTAAACTGATGTCAAGAAAAGGAGGTACAGTTATGGCAATTTTAGTAACAGGCGGAGCCGGTTATATCGGCAGTCACACAGTGGTGGAATTACAAAACGCAGGCTATGACGTAGTTGTAGTGGATAATCTTTGCAACTCCAGCGAAAAATCTTTGGAGAGAGTAGCCAAAATTACAGGTAAAGAAGTTCCTTTCTATAAAGCAGATATTTTGGACAGAGAAGCTTTAGAAAATATTTTTGCGAAAGAACAGATTGACAGTGTGATTCATTTTGCAGGTTTAAAGGCTGTAGGTGAATCCGTGGCTAAACCTTGGGAATATTATGAAAACAACATTACAGGTACATTGGTGTTGCTGGATGTGATGCGAAAGAACGGAGTGAAAAATATTATCTTTTCCTCTTCTTCCACAGTATATGGTACGCCGGATACGATTCCTGTAACGGAAGAATCGCCCAAGAAGGAATGTACCAATCCTTACGGCTGGACCAAGTCTATGTTGGAGCAGATTTTGACAGACATCCAGAAGGCTGATAACGAGTGGAATGTGATCTTGCTTCGATACTTTAATCCCATCGGTGCCCATAAAAGCGGAACCATCGGTGAGAATCCCAATGGTATTCCTAACAATCTGATGCCTTATATCACACAGGTTGCAGTGGGCAAATTGGAAAAACTGGGCGTGTTCGGAGACGATTATGATACTCCTGACGGAACCGGTGTGAGAGATTATATCCATGTGGTGGATTTGGCGTTGGGTCATGTGAAGGCCCTGAAAAAGATTGAAGAAAAAGCAGGTCTTTGCATCTACAATCTGGGAACCGGAGTGGGCTACAGTGTTCTGGACATTGTAAAGAACTTTGAGGAAGCAAACGGAGTGAAAATTCCTTATGTAATTAAAGAGCGCCGTGCAGGTGACATTGCAGCAAACTATGCCGATGCAACCAAGGCAAAGAATGAACTTGGCTGGGTGGCGC
The DNA here is from genome assembly GCA_017468395.1 of Lachnospiraceae bacterium. Classification (GTDB taxonomy): domain Bacteria; phylum Bacillota; class Clostridia; order Lachnospirales; family Lachnospiraceae; genus Acetatifactor. Next base: position 41,804 of record JAFUIR010000019.1, on the reverse strand, counting down.
AAAACGGTATCAGAGAAATGTGTGAAGATTCATGGAGATGGCAAAGCAACAATCCTAACGGTTACGAAGACTAATAAGAAATAAAAAAGTAAACAAAAGAGGAATATCCCGCCAAGGCAAGACCTTAGGGGATATTCCTCTTTTGTGTGTGTATGTCATGTGTGTGACAGCAAAATTAAGGTTATGCCACGTAGTTGTACATAAAGATAAAGTGGCAAATACTTCCGCCCATAACGAACAGATGGAACAGTTCGTGGGAACCGAAATAAGCAAATTTAGAATTGAAAACGGGCAACTTCAGTGCATAAATGACACCGCCCACGGTATAGATAATACCGCCTGCCAAAAGCCAAAGAAATGCACTTTTGGGCATGGAATTCCACAAAGGTCCGAAAACCAGGACGCACACCCAGCCCATGGCAATGTAGATAATGGAAGAAAACCACTTGGGGCAGGTAATCCAAAAAATCTTAACCAAAATACCAATTAGGGCAAGACTCCATACCAATGCCAGCAACGGATAACCGAGGGTGGGCTTTAAAATCATCATACAAACGGGGGTGTAAGAACCTGCAATCAGTACAAAAATCATCATATGGTCAATTTTACGGAAAATCTTAAGTGCTTTGCCCTGTAAGTTTACAGAGTGATAAGTGGTGCTGGCTCCGTACAGCAAAATCATGCTTAACATGAAAATGCTCATGGCCTGCATACAGGTGTGACCGGACGAAAGTCCCGCCTTTGTGATAAGAGGCACGGAAGCGAATACTGCCAGCATCATGGCAATAAAATGGGTAAGGGCACTTCCGGGTTCACGAATAGTAATCTGCATAATAAACCTCCTAAAACTTCAAAAACACAACAAGTAGTTTTGAAAACTACATCAAACATATTTTGATACTACACCAAGAGTTTTATACTGTCAATACTTGGAATTATAAAATTTTTAGAAATCTAAAACATAAAAAGAGCCGGTTATAGCAACCGGCGTCTGATTAGTCTTCTTCAATTACATGAATTTCCAAATAGTCAAAAGGAATCTGTTCAATAAAATTGTCCTGATAAAAACGGGCTTTGTCATGGCGTTTGAACTCTGAAATGGTGGCATCAAGCCATATGGGTTTGCCAAGGTCAAACTGATAGCAGACATCGTCCAGTGCACGGAAAATTTTGTGTGTGCGGGTGTCTGCGGAATCATCGCAAATCACAGTGTCCTGTAGCATACGGTTGTCTTTAAAAATCTTTGCCCATAAGCGGAACATAGGATACCTCCCTCTCAAAAGATTCTTCTATAGTCTATCAAATCGAAAGTGGAAAATCAATGTAAAGTATGTTATAATATTTGAAACGAAACTTAATTTATCAGAAAGGGGCTTATATTAAGTGGAATTAAAAGTAAAGAGCGAAAGCGATGTAGATAGCTGGACCGAGGTCAAACTGATTTACAGCGCAGCACTGAGACAAATTCAGACAAAGTTGGAGATTTTAAACGAAGAGTTCCAGTACGTACATCGTTATAATCCCATCGAACATATTAAAGCCAGGATAAAGTCGCCGGAGAGCATTGTTAAGAAACTAAAGAGATACGGATACGATTCGACGATTAAAAATATGGTGGAATATATCAATGATATTGCGGGCATCCGTATTATTTGCTCCTTTACATCGGATATTTACCGTATTGCAGATTTATTGGCGCAGCAAAAGGATATTAGTGTTGTTTCCGTCAAGGATTACATTACATACCCCAAGGCCAGCGGTTACAAAAGCTACCATATGTTGGTAACTGTGCCGGTTTATCTTACGGATAAAATAGTGGATACAAAGGTGGAAATTCAGATCAGAACGGTTGCTATGGATTTCTGGGCAAGTTTAGAGCACAAAATGCATTATAAATTTGAAGGAGATGCGCCTCAGCATATCAGACAGGAACTGGTGGAATGTTCCAAACTGGCATCGGATTTGGATGATAGGATGTTGCGGTTAAATGAAGAAATTTTGGCTATAAGTGATGACAAAGAAACGATGGAGTAATCCATCGTTTTGTTTTTGCGGCCTTATGTACTGCTACGCCTCTTACGGAGCGAGAGTGCGGCGAGGAAACAAATTGAATGGTGCTCGGTTATGCTGTAATCAGCACAAAAAACGGCGGATTACTCCGCCGAAAATATCCTTATAAATGAGGAGTGCCCCGGCGCAATTAAGCACCAGGGCTATTATGAAAAAATTTATCTATGCGTGTAATGAAAACATTACATGTTGACCACGTTTAAGTTTAAAAATAGTATAGCAACAAAATATGAACAAAATATGAACAAAACATGAATAAATGGTAAAAGTTACAAAAACATAAAAAATGAACGCGGAAAATTGTGCAAAATCAACAAAAAGAGAAAGAAATCGCTTTTTGTTGTAAAATGAGACATTTAATGATAAAATAATACAAGAAAACCTAGTCTGGAGTGAAGGCGGTAGGGAGTTATGTTTGGAGGAAAATGGATGGATATTTTTGTTGACAAACTGTCACAGAAGTTGACGGCGCAGGAAATGATTAAAGCAAATGCGGCGGCAGATGCGGCAGAGTTACAAAAGACAAAAGGGCAGGTTGCACAGTATGATGCGCTGCTTAAGGAAATTCGTGAAATAAATACGGTGAATGCAGAGTCTGCAAAGCAGTTAAATACACTGGCGTCAGAGGCTTTGAAAAAACTGGAAGATGCAGATAAAGTAAATCAGTTGATTGATGCAAGTTTAGAGAAAATCCGGGAAGTCAAAGCAAATGACGAAACGGCACAGCAATTGGAGCATCAATTATCCGAATTGAAAGAAAATGTGAATAATTGGCAGGCGCAGTTGGCGGAACATGTACATAAAGAAAATGTAAAAGTTTACCGTAACGTGCAGGCTGTAGTAGTGGAAGAATCCACCAAACTTGGGGAAGCAGGTACGGCCAATACTGCTGCTGTAAAGAAAGTATCAGGAAAAGTAAATGCGGTTATGATTATTTCCCTTGTAGCGCTTTTGGTATCAGCGGCAAGTTTGGCGTTTCAGATTCTTGCTTATTTGAATATCCTGTAAGGTGGAAAAGTAATATGGGAAAACAGATTTGGAGACCGGGCAATATGTTATATCCCTTGCCGGTTGTAATGATTACTGTGGCCGATAAAGAGGGAAATGCCAATATTATAACTGTAGCGTGGGCAGGAACTATTTGCAGTGACCCTGCTATGGTGTCGATTTCGGTCCGACCGGAAAGATATTCGCATAAGATGCTGATGGAAACAGGTGAATTTGTTATTAACCTGACGACCAGGGATTTGGCTTTTGCCACAGATTATTGTGGTGTAAAAAGCGGTCGTGATGTGGACAAGTTCAAGGAGATGAATCTGACACCTCTTCCTGCGTCCATTGTGAAAGCGCCTTTAATTGAAGAAAGCCCGGTTAATATTGAATGTAAAGTGACAGAAGTAAAGCAGCTTGGCACCCATGACATGTTTATGGCAGAAGTGGTGGCTGTTCATGCGGATGAAAAGTACATGGATGAGAAAAATAAATTCCATTTGGAAAAGGCAGACCCCATTGTATACTCTCACGGTACCTATTTTACCTGCGGGGAAATGATTGGGACCTTTGGTTACAGTGTGAAAAAGAAATAAAGAAAAACCTCAATCGGCTAATCCGACTGAGGTTTTTTTGTGCCATTCATATTTGTAAAGAGGCTGCCGCGAACCACGGAGGAAGAACCGTAGCGTGAGCGGATGGAATCCAATGCGGCATCCAGTTTCTGCTGTTTTTCAGAGGGAACGGCGGTGTCCAAATCAAAAAGACTCATTTGAACAGGCTCATCCTGCGTCTGTAATTTGGAGGTGCGGATACCAAGCAGGCGGATGGGAGTGTGATCCCAAAGTTCGTCAAACAATTCCACGGCGGCTTTGTAAATTACATCGTTGGAAGAGGAGGGGGTGCTTAGCACTTTTTGATGGGAAACCGACTGAAAAGTGTTATATTTGATTTCCGTACAGACAAGACCCGCAATTTCTCCCGAGGTCCGAAGCCTTTTTCCCACGGATTCCGCCAGTTCAAGAAGGGTATGTAAAGCCTCCTGACGGTCTGTGACATCATGGGAGAGGGTGGTGGAATTGCCTACACCCTTTTGTTTGGCGGGGACATAACCAACCCCGGAATCGTCAATGCCATTGGCGTATTCCCAAAGTACTTTTCCGTGACTTTTTAAATGGGCTTCCACAATTTGCAGATTGGCACGGGCCAAATCACCGATAGTAAGAATTTCCAGTTTCCTGAGGGTTTCTACGCTGGAGCGCCCGCACATAAAAAGATTGGAGATGGGCAAAGGCCAAAGTTTCTGGCGGATTTCATGGCTGTACAAGGTGTGTACCAGATTGGGTTTTTTAAAGTCCGAAGCCATCTTTGCCAGCACTTTCCTGTCAGAAATGCCGATATTTACTGTAAAGCCAAAACGGGAAAAAACTTCGTTTTTTATGGTTTCGGCAGCTTCTTCAGGGGAAGGATACCGGTGGGCGATGGGGGTAAAATCCATATAACATTCGTCTACGCTGGCCTTTTCAATGTCAGGGCAGATGTCCAAAAGAAAAGACATCAGTTCGTGGCTTTTGCGGTCGTACATCTCATGGTCGGGTTTGGCCGAGACCAGATGAGGGCATTTGCGCACTGCATTTACCACAGGTTCACCGGTTACAATGCCATAAGCCTTGGCAGAAATGGATTTTGCCAAAACTACACCATGGCGTTTTTCAATGTCGCCGCCAATAATGGAAGGGATTTCGCGCAGGTCAACATCGGCACCTTCGCTCAGCATTTGCAAGGCGGTCCAACTAAGATATGCAGAATTTACGTCAATGTGAAAAATAATCCGTTCCATAAGCCGCTCCTTTCTTTAACCAGTATATCACAAGTGCTGAAATAAGTGTGTTTTTTCCGTGAAATTATGTCTATTTTGCTTTACAAGCCATGAATTTACTGTTAGAATAGGAATTGTTACAAAATTGTAAACTACTTAGGGAAAAAATAATGTTTAAATATATAACCAAACATTCCAAGAGAATGAAATTTGCATATATAAAGGCCGCAACTATCATGGCGTTGGCTGCGGCTTTCTTTTTGCCCTCATATGCGGATTTTAATTATGAAGTTGTCGGGAACAATGTATATAGAGTGACTGTAAACGGTGAAGCAGTAGGGACGGTTTCGGAACCGGCGGTGGCGGAGAAACTTTTGAAGGAAGTCCGCCGGGAACTGGCGTTGGAGACTACCGACCTTGTTTTTGCTGATGTGGAAATGGCTATTTCCGGCAGCGAGTTTGTTACCGAAGATGTGGATAATCCGGAAATCGTAAGGGACAATATAAGAACGGTAGTGGCGGGATGCGTCAAAGAAACCATGAAACGTTGCTACGTTGTAAAAGTAAATGATTATATGGTCAATCTGAATACTATTGAAGAAGCGCAGGCTCTCTTGCAGGCAGCCATCAATCAGTTTGACACAGAGGGAGAATTTCAGGTTAATCTGGTTCAGGATACAGACAGAGAGTTTAATGTTCTGAAAACAGAGATTACCAGAAAACCGGTGGAAGAAGAGACTGTGATTACCAAAGACCAGATTTTTATGGAAAGCGGTATTCAGCAGAAAATGGAATCTATGTTTGAGAATGTAGAACCTGTGGGAGAAAAGACTTTTGAGGATTATGATTTAGGTCTGCAAAGTCTCAGTTTTAGCGAAAACGTTGAAATCATTGAGGCTTATTTGGATACAAGCCAGTTGACTCCCATTGATGTGGCCATTGAAGAAGTGATTAAGGAGCAGGAAGTTCCCGGCGTTTATGAAGTGGTTGCCGGAGATACGCTTACTGAAATTGCCATCAAAGTGAACATTCCCATGGACAAAATTTGGGAGATGAATAAAGCCGCTCTTCCTACTTTGGAGTCAACGCTTCATATTGGGCAGGAACTGATTATTACCATTCCGGAACCGGAACTTTCCGTGGAGTGGCAGGAGCAGATTTACTACGAAGAAAGTTATGAGGCGGATGTCATTTACATCGACAATGACAGTTGGTACACCACCCAGACCAAGGTACATCAGGAGGCATCTTCCGGTTACCGGAAAGTTTTGGCACTTGTTTCTTATAATAATAAGAGCGAGACCGGCCGTGAAATTGTAAAACAGGAACTTGTGGCAGAGGCAGTTCCTAAGATTGTGGAAAGAGGTACAAAAGTTCCGCCTACTTATATTAAACCTATTAACGGCGGACGAGTGACGTCTTCCTTCGGTAAACGTAAGGCACCTACAGCAGGAGCAAGTACTTACCATAAAGGTGTGGACTGGGCGATTCCTACGGGAACCAAGGTTGTGGCATCTTCCGGTGGTACTGTTACGAAAGCAGGTTGGGCTAGTTCCGGTGGTTATGTAGTATATATCAAGCATCCGGACGGAAGAGAAACACGATACAAGCATCTGAGCAAGGTGCTGGTTAAGGTGGGGCAGAAAGTAAAACAGGGTGAAACCATTGCCCGAAGCGGAAATACCGGTGTAAGTACGGGACCTCATTTGCATTTTGAAATGTGGATTAACGGAACGGCGGTGAATCCGGTTAAGTATGTTAAATAAAACTGTATAAAAAGGACATTCTAAGAATAGGAATACTCGTATCGAACGGGTATTCCTATTTACAAATTAGGGCTTTCGATGTATAATGAATTAAACAAAAAGTGGAAAAGTATGTGAAAAAATAGTTTTCAACATATTTTATAGAGGTAACAATATGGAACAATATGCAATCAAGGGCGGAAATCCCTTGGTAGGTGAGGTGGAGATTGGCGGCGCCAAAAACGCAGCGCTCCCCATTATCGCGGCTTCCGTGATGACAGATGAGACAGTGTATATTGACAATGTTCCGGATGTGAGAGATACCAATGTGCTTTTGAAGTCCATGCAGGATTTGGGCGTAATGGTAAGCCGCCAGAACAGACATAGATATACTGTGAATGCAGCAAATATTCACAGTTTAATTGTGGACGATGATAATATCAGAAAAATCCGTGCTTCCTATTATTTGATTGGAGCATTATTGGGAAAATATAAAAAAGCGGAAGTGGCACTTCCCGGTGGATGTAATATCGGAAGCCGTGGGATTGACCAGCATTTAAAAGGCTTCCGAGCATTGGGTGCAGAGGTGGAGATCAAACATGGTTTGATTAGAGCCAGTGCAGAAAAATTGGTTGGAAGTCATATTTACATGGACATTGTGTCTGTGGGAGCCACCATTAATGTTATGATGGCAGCGACTTTAGCAGAAGGAACCACTATTATTGAAAATGCGGCGAAAGAGCCTCATGTAGTAGATTTGGCAAACTTCCTTAACAGTATGGGAGCTAATATTAAAGGTGCCGGTACAGATGTAATCCGTATCAAAGGCGTGCAGAAATTGCACGGCACAGATTATGCCATTATTCCGGACCAGATTGAAGCGGGTACCTTTATGTTTGCGGCAGCCATTACCAAAGGTGATGTGACTGTAAAGAATGTTATCCCTAAGCATTTGGAGTCTATCAGCGCTAAACTTTTGGAAATCGGTTGTGAAGTGGAAGAGTCTGATGATGCGGTTCGCGTGGTATCATCCAAGCCCCTTCGCCATACTCATGTGAAAACCTTGCCTTATCCCGGATTTCCTACGGATATGCAGCCCCAGATTGCAGTGGCGTTGGCACTTTCCCAGGGAACCAGCATCGTAACGGAAAGTATTTTCGATAACCGTTTTAAATATGTAGATGAACTTACCCGCATGGGCGCGAACATCAAGGTGGAGGGTAATACAGCCATTATTGATGGTGTGGCTAAATACACCGGCGCAGGTATTGCAGCACCGGACCTTCGTGCAGGAGCAGCGCTGGTTATGGCGTGTCTGGCAGCAGAAGGTTACAGCACAGTGGAAGAAATTCAGTATATTGAGCGAGGCTACGAGGACTTTTGTATGAAATTGCAGTCCTTGGGAGCGCAGATTGAAAAGGTCAATTCCGAAAGAGAGTTTCAGAAATTCAAACTGAAAATCGGCTAATGTATTGACAAACCCATGTAGGACGTGTAATGTATTTGTTGGTATGAAAATTCCATATTGTAATAGTACTCTTATTCAGAGTGGTGGAGATACATAGGATCAATGAAGCCACGGCAACCCCGTTTGTACGGAAGGTGCCTACCTGAGCGAGCAAATCGAACAATAAGAGGATTTGATTATCGTTATTTATCGGGTCCGCTTATATAAGCGGACTTTTTTTGCGAGGTGCATGTTTTTCATGCGCACGTGTTACCAGTTAACAGACCCTATGGTCAACTACACAAAAAGGAGAAAAAAATGGAAAAACTGTTATTTACTTCAGAATCAGTAACCGAAGGTCATCCCGACAAACTTTGTGACGCAGTTTCCGATGCGATTTTGGATGCGTTGATGGCACAGGACCCTATGAGCCGTGTTGCTTGTGAGTCAGCGGCATGTACCGGATTTGTGCTTGTAACCGGTGAGATTACAACCAAAGCACATATTGATATTCCCGGCATTGTCCGTGAAACAGTAAAAGAAATTGGCTATGATAAGTCTGAATATGGCTTTGATGGCAATACTTGTGCGGTTATGGTGGCAATTGACGAGCAGTCAGCAGACATTGCCATGGGTGTTGACAAAGCACTTGAGGCACGCGAAAACAAAATGTCCGATGAGGAACTGGCAGCAATCGGTGCCGGTGACCAGGGTATGATGTTTGGCTTTGCTTCCAATGAAACAGATGAGTATATGCCTTATCCTATTTCTTTGGCGCACAAATTGGCTAAGAAACTTACGGATGTGCGTAAAAACGGCACACTTCCTTATTTAAGACCGGACGGAAAGAGTCAGGTTTCTGTAGAGTATGACGAAAATGGTAAGCCCATCCGTTTGGAAGCGGTAGTGCTCTCTACCCAGCATGACCCGGATGTAACTCAGGAACAGATTCATGCTGATATTAAAAAATATGTGTTTGATGAAATTCTTCCCGCAGAACTTGTGGATGCGGACACCAAATATTTTATCAATCCTACCGGACGTTTCGTAATCGGTGGACCTCACGGTGATGCAGGTTTGACCGGACGTAAAATCATCGTAGATACTTATGGCGGCTATGCCCGTCACGGCGGCGGAGCTTTCTCAGGTAAGGATTGCACAAAAGTGGACAGAAGTGCTGCTTATGCGGCCCGTTATGTTGCAAAGAATATTGTGGCAGCAGGACTTGCTGATAAGTGCGAAATCCAGTTGTCCTATGCAATCGGTGTGGCAGAACCCACTTCCGTGCGTGTAGATACATTCGGAACAGGCAAACTTTCTGAATTGGAACTGGTGGGAATTATCCGTGAGAATTTCGACCTTCGTCCCGCAGGCATTATTAAAATGCTTGATCTGCGCCGTCCCATTTACAAGCAGACAGCTGCTTACGGTCACTTTGGCCGCAACGACCTTGACCTTCCTTGGGAGAAATTGGACAAGGTGGATGTACTGAAAAAGTATTTGTAAGAGAATGTCTTTTGAGCCAGGGGAAAAGAAAATAAAAATTTGAAAGAAAGGGATGAATCCGTGGTGGATTTGTCCCTTTTGCTATTTGAAATTCAATGGCGAGATATTGGTCATGCACAATTTTCCCATTTAAAACAAACTGTAAATATGATAAAGTAAAAATAGATTTTTCACTAAGGAATAAGGAGAACAAACACATGGCTTTTACTCATCTGCATGTCCACACAGAGTATTCCCTTTTGGACGGTTCAAACAAGATAAAAGAATATGTAAAACGCGTGAAAGAACTGGGCATGGACAGTGCGGCCATTACGGACCACGGTGTTATGTACGGTGTCATTGACTTTTACCGTGCGGCAAGAGAAGCGGGCATCAATCCTATTTTGGGCTGTGAAGTGTATGTGGCTCCCAATTCCCGATTTGATAAGGAGTTGACAGGCGGCGATGACCGTTATTATCATCTGGTGCTTTTGGCGGAAAATAATGTGGGTTATGCCAATTTGACCAAGATTGTCAGCCGCGGTTTTACGGAAGGTTACTACTACAAACCCCGTGTGGATATGGAAGTGCTGAATCAGTATCATGAAGGTATTATTGCACTTTCTGCCTGCCTTGCGGGGGAAGTGCAAAGATACATTACCAAAGGGCTCATTGATGAGGCGGAAAAGACGGCTCTGAAATATGAAAAGTGCTTTGGAAAAGGAAACTTCTTTTTGGAATTGCAGGATCATGGTATCCCGGAGCAAAAGCATGTAAACACTGAACTTTTAAAAATGAGTAAGAAACTGGACATTCCTTTGGTTGCTACCAATGATGTCCATTATACCTATGCCAGTGATGCAGAGCCCCATGATATTTTGTTGTGCCTTCAGACCGGTAAAAAACTGGCGGATGAAGACCGTATGCGCTACGATGGCGGTCAGTATTATGTAAAAAGCGAAGAAGAAATGAAAGGGCTGTTCCCTTACGCATGGGAAGCGGTGGAAAACACCCAGCGTATTGCGGACCGATGCCATGTAGAGATTGAATTTGGCGTGACCAAGTTGCCCAAATATGATGTGCCGGAAGGATACGATTCATGGACATATCTGAACAAACTTTGCTACGACGGTTTGACTAAGCGGTACGGCGCAGACCACAATCAGCCGGCAGGAAATACGGGGCAGACTTTGAAAGAAAGACTGGACTACGAACTGGGGGTTATCCGCACCATGGGCTATGTGGATTACTTCTTGATTGTTTGGGACTTTATTAATTATGCAAAAGAAAATGGTATTCCCGTAGGACCGGGGCGTGGTTCTGCAGCGGGTAGTATTGTATCGTACTGTCTTGCCATTACCAATATAGACCCCATCAGATATAATTTGCTGTTTGAGCGTTTTTTGAACCCGGAGCGTGTATCCATGCCCGATATCGATATTGACTTTTGCTTTGAACGCAGGCAGGAAGTCATTGATTATGTGGGACGCAAATACGGTTCCGATAAAGTGGTGCAGATTGTTACTTTCGGTACTTTACAGGCCAAGGGCGTTATCCGTGATGTGGCAAGAGTAATGGACTTGCCCTATGCCTACGCGGATTCCATTGCCAAAATGATACCTAACGAACTGAATATTACCTTGGAGCGTGCTTTGGACCTGAATCCGGAGTTCCGTAAACTTTACGAGGGAGATGAGCAGGTACATAAACTCATTGATATGTGTAAGCGTTTGGAAGGTTTGCCCAGACATACCTCCATGCATGCGGCAGGTGTGGTAATCTGCCAGAAATCCGCAGACGAGTTTGTGCCCTTGTCCAGAGGCTCCGACGGCTCCATTACGACGCAGTTTACCATGACTACTTTGGAAGAACTGGGTCTGCTTAAAATGGATTTCCTTGGACTGCGTACCTTGACGGTAATTAAAGGCGCAGTGGAACTTATTCAAAAAAGCAAAGGTATTACCATTGATATAGACAATATTGATTATGATGATAAAGCCGTTTTGGCATCTATCGGAAGCGGTAAATGTGAGGGCGTATTCCAGCTTGAAAGTGCCGGTATGAAGAGTTTCATGAAGGAGTTAAAACCGGAAAACTTAGAGGACGTAATTGCGGGAATTTCCCTGTACCGTCCCGGCCCCATGGACTTTATTCCGAAATACATAAAAGGTAAGGCTAATCAGGCAAATATTACTTATTCCTGCCCCCAACTGGAGCATATTTTATCCCCTACTTACGGCTGCATCGTGTATCAGGAGCAGGTTATGCAGATTGTGCGTGACCTGGGTGGTTATACTTTGGGACGAAGTGACCTTGTGCGCCGTGCCATGAGTAAGAAAAAACAGTCTGTGATGGAAAAAGAGCGGGCCAATTTTGTGTTCGGTAATGAGGAAGAGGGCGTGCCCGGTTGTGTGTCCAACGGTATCAGCGAGCAGGTGGCAGGACAGATTTATGAAGATATGATGGATTTTGCAAAATATGCCTTTAACAAATCCCATGCGGCTTGTTATGCAGTGGTTTCCTACCAGACTGCCTATTTGAAATATTACTATCCCGTGGAGTTTATGGCGGCGCTGATGACTTCTGTTATAGATAATCCGGGCAAAGTATCAGAGTACATTTTGGTATGCCGCAATATGGGCATTGAAATCCTTCCGCCGGACATTAATCAGGGAGAGAGCGGCTTTTCGGTGGCCGATGGAGCCATCCGTTATGCACTGACTGCCATTAAGAGTGTGGGCAGACCGGTCATTGAAACTATTGTCACGGAACGCAAGGAGCGTGGACCATACACTAATTTGAATGATTTTATTACCCGCGTGGCAGATAAAGATGTCAATAAACGTGCGGTGGAAAACTTTATTAAGGCCGGGGCACTAGACAGCCTTGGCGGAACAAGAAAGCAATTTATGAGCGTATATGTGCAGATTATGGACCATATCCAAAAAGATAAGAAAAATAATCTGGCAGGTCAGATGTCTCTTTTTGATATTGTGGCTGAGGACGAAAAGGAAGATTTTGATGTAAAACTTCCGGATGTAGGTGAATATGCGAAAGAGATGCTTCTGGGATTTGAAAAAGAAGTGCTTGGCATTTACGTCAGCGGACATCCTTTGGAAGCCTATGAAACATTGTGGCGTAAGCAGATAACAGCCACCACGGCGGATTTTGCACTGGAAGAAGAAACCAATCAGGTGCGGGTGCAGGATGGTGCAAGAGTGACTATTGGCGGAATGATTTCCGATAAAACTATTAAGTATACCAAGAATGATAAAGTAATGGCGTTCATTACCATAGAGGATTTGGTGGGAACGGTGGAAGTGGTAGTATTTCCCAAGGACTATGAGAAAAATTCTGCACTGCTTATGGAGGATGCCAAAGTTTTCGTGCAGGGAAGAGCTTCTGTGGAAGAAGATAAAGATGGTAAACTGATTTGCGAAAAGATTATTTCTTTTGACCAGATTCCCAGAAAACTTTGGGTAAGATTTCCGGACATGAATACTTTTTTGCAGCAGGAAAAAATGCTTTATGATGCCATTGCAGATTCCGAAGGCAGGGATAAAGTCATTATATACATTGAGAATCCCAAGTCCATGAAGGAATTGCCGCCCAACAGAAATGTCTGTGCGGATGAAAATTTGCTGGGAAAATTAGAGCAAATCTTCGGGAAAGACAGTGTGAAAGTGACAAAATAGGTTTGTTTTGGTCTTATGTCGATAATATTGTGAAAAAAATATCAGAAAAATATTGAAAATATAAACGAAAAGGATTAAAATAGAATCGGTAAAAAGGAAGATGAAGGAAGTCTAGCAAAATTTAGGAGGAATACTGTTATGGCAGTAAAGACAATAGCAGTGCTGACAAGTGGTGGAGATGCTCCCGGAATGAATGCCGCAATCCGTGCGGTTGTGCGTACAGCCATTGCCAGAGGATTGAAAGTAAAAGGTATTGAGAGAGGTTATAGTGGCCTTTTAAATGAAGAGATTATAGATATGCAGCCTTATTCCGTATCTGATATTATTCAGAGGGGCGGAACGATTTTGGGTACAGCCAGATGTCCCGAATTTGTAAACCCCGAAATACAGAAGCAGGGTGCGGAAATTTGTCATAAACACGGTATCGACGGATTGGTTGTTATTGGTGGTGACGGTTCTTACCGTGGTGCCCAGGCACTGGCAAGACAGGGCATCAATGCAGTTGGTATCCCCGGAACCATTGACCTTGACATTGCGTGCACAGAGTATACCATCGGTTTCGATACTGCTATCAATACAGCGATGGAAGCTATTGATAAAGTAAGAGAAACATCCACATCCCATGAAAGATGCAGTATTATCGAAGTAATGGGACGTCATGCAGGTTACATTGCCCTTTGGTGCGGTGTGGCAAACGGTGCGGAAGATATTTTGCTTCCTGAAAGATACGATTACGACGAGCAGGCAATTATTAACAATATTATTGAAAAACGTAAAATGGGCAAAAAGCACCATATCATCATTAATGCGGAAGGTATCGGACATTCCAATTCCATGGCAAAGAGAATTGAGGCAGCTACAGGTATGGAAACCCGTGCTACCATTCTCGGTCACATGCAGCGTGGTGGCAGCCCTACATGTAAGGACAGATATTATGCGTCCATTATGGGTGCTTACGCAGTGGACTTGCTGATTGCAGGTAAAACTAAACGCGTGGTAGGCTACCAGCATGGTGAGTTTGTTGATTTTGATATTGAAGAAGCACTGGCAATGAAGAAAGATATTCCTGAATATCCTTATGAAATTGCAAAATTGTTGTCAAAATAAAATTATTTTACAAATAATAGACAAACGAACAAATATCCTGTAAAATTCTTGTATTAAGCAAGGGTTTTACAGGATTTTTTATGGGGGTGGAAATATGATAAGCAGTACAGCAAACAGCCGCGTGAAGCAGGTGGTGGTTTGGCAGACAAAGGCAAAAGAGCGCAAAAAAGCGGGTATCTTTATTGTGGAAGGCATCCGCATGTACGAAGAAGCCCCTGAAAGTTGGATAAAAGAAACTTATGTGTCCGAGAAATTCTTAAAACAGATAGAAAAAGAGGACAAAAAGGAAAAGAATATTTTGCAGAAATTGGCAAGCACCGGTTATGAAGAGGTAACGGAAGAAGTTTTTTCAAAAATGTCCGATACCCAGTCTCCGCAAGGGATTTTATGTGTTCTTCAGCGTCCTACATATAATATAGAAGAAATGCTTTTGCAGAGGGATGGAAAACTGCCGCTGCTACTGATTTTGGAGGATTTGCAGGACCCCGGAAATCTGGGCACTATTCTCAGAACCGGCGAGGGTGCGGGCATAAACGGTGTGATTATGAGCCGCGAAACCGTGGATATTTACAATCCCAAAACCATCCGTTCCACCATGGGTTCGGTGTATCGGGTTCCCCATGTATATGTGGATAATCTCGGAGAAGTACTTAAGGTTTTAAAGGAAAAAGGTGTCCACACTTATGCAGCGCATTTGGTCGGCAAAACCTATTATGATGCTTTTGATTTTAAGCAGGCAACGGCTTTTTTGATAGGAAATGAAGGCAATGGACTTAGGAAAGAAACCGCTGATTTGGCGGAAAGTTACTTAAAGATTCCCATGGAAGGCAAGGTGGAATCTTTGAATGCGGCGATGAGCGCAGGGCTTTTGGCATATGAAGCCCACAGGCAGAGAAATACAAGATAAAAGCAATAGAGGGAGGAAATTTAGTATGAAAATCGGATTTATAGGACTTGGAAATATGGCAACGGCCATTATCGGCGGAATGTTAAAAAAAGGTGTGGCAGAGAGCAGAGACATTCTTGGTGCAGATAAAGCCGAGGTAATGGTAAATAAAGCTATTGAAAAATTTGGCATTACCCCATATTTTGATAATAAAAAACTGGCAGCCAATGCAGATTATATTTTCCTTGCGGTAAAGCCCCAATTTGTAGGCGAAGTTTTGGAAGAAATAGCACCTGTTATTACAGAAAAAACCGTGATTATCAGCATTGTTGCAGGCAAAAGTATCCGGTGGATTTGTGAGAAACTGGGCAAGGAAGTGAAACTTGTCCGTTGCATGCCCAACACGCCTGCTTTGGTAGGAGAAGGATGTACTGCCATGTGTCCCAATAAACTGGTAACAGCACAGGAAAAAGAGAACGTAGAAAAAATTCTCGGTTCTTTCGGTACAGTCAGCGAAGTGGCGGAAAATCTGATGGATGCAGTTGTCGGTATCAGTGGCAGTTCCCCTGCCTATGTTTTTATGTTTATTGAAGCTATGGCTGATGCGGCTGTGGTGGCTGGAATGCCCAGAAAACAGGCGTATGACATGGCTGCACAGGCAGTTCTTGGCAGTGCGAAGATGGTGCTGGAAACCGGAAAACACCCCGGTGAATTGAAGGATATGGTATGTTCTCCCGGCGGTACAACCATTGAAGCGGTAAAGGTTTTGGAAGAGATGGGATTTCGGGCTGCGGTAATGGATGCGGTGGAAGCCTGTGTCGAAAAATCAAAAAATCTCTAAAAAGCGAAATTTCGAAAACTTGACAAAAAAACAAACTTTTGATATGATAGCCCCCGTAGCATTTTGAAATTGTAACATTTTTGTAATATTCTTACGAAAACGGATATACTAGTAGTAAGAATAGACGGAGGTAAAGAGACATGACAAGAAGCAGAAAGCTGCTTATGTCTGTGATGAGTGTGATGCTCAGCCTGCTTGTTTTTATGGGCACAGACATGGTTGCAGAAGCTAGCGGTAATAATTCTTACCTGGATGTGCTTAACGGAGGCATTTCAGCTATCCTCGACCACAGAGTGACAGATTCGTCCGCAATTATTTCCGAAACAGCGGAAAAATTGAACTTGGATCTGACATCCATGGAAGAAGAGGAAGAAGAGAAAGAAAAGGTTTCCACATTGGTTATGGCAAACGTAACAAGCGCTTTGAATGTGAGAATGGAACCTAATTCTGATTCGGAAAAAGTTGGTAGGTTATATAAAGACTGCGGCGGTACCATCCTGGAGAGAAAAGACGGATGGACAAAAATACAGTCCGGCAACGTAGTGGGCTGGGCGAATGACAAATATCTGCTGTTTGACGAAGAGGCAAAAGAACTGGCATCCGAAGTAGGAATTACTATGGCAAAAGTAAATGCGCAGGTGCTGAATGTTCGCACTGAGCCCAGTACGGAAGCAGATATTTACGGACAGATTTCTATGAATTTTGAAACAGAAATCCTAAACATCGGTGAAGACGGTTGGATTTGTGTAGATTATGACGGAAAAGACGGTTATGTGTTGGCTGAATATGTGGACATCGAGTTCAAAATTGATGCCGGCGAAACCATGGAAGAAATCAAAGCGCGTGAAAAAGAGGAAGAGGAAAAGAAACGTTACAAACAGTACGGTGAGTACAGTGTGGACGATGAAACATTACGTCTCTTTGCAGCACTGATTCATTGTGAGGCCCGTGGTGAGTCCTATGAAGGTCAGGTGGCTGTAGGTGCGGTTGTAATGAACCGAGTAAGAAGTAGTGCTTACCCCGATACAATTCGTGGCGTTATTTATGCTTCCGGCCAGTTTACACCGGCAGTAAACGGTACACTGGATAAAGTTCTGGAAAAAGGATATATTCAGGAAAGTTGTTTCAAGGCGGCTGTTCAGGCACTTTCCGGATATTCAAATGTTGGTGATATGACTCACTTCAGAAGAAATGACGGTAGAAATGGTTTGGTTATCGGTAACCACGTATTCTATTAAAAAACGAAGGCGTTTCCCAAAGGGAAGCGCCTTTTTTGGGAAAGAAGCATTTTTGAACGTTAAACAAGGTTAAGGTGCATATAAAATAATTGATTCCCTTATTGGAGTATAGTAAAATGTAATCAGTAATAAACTTAACAATAATCTTTTATTTCAAGAGAGGGGGCAGAAAAATGGCTATTTTTTGGTTAGTCCTGCTGGTAGTTCTGATTTTGATAGAACTCGCTACAATGGGTCTGACTACGGTTTGGTTTGCAGGTGGTGCACTTGTGGCTGCGATTGTGGCTGGATTTAACGGACCGCTTTGGTTGCAAATTATTGTATTTGTGATTGTGTCACTGGCTCTTTTGGTTTTTACAAGACCTATTGCGGTAAAGTATTTCAACAAAGACCGCGTGAAAACAAACTCCGAAAGTCTTATCGGCAAACAGGCGATTGTTATCAGTGAGATTGATAATCTGGAGGGAATCGGTCAGGTTACGGTGGGCGGTCAGGAGTGGACAGCCAGAAGTCTGGATGACGCAGTAAAACTTCCTGTAGGAGCGGTAGTTTATATCCGGGCCATAAATGGTGTGAAACTTCTTGTGGAAGAAAAACAAATGTAACTAAAACAACGTAAATAATTAGTAAAGAAAAGAGAGGGTTAATTATGGAATTTGTTATTATCGGCATTATTATTTTGTTATTGTTAGTTTTTGCATCTTGTATCAAAATCGTTCCCCAGGCACAGGCCTACATCGTAGAACGTTTGGGAGCATATCAGGGAACATGGTCCGTTGGTATCCATGTGAAGATTCCATTCATTGACAGAGTGGCAAGAAGAGTAAACTTAAAAGAGCAGGTTGCGGATTTCCCGCCTCAGCCCGTTATTACCAAAGATAACGTAACTATGAGAATTGATACCGTAATTTTCTATCAGATTACAGACCCCAAACTGTTCACATACGGCGTAGAAAATCCCATGATGGCTATTGAAAACCTGACAGCAACCACACTTCGTAATATCATTGGTGATTTGGAACTTGACCAGACACTTACCAGCCGTGAAACAATCAATACACAGATGAGAGCGGCTCTTGATTTGGCGACAGACCCTTGGGGTATCAAAGTAAACCGTGTGGAACTGAAAAATATCATTCCTCCTGCTGAAATCCAGAATGCCATGGAGAAGCAGATGAAAGCGGAACGTGAAAGACGTGAAGCCGTAACAAGAGCAGAGGGTGAAAAGAAAGCAAATATCCTTGTGGCAGAAGGTGAAAAAGAATCTGCAATCCTTCGTGCACAGGCAGAAAAAGAATCCGCAATTCTCCGTGCGGAGGCTGAAAAAGAAAAAATGATCCGTGAGGCGGAAGGTGAGGCTGAGGCTATTTTGAAAGTGCAGCAGGCTAACGCAGATGGTATTCGTATGCTGAAAGAGGCAGGCGCTGACGAGGCTGTTTTGAAAATTAAGAGCCTGGAGGCATTTACAAAGGCAGCAGACGGCAAGGCTACCAAGATTCTGCTTCCCGCAGATTTAACCGGCATTGCAAGTCTGGCAACCACATTCAGAGAGACAAGCGAAAACTAATATAAGAACAAGCAAGGGTTGCCGGAGAGCAAACGTAACAAGATTTCTGGCGCAGACCCTTGAAAAACGTCGGCACTTAGAAGGCGGGTGAGTGCTTTTGCAACACATGATTGCTTGTCAATCAGGTGGGGCAAAAGTACTCGCCCGCCTTCTTATGTACCGCTACGTTTTTCACGGAGCGGGAGCGCGTCTGCGAAGAAACTTGTCACGCTTGCTCCCGGCGACCGGTTCGCATTATTTTGTTAAGAAATTGCGCAGCCCCGGGTTGGCACGTTAAAAGAGTTGAGGGTTGAATTATTGCAAATTATGAAGTATAGTAAAAAATATCAGAAAACAAGGAGGCACTATCATGGATTTGAAAGGAAGACACTTTTTAAAATTGCTGGATTTCACACCGGAGGAGATTACATATTTGCTGGATTTGGCAGCAGAGTTGAAAGCCAAGAAAAAACAGGGCATTCCTGTAGATACACTCCGTGGCAAAAACGTTGCTTTAATTTTTGAGAAAACCAGTACCAGAACCAGATGTGCCTTTGAGGTTGCTGCTCATGATTTGGGAATGGGAACTACCTATCTGGAGCCTGCAAGTTCCCAGATTGGAAAAAAAGAAAGTTTCGCAGATACAGCCCGCGTGCTGGGACGAATGTTTGATGGTATTGAATATCGCGGATACGGACAGGAAATGGTGGAAGAACTGGCGAAACATGCAGGCGTGCCTGTCTGGAACGGTCTGACCAATGAATTCCATCCCACACAGATGCTGGCAGACTTTTTGACCATCCGTGAGCATTTTGGCTATTTGAAAGGAATTAAACTGGCATATATGGGAGATGCCCGTTACAACATGGGTAACTCTTTGATGGTGGCATGTGCAAAAATGGGTATGCACTTTGTGGCATGTACTTCCGAAAAATATTTCCCTGATGCAGCATTGGTAAAACAGTGTGAGGAAATTGCGGCTACTACCGGTGGAAGTGTAACTCTCACAGAGGACGCTATGGCAGGTACCAAGGGCGCAGACGTGGTTTACACTGATGTGTGGGTATCCATGGGTGAGCCTGATGAAGTTTGGGAAGAAAGAATCCGCGAACTGTACCCTTATCAGGTAAATGCAAAAATTATGGAAAATGCAGGTCCCAATGCTGTATTCATGCACTGCTTACCCGCATTCCACGATTTAAATACAGAAATTGGCCAGAAAATCAAAGAAAAATTCGGTATCGCCGAGATGGAAGTGACAGACGAAGTGTTTGAGTCTGCCCAGTCCATTGTCTTTGATGAGGCAGAAAACCGTATGCACACCATCAAGGCTGTGATGGCAGCTACTTTATAAATATGTGGGAAAATCAGAAGATTTACAGATATGAAAGCATAGATTCTACTAACCTGGAGGCGAAACGCTTGGGAGAGAGCGGTGTGTCAAGCGGCTGTCTGGTGGTTGCAAAGAGACAGACTGCCGGGCGGGGCAGGAGAGGAAGAGTCTGGGAGTCTTCATTCGAGGGTAACCTTTATTTTTCCTTGCTGTTAAAACCGGAAATTCCCGTGGAGCAGATTTCCATGTTGACCTTAGTTATGGCAATGGCGGTGGCAGAAGCGGCGGAAGAACTCAGCGGGGTAGAACTTGGTATTAAGTGGCCTAACGATATTGTCTTTGAAGGCAAAAAAGTGGCAGGCATTTTGACGGAACTGCATATGGCGGCGGAGAGCGGCCGGTTTGTGATTATAGGAGCTGGTGTCAACGTAGCAAGGCAGACTTTTGCAGGAGAAATTGCCGGCAAAGCCGTCTCGCTGGAAGAGGCTTCGGGAAGCGTGTTTTCAAGGGAAGATTTACTGCAAGGAATTATGGGACATTTTGAAAGACTGTACCGGCAGTTTTGCAAGGATGGAAATCTTTGCAATTTAAAAGAGGTCTATCACAGCAAACTGGTAAACAAAGATGCTTTTGTAAAGGTTTTAGACCCCGCAGGCGAATATGAGGCAGTGGCTTTGGGTATAAATGAAAACGGGGAACTGCTTGTGGCACCCTTAGATGAAAAGGGGCAGCCTGACAGGGAAAAGTTACAGACCGTGTATGCCGGAGAGGTATCGGTTAGGGGCATTTACGGCTATGTATAAACAGATAGAAACGGAATGGTAAAAATATGGACGAAGCAAGAGTAGTGCTTTGCGGTGCAAATGCATATGAACAGAAATATTATTTCAATGAAGATTTTAAAGGAATTCCCGACTCCATTAAGGACGAACTTCGCATTATCTGTGTCCTCTTTACAGAGGAAGTGGGTGGTATTTTTACCATTGTGTTTGGCGAAGACGGCAGTGTGATGCTGGAAACGGATGCAGAGGAAAATGATATTTATTATGATGAAATCAGCAGCGGTCTTTTGGTCAGCGAAATCCGCAGAAAGAGACAGGAACTGTTAGAGTCCTTAAGTTTGTACTATCGTGTGTTTATAAAACACGAAGATGTGGGTGCGCTTTTGGAAGAGGAATAGTGAGGGATAGACGATGATTTTTGTAATTGATGTAGGAAATACAAATATTACCTGTGGTGTTTACGAAGGAAAGGAACTGCGAGCAACTTTCCGCATTATGTCCAAAACACCGAGAACATCAGATGAATACGGAATTATGCTTACGGAACTTTTGCGCACAAAGGGCGTGGATGCTTCGGATATTGAGGGCAGCATTGTGGCCAGTGTTGTGCCGGATGTAATGCACTCTTTGATAGGCGGTATTACCAGATACCTTGGCACCATTCCTCTGGTGGTAGGACCCGGCGTAAAGACCGGTATCAAGATAACCACGGAAAATCCCAGAGCCATCGGTGCAGACCGTATTGTGGATGCAGTGGCGGCTTATGAAAAATATGGCGGACCGATTCTGGTTTTGGATTTTGGTACAGCTACCACTTACGATTTGGTAACCGCAGACGGCAGTTTTTCCGCAGGAGTGACGGCGCCCGGCATCCGTATTAGTGCAGAAGCCCTTTGGGAAAAGGCTGCGAAACTGCCGAAAATCGAAATTAAGAAGCCCAAGTCCATTCTGGCACAGGAGACTATCAGCAGTATGCAGGCGGGTCTTATGTACGGACAGATTGGACAGACGGAATACATTATCAAAAAAGTAAAAGAAGAAACCGGGATTGCAGACCTTAGAGTAGTGGCGACCGGCGGACTGGGCAGGTCCATCTCCGATGAGACGGACAGTATAGACATTTATGACAGTTCCCTGACGTTGGACGGACTGCGCATTATTTACGAGAAAAACTTCGGACAGGATAAAAAATAAATGAGTAAACTCAAAATTGGCAATGTAACATTAGAGAATAATGTGATTTTGGCACCTATGGCAGGCGTAACCGACCTGCCA
The DNA here is from genome assembly GCA_017468395.1 of Lachnospiraceae bacterium. GTDB lineage: Bacteria > Bacillota > Clostridia > Lachnospirales > Lachnospiraceae > Acetatifactor. The sequence continues at coordinate 19,545 of JAFUIR010000019.1, read as the reverse complement.
TTTCGTCTGCTTTGCAAAGAGCAGGGTGCGGGACTTCTTTGCATGGAAATGGTCAGTGCCAAAGCCATTCATTATAAAAATAAAAACACGGAAGCCCTAATGGAAATCAGGCCGGAGGAAGTGCCTGTTTCCCTGCAACTTTTCGGCAGTGAACCGGATTTGATGGCAGAGGTGGCAAAACAGATTGAAGAGAGGCCGTTTGCTATTTTGGACATTAATATGGGTTGCCCGGTGCCCAAGGTGGTAAATAATGGCGAAGGCTCTGCGCTGATGAAAGAGCCCAAAAAGGTAGAAGAAATCGTGTACAAGGTATCCCATGCCATCAGCAAGCCCTTGACGGTGAAAATCCGTAAAGGGTTTGACGAGGACAATGTCAATGCGGTGGAGATTGCCAAAATCGCGGAAAGCGCCGGAGCGGCAGCGGTGGCGGTACACGGGCGCACAAGGCAGCAGTATTATTCCGGACAGGCGGATTGGGACATTATTGCGGCGGTAAAAGATGCGGTGAGTATTCCCGTCATAGGAAACGGCGATATCACAAGTCCCGAAAAGGCCATAGAGATGATAAAGCACACAGGATGCGACGGGGTAATGATTGGCAGGGGCGCCCAGGGTAATCCTTGGATTTTTAAGCAGATTACAGAATATTTGGACAAAGGAATTATTCCCCAAAAGCCGGGGCCGGCACAAGTAAAAAACATGATTCAGAAGCACGCCCGGCTGCAACTGGAAATTAAGGGGGAATACACCGGAGTACGTGAGATGCGAAAACATATGTCATGGTACACTTTTGGTTACCCCAATTCTGCACGCTTTAGACAGATGATTAACAGTATGTCCTCTATGGACGAACTTTTGGGAGCACTGGACCAAATTTTTCCGGACGAATAACTAATATTTTAAAAGACGACAGCATATCTTCTTGTGGGAGGAAAACCAATGGAAGATATGACAATCGTCTTTTTTTATGTGGATGCAAAGAAAAGCGGAAAACTGAAAATCGGAAGGTGGAAGTGGGGGAAAGAGTGGCAGTATGATATCAGGTATGAAAAAAAGCGTTTAGGAGATGGTACGCTGAAAGTAATATGGGTGGCACTTCCCGGGCGTGAAAAGGACAAGGACTGGACCAAGGCAGGCGTGGCGCAGTATTTACAGCATATGCCTGTGCCACCGGAGGGACGCCTGGTCTATTATGCGCCGGATAAGGGAGCAGAAAAAATCCTTGGAAGAGGAAGAGAAAATTTAAACAAAGAATGGATTTTGGTTTTAATGGAATACTACCATGTGCAGTTTGACAGCCTTGTTTTGATTCAGGACAGAGAATTGGAAGCGGAAGAACTTATCCGGTATTTTGCACAGGATATCCCTTATTTGGGAATTATATCGGATTTTGGTTATGACTGGGATGAAGTGGAAGAGGGATTAGCCGGAGAGTACGGACTTGTGCTTGATATTCAAAAGGAATTTCGTTTTTTACACATCAAAGGAAAGCAGCCTCTTATTGTGGCAGGAGAGAAAATGGAAAAAGTAAATATCGCCCATATTCCGGCGGGAAGCGTGGTAATTAGCATAAACGGACGAAGGGGCGGGGGAAATATACTGCAAGATGAGGGGAAAAATATCCGGTATGTGGATATGGAACGTTTTTTGAGAGAGACTGTGCTTGACACTGCTCATAAAATTAAGTATAATAACACACGTTAATCTAGGCGTCTTGTCGGTATGTGACGGAAGATAAATAGAAGTATGGTATGCAAAAAAGTGATTAGGAAGGGTGTATAATGATGGAAGATAAGAAGAAAAATATACTTACTTATGAAGGGTTGAAAAAATACGAGGAAGAGTTGGAGCATCTGAAAGTTGTAAGCCGTAAAGAAGTTGCCCAGAAAATCAAAGAGGCAAGAGAACAGGGAGACCTTTCCGAAAATGCGGAATACGATGCAGCAAAAGATGAGCAGCGCGACATTGAGGCCCGTATTGAAGAATTAGAAAAAATCTTAAAAAATGCAGTGGTTGTTGATGAAGATGAAGTGGATTTGGATAAAATCAACATTGGCTGTAAAGTTAAAATTTTGGATGTGGAATATAAAGAGGAACTGGAATACAAAATTGTTGGTTCTACAGAAGCAAACAGCCTGAAGGGCAAAATTTCCAACGAAAGCCCTGTAGGTAAAGCGCTGATTGGTGCTAAAGTAGGCGATGTTGTAACCGTAGAAACACACGCTGGTTCCTTGAAATACAAAGTATTGGAGATTCAGCGTTCAAACTAAAGGAGAGAGAAAAGTGGCAGAGCAGAATTCTACACAAAATGTACAGGAGCAGGACCTTAACCAACTGTTAAAGGTTCGCCGTGAAAAATTAGCAAATCTTCAGGAAGCAGGAAAAGACCCCTTCCAGATTACCAAGTATGATGTGACTCACCACACCTTGGATGCGAAGGAACAATATACTGCTCATGAAGAGAAAATTTTGGCGGGCAGAGTGGAGCCGAACGTAGAAGGTTTGGATGAAGCACAGGCGAGAGAAGTCCTGAATGCGGATTATAACGAGAGAAGAGCAATTATGGATGCGAATCCGATTGAAGTTTCCATTGCCGGCCGTATGATGTTCAAACGCGTTATGGGTAAGGCATCTTTTTGCAATATTCAGGATTTAAAAGGTAGAATTCAGGTCTATGTGGCTAAGGATGCCATTGGAGAAGAATCCTACGCTGATTTTAAGAAATCAGATATTGGTGATATTTATGGTGTTAAGGGATATGTATTCCGTACAAAAACAGGGGAAATTTCCATCCATGCTGTTGAGATGACTTTACTTTCCAAGAATTTGCAGGTTCTTCCTGAAAAATTCCATGGATTAACAGATACAGATACCCGTTATCGTCAAAGATATACTGACCTGATTATGAATGAAGAAGTAAAGGATACTTTCATTAAGCGTTCTAAGATTATCAGCGAAATCCGTAAGTTCCTGGACGCACAGGGCTTTATGGAAGTGGAAACCCCGATGCTGGTATCCAATGCAGGCGGTGCAGCAGCAAGACCTTTTGAAACACACTACAATGCTTTGGATGAGGACGTAAAACTTCGTATTTCCTTAGAACTTTACCTCAAGAGACTGATTGTCGGTGGTCTTGAGAGAGTATACGAAATCGGTAGAGTATTCAGAAACGAAGGTCTCGATACAAGACACAACCCTGAATTTACTTTGATGGAGCTCTATCAGGCATATACTGATTATTACGGCATGATGGATTTGACAGAGAATATGTTCCGTCATGTGGCACAGGAAGTATGCGGAACCACTTTGATTCCTTACGCAGAGCATATGATTGACCTGGGCAAGCCTTTCGAGAGACTGACCATGGTGGAAGCAGTTAAGAAATACGCAGGGGTTGATTTCGACGAAATCGCTGACACAGCAGCTGCGAAGAAGATTGCTGACGAGAAGGGTGTTCATTATGAAGCACGCCATGAAAAAGGCGACATCCTGAATTTGTTCTTTGAAGAATTTGTAGAAGAGCACTTGATTCAGCCTACATTTGTAATGGACCATCCCGTTGAGATTTCTCCTTTGACCAAGAGAAAACCGGACAAGCCGGACTATGTAGAGCGTTTTGAATTGTTCATTTACGGACGTGAAATGTGTAACGCTTACTCCGAACTTAACGACCCCATTGACCAGAGAGAACGTTTCAAAGCACAGGAAGCGGCTCTGGCAGCAGGTGACGAAGAAGCAAACACAACTGACGAAGATTTCATGAACGCACTGGAAATCGGTATGCCTCCTACAGGCGGTATCGGTTACGGTATCGACAGACTTGTGATGTTGCTCACAAATTCCCCTGCGATTAGGGATGTGTTGTTGTTCCCGACGATGAAGTCGCTTGATAAATAAACCCAGTATTTATGCGGGTTTGCGGACTTTTTGAAAGTACAGTACGACAAGAGTACGACAAATTAACCACTCTTAAAGGGTTAAAATAAACGATTTTAAATTAAATCGTGTCAGTCCAACTTAATATTTTGTACTATAAGGACATTTTTCTAAAAGAGATTTTAGAGAAGTGTCCTTTTTTGTTGTTATGGTCAAGAAATTAAGAATTGGAGGAAAAGAGCATGAACAGTACAGCGTTAGGTGCAACAGCCGAGAAAGAAGGCAACTTATTATTTATTAGTGATGCACATGAGAAATTCTACTATGAGAAGTTGAAAGAGGTTAGGTGTCAGGATGTTTACCACAAGGCTCTTTGCTATTGTCTAGGTATCTGCAATGACACAAGGGAAAATGTATACAGAATTTATGATTTTGACAGAGGAATGGTGATTCCGGAATGTCTGCATGAAGGTTGGCAGACAAGCGGTAGTCAGAGAGTGGTACGAATGGCATTCAATTTGTACTGCAATGGTACACCAAGCGTGGATGATTATGAGGATGCAGAGGAGCAGTTGGCAGAATGTAGGTTATATAGTGTTGAGGAATTATTCTGTTGCGGTTATGCTCCATATTTCTGGCAGGCAATACAAATCCGCTATCCGGAATATGTCAAGGATAATCGCAAGTTGTATGCTTTATTTGGAGGATTGGATTGATGTTGAAAATAAGATTGATGGGAACGAAGAACGATATTAAGTGGTTTGGGAAGATTTTGCAGAGAAATCCCAAATTGGAAGTAACGGAGTTTTCCGATTTGTACCCGAACAAGGGAACCAAGAAATTTCATAGAGCTTATGTAGAAGTGAAAAAGAGCAATGTAAAAGAACAGTAGAAGAAAAGGAGAATTATCATGTGTAGAGTAATAGCAATCGCAAATCAGAAGGGTGGCGTTGGCAAGACCACCACAACAAGTAATTTAGGAATAGGACTTGCAAAGCAGGGGAAAAGGGTATTGTTGATAGATGCAGATGCCCAGGGAAGCCTTACAGCAAGTTTAGGATATACAGAGCCGGACAGATTGGAGATTACGCTGGCTACTGTAATGGGTAATTTAATCAATGATGAAACAGTAGAACCTATGGAGGGTATTTTACACCATGAGGAGGGAATAGACCTTATGCCGGGAAATATTGAGCTTTCCGGCTTGGAAGTTTCCCTTGTGAATGTAATGAGCAGAGAGCGAATAATGAGGGAATACATAGGAATTGTTGCAGATTACTACGATTATATCCTCATTGACTGTATGCCCTCGCTTGGCATGATTACGATAAATGCGTTTTCTTGTGCTAACAGTATTTTAATACCTGTACAGGCTGCATATCTGCCCGTCAAAGGTTTGCAACAGCTTATTAAGACCATTGGAAAGGTTAAGCGGCAAATCAATCCAAAACTGGAGATAGAGGGCATATTGCTGACGATGGTGGACAGCAGAACCAACTATGCGAAGGATATTAGTGCAATGCTTCAGGAAGCGTATGGAAGTAAGATAAGGATATTTGCCAATAACATTCCTGTTTCGGTAAGAGCTGCGGAAATATCAGCAGAGGGTATTAGTATTTATGCACATGACCCGAAGGGCAAGGTAGCTTCTGCATATCTTTCCTTGACAGAGGAGGTGTTGGCAAATGAGCAGTAATGCAAGAAAAAGTAGTGCTTCCAAGATTAAATTGGACACATACGATGATTTATTTGGAAATGACACAGCCGAGAATAGTTCGTTAGAGCAGATTATCAGCGTTCCGCTTGCTGATTTACACACATTCAAAGACCACCCGTTCAGAGTGGTCGATGATGAAAAGATGGAAGAAACAACGGAGAGTATTAAGAAGTATGGTGTGCTTGTTCCGGGTATTGCAAGACCAAGAGCCGAAGGTGGATATGAGATTATCGCCGGACACCGTAGAAAGAGAGGTTCTGAAAGAGCCGGGAAGTCGGAAATGCCTGTTATTGTCCGCAATTATACCGATGATGAAGCAACTATTATCATGGTGGACTCCAATATTCAGCGTGAGGACATATTACCGAGTGAAAAGGCAAAAGCTTATTTTATGAAGTATGAAGCCATGAAACATCAGGGGAGTAAGTCCGGCGGACTTACCCTTGACGAGATAGGCGAAAAAGCCGGAGAAAGCGGAAAGACGGTGCAGAGGTATATCTGGTTGTCGAGGTTGTCTGACGAGCTTTTAGAGCTGGTTGATAATAAAAAAATTGGGTTCATGCAGGGGGTAGATATATCATTTCTTACAGAAGAACAGCAGCAATGGGTACTTGTAATTCTACAGGAGAAAATGTTCACTATATCTACCACACAATCCGGAAAGCTGAAAGAGCATGGCAAAAAGGGAGAACTTACACTGCCGATGGTCAGACTGATACTTACGGAGCAGAAGCCGAAAGAGCGAAAAGTGGTAATAAAAGCTGAAAAAATCAGTCAGTATTTTCCGGCTGATTATGACAGTGAGGATATAGAAAGTGTGATATATCAGTTGTTGGAAGAATGGAAGAACAGAGCATAGGAAGGAGGTAAAGCACGATGGGTGACGGTTTGAGATTTGACTATTATTACGGAATTGAAGCGGAGCAGTTTTCTTTTTACAGAGTTCCAAGACTTTTGATAAAAGATGAGCGTTTCAAAGAGTTATCCAGTGATGCAAAACTCCTTTATGGTCTTATGCTTGACAGAATGGCGTTATCAATGAAAAACGGGTGGATTGATGAAGAAAACAGAGCATACATTCATTACACCTTAGATAATATTATGGAGGACTTAGGGTGTGCCAGAGAGAAATGCTCCAAGGTCATAGCAGAGCTTGACAGTAAGAAGGGCATTGGTCTGATTGAGAAAAAAAGGCAGGGACTTGGCAAACCGGATATAATTTATGTGAAGAATTTTGCTACTCTGGAAGCAAGAACCGAGGAAGAAAAACACCCGGAAAGTCCTGCTAATACTGATGTTTCCACAGAAGTTCGGAAACCGAACTTCAAGGAGTTCGACAATCAAACTTCAAGAAATTCGGAAATCGAACTTCAAGAAATTCGGAAATCGAACTTCAAGAAATTCGATAATCAAACTTCAAGAGGTTCGGAAACCGAACTTGCAGAAGTTCGAGAACCGAACGGAAATTATAACAATAATAACTATACTGAGTTGAGCTATACTAATCCAATCAATCTATCTGTACAGGGACAGAATATGCAAGCTGCACAGGCAGGTGATACGATGGATGGGATGGATGAAGTATCTGCTTACATAGAGTTGATTAAACAGAATATCGAGTATGAACAACTTATGGCTCATGGCGAATGGCAGGACAAAGCATTGTATGAGGAGCTGTTTGAGGTTATTTGCGAAGTGGTATGCGTGAAGCGTAAAACTGTAAGAGTCGGGGGAGAGGACTATCCGTATGAGCTTGTGAAGTCCAAGTTCCTCAAGCTTGACAGTACGCATCTGCAATATGTCATTGGCTGTATGCAGAATACCACAACCAAGATTGCAAACATCAAGGCATATATGATTACCTCGCTGTACAATGCACCGAACACCATAAACCATTACTATCAGCAGGAAGTTCAGCACGATATGTACGGAGGTGGATGGCATGAAAAGGGCATTGTATAAAGTGATACTGCCAGCGTTAGCAATCGGGATATGGGTACTGACCTGTTATCCGGTATGCAATAAAGCAGAAGGGTTTGATTTCTTTCTGTTCTGGATATTGGCGGGATTTCCGTTTGGTATTCGGAAGATGTGCATGATACTGATACCGAAGAATTTTGGCATTGCCGGGAGCATGGGAGTGTTGGCTCTTAATGCTGTGGTAGGTGGTCTGATAGGCGGTGTGGTGCTTATTATAAAGGTTTTAGGTATGGCAGTTGAGCTTGTGAAGATAATTGCCGGACACTTCTGGACACAGTGTCCAGAAGTTTAGGGAACTTATGAATAGTGTTTCGTATGTGGGAGCAGTCAGAGAAAAGGCTGCTCCTAAATTTATGCAGAATGGAGAAGATGAAAATGGAATCAATGAGAGAAGTTAACCGGGTAATGGAAAGAGAGATTAAAAAGGGAAGCACACCGTTAGCCTTTGAGCAGTTGGGATTTGGAGATTACAGCTACAACGAGATTGCTTCAAAGGAAAAATTGGTGGAAGTGTTATCCTATCTTTTGCGTATCGGAGAGTATAAACAGTATGCAGAGAAAACCATAATGAATAATGTATATATGGACTTAAATGGGAAAAAGGCAGTTTTTAAGAGAACACGGTTAGCGTATGAGCGTAATAACATCTTTGTTGCCATAAAGCGATTTGCCAAGAAGTGCAAGCCGGACTTTGAGGGAAAAGTGTATTTGGAGACGGTAAGGTGCTTCTTTACAATTCCAAAGGAGGAGCTTGAGAAGTGCAGATTTAATTATGAGGGGACGGATACTTATGCGTTTATTTTGTCTGATAAATATATTATGGGATTGTACACGCTTTGTCTGTCTGCCAGAAAAGCAGTAGCATTAGAGGGGGCGGTGTATGAAGATATGTCGAAGTTTGAAAATGATATGGTTAATCTGAAAAATGTAAAAGATGTATTATTTCAGGCATTGCTGCTAGATGATGTAAAATTTGAAGATGGCAGGCTGTATGCGGATTTATGCAGTGTATTTATTTTGGATTGATAAGAAACAGCGTTAGGGCAGTTATAGACCGTAAAGGTTTGTAGCTGCCCTTTTTTGCGTTTATGGAACTTCTGGACACTGTGTCCAGAAGAGGAAAGGAGAGATATGAAGTATTTGCTTCACAGGCTGTATGTTCCGCCTTAGCGGATCATCGCAGCCGAAAATCAGCAAAGGAGGTACAAGGGTGCAGGAAGAAGCTACACAAAAAACCATTGCCTTTGCAGTTAAGACCACAAAATTGACCGCAGGTGTTCTGAAAAAGCTGATAAAGATGTATTTAGACAGCCAGAAGCAGAAGGCGAACCAGCCGAAGCATGGAAAAATCTCTATCAAGGAGCTTGTGGGTCAGAACGCCGGAGTGTCAAATATTGAAGTTACCGATGGCAATATCAAGTCCTTTGAGCGTGTGGCGAAGAAATACAATGTAGACTTTGCCGTAAAGAAGGACAAGACTACCGAACCGCCGAGGTATCTGGTGTTTTTCAAAGGCAGGGATGCCGATGTTTTGACACAGGCATTTAAGGAATTTGTTAAGGTTAATGAGAAAAAGCAGAACAGGAACAGGGTGTCAGTTAAGAAGAAGCTGGCACATTTTAAGGAAGTTGTAGCAAAGAACAAGAACCGGGAAAGGGCAAGGGAACATCAGAAGGACAGAGGGCAGTCGCTATGAGTAAAATCGTGGATGGCATTGTAAAAGATATTAAATCTGTCCCTGAGAAAGCAAAAGCGAAATTCAAAGGTGGCAACCTAAAGAAGCTCCTTTTGCTGAATTTTCCCTACTTACTGTTTGCTTATGTCTTTAACAAAATGGCATGGCTTTACCGTATCAGCACGAAGGAAGCAGCACTCGATAAGGTGCTTGATATGATAAACCGTATTGACAGGGCATTTGCAAATCCGTTGCCAAGTTTTCATTTACAGGATGTACTTATTGGAGTTGCCGGGGGAATTGCTATCAAGCTCGCTGTGTATTACAAGGCGAAAAATGCAAAGAAATTCCGTCATGGCATGGAGTATGGTTCTGCAAGGTGGGGAAATGAAAAGGACATTGAGCCTTATGTTGACCCGGTATTTGAAAACAATGTTATTCTGACGGAAACGGAAAGGCTTATGATGTCCGGCAGACCAAAAGAGCCGAAGTATGCGAGAAACAAGAACATTCTTGTTATCGGTGGTTCCGGCTCCGGTAAGACCAGATTTTTTGTAAAGCCGAACCTCATGCAGATGCACTGCTCCTATGTGGTAACGGACCCGAAGGGTACCGTGCTTGTGGAGTGTGGCAAGATGCTCTTAAAGAACGGTTATAAGGTTAAGGTACTCAATACCATTAACTTCAAAAAGTCCATGCACTACAATCCTTTCGCTTATATCCGGAGCGAAAAGGATATTTTGAAACTCGTAAATACGATTATAGTCAACACCAAAGGAGAGGGACAGCAATCCGGTGAGGACTTCTGGGTAAAAGCCGAAAAGCTCTATTATACTGCTCTTATTGGGTACATCTGGTATGAGTGTGTGGAGGAAGAACAGAATTTTACCACCCTGCTTGACATGATAAATGCAAGTGAAGCAAGGGAGGACGATGAGGAGTTTAAGAATCCTGTCGATTTAATGTTTGATGAGCTGGAGGAGCGTGACCCGGAACACTTTGCAGTAAAGCAGTACAAAAAGTACAAGCTGGCTGCGGGTAAGACAGCTAAGAGTATTCTAATTAGCTGTGGTGCAAGATTAGCACCGTTTGATATTAAGGAGCTTCGTGATTTGACAAGCTATGATGAGCTTGAGTTAGATATGCTTGGGGATGAAAAGACAGCGTTATTCGTTATCATTTCCGATACGGACGATACTTTCAACTTCATCGTATCAATCATGTATACGCAGCTCTTTAATCTGCTCTGTGACAGGGCAGATGATGTTTATAACGGCAGACTGCCGGTTCATGTACGCTGTCTCTTGGATGAGTTTGCGAACATCGGGCAGATACCAAAGTTTGAGAAGCTGATTGCCACTATCCGTAGTAGGGAAATATCGGCTTCTATTATTTTGCAGTCGAAGTCGCAGCTTAAAGCGATTTATAAGGATAATGCAGATACCATAGAGGGCAACTGTGATACCACACTATTCCTTGGTGGAAAGGAAAAGACCACGCTGAAAGAGCTGGCAGAAGTTTTGGGTAAAGAAACCATTGACCTTTATAATACCTCTGATACAAGAGGTACATCGCAGTCTTATGGTCTTAATTATCAAAAGACCGGAAAAGAGCTTATGAGTCAGGACGAGATTGCAGTTATGGACGGTGGCAAGTGTATTATGCAGCTTAGAGGTGTAAGACCATTCTTCTCCAATAAGTTCGACATTACAAAGCACAAGCAGTATCATTTACTGTCCGATTTTGATGCGAAGAATGCCTTTGACATTGAAAAGTATGTGAAGAACCTTTCAAGGCTTGCAGTAAAGCCGGAAATGAAGGTGGATGAGGTTTTTGATGCCGGGGTAATCGAAGCATGACACTTCTGGACACTCTGTCCAGAAGTCTACAACTGAATATGGAGCTATCAACCTCTGGACAGAGTGTCCAGAAGTCATACGGAGTTTTGAAAATCGGAAACATTCAAAGCTCCTTTTTTATTGAAAATTTTTAGAAAAGAAAGAGGTAAATTAAAATGGGATTTTTTTCATCAGCAGTAACAACATTAGTAACAGTAGTAACAGCAATCGGTGCAGGTGTGGCAGTATGGGGTATTATCAACCTTTTGGAAGGTTACGGTAATGATAATCCGGGTGCAAAGTCACAGGGTATGAAGCAGCTCATGGCTGGTGGCGGTATTGTCATCATTGCACAGACGGTGATTCCTCAGTTAAGCACCTTATTCTAATACATGGGTGCTATTGTTGATAAAATAACTGAGTTCATAGAGGATATGCTGCAAGGGTGGGTGCTTGGCAATCTCGATGCCATGTTTACCGATGTGAATACAAAGGTGGGCAGTATTGCGGGAGAGGTCAGCAAAACACCGAGTACATGGAACGCAAGTATTTTCAACATGATTAGCAACCTGTCAGACACAGTAATCGTACCCATAGCAGGGATAATTATTACATTTGTCCTCTGCTATGAGCTGATTACTATGGTTATGGAGAAGAACAATCTGCACGACTTTGATACATCGCTCTTTTTCAGATACTTATTCAAGGCGTGTATTGCTGTTCTTATTGTAAGCAACACTTCCGACATTGTGATGGCGGTCTTTGATGTAGGCAGCCATATCGTAACAAGTGCCGGAAGTGCCATTGCAGGCTCTACGAGCATTAATGTGGAAAGCACACTCCGTACCATGGCAGTCACCCAGCTTGCGACAATGGATGTAGGAGAGCTAATCGGACTTGGAATGGAAACTATGATTATCAGCTTATGTATGAAAATCATGTCCGTCCTCATCACCGTCATCTTATATGGACGAATGATTGAAATATACCTTTATGTATCAGTTGCTCCCGTTCCTTTTGCCACCATGACAAACAGGGAATGGGGAAGCGTTGGAAGCAATTATTTAAAGGGACTCATCGCACTTGCCTTTCAGGGATTTTTCATTATGGTATGTGTTGCGATTTATGCGGTATTGGTATCAAGCATTACAGTGGCAGCCAATCTGCATACGGCATTATGGGGAGTGGCAGGGTACACGATTATTCTGTGCTTCTCGCTCTTTAAGACGGGTTCGCTTTCAAAATCTATATTTAATGCCCATTAACATGGGAAGAAACGGAGGGAAAAATGGCTATTTCAGTAGCAGTACCAAAGGATTTAAGCGGTATCAAAACCAAGGTTGCGATGAACCTTACGAAAAGACAGATTATCTGCTTCGGTTCAGCCGCAGCTTTGGGTGTTCCCTTTTACATGCTTACCAAGGGTGTATTGGGAACGGAGGTAGCTGCCTTGCTTATGGTAGCAGTTATGCTTCCGTTCTTCTTTTTGGCAATGTATGAAAAGGACGGTTTCCCGGCGGAGAAAATTCTGTACTTCATGTTAAGGCAGAAGGTACTTACTCCGGGTATCAGACCGTATAAATCGGAGAATATACACAAGCAGTTAGAAGAAAGAGAAAAAATAAAGAAGGAGGTGCGTTACCTTGAGCAAAAAGCAACAGGCAGGGCAACGAAAGTCCGTGGCAAAAAATAAGCCAGCCGGACTTACCACAGGCGAGAAAAAAAGACTTGTGGAATTAAAGCGTACCCTTGCCGGAAATGAAAAACAGCAGGCAAAGCCTACCACGGCACAGAAAACCATTACTTTTGAGCGAATGTATCAGGACGGTGTCTGTCAGGTCACAAAGAATTACTACACAAAAATGGTTGAGTTCTATGACCTTAACTATGGTTTGCTTGATGAGGAGGAACAGGTTGAGATTTTGGAGCTTTACAGCCAGCTTATCAATTATTTTGACCCGTCCGTGAAGTTTCAGATTGTGCTGTTTAACCGACAGGTCAATGAGCAGACATTGGTTGAGCAGTTTGACATTCCTATGCAGAATGATGACTTTGACGAAATCCGTCTGGAGTTTTCGGAGATGTTAAAGAAGCAGTCTGCAAAGGGAAACAACGGCATACAGAAGTCCAAGTATCTGATATTTGGTACGGAGTGTGCCAATGTGAAGGAAGCAAGGGCAAAGCTTAACAACATCGAGTTTGATGTGATTAAAAATTTCAGAAATGTCGGCACAGATGCCACACCGCTAAACGGAAAGGAAAGACTGCGTATTCTGCATGAGTATTTCAATCAGGATACAATGGAGCCTTTCCGTTTTTCATATAAACAGGCAGCTCTTTCCGGAAATTCGGTCAAGGATTACATTGCCCCGTCCGGCTTTGATTTCCGTTATCCCACACGCTTTAAGACCGGGGAAATGTTCGGTAGGGTGTTCTATCTTGATATTATTGCCCCGAAGTGTACGGACGAGCTGTTAAAGAAGCTCATGGATATTGATGACAATGTTACCGTGTCCATGCACATGCAGACAATGGACCCGGTAAAGGCAATCAAGCGGTATAAAGAAACGCTTTCCAATATCCAGAAAATGAAGATTGAGGAGCAGAAAAAGGCAGTACGAAGCGGTTACGATATGGACATCATGCCACCGGACATTCTGGCATACGAGAAGGACACGCTGGAGCTTTTGAATGACCTTAATACAAGCAATCAGAAGGTTATCAACATGACTTTCCTTATCGGCTGCTTTGCAAGAAGCAAGCGGAAGTTGGACAGCCTTGTGCAGAGAGTGTCCGGCATTATCCAACAGGCGAATTGCAGTCTGCGTAACTTGCAGTATTTACAGGAGCAGGGACTTATGGCAGTTGCACCTATTGGCATTAACGAAACGGGCATGGAGCGAACGCTGACCACAAAGACTACTGCAATCTTAGTGCCTTTCAATACACAGGAATTATTTATGTCTGCCCCGGCACTTTACTATGGCTTGAATGCCCTCAGTAACAACATGATTATGGCAGACCGTAAAAGGCTGCGTACTCCAAACGGTGTGATACTTGGAACACCGGGAAGTGGTAAGAGCTTTAGTGCGAAGCGTGAGATTTTGGGGTGCTTCCTTGTAACGAGGGATGACATTATCATCTGTGACCCGGAGGGAGAGTATTTTCCTTTGGTGCAGGCATTAAACGGACAGGTGGTAAGGCTGGCAACAGACTCCACGGATTTCCTTAACCCTATGGACATTCAGTTAAGCCACCAGAACGACAAGGAAGCCTTGAAGTTAAAGAGTGACTTCCTCATTACCCTGTGCGATGCCATTGCCGGAGGGAAAGACGGTCTTGCGAATGATGAAAAAGGTATTATTGACGAATGTATCCGTCAGATTTATGATGCCTACTTTGTCAATCCCATACCGGAGAATATGCCTATTTTAGAGGACTTGTATAATGCTTTACTCAAGCATAAGAACCCGAAGGCAGAGCGTATTGCAAACAGCCTTGTGCTGTATGTGCATGGTTCGCAGAATTATTTTAACCACCGTACCAATGTGGACTCCAAAAACCGTATTATCTGTTTTGACATCAGGGACTTGGGCAAGCAGTTAAAAGAGCTTGGTATGTTAATCGTACAGGATGCAGTATGGAACAGAGTGTCAATGAACCGTGAACGCAGAATTGCCACAAGATATTACTGTGACGAGTTCCACTTGCTTCTGAAAGAAAAGCAGACAGCACAGTATTCCGTGGAAATCTGGAAGCGTTTCAGAAAGTGGGGCGGAATACCAACAGGACTGACACAGAATGTAGGCGATTTCCTTAAGTCGGAGGAGATTGAGGGTATTTTGGGCAACAGCGATTTTGTGTACCTCTTAAACCAGAATGCGAAGGATCAGACGATACTTGCGGATAAGCTGGGGCTATCTGAAAAGCAGCTTAAGCATGTGAGCAATTCCGAGCAGGGTTGTGGACTTATCCTGTTTGACAATGTGGTTATCCCGTTTGTTGACAGATACCCGAAAGACACCAAGACTTATGCGATTATGAATACCAAGCCGGAAGAAGCGGTACATGAGGACGAGGAGAGTGATGTGGATGGCAGCGAAGAAACAGAAGCAGAACCAGAAACAAGCGTCCAAGTATCGTAAGGAGAAAAGCGGTTTTGAAAAGGACAGGACAGGCTTTCAGAAAAAAGGGGAAGATAAAAAAGATTTTATTGACCCGAAAACAGCAAAAGAGCCGGGAGCATTGAAAGAGCCGGGAAAAAAGAAAAGGCAGACATCAGCAGAACCGAGTGGGCCGGAAGCAAAAGAAAAGGAAAATGGCGAAGCATTTTCTGATTCAGGGAAGCAGACAGCACAGGAGAATACTGCGGAGAATGACTTTTTTGAGTCCGACAGGGAAGGTGGTACAACGCAGGACGGAGAATACCGAAAGCGTGATACCTACCACCAGTCCCATAAAAAGAAGAGTTACCAGAAAAGCAGAGTCCACCGGGAACATCAGAGCAGAGAACGCTCACGCTATGAGGATGGTACTGCGGGGAAAACGGATAAGGATGCTAAAAATGACGGCAGATTTAATGAGTTCAAGACGAAGGAAGCCACCTTTACACAAGGTACGGAGTCAATGGAGGGAACTTTTAAGGGCAGCAAGAAATTAGACCGTCTGGAGAAAAAGGCTGACCGGGCAGGGGGCAGAACACAGAGGGCGAAGGACAAGCTCCCGAAGAAAAAGGAGTATCGTCTGGAGCGACAGTTTGATGATGCCACCGGAAAAGCCAAATATGTGCTTGTGGCAGATAAGGTGGATAAGCCTTTCAAAAAGGAAAATCTTGCAGTATCCGCTTTCCGGAGGGTGGAAACGGAGGAGCGTAATTTTGTGCATGGCAAGATTACCGAGCATGAAAAGGAAAATTCGGCGGTGGAGGGCGCTCATAAGACGGAGCAGACGGTTGAGCGTGGCATGGATTATGTCATTGACCACCGTAAAAACAAGGAATTAAAGCAGAGAAAAAAGGTTGCCAAGCTGGAGAATAAGCAGTTTAAGGCAGAAGTAAATTTTCAGTACCAGAAATTCCTTGAGGAAAACCCGGAAATGCAGAAAAAAGCCATTCAGAAGCGGTTACAGAAACAGCGTATTAAGCGGGAGTATGCCAAGGCTTTACGAAAGAGCGAAGCTGCCAAGAGTGCCAAAAACTTTGCAAGCAAGGCAACCAATACCGCAACGGCAGTTGCAAAGAAGTTACAGGAGTTTGCAGCCAAGAATATGCCAACGATTATCGGTATAGGAGTGATTGGACTGCTTATTGTATTTCTTATGACAGCGTTATCGTCCTGTGGGGCAATGCTTGGCGGTTCTGTATCAACTACCATGGAAGCAAGTTATTTGAGCGAACCAAAGGATATTGATGCTGCGGAGCTTGCACTTACCGAGTATGAAATGGAGCTTCAATTCGAGATTGATGCCATAGAAACCAACAATCCGGATTATGACGAGTACAAATATGATTTGGACGGAATAGGTCATAACCCGTTTACGCTTATCAGTTACCTTTCGGCGGTGTATCCGGAATTTACATACAGCGAAGTGGCAGATGTCATCAGTGATTTGTTTGACGAGATGTATTCACTTACACTTACACCGACTACGGAGACTAGGACAAGGATAGAAACCCGTACAAGAACGGAAACAAGGACGAGAATGGAGACCAGAACGAGGACGGAAACCCGCACCGGGACAAGGACGGTAATCAATCCGGACGGTTCTACCGGAACGGAGGAATATGAGTATGAGGTCGAGGTGGAATACGAGGTTGAAGTTGAGTACGAGGTGGAAGTCGAGTA
This sequence comes from Lachnospiraceae bacterium, assembly GCA_017468395.1. Classification (GTDB taxonomy): domain Bacteria; phylum Bacillota; class Clostridia; order Lachnospirales; family Lachnospiraceae; genus Acetatifactor. The sequence goes on along the minus strand of JAFUIR010000019.1, from coordinate 2,616 downwards.
TGAGGTCGAAGTGGAATATGAAGTCAGCATTTTAGAGGTTACTTTAGATACCACAGCTTTGGAGAGCGTGGCTGTACCTAAAATGAATGCAGAACAGATGGAAACCTATGCAGTATATGCAGAAACCATGGGTGTGTTACAGGATTTTTATTCACCGCTTGGCTCATACTGGCATGGCAACATCAGCAGTTACTACGGATACCGCAAGAGTCCCACAACCGGGGAAGCACAGCTCCACCGTGGACTTGACATTGCAGTACCGACAGGAACAAATGTGTATTCTGCCTGTGACGGAACCGTGACAACGGCAGCCTATGACAGTGAATATGGCAATTATATCGTGATTGAGGACAGCAGGGGATATGTTACCAAATATGCCCACCTTGACAGTGTCAGTGTCAGTGCCGGACAGAGTGTAACGCACGGGGACTTGATAGGACAGTCCGGAAACACGGGAAACAGTACCGGAAGTCATCTGCACATAGAGCTTATGTATGGCGGTGAGTATTACAATCCACTCTTTTATTATGATTCAGGCTTATAGTCCTGTGCCTGTTGATATAAACCGATAGTTAGGAGGAACGATGACAAAGGAGCGTATTGAGAAAGAGCTTCAAAAGACCTATGCCCAGCTTGAGGAACTAAAAGCCAAGGCAAAGGAGCTTGAGGAGCAGAGAGACATGGCTGAGAAAGCCGAGAAAATGAAGTTCATAGAAAGAAATAAAATCTCTTCCGAACAGTTACAGTTACTCATTAAATTCAGCGAGGAAGAGATTTTGCGTTTATTAGAGCAGAAGGAAAAGGAGAATAGAAACCATGAAAAAGAAGTTACCATTTAAGACTGTGTTAGCCCTTATGGTGGCAGCCATTATGTTCGGTCTGCCTGTGGGCGGTTTATTTATGGGTACGGGAAGCGTACTTACGGTATTTGCAAGTGACGGAGATGTGGAGGAAGAAACAGAGCCTGTGGATACAGAAACGAAAGATGCGGAAACTACTGTATCCGACAACGATGTGGAAGAACCGGAATGTATCTGTGAGGAAAAGTGCTGTACCCACACCATAAATAAGGACTGTCCGGTATGCAAAGAGGAATATACCAAGTGTGCCTATGTCAATCCGAAAGTAAAGATTACCATTAGCACGGAAGCCGGGTGGTACAATGACAGGGCAAAAGTTAATGTAAATGTGGCGGATATAGCAGAGTCCGGTAATTTTACCATTCAGAGCGTACAGGCAAAGATTTCGCAGAATGGAAGCTGGGTGGACATTACGGAAGATATGTCCTTGGAGATTTCCGAGAATTGCAGTATCTATGTGCTTGTAACAGACCAGAAGGGAAAGACCTATGAGAAAAACCGTGCCATGACCTGTTTTGACAGGGAGAAGCCTACCTTAAATGCGGCAGTCAGCGATGGTCTGTTAAGCATTAAGGCACATGATACCGACTCCGGTATTAAATTTATTTATGTGAACGGTTATGAGTTTATGGACTTTGCCAATGGCGCATTAAATATCCGCTTACAGCAGTTTGATGCCGGATACCAATACTTTACCATTCAGGCAATGGATTATGCCGGAAATATGTCTGAGGTCTACAAGACAGCCAATCCTTATTACACTGATCCGGAAGCGGAAAGCGACGGTTCAGAGGAAAATCCGGCAGAACAGCTCCCGGTGGATGCAAGTGCAACCAAACCTACAAATGCAACAGCTAATGTGACGGAGCATATCAAGGTGGACAGTAAAGGTAATGAGGTTAAGGAAACTACCGAAAAGGCAGATGTCGAAGCTGCGGACGGAGAAAGCACGGATACCAAAGAAGAGGAAGAAGCCGAAAGGGGCAAGGAGTTTTATACCATTCAGACCAGAACGGACAAGGTATTTTATCTTGTCATTGACAGGGACGGAGAGGAAGAAGTGGTGTATTTCCTCACGGAAATCAGTGAAAATGATTTGCTCAATGTAACAACGGATAACAGCGAGACACTTCCGAAAAATTCCGCTGCACTTGAGTCTGCCATTCCTGTAACAGAGAGTGCATTGCCGAACAACAACAAAGAGCAGACGGATACGGAGAAGCCTGTGGAAGAATTACCGGAAGATACTGAGAACACTGACACAGAGGAACCTAGCACGGAAGGAGAAGCGGAAGTTCCGGAACAGACAACAAATTCCAAGTCAACCTATATCATTATTGGTGTGATTGCGGTTCTTGGCATTGGCGGAGGTTATTACTTCAAGGTAGTCAAGGGCAAGAAAGAGCAGTTTATTGATGAGGAAGAGGATGAGGAAGAAGAAATCTATGAAGAGGAAGAAAACGAGGACAGTGAAGATGATTTCTTTGACCAGACCGATGATGAGGAGGTAGAGTAATATGCGGTTGGTAATAGCGGAAAAGCCGAGTGTGGCAAAAAGCATTGCAGATGTTCTTGGTGCTGACAGCAGACAGGACGGATATTTTGAGGGCAACGATTACCTGGTAAGCTGGTGTGTAGGACACCTTATTGAGCTTGCACAGCCGGAGAGCTACGGAGAAAAGTGGAAGAAGTGGACTTATGAGAGCTTACCTGTTAATCCCTTGCATTTTCAGTATGAGATTAAGGAAGATACCAA
>JAFUIR010000018.1 GCA_017468395.1 Lachnospiraceae bacterium | reverse complement strand
GTTCATCCTGAGCCAGGATCGAACTCTCATAATAAGTTTCGTCCAGGTCCTCAAAATGCTTCTGGCAGTTCTTGTCCCGTTCATTTACTGCGCAACTTCTTTCAGTTGCTTTTTCAGGTTTTGTTCTCTGAATAATTCTTTTTAGAATTTTCAGGGTTGCATTGCTGTTTATTTGTCAAGGTTCTTTCCACTTCTTTTCGTTGTGGCCTGTTGCCGACCCGTGAGCCGCAACTCGTTTATAATATCACGGCTGTTTCTTCTTGTCAACAACTTTTTTAAATATTTTCACCTCAAAAAACATGTTTTTCGCGGTGGATTTTTATTATATCATCGGCTCTGTTTATTTGTCAAATAGTTTTATAAAAACAAAAAGGAGTTTGCCGAAACAAACTCCTTTAGAAACACTTTTCCTTTATAAAGGCAACATACTGAACCGGTCAAGTGCCATACTGACCCACTTTGCCAGATAATTATATTCATAAATGAATGTAAGAATTTTACTTTCCTGAACATAAATCAAAATTTGCTGTCCGATAGCTCCTGTATCTACTGTTATAAGCAATGTATATAATGTCCAAACCAAAAGAATTGTTTCTGCAACACCTATAACCGCTCCAAGCAATTTATCCGCAAATTTTATTACCGGCAATTTCGCCACAAGTTTTGCAGAAAAGAAAAAGAAACTCAAAACTCTGTGCGCAATACATAACACTAATAGCAAAATAATAGCCACTACCATGATTACAAAATCTTTTTCCAGATAACCGATTAAAGCGCCGCCAAGGAATGCCACCGCTAAGCAAAGTACAATCAGCGAAACAAAGGAAACTATTTCTTTGACCATTCCTCTTTTATATCCTTCTGCGATTCTCCATATCAAAATAAATATAACCAACAATAATAACCAGTTCATGTACCTTCCATCCTTTATCTTAGTTTAATTACCTCTACCGCATCTTGCGTCACAATCATATAACAATAATCTTTTCCTGTGGGAACCAACAAGTTTATCGGTTCTGTAAAAGTTCCGTTATATTTTTCCCGTCCGTCTATGGTTCCGATATATAACTCTGTTTCATTATATATAATATAGACATTTTTATCAAATAAAATATCTGTATGCTCCATATTAAATTCATGGCTGGCTTTTTTTACTCCATCCGTTCCATATATATCCAGACGTTTACCGTTTCCGCCACTGTTCAAAAATACTAAGCCGACATATTCTTCATTATAATATACAGCCTGCAATTCATCTGAGAATAAAATATTTGCAACATTTTCCGGTTTTTGGTTTCCGCTGTAAAATACCAGCCTATCATCTCCTACTGCAATTGCTGTATTGGCATTCATGAATTGAACAAACGGAACAATTGTGTCTGCATGATTGTAGCCTCCAACCAAATTATCCACTTGATTTTTTCCCACTTCACCGAAGTTATAAAAAGCTACGCTGGATTTCATTTCCCCCATATCCATATATAAATAAGAAACTGCGCACAAAATGCCATTGGGCGAAAGACTTACCGAGACCGGATAACCATAGTCTTTCATAGAAGTTTTAAAATCAACCAAAACCGTTCCAGTAGCACTGAATGTTCTAATCCATGTTACATCTCCGTCATCCAGCACTGCTGCCGTAACACCGTTTGCTGCTACGCATAAAGACCTTATGGGCAATATAGTGTCGATTTCCCCCAATTTCGTTGCGGTATCATATACATATATTTTTCTTCCGTTATAATCCGCAAAGGCCGTCACATCTTCACAAGTAGCAACTATCGGGCTTTGCATTTGATATGTCTGGTTCCACTGTACTTCCCCATCGGAATTTGTGTAATGGGCACCATCTTTACTGTAGGTCAAAAGCCCCTTCGCCAAGCGCATTTCCGTCACACCATAAACCCCTTCTTTCTTTTGACCGGAAAGGACATCATAACCTTCGTATATTTGATTTTGGTATTGCACCCAAAAAATTATGCCCACTACCAGCGCTGCCACAGCAAGAAGTGCGAACCGATATACACTGGACAATCTATGCCTATGTATTTTTTCTGTATATGAAATTTCCTGACGTTCCCGCTTTCCCTTCAGATAATTTTTAATATCCGCCATGATTTTTCCTCGTATTACATCTTTCGTTCTTTTAGTATAACACATACTCATTCCGGAAGTAAAATAATTTGTCCAACCTTTATATCATCCGGATTGGAAATTCCATTTAATTCACATATTTCCTGTAATCTTTCCTCGGTTCCATAATGTTTCTTACAAATATTTAAAAGCATGTCGCCTTTTTGCACCACATAGGAAACCTTACCCGACACCGTTTCCTCCACACTCTCTGGCGTTTCCGGCTCAACGACTTCCTCTACCGACACGGTTGGCTTGTCCGGCTCACTGTTCTCCGGTGGCTCTGATTCTTCAGGTACTATTTCTGAAGACTGTTCACTTTCTGCCACAGGAGGCGTATCGGTTTGTTCCATATTCTGTTCAATAGTTTCCGCTGTTACCACACTTTCAGGCGCGACTTCTGCGGCAACCGTACTTTCTGTGGATGTCTGGGTTTCCTGCCACATTGCCTCTGTGCTTTGGGTTTGTAAGTTTTCCGCATCAGGCAATTGCTTTTCACTTAAGTTTTGCATTACTTGCCCGGCCAGCACCTGCAATTCTTTCATTTTCTCTTCATCGCTGAGAGTCGCAATTCCCAATACACACAGCATAACCGCCATACCTGCAAAAAGAGTTTTCCAACTCCCGTTTTTTTCATATTTATCCGTCTTTTGTGATGCCATGCGATAATTTCTATGTAAACCGCTTTTTTCTTTTCTGGCTTCCGACAGTTTCCGGCTTCGCTCCAGCAACCTGTGGTCTATGTTACCACCTTCCGCAAGCCGTCCCCATTCGTAGGTTGTACTGCGGCGTGTTTCTCCCCGTTTTCTCTCATAAAGTTCCGCTCCGGTGTTTTCCTGTTCGTTTGAATTTATCCGCTTATCCTCACGGTTTCCCATGATAATCATAAAGTTCAGCATATTATCATTTTTTTCAAAAAAGGTTGCATAACCGTTTATGGGCAACCCTTTTCCTTGTTCCAGCAAAAAAAATCCATCAGGCATTTCTCCCGTCAGCGTACACCATGCCAAAAATTCCTGCTCTTCAAAAAATTCTGCCCTTTTGGCCTCTGCGCGCTCTTTTTCCGTCTCAGATAAATATTGTCCTCTGCTTTCCAGCCCCGCAATCTCACACGCACCATAAAGAAAATAGTATCGCATATCTTCTTCCGCATAACGTTTACCATATAAAGCAAGTCCGGCTTGTCCGCCTTGTAAATTGCGATTTATCTGCTTCATATAGGAAATAACATAATCTTCTACGAAGACTTTATAACGCTTATCCGGTGTTCCAATTTGTACAATATTCTTAGGTAATTCCATATTTCCGCCTCCCACACCCGGCCGGTATCAATTCCCCCTGCCATTTTGCATCCAGTATACCGCCGCGTATGTGCGTTTTTTGCAGAATTTTGCCCTCTCTGTACCTATTTTCAACGACAAAAAAGGACAACCGCCACAAGCGATTGTCCTATGTTTTTAAATAAACTCATAAATTGTTGTATAATCATATTCTCTGTCCGGTCCAAACACTGCACTGGGGAAATTGACTTTATTGGCAGTATCGGGATAGAACTGGGTTTCCAGACAAAGTCCTGTACGGGGTCCATAAGCAGCCCCTTCTTTACCATCCGCAGGCTGTACAAAATTTCCAGCATAGAATTGCACACCGGGCAAATCAGTATAGGCTTTCATTACCCTGTCTGTTCCCGGAGCAGACAATTCCGCGAATAACTGTACTTTTCCATCCCAACCGTCTATTACCCAGTTGTGGTCATAACCGCCTGCCATTGTCAACTGGTCAAAGTCTGCATCAATTCTGTCACCAATTCTGCAAGGTTTCGTGAAATCCATAGGTGTTCCCTCTACGGGAGCAATCTCCCCGGTAGGAATGGAACCGGGTACTGCAGGCGTATAATTGGATGCTTTCAGACAAAGTACATGATCCTCAATTCTTCCCGAGTTATGTCCGGTTAAATTAAAGTATGTATGATTGGTAAAATTAATGATTGTGTTTTTATCACTGATTCCGTGATAATGTAATGTCAGTTTATTTTCTTCATCCAAAGTATAGGTTACGGAAAATTTTCTGTTTCCGGGGAAACCAAGATTTCCATCCACATCTTCAAACGTAAATGTGACACTATTGTCACCTTTCTGTGCGTTCCACACTACTTTATGATAGCCTTTCTCTATATGGCTGTGCAGGTTGTTTTCGCCGTCATTTTTGTCCAGAACATATTTTACGCCATCCAGTTCAAACGCAGCATTACCGATACGGTTTGCATTAGGACCAACTGTCGCGCCAAAGAAACTGGGATTTTCATAATATCCCTCTAATTTTTCATACCCCAAAACAACGTCTTCGATTTTACCATTCTTATCAGGAACTTTCAGTGCAACCAAAATTGCACCATAGTTAATGACTTCTGCACACATACCTTTAGAATTGCTGATGGCATACAAAGTAATTTTCTCTCCATCAGGAGTAATTCCGAACTCTCTTGTAACAATACTCATAATAATACCCTCCGTAAATTATAATTCAATGCGCCCCTCCAATGCCCTTAGCAGCGTCACTTCATCAATGTACTCCAAATCACCGCCTACTGGAACGCCGCTGGCAATACGTGTAACCTTCACTCCCAAGGGCTTAATTAACTTGCTAATATACATAGCGGTAGTTTCCCCCTCCAAACTGGAGTTGGTTGCAATAATCACCTCGTCCACATCTTCCTGAAGGCGCTGTAAGAGTTCCTTCAACTTTATGTCACTGGGTCCAATGCCAAGCATAGGGGAAATAGCTCCGTGAAGCACATGATAAACACCTTCGTATTTCCCGGTTTTTTCATAGGCCGCCAAATCCCTGGAGTTTTCCACAACCATAATCAGCCGGCGGTTTCTCTTTTGATTGGAACAGATGGGGCAAACTTCTTTATCTGTCAATGTATAACAACCGCTGCAATATCGCACGTTTTCTTTTGCTTCCACCATTGTTTTTGCCAGACGTTTTACCTTATCCTCCGGCATATTAATAAGATGAAATGCAAGGCGCTGTGCCGATTTGCTTCCGATTCCCGGAAGAGCCGACAGTTCTTCTATTAATTTATTGATATGACCGCTGTACATTTCCATTAGAAAGGAAATCCTCCGCCCATGCCACCGGTCATTTTGTTCATCATTGCAGCGTTAGCCTCTTCCACCTGACGCAGTGCTTCGTTGGTAGCCGCCACAATCAAATCCTGCAACATCTCAATATCATCGGGATCCACTACTTCCTCTGCCAGTTTTACACCAACAACTTCCCTTTTGCCGGAAACAGTCACCTCTACTGCGCCGCCACCTGCCGTCGCCTTAAACTCCTTTGTCTCCATTTCTTTTTGGCTTTCTTCCATCTGACGCTGCATTCTCTGCGCCTGTTTCATAAGATTACTCATATTTCCGGGCATTCCGCCTCCGGGAAATCCACCTCTTTTTGCCATTGTTATCTCCTCCTAATTTTAAAATTCTTCTTCCTCAATATCCATCTGAATGATTTGGGTTAAGTCGATATAAGAAGTTTCAAACTCCCTCTCACTGCCCACAACCTGAATATTCACTTCCACTTCTTTTCCGATAAAATCGGACACAAGATATTCCAACTGCTGCTTATTATTTTCATTCCTTGTGAAATAATCCGAAGCAATTCCATCTTCCAAAACAAGCATTAGCCTGTTGTCTCCGCCGAGGCTCAATTTTGCACTCTGCATATACTTCTTCATGGGATTTTCTGCGCTTCCCACAATGGCCGGCCATTTGGAAACAATAGTCTGCACCTCTTCCGGGATTGCCTTGGGCATTTCCGGTCTTACTTTTGGCGCACCTGCAACACTTCCGGCATTTTGCTGTGGCATTTCATAGCCGGCCGGAAGCACTGTCACACCATTCTCCAATTTATCTTCCACCTCACGGATTCTGTCCAAAATGGAATCCTGATTGTTTTCCATGGAAGGTTTACATAATTTAATCAGAGCCATCTCTATCATAATTCTCTTCTGGGACGCATATCTGATTTGTCCTGACAATTCCGAGAAAATGCGGATGTAACGCATAATAGCATCCATCTCTGCCATCTGCGCCTCTTCCTTCAGCCTCGCAAGATTTTCGGTAGAGACATCAATCACATCCTCTATATCGTCGGAAGCCTTTACCAGCATCAGATTTCTCAAATACCAGGCAAAATCAATTACAAACTGTGTCAGTTCTCTTCCCTGCATCACAATTTCTTCCAAAAGACTTACACAGCCAAGCACATCTCTGCCAAGCACACTGCGAAACAGCCTGCTGAATACTTCCGTGTCCACCGCACCAAGCACATCCAGCACTTTGTCATAGGTCAATTCCTGCCCCAGATGGAATGCAATACACTGATCCAACAAACTCAGACCGTCACGCAAAGAACCATCCGCCAATTTTGCAATATAGCGGAGGGCTTTTTCTTCTATTTGCACCTGCTCCTTATCTACCAGTTCCCTCATACGGGCCGAGATAGTATCAATACTGATTCTCTTAAAATCATATCTCTGACATCTTGAAAGAATGGTGATGGGAATCTTGTGCACCTCTGTAGTTGCCAAAATAAAAATAACATACGAGGGGGGCTCTTCCAAAGTTTTTAACAGTGCATTAAAGGCTCCTATGGAAAGCATATGAACCTCATCGATAATATAAACCTTATATTTCCCTTCTGCAGGGGAATAAGAAACCTCATCCACAATTTCACGGATATTATCTACGCCATTATTGGAAGCTGCGTCAATTTCAATGACATTCATGCTGGCTCCCGAAGCAATAGCCCGGCAAATAGCACATTCCCCGCAAGGACTTCCGTCTACCGGATTTTCGCAGTTCACGGTTTTTGCAAAAATCTTTGCCACTGTTGTCTTACCGGTTCCTCTGGTTCCCGTAAAAAGATAGGCATGTCCGATACGGTTTGCATTTATTTGATTTTTTAATGTTGTAACTATGTGATCCTGCCCTTTGACATCTCCAAAGTTGTCCGGGCGGAATTTACGGTATAACGCCGTATATGACATGCTCTTTTCCTCGCTCTACCTAAAATCTTTTTCGACTTAATCACCGAAACAAATACCCAAAAGTTTTGCCTCTTTCACAATTGTAGAATCCGGTGAAACCATCTTTAATTTTCCTGCCACTTCTTCCAAGGGCACTTTCACGATTTCCCTGTTTTTATATCCCACCATAAAGCCATACTCGCCGTTCAAAATCAGATTGCCTGCTTCTGAACCCAGACGGCTGGCAAACACACGGTCATAAGGGCAGGGACTTCCGCCTCTTTGTACATGTCCGGGAACGGTAACACGCACTTCCCGTCCTGTTTTTTCCTGGATTTTTGCTGCCACTTCATAAGAAACAGAAGGGTACGGGCGGTTTTTCAGTTTCTCTTTATATTCTTTCTTGGACAATTTTGCATCTTCTTTGGAGATAGCGCCTTCTGCCACTGCAATAATCGTGAAGCGGCTGCCACGCTTGTCCCTCTCTTCAATAGCATCTATCACTTTATTGATATCATACGGAATTTCAGGCAACAAAATAATATCTGCACCGCCTGCCATGCCGGCATTCAATGTAAGCCAGCCTACTTTGTGCCCCATAACTTCCACAATAAACACCCTTCCATGGGATGCCGCAGTTGTATGGATACAGTCAATGGCATTGGTTGCAATATCCACTGCACTCTGGAAACCGAAGGTCATATCCGTTCCCCACAAATCGTTGTCAATGGTCTTAGGAAGCGTTACCACATTCAGCCCCTCTTCACGAAGCAGATTTGCGGTTTTATGAGTGCCGTTACCTCCCAATACAACCAGACAATCCAGTTTTAACTTGCGGTAATTTTCCTTCATGGCTTCCACTTTATCCAGCCCCTTTTCATCCGGCTCCCGGATTAACTTAAAGGGAGTTCTGGAAGTGCCCAGAATGGTTCCGCCCACCGTTAAAATGCCGGAAAAGTCCGACGCAGTGAGCATACGGTAATTACCATATATCAAACCCTTGTAACCATCGAGGAATCCATATATCTCCCATTTCTTACCGCTGTTGGCTAAAGTTTTCACCACGCCTCTCATCGCTGCATTTAATGCCTGGCAATCGCCACCGCTTGTCAACATACCAATTCTCTTCATAAGTAGTTCCTCCTTGATTACATTTTGTGTGGATTCAAGAAAACATCTTACATAAAATTTTACCCTTTTCAGAGAAAATTTGCAATCATTAATAACCTATTACAAAACCTTTTTGTGCTTGACTCTTGAAAAACAAAGGAAGTGTGTTATACTATTCAAGGAAAAAAGTTGCATTTTGCTCTGCAACTCATACATTTTGGAGACGTATCGAAGCGGTCATAACGGGGCGCACTCGAAATGCGTTTGCCCTCCGGGGCACGAGGGTTCGAATCCCTCCGTCTCCGCTTTAGCGAGAAAGGACTGGCTATGTGGCTGGTCCTTTTTGTTTTGCCTAGGATTGACTGGAGAAAATGGTTGGTGATGTGACGGGAGTATTAAATAAAGCAATTGCATTTAAAAGAAGGTTGCTGGGAAATACCGATATGTATGAAGGTTAAAACAAAGAATGCCATGGTTTTGTGTTTAGCAATTGTAGGATTAATTATTCTTTCATATTGCATTTTTGCAAAAATGAAGTTTCTTTTTTGCTTCCTATAGGAAAGCTATGTGCGACAATCGGCAATTTAATTCAAGGAATATTTACTTATAAACAAAATAAACAGAAGTGAGGCATTGACAGAAACAAGTTTTTAGCAAAACTTCGGTTAGACAGAGCAATGGACAGACAAAGGAAACTCTGCTCAGAAAGTATTTCTGAAATCAGAGTTTCTTTTTCTTTATCCGCACAATACAATCGGAATTACTGTGGAAATTCTGTTATACTTGTGTTAGTATAAATAAAAATATATCACGAAAGTCTGCATTAAGATAGTAAACAGTTAAGTAAAAAGGTATAAACATTGAATCTACAGAAGTTATGCATAGTGCATTGGGAGAAATCTTATGAAAAAGAATTGTGAATTGTGTCAAACAAGAAAAGCAACGAATGCAAAGTTCGGAGTAGAATTATGCGATGTATGCTATGAAGGATTTAGCGAAGTTCTCCGGGGTAATAAGGATGTCATTGATGAATATTCAGACTTAACAAGATTTCCTAATGCTACAGATAAAGCAATAAAGGAAATTGTTAGTTTAGCGCAGAAGAAAAGTACGCCGCAAAAGGACTTTGTTGAGCATAACACGGACAGTGAAAACAAACCGCAGAAAGTTTACACTGGCCTGATGCAGGAAAAAACTAATCAATTGTACGAGGATATACATCAGATTGCCAAAGATGTCCGTTTTTTTAAGATTCTTGTTATTATATGTCTTGTTTTGTTTTTTTTGATGCTATTCTTTAATTTTATAGCAGTGACAATTGCTAGTTCTCTGTAATAAAAGTGGAGTTATTGAGTCTGTGAAAGTTTTTCTGTAAATAAAGATATATTAGGTCTTCTATGATAAAATAAATTCATAGGAGGCCTATTATTATGGCAAGAGAAAAGAAACCGGTACACAAAGTACGAATGACTGAAGGTAAACGTAACATTATCCATCAGCTTCTGGAAGAATACGATATCCAGACTGCCGAAGACATCCAGGAAGCGCTCAAAGATTTACTTGGTGGAACAATCAAGGAAATGATGGAAGCTGAAATGGATGACCATCTGGGCTACGAAAAGTCAGAACGCTCTGATAATGACGATTACCGCAATGGGTACAAACCAAAGCGTGTAAACAGCAGCTATGGTTCGATGGAAATTCAGGTTCCCCAAGAACGCAAATCTACCTTTGAGCCACAGATTGTGAAAAAGCGCCAAAAGGATATTTCTGACATTGACCAGAAAATTATTTCTATGTATGCAAAAGGAATGACCACCAGACAAATATCCGAGACTATTGAGGATATCTATGGTTTTGAAACTTCAGAAAGATTTATTTCTGATGTTACAGATAAGATTCTACCTCAGATTGAGGACTGGCAGAACCGGCCTCTGGCTGAGGTATACCCTATTCTCTACATAGATGCCATTCATTATTCTGTTCGTGATAATGGAGTAATCAGGAAGCTTGCTGCATATGTAATTCTTGGAATTAACACAGATGAAAAAAAGGAAGTTCTGACAATTACAGTAGGTGATAATGAAAGCGCCAAATACTGGCTTTCTATCCTGAACGAGCTGAAGAACCGTGGTGTAAAAGATATCCTAATTATCTGTGCAGACGGTCTTGCCGGTATCAAAGAGGCAATTGCAGCTGCATTCCCCAAGACGGAATATCAGCGTTGTATAGTCCATCAGGTGCGTAATACCTTGAAGTATGTACCTGATAAAGATCAAAAGGCATTTGCCACCGACTTAAAGACTATCTACCATGCCCCGGATGAAAAGAAGGCAATGGAGGCACTGGAACGGGTGGCACAGAAGTGGACTCCAAAATATCCAAATTCCATGAAGAGGTGGTACGATAACTGGGATGCCATTACTCCAATTTTCAAGTTTTCGACAGAAGTCAGAAAAGTCATATATACGACCAATGCCATCGAAAGTCTGAATTCCACCTATCGGAAACTGAACCGTCAGAGAAGTGTATTTCCAAGTGACACAGCTCTCCTTAAGGCATTATATTTGGCTACATTCGAAGCGACAAAGAAATGGACAACCACCATTCGTAACTGGGGACAGGTATATGGAGAACTGAGCATCATGTACGAAGGGCGACTAGCCGAATAGAAATCCCAAAGAGGGGCGAAAATATGCGCCCTTACTTGACATGCCCATAAAGGGCTGTTATACATAAAATAAGGGCTGAAAGCTCATTCTGAGAGCCTTCAGCCCAATCATTATCATAGAAGATCAGTTTTTACAGACTTTTCTTCACAGTCTCGAAGATTACGAATTTCGAAGGTGTTCCCTTTTCATCCGCGACAATGGTATAATCATGAAAATCTCCATATGCAGAGGAATACTGATTATCCATTTGTATGATATAATCTCCACCTCTGCGGATACCGCCGTATAAGGTCAGAGGTTCTAAATAATAAATGGCTTTTTCCATGTTGGTGGCGTGAACAATAACAGCCATCTCTTTTCCGGAGACTTCCAGATGGATGCCACTGTCTAACATCAGACAGGTTTCACTAAATTCTGCCAACAATTCAATCCCCGTATCAAATTTCATATCCCGGTTTACCGTCAGGCTGCCGGTACCTGTAATTTTCACACTGCCACCATAATGAAATCCCCAGATGAACACGCGGTCAAGGGAATTATCCCCGATTAACCGGATGGTAAAACTATTTCCCATAAGGTTAACATTAAGCACAGGGCCATTGTAGTTATCCAAAGTCAGAGTATTGGAATCCGGGTCATAGCGGATTCCCTCTATAGTACTAATCGGAGCAGTGTGCCAATCTCCGTTTTCATCATAATAACCCCAGGCACTGCCGGAGAGCAGATACAAATCTTCGGTGGAGGACTGGATACAAATAAATTCTTCGTTTAATATGCCAAAGCCTTCAATCGGTCCATTCGGCTCCAGATTCGATAAGACCGGAAAGGCTTTGTCTGCATGGTCAGTAAAAAGGTTCTCTCCGGAAGGAGAGGAAGGAGCACCGGAAGAGGAATTTAAAAAGTCATTTCCCAAGGGATCGTATCCAAAGGAAGCAAACACGATAGAGACTGCTGCAATGGCAGATGCGACGGGCATAAAAAGCATACGCTTGATACGCCGGTGCTTCTCTTCTTTAACCTCCTGACTGCCGGATTCTCCCTGATATTCATCTGTTAGAGGTACAAATGATGGGAAGGAAGGAAACTCATCCTTCTGCCCTATATATTCCTGTGTGGAAGGAAATTCGTCCGGCAAAACACAGTCTTCCGATAAAACATGAAATTCCTGGTTGCGTTCATTGTTCAAGGTTATGGCGCCTCCTTTCGCTTAGTCATGTTCCGGTAGACCTTAATTGGTATGAACATCCATCTGTGGGAACGGACATTCTATGCCAAGGCGACGGAAGCCCAGAAGCAAATCGTGATTTAATACACGGACACCGGAGTAAATATCTTTTTCGTGTACATCAACAACAAAGCGAAGTATTACAGCGCTGTCGCCAAGGGACTGAATACCAAGATATTGTGGCGGATTTATCATTATATCCGGGTGTGCTTCATGGATAGACTGCATCAGAGCCGGAAGCTGGCTTTCCAGTTTCTCAAAATCCGTTGCATAAGGCACAGCGATATCGCTGACACTACGGGATAATCTGTCTGAACGGTTCAGAATGTTTTTCATGGCAGAGTTGTTGACAATTTTTACATTGTCACCGGCATCGGTGATACAGGTGGTACGGATTCCAATACTTGTGACGGTCCCGCGGAAATTGTCTACTTCTACAATGTCACCTACATTATATTGATTTTCAAAAATCATAAAGGCTCCTGTTACAACATCGGCAATGAGGCTTTCGGCACTGAAGCCTACAACAAGAGCAATAATTCCAACACTGGCTACGATTGTGGATACATTGACTCCCATTATGGACAAGCCCCAGCAAAGGATTACAATTCCTGCTATGTATTTGAGAAGGCTGGAAATAATAGACAGCACAGAGCGGGCGCGATGGCTGTGAGGCTTTGGAATCCCCAGGAGCACTACAAGAAGTGTTTCCGCAGTAATAACACCGACAGCCATAATAAATACTTTGATGTAAGCTGTGATATCAATGCTGATGTTTTCCAGATCGTCCGTGGAAAAAAGTCCTGTTATAAAGCCAATGAATACGCTTACAATAAGAATTGCACAGCAGACGATAAGTTGCATGAGTTTTGAATTTTTTGATTTTTCCATTTAGTTTTCCTCCATAGATTCATTAGTATTTATTTGGTGTTTTCTTCAATCAATTTTATAATGGTTCCGATAGAATCCATCTGTCCGCTGGCCGACATTGCATCAATATATTGCTGGCGGTTGGCGTAAACCTCTTTTACGGTGTTAAGAAGAAGTTCGTCGGTTAAGGTTTCTTCTTCTAAAACACAAGAGAATCCTTGTTTTGCAAAGGAGTTTGCGTTTAATATCTGGTCCCCACGGCTTGCGGCAGCAGGGAGCGGAATCAGGATATTTGATTTGTGAAGGGTAAGCAGTTCGCAGATAGAGTTAGCGCCCGCACGGGAAACAGCGATATCTGCCAGGGCCAGCATATCGGTAAGTTCCGAGCTGGCATATTCAAACTGTGCATAACCTACGGTTCCAACTAAAGATTCCTCTAAGTTGCCTTTGCCGCATAAGTGAATAATGTAGAATTCTTCTAACAACTGTGGAAGAACTTTGCGCACGGCAGTATTTACGGCTACGGACCCTAATCTACCTCCAATAATGAGAAGAACAGGCTTTGGAGTCTTAGGAAAACCACATAATTCATAGGCCTTCCGGCGATCTCCATTGAATAATTCCCGACGGATTGGTGAGCCGGTACTCCACAGGTTTTTGCAGCCAGAACGACAGGAACGGAAACAAATCCGCCTTTCGAAAATACGATATCAGGCTTGATTTTTCGCATAAGTCCCAGTGCCTGTGTATATCCATGAATTACACGAAACAGATCCGAAAGGTTTTTTAAATCCAAATATCTGCGCAGTTTTCCGGAGTTAATGCCATGATATGGGATGTTGTTGGCTTCAATCAGCCCTTTTTCAATGCCATTGTAGGATCCGATATATTCTATCTCATAGCCGCTTCTTTCAATGCCGGCATAAGAGCAAGGTTTGGTGTTACGTGACCTGCGGTTCCGCCGCCGGTCATAATAATCTTTTTCATAAGCAGTCCTCTTATAAAAGTATGTAAATATGTTTCTTATTTTTATATTATACACTAAAGAGAAAGTGTCAGCAAAGAGAAATTGTAGGAAGTTGTCGAAAAGGTGAAAAACTTGCGATGGGAGTCCTACTAATTATTTTGTTACAAAAAATAACCATTCTTAAGAAACAGACAGATGAGATTATAAAAGAAGTAAAATCCTACTTGGAATGTGTGCTGGAGGAGCCGGAACAGGAGGTGGCAAAGCCGGTTAAAAAGGCAATGAGAGAGGAACAACAAAACCAGATTATTCAGGCAGTTCTAGGGGAATATTTTCCATAAAAAGTGAAAAAATTTGACAATATAGATAGGCTTTGATATAATCCCATATTTGACACTTAAAAGAAAAATAAGGATGTCCGTTTTTTTAAGATTCTTGTTATTATATGTCTTGTTTTGATTTTTTTGATGCTATTCTTTAATTCTATAGCAGTGACAATTGCTAGTTCTCTGTAATAAAAATGGAGTTATTTGTGGAAAAAGGAACGCCACATCACCTCCCCTCTATTTCAGTATGAGCGGCTACCACTTTGTCTAAAAAGCACCCCAACTACACAGTCAGGGTGCTTTCATTTTTCCATTATTCATGGTTTATACTACTAAATCCAAATGTTGTACCGTGCCTACGCCGCCGCTTTCCTTTAGGAAAACACCGGTACTTCTGATAATTCCATTCTTTTTATTTGTCTCTAATTCATTAAGCGAAAATTCTGTTTCTGCATAGCCCAGATAAATAGCTCCCACATCTGCTTTCTTTAAGCCAATGAGTTTGTCATTACCATTTTCATCTTTGGTCCATACTTTTAGGTCTGCAAATACAGAATCCCCTTCGTCAATCCATCCGTTACCGTCTTCATCGTACTTAGCCAAATCTGCAAAGCCGTTTCCCGACTGCGTTCCGAATAGTTCAGAGCCGTCACCGATTTTTCCGTCCCTGTTTTTGTCCAGTGCCAAAAATCCGCTTCCTGCACCTGCAAATGAAATCTGCTCTTCCTGTCCATCGGAATCTAAGTCAAACAGAAACTTCTGGTCTGTAACGGAAGCCACTGATGCATCCACATTAATTACCAGCGGGTCTACGCACACGTAATCCTCTTGAACAAAACTCTCGTACTTTTCGCAAAAGGCCCGGGACATTTCCACCGTAACTCCAAAGGAAAGTTCTCTGCCGTCCGTGGTCTTAGCTATGCCGGTGGCTTGGTATGCCGTATTCTCCGTCTCACAGAAAAATGATGACGTTACCGTGGTCTTTACCCATTGTGTGGGTACTCTTGGCGCTGTGGATACCTGCACCACCTCTCCGGCAAAGGATGCCTGCCCGCCGGTTGCCACGTGGGTTTGACCCAACCGGGTTCTCTTAAACTCCTTCTGCAAATCTTTGATTTCATCGAAGGTCTCTCCCGGATTTTTGCCGCTCTGCAATCGTTTTAATGCTGCCAACATCTTTCGCAGTATTTCCAGTTGCAGATCTTCCGGCGATTTTATCGCCGTTTCCTGTTGTTCTACCTTTTTACTCTGCTGATTTCGCTGGGTAAAGGCATCCGCCAGTGCTCTTTCCTGCTGCTCCTTTCTCTGCGCCTTTGCCCGCTTCTCGTTTTCTTCCAGTTGCTTCAGTAAATCGCCACCTTCTTTGGAAAACTCCAAAGTCGCCGCCACATCAGCCGTGGTAATACGCTCTTCCATCCGAAACTGCGACTCGCAGGCGTACTGTCTGTCAGAAGACATAGCAACAGCACTCGATGCAATTCTCATATAAATACCTCCTTGTATTATTTTTACGCAAATCCTTTTGCGCATAATATATATCGGCATGAGAATGGCATCTTTTAACCAATTCCTAACTTTCTTCCCGCACAATATTTTGAAGCCATACCCCTTTTTTGATAAGAATAAATCCAATCACACACTTCACAGCCTCCAATGACTGGCACATAAAATAGAGAGGCACCACGGGCAACGTTGTAAAACGGCTGAGTACATAGGCAAGAGGAATACTGATTCCCCACACAAACACACTGTCAAACAAAAAGGTTACTATTGTCTTTCCACCGGAGCGTAGCGTAAAATACGCACAGTGTACAAACGCATACAGCGGCATGCAAATTGCTACAATTCTTATAAACGAAGTAGCCAGTTGCCGCACTGCATCCGTGGTGTTATACATTAACGGGAACAGCGGAGCCACAAGCACCAAAAGCCCACCCATCACAAGGCAGGATGCCACAGAAAAAGCAATCAACTTTGTATCCGTATCCTTTGCCTCTTCCATTTTTCCGGCTCCCAATAGTTGGCCGACTATAATGGCAACGGCACTTCCCATAGCAATATAAACCACATTGAACACGTTGGATATAGTAGAAGATATATTCATACCTGCTACCGCATCCAACCCCCGCAGGGAGTAACACTGCATCAAGGTCGCCATGCCCAAAGACCACATAATTTCATTAAACATTAAAGGGGCGCCCTTTAACAAAATCTTTCCAACCAAAGTTCCCGGAATGTGGAAATTTTTATATACTCCTTCAATATAAGGTTGTTTTTCTTTGTGGGTATGTGCCCACACAATAACAATAGTCACTTCCACATATCTGGAAATTACTGTTGCAACAGCAGCACCGACTACCCCAAGTTGCGGCATACCCAGTTTTCCGAAAATCAGCACGTAGTTCAGACACATATTCACACAAACTGCCACAATACCGGCTTTCATGGGAATCATGGTTTCTCCGCATTCACGCATGGTACTGGTATACACTTGGTTGACTCCAAAGGGAAGCAGTCCCCAAATCATCACCTGCAAATACTTCTTTGCGTAATACAATGTCTCTTCCAACTGAGTAATGTTTTCATCTCCGTGCAGATATAGCGTAATCAACTGCTCTCCTGCCAGCCAAAACAAAAGCCCTGCAAGAATTACCAGCAGCACACTTGCTATCCACTTAAAACGGAACGTGTGCCGCACACCTTCCTGCTTGCCACAGCCCCAAAACTGTGCGCCGAAAATACCTGCCCCGGAAACTGCTCCGAAAATGCTGATATTAAACACAAACATCAGTTGGTTGACAATGGCAACACCGGACATTTGCTCCGTCCCAATGCGCCCCACCATAATATTGTCAAGCAAACTGACAAAATTGGTAATTCCGTTTTGCACCATAATGGGCACTGCAACAGTCAGTGCCATTTTATAAAATGCCTTATCTCCGATAAATTTCTTCATATATTTCATTTTGTATCTTCATGCCCTGCTTAGTCCAATCCACGAATCAGCACCTTCGGAATGGTTCTTTGCAAAATCCCGGCATATTCCTCCATTTCTTCCTTTGTGCAGGCACTGTATCCCCTCTGCATAACATATTCATTCTCTCGATAGGCCTGCAAATAATAGGCCGGACATCCTGCCAGCCAGTTTCCGATTTCTTCGAAATCTTCCCCGGTGTGTAATTCCCTTACCACCGTAGTTCTGAATTCATAAGGAATCCCACTTTTTTTCAGAAGTTCTACACTTTCTTTTATGACATCCGTGTCAATTTCTTTAATTCCTGCCAAAACCCCATAGTTTTTAAGCGAAGACTTAATATCCATAGCCACATAGTCAAGCAAGCCTTCCTCCAGCAATTCTCCCAGTACATCCGGGCGGTAACCGTTCGTATCCAACTTCACCAAATAATCAAGTGCCTTTACCTTGCGCAAAAAATCCTTCAAATCTTTCTGCAAAGTCGGCTCGCCTCCGGTAACGCAAATGCCCGTCAAAATCCCTTTTCTTTTTTTTAGAAAAGCAAGCACTTCTTCCTCGGAAATAATTGGCTGTCCCGCCGGATTCAGCACCAGCCCCGAATTATGGCAAAAAGGACATCGGAAATTGCAGCCGCCCGTAAAAATGGTGGCCGCCACATGCTGCGGATAATCTAAAAGTGTGGTCTTATTTAACCCGTGTATCTGCATTGTCCATCCCTCACTTTTCCTCTGTTACCACTTTGTATGCCATATTTGACGATACTGCCCGTGACAGTTATAATACTTCTAGGTAACAGTATAATGATTTCTTGTCTTCCATGCAACACACAAAAAAGATTTCAGAAAGAGTGGATATATCATGACAACCGACGAAAAATACATGAAAGCCGCAATTAAACAGGCATTAAAGGCAATGGCGCTGGGAGAAGTTCCCATAGGCTGTGTCATTGTTTATGAAGATAAAATTATCGGAAGAGGTTACAACCGCCGCAACACCGACAAAAACACTCTGGCTCACGCAGAAATTACCGCCATAAACAAAGCCAGCAAAAAAATCGGCGACTGGCGTTTGGAAGATTGCACCCTTTATGTCACATTAGAACCCTGTCAGATGTGCGCCGGAGCCATTGTTCAGGCCCGCATCCCCCGGGTAGTCATGGGCTGCATGAATCCCAAAGCAGGCTGCGCCGGTTCTATTTTAAATGTCCTTAATATGCCTGAGTTTAATCATCAGGTAGATACCACCAGAGGCATTTTGGAAGAAGAATGCAGCCGTTTGTTAAAAACTTTTTTTAAGGATTTACGCATCCGCAACAAACTGGAGGCCGGAAAATCAGCACCTTTTGCAGAAGAATAATTTACATAAGTTTTACAATCTCTTACATGGATTTTATGGTAATGTATTTTTTTCTCCGCTATAATTTCAAATGTAAAAACCTAAAAAGACTCTTATTGCGCCTTGCCATAAAAGTCTTTTTTATTGCCACTTAGGAGGAAAACATGACTATTGAATCTATATTTACCCTCTTTGGAGGACTTGCTTTATTCTTGTACGGTATGCATATGATGAGCAGCAACTTGGAAGTACTTGCCGGAAACCGTATGAAAGACATTTTGGAAAAATTGACTTCCAACCGCATTTTGGGAGTTATTGTGGGTGCTGTTATCACTGCTGTCATCCAGTCTTCATCTGCAACAACCGTTATGGTTGTGGGCTTTGTAAATTCCGGGCTTATGACCCTGCGTCAAGCAGTTTGGATTATTATGGGCGCCAACATCGGTACCACTATTACCGGTCAGCTGATTGCTTTGGACGTTGGACTGATTGCCCCTATGATTGCCTTTATCGGCGTAGCACTGATAGTATTTCTGAAAAACAAAAAAGTACAGTGCGCCGGCGGTATCATTGCGGGTCTTGGTATCCTATTCGTAGGTATGAACCTCATGAGCGATTCCATGCATCCCCTTAGAGAATCACAAGTTTTCATTGACTTGATGACCCAGTTTAAAAATCCTTTAATCGGTATTTTGGTTGGTATGGTTTTTACCGCCATCATCCAATCCTCTTCCGCATCTGTCGGTATTTTGCAGACCTTGGCTGTCAGTGGGCTGATTGGTTTAGACGGTGCCGTGTTCGTTTTGTTCGGTCAAAATATCGGTACCTGTATCACCGCCGTACTTGCCTCTATCGGCACAAGCCGCAGTGCAAAACGTACTACAATTATTCACTTGATGTTTAACATTATCGGTACAATCCTTTTTGTAATATTTACACTTACCACGCCTTTTGTTACATGGATGCAAGGGTTGACAGACAGTCCCACTGCGCAAATCGCAAATGTGCACACCATTTTCAACATTACCACATCCTTGTGCCTGCTTCCTTTCGGCGGATACCTGGCTACAATTGCCGAGCGGATTCTTCCCGACAAAAAGAGCGCTGCACCTGATGAAGAACGTTGGTTTAATGACCTGGTAAACTCTCACTCCCACCATCCTTTGGGCGTATCTACCATGGCTATAAAAACCTTGAAAGAAGATATGCAGAAAATGCTCTTGCTGGCAAGCAAAAACGTAGAACTTAGTTTTGATGCCATTATTTACAGCGATCTGTCCAATCTTGCGGATATCGAGCAACGGGAAGAAGAAATCGACCTGTACAACGCCAAATTGGCACGCCGTATTTCCAAAGTCCTTGCACTGGAACAGTCCTATAACGACACTATTGCAACCAACCAGATTTACAAAGTAATCGGCAATCTGGAGCGCGTAGGTGACCATGCCATGAATTTGGCTGAATTTGCAAAGCATCTTCAAAAAAGAAATTTGCATCTTTCCGAAGCAGCCCTTGATGAAGTCCACGAAATGAAAAAAATCTGTATGACTGCCCTTCAGGATTTGACAGATTTTGAAGACAAAGATTCCCATCAGATTTTGGGTGAAATCACTATTTTTGAACAACAGATTGATGACACCACAAAATTGTACCGTCAAAATCAGATTGACCGCATCCGCAGAGGCTGCTGCCATGTAGAGACTTCCATCCTCTACTCTGAAATGTTGACAGATTATGAGCGAATCGGTGACCATCTTTTGAATATCGCAGAAGCATATCCCGATATCCAAAACGATTAAACACTTTACTGTCAGGTTACTCCTTGACAAAAGCACACAAAACCTTTAAACTAAAAAAGCCGTGCATGTGCCTTTGGGCGGATGCTCTTATGGCTGGCCTCAGCAAGTGGCGCTAAAGCCCGGGTCTTGCGCAATGGATATCTACGAACCGTGTCAGGTTGGGAACAAAGCAGCACTAAGTAGAATTTTCCATGTGCCGCAAGGACGCCTGGGTTCAGTTAACTACTGAGGTAACGCATAGGAGTGTCCCCCCAAGGGTACAGCACGGTTTTTCTTTTTTCAGGAGGGCGCATCATGAATTATTTGTCCGAAAATGATATAAACCGCTTATTTGAATATTGCACCCTCTGTCCAAGACAGTGCGGTGCCAACCGGCTTTTGGGTCAGACAGGGTATTGCGGACAAACAGCCACCCTTACCGCTGCAAGAGCCTCCTTGCATCTGTGGGAAGAACCCTGTATTTCCGGCAACGAAGGCTCCGGAACTGTTTTTTTCAGCGGTTGTAATCTGCGCTGTGTCTACTGCCAAAATCATAACATCGCCCTGGGACAAACCGGCAAAGAAATTTCTGTGCAAAGGCTTTCTGAAATTTTTCTGGAACTACAGGCCAAAGGTGCTAACAATATCAATTTAGTAACCGCCGGACATTTTGCACCTTTGATTGTAAAGGCTCTGGAAACAGCAAAAAACAATGGACTTTCACTGCCCATTGTTTATAATACTTCCGGTTATGAAAATGTAGAAACCTTAAAATTGTTTGAAGGTTTCGTTGATATTTACCTGCCGGATTTCAAATATTATTCTCCGGTTTTGGGAAAACGCTATTCCAATGCCCCGGACTATTTTTCCGTGGCAACCGCTGCTTTGGCGGAAATGTACAGGCAGGTGGGAGATTCTGTATTTGATGACTCTACCGGTCTGTTAAAAAGAGGGATCATCGTCAGACACCTGATACTCCCCGGTCAAACAGAGGATTCCAAACAAGTCATAAAGTATCTGTTCCAAACCTACGGTGACCACATTTATATCAGTATCATGAATCAATACACTCCCGTTACCACAGATGCTGCATTTCCCGAATTGCACCGCACAGTTACGGACGTGGAGTATGACCATGTGGTAGATTACGCAATCTCCATCGGCGTGGAAAACGGTTTTATCCAAGAGGGTGAAACGTGTCTGGAAAGTTTCATCCCGGATTTTGACTGCCAAGGTATTTGATTACCGGGCCGCTTTATTTACAAAGTTTGTTTCTGTTTTGGAATACATAATTTTCTGGGCATGGTACAGTCCGTAATAGCCCGATAACATGTAACTGACCGCAATGGTCGTCAGATAATAGGGCATCCCTTCAAATCCGAATAACTCAAAGGAAATCAATAATGATGTGATGGGACAATTGGTCACTCCGCAGAACAGTCCTACCATGCCGCAGGCCGCCACCAAAGTTACAGGAAGCCCAAACAAGGATGCCACAGCGCATCCAAAGGCAGCACCGATACAAAAAGACGGTACAATTTCTCCACCTTTAAATCCTGCACCAAGAGTCAATGCCGTAAATACAATCTTAAGTATAAAATCATAAATTCTCACATCTTCTGCATGAAAAATATGCTCAATCATAGTCATGCCGGAACCCAAGTACTTGTCCGTTCCCAGCAAAGCCGTCAAAAGAACAATCACACATCCCGCTACCGCAATGCGGATATATGGATTTTTCAAATGTCTTTTATATATATATTCCGCACCGTGCAATGTCACGCAAAATCCAATGCTCACCAGACCTACCAGCCCACCGAACAATACAAATTCAAAGAAAAGCCCCGGTGTGAATGAAGGTATCTGTGTCACCGCAAAACTTTCCGGCGCAATCCCAAAATAAACTGCGATAAAATGAGCAATCATAGAAGCCGTTACGCAGGGCACTAATGCAGAATAATGCATAATACCGATGCTGATTACTTCCAGTGAAAAAATGGCCGCCGCCATAGGTGTTCCGAAAAGTGCCGAAAAAGCAGCGCTCATACCGCACATAACAATAATGTGCTGGTCATTTTGGTTCAGTTTAATGATTTTGCCGATTCTGTTGGCAATACTTCCGCCAAGCTGAATGGCGGCACCTTCCCGGCCCGCAGAACCACCGCACAAATGAGTCAAAATCGTCGTGATAAAAATAAGCGGCGCCATCCGGAAAGGAATTCCGGTAGAAGAGTGGATGGATGAGATTACCATATTTGTTCCACTGTCGTCTGCATTTTTGAAAAAACGGTACAAAAACACAATTACAATACCGGCCACCGGTAAGAACAAAATAATCCACGGATTCTGCTCGCGGAAATCATTGGCACGAACCAGAATATTTCCGAATAATGCACCGATTGCCCCTACAATCACACCGATTGCGCCACCAATAACAAGCCATAGGATTAATCTCTTTGCAGAAAAAGAACTTTCTTTTAAAATGTTCTTAGTTTCTGCCTTGCTTTTTTCCAGTGTATGATTTTTTTCCAGCATATATCTCTCCATTTTTCTTTCGTATTTTCCATTGTATCAAAGGAACTATTATCCGACAAGTAGGGAATGGATTTTAAATTTCCACTTGCAACATATAATAACCAAATCCGCCTTCTGCGTTCCTTTCCGCTGCGCCCTCAAAACCTTCAAACCCAAACATGCCCGCCACCTGTTTTTCCCTCTCGTGGTAAATTCCGGGAACACCCAGATAATATTGGAAACCCTCTCCCATTTCCCGCCTGGTGAGGACAAGATGTCCATAATTATAATAACCGTGCAACAAAAAACTATTACTTACCAGTTTCTGGTACTGTTCGTCCAGCACAATAAAATCTCCGGGCGTAATGGAAAGATATGTTTTTTTATCTCCAAAGGGCCGGATTTTTTTATAGTACTGTTCCAACTGCATCCATTTGTCTTCATACAATCCCGCAAACCGCTCTCTGCTTTCATATTCCGCCATAAAAGTCTCTAAGCGCTCCGGTTCAAATTCCGGTTCCTCCTCTCCTTTCAGTTCCGGTTCCTCAGTTTCTTCCTCTCCTTTTAATTCCACCTCTATTTCCGGTTCAGGCTCAGGATTCGTTTCCAACCCCATTTCTGCCTCCTGCAGGTTTTCCGGCAACTCACCCCATTCATTTTCAAGCAACCGGTGTTCTGAAACGCTGATGAGTATTCCTGTCCACTCCGCATAGGAAGTACCGCTATCCGCCAAGTTATATGTATTCCAAACTGCCGCATAGTCTCCTGTTCCGTAATGCAGCATCAGTGTGTCCACCTTACGCCTCTCACGTCCACTCAGCAAAAAAACTTCTGCCTCCAATGTATCCGTGGGGTACAAGCCTTTGATACCAATTTGCACCCTACACTTTTCCCCTTGCATTTCTGTGCGGATAAATCCGCCGTTTTTAATCTTGCTTCCATATTCCATATAATCTAAATACTTGATACGTTTTTCATATTTTTCCATAAAAATACCCCCAAATCCGCTTACAGCAACTCTTACTATAAGTGTATTCAGGGGTTGTCCTAAAATATTCCTAAATTATTTCGACTTAGTATTCCAGCGTTTCCAAATACTTCATATAATTTACAACCATCAATGCAATTTTGAAGGTCAATGCATCATCAAAGGCTCTGACATCCAAGCCGGTGCTCTTTTGCAATTTCTCGATACGATACACCAAGGTGTTTCTGTGCACAAAAAGTTGTCTGGAAGTCTCCGATACATTCAAGTTATTCTCAAAGAATTTATTGATGGTAGTCAGCATTTCATCATCCAACTCTTCCGGAATATCATCACCAAAAATTTCCTGAATGAAGATTCTGCACAAATTTACCGGCAGTTGGTAAATCAATCGTCCGATACCCAATGTAGTAAATGCCACCACATTTTTCTCCACATAGAAAATCTTTCCTACATCCAGTGCCATCTTTGCTTCTTTGTAAGACTTAGACACATCCTTGAGTTCCGATACCACTGTACCAAAAGCCACTTTTACATTTAACATGGCCTCTGCATTCATCATATCCACAATAGTATTGGCAATATTCATCATCGTTTCATGACTGTCATTTTCTTCCAAAGACTTCACTAATATGACAGTGCTCTCATCCACCGCAGTAATATAATCGCCGTTTTGGTTAGAGAACATTCCTTTTAAGATTTCCGTAACAATGCCGTCTTTTTCTAATTTTGTTTCAACAAGAAAAACTGCTCTTTTGGCATTTACTTCAATATGTAATTTTTTTGCCCTGTTATAAATATCCACAAGCAACAAATTATCCAGCAAGAGATTTTGGAAAAAATTATTGCGGTCAAAGCGCTCTTTGTAGGCAACAATCAAATGCTGCAACTGACTTACAGCAATTTTTCCTACCATGTATACATCTTCGCTGTATCCCTTGGCAACCAAAACATATAACAGTTCCCCATCATCCAAAATCTTAAGCAAATGATGAGCCCCCATTACCTGACTATCTGCCGGGGAAGATACAAATCCGCGAATCAAGTCCGCAGATAAATCTGACATATTTGTAGTGGCTACTACACACTGACCACTTAAATCATAGACTCCTAGATCTACTCTTGTAATTGCTTTTAATTCTTCAATACTGGTCTGAATAATCTGACTGGAAATCATCTTGTTCTCCTTCTCAGTGCGGTTTTATAAACCTATAGATAAATCTTATCCTATTTTATTTTCGCCCGCAAGTTTTATAAAAGAATTTTATAAAAATATCACAAAAAGAGGGATGCTTGCACATCCCTCTTAAACTCATATATTTCAGATTAGTTTGTGATAATCTGCTCTGTCTCTTTGTCGAATACGTGAATCTTTTCAACATCGATAGCAAATTTGATTGTGTCACCAGGTCTAGCTGTTGTACGGGAATCAACTCTTGCTGTAACAGGGAATTCTTCGATATCGAAGTACAGGTATACTTCTGCACCGAGCAATTCGTATACTTTTACAGTAGACTCGAATACGCTCTGAGGTGAAGATTCGATGTACATCTGGGAATCATATACGTCTTCAGGACGGATACCAAATGTAACAACTTTTCCGTCATAACCGCCATCGATAAGTTTTTTGGATTTAGCAGGAGGAAGGGGAATAGCACGACCTGCAATCTTCAGGCTTGCTACATCGCCGCTTACTTCTACAGTTGCATCCAGGAAGTTCATCTGAGGTGAACCCATGAATCCTGCTACGAACAGGTTCTGAGGTTTCTCATACAGATTCTGAGGTGTATCAACCTGCTGGATAACGCCGTCTTTCATAACAACGATTCTTGTACCCAGAGTCATAGCCTCTGTCTGGTCATGTGTAACGTAGATGATGGTAGTACCAAGTCTCTGGTGAAGTTTAGCAATCTCGATACGCATCTGTACACGGAGTTTAGCATCCAAGTTGGACAGAGGTTCGTCCATCAGGAATACTTTAGGATTACGAACGATAGCACGACCCATAGCTACACGCTGTCTCTGACCACCGGACAAAGCCTTAGGTTTTCTGTCAAGCAGGGGAGTCAGGTCAAGGATCTTAGCTGCGTCTTTAACCATTTTATCGATTTCATCCTTCGGAACTTTTCTAAGTTTCAGACCGAAAGCCATGTTGTCGTATACGGACATATGGGGATACAGAGCGTAGTTCTGGAATACCATCGCAATATCTCTGTCTTTAGGTTCAACATCGTTTACCATTCTGTCGCCGATCCAAAGTTCACCGGAGGAAATATCTTCCAAACCTGCGATCATACGAAGAGTTGTAGATTTACCACAACCTGAAGGTCCTACGAAAATGATAAATTCTTTGTCGCCGATTTCAAGGTTGAAATCTTTTACTGCTTCAAATCCGTTGGGATATACTTTGCAGATATTTTTTAATTTTAAACTAGCCATTGTTGGACTCCTTTCTTACTATGAAACTTTTTCACATGAACCAAGTATAGCCGAAAAACATTTTCTATGCCATGCCACATTTTCACAAAGATTTTTACAATGATTGTAAAAAATGCTTATAAACTTGGACACTTTCTCTTTTTTAAGTCATGTTGTACAAAGTTTTAAACTTTTCCTGTACACATTAACCAATTTACTTGTCGTCACCATAAAATGCCAACTGGTTTTTGCCACGATTCTTTGCTACATAAAGTGCTTGATCCGCAGCTTTATATAAACTTTCAAAATCCTTTGCATCTCTGGGGAAAACCGCTGCTCCTATACTTGCATTGGGAGAATATTTTACGTATTCGCCCACTTGAAGATTCGTAAAGAAACGCAAAATTCTTTCCACCTGCTTGCGGATTTCGTCTTCTTCCTGTACAAATTTCAGGAAAATCGTAAACTCGTCACCACCGGTTCTTCCCACAATATCCGATACTCTGAATTCCGTTCGGATAGTAGTTCCGACAGTGCGCAGTACTTCGTCCCCGAAAGCATGGCCCATGGTATCGTTAATCTTTTTAAAGTTATCAATATCCAACACAAACAGTAATGCCTGGTCCTGGGGATGTTCCTCTATGTACTCCCTGATTTTTCTTTCCGTTGCCGCTTTATTGTAGAGGTCTGTCAGCAAATCCGTATCCGCTTTTGCTTCCAGTTCCGCTTTGTCTTCACCGTCTTTCCTCATAGAAATAGTATTGAGTACCAGTACCGCACCCGCAAACAAAATCAACCACAAGGTCATTTGGGTCAGCATATTTCCATTATCTTCCAACCCCTGTCCTATTTGTTTATCTACATAGGATTTATCAAGTTCTGTTACCACACTCCAGTCCCCAATTCCTACCCGGGCAGTTAAATACACCTTGCTTGCATCGGTCAGGTCTACATACTTTAAGGAACGGTTCTGATTCTTTGCAATATATTGCAGTTCTGCAATCTGACCATTTTTTGTTTCCCTGCTTTTCAGCGAAGTCCAAAGATTCTCCCCTATATGATTTTCATAGTTTTCATCTTTACCTGAATAGGCCATGATTACGCCACTGCTGTCTAACAGGTAAATCTTAGTATCTGTATCGAAGTCCGCTCTCTTGACAATATTCCGGAATTGACCGACATCGTAATACTGCAATAAAAAGCCTTCGATTTTTCTGTCTATTTCAATAACAGACACGCAGACAACGGCACTTTTTCCCAAAGTTCCATCATCTTTAACCAGGATAAATCCGTTTCCCAGTGTGCGTAACTGCCCAAAATAATCCGTTTCAGAAATCTGAATAGATTTGACAGTGTTTTCCCCTTTTGCCTGACAAATGCCTTTTCCGGAAGTATCGCACAGAACAGTCATATAGCCTGAACTTCCGTTTGTAAGAGCCGAAAGTGCAGAATATGCCCTCTCTTTCTCTCCGTCTTCCAAATTCTCCACCATCTGGCCTACCGTATCGCCGAGCACGCGCATACCTGTCAGTACATCCCCCATCTCCGATGCATACCCGGTTACCGTATCCTGCAAACAGGTTTCCACTTCCGTCTCTTCCAAAGAAGATGTAACCGTTGCAAACCGCATCAGGGTTATCCCAGATAATGTGACAAACAAGAAAAACAAAATGATCCATTGGTTCAGAAATGCTTTTTTCTTCTTTTCACCCGCTTTTGCCACTACTTATTCTCCCTCATTTTCCGGCACGTCCCTGAAAATTCTTTCATCCTCTTGCGGATTTTCCTCCTCAGGTCCCTTTTCAGCTTCCAATCTTGCTATAATCTTTTCTTCCAACCCTTTAAATATTTTATTGTAAAGCAAAGCGCTTACAAATACCGGGAAGGACAAACCAAACAACAATACAAAAGGAAATGTTTGTATAAAAAATATACCCATTACCACAGGCAGGACGTAGCAGATAACCATTACTATAGATCTGGGAAACTTAATCATTCCGAGAGCTAATGCATTTTTTAACGTCGCCTTAAGTGTATTGGTAAACTTAGACATCAGCGGGAATATCCACGCCAATGTAAAAGCCAACAAGATTCCGGTTACCATCAGTAACACTTCAACCCAATAACCGATTTCCAATTCCGGATTGGTGCGCATAATCACAAAATCCGCTATCAGAATAATAATCGCCAACAATGCTATCAGCCACACTACTGTTGCCTGCTTAAAATTGGTCTTAAAAGATTTCAAAAATTCTCTTGCTATGTATCCCTCCTCGTTACGCAGTATTTTTAATGCCACGTAATGAGCCGCAGTCAGGGATGCCCCGAATGTAACAATCGGAATGCTGAAAATAATCGTCAAAATATTAAGCCACATCAGGTCCGCTATTTTATTCAGCACCCGGACCAAGGGGCTGTCTAAATCAAAAATCTTACCCATTTATCAATTACTCCTTTGCGCTGTCAGCGATGGACTCCATCTCCCACAATCTATAAGAATTTTTCCATAGAAGTCACACGGATGCCGGAAATTTCTTCCTCCGGTCTGCTTACCCGAAATCCCAGTTTCCGGTAAAATCCCACTGCATAGGGCGCCGCTTTGACTGTCATATAAATTTCATGACGCTCTTCCTTCATGTATTCCGCCATACGTCTGAGCAGTTCCCGTCCTATTCCTTTTCTGTGATAGGCCTCCTCCACAAACAAAAGAGAAATAAAATTACCATTGCGGACAGATATTTCTCCCACAACCTTTCCCTCATGAAGCGCCACCAATATCAGATATTTCCCTTCCAGATACCAACGGCGTAATGCACCGTCATACAAAAACGCATGAAAATTGCTAATACCTTCCTGAGTATAATCCTCCGCCTCAAACCGCATGAAAGTCCGCCAGACCATGTCCATGGTTTCATTCCATTCTCCCGGCTTCATCCAACGTATTTCATATGGAAAAGTGCCTTCATCTATCACATTGATTCCCTCATTTTCTGCCAAAGTATCTAAAATATCTCGTCAAAAACACCTACCTTAAATGATACCAAATTTGCAGAAAGATTACAAGGTCTTATTCCTTGCTACACAGCCTCCACCTTGTTCAAAAGCGGCAATCCGTTTTCCAGTGCATAGGCATTTTCCAAAGTTTCCACCGCAATAGCCTGCATAGCTTCCTCGGTAAAGAATCCCATATGGGAAGTTACAAGCACGTTAGGGAATGTCATAAGTCTTGCAAGGTTTTCGTCTTCCATAATATCACTTGAACGGTCCTCATAAAAGATTCCCTCTTCTTCCTCATATACATCTAAACCCACACCGCCGAATTTCTTTTGAAGCAGTGCATCAATCAGACTGTCCGTATCGATTAATCCGCCTCTGGAAGTATTAATAAGATATACTCCGTCTTTCATCATGGAAATAGTTTTTTCATTGATAAGATGCTTTGTATCCTCCGTCAAAGGGCAGTGCAACGAAATCACATCCGCTCTGCGCATCACTTCCTCCATTGACACATATTCTACATCTAATGAATTGTTGGGATATGGGTCATAGGCGATTACATGCATTTGGAACCCTTTTAAAATCTGGATCATGGCCTGACCGATTTTACCGGTACCGATTACACCGGCGATTTTATGATTTAAATCAATACCCATCAGACCATTTAAGCGCATATCAAATTCTCTGGTTCTGCCATAAGCCTTATGGGTTTTTCTGTTGATGGTAAGAAGCAGTGCCATGGCAAATTCCGCCACTGCCTCAGGCGAGTAACTGGGTACGCGCATAACGGCAATTCTTCCCTCCGCAGCACGGATATCCACATGATTAAAACCTGCACTGCGCAGCAAAATCCCCTTTACTTTCATTTCACACAGTTCATCAATCATTGCCGCATCCACATAATCATTAACGAAAATGCAGATGGCATCATAACCTTTGGCCAGACCGATAGTATCTTTATTGCAGGGCAAATCGATAAAACGGATATCAAACCCATATTCTTTTCCCAAGGGTTCAAACCATTTTTTATCATAAGGTTTTGTTCCGTAAAATGCTATTTTCATATTGCTTATCCTTTCCATAACGTAATTTATGTTGCATAAAAGAAAAAGCCCCTGCGGAAAGGAGAATTCCCATCCCGCCGGGGTCACTTCTTTCATTAAATAGTGTATATGTTTTCGCTCTTTTTATTCCCCGCTTTTCTTTGCCATTTGCGCGGTTATCCAATGGTAAATATCATTTTTCACAGTCTCTTTTTCAATATCGTTCAAAATTTCATGGCGGCTTTCTTCATACAATTTCAGGGTTACATCCTGTATATTTGCAGTTTTCATCCCTTCGTACACTTTTTTAACTGCCTTGCCGTATTCGCCTATAGGATCCTTTGTCCCTGCAATAATAAATACAGGCAACTCCTTCGGAATCTGCTCAATATACTCTTTTTTTCCTGCCCTTGTAATCAGTTCAAACAATGTTTCAAAACCGTTTACAGTAAATGTAAAGCCGCACTCTTTATCTTCTAAATATTTACTTATTACCGTTTCGTCGCTGCATAACCAATCCACAGAAGTTTTAGGATTTTCAATTCTTTTATTACAAGAACCAAAGGCCATGTTATCCAGCAGTTTGCCGGGGTGTTTTCCGCCCATAAACAACTTTTGGACGGTAACTATCATTTTGGCAATTGCAATGAGTCCGGCAGACATCTGTCCGGTTCCCATAATAATGGCTCCGTCAATGCCCGTACCATATTTTGCCATGTAATTGCGCAACATAAAAGAACCCATACTGTGTCCCGCAATAAAGTAAGGCACGCCGGGATACAGTTCCTGTGTCATTTTTTTCAGACGATGACTGTCTCTGACCACTACCGTAGCGGGATCCTGCTTGCAAAAATATCCTTGAATTCCATTCTCGCCCACCGTTTTACCGTGTCCCAAATGGTTTTCTCCCACCACAACAAAATTTCTTTCCGTCATAAACCGGGCAAATTCCTCATAGCGTGCCACATGTTCCGACATACCATGTATGATTTGCACCACACCGGATACGTTTTGTGTATCCGGCATGTATCTTATTCCATGGATTTTCGTTTGGTTATCCCGTGAATCAAAATAGAATTCTTCCACTCTCATGGCAATCTCCTATCTAGCAGATTTCTGCACCTGCCGGCATGTCTTTTTCAGGTTTCATCAGTGCCAGATTTCCGTCTGCATCTTCCGCACACAAAAGCATACCCTCGGAAAGTACTCCAGCCAATGTCGCAGGCTTTAAGTTCACCAGAACCATTACTTTTTTGCCCACCATTTCTTCCGGAGTATAGTGCATTTTAATACCGGAAACAATCTGTTTTACCTGACTGCCGATACGCACCTTGGAACAGAGCAGTTTTTTGGACTTGGGAACTGCCTCGCAGGCAATGATTTCACCCACCTGGAATTGCAGTGACGCAAAGTCGTCATAAGAAATTTCCGGCTTTGCCTCAATGTCAATTACATTGGCTTGCTCTTTTACTTCTTCACCGGCACCCGATTGTGCTTGTGCCTCTGCCCTTCTTTCCGCAAACATTGCTTCCGCTTTTTCCAGCACTTCTTTCATATCAAGTCTTGCAAAAAGAATTTCAGGTTTTTCCGTCACTTTATTTTCGTTGGGATACAGACCAAAAGTCTTCAACTGTTCAAAACTTCTAAGACCGGTATTTAACTGGGCAGCAATTTTTTCTGCTGTTTCAGGCATAAAGGATTGAAGCAGAGATGTTCCAATCATAATACCTTCCACCAGATTGTAAAGAACTGTGGAAAGTCTGTCTGCCTTTGCTTCGTCTTTTGCAAGTACCCAAGGTTCTGTCTCGTCAATGTATTTATTGCAACGTTTAAATACAGCAAAAATTTCTGTCAACGCATCTGCCACTCTGAGGTCTTCCATCTTGGCAGCCACCTTGTCAAGGGCTCCTGTTGCTACCGCCTTTAAATCCGCATCCACAGCGATATCGCTTTCCGTAAGAGTTACCCCTTTGTCAGCAACCACACCGCCAAAATACTTATTACTCATGGAAATGGTACGGTTTACAAGGTTTCCTAATGTATTTGCCAAATCGGAATTCAGACGTTCCACCATCAAATCCCATGTGATGGTTCCGTCATTTTCAAAAGGCATCTCGTGAAGCACAAAATAACGCACCGCATCCACACCAAAAAAATCTACAAGGTCATCCGCGTAAATAACGTTGCCCTTGGATTTACTCATTTTTCCATCACCCTGTAAAAGCCATGGATGACCAAACACCTGCTTGGGCAGGGGCTCGCCGAGAGCCATCAGGAAGATGGGCCAATAAATCGTATGGAAACGGATAATATCCTTACCAATCAAGTGAAGATCAGCAGGCCATAATTTTTTGTACTGCTCTGTGCTGTTTCCTTCTGCATCATAGCCCACACCGGTAATATAGTTTGTCAGTGCATCCAACCACACATAAACCACATGTCTGTCATCGAAGTCTACGGGGATTCCCCATTTAAAAGAGGTTCTGGATACACACAAATCCTGCAAACCGGGAAGCAGGAAATTGTTCATCATCTCGTTCTTACGGGATACGGGCTGGATAAATTCGGGATGAGTATTAATATGCTCAATCAATCTGTCCGCATATTTACTCATCTTGAAGAAATATGCCTCCTCTTTTGCAGGCTTTACTTCTCTGCCGCAGTCCGGGCATTTACCATCCACAAGCTGGGACTCCGTCCAGAAGGATTCGCAAGGTGTACAGTACAATCCTTCATAAGCACTTTTGTAAATGTCGCCCTGGTCATACAGACGCTTGAAAATCTTCTGTACCTGTTTCTCATGATAATCGTCTGTTGTGCGGATAAATTTGTCATAAGAAATATTCAGTTGATCACACAGTCCGCGGATTACACCTGCCACATCGTCAACAAAGGCTTTGGGTGTCACCCCTGCTGCCTCTGCCTTCAACTCAATTTTTTGACCATGTTCATCAGTTCCTGTCTGAAAGAACACATCGTAACCCTGCGCTCTTTTAAATCTCGCAATACTGTCCGCCAACACAATTTCATAGTTGTTGCCGATATGAGGCTTGCCTGATGTGTAGGCAATCGCCGTGGTAATGTAATACTTTTGTTTGTCCATTTTTTCCTCCATTTCTGCGGAAATAAAAAACCGCCTTCTCATGCCCTATGCACAAGAAGGCGGATATACCGCGTTACCACTTCTTTTCATCTGCTTCTCACGAAACAGACCTCACTAAGTACCCTTGATACTCTGTCGCTATAACAGGCGAAACCTGTCGCAGCCTTGCCGCTTTTGCAGTTCGGTGCGCTGCTCCGAAGCCATGTTCTGTATGTTCTGTATCCAAACCTTCTCAGCCTATAGGTTTCTCTCTGTAAGACCGTTCCATACATACTCTCTTCATCATTGCTTTTCTAAATATAGATTTAGGGTAGCACATACCTTGTTTTCTGTCAAACGCAAATTTATCCCCGGATGTCAATATGGGAATTGGGCTGCTCCGTGGATTCTTCCCGTTTTTCGCTTTTTCCGGTAAAATCCTCCTGCCCATCTTCTTTCTTGGTTCCCGAAAAACTGCCGTTATTCATAGGCAGATGTCTGGAGAAAAATCCTGCCACAGCATCGAAAAACATTTTCACCCTCTGCTTAAAATTCTCCTGCCATGTAGGCGGCACTATGCCGTTTTCCGCAGGTTTCTCGGCGGGCTGTGCCCAAAAATTTCCCAGTTTAGCAAGCATCTGTGCCACCTTAGAGAGCATTTCTCTCCCCTGCTGCAACAGTTTTTTCATCCACTCTCCCATGGCTTTCCAGTCTCTTTTTAACTGTTCCTTCATGCGTTGCCCCAAATTTTGCTGCTCTTTTTGGCTTTGAACTTTTTCGGGTTGGAGTTTTTCCGGCGGCTGCGTATTGGCCACACTTTCCGGGCGGTCTGGGGGCTGCAACCTGACTGTCTGCACCGTTGTGTACTGAGCACTATTTACACTGTCAATCCGCATACCACACCACCTTTCATAAGACTTGTCTAATGTACTTATCGTCCAATCTTATGAAAATCTAAACCACTTAAAGTCAAAGTCACATCCCGGCAGGAATACAAACACCACCTTCTTTTTGCCCAAAACAGGAGCAAGTTCAAAGGTATGCTCCTCATATTCTGCAGCCCCCGGGAACTCTACCAACTGGTTGACGCCCTGTCCGTCCTCTCCAAAGAAGCGGATATGAATGGTATTGTTTTCCAAGGGAGTTTTGCCGCAAATGGTAATTTTGCTAATACCATTTTCTCCAAAATCCATGTTCTCATATTCCAAAGACACATTATTTCCAATGCCTTCCACCGCGTCCGTGACCTTTTTATAGGTATCTCCGTAAATGCGGTTACATTCCAGTGCCTGCAACTGTTCAAAGGCTTTATTATATTTCTTAAAGGAAAATCCTTTTATGAAGAATTTCTGGTCCTTTGTCACAAAACAAATAGTCTTAATGCCACGGACACGGCGGGAAAGTTTATAGGTCACTGTCTGGTACACATCCCAAATACAGGGCATCTGATATACAACATCTGCCAAAAGACGGCTACCCTCTTCGTCAGGCATACCTTCCCAAATCTGTAATCCGTAGGGGTCATCATTCATGGCAAAAATGGGAATGGAAATTTCATCGGAGCCGTAATCACCAAAATCTACATTACTGTAACCAATCCAGGTTTCTCCTTCCCTTCCCGTACCTACGCCACGCTCATTATATCCACTGACATCGCCTTTGGAATCGCTGTAAAGTCCTCCAACCACAAATTCATAGGGATTGATAAAAGCCTGGCCAAGTCCCTCTGCGGTAAGTTCCAGTTCCGAAATCTGGCGCACTTTTTCACTGCCGTCCCTGGATATACAGCGCACACGGAAATGACCGTCTCCCAAGGCTTTGATACGCACTTTTCCCGCTAAAACCCTTGTGTCATCGGAAATTTCTTCCTCTCCGAGAGGCAAAAGTTCAATT
The DNA here is from genome assembly GCA_017468395.1 of Lachnospiraceae bacterium. Lineage (GTDB taxonomy): Bacteria > Bacillota > Clostridia > Lachnospirales > Lachnospiraceae > Acetatifactor. Next base: position 52,687 of record JAFUIR010000018.1, on the reverse strand, counting down.
TCCGCCAGATTTGTGGGAATTCCCGCATCATTTACCACAGACCATTCCACGTCTTTCACTGTAACATCGGCAGGGTGAAGATATGCGCATACTTCTATTTCTTCTCTTCCCTCACCAAAATTTTGTCCCGCCGGACTTACTATCTCTATTTTTCTTACGGTAATCTGGTCTTCGCTTCCTATCACAAGCGGCATTTTCTGATTGCGCGTATTGGCGCTGACGCCTTCACGCACCTCGGCTGCAACTGCCTGTACAGCCAGCGAAGCCGGTGCAATTTTTTCTTTCTCACCAATGTCTGTAACCGTGATACCAACAGCACCCGGCACTACTCCTGCGCCGATTACTGCCAGCAATTTACCGTTAAACAGTTTTCTACAAGTTCCTTTATACTGATCGTAATCAGTACTGTCGCCGTTGTCCAGACCAAGCAGTCTGCCTGCACCGGTAACCCATACATCCACATAATCAGAAGCGTTTTCCACCGGATTTCCGTCTTTATCCAGCATACCGATTTCCACGAAAATCATATCTTCGCCATCTGCACGCATCCACATGCGGTCTGCCTTCAATGTGATACGGCTACTCTCTCCAAAGGATTTATGAATATCCTCTGCAATGGCTTTTCCGGTCTCGTCATAAGCCACGGCGCGGATGGTCCCCTTTTCATAGGGAACTTTTACATGAGCCACCAAATCCTGCCCCTTCTCATGGTCGATATGCGTAACGCCCAAAGACTTATCATTCAAAAAAATCTCTACAGAAGACGCATTGGTGCAGGCCCGAAGGTCTATCATCTGTCCTTCGTTAAAATCCCAGTAGGGGAATAAATGCACCATGGGCGCTTTTTTATAATCCGTCCATTCTGCCTGATAAATATAATAACTGTCCTTCGGAAAACCTGCGGTATCTATCTGTCCAAAATAGGAGTTCTTGGTCTGATAGGGCGTAGGCTCCCCGATATAATCATGTCCCGTCCAAATAAACTGCCCCATGGAAAACTTTGCATCACGGTCCGCATAAATGCAAAACTCCGCTGATTTTGCGCCCCAGCTGGTGGTACTGTTTCCAAGCGAGGAACACTGCTCATCATCATCCGTCAAAATAGGCTGTTCCAAAGGGAAATGATATACACCGCGGCTTTGTACCACAGAAGAAGTTTCGCTTCCGTAAATCACCCAATCAGGATACTGTTCATGATGCTTTTCATAATAACGTTCTGCATAGTTATATCCCGCCATTTTCAAAATATCCGCACACTTCTGGGCATTTTCCCAAGGCATGTAATTAGAGCCGATGGTAACTGCACCGTTGCCCAAAGGATCGTGACTTTCCACCAGTTCTTTTAGCATCCGGGTAATCTCCTGCCCATGCTCGTCTGCGTGGGTATCATAGATTTCGTTTCCGATACTCCACATAATCAGGCTGGGATGGTTTCTGTCCCTTCGCACCCAAGATGCCACATCTTTTGCCGCCCACTCTTTAAAGAAACGGGCATAGTCATATTGTGTCTTGGATTTTTCCCACATGTCAAAGGCCTCTGATACCACCAGAAAGCCCATTTGGTCTGCCAAATCCATAAACTCTGCCGCAGGCATGTTGTGGGAGGTGCGGATGGCATTTACTCCCATCTTGCCCAGCGTTACCAGTTTACGGCGCATAGCCGCCTGACTGTACGCCGCCCCAAGACATCCCAAATCGTGATGCTCGCAGACACCATTCAGTTTCACTTTTCTTCCATTTAATAAAAATCCCTTTTCCGGCGAAAATTCCACACTTTTACAACCGAAAGTAACCTGCTGCACATCCTCTTTTTGGTCTTCCGCCTTTAAGCATACTTCCATGACATAAAGGGCCGGATTTTCCAAATCCCAAACCTGCGGATTGTCCAATGCCATGTCAAGATGCACTTTCTCTTTTCCCCAAATATCGGTGACACAACCGGTAGCTACAACATCGCCGCAAGGCTTTCCCTCTTTGTCTGCTCTATAAATCCGGCAACAGAGTTCTGCCATCTTCTTTTCACCCTGCCAATAAAGTTCTACGTCCACTCCCACATTCCAAAGGTTTTCCTGTCCATCGCTTCCGTCTCTTCTCGGAGTTATGTAAACCCCATCAGATACCAAATAACTTTCCGGCAGTTGCTTCAGCCACACATTGCGGTAAATACCTGCACCGGAGTACCATCTGGAGTTGGGACTTTGATGACGCACCTGCACCAAAATTTCGTTGTCTCCCGTTTTCAGCAGATGAGTAATTTCAAATTCAAAGGCAGAATAACCATATTTCCAATCCCCTGCCTTTTGCCCGTTTACATATACGGTGGAATCCATATAAACACCATCAAAACGCAGCATCACATGGCCGCTTATCTCCTGCGCATGATATCTCCTGCGATACCATCCGGTTCCGTCTTCATACAAATCTTTTGTATTATAAATCAGCCAGTCATGAGGCAAATCCACCGGTTCAAAAGAAATGCCTTCCTTGGTCAAATCCTCTATTTCCGTGCCCAAAACCGTCTTGGCAAATTCCCATCCATCGTTAAACAATCTTTCTCTACACATAAAGACACCTTTTTCTTAATTTATATAATTCACTTAACCATTTACGCCTTTTTAAACCGTTTTGCCAAAAGATAAACAACCAACGCATCTACCACGCCCAGCACAATTCCGCCCAAAATGTCTGTGGGATAATGCACAAACAGATACATTCTGGAAAAAGCAATGAGTGCTGCCAATATAAATGCCGCAATTCCCGGTTTCCTATAATGCAAAAATAGCATGGTGGCACTGGTAAAACTGTTCATGGTATGCCCGGAGGGGAAGGAATATTCACTGGGCTCCGGAATCAAAAGCGTCACTGAGGAGTCCACATGAAAAGGTCTGGGTCTGGCAACAATATTCTTCAAAATCAAATTACCAAGCACAAAGGTTACAGCCATGCTGATAAGCATCTGTACACCACATTTACGCGTCTTAGGAATAATAGCCAGCACTAATCCCATGGCTATCCAAATCAAACCGGCGTCACCCAGATTGGTAATCCACACCATAATGGTATCCAGCCAATTTGCATGCCAGCCTTGCAAGGCATGTAAAATTTCCAATTCCATTATTTATTTTCCTCCATAATTTGCAAGAAATCTTTCACATTTGCTCCGATGTCATTTTTGAACACAGCAGAACCGGCTACAATTACATTAGCCCCGGCTTCCAAAACAACCTTCACATTTTTAATATTTATTCCGCCATCCACCTGGATATCGATATCTCTGCCGCAATTTACTATCATTTCTCTCATTTTGCGCACTTTATCTGTGCAGGCATCAATATAGGATTGACCGCCAAAACCCGGCTCCACAGTCATAACCAAAATCATATCCGCTTTTTCCAGATAAGGCTGCACTTCTTCTACAGGGGTTCCCGGCTTAATGGACAGCCCCGATTTCAATCCTTTTGCGTGAATCATGTCAATGACTTCGCCTGCCTTATCTGTGGCTTCTAAATGAAAAGTAATAATATCTGCACCGCAATCTGCAAATTCATCAATATACCTTTCCGGTTTTTCAATCATAAGGTGCACATCAAAAACCTTATCCGTAACAGGTCTGATAGAGCGTATTACAGGCATACCATAAGAGATGGACGGTACAAAAAGCCCGTCCATCACATCAATATGAATATACTGCGCTCCCGCTTTATCTACTGCCATGATTTGTTCGCCTAACTTTGTAAAATCTGCCGACAAAATTGAAGGGGATAAAATATTCATCTTTTTCTTCCTTACTTTTCTTTACTTTCTTCTATACATTCGATTTCTCTTACACCTTTAGTCATGGCCTCTGTAACCTTCATATAATCTCTCATCTTTTTGGCCATATATAAAGTTGCAAAAGTATCTGTAATGCCGCTAATCAAAAGACCTACTCCAATCAAAATAAAGAGTAACTCCGTATCATCAAAGGGATCTATTACCAACAAAATGCCCCATAGCATATTAACCACTGCCATAATAAAGAAAACCAGTCCGTTTCCGCAGTTCATCTGGCGAAGATTAATGCAATTCTGCAATTTGCTGATACCACTGAACACCACCAGCATACCGAGAACACAGGGAATCAGTTCTATAATCAAATCTGCTTTGTAAAGCACAAATGCGCCAAGAAGTATTTCCATCATGCCTACTATGAAATCATTTCGATAATAATTTTTTTCCACATCCCTGAACATGTATGCCAGCACCGTGAAAATACCGATAACCACGCCGGAAATACCAACCACATAACAAATTGTTTCCGCCGTCGTTTCAGGATAAATAATCAAAACAATTCCCATAATTACAAAAAGCGCCGCCGTCAGCATGGACTGCCATTTCATTCCCTTAAGTGAACCCATATGTACCTCCCGTCTGCAAAAGAACCTTACCCGATTCTTTTGCACTGTTTCTCTATTTCTACCTTCCACACAGAGTATAACACATTATGACAGAAAAATCCAAGACATAAAAACCCCCGGTCTCATCTGTGGATTCTTTTCAAATCATATCACGATGACGCCGGGGGAACTTTAACTATTCTATTTCATGAATTCTTTTACGCTTGTGTATACGCCTTCTGCATCCAGACCGTATTTCTGAACAAGGGCAGCAGCGGAACCGGACTCGCCGAATACATCCTGCATACCAACTTTTTTCACCGGAACGGGATAGTTTGCGCACAGGCAATCACATACTGCACTACCAAGACCACCGATTACGGAATGCTCTTCCACAGTTACAACTTTGCCGGTTTTCTTAGCGCTTGCAATGATGATTTCCTCATCAAGGGGTTTAATGGTGCAGATGTTTACTACTTCTGCATCAATGCCTTCTGCTGCCAATTTCTCAGCCGCACCCAGAGCACTGTCCACACAGATACCGGTAGCAACGATTGTTACGTCTTTACCTTCTCTTACAACAGTACCTTTACCGATTTCAAATTTGTAACCGGGATGGTCATTGATTACGGGAACTGCCGCACGTCCGAAACGGATGTAAACAGGACCGTTGTACTCAAGAGCCGCACGGACAGCCGCTCTCGCTTCCACATCATCGGAAGGACACATAACAACCATGCCGGGGATAGTTCTCATAAGAGCCAAATCTTCGTTACACTGGTGTGTTGCACCGTCTTCTCCTACAGTGATACCTGCATGTGTTGCACCGATTTTCACGTTCAGGTGAGGATATCCAACAGAGTTTCTAACCTGTTCGTAAGCACGTCCTGCTGCAAACATTGCAAAGGAACTTACAAAAGGAATTTTACCGATAGTAGACATACCTGCGGCAATACCAACCATGTTACATTCTGCAATACCGCAATCAATATGTCTGTCGGGATATGCTTTCTTAAAAATACCTGTTTTAGTAGCCGCTGCAAGGTCTGCATCCAGTACTACCAATTCGGGAAATTCTTCTGCCAGTTCTTTCAGGGCATTACCATAACTTTCTCTTGTTGCAATCTTTTTAACATCAGCCATTATTATTTGCCCTCCTTTTCTAACTGCTGTGCAATTTTCTCCAAATCTGCCATTGCCACAGCAAATTCATCATCATTAGGTGCCTTACCATGCCAATCTACAGAGTTTTCCATGAAGGAAACGCCCTTACCTTTTACGCTGTGCATTACAATAGCTGTAGGCATACCTTTTGTCTCACGGGCCTCTTTGAAGGCTGCACGGATCTGGTCGAAATCATGGGCATCAATATTGATTACATGGAAATTGAATGCTTCAAACTTCTTATCAATGGGGTAAGGAGAGCATACCTGATCAACAGGTCCGTCAATCTGCAAACCATTGTTGTCAACGATTACACACAGATTATCCAGTTTGCGGTGTCCTGCAAACATAGCGGCTTCCCAAACCTGGCCTTCTTCCAACTCACCATCACCAAGCAGTGTATATACACGGAAGTCTTTGTCACTCATTTTTGCAGCCAGTGCCATACCTACTGCTGCGGAGATACCCTGTCCCAAGGACCCGGAGGACATGTCCACACCGGGAATATGAATGCAGGGATGACCCTGTAAGTAAGAACCAAGTTTACGGAGAGTAGTCAAATCTTCCACAGGAAAAAATCCTCTGTTAGCAAGCGCAGAGTAAAGGCCGGGAGCCGTATGACCTTTGGAAAGGACAAATCTGTCACGATCCTCCTTATCAGGATTTGCGGGATCAATGTTCAACTCCTCAAAATACAGGAATGTGTACATATCCGCTGCGGAAAGAGATCCGCCGGGATGTCCTGCCTTGGCACTATGAACAGAAGCAATAATGCCTTTACGAACATCATTCGCACGTTTTTGCAATTCTAAATTGTTCATCTTTCTCCTCATTTCTGCGCTGTCTTTTTCGTTACACTAAAAATATGGACGTAGCGCTTATCCATATTCTCTCATCAGCAGCCAATCCGTTTTGACCGCATTTTCAGCATGATTGTACCACAAAAGAATTTCTTCGTCTATAACCCAGATACAAACAAAGCAAGGATTGACTATTTTTTAGCAATGATTATATTTTTCTGCCTGTCACATATACTTGTAAAAAAACTTTGTGGAACACTACATGCAAATTCTCTCTCAAATCATAAAATCAAAACGGACAAAATTACTGCTGCCGATAGCCTTAATTGCCGCAGTTCTTGGAATCTTTTTCCTGTTTCCGTGGGCGAACGAAGATAAAAAATTCCAAAAACAGGCGGACCGGATATTCCAAGAGGAAATGCTGGCAAACACACTAAACATGCACTATACTTTGGCATACCCCGAAAATTACGGCATTACGGACTACGAGGTGGTGCTGCCCTGCTACTTTGGCATGGAAGAAGATTTTTCCTCCCAAATCCTGACAGACTATTTGGATAATCTATATGAAATTGATGCAGAGAAACTCTCCGAAGATAACCGCTATACATATCAGTTATTGGTGCGCTCTCTGGAAGGCTCTTTGGAGGGAAGTTCTTTTTCCTACTTTGAGGAACCCCTTTCCCCCTCCTCCGGTATGCAGTCCCAACTCCCTATCCTTTTGGCGGAATACACCTTCCGCTGCGAAAGAGACATTACTGATTACCTGTCTATTTTAGACCAGACCGATGAATATTTTTCTTCCCTGGCCTTATATGAAGCCGACAAAAAAGCGGCAGGACTTTGCCAGGCCGACAGTTCTTTAAATCAGGTAATCGAACAGTGTTCTACCATTCTTTCCAAAACGGAACTGGACAGTGGCACCCATTTTCTGCAAACCACTTTTGCAGAAAGGCTTAATAATTTGCTGCAAAACAATATCATCACCCAAGAGGCCGCCGAATACTATCTTTCTTTAAATGACAGGCTGCTGACCACGGTTATGCAACCGGCCTACGACAAACTGGCAGATGACCTTCTCCTGCTTGTTGGTGACGGTTCCTCCCTGCCCAAAGGGCTTGCATCTTTCCCCTCAGGAAAAGAATACTATTCCCATCTGGTAAAAGAAACCACCGGCAGCAACCTATCCCCGGATGCCATAAAAGAATTGCTCTACCCTACTTTCCGGGCAGAATATGGGGCTTTACAAACTCTTTTAAGAGAAAATCCCCAGTCCATAACCGCCTGGACACAAATAAAAAATGACACGTCTTTTCCCTACCACAGTGAAGCAGATATTTTGGCGGATTTGACCACGAGAATGGCTGTAGATTTCCCTCTGCTTCCCACTGCGGGCACGGAAACCGGAAATACCGATAAATTTCTTCCTGCCCCTTCCGTCAAAACCGTAAGTAACAGTCTGGCAGCCTACTGTGCCCCCGCTTTTTATTTGACGCCGCCTTTGGACGATACCTTAAACAACGTGATATATATTAACCCACTGTCCACCTCTGCGGGGCTGGAACTTTACACCACACTTGCCCACGAAGGTTACCCCGGGCACCTGTATCAGTCTGTCTACAACAATGCAAACAGTAACCTAAAAGATACGCACCCCGTCCGCCAGATTTTGTGGTACGGCGGATATCAGGAGGGCTGGGCACTCTACGTGGAATTTATCTCCTACGACTATGCCATTGACCTGGCCAAAGAACAGGGAAACGATGCTCTTGCTTATGCCTATGAAATAGAAAAGCACAACCGCAGTATGCAGTTATGCCTTTATTCTCTCTTAGATGTTTCTATTCACTATGACAACGCTTCCTATGAGCAGATACATAACGTACTGTGCTCTATGGGCATTAAAGATGCTGCCACCACAAGGGCGGTTTATGACTACATCGCCGAAGAACCTGCCAATTACTTAAAATATTATCTTGGCTACCTGGAAATCTTAAACCTGAAAGAAAAAGCCATGGCGCTCTGGCAGGAAAATTACAGCGATATGCGTTTTCACGAATTTTTGCTGGACTGCGGGCCTTCCGACTTTGAGACATTGGAAATGACTCTTTCATAAAAGAATTTGCTCAAATTGCCCAGTGCCTGTTCCAACACTTTCTGTTCCTCAACTGACAACTTATCAATAATCGCCGTGACCATCTCCTCGTGAAAACGTTGATGGTCGCGGAAAGCTTTCTTGCCCTTTTCCGTCAGGGAAACCAGCACCACTCTGCGGTCTTCCTCACTTCGGACACGCTCCACATATCCTTTTTTCACAAGACCGTTTACGGAAATAGTCAGTGTACCGGTAGTAACCATTAGTGCCTTGGCCACAGTGGACATGTTTTGGGGGGCGCTGATTCCCACCGCCTCCATCACATGCATATCATTCACGGTAATATCCTTAAAACTGCTCTGTTTTACGGCTTGTTCCTCAATGTTGTTAATATTCCTGAATAATTTGACAAGCACTTCATTCAGCGTCGCCTTAATACTCACGTCTCTTCCTCCATCATTCGTTCCAAATACCCTCTGTCCCACAACAAAATTTTCAGTCGTTTCGCAGCCTCCACAGCCGGGGTTGTAAAATATTGGTTGGTTAACACCGCTCCCACCATTCTGTCGTAATAATCCCTTCCCGCATAGGCCTCCTGCACCGCTTTCACTCCCACCGGAGCAGAATAGCACTTACACTGGATAGCATAGGTCACACCGTCTTTTTCCGCCAAAATGTCAATGCCATAATCACCGCTTCCTTTGGTGACTTCCACCTCCAAAAAGCCTCTGCGCTCCAGTAACTGCGCACAAAAATACTCAAAATCATGACCTTCCATTTCATCCAGCGCAGAAAAACCCCTGCGTCTTTTCCCCGCAATCCAGCGAAACAAAAGTACACATACTACCAACAGACATATAGAAATTATTACACAGATTATTAACACTTCTTTCTTCATAGATCTATTTTACCACAAAAGGCATTTACTTTGCCACCAAAACATTTTGAAACTCAAAAGATTTTTTGTTGGCGTTGACAATTTTTTTTGAAACGCCTATACTTTTTCACGAAATATGTATGTAAGGAAGGCGTACCCATGGAACACTTAATGTTCAGTCTCAATGCCACAGTGCCTATTTTCCTGATTATGGTGCTTGGCTATATCTTAAAAAACCTGAAAGTGGTGGATGAACCTTTTGTAAAAACTTTAAATTCCTTTAATTACAAAATCACTCTTCCGGTTTTGTTATTCCGGGATATTTCCACATCAGACTTTTATGATGTGTGGGACACAGGGTATGTTCTGTTTTGCTTTTTCGCCACTCTCATCAGCATTATGGTTATTTGGCTCCTTACAGTGCTTTTTTACCGGGATAAGGACGCGCGGGGTGAATTTATCCAAGCCTCTTACCGCAGTAGCGCAGCAGTTCTCGGTATTGCTTTTATCCAAAACATTTACGGCAATTCCGGCATGGCACCTCTTATGATTATCGGAACCGTGCCCCTTTATAACGTAGCCGCCGTGCTGGTACTTTCTTTTACGGGTCCCGGCAAGGGCTTTAATAAATCCACACTCAAAAAATCTATCTTCGGGATTCTTACCAATCCTATTATCTGGGGAATCTTTTGCGGAATGGTGGTATCTTTTTGCCGTATAGATTTTCCCGCAATCATTGATAAAACCGTAAGTAATGTGGCGGTCCTTGCCACGCCCCTGGCTCTTATCGGGCTGGGCGCAGGCTTTGAGGGCACCAAAGCCCTAAAGCGGCTAAAACCTACGTTTTTCTGCTCTTTTGTGAAACTATTATTGTTGCCCGCACTGTTTATTCCTTTAGCAATTCACTTGGGATTTAGGGATGAAAAACTGGTGGCAATCCTTATTATGCTGGGCGCCCCTACCACTGTAAGTTGCTATATTATGGCAAAAAATATGGGGCACGAGGGCACTCTCACATCCAGCACTGTTGTGGCCACTACATTTCTTAGTTCCATTACCATGACTTTATGGCTTTTCATACTAAAAATGGGAGGATTCATTTAAGAATCCTCCCTTACTTTTTTATCTTCCTATTTCAAAATCATTTCCACGCTGACACTGTTGTCCGCAGCCGCAATTTTCCCGTAACTACCAGTAATCATAGGCATCATAGGCGGCAGATGTCCCAAATCCACATCCATCAAAATAGGCACATTATGCTTGCCTAAAATGCCTGTCACTGCATTGTATGCGTCAAGTCCCATGATTTCCTGCCCAAAGCAGAGGGGTCTTCCGAAAATAAATCCCTTTGCTCCTTCAAACCAACCTGCATTTTCCATGGACCAAAGCGCACGGCGGATAGATAACACATTCAAATCGCAGCATTCCAGAAACCAAACCACACCTTCTTCTTTATACTTTTCCTTGAAGGCTTTTACGTTATCATACTTCGTTCCTATCATGTTAATCAGACAGTCCACACAGCCACCCAGCAGTCTTCCCTCCATGGTGACCTTCTCTTTCGTTTCTTTATCCCCCACAAAAGACTTCATGAGGAAAGGCTCCGTAATATGATAAGTAACAACGGGATTTTCCTCCGATTTTAAGGATTCTCTTTCCCATCCGTCATAATTTTTTACCGTAATGGTTGTTTCCCCTTTGGCATTTACCGTAGCCTTTGTCCCGTTTAAAATCCCAAAAGCATCCTGCAAAGAAGGATGCCACGGCTCCATATGAAAACTGGACACGCAGGGACCGTAAACAGAAGCCGTATCGCAAAGCGTAGCAAGCAAAAAAGTCATATTAGTGTTGTCCGAATAACCCATGTACCACTTCGCCGGTGCATTTTTTATCTGGTCAAAATCCACATAATCCATGGTTTCACACATCAGTTCCCCGCCGCCGCAGGAAATCAGCACATCATTGTCCCGGCGTACATAGTACTGGGTCAACTCTGCGCCACATTTTTCCGGGGTGTTACTGATACCGATTCCCTCCGCAGCATAACAGTTAGGTCCCAACATAAGATTGTATCCCATGTCCCGGAACTTCTTCTGCGCAATTTCAAATTCCGTTTTATAAGGTTCTGTAGCGCATCCAAAAGAGGGGGCCACAAATCCGATAGTGCCTTTTTCTTTTAAAAACTCAGGGTACTTCATTCCTGTTTCCTCCTTTATACAGTCATGCCCGCCAAAATAATACTCATAACAAGACTGACCACCATACTAAACAAGGCTCCCGCCAAAGTCCATCGGGTCTTTGTGACCTTGGCTACCAAGAAATACACCGACATGGTGTAAAAAATTGTTTCCGTACAACTCATCAAAATGGACGTAAGCATCCCGATGTAAGAATCCGTCCCATGGGTTTTGAAAATATCCAAAACCAGCCCTGTGGCCGCCGATGAGGAGAACATTTTAATAAACAATAAGGGGACTATATCCGCAGGGATGCCGATTTTCTCTGTCAGACCTCCCACTAAGTCCCCCAAAAAATTCATAAAACCCGAAGCCCGGAGCACTCCCACCGCCACCATTAAACCAATCAGGGTGGGCATAATCTGCACTACGGTTTTCAGCCCGTTTTTGGCTCCGTTTACAAATTCTTCATACACTTTTACCCGCGAAACCATTCCATAACCCACTATATAAAAAATCAGCGCAGGTATTAAAATATTTGACAAATCAGAAAGAATATTCACGCCGGATTTCCGCCTACACAACTATTCCTTTCATTATATGTCAGTTACCGGATTTCCTATTCTTAAAAAACTTTGCAACCTTTTTAATAGGCTGGCGGAAAGGCCTTAAAAAAAGCCACCCGCGAGTTAACAGCACATAACCGGGATGGGTCACCGGAATCTCCTTACCTTTACGGATCAGAAATACCATAACCCCTTTTATTTGTGTCAGGGGCAAAGGTCCCTCCACTTCCGTCTGGTTATCTCCCACAAAATAAAAGTCATCACCCCTGCGTTTCCAGATGCGATGAAGCACCAAAATGCTTCCTTCCCTGCGATAGAGTGCCACATCTCCGCGCTTTAATTTCTTATTTTCTATTGGTTCTATAATGACTTCATCCCGCCCCGGCACCACTATGGGATACATGCTGAATCCTTGGGGTTTCACTCTGACAGCATTCCCCTCTGCAAGTATTTTCTCCAAATCTGTGCCGATGATAGACAAGTCCCCCGTTTTTGAAACCATATTCCCTCCCATTGACCATTATTTCTATTTGCTATTGTAGCATTTTTCTGCAAAAAATGCTACAATGATAGTAGTTTTTGTCCGGAGGTAAAGGTTTTATGAAACGTAGTCCGCAATACACATTAAAGGAAATTGCAAATGTCCCCTATTTACTGCCTTTTGGGCAAAATATTGCCACGCACAGAAAAGGGGTAAAATTAAATGCTACGGGTGTTTTTATTTGGAATGCCTTGGCGCAGGAGCCGGACCGTATAGAATTACTGGCATTGATTGCCGAAAACTTCCAGGTAGATGCCTTAAATCGTGAGGAACTGGAACGGGACATGAATTCTTTTCTCGACCAATTACAGCATCTTGGCATTATACTGCCGGATTTTCCCGACCAAAATCCTATGGAACATTCCCTGTCCTGCTACTTACGAATCGGCGGGTTGATTTTACATTATTTGGGTGCCAAGGATCTGTTTTCGCCGGAATTTGAACCCTTTGTGATAAAGGAACCGGACACCTTAACCAAACCGGACCAAAAAATCCGCATTTTATTATCCAAGCCCTCCCATGACACCGTCAGACGGGTTTTGCTTCACAATGAAGAACTGATTTTAAGTGAAACCGAGGATTATTATCTGATACAGTTCCCTTCTACCCCACGCCTGACAGAGGCGCATTTGGCAAAAGATGGTTCGCACTGTGATTTTTATTGCATTCCCCCTTTTGATACCGAATTACAACAGGCGCTTTTTCACGGAATCCGTTTTACCTATTTATTACTGGCCCAGAGAAAAGGCATGTTCATGATTCATTCTTCCTCTGTTTTATACCGTGATAAAGCATGGCTTTTTTCCGGAGTTTCCGGCACAGGAAAATCTACCCATGCCGGGCTTTGGAACAAATATTTAGGGGTTCCTATCCTAAACGGAGACTTGAATTTGATGGAACTTACTTCCAACGGCCCCGTAATCCATGGCATTCCATGGTGTGGCACTTCCCAAATTTCCACGGTAGAAACTTATCCGCTCGGAGGCATTGTACTGCTAAAACAGCACCCGTCCAACCTATGTGAGAATCTGGAAACAGACCGCAAAATTTTACTGGTAAGCCAGCGTTTCATCTCGCCTGCATGGACGGAAGAAATGTTGGAACAAAACTTAAATTTTGCAAAAGAACTTGCCCAAAAAGCCTCTGTATTCCGTCTGCTTTGTACCCCGGAACGTGAAGCCCTGGATACCATCCAAGGGGAAATTGACAAGTGCTTGGATACGCCCTATTGAAACCTCAAAGGAACGCTAAAATGAAAAAAACAATAAATAAAATTATTACAAAAATAAAAGAAGGCATGCTCCGTGAAATGTGGCAGGAAACAAAATGGATTTACCAGTATGCCCGCAAATACCACAAACACATTATCCTTTATACGTTGCTGGGACTGCTTGGTACAGGTGTTTCTTTGATAGCCAGTCTCCTTTCCCGTGATTTGGTGGATATTATTACCGGCTATCAGACCGGTCGTCTCATCCGGACTTTTGTTATGATGATTACTTTTGCAGTGGCAAATGTCGTTGTAACGCAGTTATCTACCTATGCTTCCAATTGGATTAGTTTAAAAGTAGATACGGAAATTAAGGCAGACATTTTTTCACAAATGCTTACTACCGATTGGGAGTCCATTGCTTCCTATCACACCGGGGATTTGCTTGTCCGTTGGAGCGGGGACGCTTCTGCCGTTTCAAGCGGTCTCCTGAACTGGATTCCCAACCTGATTATTAACCTTTTCCGCTTTATTGGCGCTTTTGCCATTGTGGTATACCACGATGTCACGTTTGCACTGATTGCCATGCTCGGCGTTCCCGTCACAATGCTTATGTCCCGTACACTGATGAAGCGTATGCGGAACAACAACCAAAGAAGTGCTGCCATGAACGCAAAAATGTCCGGGTTTAATCAGGAATCTTTTTCCAACATCCAAACCATCAAGGCTTTTGACCTTATAAAAACATACACCAATCGCCTGCGCAGTTTACAGGGAGAATACATTAGTATGAAGTTGGATTTCCAGCGTATGTCCATGCTCACCTCCATCCTCATGTCCCTGATTGGCTTGGCAGTAACCTACAGTTCTTACGGTTGGGGAATTTACAGAGTGTGGAGCGGAGCCATCAGTTATGGTACCATGACCCTTTTTCTCTCCCTTTCCGGAATGCTCACTGGGGCACTGAACTCACTGATTTCTTTAGTCCCTACCGCCATCAGCCTGACCACATCCGCAGGCCGTCTGATTGACATTTTAAATATGCCCCAGGAGGATTTTTCAGCAAGCGACAGTGTCGATAAATTTTATGAAGAAAATAAACAGCAGGGCATCGGCTTATGTGTTTCCGAAGCAGACTACACCTATCATTCCGGCACACAGGTTTTCCGTAAAATTTCTATAAGCGTTGCTCCAAGGGAAATGATTGCGCTTGTGGGTCCCTCCGGCGAAGGAAAGACCACCATGTTGCGGCTCTTACTGTCATTGCTGCAACCTCAATCCGGCGAAACCTATTTATACGGGGCTGCTTCACCTGCGGAACATATTCCGCTCTCTCCGGCCACCCGCAAACTCTTTTCTTACGTTCCTCAGGGAAACACCATGTTTTCGGGTACTATCGCTGAAAATATGCGAAGCGTCAAACCGGATGCCACCGAAGAAGAAATATGGCAGGTTTTGAAACTCGCCTGTGCCTATGATTTTGTCTCAAAGTTGCCGGAAGGTATTCACAGCACGGTTATGGAACGGGGCGGCGGCTTTTCGGAAGGTCAGGCACAGCGCCTGAGTATTGCCAGGGCACTTCTTAGAAAGGCCCCCATCTTACTTTTAGACGAAGCCACATCAGCTTTGGACGTAGCTACGGAACGACAGGTTTTACGCAATATTATACAGGATGATTCTCCCAGAATTTGCATTTTGACCACCCACAGACCTACCGTGCTTTCTGCTTGTAATAAGGTATATAAACTGGAGAATTTAAGTTGCAGAACGTTGGATGAAACAGAAATTGCAGAAATGCTAAAAGCATTTTAGAAATGAAAACTCCTTGGAAGTTAATATTTTTACATACCAAAAAGGGTTGCCGCACATTGCGACAACCCTTAAAATTTACTGATTAATATGCCAAACCGTTTGCATCGTCAATCATTCTGTCAGCAGTAGCACCTGCTCTTTCCCAATCGGGCATACGGTTTCCGTTATCTACATTATAACTGGTTGCTCCGGCAAGATATGCTTCATCTATCTTCAAACCACAACCGGTGGGACGATATGCAGGACAGCCTACGCATCCATAGTAATCTTTTGCTGTTGAATTCCAAGCAAAAGTACCAGCCTGCCAGTTAAAGTTCATGTATTTACTATCACATCCGGGTGCGCCGCCTGCAACAACTGCACCACTTGCAGCAAAAACACCTTCAGCCACGTCTTCATTTACAACAACAATAGGTCTTACGTACTCCTTCATTATTTTACCTCCCAACATGAAAAAATTTCTCAAAAAACAAATTGTGTACTTATTATACATTTTCAGTTTATATTATGCAAGCGATAATTTTACCAAGATTTTACTTTGATTTTTAGTATCTTTGACTATAATTTTTAGTCATACAGCCCGTTTAGCCCATCATTTCTCAAACAATTCCATATGCCGGATTAATTCACTTCGTTCTCCTGCCTTACGGATAATCGCCATACCGGAGCCTCTGTTCAGTTTCCGGTTATTATTTAAAAACCTTGCAAGGGTAATGACCCATAGCACCGGCCAGAATAACCAGACTTTTCCCATCCCGGGAAAGTTTAGGTGCATCTGGTGATGAAACTCTCTTACATAATCCCACAAACCGTTTCCCCGCATAGCTACCATACGGTTCTTGGCAGATTTTCCGAACTCCTCCGCTTGCAAAACTTCAAGGATAAACTGCTCCGCCAAGTGAGCATCCGGCAGATTTTTGTGGCAGGCATTTTCACGTTTTAACCCTAGATATTCCACACAGGCGGCTGTCACCATGGCTGAAAATCCTTCCAGTCCGCTTTCCCGGATTAACTCCAGATATTTTTCCCGCTCCGTTTCCGGCACTTCGCTGTTCCAAAATACGACCCAGTCACAAAGTAACTTCAGCCCGAAACCGGAACGCAGAAAATGTTGTAGCATGTGCAATAATAATTCATAGGCATGGTAACCGGGCTTTAATACCCAAAGAGAAAGTCCCATAACCTGCGCCTTTTCACATTCCGAGGCACAACTTTCCTGTTTGCCTTTTAAATATCGGTTCATTTTCTCATTATCAAAAGGTTCTGCCAACATTCCGTGCAATTCCACATCAATTCCATCCGGCGATACCAGCACCACATGATGATGGGCATGCTGGATTTCTTTCACTTTATAGCCTTTTTCCTGCAAAATTTCACAGCCTTTTTCCACATCTCCCTCATAAGGAAGCAACAAATCCACATCTCCGGACTTACGCAGTTCCGGTACCGGATAAAAAGATGCCGTGGCCACGCCTTTTAATAAAACCGATTTTATATTCTCTTTTTGCAAAATTTCCTGCACATCCCTGCTCAAAAAAAGCAGCCGGTAATTTTGCTTTACAATTCTTTTGGACACCTTATCTAAAACTTTTCTGCTTTCTGCAGACAAATTCATTGGTTGCAGAACATCATAAAGCAAAGATAATACTTTATGTTTCTCCGCAACCTTAAGAAAAGAATTCCAGTCCCCCACCTCGTTTTCATTCAGACTTTCCCGTTCTTGCTCCGGCTTTAACGCCTCTCTCAGACTTTGGAATAAAAAAGTACCATCAGTCTTTTCAAAGGAGGATTTCTTGGACAATTTTTTTTCAAAAGCATTACTAATTTCGCTTTTTACCTTCGCAAAATCCAGTTCCCCGTCTACATCGTTCATGCAGATAATCCGCACCTTCTTTTGTCCCATGGCTTTCAGCAGTTTGCCATTCTCCCGTCCGATTTCAAAATACCGGAATCTACGGGTAATATTGCAGGGACAAAACTTGCCGGACAGTTTCTGCCACTCTCTCATAAGATAGGGTGTCACATCCTCTTTTTCCCTGAATTTATGGGAAGACACCTGACAAAGCAGCTCCTTCTCCTTTTCCCAAACTTCGCTGTAAATACTCTTTAACAGCGGAAAAGGGTCATGGACCGTGTATAAGCCGGTAAATTGCGGAAACATCATTTCTAATATATTATATGCAAAATACAAAACAGGGTATCCAAAATGGTAATAAGCCCCCGGCTGCTTCTTTACATTCGCCCGCTTGCCAAAGTATTTACTTAAAACCATCATATTATTTAAATAAAGATGTGACATGACCGGATTTGCGGGATTTGCCACAACGGGCTGGAAAGCCAGCATATCACAGGGCAGACCTTTTCTGAAAAAGTCAGAAGGGGCAACCTCTCCCGTCAAAAACATATCATCATTAAAATATACAAACTGCTCCGCCAGCCCTTCTATGCGGTGCAAATACAATTCAATTACATTACTGTTGTAGGTAGGCAAAAATTCCTTGGGAATAATATCTCCATGACGCACAATGTGAAGTTTGGGATGCTCTGTATTTAACCATGCCGGAACAATATCGCTGGTTACCAGATGTATTTTCCGCACCCACGGAGCATACTTTTCCACGCCTCTCAGCCAATACACCAAAAAGCCCCAATTCCGGTATCTTTCCTTGCGGCTGTCAATTTCTCTCCCTTGTGCCGTAGCCTGACTTTCGTGGATACGTTTTTCCTGCAGCCACTCCCGGTCACTTCCATCTACCCAGGTAATCACAAAATCTATTTCTTGGTTTTCTTTTCTCATGGTTTTGTCCCCCGGCGTCCTTTTTCCCAAAACTATCCTATCTTATCAGTGACAGCATAGCATTTTTCTGCAACTAATGCTATAATGTCATTAAGTTTTTTAGTTGGAGGAAATATGAAACGCCTTTTTCGCATTTTAATGACATTTGTAACAGCAATTCTTATACTGCTTCCCACAACACTTTTAGTACTGTTACTTTATTACAATCCGGATGTTCTTCCCCGCACGTTAGAAATTTTTTCTGGATACATTACGGCAGACTTGGAGTCTTCGTCCGAAATCCCGCCCGAAACAGAGTCCGCGGAAGATTCTTCGGAAACGGTTGCTCAAACCGGCAACTCCCACAGCAATTTTTATCAGGAATTTTACCGGTTATACGGTTTCACTTTACAGAAACTCTATGAAGATTCCCGTTACCATGTGGATTATTCTCCGGCAGAATTTAAAGAGAGCGGTGAATATCTCGATAATCCTTATCAGGGATTCTATCGTTTGTATGGCTATACTTTACAAAATTTGGATGAACATGCCTTGGAAAAGCAAATAACTGACATCCGTCAGGCAGCCGCCAAGGACACCCACAATCTTGTGCTTATTGAAATCAATTTAAAAAACTACAGTAATCGTTCCATCAGTTCTGCTGCCCTGGAACAACTGGATGAAATTCTTTCCGTCTGGAGCAGCTGCGAACATCAGATTTTGCTTCGTTTTCTCTACGATTGGGATGGCAAAGCCACCAAAACCGAGCCGCAAAATATCGATACCGTCTATGAGCACATAGACCAACTAGCTCCCACCGTCAACCGTTATGCCGATTCCATTTATATTATGCAGGGCATCTTTTTGGGCAACCATGCGGAAATGCACGGCTCACGTTTTTCTATAGAAGAAAATATGATTCCGCTTTTTGAGCACCTTGCACAAGCAACCGATTCTTCTATTTATCTGTCTACCCGCACTCCTGCGCAGTGGCGTATGATAGCCAACACTATTGCGCCTCTGTCCGAAAATGAGGCTTATAGCGGCAGTATGTTGTCACGCCTGGGACTTTATAACGATGGCATGCTCGGCTCCGAAAACGACCTTGGAACCTACGGCACAGACAACCTCTCCGGTGACAACCTCTCCTTAAAAGGCACACGGGAAGAAGAACTTGCTTTTCAAAACGAATTATGCCGCTATGTGCCAAACGGCGGTGAAGTTGTAATCAACAATACTTACAACGATTTTGAATCAGCAGTTGCCTCCCTGTCCCAAATGCATGTATCTTATTTGAGCAGCATTCACGATGACGCGGTTTTAAATAAATGGAAGTCCACTTACTATTATGACGACGTTTTTGGGGATATTACCGGCTACGACTACATTGAACGCCACCTGGGCTACCGCTATGTACTTCGCTGCGGCGCCTTGTCCCCGCAAGGATTACTAAACCGCGATGCAACTTTTGAAATCACAGTGGAAAATGTAGGGTTTAGCAACAGTTATGTTTCTTTCCCCATTTCACTGCATATACGGAATGAAGAAAGTAATGTACTCTATTCCTATACACCGGACACCGGCGTTTCCGACAAGTCCTGTAATGATACAAGATTTTGGAACAGCGGTGAAACCGCCACCCTTTCTTTCCCGATACCAATCAGCACCTTAGGTACGGGACATTACTCTGTTTATTTGGAAATCATAGACCCCATAAGCAATAAGCCCATTAAGTTTGCCAATGTCCAAGAGGAAACTATTTCTGACGGCTACTATTTCTTAGGAGAATTTACTGTTTCCAAGTAAGCCTTCCCAAGTAAACCTTTCCATCCGGCTCACATTTATTTCCGGGCCGGATGGTTTTTTTGTCCCATTTTCTATGCAGTTCCAGATAAACTCTGCCGCTTTCTTCCGGCAAACAGCCCACAATCACATTTTGGCTTCCACTTTTCCAAGTTCTCGGGTCACAGTCTATTTTCTCTCTCCGGCTTTCCTGTGGCGACTGTCCCTCAACCACCAGCCAAACCTCTGTTTCGGCATAAATTCCTGCAAAACCCTTATTTTCTATTATCACTTCTATCTGTAATGACTGCTTTTTTCTTACCTTGACATCGGTGATTACAAAGCGATAGCCCAAATGTCCACCAATGTAATCATACAAACTTTTTTCCTGCCACAGTCCCGGCACGCCGCAAGGAATCTGTCTCCACTTTTCCAATAACCGTCCATCATAAATTCGATTCAAATAGGTTATGTGCATTGTTTTAAGCCGGTCTATAACTGCACCGGGATTTTGGGCATCTTCCGATTCCGCCCCATCTTCCGGCATTACCGCTTCGCCGCCGCAAGGGACAAAATCCCCCAACCATTTTTGGAAAAGCAGTTCTTCCTGCGTTCTCCAAGGCAGTTGCCAGCCGGCTTCTTTGGCTGCTTTTTCTCCAAAAGTTCCCAGATGAGTAGCCGATGCAAACATGGCATCGTCAAACAATCCAATATTTCCCGCATATTCTCCGCCAAACGCAGTCTGTCCCGAAACCCATCTCCAAAACACGGGACGCCTCACTGCCAACGGGCACAAGCCCTTTGTAACTTCTTCCATTGTCTGAACCAGACCTTGCATCTGCTCCCTGGACAAATACTTAGAACCATGCATTTCGCCCCAATTTCCCACAAAAAGTCCTTGCAAAGTCAAGATAGACCGGGCATACTCAGCCAGAATAGGTCCTACCTGTTCCATATGCTCTGTAACCCTTGCATACAGCCCCGGCTCTCGCTCCATCCCTTTTCCTTCTCTGTCGTATACAATCCGAAGAATCATATCTTTTTGGTAATGGGCAAAAAATTTCAAAATTTCCCTAAGATTATGCAATGCTTCTTCGTCCAAAGGTTGGGAACGATAAGCGCCGATATCAACCACAACAAGGGCTATCTCATCCTGTGCATCCAAAGACCATTTCAGTTCCTTCGGATCAATCTTTTGCTCCACCGCAAAAGAATAAAGTTGATACCAGCCTCTCCCGGGATTACCCAAACTTGTATTCTCTTCTTTTGATAGTTCCGTCTCAAATTCCCACGCTTTGGAAAAACCGTGACTGTTTTTTTGAAACAACTTCTTTATGTTCACCTGTTTCACGCCTTTCCGGTAGTTATAAATCTGCCTTTTTCTACTCCAAAACGGAAAGTAATTTATCTATTTCTTCCTGTCCTGCCTGATTTTTGCATGCAGCCGCCTCGCCCAATTTTTGGCGCAGCGCTGAATCTTCCGCCAGTTGCATAATACATTCTTTCAACTTCTGCGCATCAAATTCACACAGCACACCATCCGTACCGCCGCAAATTTGCTCCCGATTGCCGCTGCAATCTGACACCACAATGGCTTTCCCCAAAACCTGTGCCTCCTGCACCGCCATACTTTTTCCTTCATATCTGGTAGCATGCACATACAAATCGCACTGTTTTATCCAAGGATAGGGATTCTCTTTATATCCAAGAAGCAGAAAATCTTTTTTCAAGCCCAGTTCTTCGATTTTCTTTTCCAGTTTTTTTCTGCATTTCCCTTCACCGATAACGTACCAGCGCACCGGTGCATTTGCCTGTTTCAGCAGATACATTGTTTCTATTGCCACATCGTAGCCCTTTTGCTCAATGAGATTTCCAACCGTCAACAGGCGTATTCCTTCATAATCATCTGTAAATCCGCCTGCTTCCTCTGCCTTTTTCCTAATCAATTCCTGATCCAGCAAATTATGGAGAATTCTCGTTTTAGAAGCATGCTCGGGATAGATTTTCAGGAAACTTTCCTGCACCTCACCGGAAATAGTAAATATCCGATCATAATTTTCATAGCAACTTTTGTCCAATAAACGGCTATATCCTGCCTGTTCATAATCCACATGTACAAAAGCCACTTTTTTTTGTGCTTTCACGTAATCCGCCACATAGTAGGCTGCGCCCCCCTCCAAGTAGGCCACCGCCACATCAAATTCCTCTTTCAACCGGGGCGCTCCATCTGCAATCAACCGCCACAATAACTTATCGGGCATCACGCAACCCTTCTTTTTCATCTCGGCAAAATTCTTGCACAGATACATAAACCTGCGGAAAATACTTCCTCTTTTAAACAGCATCTTCAGGGCATATCCGTACATCTTGCGGCGTCCTGCCTTTGTCTGCACCGACTTTTCCGAATACTTCTTATTCAATAATTTCACATGCTCCGGAATTTCTCCCAGCATCTCACCTTGGCCCATCATAACCAAAAGTGATATTTCATTCTCTTTTTCATCTAAATGTCGCAGTAATTCCAAAAGCGCAGTTTCTGCCCCTGCTCTTCCAAGGGTGTTTATAACAAACAACCATTTTTTCTTTTCATTTTTTTCCCTGCTAAACAATACCTGTGCAGGCGGTTTTGTTCCTCTGCCCTTTTTCATCAGGTGACCATTGCAGAAAATGTGTACATCCAGATTGCGCTCTACCCACCTTAACCGGTAATAAGCCACGCACCATCCACTGAAACCTCCGATTACCACTCCGGCTCCGTACCAGACAGGCTGGGCATTCATGGCAACTATGCTGCCTACCAGAACCGTTCCGCAAAATACAATGGTCGTAAGCAGTGATCCTGTCATATCATTAAAATAAAACAGGAAAATCATAGCAGCATACATGATAAATAAAATAAAATAGCCTGCCGCAAGACAAGGGTAAATCTGTAAGGTTAATCCCGAAAAGCCAAGTTGCGGCAAAAAGATAATACAAAGCAAATACAAAATGACCGAAATAATAAACTGTATGCGGACCAGATTCATAATTTCCGCACCTAACTGACGGAACATACGCTTTTTGGCATTTTCGATATCCATCAGTCTGCCACCGATAACCGCTTCAGAATAGGCCTTATACTTTGCGTGAAAGTGCATTTCTACTCTGGACATAAAAATAACCGTGGATGTAATATTGGTAAACATGGCCAGACAAGTCGCCATATCATAAGGCCCCGCACTGAAAAAACAGCCGTTTACCTTAATTCCCATATCGGAATTCCAAAATACCATGTTGTGAATATACATTCCCAAAGTAAACAACAAGTTGGTCGCCGCAAGTTGCCAGTATTTCACAAAATACTTTAACACTGCCGCATATTTACCGCTGTTTCTCTTAAAATAGCATCTTACCAGACTCAGTTCCAGACTTGCTGTTACAACAAATCCTAACGTCAAAGAGAGCAATACTGTATAGGTAGGTTCCCATCCCAGCACTTTGTTAAATAACACTGCCGTTAAAATGGTGGTCACGGTTCCCGCAAAGAAGAACACAAATATCTTCTGATAGTCTTTACAAACTGACAAATACAGCATGGAATAGAACACCAAAATCAAGGCCATATAGGCACAAAAGCCCGTAAAAATAAAATGAATCGGCGTGTCACTGACTATGTATTGCCAAATACAAAAAGGCACTCCCACAGCCGCCCCAAGCACCACATTCAAAAGAAGTCCCACATGAAAGCAAGGCTGGATATCATCATACTGTTCCTCGTAAATAACATCCGCCAAATACCTGGACAAAACCGCATTAAAAGGTGTGGTTACAAGCATGGAAAAAATAAATATGTAAAGCGTGGTGCAGGACAACAATTCTCTTTGCGCATATCCCACGGAATTAAGTTCAACGATTTTTCCCACAGCAAACACAGAAAGAATTACCAGAAACATAGGGGCTACCGTCATAACCAGACTGTAGCCGAAGCCTACCAAATTGGTGGTAATGGTATTTTTTTCATATATGCGGTTCAGTTTCACACCAATTCCGGCCATAGTTACTCCTTTTCTTCCTTCAATTCCAAATAAATATTTTTATAGGTTTCCACCATCTGTTCAATCCGGTATTTAGCCATTACGCGGCGATAACCGTTTTCACCCATCTCTATGCGCATCTGGGGACGCACTGCCATATCCACCATGGCTTGGGATATTTCTTCAATATTCATAACGTGGGTCAGTATTCCCGCAGGACCGATGCCGTCATCCTCCCCGAAAATCAGCCCCTTACAATTTCCTACATCAGTGGCAATCACGGGCTTATGAGCCGCAAAGCCTTCCAATATAGTTAAAGGTTGACCTTCACTGATACTGGTCAATATCGTAACATCCATACGCCCTAAATAATCTTTAATATCAATTCGGCCTGTAAACACCACATCTTCCACCTGTAGCGCCTCCACCAAATCATAGCACTCCTGGGCATACTCTTCCTCTTCATCACAAGGACCCATAATCCACAATTTCAGATTCGGCTGCTTACCCTTGGCAAAGGCAAATGCCTGAATCATACTCTTAACGTCCTTAATAGGTGTTACACGAAGAATGGCACCTATATTGATTTTATCTTCATCTTCCTCTGTTTTTCCGGGCAAATCCGCCAAGCGGGCAGTTTTAATTCCATTAGGTGTAATCCTTGTTTTCTCTGCGGGACATCCCAGTTCAATTTGTAATTCTCTGGCATGGGCATAAAGACTTGTTACAATATCCGCCCTTTCGTATGCCAGACGTGACATTTTTTTAAATTGGTCAATCCAAATATTTTTGTAGATTCCCACTACCCAAGTGGCCTTTACCAATTCTTCTTCACGTTCTCTTGTGTAAATTCCGTGCTCCGAAATCAGTAGTTTACAACCATGTTTATATTGCGCCATACTGCCCAGCACACCTGCATATCCGGTAGCCACACAATGATACACATCCGCCTTAGGCAATTCCATCTGCAAAGTCAGACACAAAGGTAAATAAATGGAACGCAGTGTCCACAAAAAATCCGAAAACACAATCTGGGAATACTGCTGCTGATAACATTCCATGGCCGCCTGCAAAAAGTCAGGTCCCATAAGCAGGGCATCTATGGAGAATTTTCTGTTTTGGAACAAGTCAAAAAGCACATCCCAGTCTACCTTTTGGTTTAACAAAAGGCTTCTGAGGGCTTTGTATTCTTTCTGGCTTAAATGCAATTTCTTTTTAGACTCTTTTCCCCAGTCCACATCTTCCAGGTAGTGCTCGTAAATCTCCACCAGATTCTCCGGCAGTTTGTAAACAAACTTACCTCTCTGGGAGCGGTTGGCTACAATTGCCAGCAGTACAAATTCATGCTCCGGAAAAGAGCGGATTAAACTGTCAATCCAGCCGGACACACCGCCTACCACATACGGATAGCAGCCTTCTGCCACAATACATATTCTCATAATTCACCTCTACCCTATCCTATGCCGCTTCTATGCTTAGGGCTCAACCCTTATCTTCTGTTCTTCCAAAACAATTTCCACACGTTCACCGGTGGCTTCAATCAGATAGACATCTTTTTCTATCTGTTTATAAGTGCCTCCTTGAACATCCGCAATATCCTCACCGTGCATCCTAAGAATAAACCATGCCTGCTGTTCCAGGTTTTCTACCTGCAGGGTAATACAATTTTCCAGCCGGTAATGTTCATAATCCAGAGCCAAAAAGTTTCTCACTCTTGTATCGCTCTCCAAAAGCACTGTCTGTTCAAATTCTTTAAAAGCCTTCCAATAAGTTCCTGTGTTTTTGGCTAATTCATCACTCAAAATTTCCCACCGGTCGTCTTTTGTGTCGGGCCAATAAATGTCATTCAAATCCACCATTATGTGGGAATAGCCCAGCGCGGTCTCCAGACTTCTCAATTTAAAGTTATCCTGATAAGTATGCTTATATCCGTTGGCAGTAGCCCTCTGTACCGTAATGTCTTCTGTTAAAAAGGAAAAAAGTTCGCTTCCTTCCTCATAATCAGAAGCAACCGTACGTACTTCCTTTGGCAATTCAAGTCCGCCGGCAAACTGTCTCAGTTCCCCCGGTTTAACGTAATAACTGCCATATATATAACTGTTCTCGGTGCTTTCCCAAAAAAGAGCATCCCGCTCCATTTTTTCGGAAAGAGAAATACTTTCTTTGTGGTCCAAGGAAATTCCTGCTTCCGCACCGCCTTCTTTCATCAACTTATGATAATAGATTAAGTCTTCTGTCTGGGGTTCATTTCCATCCGTATAGTCAAATTGAGTCGCAAACAAATATGTATACTTCACTCCTGACCTTTCCCGGATCATTTCTAAACCGGGCCAAATAACATCCCTCATCAATTTCTGTTGGGTACGGGCATAAATTTGCTCCATTTCCTCTTTGTTTTCCGAAGCCAAACCGGGAAAATTTACAATAGTCATATTTTGTGCATTGACCACCGGATACAGTTCATAAACGTTTTTCTCAGCCACCATAGCACTCAAAATACCCATACCGGTTATCTGCTGCATATAGTCTCCCACAACCGCAAAGACCATGGTTCCGTCCGCACTATGTCTCCAAATAACAGGCGGAAGCTGCTCATTTTTCGGTGCATTGACCATATCACTTTTCAGGCCTACCATATATGCCTTGGTTTCACTGTCCAGCACATACCAGGGCACCTTCAAATCCATATCCTGAAGTTTCTGCTCTTCCTCTTTTTCCGGTTCGTATATGGCTTCTCCGCCAAGTAAAAATCCTTCAAACAAATGTATACCGGTAAGGGTTGTTTCCTCCAGTATGCACTCTTTTATTCCCAAAATGCTTCGTAAAGTTTCATTTTGGGATACCACTGCGTAATCCGGCATATGGCAAAAACAAAGTGATATTCCCTCTTTTACCAATTGTTGCAATTGGGGAATGTCTTCTTCTCCCACCTTGTCAAGAAGCAACAGTTCCGGCTCACTTTTTCCGGCTTTTGTATATGCCTCCAAATCATCGTAAACATATAACGTTCTCTTTGAATACTTACACCACTGCTTAACTACATCTACCAGACTTTCATCCGACGTATCGCTAACTAACACTATGTACGTCTTTTGGCTTTCTCCTACAAAATCCCCGTCCCCCAAAGACGCCTCCGGCGTTTCTTCCGGCAGTGTATTTTTTTCCGACATATATTCATTTGTTTCGTACTGTTTCCAATTTTCTTTGACAACCACTGTAAACTGAAACAGGAAAAACAGTGCCATCATCATCAATGTCACATTCAAAAAATTCCTGCGGGATATCATTGGGCACACCGTCCTTTTACTGATTCACACTTGTCTGCGCAACATTATTGTATCCGTAATCAATACATAAATTGTAAAGGTGATTTACATTCTGCTCCAACTTATAGCAAATGAAATCATCCGTTTCCATATAAACTTTCATCTCGTTGGGGTAGGCCTTCCTAAATGCCTGCGCCCAATAATACATCTTGGACATATAAATCCAGCGGTTTTCTCCCTGATAAAGACTGATACCCGTTACCCAAGGAAAATCCTGCTTCGCCCCTTCTTCCGAGATATATTCCCCGCTGTGTTCAT
Source organism: Lachnospiraceae bacterium (assembly GCA_017468395.1). Lineage (GTDB taxonomy): Bacteria > Bacillota > Clostridia > Lachnospirales > Lachnospiraceae > Acetatifactor. Next base: position 24,914 of record JAFUIR010000018.1, on the reverse strand, counting down.
GGGGCACCAGATAATCAAGAGGCTTTTTCTCAACAAAAAAGTAAACTGTCTCCGTTGGAAGATAAAGGGAACCTAAACTGCCCACTCCCTCCATTTTCTTTAGAAGTTCCGATATTTCATAGTGATATCCATGGTCTTCCGCCATACGAAGTTCATCGTTTGCCGAACAAATAGTCCATGTAAAATCCTCTTCCTCCAAAAGAATATTGGTAAGACATGCCACTGCACCGTTTGTTTCCAATGTCTCTGCCAAAATCGGTTTCCTGATACCGCCATAGTTCCAGAAGAAGAAACAGCACAGTGAAAGTACTGCAAAAGATACCGCACTTAACACCCATTTTTGTTTCAATTTCCCTATCAGAATATCCAGCATTCCATCCACAACCATGCTGACTTCCAAACCAATCATAAACGTATAATATACGCCGCACCTGTTGGCATCCATCAATGACGGAACTCCGATTTTTGCAGATGCCTGTAAAACAGACATCAGTGCGCCAAATGTAGCCACGGAAAGAAACATGGAGCCACGCTCCTTCTTTTGGAGCACCAAATACAATAGTCCTTCTACAAATAAAGCCACAAACAGACCTAAAACCCATGGTGCAAATTGACTCTTTTCTTTTAACAAAATGATTTCCTGAATGCTCAGTACCATTTTGTCATACACATCCGTCACTGCAAATTTTATTTCGCCTGCTACACGGCTTACCTTTTCTCCCAAAGACTCTTTTGGCAAACCAGGCTGCCCCGCTGCGCCTTCTGCGCCCTGCATCTGGCTTTCGCCTTCCTGAGATTCGTATGGCAAACCGCCCGTTCCCGGCATAACGCCGGATGCACCGCCCGAACCTTGTCCTGACGAAGGACCGATTATCTTTCCGTCTTCACCACTAATAATTCCCATACCCCAGTACAATGAATTTTGCAAAGGAGTTCCGGTCGCATAGGCTATGGCCATGGGAAGTACTGCAACCGCAATACTGATAAAACAAGTAGTTACAATAGTTACAAAATATTTCTTTTTTATAAACCGTGTCAGATAACCTATGGCAATGGCTACACAAAAAATACCTGCTGCCATAGTGTCATAAAAGTGGATTGCCAAAGTCATGGAAAAGCACATGGCAAATCCCAACAGATACCAGTCGGAGCCTTGTCTTTTTTCCCATCTGTCCTTTAACCATCCTATAGCTTTTTTAACCGTTTCCTTGAAATTGAAAGACCTCGCACCTTTTATCCGCTCTTTTTTTTCTTTTTTCTTTTCCTTGGGCTCCTCACCCATTTCTTCTTTTGTCAGGGCAAAATAACGGAACGCAAAATACGCCGCAGGCAGCACAAATATCATGCCGAACTCCTGTGGCAACGCACTAAAATATCTGTAATAAACGTTTTCCTTTACCCAGTCCGCTCCGGCGTAAAGAAAAACACCCAAATAAGGAAGATACTTACTCTTGCAACAGCCCTTTAACACAAGCAAAAGAACGCCGTGCACTATCATGCACTGTATCAGGGCAAACACGCGCAAAACCACATAAGTATCCAACCGGAATATAATATGTAAATAATAAATAATACAGTGAAATCCAAAAGGATATACGCCTGCCACAAACACGTCATTTTTACTAAGATAATTAATCCAGTAATTATGTACAGGCATATCTGACGCCGCATATCCGAAACGGGTTATGGCATGTGTTCCGTACACATAAAAAAGTATGGCAATCAGAGCCGCTATGAAAAGTGCATCCCACAAATGTCCTTTCAGCACTTTTCTTACCGCAGCCGCAGCCTGTTTAAACAGATATACAATCCATTCACCGGTTCTGCATAAAGCAGTGCGAATACCCATTTTCCCTTCTATGGTGCGTTTTAAGCCCTGACCCATATTTTTAACCAATGTCAGGAACTTTATATCATGGATTTTCAGCCACAGCGCACCTACGGGAATGACCGTTCCCGCAAACAACGTGAACCGGTTTGAAATATGCAACAATTGCAGGATAAACACCAGATTCATCATGTAAAAATTGCTTACCACAAAATAAATCAGAAGTCTTTCCATCAGACGGTACTTTTTCAGCACTTTTCCAAGTACTGCCGCAGGAACCAGAATGGTTACCAAAAAGTAACAGCATGATGTCACAACAAATTGTATTATCGTAAGCATTTGCATTGACATTCCGGCACCTCCCTTCCAAATACCCATACTAACTGAATGTTCTGATTAATTCCAAAGTTTCACTGTCAATAATAATTTCTGATTTTTTCAGCCGGTCCAAAGTAGCAAAAAACTTTTCGCCGTCATTACATGTAAAATACAATTTCAGCATACATGTGTAGGAGGACAATTCATACGGGTAATACTCCATTCCCCGGTCGCACCAAAGATTGCATCTTTCAAAATTGCCAATCTCCAACAAACGCATACATATCATTTCATAATAGGCTGCCGTCAGCCGCCCCTTCTCCTGTTCATACACGGTTTCACATACTTCATCCATAATTTCTACCATGGATTTTTGTTCTGTGTCCGAAAAAACTTTTTGTTCCAAAATCGGATTCATATAATCCAAAAGTTCTTCCGCTTTTCCCATTTGGCTGCGCCCGGTCTTTTGCACCTCATGATAAAGTTTGTGAACCCTCATTCGGAAATCATTAAGTTGCTCCTGCAGCACGGATGCCGCATAGTGGGCAGTCTCCGTATCTTCACTGTTCAGTGCCTCGGAAATAGCCCCCAGAGACTTCTGAATGTCGCCTTTTACCACATTGAGCATCAGACTTCGCAAACTTTCCTTATCACTGACCGCAATAGCCTCTTTGATAGAAACCATATTGCTTTCCCGCTCTTCATCTGCACGCTGATAGGTTTTCACTCTTTCTTTACTGAAAATAACGTCTTCCAAATCCACCTGCTGGGAAAACAGCACACTTAAAAACAATTGACTCAGCAGAAAGAATGCAGGACCTATTACCGGACAAATAAACATTACCGTGGCTTTTATGACATAAGACCGTTTATCCCGTTTTTTAACCCCATTCCAAATTACGTATATCCAAACTATCAGTGCGTTCAAAAGCAGAAGCAAGACAAAATCTCCAACCTCCCCCATCATTCCAGTATTTCCTCCTGTATATGACTTTGATAGCCTATTTCCTCAAACTTAGAAATAACATACTTTGCAGACTCATCATTGGAGTTGGACAACAAAACATACAAATTGCCGTCCTTCAGCCTTCCTATGTAGTCCGTGCTTCTCAATTTACCACGCAGTTTTTCTGCACTTTCCTCCTGCTCCTGCGGTTGTACATCCAGTTTCAGGATGGAACACTCAGTCAGCCCACGGCTTCTGGCATTCTGGAAAGCCTGCACCAATGTATAAAAGGCCTCGGTCTCCAAAATACGGGTTCCTGCAACATATCTCTTATATTCCAAGGCTTCCATGTGTCTGTTCGCCCGCACCACCGCATTCTGAATCAAATAACTGATTACTACCATACGGTTAGCCTGTCCCAAGGTCATCCGCTCCCAGGGAATACCCCATACCATTACAATCAGTTGCATGGCATCCTCGGAATAAATAGCATTTGCCATATGAGGATATGTCTCATCCATCTTTTTATTGATAAATACCCTCTTCTCCTTGAGAACCTGATACATATCTTCCAATTCCATGTACTTTATGGAGTTACCCAGTTTTCTGGCGTCTTGGGATGTTGAGGACACCAATCTGGCATATCCGCCTCCCGACACGGAATAAATAGCAACGTCCTGACTGTCCACCAGTTTCATAATCATTTCCGCTGCATAGAACAATACTTCCTCCGGCACATACTGTTCCAGTTTAGCGGTAATTTCATAAATCGTACCGACACTGTCATTCTGATTGACAATCTGGGTCTCCATAACCTGCTTCATACGCACGTTACTGACATTGATATCCTGAATATCTTCCAGTTGCCCGGCCAGAAAGTCTATTTCCTGTTCACGTTCTCCGCGCACAACCCGAAGTTGATCCCTCATATATCCTACTACCAGTCCCAAAATGAACAATTGGGCAATCCATGCGTAGGTGTTGTAATCCAGTATCATCTCAAAATGATTTCTTCCGTACAATTGACTGTAATAATACCCGACTACCGCCAGCACAGCCGAGAAAGTTGCCTGTAACTGACCATACACAACGGCGAAAATAAGTACATAAAACAAATAGAAATCCAGATTTGAAAAATACGCGCTGGTTTCTGCATAGTTATGCAGGAAATAAAAGGGTATAAAACAGATAATATTTTCCAGAAAAGGAATCATTGCCTGGAAAGCCGTTCCCATTCTTTCCCCCATCCGTTCCCGCAGACTCTTTCTTCGAAAGCCGCTTTGGAACTTCCAGCGATACCGTTTCATATAAACCATAATCTTGGGAATGATGTCCCCTATACTGTGTCTGCATGAGAAGCGAAATTCCGTATCGAAAGCCTCGTGAGCAAGGAGTTGCCATTTTTCCTCTTCGTCCGGCTCATCAATAATTTCAAGTTCCTCACCCAAAACTTGCTTTACTGCCTGCACAACATCCATCTCACTTATCATTTTTCCATCGGAGATATGATAAATGAACTTTTCATGACTGGTGCAATTTACCACCTTATATATGGCTTCCACCGCATCCGCTTGATACAACATGGAAAACTTACGGTTAGAATTAACCGTCACTTCCCCGTTTTCCAAGGCAGTCAGACATGTTTTCAGCCCCCATCCGTATATGTCTTTTTCATTTTCCGGCATGCAATACAGATGGTCCAATCTAAGAGTCACAATGTCCAGTTCATTATTTCTCCGATAACCTTCACACATTTCTTCTGCCTGAGCCAATGCCACCGCATGAAATCCCTTGGCAAAAGTATATTCTTCTTCAACAATCTCCTGATTGTAAATTTCGCCATACACCTCATCAGAAGACAAATAGATAAGGCGTCCTTTTTTCATTTGGGAAAATGTCATGAGCACATTGGATAACCCCGCATAAAACCGCATAGTTTCCTTCTTAGGCGTATCCCAATTGTAGTTGGTATCAAAAGCCCCCATCACCACAACCACATCCGGATTTACACTTTCAAACACTTCCAACAGGCTTTCACTTTCCAGAGGAAAGGAATATTTTTCAAATACTTTCTGGCTATATCCACTTTCCTTAAAACGATTGCCCGTCAGCACATGTACCCTGTTTCCCTCTTTATGTAATTTGTTCACCATGCCATTTAGCAGGCTGCTCACACCGCCAACCAATAAAACATTCATAACCCTACCCCTGTATCATTACTCCATGATTTCTCAGTTGTTCCAAAAACATGTCTATATCTGTCACTGCCTGATTTTGAGAAACCCCATATTCCAAAACAAGCAGATTAATTAATTGCGAAACTTCTTTTCCCTGTTCATAAGCCTTCCATAATACCGCCCCGGTTTCGTTCAAAACAATAGGGGCAACATATTCCGATTCTTGTTGTTCCATGTCCAGCAACCAATACTGACCAGCCGCATATCTCAATTGGTATCTTGCACAATTTGGTTGCATATTTTCTACTCCTTACGACATAATAATGAATATTTATTATACAACACTTCTCTATTATTAAACAAGTATTAGAGCACTTCCCATGTACTACAATTTATGAATCTTCCCTTATTTTCGTCTTATATCCATAATTTTACAGAACACAACCGCTGCAACGGTACTGACCAGGGTTGCAACAATGGCCGGTGCAAGCACTGCCGTGGGATCTGCACTGCCGTACTGGCTGCGATAAGCAATCATATTTATAGGTATCAATTGCAGGGAAGAAATATTCATAACCAAAAAAGTGCACATTTCCCCGCTGGCTATTCCATCCAAATACGCTTTGTTCTCTCTTTCTTTTTCCAGTTCCGCCATGGCCTCCATAGCCTTCAGCCCCGCAGGGGTACACGCCCAGCCCAGACCCAAAATATTTGCTATAAAATTTGTGGCTATGTATTCCCTGGCCACATGCCCCTTGGGAATACGAGGAAATAAAAAACTCAAAAATGGCTGTATGCCCGCTGTCATTTTTTCAATCATTCCCGCCTTTTGGGCGATTTCCATAAGCCCCATCCACAGTGCCATAATACCTGCCATAGTAATACAAAGGGATACTGCCTCGCCTGCACTGTCCAAAGCTGCCTCCGTCACCGAAGTGATGTTGCCCTGTAGTGTCGCATACAGTATCCCTATTAAAATCATAATTGCCCATATGTAGTTAAGCATTTTTACTCCAAATACCTTTTTTATAATTATATGGGATTTGGAGATCAGATAACACCGCTTTCCTTGCGGTGAAGATATTTATTTGCATACATCAGGTCATCTGCTTTTTTTAGAAAGTGATCTAAGGAATGTCCCTTGATGCGGTTGCTGTAAACACCTATGCTGACCTGCAACGGGTAGGGCTTGCCGGAAGATGCATTGTATTCTTTTAATGCCATTATAATCTCCTGCTTGATAGATTCCGCTCTATCCTCCACCTCTTCACCGCTAAATGCAATCAGGAATTCATCCCCACCGATACGGGCACAAAGTTCATCGTCCCGCAAAAAGTCACTCATAACTTTTGCCAGTTGCCGCAGCGCCACATCGCCTTCTCCATGACCGTAGGTATCATTAATCATTTTCAGATGGTCCATATCAATGGAAATCATGGCAAGGTCTAATTCACTGTCCCGCTCCATAATTTTCCGAATAACATCATAAAATCCGTTTCGGTTGTAAAGACCGGACAACGAATCCTTCATATAAACATCCAAAAGTTTCCGTTTGTTTTGTTGCGCCTCCAACAAGTACCTGCAGTTAATCACAAAGGAACTATACATGTTGTAACGGAACACTTCGCAGTCAAACTGTGCAACGCTATATCCAACCACATTGCCTTTCAAATGAAGGGGCGCTACCAACAACTCCTCTTCTTCCTCCAGACGCTGTGCCAAATCCGGGATAATATCTCCAAAATCTATGAATGTATGCTCTACATTCATGTCTTTACTGTCAAAATAAGACACAGCCATCCTATCGCTGAAAACATTTCCTCCGTTCTTTCTCTTTTTATGGTAATTCAGAGAGGTCAAATAGTGGTGAAATTCCGCATTCAGGCATATCCACATCCTTTTATATTCCATCAGATACATATAAGGCGGTGCTGCTTCAATTGTTTTATACCAATTTTCCTCGTCGCTTTGATTGGACACCATCTGGTTCATAGCTTCATGGAATCTCAATTCCAGATAAAACTGGTTTTTCAGATTCGTCATCTCCAAGCCCGGGTCTAATGGTGTCAATTCGTTACATCCGCAGGAACTTCCGATTTGCATCTTATTATAAACCACTACCGGGTCTGCCAATTTTTCTTTCGGAGTCTCCTTTTGGATAATATCAAAAACTTCCCGCATCAGCCCCTCGTAGTTTGTAATGGATGTGGTAAGTCTGGGACGGTGATACCTTTCCAAAATTATACCATCAAATCCGCTAACTGCCACTTCCTCCGGCACTTTATATCCCTGTTGCTTTAAGAACGTAGACACTGTAATGGCCATAGAGTCGTTGGCACAAATAATGGCTCTGGGCATGGGTCTGGGACCATTCATCATCGCTTTCATGGCCTCATTGGTAGGTTCATCCCAAAAGCCTCCATAGTACACTCTATCAGTTTCAAACGGAATTCCATTTTCTTCCAAGACTTCGCGATATGCCCTCTCACGTTCATCGGAATAGGCATTCCCTTTTATACCGCCCATAAAATTCACATCCCGGTAGCCGTGATATTCTATCATGTGGCGCACCACATCGCGGAAAGAATCGCCATAATCATAGCGCAAATTGATGCAGTTTTCCATACGCTTATCCACGGCCAAGACCGGCACATCTGCCGCCACTGCACGCTCTACCATCTTTTTCATATCCTCATCCATTTTAAAGGATTCCGACATCAAAACAATAGCATCAAACTTTTCTACCGATACCGCATCGAAAATCTTTTTCTCACCGGCATCATTGACATCATTATAATAAAAATCGGATATAGTAGAAAAGAATACAAGCTTACACTTGTATTCCTTACTTACCTTTTGGGCATAACGCATCAGTCTCACAGTTTCATCCCCTGCAAAACAAGACACCAAAAACGCCACTACTTTATAATTTTTTCCTTCGGAATATTTTTGTACTTTCATTATGTAATCACCCCAACTACATTATAAACATGTAACCAAGGTCATTATACCACAAATTAATTTACCACTCAAGCAAAGCCGTGCCCCAACTTAATCCTGCACCGAAACCTGCCAAAATCACTTTATCTCCGCGCTTCAGCATTCCTTTTTTATTTACCTCATCCAAAAGCACCGGCACACTTGCTGCAGACATATTTCCGCAATGATCCAAGGCAAGCGGGAACTTATCTTCTGATACTTTCAACCGTTTTGCAACTGACTGGATAATTCTGATATTGGCCTGATGCAACAAGAAATACTTAATATCTTCTGTCCGGACATTTGCCTTTTTCAGTACTTTCTGGATAGAAGCCGGAACTGTACTCACTGCAAATTTGTAAACTTCCTGTCCGTCCATCTGCACATATCCCTGCTGGAGCCCCTGCTGTACCAAAGGATTGTTGTTTAATCTGCCGGGACAAGTAAGAACTTTTCCTCTTGCACCGTCTGTTCCCTGGTCAAAAGCCAATAGTCCCGTTGCATCTGCGCCCAAAACCACTGCGCCGGCACCGTCACCAAACAACACACAAGTGCTTCTGTCGTTCCAGTCCATGATACGGGAAAGACTCTCCGCACCCAGAACCAGCGCCTTTTTGCTCATGCCTGCCTGCATATAAGCATATGCGGTGTGCAAAGAAAACATAAAGCCTGAACATGCACCACTGATATCAAAAGCGATAGCATTTTCTGCCCCGATAATGTCCTGTACCTCGCAAGCCGCAGAGGGCGTTACATGATCACTTGTAATGGTTCCGACAATAATTAAATCTATATCTGATGCTTCTGCGCCTGCATCTTCCAATGCTCGTTTTGCTGCCTCTGCCGCCATTTGGGCAGTGGTTTCCTCTTTTACCAGATGTCTCTCTCGAATGCCTGTTCTGCTGGCAATCCATTCATCGGAAGTATCCATAATCCCGGATAAAAAATCGTTGGTAACAACGGTTTCCGGCAGGCAACTTCCTGTTCCTAAAATTCTGACGGTCATCGAAATTCCTCCATGATGTCCTTTACATACTCTAATTTGGTAGCTCTGGCCGCATTTGTACCGCAAAACAAAAGTGCATCCTCTGTTTTGTCTGTCACTGCATTTACCAACGCTTCTGTAATACAATAAGGTGTCTCTCCCGGTTTGCATGTGCTGACACACAATTTGCATTTCCCGTGGGGAATAGGTCCCTTACTTGCTCTCTCTATAAAGGAGTTACGAATTGCACGCCCCGGCATTCCTACCGGGCTTTTTACAATCATAATATCCTCTTCTTTTGCATCCAAATAAGTTTGCTTGTATGACATGGGTGCGTCACACTCATAAGTGGTCACAAATCTGGTTGCCATCTGAACTGCTTTGGCTCCTAACGAAAAAGCCGCTTCCGCATCTTCTCTGGTGTAAATTCCACCTGCAACAGCCACCGGAATCTCCTTGTTATTTGCCACTGCAATTTCATTCACATAACCGATAATGCTACGGATTTCATCATCATAATGCATACCTTCAATATCTTCCAGCTGCTCTTTGTCAAATCCTAAATGCCCTCCGGCCTTAGGACCTTCAATCACCACCATATCCGGTAATCTAAGGTATTTTTTCAGCCAATACTTACAAATAACCTGAGCTGACTTTAAACTGGAAACAATGGGAGCCAGTTTTACATTTGTTCCCGCTGCCAGACCTGGTAAAGTCATGGGTAATCCTGCCCCTGATATAATTAAATCTACGCCTGCTTTCACGGCTGCTTTTACATATTCTTCATAGGAACGTGTAGCAACCATAATGTTGACGCCTATAATGCCACCTTTGGCGATTTCTCTTGCCTTTTGTATTTCTTCTTTAATAACACGCAAGTTGGTACCGATAGGATCTTTATCAAATTCAGGCTCCCTAAAGCCAATCTGCGCCGTGGAAATAATTCCCACACCTCCGCATGCGGCTACGCTGCCTGCCAAGCCGGACAAACTGACGCCTACGCCCATTCCGCCTTGTATAACCGGCACTTTTGCCAACAAATCACCAATCCGCAAACTTTCTAATTTCATATCTTATTTTCCTATAGCAAAGGTCAACTCAGCCTGCACAACCAACTTGTCATCCACATAGGCTTTTGCTGAACCGACACCGATAGGTCCTTTACATTTAATAATCTCTGTTTCCAGACGAAGCACATCTCCGGGCACAACTTTGCCTTTAAATTTCGCAGAGTTAATAGCACCGAAATATGCAATTTTTCCTTTGTTTTCAGGCAATGTCAGAATTGCCACAGCACCGGTCTGCGCTAAGGCCTCCACAATAAGCACTCCGGGCATTACCGGTTCCTGAGGAAAGTGTCCGGCAAAGAAAGGCTCGTTATAAGTAACGCACTTTTTTGCTACGGCTCTCACGCCCGGTTCTAATTCTTCCACAGTATCAAGCAACATAAAGGGCTGTCTGTGGGGAATAATTTCCATAATTTCTTTTGCAGATAAAACTGACATAGTTGTCATCTCCTATTTTTTAAACTTTTTCACCAGAATACTTGCGTTGTGTCCGCCAAATCCCAAAGAGTTGGAAAGCGCATAAGTGAAATCACCTTTTACAGGCTCTACGCAATAATCCAAATCGCATTCTTCATCGGGCACTTTATAGCCAACTGTCTGATGAATATATCCTTCTTCCAATTCCTTCACGCAAGTGATAAATTCGATAGCACCTGCCGCACCCAAAAGGTGACCAACCATGGATTTGGTAGAATTGATTTTAATATTCTTTGCATGCTCACCAAAAGCAAGTTTGATTGCTCTTGTTTCAAACAGGTCATTGTGATGCGTACTTGTTCCATGAGCATTGATATATGTAATTTCTTCTTTTGCAACACCTGCATCGGCAACTGCATATTCCATGGCCTTTGCCGCACCGCTTCCGTCCTCTGCCGGGGAAGTGATATGGTAAGCATCGGAAGTACAGCCATATCCCACTACTTCCGCATAAATTTTAGCGCCACGGGCCAATGCATGCTCCAGTTCTTCCAGAACTACAACTGCCGCACCTTCACCCATTACAAAACCGCTTCTTTCCTTGTCAAAAGGAATGGAACATCTTGCAGGGTCATCGGAAGATGTCAGTGCTGTCAGTGCTGTAAATCCGGAAATACCAATAGGAGTAACACTGCTTTCTGTGCCGCCTGCAACCATTACTTCTGCCTCTCCGTGCTGGATGCTGCGGAAAGCTTCACCGATGGAGTTTGTACCTGTAGCACAGGCGGTTACTACGTTGATACTCTTTCCTTTCAAACCAAACTGAATGGAAACGTTACCTGCTGCCATATTACAAATCATCAGAGGCACCATCAAAGGATTTACTTTATTAGGACCTTTTTCTAATAATTTGCTGTGTTCTCTTTCCAGTGTCTGCAGTGAACCGATACCGGAACCTACGGAAACACCTACGCGGAAAGGATCTTCTTTTTCCATATCAAGACCTGCATCTGTAATAGCCTCACTTGCAGCAGCTACCGCATACTGACAAAAGAGTTCCATTCTCTTTGCTGCCTTGAAATCCATATACTGCTTTGCATCGAAGTCTTTTACTTCTGCTGCAATTTTACATTTGTATTCGGAAGCATCAAACTTGGTAATCTCGCCAAATCCGATTTTCCCCTGTTTTACTCCGTTCCAGAATTCTTCTACGCCCAGCCCAATGGGAGTGATTGCACCCATACCTGTGACTACTACTCTTCTGCTCATTTATATTCCTCTCTTTCGCACCATCCGGCGCATTTATATCCATTAAAATTTCCCTTGTTTTCTATGTTACATGCTCATTCCGCCATCAACAGCGATAATCTGTCCGGTGATGTAGGAAGCCTTTTCACTTGCAAGAAAAGCAACCATTTCGGCAATTTCCTCAGGCTTGCCCATGCGTTTCAAAGGAATCTGTGTCATAGCGCCCTCTTTTGCAGCGTCGCTCATTACCTGGGTCATTTCTGTATCAATGAAACCGGGTGCAACTGCATTTACGGTAATGCTGCGGCTTGCCAGTTCTCTCGCCATGCTCTTGGTAAGACCGATAACACCTGCCTTACTTGCAGCATAGTTTGCCTGTCCCGCATTTCCGAGGATACCGGATACAGATGACAGATTAATAATTCTTCCTGCTTTCTGTTTCAGGAAAGTACGGTACAGGCACTTAATTGTATTGAAAGTACCCTTCAGGTTTGTGTTAATTACCGCATCAAAATCTTCCTCAGTCATTTTCATAACCAGATTATCTTTTGTGATACCTGCATTGTTTACCAGAATATCAATATGGCCGAATTTAGCGAGGGCATCCTGTACCATCTGTTCGCAGGCCTGATAATCTGCCACGGAACACTGCATTGCTACAGCACTGCCGCCCTTTTCTTCAATTTCTTTTACCACTTCTGCCGCTTTTTGGGCAGAACCATTATAATTCACAATAACAGTCGCGCCGTATCCTGCCAAAGTTTTTGCAACTTCTTTACCGATTCCTCTGCTTGCGCCTGTTACCAAAGCAACTTTCCCTGTCAGCATTATTTCTCCTCCATCGCCGCTTTTAGCAAAGACCATCCAGTTTTGCCAAATCTTCTACCTTTTCAATATTAATCGCTACCGCATCTTTGCTGATTTTACGAAGGAAACCTGTCAAGGTTTTACCGGGTCCGATTTCAATAAAGGTGTCCACACCATCTGCCAGCATTCTTTCCACAGTCTGCTGCCAACGCACCGAAGAAGAAACCTGCTGCTTCAAAAGTCCCCTTACCTGTTCCTTATCGCTTACATAATCTGCCGTCACATTGGCAATATAAGGAACTGTAATATCCTGTACGTTTACATCACTTAATACGGGCTCCAATTTCTCTCCCGCCCCCACAAGAAGAGGTGAATGGAAGGGGCCGCTTACTTTCAGGGGAATACATCTCTTTGCTCCCGCTTCACCGGCCATTGCCGCCGCAGTAGCCACCGCTTCCTCTTCACCTGTAATAACAATCTGTCCCGGACAGTTATAGTTTGCAATAGATACCTGTCCCTGCACTTTACCGCAAATTTCCTCGAGTTTGTCTGCATCCATGCCCAGCACCGCTGTCATAGCACCGCCCACAGGCACTGCCTCCTGCATATAAAGTCCTCTCTGTCTTACCACTTTAAAGACATCTGCCGGGCTCATGACACCTGCTGCCGCAAGGGCACCATATTCACCAAGACTTAATCCTGCAGTCACATCAGGTTTAACACCTTTTTCTTCTACAGCTTTAAGCATAGCAATTTCTGCCGCCATCATGGCAATCTGTGTATACTCTGTAATATGTATACGCTCATTCTCTTCAAAACAGAGCGCTTCCATATCCAGACCGGACATTTCTCCCGCCAGTTTGAACATCTCTTTTGAAACAGGAATCTGATCATAAAAATCTTTTCCCATTCCGACATACTGTGCTCCCTGTCCGGGAAAAACGAATGCAATCTTACTCATAACTATCTAATCTCCTAAAATGAAAATCTGCTGCCTTTTAATAATTCTCTTGCCTCAGTAATGATCTCCTGAACAATTTCATCACAGGACTGGACTTTTTTAACCATACCTGCAATTTGTCCTGCCATAACTGTGCCGTTTGTTACATCACCATCCATAACCGCTTTACGCAGGGAACCCAATGTCAGATATTCGAGTTCTTCCATAGGTACGCCCTCTTTTTCAAGACGCAAATATTCCTTGGTCATGTTGTTTCTAAGCTGGCGAACGGGATGTCCATGTGACAGTCCTGTCACTTCTGAATCAATGTCTTTTGCTTTGATGATTCTTTCTTTGTAATTTGCATGGGTGATTGCTTCTGTTGCTACACAGAAACGGGTTCCCATCTGTACTGCTTCTGCGCCCAGCATTAACGCTGCCGCAAAACCTCTTCCGTCTGCGATACCACCTGCTGCAATGACAGGAATATTTACCGCATCCACTACCTGAGGCACCAGAGTCATAGTTGTAGCGGAACCAATATGTCCGCCGGACTCTGTACCTTCCGCAACCACTGCATCAGCGCCTGCTCTTTCCATCAGTTTAGCCATAGCTACGCTGGCAACTACAGGAATAACTTTTACCCCTGCTTCTTTCCACATGGGCATAAATTTAGCAGGATTACCTGCACCTGTTGTTACCACTTTAATGCCTTCTTCCACAACGATTTTTGCCACTTCCTCCGCATTGGGATTCATCAGCATTACGTTGACACCAAAAGGCTTATCTGTCAATTTTTTTGCCTCCCGGATCTGCTCACGCACTACCTCTGGCGGTGCACTTGCCGCACCGATAAGACCGAGACCGCCTGCATTTGCAACGGCTGCTGCCAAATGATAATCGGCAACCCAAGCCATACCCCCTTGGATAATGGGGTATTCAATACCAAGTAACTTAGTCACACGCATTTATTTTACCTCGCTTTAGGTTTTACCCACGCAAAAACTTCACACACTTAAGCTTCTACGCCTTTATTCTTCATGTATTCGATTACAGCGCCAACTGTTGTAATCTGCTCAAGATCTTCAGAAGGAATTTCTACGCCGTATTCTTCTTCAAAAGCCATAACCAGTTCAAACAGATCCAGGGAATCTGCACCAAGGTCATCCTTAAAAGATGTAGCTTCTGTAATTTCTACATCCTCAACGTTCAACTGTTCCATAATGATTTCTTTTACTCTTTCTAACATGTTTTTAACTCCTTTTTGTTTTGTTTTAAAATAGTTTGATAATCAAAGTATATTTAGGTTTATAGTATTTGTCAAGGACTTTATTCCAAAAAAATAGCGGGAATGACCTGATGCCATTCCCGCATAGTTTAATACATGAATCAATCTTATTTTACAGACTTGCAGAAGTAAACAAGTTCTTCACATGTTGCACTTCTTCCGCTGTTGCTTTCGCAGCAGGCACATAATAAGATTTTTCTCTTGCTATCTGGTACAGTTCTTCCTGAGACTGCTCACATGCAGTACGGAACTGTTTCAACGTTGTTTTCAATTCTTTGTTTTCTGTCTGGGGAATCATCTCCGCAAATCTCAGAAGTTCTCCGTTAATTCCGGCCAGTGTATCTGCTACCATTGTTTTTTCATTCATCTGCATCACGCTACCTCCTTACTGCAAAAATTTCATAAGCTGCTGCTTATTTTCCATTGCGGACTTTGCACCTTTTTCAAAAAACTGCTTTACCTTTTCATCCGTCGCAGCCTGTGCATAGTCTTTCATTTTACAGTGGGTTGTCTCGTAACCGCCAATCAGGTGGCGCAAATTTTGCAATTCTAATTCGGAAATGTTAGCCATGGTTTTCCTCCTTTTTGAACCGCCGCGATGCGGCATTTACAGTTCCGAAGTTAGTATGCGCAGAATTTTATGAAATATTCTTTTTTATATGAAAATCTTGTTTTTAAATGCAAAAATCATAGAAAGTTCGCAAACACCGACACCGCCAAAACCGTAAGCACTCCTGCCACCACAATGGACAGACTGCTCATGGCACCTTCTATTTCACCAATCTCCATGGCCTTAGTCGTTCCCAGCGCATGGGCGGATGTTCCGATAGCCAGTCCTTTGGCGATGGGGTTCGTTATTTTGAACCACTTTAGTACCGTCTCAGCCATTATGTTTCCTGTAATGCCCGTCACACTGATGGCAACCACTGTGAGGGTCACGATGCCACCCATCTTTTCCGACACTCCAATGCCGATAGCCGTAGTAATGGACTTCGGCAAAAGTGTCATATACTGCTGATGGTTCAAACCAAACAACAGACTCATCAAAAATATGCTGACCATAGCCGTAAGTACCCCTACTGCGACGGAGCCGAGAATGGCCACCGGATACTTCTTTAACAAATCCAACTGACGGTACAACGGAATAGCCAGACTAACCGTGGCCGGTGTCAGAAAATAACTGATGTACTGAGCGCCCTCACTGTAGGTTTCGTAATCAATATCCAGCACGAGAAGCACACCGATAATTATAACCGCCGCCAGCAGCAACGGATTTAAAATAGCTAACTTAAATTTCTTTTTTAAAAGCAGACCAATTTCGTAAGCAACCAGCGTCAGCACCACACCGAAAAAAAGAGAGCCGGTCAAAAATTCTTTCATGACCCATTACCTCCCTCACTCTTTTTCTTCTTATTTAGTATAAACTGTGCCACTTTTCCCGTGACCACCATAATAATCAGTGTTGTCACTGCAGAAATAACTACCAGCGCCACACCCATTTGTTTTAATTCGTCTACTGTGGCCATAATTCCCACGGTAGGCGGCACAAACATCAGCGCCATAATCCCCACCAGATAATCTGCTGTCCCTTCCACTTTTTCCAGCGGAATAATATGTGTCATCAGACCAAGCAGCATCAAAATTAATCCATAGACACTGGCTGCTACCGGCAGCGGTATAAAATACTCCATTGCTTCTGCAATAAAAGATACTAATAAAATAATCAACAGTTGCTTAATATACTTCACTTCAAAACCTCTACATCTGATGACGCACCACGCCGTACTCATCATCCAATCTAAAATAAGGGCAATCACTAAACCTATCCGTCAGAAAACGCACCAATTCATCTTCATCCAGATTCACAAGACATGTATAGCACTCATAATCTTCATCATATACATAATTGACACACATGTCACAACTTGAACTTGCCATTTATAAATTCTCCTTCTCTACGTGCAGGTAATTATAAATCTCTCTTTTTCCCACACCCCGGTCCTTTGCCACCTGTTTCATTGCACTCTTTTCATCAAGTCCCTGGGATGTGTAATATTCCATGTGATCCTCAATGGTCATACTCTCCCAACCTGCAATCTGCTCCTGCTTCTTTTCTTCCATACTTTTGCCTTCCACCACAAGCACATACTCGCCCCTGGGCTCTTCCTGTTCATAAAAAGCCAGTGCATCCTCCAAAGTGGTAGGCATAACAGTCTCAAACTTTTTGGTCAGTTCCCTGCACAATGTAATCTTTCTATTGCCGAGGGCACTTTTCAGTTCCTCCAAAGTTCTTACCAAATGATGGGGGGCCTCGTAAAGAATCATGGTTCTGCTCTCTTCTCTCAGTTCTTCCAGCACCTGACTTTTTTCTTTTTTATCCGCAGGCAAAAAGCCTTCAAAACAAAACCTTCTGGTGCTAAGCCCCGACAAAGTCAGTGCTACAATGCAGGCTGCCGGTCCGGGCAGAGAAGTTACGCTCACTCCGCTTTCCAGACACATTCGCACCAAAACTTCACCGGGGTCGGAAATAGCCGGTGTTCCCGCATCCGTAATCAGCGCAATATTTTTTCCTGCCTGAAGCTGGCCCAACAATTGCTGCGCTTTTTCCACCTTATTGTATTCATGATAACTGGTCATGGGTGTTTTAATCTCAAAATGGGTCATGAGTTTCATGCTGTTTCTGGTATCTTCCGCAGCAATCAAATCCACCTCTGATAGTGTTTCCAATACTCTGGGGGTAATATCCTTTAAATTGCCGATTGGTGTTGCACATAAATACAGTGTTCCCGCCATGTTTTATCCTCCTGCTGCCGTTTTTCTCTTCCGGATTCACGGCACCATTTGCTTTTTATTTCCTGCTTTAATATCCGTACACATCATAAATTTCCGGCATATACTCTCCGGGCGCCCTGTAAACAATCAGCGGTTTTTCCACCGTCATCCGGGGTTTGCCGCCCCGCACGCCTTCAATCAAAACCATATTGGGCTCCTTGTCCACGAAGGGATATACCAATTGCATACGCTTAGGCTCCAATTTATAAGCAGACATCAGAGTAATAATCTCCGCCAGCCTAAATGGTCTGTGCACCATATAAAAATGTCCGCCGGGTTTTAAAAGTTTAGCCGCTTTGGACACCACATCCTCAAGTGTACACAAAATCTCATGTCTGGCTATTGCCTTGGGTTCGTCGGGATTTTGCAGTCCATGCTGACCTATCATGTACGGGGGATTACAGGTAATCACATCAAAAGAAGCAGACTTGAAAATTTGGTCTGCTTCCTTAATATCGCCAATGACAATCTCGATCTTATCCGTCAGGCCATTCAGCGCCACACTGCGCCTTGCCATATCTGCACTTTCTTCCTGAACTTCCAGTCCCGTCAAATGAGCCGCCTTAGTCTTTGCCTCCATGAGAATAGGAATAATACCGGTTCCCGTTCCCATATCCAGCACTCTGTCTCCGGCCTTTGCCTTTGCAAACCCGGAAAGCAGTACCGCATCCATACCGAAACAAAACTTTTCCGGATTTTGAATGATGCGGTAACCATTTCTCTGCAATTCATCTAATCGTTCGTTTTCTTTCAGATTAATTGTCATCCAGTTTTGACTTTCCTTCCTTGCTTTCCTGTTTCTCCAGTTTCTCCAGTTCTTTCATTTCTTCACTGGACAAATTCATTTTATCCTTTTTGCCATGTTTACGTTTAAACCGGAGTTGGTCCACGCGGTATTCCTGAATTTCTTTTTCGTCATTCACATCCACTACCACTTTTACCAACTGCCTTAAAACGTTCACGCTGTGAACTTCACCTTTCAGACCATCCTCGGTAGTAACAAAATCCCCTACACCCGGAAGTCTTCTGTTCAGTTCTTCGTAAGTTTCTTCCTCATGTTTCAGGCAACACATTAATCTGCCGCAAACGCCGGAGATCTTGGTGGGATTCAAAGACAAATTCTGCTCTTTTGCCATCTTAATGGATACCGGAACAAACTCCGGCAAATGAGTATGACAGCACAAAGGTCTGCCGCAAATACCGATGCCACCCAAAATCTTAGTCTCATCACGGACACCGATCTGACGAAGTTCAATTCTTGTTTTAAATACAGCAGCAAGATCCTTTACCAACTCTCTGAAGTCAATTCTTCCGTCAGCCGTGAAATAAAACAAAACTTTATTATTATCAAAAGTATACTCCGCATCAATCAGTTTCATTTCCAGACCATGTTTGCGGATTTTTTCAAGACATACTTTAAATGCCTCTCTTTCCTTTTCCTTGTTTGAAGCCTCCTGCTCCACATCCTTTTGGCTTGCAATACGAAGCACAGGCTTCAAAGGCTGAATTACTTTATCCTCCGCCACTTCTTTCGGCTCTGCCACAACAGTACCGAATTCGATACCTCTTGCGGTCTCCACAATCACATGATCGCCCTTTTTAATTTCAAACTTTCCGGGATCAAAAAAATATATTTTACCCGCCGTGCGGAATCTGACACCAATTACTTTTATCATCTATAAACCTCCATTCGATATGCATTGTACATATCACTACTTTCTCAGACAGTATAGCACAAATATTTTTTTCTGCCAATCCACTGCCCACTGCCATATTTAACCGTTTTCTTTAATCTCCATCAAAAGAAGTTCCACCGTCAAATCAAAATTGACATTGGCATTCAATCTGCTTTTTGCTTTTTCCAACGCCTGCAAAACAGCCTCCAATCCTTCGTAGGAAGTCCTGCCTGCCACTTTCCGGATATTCTGGATTTCTTCACGGAAAACCAAATGATTTACATCGTTTGTAGCTTTGAAAAGAAGCACATCACGATACCAGATACAAATAATATCCAAATAGTCGTTCACATCCATCTTATATTCATTGACACGCTTGATTGCCGCAATCATTTCCGTCACATCAATATCTTTAATGCCTTTCAGCAAGGATAAGGCTTCCGACTTAACGTTTTCAAATTCTTCACTGGATGCCAGCATTTTGGCCTTGCCCACATTTCCTCTTGCAAAGGCAGTGCATACCTCTGCTTTATAGTCCGGCACCTGCAACTGCTTCATCAGATATTCCCGCATTAACTCGTCACTGACAGGCTTCATATTCAGTACCACACAGCGGCTGAGAATAGTCTGTAGCAGAGAATTTACGTTGGTAGTCAAAAGTAAGATCACTGCATAAGCAGGAGGCTCCTCCAAAGTCTTTAAAAGAGCATTTTGCGCCTGAGGTGTCATCTTCTCCGCCTCACTTACAATATACACCTTATAAGGGCTACTGTAGGGCTTAATGGCGATGTCATTATTAATCTGGGTACGCACATCATCTACGCTGATTGTGTTGGGCTTCTCATGAGTAACACGAATAATGTCCGGCTGGTTAAAACTTAACGCCTGCTTACAGGAATGACACTCGTGGCAAGGTTCTTTCCCTTCTTTCTCACACTGCAAAGCCATGGCAAAAATCTGCGCAATAAATTCTTTTCCGGAAAACTTTTCTCCGTTGATAATGTAAGCATGAGAAATTTTTCCCGTCATAAGAGCACTTTGTAAATGCTCTTTTATTTGTTCCTGACCGATAATATCTTGAAACTTAGCCATATTTCCTCCCGCGTAATTTATGTAAAAATATCCAAAAGCAATCCCCTAATCTCACCAATCTTACTTAGGATTGCCAGATTATCCTGTTCGTCTTTTACCAGTTCCTGCGCCAACTCATCCAAAGTCTGATCCACCAGACGGATAATTCCGTAAACTCTGTGCCGGCCACGCCTGTCCAAAAAGTTTTCTCTTGTGAAAGAATGAGAGCGACTGACCACTTCGTTTAAGAACTCTTTAATAAGACCGCGATACCTGCGCATATCTGCCACGTCACGTTTCTTTGCAAGTTTTTCCCCCTGCATGGTAATTCCTTCCATCAGCGTTTGCAATCTTGCCTGAAGTTCTGCTTCCTCGATATGACTGGCCAAAGTAAATTTGAAAGTCCCATCTGTAGGTTGCGTCTGCTGCGTCTGTTGTACCTGCTGCGCCTGCTGTACTTGTTCTACCCGCATAGCCATACTCTCACCTCCTCTTACAAGTTTTTCTTAATGTGACAAACAATTTCTTCAATACATTTGTGTAAATCATCATTATAAAAGCGTGCAGTTCCTATCCCCGCCTGCTTGATTTTTTCCTCACTGAAATCTTCACTGTCTGCCAAAAAACGCCTGCACATCTCTTCATATTTAGGCTCTGCCTGCTTCTTTTCCCTATCCAACGCCCGCTGAAGCCGCACGCCATCATCCAGTTCAATCAACACCGGAATTAAATATTCCCGTCCGAAATAATCCGCAGTACTGTTAAAGGACTCCAAAGTTCCTATATAAATGTAGTTACCTTCGTCCAATTTAATCTGACCATCATCTACCGTAAAATAGCGCCAAAGCCCATGATATGTATGGTAGGCCCGCTGCTCAATTACTTTGCCGGCCTGACTGAGATTTTGAAATCTTTCTTCATCTGTAAAATGATATTCCACACCCTCAGTTTCCTTGACACGGATGGGTCTGGTGGTATAGGGTACAATAGTTTTCAGTCTTAACTGCGGATGCGAAATCAGCCTCTTATAAATTGTATCTTTTCCCGTGGAACTTTTTCCCATCAGGTAAACAATCTTTCCCATAATCTTTAATCCCTGACCCCTTACTGTTTTACCTTCAATTCTTTATTCTACTTCCACAACATGAATCATATCCGTTTTTCCTGCAACGCCCAAAGGCACACCTGCAGTTATGACAACTGTGTCACCTGGTTTTACCAAACCTGCCTGCTTACATTTGAAAACGGCTTCTTCAAACAATTCGTCTGTGGTACGCTCTTTCTTAATCATAAGCGGTGTTACACCCCACAGCAAATTCAACTGTCTGTAGACTTTTTCATCCAATGTACATCCGATGATGGGGCAACCGGGTTTATATCTCGCAATCATATTTGCTGTAAAGCCGGACATAGTTACGGTAATAATAGCTGCCGCTTTCAAATCCATAGCCACAGTACAGGACGCAAAAGAAATAGCAGTTGTAATATCCAGACTTTCTGAACTGATACTCTGGATTTTCTGCATTCGTGCGCGATAATCAATATCCTGCTCTGCTCTTTGCGCAATGCGGGCCATGGTTTTTACCGCCTCAATGGGATAAGCACCCGCTGCAGTTTCACCGGAAAGCATAATCGCTGTCGTACCGTCATAAATGGCATTGGCAATATCTGTTACCTCCGCTCTGGTGGGACGCGGATTCTTAATCATAGACTCCAGCATCTGTGTGGCAGTAATAACGTGTTTACCTTGGGCAACTGCCATCTTAATCATTTTTTTCTGAAGGACAGGCACTTCCTCCATGGGCACTTCCACACCCATATCGCCTCTTGCAACCATAATACCATCAGAAACAGAAATGATTTCTTCCAAATTATTAATACCCTGCATATTTTCGATTTTTGCAATAATTTTTGTTCTGCCACCATGCTCTTCAATAATTTTTCTGACTTCCAGAACATCCTCCTTAGTACGCACAAAAGATGCCGCAAGAAAATCATAGCCATGCTCTGCACCGAAAATAATATCTTCTCTGTCAACCTCACTGATATAAGGCATAGAAAGAATGGCACCGGGAACATTTACACCTTTATGATTAGAAACAAAACCGCCGTTAATAACCTTACATACAATATCATTACCGGTAATCTCTTCTACCAGCATTTCAATCAAACCGTCATCAATCAGGATAGTCGTTCCTACACTTATGTCGTGCTTCAGACCCCTATAAGTAATAGATGCCCTTTCGGCAGTTCCAAGTACTTCCTCTGTAGTAAGGACGAAATTCTGTCCTGCTTTCAATTCAACCTTTCCATCTTCAAAATCTCTCAAACGGATTTCCGGTCCTTTTGTATCAAGCAAAGTTGCCACCGGCAGTCCCAACTCTTTTCTAACCTTCAGCACTCTGTTGTATTTTACCAACTGCTCTTTATGTGTACCGTGAGAAAAGTTAAATCTGGCAACATTCATTCCCGCCAGCATTAACTCCTTTAATTTCTCCTCATTCTCACTTGCCGGACCGATTGTACAAATAATTTTTGTTTTCCTCATTAATAATTCCTTTCCGTTATTGCTTCCCATATATTACCTCTAACCATACTTTTCCTTCCATGCACTTAACCCCATGTACCGGAAGACCTTGCCGTATGTATTCTTTTATTATTTCCAAAATCTCTTCTTTTAGTATCTCACCCGGAACAACCACAGGAACTCCCGGCGGGTACAGATTAATAAAATCTCCTGCAATGCGTCCATCGCAATCATCCACATCCACCAACTCTGTAGTCATATCCCAAGCCATCCAAAATTCCATGGCTTTTTCAAGAGGCTCCCTATTCGGGGCTACATCTGATTTTGCTTTTGCAGGTACACTTATCCTCAGTTTCTTGTCAATCTCTAACAAGGCTTCTGTCAATCTGACATATGCATCCTGTTCATCCGCCAACGTAAACATTGCAAGAACATAACTTCCTCCTGCCATTTCCATTTGTAAATGATAATCATTTAATAAAATATCATATAATTTCTGCCCCGATATATTACTATTTTCGACAGAAATCACCAATTTACCAATATCGTATTTTATCCTTTTTTCTTTTGTTTCCTTAGCATCCCCAAAATCCTGTCCATCCATCTTTTTCGGATAAATCATCAGTACTTTACACGCTGACAAATTTTTTAGCATCTGCCACCACAAATCTGCAAATTTATCCATCCGGGATTTACCTACAGATTCCATATAATCCAAAGATTCTTCAATACCTGCCATAAAAACATAGGAAGGGCTACTGGTTTGATGAATAGCCAAAAATCTTTTCAAGCGGCTTCTGTCGACCAAATTCCCATTCACATGAAGAAGTGCAGTTTGTGTTAAAGAAGGCAATGTTTTATGCAGACTCTGTATTACAATATCCGCTCCCTGCGTACAGGCAGAATGAGGCCACATTTCATGAAATCCAAAGTGGGCGCCATGAGCCTCATCAACAATAAGCGGAATTCCATATTCGTGCACGATATCCGCTATTTCTCGCACATTGGACACAACTCCTTCATAAGTGGGTGATACAATAATTACCGCCTTTATACGGGAATTACTTTCCAGTGCCAGTTGCACCTGCTGCGCAGTCACTTCTCCTACAATCCCTACACCTTTAACACTTTCCGGAAATAAATATTCTGTATTCGCACCATTTAAATACGCTCCATGATACACAGATTTGTGACAGTTTCTTCCTATCAAAAAAGTTTCACCACGTTTTATCACCGTAGCAATAGCGCTTAAAATCCCGGCAGTACTGCCGCCTACCAAATAAAAGCATTCTTCGGAACCATATATCTTTGCTGCACGTTTTTGCAACTGAGCCAGAATTCCTTCGGCATGATGCAAATTATCAAATCCGTCAATTTCCGTAATATCAATATCACATACCCTTTTCAAAACCTCTGTTAAAGGTTTTCTTTTGTGTCCCGGCATATGATAAGGATAGAAATCCGATTTTCCGTTTTCTAACAACTTCTGATACAAATTTCCCACAAATACTCCTATCCAATGTGTCATAATCGTCTCTTCACGCAAAAAATTTTGACAACATTAAAGCACTTTATTATACCACTTTTTATTGAAGAAATACAGCATCTAATATATTTTTACAATAAAAAAAGCTGCATTCTTTCGAATACAACTTTTCTACTGAGCGTGCGGGGATTCGAACCCCGGACAACTTGATTAAAAGTCAAGTGCTCTACCGACTGAGCTACACGCCCGTAAATCTACTTGCATTATTACAAGCAAAGTGCCCAGAGCCGGAATCGAACCAGCGACACGAGGATTTTCAGTC
>JAFUIR010000017.1 GCA_017468395.1 Lachnospiraceae bacterium | reverse complement strand
TGTGTTATAGTAATAAACACCCAACTGTGTGGAAGCATTGTATGTCTGCAGGTTGAATGGTGCTGTCTGGGACTCTATATTGACTACCATACTTTCACAGTCATCAATATCAAAGGATGCAGGCAGCATAACTCTCTGCTGTCCACCGCTTGCTGTAAAGCCTACTTCCAAACGGTTTGTGTCATTCAATTCATATGTTGCATTTTGTCCCCAACCCTTTGTCAAGGATGATGCATACATAGTAATTGTATAACTTCCTTCTTCCTCTCCACCCGGATTATTACCGGACGTGGGATTGTTGCCGGATACATCATTACCCGACACTGCCGCACCTCCATCGTCTGCTTGTACATTTTGGGACGTATAATTCACTGTCCCCAGTACAAGGGCTACCGACAAGAGAAGTGCTAAGAATTTCATAATTCTCTTTCTCATACTTTCGTACCCCCGTATAGATATAATTATACAATCCTATTGTAACTTTTTTTATTCTCCAAATTCCTACCACCATTTGCTCTTCATTACTCAAATATTGCTATTTCATTATCATGCAGACTTAATTTTATATACAATTTGGACAAAACAACCCCTTTTTCCCATCCTTGCAATTTACTTTTTCACAAAAAATTAAGCATTTTTGTCACAAATCTAATGGCAAAAAATGAAATATTCTTCTTTACTTCACCCTTTTTCTGTGATTAAATCATAAGACAAGATGCTCCCCCACAGAGCAATATTGAATTTAATAAGGAGGTAATCACTATGCTTTATGACCAAATTCAGGCAGCACGGCAGCATCTGGAGGTCAAAATCAATTCCCTAAAACTGCGGCTGTGCAATTTTCCTGAAGGAAATTTATTTTGTTCCCATAACGGTAAGTATACAAAATGGTATTTAAGCGACGGCAAAAACCAAACTTATATCCCCAAAAGTCAGCGTCAATTCGCTGAAACACTTGCCGCCAAAAAGTACCTGGCACTGCAGTTAGAGGACCTATTGCAAGAAAAAGAAGCCATTGATTCTTACTTAAAACGCCATACTGACTACTATAGTCAATCCATGCAAACCCTTACCAAAGACCCTGCATATCAGGAACTTCTTAACAACCATTTCGCACTACAGTCTCGCGCACTTCAAACATGGGCAAATTCTCCCTACGAGAAAAATTTAAAATTCCCAGAGCAACTCATCCACAAAACAACATCCGGTATTTTGGTCCGCTCCAAATCTGAAGCCCTCATCGCAACCTTGCTATATGTAAACAAAATCCCTTTTCGTTATGAATGCGCTCTTCAACTGGGCGAACAAACCATCTTCCCTGACTTTACCATCCGCCATCCCCAAAATGACAAAATTTTCTATTGGGAGCACTTTGGTTTAATGGACGACCCGTCCTATTGCAAAAACACCCACTCCAAACTCCAACTCTATACTTCTCACAAAATCATACCGACCATTCATCTCATTACCACATACGAAACCAAAGAAAACCCTCTAAGTTCAGAACTGATTCAACAAATTATAAACTATCATTTCCTTTAAGCCCTTTATGTATCTTGCCCTGAGTTTTCCTTTTGCTCACATTATTGGGCGTACAACGTCTTTCCAACTTTTTCACGCCCAAAATCAGTGCAAAATCTCTACTTTTTCCATGTTTTTGACAGTAAATTGGGCGTGGCAAGCAATTTAATGCCTCCACGCCCACACTTTTGCGATTATTGTGGGCGTAGAGTTTTATTTCGGTTCTCCACGCCCAATCCAATGCCTTTTTTCCGTAAAACGCCATAATTTCTCTGGTTTTTTGGGCGTCAACAGCATTTTACCGCTCCTCACGCCCAACCACGCAATCTATTTCCTCTATGCAAGCTGCGCCAACCACGCAATCTATTTCCTCTATGCAAGTTACGCAACCACGCAATCTACTTCCTCCATGCAAGCAGCGCCTCTACAGAATGCAAACTATGCCTCTACAGCACGCCGGCAGCCTTGCCAATCCAATAAACCAGCCCCAGCACAAAGCTGGTGAAAATACCATACAAAATCACAGGGCCTGCGATGGTAAAAATTTTGCAGCCAACGCCAAACACCCAGCCTTCTTTCTTATATTCAATGGCTGGCGCCGCCACACTGTTGGCAAATCCGGTAATCGGCACCAAGGCTCCGGCGCCGCCCCATTTCACGATGCGAGGATATAAATTGAACCCTGTTAAAATCACGCTAATCAGCACCAATATAAGGGAACACCAACTGCCCGCAATTTCCTTATCCAGTCCCAGCGTGTTGGTGCAATAGTTCAAAATCCCCTGACCTATAGTGCATATAATTCCGCCCATAACAAAAGCTTTGAGCATCTGCAAACCCAAGTTATGGGTAGGAGTCATCTGCTTCACGTACTTTTCATATTCTTTTGCCTGCATTTGTTTCTTTTCGCTCTGTTCCATTTTTAAGTCCTTCCTTTATCAATTCATTTTCAAATTGAAAACTCCGACGCAAAGTCTGCCTATATCAATTTTCAATCATTCAACCCCACCTATTTCGAATAAAGCCCTTCTATAAAATAAAAAAGTGAGCCGCATACCTTTCCCACCGCCATAGCAAAAATCGCCAGACTCATGCCATGTCTAAAACCAATACGCCGGGCGAAAATAGGAATGCTGTCCAGCATCTCCGCAATGGCCAGTGCCAGGCAACCTATAAACATTCCGGCAAAAATCCCCAAAACTGCCAAGAAAACATTTCCTATGCCCTGCCACACTTCCACCGGCACACCCCTGCTCATAAAAAAATCGCCCACACGATTGTCATTTACAAACACGCTCGCCAAACCACCCAAAATGGTTCCGAAAATAACCATCTCTTCATATAATATTATCTTACGTCCGGTGTGGGTCTTTCCGGCAAAACGTGGCACCAGTCCCACCGCCACCAAAACCGTAAACACTCCTGCCGCCGCCAAAAGCCCGAAACTGCCACTGATAAGTGCCAGAAAAACATACTTAATCCACATCAATGATTTTCCCCTCCCTGTCGGCGGTGTCAATCAAAGTCATATCCACGTCCTGCTCGTACTTGCGAAGCGCTACTTCAATAGGTGTAGGATCTTTGGTCAGATTTCTGCCACCGATATGGTTAAAAAACACGATAATTCCCAGTCCAAGCCCAACCGAGTAAGCCACTTCCAGAACCGACACCCCCTGCGGCTCCTGTCCCATAACAATAGTATGAATCTGCCCGAACACTCTGGCTATTTCGATATCGTTATGATAGGCCATGATGGTAAACGCCGTCCCGAAAAAACTGACCAGTGCCACCAGTGCGGCTTTCAACCACTGCTGCCAGCCCTTGTGCTTATTCACGGAAATCCATTCCAAAAGTACGTCCGTTTCCCCCAGACTTTCCACCATAATCCCCGGGCATTCTTTCTCCATCATCTCAATAATTTTCAGCACACTGATGACGCAGCGCTTTTGCTCACTTGCGTTAAACCGGTGTATTTTTATGGCTTTGATTTTGGCACTCACCACATTGTCCTTGCAACGGACGCTGGCCACATCCGTCAAAAAAACCTCCGGCGACTGCACTTCTATGTTTCGCTCCAATTTCATGTAAACAATTTCCTTTGCCATTTTAAATCTCCCACACCATTCCAAGCCGCCACGGTTTCAAGCACACTTTTACTTATCTTTGCAGCATTTTTTCATAGTGTGCGCAGGGCAAATGAAAATATGCACACATAACTTGCTTTCCTTTTGGATATATACTAAACTGATAATAGAAAAAAAGAACGGAAACGGAGATAATATGGAAGGAAAAAGAGTTTCAGATTCCAGAACAGAACAAATTCATGTAATTATGTACCCGGATATCAACGGTATCGACCGTCTTTTCGGGGGACAATTGCTGAAATGGATAGACGAGGTGGCAGGTGCCACCGCCAGACGTCACTGCGGACATGATGCAACCACAGTGGCTATAGATAATATGAACTTTAAAGCCGGAGCCTATCTCAATGACGTCATCGTCCTCATAGGAAAGGTAACCCATGTAGGAAACACCTCTATGGAAGTGCGCGTAAACACCTACCGGGAAGCACCGGACGGCACCAGATATCCCATCAACCGTGCCTACTTTGTCATGGTAAATATGGGAACAGACGGAAAACCCACTCCTGCGCCTCCCTTAATTATCGAAACCGAGGCTGAACAAATGGAATGGGACAACGCAGTAAGACGCCGTGAACTGCGCCTCATGCGCCAAAAAGAAGGATTTTAAAAGAGGCTGTGAAGCCTCTTTTACCATTCTTTAAAACTGATATTCATATCCACATTTCCTTTAATGCCTGCCACCGTACCTTTTTCCGTGTACTGCCACATGGCATAGTCATAAGGAAAATACATTTCTTCGCCGTAATATGCAAACCATTTATCATAGGCTTCCAACCTGTCAATTTCCAAAAGCACCGAGAACATTTCCGTGTTTGCATAAATCATGGGCTTGTAGCCTGCGGCTTTGATTTCCTCCAAAAATGCAATGGCCACATCCGTGCGCTGAGTGGCATCCAGTGCGTTCATACGCGCACCCTCCGCACTTACCTTCTCCACATCGAGCACCACAGGATAATCAATTTTATATGGTGCCAACTGCTCCATTACAAACCTTGCTTCCTGTTTCGCCTCGTCCACTGTAAGCGCCTGGGTAAAGAAATAGACTCCCACTTTCAGCCCCGCAGCCTGGGCACCCTCAATATTTTTTACAAACATATCATCCAAGGCCAGATTGCCCTCAGCGCCGTAACCCCGGATTCCCAAGCGGATTATAACATATTCCACACCATCTTCTGCCACCTGTTTCCAGTCAATTTTCCCCTGATATCTGGACACATCAATCCCCTTGTGGGATACCACCTGTCCGTCTTCCACATATTGGAATTCACCGCTTTCCAGCACCTGCAAGTTCTCCTGCAAACGCTCGTGCATTTCAAGGTCACGGTTGATAGGCACAAAATGATACACGCCGCCGCTTGACACCACAAGTTTATCTGGATAAAAAGGACGCAATGTCTGCATTGCCGTTTGTCCCGTACTCAGCGCATAAGCAATGGAATCCAACAGTTCCTGCTTGGTTTCCTCCTTTACTTTAACTGCCGTCTCACTCACAGCCTTTTCCACTGCAGCCGCCACCATGGCGTCCACCTCAGTCTGACTGTAGGATACGGGAAGAGGCGCCAGCACTTCCTGTTCATCTAGTTTTTCCCGGTTATCCTGTCCCCCATTTTCCTTTACTTTATCATAAATCAGCAACGCTGCAATCACCACAATAATCATGGCTATCAGGCAACTGATAATTGTTACCGTATAAAATGCAATTTCCTTTTTCCTATGTTTCATCTTTTCACCTTTGTACCTTAAAAATCAATCAGCAGTTTCCACTTATTACTATACTTCATTTTGGTGTCACTTTAAAGTGGAAACTGGTGGAATTCAGAAATATTTAAGGTTTTAAACCGCTTTTTCCCGCATGCGGATTAAAATTCTTTTTTCCAGTCTGCTTACCTGTACCTGACTGATTCCCATACTCTTTGCCACCTCAATCTGGGTTTTATCCTGAAAATAGCGCATCTGTATAAGCAAACGCTCCTTGTCGTCCAAATCCGAAAGTAGCTGCTCCAAAAGCATATGGTTGAGCAGCCGCTCCTTATCTTTGTCCTCGTAAGACATGGACTCGCTAAAATAAGCCTCTCCTGCAGCCGATGCCGGTAGCCTGTCCACCAGATAGACTTCGCTTCCGTCTGCCTGATACATGGGCTTATAAATGGATTCCACTTCCGCTCCGGCCTCTGTGGCCATTACTACTTCTTCCACAGAAAGCCCTGATTCCTCCGCAATTTCCTGCACTCCCGGCTCCCTTCCCAGTTTTTGGGTCAAACGCTCTCTGGCCATCTTTACCTTAAATCCGTTTTCCTTCAAAGTCCGCCCGATTTTTACCATTCCGTCGTCCCGAAGAAAACGCTTAATTTCTCCCGCTATCATAGGCACCGCATAAGTGGAAAACTTCACTTCAAATTGCAGGTCAAATTTGTCGATGGCTTTTATCAATCCGATACTTCCAATCTGGAACAAGTCCTCCGGGTCATATCCTCTGCCGATATAACGCTTCACAATATGATGAACCAGCCCCAGATTTTTTTCTATCAGTACTTCCCGGGCCTCCATGTCGCCATCCCGGGCCTTTCTTATGAGTACTGATACCTCTTCCATCCCTATTCCTCACCTTCATGCTCCAGCCAAGTACCGCATCTTAATTTCTTTTTCATCATAACTTTAGTGCCCACTCCCACCACAGATTCCACCTCCAGGTCATCCATAAAAGCTTCCATAAAAGCAAAGCCCATTCCGGAGCGCTCTAACTGCGGTTTTGTGGTGAAAAGGGGCTCCATAGCCTTGCCCACATTTTCGATGCCGGCTCCTTTATCTTCCACTTCCACACACAAAATGCCTCTCTCAATTTTGCACCTGAGGGTCACTTTCCCCTCGTTTACTTCCACGTATGCCGGCTTGGAAATTCCGTGGCAACCGTAGCCGTATGTATTTTCATAGCCATGGATAATGGCATTGGTCACCGCCTCGGACACTGCGGTTTTCACATCCGAAATCTCCTCCAGCGTAGGATTTAAGGGGGCAATAAAAGAAGCCACCGCCACTCTGGCAAGACTTTCATTGGTAGAAATTGCATCAAACTCCATGCACATTTCATTTTTCATATAATTTCCTCCCTGTAACACATAGGGCATTTGAGTCTTTACTTCTATCATGATTCCTCTCCTTTACGTTACTCCATAATTTCCAAAATTTTGTGCAACCCCGATATATGAAGAATGCGCTTAATCTGCCTGTCTGCGTGAATGGCAAAAACCTTCCCGCCAAAACAGGATATTTTGCGGTATCTTCCCACAATGATTCCGATTCCCGAAGAGTCCATAAACCTCGTATCCTCAAAATCAAACACCACATTTTCCACAGTATCTTTTAGAATATACTTGTCGGCGTATTCACTGATATAAGCCGCTTTGTGATGGTCAATCTCTTCCGGCATTTTTACCATCAGATAATTGTCAATAACTTTAAAATCTTCCATGCTTCTTCTCCTTTTCCACAAAATGGGCGCTTGTTTTCCTTTTTTCACCCTAAAACGCAAGAAAGAGAACTTATCAAAATAAGTTCTCTTCCGTACTTTCATATATTCTCTGCTTTTGTATCCGGTCTTTAATGACTATTCTTTGTTCAGTTCATTTAAGTACCGCTGGGACCTGTTGGCACTCTGGGTATCCGGGAATAGTTCAATAACCTTTTCATAAGTAGCGATGGCATTTTGCTTATCCTCGCTCTTTCTGTAGGCATTTGCCAGATTAAACAGTGCATCCCTGTTGGTAGCATCGTATTCCACAGCCTTTTTCAAATCCTCAATGGCACGGTCATACAGTTCGTCCATATAAGCTTCATAGCCTGTCTCATAATAAGTTGCCGACACCTGAGGTCCGATGGTATCAAACAGTGCCTGATACAATTCCTGGAATGCCTGGGACGTCTCTTCAAACACAACTGCTGCCTTTACCTCTTCCAGATATTCGGCGGTAGCCATGGCATCTGCGGTATACAGATACTCTTTTGCTACATCCATCAAGCCGTCAAAGGTATGGAGGGCTCCGTCTTCACCTACATATCCCTCAATCTGCAATTCCAGACGTTCAATTTCGGCCTGCAAGTCTTTGATTTTCTGCTCCTGCTCCGCAATGGTGGATGTCTTGGTATCCATCAGGGCAGTGATTTGTGTAATCTGGTCATTTGCCTTGTTTTTTTCTTCTGTAACCGCTGCCGGCACCACAAGGAAATACATAGCCGCCATACCGATAATCAGACCAATGACCACATTCAGCAAAGTGCCAACGCCACTGCGTTTGGGCTCCTTTACGTTGAGGGGCTGAATAATTATTTCGTTATCACTCTGATAGCGGACCGCCTCCTCTTTTTTACGCTTAACATCGCCTTTTACCGTCTCGTCCGGCTCCAATATCGCTTCCACTTCCTTCAGATAACGTCTGGTAAGTGTGTTATTTGTGTCAATGTTACAACATTTTACAAGTTCTCTTTTAGCTTTTTCCCACTGCTCGCTCTCAATATAAAGAAGCGCCAAAAGTTGATGTGCCCTGATAAACTTAGGATTCAGGGAAAGAACTTTTTTCAGTTGGATAACTGCCAAATCCTTGCTGTCATTCATGCAGTACACCAGCGCCTGATTGTACTTTTTGATGGTCTGGTTGATGGTGTCAAGACGTGTGGCATTGCTCTGAATCATATCAATATACACATCCGCCACGTTTTTCTGGGGGCGCAGGTTTTTACTGATAACCCATTCGCTGAGAGCCGCCACCACTTCACCCATCTCAAAATAAACAAGACCCAACAGGTTTCTGGCTTCCACATTATTTTTATTAAATTTCAAACTCTGCCGCAGACAAGTTACGGCACCCGTCAAATCTCTGACTCCTGCCTTTTCCAACCCTTCATTATAGTACATGTTGGAAATTCTCATGATTCTCTTGTACAAACTGACATCGGCTCCACAGGCTGTACAGAAATCATGCTCCGACAGAAGGCATCCACAATGATAACAATTCATGTAAACGTCCTTCCTATTCTTCCTCTGCCTGTGTTTCCTTAAGCATCTTTACCAATATATCTGCCATATCCGTCAGATCCTGATTATAAATCGCATCTTCCGCATCTTCTACTTCTAAACTGGGATGAAACTTTTTCAATTCTTCCTCAAAGTTAATCATTTCAGCACCTCTTTAATACACCCTTTATCTCACCGACCAGATATAAAGACCCTGCGGCATAAATGCGCTCATCTGCTTCTTGGTTTGCAAGCACGCTTTTCACCGCCTCATCCACCGATGTAAAGACCTGTATATCCTGCTTTGTATACTGTTTCCAAATGTTGAGTAACTCTGCAATGGGGGTTGCCCTGCCGCTTTCCAGCTGTGCCACCGTAATTTTACAAAACAGACCGCTGTCCGCCAAAGCCTGAATCATGGACAAATAATCTTTATCCCTGACCACACTGCAAAGAAGATGTCTGCTGCCCTGCCAGCCGTCCATGGAAACCGTCTGCAAAAACGCTCTGATTCCATCCTCGTTGTGGGCACCGTCCACATAAAATTCCCTGCGCACCTCTTCCATGCGCCCTGCCCAAAATGCCTTTGCAAGTCCCTCTTCAATGTGACTTTTCGTGATACTCCTGCCTGCGTCCAAAACCTCTGCGGCTCTGATGGCAAGAGCGGCATTTTCCATCTGATAATGGGCGATGGTATGCAAACATACTCTAACATATTCATAATACCGAGAATAATAGGAAAAATCAATGCTTTTATTCTTAAAATTTAAGTATGCGTAGTCCCGTTTCGACACCCCCTCCAAGAGAGCGCCTTTTTTCGCAGCAACCTTGCAAATTACGCCGGAAGCCTCTTTTACCTCATCCAGATACACTACAGGAACACCTTCCATAATAATTCCTGCCTTCTCGCCGGCAATCTCTTCCAAAGTATTTCCTAAATATTCCATGTGGTCCATGCCGATACGGGTAATCACCGCCAGTTCCTTCTTTTCCACGGCATTGGTGGCATCCAGCCTTCCTCCAAGCCCCGTTTCCAGAATGCAAAAATCCGGCTTTTCCTTGGCAAATATAAGCATCCCCATAAAAAATAAATATTCAAAAAAAGTAGGATGATAGCCTTCGCCTGTTTCCAGCGCGCCCCAGTCCAAACTTTCATACACCTGCATAAAAGCCTCATAAAAAGTTTCTTCGGAAACCATCTCGCCGTCTATGGCAAAACGCTCCCTGCATTCCACCAAGTGGGGGGATGTGAAAACACCGCAGGAATACCCCGCTTCATTTAAGATACTACGCAAATAAGCACAAACAGAACCTTTCCCGTTTGTGCCTGCAATATGAATAATCTTCATGCCATGGTCAGGATTGCCCAGCGCCGCAAGGTGACGCCGGGTATCCTCCATCGTACTTTTTTTTGTAAATCTCGGAACATCGTACAAATACTGTACCGCCTGTTCATAATTCTCAATTATTTGCTTTTTCACAAAAGACACCTGCCTTCATGAATGTTGACTGCACAATTTGCGTTACTTACCCAAGGGCGTTTGCTACGCCTGAAGTTGCGCAAGACGTGCTCTTACCTGCTCCATCATCTGGGTGTATTTTTCCAATTTTTCCCGCTCCTGGGCAATCTTTGCCTCAGGCGCTTTGGAGATAAATCTCTCATTGGAAAGCATACCGTTTACACGGGCAAGTTCGCCTTCCAGTCTCTTTTCTTCCTTCTGGAGTCTCTCGATTTCCTGAGCGATATCAACCAGTTCCGCAAAAGGAATGTAAAGTGTAGCATCTGCAATTACTACGGAAACCGCATCCTGCGCGATGCCGCTCTTGTCTTTCTGCATGAAACTTTCGGAAGCATAGGCAAGAGATTCAAAGAACAACTTACCTTCTGTAAATACATCCAGCATCTCCTGATTCTCGCTTACTACATATACAGAAGCCTTTTTGCTGGGGGGAACATTCATCTCTGTGCGGACGTTTCTGATTCCTCGTACTGCCTCTTTAATAATTTCGATGGCTTTTTCTTCCTTCGCATAAACTTTGCTCTCATCAAACACAGGCCAGTTGGAAATCATGATAGATTCCTCTTCACTCTGGAGTGTACAGAAGATTTCTTCTGTGATAAAAGGCATGTAAGGATGCAGAAGTTTCAGCGCATCAATCAAAACAGTCTTCAGTGTCCAAAGAGCCGCATTCTGGCTTGCTGCGTTATCGGAGTTATAAAGACGGGGCTTAACCATCTCAATATACCAGTCGCAGAACTCATCCCAGATAAAGTCGTAAACTTTCTGAACCGCAATACCAAGTTCAAAGTGCTCCATATTTTCTGTTGCATCTTTTACAAGAGTATTCAGTTTGGAAAGAATCCACTTATCAACTGGCTCAAGTTCATTTGCCGCGGGCTCGTACACAGCCTTGCCGGTCTTTTCAAGAGCCTGCTCCATGTTCATCATAATAAAACGGGAAGCATTCCATACCTTATTGGCAAAGTTTCTGCTTGCCTCCACTCTCTCGAAGTAGAAACGCATATCGTTACCCGGTGCATTACCGGTAATCAGTGTCAGTCTCAGTGCATCCGCACCGTACTGGTCAATAATTTCCAGAGGGTCGATACCGTTACCGAGAGACTTGGACATCTTGCGTCCCTGGCTGTCTCTTACAAGTCCGTGGAATAGTACTGTCTTGAAGGGTTTTTCTTTCATCTGTTCAAATCCGGAGAAAATCATACGGATTACCCAGAAGAAAATAATATCATATCCGGTTACCAAAACGTCTGTAGGATAGAAATACTTCAAATCCTCTGTCATCTCAGGCCAGCCCAGTGTGGAGAAAGGCCAAAGAGCGGAAGAGAACCATGTATCCAAAGTATCGGGGTCCTGTGTCATATGAGCGCATCCGCATTTAGGACATTTTTCCGGTGCTTCTTTTGCAACTACTACCTCGCCGCATTCGTCGCAGTAATAAGCGGGAATTCTGTGTCCCCACCAAAGTTGACGGCTGATGCACCAGTCACGGATATTGTCAGTCCAGTTAAAGTAAGTCTTTTCCATTCTCTCGGGAATGAGTTGGATTTCGCCGCTCTTAACTGCTTCAACTGCGGGTTTAATGAGTTCATCCATCTTTACAAACCACTGCTCTTTTACAAGAGGCTCGATGGTTGTTTTACATCTGTCGTGGGTTCCTACGTTGTGGGAATGGTCTTCGATTTTTACAAGGAGACCCATCTCATCCAATTCTTTTACAATGGCTGCTCTTGCTTCGTAGCGGTCCATTCCAGCAAATTTGCCGCCCTTTGCATTGATGGTGGCATCATCGTTCATTACGTTGATGATGGGCAGGTCATGGCGCTTACCAACTTCAAAGTCGTTAGGGTCATGAGCCGGTGTAATCTTAACAACACCTGTACCAAATTCCATGTCAACGTAACTGTCTGTTACGATAGGAATCTCACGGTTCATAAGGGGCAGCATTACTTTTCTGCCGATGAGGTGCTTATATCTGTCATCCTCGGGATTGATTGCTACAGCGGTATCGCCGAGCATTGTCTCGGGTCTTGTGGTTGCAAATGTAAGGAACTCCGTAGTGCTGGGCTGACCGTTTTCATCCATCAAAGGATATTGGATATGCCAGAAATGACCTGCCTGCTCCTGATATTCAACCTCTGCATCGGAGATGGAAGTGTTACAAACAGGACACCAGTTGATGATACGGCTACCCTTGTAAATCCATCCTTTTTCGTGCATCTTGCAGAACACTTCCGTAACGGCTTTGTTACAGCCTTCATCCATGGTGAAGCGCTCTCTGTCCCAGTCACAGGAGGAACCTAATTTTTTAAGCTGGGAAATAATTCTTCCGCCGTATTCTTTCTTCCAGTCCCATGCTCTCTCCAAGAATTTTTCTCTGCCAAGGTCCCATTTATCGATGCCTTCTTCACGGAGTTTCTCGATAATCTTAACCTCTGTTGCAATACTTGCATGGTCTGTGCCGGGCTGCCACAGTGCATTATATCCCTGCATTCTCTTAAAACGGATGAGGATATCCTGCATAGTGTTGTCCAGTGCATGTCCCATGTGCAACTGTCCTGTAATATTTGGAGGGGGAATCACAATAGTAAACGGTTTCTTACTGTGATCAACTTCCGCATGGAAATACTTTTTTTCTAACCATTTTTCGTAAAGTCTGTCTTCTATGCCGCTGGGGTCATAGGTCTTTGCCAATTCCTTGCTCATATTTTTCCTTCCTTTCTTTGTTCACACGGGCACTGCCCTTTAGCATCCCCGCATGACTTTGCTTTTGATCATTTTCGCAAACATAAAAAAGCCCTCTGCCGGAGTGTTCCGGCAAAGGGCGTCATAAACGCGTTACCACCTTTGTTCACAGTTTCCCGCTTGGCCACGGAAAACCACCTCAACAGCTTCTTATCCGCTTGCCAAACCTTATGTCTGACGGGATGCCAAAGCCTTATCCGCTAACGGGGATAAATCGGGAAAACCTACTTTGCAAATCCGGGTTCCGTCTGCCGGTTCCCAAATCTGTTTTCAATCCTCCGGTTCCAAAGCTACCTTCTGTATCCTTTCCGCAAAATGCCCTTTCAGCCGGTTCCCCGGGACATTCTCTCTGGTGCAGGGTAATACATACTCCTCTTTGTCATTACCTTTGTTTATACAAATAATTTGTAATTACTATAGTCAACTTCCGCGCTTTTGTCAAGAATATTTCTTACTGCTGAGTTGTGTCCTGTGCGGGTGCTGCCTGTGCCTGAGGAGCGGGTGCTGCCTGTGCTGCGGGAGCAGGTGCTGCTGCAGGTGCAGTTTTTTCTTTTGCAACACCGTAAACCCAATCTGCAACGGAAGATGCAACAGGGATTGCTGCGTCCTGATCTTTCAGGTTCTTGATAATACCAAGAACTGCAAATACAAGAACTGCAATCTCAATCAGTACAAAAATAACGTCTAACAGGATACTCCATACAGTTCCAACATAAGGGATTTTGTACATAAAATCAAAGATATTCAATACGCTTCTTACCAAACTGGATGCATAGCAAAGAACCAGTGCCTGGATAATCTGGCGTGTTGCCCACTCGTTTTTCTCTACAAGCAAAGTTATACCGAGCATTAAGAACAGCAATGTGCTGGAACCAAAATATGCCAATACAAATGCCAGCACGCCGTAAACTGCTAATCTGATACCTAAATTACCTTTTTTCATTATTAGTTTCCTCCTAAATATGTAAAAATAACTGTTTCACAAAGTCATACCACTTTGTCATATCAAAAAGTATACTTTGAAATGGGCACTGCTGTCAACTATCCCTTTTGTACTATTTTGATATAAACTGATTTCTCTATCGAGTGACGTTCTGTTTGCATCCTATTTAGGTCTGAATGCATCTAGGGCATATAAATTTTTTTCACTTATGATGCCTATGTTTTTGTTATATGCTATGCAAAAGGAACTTTCGCACCATAGATTATTCATCTATTTAGAAAAAGTTCCTTACCAAATTAACAGTCTTCACAATCATTTATCTTTTAATTAGTTATTGCCGCCACGCCTAATTCATTTACTATATTATAGTATTTCGTAAAAATGGCATAGTCATCTGTACCTGTCCTTCCTCTATGAATTCCTAATAATTTGCAGGTAACCTGTCCGTTTACTACATCCGTTATCAAAAAAACTGGACCTCCACTATCTCCACCTTCACTATTGTATGCTGCAGTAGTCTGCGACAAAAAATACATATCGCCTGCTTTTGACGTGTAGTAGTTACTTATTACTTTTCCGTATGTTTGTTCTGTAGCAATACCATACTTAAATACCACTGTTCCTACAGGATAATCATTCATATTTGTACTTACCAAATGGCACACATATATGCTAATACCAGCAGTAGTGTCCGCATATTGAGACTTTGTTAGAAACGAAGCATCTGCTGTCGAATTATTATAATATGCCGTATCCGTAACATACCCCACTGTCGTTCCCGCATGAGTAAAATTATCATACATAGTATGCCCCGCATGGCCCGCTATAACAAATCCCTCTACGCCCCCTTTCGTGGCGCAAAAACCTATTGTTGACTGACCTCCTGATAAACTATTCGTAACTTCATCTCCACCCTTAATTGCCGTTTCTTCTTCACTATCGTTATTATGGCAATATACATCCATACAAGGTGAATCGATTAATTCTCTAATAATACGTTCCTTTTCATTTGTCAAATCTTTCACACCAATTTTTACGTTATTGCAATAAACATCTTCGTACATCTCTGAAATAACAATTCCACAATCTGTCAAGTAATCTAGATTTGCATTA
This sequence comes from Lachnospiraceae bacterium, assembly GCA_017468395.1. Taxonomy (GTDB): domain Bacteria; phylum Bacillota; class Clostridia; order Lachnospirales; family Lachnospiraceae; genus Acetatifactor. The sequence continues at coordinate 49,947 of JAFUIR010000017.1, read as the reverse complement.
ATTGTATTAATAACCATAAGAAGTTCATTAAATGAATAGTTGCAATCATCTGTCTTTATTTCATAATTACCAGTATCTTCTCGAATTTCATCCACCCTTGTTGTCTCACAATCGACAAGACGCACGACCAAATCACCAGTATCATCTATATAAGCACCACCATAATTAGAATCGTACGCTTGATATCCCACACTTCTAACTTTGCTTTCATTATTGAATGCGTCCAACATACTTTGATACTGTTCAATACTTTCTATTTGTTTCTCTAAAAAATCTATATCCAGTTCTTCAGTGGATATCAAATTTTCCATTGCTTCAACTCTAAGTTCGCTAGTAGAACTTACACTTCCGAAGACTAAAAAACACAATAAAATAGCCATAAATGTTCTAAACTTTTTTCTCATCATTTACCCCCTTGTATACAATTGGAATATACTGTCAATTTGGTCTGCTCTTATAAATTGTCGCACTTTTCAAAAGAACGCAAGATTTTGTGTTGAAATTCATTATGCAGCATAGTATACTTTTAGTGTTATGATTCGTGAGAGGGAGGATTTTACATGAGAAACAAATTTTTATCTACATTATTCACTTTATTGGTTTTACTCGCCTGCTGGGGATGCGGCGAAGAAAAAACAGTTATTTCGGAAAGTCCCTATACCATAGGCAGTGCCGCCGGCTGCTCTCTGTCCGTGGTAGAGGGTTCCGTAACTCCCGAAAGTATCTCGCTTCAAATAACCAACACCGGTCAAGGTACAATCTCCATTGGAGAATGGTACGCTATCGAAATCTCCGAGGATGGTGTCTGGTACACACTTCCGGAAACACCACAGGACATGGTAGACCTTGCATATCCTATCGAAAGCAATCAGTCTATAATCAAAGACTACGATTGGCAACACCGGTATGGCACACTTACCACCGGTCAATACCGCATCATCATAAAGGTTACTATGCCGCAGGGAAATGGGGATACAACCACGTTCTATTTCGCCGCACCTTTTTCTGCCCAGTGACTTTTCTATCTGTACCGTATTGGGGGCGTGCTACGTTTTGCCTTGTAACACATCTTGGCTGCGCTACGTTTTGTCTGTATTACGTTTTGGCTGTGCTACGTTTTGGTCGTGCTCCACTCAGCATCAAAGTCCATTTGGGCGTATAAATTGATTTTCACTTGTGTCGCCCACGTTTTTTTGTTATGTAAACTCATTTTTCTCTTTTCAACGCTTGTTTTCAATTTTATGTAAACCAGTATCGGTGGTTATGTAAACTTTTTCGCAATTTTTCAGCGTAAATGGAAATAAATTTGGGCGACAGGCACATTTTCTGCACACCACACCCAAACCCTATCCAAAATCGGTTGACATAACAAAAAACCTCCTATCCACTCGCCTGAAGTGTTCCGCTTGCTTGCCTAACAACCGGAGCACTTCGACCATGAATAGAAGGTTTCAATGCATAAAAAGGGGGAACTGCCCTCTCCAATGCAAATCCAACGATATGAATCTAATCAATTCTGATTAAATCTAAACCAAATCTTCCTTAATCCAACTCCGTAAGCCCGGTGTACAGGTCGTAGTACCGGCCTTTCTGGGCAAGCAAGTCTTCATGGTCGCCGCGCTCTACGATGACACCGTTTTCCAGCACCATAATGGCATTGGCGTTACGGACAGTGGAAAGTCTGTGAGCGATAACCAGTGTGGTGCGCTGCGCCATGATACGGTCCATACCACGCTCGATGTGTTTCTCTGTTCTGGTGTCTACGGAACTGGTGGCCTCATCCAAAATCAGCACCGGTGCTTTGGAAATGGCTGCCCTTGCAATGTTCAAAAGCTGCCTCTGTCCCTGGCTTAAGTTGGCGCCGTCCCCTTCTATCATGGTATCGTAACCATGCTCCAAGCGCATAATAAAGGAATGGGCACTGGCTACCCTTGCCGCTGCTTCCACTTCCTCATCCGTGGCATCCAGTCTGCCGTAGCGGATATTTTCCCGCACCGTTCCCGTAAACAGATGGGTATCCTGAAGTACCATGGCTATGTTTTTCCGCAGGCTGTCACGCTCCATTTCACGGATATCAATACCATCCATGGTAATCGTTCCCCCATCAATATCATAAAAGCGGTTAATCAGGTTTGTGATGGTGGTTTTCCCCGCACCGGTAGAGCCTACAAAGGCAATCTTCTGACCCGGATCGGCATACAGGGAAATGCCCTTTAAAATCTGCTTTTCAGGCACATATCCAAAGTCTACATCCGAAAGGGCAATGGCACCTTTCACAGGCTGCAGCGCTGCCCTTTCTTCCTCGGACATGCTTAACACATCCTGCCCTTTTTGTACATAGACGCTCCGTCCGTCCACCTCCAAAATCTGCCATGCACCTGTCACATCTGCGGCCTCCGGCTCGCTGTCCATCACGTCAAAAACACGCTCTGCACCTGCCATAGCGGAGAAAATAGTATTTACCTGCATAGACAACTCATTAATGGGTCTGGAGAACTGTCTGGAATAGCCCACAAAAATAGTCAGACCACCGATATCAAAGCCACGCAGTACGCAAAGCAGCGCACCGATACAGGCAGTGAGTGCATAGCCTACCTGACTTAGGTTCCCCATCACGGGGCCCATAATACCGCCGTAAAACTGGGCTTTAATCTGTTTATCCCTAAGGTCATGGTTTAAAAATTCAAATTCTTCCGTGGCGGTTTCCTCGTGGCAGAACACCTTCACTACCTTCTGTCCTGTCACTGTTTCCTCCACAAAACCGTTCAGCGCACCAAGTGCCGCCTGCTGGTCTTTGTAATATTTACGGCTGTGACCTGCCACCCATTTTCCCGCCTGAAGCATAATGGGAATCATTACCACTGTCACAATAGTCAGCCACACATTGGTGTATACCATCAGGCAGAATGTACCTATGAGACTGATGGAACCGGAGATGATTTGCACCACTGTGTTGTTCATCATCTCACCCACCACGTCCACATCGTTGGTAAAGCGGCTCATGATGTCGCCGTGATTGTGGGTATCATAAAACTTCACGGGAAGTTTCTGTACTTTTTCAAACAAATCATTGCGGAGCTTCTGGAGCGCTTTCTGGGACACCCCAATCATAATGCGTTGCTGGGCATATTGGCACACAACAGCCACTACATAAATAGCAGCCATCACCATAAGACCTTTGGCAAGGGCATCCAGTCCCGCCCCTTCGGTAATGTTGTTAATGATGGGCCGGAGCATATAAGAACCCGCCAGACTTGCTATGGTATTGGCAATGACACAGAAAAATACAAATACAAGTTTTGGGGTATCTTCGCTGATATAGCCAAAAAGTCTTCCCACGGTCTTTTTCATATTTTTCGGTTTACCGCCGGGCATCCCCGCACCCCCCGGTCCACCGGGACCTCTCCTTGGTCCGGGACCTTTCATCATAGGTCCTTTGGGCATTTCCGGCCCCTTCTTAGGTGCATATTTCTTTTGTAATCTTTCTATTTTCGCCTGATCCATTACGCACCCACCTCCTTCTTGCTTTCCATCTGGGAGGCATAAATTTCCTGATAAGTTTCACACTCCGCCAGAAGTGCATCGTGATTGCCTGCGCCCACAATCTGACCTTCATCCATAACGAAAATCTGGTCTGCATCCATAACAGAAGTGATACGCTGGGCAATAATAATCTTGGTAGTATCCTTTAAAGTTGTTGCAAAAGCCTCTCTGATTTTTGCCTCTGTAGCCGTGTCCACCGCACTGGTTGAATCGTCCAAAATCAAAATCTTAGGCTTTTTCAAAAGGGCTCTGGCAATGCAAAGCCTCTGCTTCTGACCGCCGGAAACATTGACACCGCCCTGACCAAGCTGCGTCTCATAGCCCTCCGGGAAAGAAACCACGAAAGGGTCTGCCTGAGCTGACGACGCAGCGCTGCGGATTTCCTCCATGGTGGCGTCTTCATCGCCCCATTGCAGGTTTTCCATAATCGTACCGGAAAACAGTACGTTTTTTTGCAGCACCATGCCCACGCCTTCACGGAGACTGCGCAGGGAGTACTCTTTTACATCCACGCCGTCCACCAAAACCTGACCTTCGTCCACATCGTAAAGTCTGGGAATCATCTGCACAAGAGTGGTCTTACCGCAGCCTGTGGAACCGATGATACCCACCATCTGACCGGGTTCAATGGTCAAACTAATGGAATCCAACACTTTTTCCTGACTGTCTTTATAATAACGGAAGGAAGCATTCTTAAATTCCACTCTTCCCTCCTCCACTGTTTTTTCCGGGCATGTGGCACCTTCGTCTGTCAAATCCACCACCGTATCCAGCACCTCTGTGATACGCTTGGAAGACGCCAGCGCACGGGAACTTTGCAGGAAAATCATAGCCAGCATCATAAGGGACATGAGTACCTGCACAATATAAGAAGTGAAAGATGTAAGATCCCCCACAGGCATAGTGCCTGCAATAATCTGCTGACCGCCAAACCAAACCACCGCCAACGTGGTAATGTTCATGGCAAGGGACATAATAGGCATCTGCACAATAATAATCTTAAAGGCACTCATACTGGTTTCCTTTAATTCACTGTTAGCCTGGGCAAAACGCATTTCCTCATAGTCGCCCCGCACAAAGGACTTAATAACACGCACATTGGTAAGAGCCTCCTGAATCTTGGAGTTCAGTGCGTCCAGTTTCTTTTGCAACTTTTCAAATTTAGGGAAAGCCAACCGGATGATGACAATAATCGCCACCATCAAAATGGGCATTACAATCAAAATTACCACTGCCAGACGGGCATTCATCATAAAGGCCATAATAATAGCACCTATCATCATCCCCGGCGCACGCAGGGCCATACGCAGGGACATATTTACCATATTCTGCATCTGGGTAATATCGTTTGTAAGTCTGGTTACCAGCGAACCTGTGCTGAAACTGTCAATATTTGCAAAGGAAAACTTCTGCACCTTGGCAAACACATCACTTCTAAGGTCGGTTGCAAAATTCACAGATGCCTTTGCCGCAAAATACGCACCGCCGACACCGCCCAGCATCATCAGCAGCGCTACCACCACCATGACACCGCCCACGGAAATAATGTAAGGTATATTCCTCTCCGCCACGCCGTTATTGATGATTTGCGCCATCAAATAGGGCATCAAAACCTCACCTATAATTTCCACAATCATCATAATGGGACCGATGATGAAATAGGGAAGGTAAGGTCTTATGTATTTAAAATATCTCTTCAATTTTCTGCCTCCTTTTCACTTCAGTTGGAGATTTTCCATTCATCATATTACCACCTTTTTCCTTCGTTAGCCACTCCCTTACCTCCAATTCACAAAAATTTCACAACTCAACGCCGCCCCAACTGGCATGGTAAAAAAAATGTGTTCTGGCACTTTCGACAGCGCCACTTCTGTGTATAATGTGTTATAACACTAGTGCATTACAACAGAAACGAGATGCGAGGAGAAATGTTATGGAAAGAAAGAAAAGTTATTCCTTAATTGTTATCAGTGCCATCCTTTTGGTGGCCGGCATTATTTTCAGTTTTTATCAATATCACCATTCCTACATATTGGCAGCCAAGGCTGCAGACAGCGCCGAAAAACTGGCTCTGCAAAAGCCCTATGCCTACGGATTAACCTTGGTATTTTTCAGTATCTTGCTTATGGCCAAAGGTATTTACAATGCTGTGCGGGGCGCTCTTACCCTCTCTGCCCGGGAAAAACTGCAAAGACTGGCTCAGGCAGGACTTTTGGCGGCACTTTGCTACATCGGATTTACTTTCTTTAAAATAGATATCCCGGTTGGTCCCGAAAAGACCGCTTTTCACTTTGGAAATGTTTTTTGTGTGTTAGCGGCACTTTTAATCGGCGGATATTGGGGTGGTCTGGCAGGCGCCGTTGGTATGACTTTGGCAGACCTGACCACTTCCTATGTAACCAGCGCCCCCAAAACCTTCCTTTTGAAACTCTGCATCGGACTGATTGTAGGATTTGTTGCACACACTATTTTTAAACTCAGCAAATCCCACTCTCCCAAATATGTAATCGGTGTTACGATTCTTTCCAGCGCCTGCGGTATGATTTTCAATATTGTCGCAGATCCTCTGGTAGGCTATTTTTACAAGACTTATCTGCTGGGCGTGCCTCAGGACATTTCTGCAGCGCTGGCAAAAATGGCAACCCTTACCACATCCGTCAATGCGGTTATTGCCGTGGTTTTGGCTTCCGTTTTTTATGTGGCACTGCGCCCTGCACTAAAAAAATCCGGCATGCTTGTCAGTGTCACGCCGGAAAATACATCCGCAAAATAGGAGAGGTTTTCTTATGAATTATATTCCACCCAAACTTGCTATGATAAGTAATTTGACCGGATATGGCCGCTGCTCTTTGGCAGTGGCTATTCCTGTTGTCAGCGCCCTGAAAGTCCAGGCCTGTCCCGTGCCTACGGGACTTTACTCAAACCATCTTGCTTTCCCCACATGGTCTCACTTGGATCTGACAGACAATATGCAGGACTATTTGGAGGGCTTTGCCAAATTAAATCTTACTTTTGACGGTATATACTATGGCTTTCCGGGAAATGAAAAGCAAATCGCAGTCACAGAGGCCTTTTTCCAGTCGCAGCCCGGCGCCAAAATCCTTTTAGACCCTGCCATGGGCGACCACGGAAAAATGTATTCTTCTTTGACAGGCGCTCACTGTCAGGGTTTAAAGCGTCTGATGAAATACGCCCATATCGTCACCCCCAATGTGACGGAAGCCTGCTTTTTGACCGGCGAGACTTACAGTGAAGAGGGCTGGAATGAAGAGCGTCTGGGCATTATTGCAGAAAAATTGCACGCCCTCGGTCCCTCAAATGTAGTTATCACAGGCGTGCGTGAGAAAGATTGTTATATGAATTTTGTTTCCGAAAATTCCAAGGGACAAATTCTCACTTCCCCCATTAAGGGAAAGCCTTACCACGGAACCGGTGATTTGTTTGCAGCCGTTATGGCCGCCGACATGCTTCGGGATGTACCTTTGGAAACTTCCGTAAAAAAAGCCTCCGCCTTTGTGGGGGCCTGCATCGAAGTATCGGAACTTGCAGGCGCATCTGAAAAAGACGGAGTGCTCTTTGAAAATTGTTTATCTATGTTAATGTAAAACTCTTTATTTAAAATCCAGTACGATACTGCCTAACTGGCAATCCAATTTATATGTGGTAGCAGCCTCATTGTCCATTTCCATGGAAACACCGACTCCGCTGTAGTCCCGTCCGCCCACTTCTAAATTACCGGCTGCACAGGACAGATCGTAATTGTGGTCCTCTCTTTCGGAACCATATACCGTAATACACAGTTCTCCCATGGACACATTGGCATCAATATTGCCCTTAATAGTGCCTTCCACTTCCATGGCTCCCATTCCCACGTTGGCTTTTAACTCTCCTATTTCACCGCCATTTACAAGAATTTCACCGGCGCCTACAGACAGTTCCGCTTTATCGGACTGTAATTTTTCCACTGCGATTTCACCGGCCCCTACAGACATCTCCAGTTCTGCGGCAGATAGCCGCTCCACTTCCATAGCACCTGCACCAAGTGCAATCTGTGCACTGTTTAAGGAAGTATTTTCAGGCACATAAATTGTCACTTCGCCCACTTCTACATTTAAGCCTTCCTGCACCCCAAGCACATAGAGAGTTCCGTTTTCTACATAAGTTTGAAATCTTCCCACTCCGCTTACCAAAACTTCCCAGTATTCTTTTGTTCCTTCACAAATTTCCACTTCTCCGCCGCTTAAATTAAGCATCAGAGCGCTTATGCTTTCTCCTTCAAAGTTGCGGGAATAAGAATCGGCTGTGATAATGTCAAAACTGTTGTTAAACATTATTTCATCGTCAATCTCATAAACAACATTTATATTTTTACTCCATTTTCCGAAGTTCAAATCCTCCGGCCCGAAACTGAGTTCTCCGAGACTTGCCATTTTATTTAACGCAGAGGCTCCGCCTCCGATGGCTCCAATGGCAGCCATAACCACGCCTATAATAAACAATACCAGTATGGTAATTCCTGTTATCTTTGCAAATTTCTTCATTTTCTGCTCCTTTCCTTATGCCGCCGCTTCATCCTGCTTCTTTTGGAAGAGTTTTTTGCACATTTTCACAATCCATTTAATAAAGGTAGGCAGTGCCCATCCGCAAAGCCACACGGTACCCAAAATGAAACTCAAACCTATGGCTCCAAAAATCAAACCCATGCCGGTCAGAAGCATTCCTGCAAACCCGTTTGTGAAAAGGATGGGAATTCCTACTATCAGACAAGCCACCGCTGCAACCAAAAGTGCAACTCCTGTTACACCAAATCCGATAATCAGACCGATAATACCGGCAATCAAACTTACCACCGCACCCAAAATTGTACCCGCTGCACTGAGAATAATAGGGGAAGCCAGAATACATCCGATTACAATCAATACGATAGCCCATGTGGGAAGATCTTCATTTTTCTTTTGAGCAGCCGCACCGGTATATACATTCTGGGTGCCGATATGCTGATAGCCCGTATTTTGGTAGCCGTTACCCATATTCTGATAGCCCATGTGTCCCCTAAGACTCTCTTTGATATTGTCCGCAATTTTTCCTGGATAGCCCAGTTCTTCAATTACCTGCTGCTCGTTTTCCGCACCCGCATCATCAAAATATTCTTCGTAATAACTGAGGGCCTCATTTCTCTCGCTCTCCGGAATATTTTGAAGCAGTCTATCCAATTCTCTCATAAATTCATCTTTATTCATGTCTCATGCCTCCCTCCAGTATTCCGTTTATTTTCTCAGAATACTTTTTCCATTCACTTTCATACATCACAAGCTGCCCCATACCCTTGGGTGTAATTTTATAATATCTTCTGTTGCGTCCGCCGCACTCCTGATCGTACACTTCCATGCAATCATCTTTTTGCAGTCTGCGCAAAACCGGATATAATGTGGATTCCGACAAATCAATAACCTGTCTGACATCCTGCGTAATCTTGTACCCGTAGGTTCCTTCCGTTTCTTTGGATACTACCGCCAAAACAATGGCATCCAAAAGCGCTGCACCTGTATTAAATACCATAATGTGTTTCCTCCTTCTTTTCTTTTTGCCTCTACATAAAATAGATATTATATTTCTAAATAATATTATTTTGTTTTATAATATTATATCTTGTATAATATTGGCTTATGCACATAATATATGACATATAATATTATTTGTCAACTATGTTTTTAAAAAATTTTTCTAAATTTTATTACACGCAAAAAAACCGCCGCACTGTAAAAGTGCGACGGCCATTCCACCTATTTATTATTGTCGAACTATCTGATATTAATTCCCTGACCAACCCTGATATACTCTACATTTACTATCTGAGGATTTTTAAGTTTCAGGTCTGCCAAAGACATGTTGTGCAGCCTTGCAATAGCATACATGCTATCGCCGGGTTTCACGGTATATAAAGCACCACCATAATATACAAAAGTTTCAGCAGGTTTTTGCTCTGTTACCACAAGCAGATATTCTCCGCCTTCTGCCATAGCATACATTGCCCGACCATCACCGTTTACAATAAAGTAACCGCAAAGTTCCATTTTGTGTGTAACTTCATTGTATCTATAAAGGTTTGCATAGTTTCCTTTATATTCTTTTCCTACATTTACATGCATATTTACCGGTACTCCAAAAGCGCCTGCACTCTTAACAGAAATCTGCTGACCAGAAAGGGCGTTTCCGGTCTTTGTGGCAACCACATCTGCAGGAATATTATTTGTGCCGTTTTCCACGGTCACATTGACATTACGGCTCACTGCTCCTGCCAGATTTTGTCCGCTGATACTCATTGCCACGCCGGTTCCGTTATGGAACATAACGGTTACCTTCTGCCCTTTAATAGTTTCCAGCACCTGTGCGGGAACATTTACCGTGCCGCCTGATACAAAACTTACATTGACATTTTCCGCCTGACCTGTCTTTACTTCTGCTAAGACTTCTACTTTTACCTCTTCCCAGCTGATTTCGGGAATTACAGCCTCTTCCTCGTCTGAGGATTCTTCCGGTTCGGGCTCCGGTTCAGGTTCGGGCTCCGGTTCCGGTTCGGGTTCGGGCTCAGGCTCCGGTTCGGGGTCTGGCTCGGGCTCAGACTCCGTATAGTCGCCGCTGCGGTTCAGGTACATATCGTCCCATGAACCCCAGCCTTTTGCACCGTAGGAACCATACACGCCAACAATCACTTCTGTGCCATCTTCTGCAATTTCAATACCTGCAATCTCAGGGTTGGACCAGTTCTGCCAGGAAGATACGCCGGTTGCAACCTCTGTTGTTTCCCCGTCTATTGTTACAAAAATCTTAAACTCAGCATCTTCTCCGACATCACCGCCCTGAATGTATCCTCCAAATGTATAAACACCGGAATCCAAAGTTACTGTCTGGCTTACAGTATATTCCGCAGCAGAAGCATTGTAGAATTTCAGGCAATAAGAACCGTTTCTCTTGTTGTTTGCTTCCGCAACAATACTTGTACCTTCAGAACCCTCTGCAATTGTCCATGCAGTATTTCCGCTTTCAAAATCACCGTTTGAAAGCAGATTTTTAAGTTTTAAAGTAAGCGCACATGTTGTTCCAAATGTCTTTTCGCCAACAGTTACCATGCCATCAATGATATATTCACCTGCGCCTGCCTCAATTGCTGCGCTAAGCTGCTCCGCATCCCAGACAACATTAGCGGCGCCTGTGGTTCCGACAGCATATACTACCTGAACTGTGGCAGGAAGTGTTACTTCCTGTCCTACTTCAAATTCAGCCGTTGCTTTGCGGATAATACTTACCGTTCCTTCCGGTACGGTGGTACCTGTCTTCACATATTTGAAAATATTTAATGTATCCAGAGGATATCCTTCAAAATCAAACAATGCCTGGTTATCAATTGCAGAACCGCCGTACCATACGCCTGCATCTTCAGGATCATATTCCGCTGAAAAACTTGATGCCCAACCGGAACCGTAAGTCTCCCAGAGTACTTTGTTCTGTGCCAGAATTTCAGCCCCATTGTCTGCGTCTTCATCGTATACCTGTACGGGAATCCATGCAGGCTCCCAGTAGAACACGCCGATACCCAATCCGTCAGAAACTCCTGCAACAGCATTGATCACATCTCTAAGTTCATTTGCCTGTCCCTGGAGACATGCATCATATCTCATGTCAATACCGCTCTTACCTTCAAAAGCTGTATTTCCGTGTCCGTCGCCCTCTTCATTGGTAGTAAGCCATGATGTCTCTGCAACCATTACTTCTTTTCCGTATGTGGTAGCAACAGTATTTAACACACTCTTTAAATTGGCCGTTGTTCCGTGCCAGAAAGGATAATAGGAGGATGCAAATACATCGTAATCTACTTCATAAGTTTCAAGATTCTCCGCATAACCTGCATAACGTCCGCTTGTTTCGGGATTGGTAAAGTGGAGAGCCACTTTGATTTCCATACCCTTTTCTTCTGCAACTTCACGCACTGCTTTACTGCCCGCGCTGAAAATCTTACTCATGTTTTCCCAGCCGCTCTCGCCGCAGATTGCATTGTTTGTCTCGTTACCGACCTGTACCATGCCTACATCAACGCCTGCATCAACCAGTGTTATAAGACTTTCTTTTGTAAAGTTTTCTACTGCTGTTACCTTCTCATCAATGGTATAATCGGTCCATGCCTTGGGCGCCTGCTGTTTTGCAGGGTCTGCCCAGAAGTCGGAATAATGGAAGTCCACCAAAACTTTCATTCCGGCATTGGTTGCCCACTTACCGATTTGAACGGCTGTTGCCACGTCATTATTACCACCGCCGTAGCCATTGCCGTTTGCATCAAAGGGATTATTCCATACACGCACACGGACATAATTGATGCCGCTGTCAGCCAGCATATCAAAGAATCCCTGATTATCTACCTCATTACCCTCAAAGTCATAGAATTTCACGCCGCTGTTTTTCAGTGACACATAAGAAGATAAGTCTGCGCCGCCGATAAAATCATCGCTAAGACCTTTTACTCTCTCAACATAAATTTCGGCCGGAACAGGGTCAACTACTTCTTCGTCATCTTCTTCATCTTTGGGTGTTGTTGTATCGCCTTCTTCGATGGTAATAGAATCAATCCAGCCCCATCCGTTAGTTTTAACGCTTACTTTAAAGCCAACCGTTACATCCTCTAAATCTTCTGTGATTTCAAAAGCGTCCTCTGCATAATCCCATACGCCGCCTCCGGACAAAGATACAGATTCACCTACTTTGTCACCGATTGCCAGTTGGAAAGAAGCATCTGTACCCATGACATCGGCTTTCAACGTATAAGTACCTGCGGGAAGTTTTTCAATCGTCTGATAAAGAGTAAATGTACCGCCTGTCTCCAACCAGAAATTAAGTCCGCCGGTTCCCTGATTCTCTCCATTTCCCGCATATTCGTCATATGTACCGTATTTAAATGTTGTTTTTCCTGTTGTGTCAGGAGTTACTGTCCAAACACCCGAAGAAGCATATTTTGTGAAATCTGCGTCCTGAAGAGTTACTGTGATTTCCTCTTCATTATCATCATCTTCCGCCACTGCGTTCTGCTGAAGTACGAAATTATCGAAATATCCGTCATAATATGCCGGAGTCTCTCCGGTAATCGTAATTGTAACATCCCCTGCCTCTGTCAGTGTAAAAGCATCCATCTCCACAGTTGCCCATACGCCCCAGCCTGTTGTTGCAGCCAATGTTTCGCTTGCAGTAGCCACACTTGCAGTCAGACCGGTGGTTGCCGCACTACCTGCCTGGTCAAACACCAGACGATAAGTTCCTGCCGGTACGCTGCTGATTGTGGTAGTCATGGTAAAGGTATTTGCGGAAGCATCTCCATTATAAAAATGCAGCCTGTTTGTCAGGTTTGCAGTATCGTACGCATTTGCTTCCACTTCATATTTGGTATCACCGCTGTTCCAACTGCTCCAGTTCAGTGTCCAACCATGATAATAATTGTCCCATCCTGCGCTGCTGTCCGCAGTTTCAAAATCACCGTTGGAAATCAGCGTTGTATCTGTCCATGTGATTTCTTCCGACGCCTGCACCGGCTGTACCGGACCGATGCACCCCAGAACAAGAACCAGCGCCAAAATTTTGCTGAGTCCTTTCATAAATCTTCTTTTCTTCATAATCCTAAACCTTCCCTTTCCTGCAAAAGTTGCCATCCTCCCTTTTGCGCAACCGTTTGCACTGTGGATAAAGTATATCATATCCCCTCTCAAAATCTCTATTGACGACTATCCTAATTTTCCCAAAGTTTTTTTAGCCATTTTGTCTTTCCCGTTTTTTCCCGCTCTTTTGCCTCCCAAAAGACACTTTACACAATTTGCGCAATGCTCTGCGCAACCTTTTTCCCACTTCTATACACCTTGCCCATTTTGCACTCTCTTTGCACACATCAAAGTCAAATATTCTCCCAAATCGTTCTACAAAAAAAGAACCAAAAATTGCTTTTTTTCAAACAATTTCCGGTTCTTTTAAATTCTTTTTTCTTGCGCAACCCAGTTGCGCTTTTGCACAGTTTACTTACTTTTATTTATCATGAATTTCGCTGTGCAACTCCTGCAAGGATTTCAGTTCGCCCTTTTCGTGGGATTTCACATAATGGATACCCTCTACAGTTGCTTTTGCCGCTGCCATAGTGGTCAAGTAAGGCACTTTTGCCTTGATAGCTGACTTACGCAGGTAACTGTCATCGCTCATTCCATCTTTATCTCTCGGTGTGTTTACAATAAGTTGGATATCGCCGTTTGTAATCATATCCGCAATGTTGGGACGTCCTTCGCAAAGTTTGTTTACCTTTGTTACAGGAATTCCTGCGCTTGCAATCAAATCACAGGTTCTTCCGGTAGCCACCAGTTTGAAGCCGTCTGCTGCAAAGCCTTTCGCTACCTCTACCACTTCGCCCTTATCCTTATCATTTACTGAGATAAGCACTGTTCCTTCCAAAGGAAGTGTGGACTGACATGCTTCCTGAGCCTTGAAGAAGGCTTCACCATAGGAAGAAGACAAGCCCAGAACTTCACCGGTGGAACGCATCTCAGGTCCAAGTACAGGGTCAACCTCTTGGAACATATTGAAGGGGAATACCGCTTCTTTTACACCATAGTTGGGAATTGCCTGCTCTTTCAGACCGGGAACGGGTGAAGGGCGGCCGGTAATTTCGGATGTAATAATTTCTGTTGCCAGAGGCACCATACGGATGTTACATACTTTAGATACCAAAGGAACGGTACGGGATGCTCTGGGGTTTGCCTCCAGAACGAATACTTTTCCGTTCTCGATAGCGTACTGCATGTTCATAAGACCTTTAACATGCATTTCTTCTGCAATCTTTCTGGTATATTCTTTGATTGTTTTTACATTTTCTTCTGTAATGTGCACGGAAGGAATGATACATGCGGAGTCACCGGAGTGAATACCTGCAAGTTCAATGTGTTCCATAACCGCGGGAACGAATGCATGTGTTCCGTCACTGATTGCGTCCGCTTCGCACTCTAATGCGTTATTAAGGAAACGGTCAATCAGAATGGGTCTGTCAGGTGTTACACCAACTGCCGCATTCATGTACTGTGTCAGGCTTTCATCGTCATAAACCACTTCCATACCGCGTCCGCCCAGTACATAGGAAGGACGAACCATTACGGGATAACCGATACTTTTAGCAATTTCGATGGCTTCCTCGGCATTTACAGCCATTCCTGACTCAGGCATGGGGATTTCCAACTTGTCCATCATTGCACGGAACAGGTCGCGGTCCTCAGCAAGGTCGATTACAGCGGGTGCTGTTCCCAGAATCTTCACACCGTTCTTTTCCAAATCTGCTGCCAGATTCAGAGGTGTCTGACCGCCAAACTGTGCAATAACGCCCAGCGGCTTTTCTTTCTTATAAATACTCAGAACGTCTTCCAAAGTCAGAGGCTCAAAGTAAAGTTTATCGGATGTATCGTAGTCTGTAGACACTGTTTCAGGGTTACAGTTTACGATGATTGTCTCAAATCCAAGTTTTTTCAGCGCCATGGAGGCATGTACGCAGCAATAGTCAAACTCGATACCCTGACCGATACGGTTAGGACCGCCGCCCAAAATCATAATCTTGGGTTTTTCAGTGCTTACAGGGTTCTTGTCCGGTGCATTGTAAGTGGAGTAGTAATATGCATTGTCCACTGTGCCGCTTACGTGTACGCCTTCCCAGGCTTCTTCCACGCCAAGGCTGATACGTTTGTTACGGATATCATCTTCTGAAATCTCCAAAAGCTGGCTAAGGTACTTATCAGCAAAACCGTTTTTCTTTGCGGAAATCAGCATATCGTCGGAAATCATATTTCCTTTGCATGCCAAAATTGCCTCTTCCTCTTCCACCAGTTCTTTCATCTGCTCAATGAAATACTTTTTCACTTTTGTAATTTCAAAAATCTCATCTACTGTCGCACCCTTGCGGATTGCTTCATACATAATGAAGTGACGCTCGCTGGATGCGGTTTTTAACATTCTGAGAAGTTCTTTCTTTGTAAGGGAACCAAAGTTTTTCGCATTTCCAAGACCGTAGCGTCCGATTTCAAGGGAACGGATGGCTTTCTGGAATGCTTCTTTATAAGTCTTACCGATACTCATTACTTCGCCTACTGCACGCATCTGAGTACCCAGTTTGTCTTCTACACCTTTGAATTTTTCAAATGCCCAACGTGCAAATTTCAGGACAATATAGTCACCGTCCGGAACGTATTTATCCAAAGTACCGTATTTTCCGCAGGGAATGTCTGCCAGTGTCAGTCCTGCTGCCAGCATTGCGGAAACAAGGGCAATGGGGAAACCTGTTGCCTTGGAAGCCAGCGCTGAAGAACGGGATGTACGGGGGTTAATTTCAATAACGATGATACGGTCTGAAACGGGATCATGTGCAAACTGCACGTTTGTACCACCGATAACGCCTACGGATTCCACGATTCTGTGTGCCTGTTCTTCCAGTCTGTTCTGGCACTCCTTGGAAATCGTCAACATAGGAGCCGCACAGAAAGAGTCACCTGTATGAACGCCCAGAGGGTCAATATTTTCAATCATACAAACTGTGATAATATTGTTATCCGCATCACGGACAACTTCCACTTCCAACTCTTCCCATCCCAAAATGGATTCTTCTACCAATACCTGACCTACCAGACTGGCCTGAAGACCACGGGAACAAACTGTCTTTAATTCTTCTTTATTATAAACCATACCGCCGCCGGCACCACCCATGGTATATGCGGGACGGAGTACTACGGGATAACCCAGGTCGTCTGCAATTTTAAGTGCTTCTTCCACACTGTATGCAACTTCGCTGCGTGCCATTTCGATGCCAAGTGCATCCATCGCTTTTTTAAACTCGATACGGTCTTCACCACGTTCGATGGCATCTACCTGAACACCGATAACCTTTACGTTATACTTGTCCAAAACACCTGCTTTGTTCAGTTCTGCACAAAGGTTAAGTGCTGACTGTCCGCCCAAATTGGGAAGCAATGCGTCGGGACGCTCTTTTGCGATAATCTGCTCCAGTCTTTCCACATTCAGGGGCTCAATATAAGTTACATCCGCAGTTTCCGGATCTGTCATGATTGTTGCGGGATTGGAGTTTACCAATACAATCTCATATCCCAATTTGCGAAGTGCTTTACATGCCTGTGTACCTGAGTAGTCAAATTCGCAAGCCTGTCCGATAATAATCGGTCCTGAACCAATAATTAATACCTTATTAATGTCTGTTCTCTTAGGCACAACAAATTCCTCCCGTTTCCTAATTATTGTAATTTTATTTTTACCTTGCATAATTCTATCACTATATAGAGGATACTGTCAATTAAGACATCTGTAATATTTCTGCCGAAATTCACTTGCAGATTTCACATATTTTACACAATTTGTCACAATTTTTTTATTGTGAATTTGTATTCCTTATTTATGCCCTTTTCTGCGCTTGCGGTTCCTTATTCTTTTCAGACGAAGGCGTAGGAAAAATATGATAATCACAGTGAAAAGAACACCTGCCAAAACACAGAGTGCCAAAATCATCTTCCGGTTTCTTTCCGCTTTCAGAAGCGCCTCTTCCTGTGCAAGGAGTCTGGCTGCTTCCTCTGCCGCCAATCTTTCCTCTTCCGCTTTCTTTGCAGCCGCTTTTTCTTCTGCGAGCCGTTTTTCTTCCTCCAGGCGCTTTGCTTCTTCCTCTGCCTGTCTTCTCGCCTCTTCTTGTGCTGCCATTCTCTCTGCTTCCGCCTTTTCTGCGGCTATTCTTTCCTGCTCAGCATAGGTGATGATATTGTCCAGCATACTATTATTTGTGTCTGTTCCCACGGTAGTTCTGTACAGTCCGAAATCTGCACAACTGTATTCGTAATCATCCGAAACATAAAACCAACACCACTGCTGGGAAACATGCTTTTTGTAAGCCTCTGTTGCCACCTCCAGGGCAGTCATCCCCCCAAACTCTTCCATGGGAATACGCAAATCCAGACGAATGGCATTTTCTTTGTAAAGATGAATGTATGTTTTTGGCACATCCCACACACCATAAGTTTCTGCCGAAGAGGGCTGCCGTTCTTGCAAGGCCGCCGCTTCCACTGCTTGCACCGTGGCCTCACAGGTCAGCATATGAAATCCATGACCGTACTCACCCTTGAAATCATGGGTTACCACTACCTGCGGTTTAAAGCGTCTGATCTGTTCTGTCAGATAGTCCACCATTTCCTCTTCACTATACTGGGTTTTGGCCTTTTCCAAAGTCTTGGAATAAACATCTTTGAAATTACCGCAAACCGGATAAATATCAAGCCCGGAGGCCCACAAACCATCCAATTTTTCATGCTCTCTGATGGGTGTTGTAGTCCAAAACTCTGTCATATAAACGACCTGAACCGCTGCTCCCTGGCCGGTATGATAAGTAGGCATGATTCCGCCGAAAAAAAGAATTTCATCGTCCGCATGGGAAGGAATCAGCATAATATCCGCTTTTTCACAAGGCGGCTGCCACACCTGCACCCAGGAAGGAAGTTCCCCTTCCCCCAAAACCTTTATTTCACTGATGCGCATAGTTCCCTGCGGAATGCGGATTTTCACCTGGGTCTGCGGTGTACTCAAAGGAACATATTCATGCAAAAAACCGCTTTTCCCCCAAGTTTCTTCCCCCTCGGCCGTCTCCAAAATCCATTCTTTTACGGGACTGTCCCAAAGGATATAAAGTCCGCTTATGCTCTCCCCTTCCTTGGCAGAGACGGAAAGCACTTCCTTTGAAGTCAGTTTTTCTGTAGTATTGTAATCATCATCCGAAAGTTTGCTTAAATGGCTGCCTCCTTCTTTTGTAAAGGTTCCCGCCAATTCTTCTGCCTCGGTTTCCATTCCCGCTCCCAGCCACAGTCCCCAGATCAGAACCGCCAAAAGCCCGATTTTTCCAATTTTTTTCATCTCTAGTACATTTCCTTTCCGGAATTTGCTCCCCTGTCACCAACGTCTGTCTGCCGCATCATTCCAAGTGCCTTAGACAGGTGCCGTCAATTGTAAATCATACAATTTTTTATAAATACCGTCCATGGCAAGCAGTTGCTGATGGGAACCGCTTTCCGCAATCCGGCCGTGGTCCATCACCATAATTTTATCTGCATGCTGAATGGTAGAAAGTCTGTGGGCAACCATGATGGTGGTTCGTCCCCGCATAAGTTTTTCCAGCGCCTCCGTAATCAGACTTTCCGTTTCTGTGTCAATGTTTGCCGTTGCCTCATCCAGCACCAAAATTGCAGGATCGTAGGCCAAAGTCCTGGCAAAAGATAACAACTGTCTTTGTCCCGCAGAAAGGGTGGAACCGCGCTCTGTCACGGGCTCGTCATAGCCACCGGGCATTTTCCCGATAAAAGTATCTGCATTGACATATTTTGCCGCTGCCTTTATCTGCTCCAAAGTCATATGGTCATTTCGCAGGGAGATGTTACTCTTGATATCGCCGGTAAAGATAAAGACATCCTGCTGCACCTGACCGATGGCCCCCCGAAGAACATCCGTATCAATCTCCCTGATGTTCACACCGTCTATAAGGATTTCACCTTTTTGTATGTCAAAATATCTGCCGATTAAGTTCAAAATGGAACTTTTTCCCGCACCGGTTGCACCTACAAATGCAATCTTTTGGCCGGGCTCAATGGTAAAACTTACATCCTTCAAAACATACTCTTCGCCCTCATAGGCAAACCATACGTTTTTAAACTCTATTCTGCCCTTAATATCCACCGGAACGGGATTCTCGGGACTGACAATCTCCGGCTTGGTATCCAGAATCTGGAACACCTTTTCCGCAGAAGCCAAGGAGGATTGCAGCGTACCAAACTGCTCCGCCAGTTCCTGAATGGGGTCAAAGAAAGAACTGATATAATTAATAAAAATAAACAATGTACCAAGGGACACGCCGCCCCCAAGCACCTGCGCACTTCCGCTACCGATAATGATTACAAGGGCAACCACCGATAACATATAAATCAGTGGACGGAAAATGGCAAAAATCATTACTTCCCTAAAGCCCGCCTTAAAAAGTCCCAGACTCTTATCCTCAAACTCCTCATACTTTTCCTTTTCACGGGCAAAAATCTGAATCAGACGCATACCGGAAATATTTTCGGACAGGAAGGTATTAATCTCGGTAATTTTGTTTCTGGTAATACGGTAAGCCTTTCTGGAAAAATGGCGGAATACAAAGGTCAGTACAAACACAATGGGCAGCATGGCAAAGGCATAACCGGTCAGTTTCACATTGATGGAAAGCATAACAATGGCATAGCCTATAATTTTCACAACGTTTTTGAAAAGTTTTACCAAAATCCCCGTGAACATCTCATTTACGGATTCTGTGTCATTTGCAACCCTTGTCACCAGTTTCCCAACCGGCGTAGTGTTAAAGAAATTGAGAGAAAGGGAGTGGATATGGGTAAATACTTCCTCTCTCATTTTGTATATAATTTTTTGACCCATGGTCTGAAGCATCATGGTCTGCATGGCATTAAATGCAAAGTTCAAAAGAAGCACCACCAAATACAGGACTGCCGCCTGAAAAATACCGCGAAGGTCATAATAGCGAAGTTCTTTTAACTGCCCCTTGGTAAGAGCCGGAAATTCCTTTGCATACTCCGCCTGTAACTTGCCATCCGACTCCCGCAGTTCCTCACATTCCCGTGCCGTCAGCTGTTCTGCCATATAATAACAGTCGTTATGCAAAAACATTTGATAGTATTTATGGGTTTTGTCATCTCCTAATGCGTCCTGCCACTGCTCTGAGTCTTCCTGCGGAACACTGTGGCGGCTTAAATAAATCCCACCATAAGGCACTGCCCCCTCCGCAGACTCCTCTACCACAACATAAGGCCGAAAATAGCCGTTAATGTATTCATCAATGGCATCGCCGATAATCAGTGGTTTATATAATTCCAGCGCAATGACCAAAAGCACAATCACTGTCACCAGAAACATTGTCCATTTATGGGGCTTTAAATATTTTAGTAGTCTCTTCATTATTTAAGGCCCTCCTTTCCGGCAAACTGCGCTTCCAACTGCTGTTTCTCGTACATACTTTTATAAATGCCGTCTGCCGCCATCAAAGTCTGATGATTTCCGCATTCAGCGGCCGCACCATCCTCCAAAACCAAAATAACATCCGCATTTTGAATGGTAGAAATACGGTGGGCAATAATAATGGTAGTTTTCCCTTGGCGGTTTTCCTTTAAATTTTTCAAGATATGCTCTTCCGTGTCCGTATCCACCGCCGACAAGGAGTCGTCCAAAATCAACACAGGAGCATTTTTCATAAGCGCCCGGGCAATGGAACTACGCTGCTTTTGACCGCCGGACAAAGTTACCCCTCGCTCGCCCACGATGGTTTCATAGCCGTCAGGAAAAGCAATAATATTGTCGTGGATACAGGCCGCTTTGGTAGCCCTTGTGATTTCTTCCATATCGCCGCCATCCACGCCGAATGCAATGTTATTTTTTAAGGAATCGGAAAACAGGAAGTTGTCCTGAGGCACATAGGCAATATTTTCCCGCAGCGTCTTTAAGGGAATGGCATTGATGTCCTTTCCGTCTATATAAATCATGTCATCTGCCGTGTTATATAAATGAAGAAGCAGATTTACCAAGGTAGATTTTCCGTTTCCGGTTCTGCCGATAATGGCAAGTGTAGTTCCTGCAGGCACCTTCAAATTGATACCCTTTAGTGTGGGCTCGCTGTGCCCTTTATGGGTGAAAGTCAGATTTTTAAATTCGATTTCACCACGGATTGATTCCACTTCTTCCACATCTTCATGGTCGAAAATCTCCGGATTTTCATTAAATACTTCCTGAATACGTTTGATGGAAGCAAGTCCCTGTGAAAAACTGGTAATGGCTTCCCCTGCCGCCATCATAGGCCATACAAGCATGGTAATATACTGGTTAAATGCCACAAAACGTCCCAGCGTAATCTCTCCTGTCAGCGCCAGATAACCGCCGTAAAGCAGCGTAATCAAACTGCTGATACCGATAATTACGTCTAAAAGAGGCATTACCACAGCCTGCAGACGGATTACGCTCATGTTTTTTTCCATGGCATGGGCATTGGCCTTTGCAAAAGCCGCTCTCTCTGCCCGCTCCTGCACAAAAGCCTTTATGACACGTACTCCCGAAAAACTTTCCTGCACCTGATCTGTAAAATCAGACAGCGCCTCCTGCTTTTGGCGGAATCTCTCCTTAATTAATTTTCCATAATAAAGTTCCCCCACAGCAATCACAAACATGGGGATAATTGCGAGCAGGGTCAGTTTCACATTTACATAGTACATCATCTGGGCAATTACCATCACCGCCATAACCGTAGCATCAAAAGCCGAAATAACGGACATACCGATAGCCATCCGCACCGCATTTAAGTCGTTGATAAAGCGGGACATCAAATCCCCGGTCTTATTCTCGTTGTAATATTCCACGGACATTTTTTCCAGATGTTCAAACATTTCATTTCGGATTTCGTATTGAATCCGTCTGGCTGCACCAAACAAAAAATAGCGCCACAAAAATCTGCCCATAGCCATCATGGCACCTGTTGCCAGAATAAAACCGATATGCCGCAAAACACCATTCATATCCATAGTGTGGACAGTCAGACCATCAGTAATGGTTCCCGTCAATTTGGGAATCTGCAAACTTAAATAGTCCACCACAAACAAAGTAATAATACCGCCGAAGTATTGCCACTTGTGCTTCTTTATATATTTAAAAATAAATTTTACCTGTTCCATTTCATAAATCCTCTTTAGAGTAATCTTTCCGTTTTTTCATTTGGATATTTTTTCCGGACTTTTTTCTTTTAGACATTGCCTTATATTATAGATGATTTTTAAAACAATGTCCACCTTTCCCCCGGTAGCATTTTACATAACAAAATTGACCATTCCAGTATTTTTGCAATTAGACTTGCAAAACCTCTTTTTGTCGATAAAAAGGAATATGTGTCGATTTTTTCGAGGTTTTGAAAAAGAAATCCCCAATTTCCACATAGTTATCCACATATACACGCGTGTCATATTTATGAATTCAGGGTGTCAATCTTGCAAAATCAAATGTCAGTTATAGTACTTCTATCCTATTTTTGAACCTATGTTCCAGTGACATAAAAAGTAAACATTTTCAAATTTATGTAACCTTATTTCCATAAATTTATTGGTTCAAAACGATTGGTTTTGAGGAAAGAAAATGATATGATGTTGGTGAAAAAAGCGAAGTTACATTAGAGCAGATGATTCAGAACAAATTCAGCAAAAAAACAAGAAGACAGGAAGGCAGAAGATATATGGATAACATGATACAAAACCCGGAAAATCCCCCTATAAATTGCGAGGTACAGAAAAGCAAAATCAAATTAGGTTCCCATGTAGGTATGAGTGGAAAAGAAATGTTTGCAGGTTCCGTAAAGGAGGCCCTTAGTTATGGTGCAAATACTTTTATGATTTACACCGGCGCCCCACAAAACACCCGCAGAAAAGAATTGGAAGAATTAAATATAGAAGCCGGTTGGAAATTAATGAAAGAAAACATGATAGAAGAATTTATTGTTCATGCGCCATATATTATTAATCCTGCCAATGCTGCGAACCCTGATATCTTTGAACTGGCAGTAAACTTCCTGCGCTTAGAGTTAACCCGGACCGCTGCCATGGGTAGCCATACTCTGGTGCTGCATCCCGGTTCCCATGTGGGCGAAGGAAGAGAAAAAGGAATTGAAAAAATTGCCCAGTGTATTAATACTGTTTTGGAAGATGAAAGCGTTTGCCGATTACCGGACGGCACGTTTTGTAACATTGCATTGGAAACTATGGCCGGAAAAGGGTCAGAAATAGGTTTTACACTGGAAGACTTAACAGATATATACGGAAAAGTGATAAAAAGCCAATTTTTACGGGTCTGCATGGACACTTGTCACATGCACGATGCCGGTTATTCCATAGCAACCGACTTTGAAAGTGTCCTTTTGAAATTTGATAAATTGCTGGGACTTTCACAAATTGCTGCCATTCACATAAATGACAGTAAAAATCCTTGCGGTGCGCGCAAAGACCGACATGCAAATATTGGAGAAGGCTACATTGGCTATGACGCCCTGCACCAAATTGTGCATCACCCTGCCCTGCTTTCGGTTCCCAAAATACTGGAAACACCCTACCGTCCGCTTCCCCAAAATCCCAAAAAGAGCACGGCACCTTACAAGGAAGAAATAGCGTGGCTACTGAAATAAATTAGAGGATTACCCTTATTCCCCCATTTTTCAGAGCCACGAATTCCAGAAACGCTCCACTTTCTTTGAGATAGTGTCTAAACTTACCACCTCATGGTTTTCCCACTCTCTGGGAAACATCTTCCGATAAGTATATTGCTGGAAACGTTCATCTAAAAGGGCAATAATTCCCACATCATCTGCTGTGCGGATTACTCTCCCGGCAGCCTGTAGTACCTTGTTCATACCCGGATAACGGTAAGCATAATCAAAGCCGTTTTCCCCTTGCTCGTCAAAATAGGCCTTAAACAATTCTCTCTCATTACACACTTGAGGCAATCCTGTTCCTACTACAATAACTCCAATAAGACTATCGTGCTTTAAATCAATGCCCTCGCTGAATATACCTCCCATAACGCAAAAACCAATGAGAATTTTATCTTCGATTTCGATGTCCATTTGAATTACACTGCCAAAGTCACAGTCTTCATTTCCCTCAAACCTTGCCAAAAATGCTTCCCTGTCTTCCTCATCCATATGGTCGCCCTGTACCACACATTCTTTGGTCTCGTCCGCAAAATATTCAAGATAATATTCATAAACCTCCTCCAAAAATGCATGGGAAGGAAAGAAAACCATATAGTTTCCATGTCTGTTTTTTACAATTTCATCAATATATTTTGCTATGTTGTAATACTCCTCTTCGGAGCGTCTGGTATATTTACTGGTCACATCATTGCCAATAAATAACGCCCGTTTTTCCGGATCGAATATAGATTTGGCGTATACTTCATAATCTTCACTTTTGCCCCCTAACAATTTCTTATAATACTGGATAGGCAAAAGAGTGGCTGAAAACAAAATGGTACTGCGCCCTCTGTCCATACATTCCTGCAAGTTGACAGAAGGATTGACACAGAGTAGTTTAATGATGAAACTTCCGTCATCTTGCAATTCCGTGTACATGACATACTTGTCATCTACTCTTTCATAAATTTCCAAAAAGTGCGAGATTTCAAAGTAAAAATCAAGTATTTCTCTTCTGACTTCACTGTCATCAGACTCATCCAAATACTTATCTACGGTGGTATACAGTCTAATCAGACTCTGAACAAAGGGATCAATATATTCTACCACCTGAAAACCTTCACAGTCTCTTTTTAATAACAGTAGTTCTTTATTACATTTCTCCAACTGTTTTTCCAAACTCGGAGCAAATTCATGGATTCTTGAAAAAGCAGTCCCTGACGCTTCATGTATGCTTTTCTTTAGTTGCAAAAAATCCTCTTTACATAAAACCGCACTATACATTTCACGTCCGCGCTCCAACAGATTGTGCGCCTCGTCCACAAGGAACAAATAGTTTCCACCCACGCCATCTCCAAAAAAACGTTTCAAATAAACGTGAGGATCAAACACATAGTTATAATCACAAATAATGCCATCTGCAAACAAACTCATATCCAGACAAAATTCAAAAGGACAAACCCTATGCTTTCTGGCATACTCTTCAATATTTTCTCTTGTAAAACTATGGGAATGGGTCAGCAAATCGTAAACCGCATCGTTAATTCTGTCAAAATGCCCTTTGGCAAAAGGACAATGCTCCGGATTGCATTCCACCTCATCCATAAAACAAATTTTTTCCTTGGCGGTCAAAATTACACTTTTAAATTGAAGCCCTCTTTCCCGGAGAATTTCAAAGGTATTTTCTGCCACGGTTCTGGTAATGGTTTTAGCAGTAAGATAAAATAATTTATCTCCCATCCCCTCTGCCATAGCTTTTACTGCCGGAAAAACAGTTGAAATGGTTTTCCCTACTCCTGTGGGAGCCTCAATGAACAATTTTCTTTGATGATAAATCGTCTGATATACATATTTGACCAAATCCTTTTGTCCCTCCCGGTAAGGAAATGGAAATTGTATCTGTTTAATGGAGTTTTGTCTTTTCTCCCGCCATTCACACTCGTAATCTGCCCATTTTTTATACTGCTCCATTAAATCGTCAAACCATTTCTTTAAGTGGAACATCGTATATTCTTCGTGAAAATATTTTATCTCTTCTGTTTCTATATTGCAGTATGTCATGCGTACACGCATCCGCTTTTGTGCATGCTGCACACCATAAATATAGGCATAGACTTTTGCCTGTGCCAAATGAACCGGCTGCGGAGCCTTAATTTTCTCCAGCGATTTATAAGTCCCTTTAATTTCATCTATGGTAAACCGCTCTTCTTCCACAGCAATTTGTAAATTGCCGTCAGTAAGCTGTGGCATCATACAAATATCGTCGTTACGCTCCTTGATGATGCCGTCCGCCCTTCCCTCTATATAGAGAATATAATTTTCCGATTCGTAAACGTATTTCAGCGATACTTCTGCCTCATAATCTGCGCCCATTCCCTTCTGAATCATCCGATGAATCCTGCTGCCTTCCTGCATGGCAGTTTCCGGTGAATGAACTCTGCGGTTATCAATGTCACCTGAGCGCAATACAAACTCCACCAGACTTCTGACAGAAATACAAATCTCTATTTTATTTTGTTGCTGTTCTTTTTCACTTCTGTCAGTGCCCAAATTTCTTTCCTCCAAACACATGAGCCTCTATTGGTATTTCATAAACCAACAAAAAAAAGACTCCTTAACAAGATAGTAACCTATCCATGCCAAGGAGTCAATTTCTTAACCTGCTATCTGATTAGCAAGCCATAGTTTTCGCTTTCAGCATCTCTTCAAGTTCTGCATTATATCCGTCATATCTTACTGTCAGCGTTTTGGAAAAGTCCAGACCATATACACCCAAAAAGGATTTTGCATCTACAACATATCTGTTATAAGCAATGTCTACTTCAAAATCACATTTTGTTGTAACATTGACAAAATGCTGTACTTCTTCCGGGGTTAATCTGATTCTACGTTCCATTATACACTACCTCTTTTCCGGTTCAAAAGATTAACAGTTTCTTGTTGCGCAAGTTGCGCTATTTTGCGCAACTCTGCGAACCTTGGAAGTATCTTACACCCTGAAAAACTGCTTGTAAAGGGGAATTTTGTCGACAAAAAAATCTTTGTACAAAACTGGTAACGTATTCCAAAAAAAAGCAAAAAATTTGTCTACTTTGGCATAAATTCTGTCATATATTTTTGAAAACGAAGGGGTAACATACTACGCTGCAAATCCTTATTTTCCCGCTCTTTAATACTTATTTTATTGCAAAAGAATTGAAACAGTTCCTGGTATTCTTTTTCCGCATAAGAATAATCGGCTCCTATCCGTTCCAGATTGTCCTGCATACTTTGATTTATCCCCTGTACCATGTACCAGTCTTCCCCGGCCGGATGAACCACCACCTGATTCCTCTTATGGTCATAAATAAGAAAATTCTCCCCAGAAAGCCGGTCAGCAAAGTGAGGGGCCAAGAGTGACAAAATATTGTCTCTGGGACCGATTTTCGCATATAAAATACCATTACTCAATTCTTGAAAACGCAAAAACCCACGCAGATGCATCAGTTCGTTATTGGCTGCCCGGCTAAGCTCCATGACTTTTCGCACATGATCTTCCGCCAGATGATCCATAATCCTCACACCACGCTTCTCCCGACTCATACGAAGCCCCAATTCTACCGTCCGATATACCGCCTGTGCTTTCTCCGAATCTTCTGTGGTAAGTGCAAGACACAAATCCTTGTAGGCATCCTCGCCAAACTTCTCCCTAAGGGTGCGCATTACTTTCACTGCTTTTGCACAGTCCGTTTCCACCTTGATATATTCTGCAAACAGGCGGTAATTCTCATCTTCTCTCACCTGTATGCGGACACTTTCTTTTGCATAATGTCCGGCATATACCTCATATATCGCCGCAAACACACCCTCCAGCGTGTCTTCACAAATCAAAATCTTTTCTTCCATAACTCCTCTGCTATTTTCTCTAAAGTTGTCCAAAAACTGCCTGTTGCCTGTCTATCACTGTAGGTACACTGTCAAAATTGGCATCATCAAACAAAGAAATCTGCCTATAGGTCACACCGTCCCTTGCAAAATATAAATTACCTTTTTCCTCCGTAAGATTGCGCACAATGTAATCCTCCTGCAGTTTGGTATGATACATCATTCTCCCATTGCAGGTAATAAAGTACAGCGCCCGCTTCAAAACCACACCAATTTTCCGCAGAGCATCAAAATCCAAATTGGCGGTCCGCCGGGCTTTTATAATTCTTTGGGCACTTTTCACCCCAATCCCCGGCACACGCAAAATCATTTCGTAGGAAGCCCTGTTTACCTCCACCGGAAACTGTTCCAAATGCCGTACTGCCCAGTCCGCTTTCGGATCCAGCATTACGTTAAAAAAAGGCCGCTTTTCATCCAATAACTCTCCCGCCCGAAACCCATAAAACCGAAGAAGCCAGTCCGCCTGATACAAACGGTGCTCCCGAAGAAGAGGGGGACCGCCGGGCAGCGCCGGAAGGGTAGAATCTTCATTCACATTTACAAAAGCCGAGTAAAACACCCTTTTTAAGGCAAATTTGTCATAAAGCCCCTCTGCCACACTCATAATCTGATAATCACTTTCCGGGGTGGCTCCTATAATCATCTGGGTAGACTGCCCCGCCTCCACAAATCTCGGGGCATTTCTGTACAGTGCAATTTCGTTTTTATTTTCCGCAATCCCATTTTGAATTTGTCTCATAGGGGTCAGGATATTCTTGCGGTGTTTATTGGGCGCCAGACTGCGAAGCCCCTCCGCTGTAGGCAGTTCCAAATTCACACTCATCCTATCCGCCAGGAAACCGGTCATCTGAATCAATCTGGCATCCGCCCCGGGAATGGCTTTCACGTGAATGTACCCGTTAAAGAGGTACTTTTTCCGCAAAAGAAAAACGGTGGTGTAAATCAGTTCCATGGTAAAATCGGGACTCTTAATAATTCCCGAACTCAAAAACAGTCCTTCTATATAATTTCTGCGATAAAACTGCATTGTCAAACTACATACTTCCTCCGGCGTAAAAGTAGCCCTGGGCACATCATTGGACTTACGGTTAATGCAATATTTACAATCATAAATGCACTCATTAGTAAAAAGAATTTTCAAAAGGGAAATACATCTTCCGTCCGCACTGAAACTGTGACAAATCCCTCCCGCCTTACAATTCCCCATATCCTTTCCGTTTCCCTTACGTTCCACACCGCTGGAGGTACAAGCCACGTCATACTTGGCAGCATCACTCAATA
The DNA here is from genome assembly GCA_017468395.1 of Lachnospiraceae bacterium. Classification (GTDB taxonomy): domain Bacteria; phylum Bacillota; class Clostridia; order Lachnospirales; family Lachnospiraceae; genus Acetatifactor. Next base: position 20,888 of record JAFUIR010000017.1, on the reverse strand, counting down.
TTCCCAATTTTTCCATAATTGTCATTTCATCAGTCATCAAATATTCCACGTCTGCACCTCACAAAGAAAAAAGCAAACAGAACAAACGTTCTATCTGCTTTTACTTTACCATATCCTCTTGCTATATGCAAGCATTTTTACAAACAAATGTTCGCTTTTTGTATCGCTACTCCCCCTTCGGCAGAATTTTAAAATCACTGAAGCCTGCTTTTCCGCCCGTCTCATTGGTGGCATACATGAATAACCCCAAGCGGCAACCGGTAAAATGATCCAGTTTAAAATATAATTTATGAATAACACTCGTTATTTTCCATTCTCCCCCGGAATAATAGAAAAATCGTGCCTCATCCTTCATATTATAAAAATCCGCTTCCACTCTCAGTCTAAGCACACTTTCTTCCACAGGTATGACCACCTGCTCTTTTCCCGCTCCCATATCACAGGACTGCCCTTGTATTTGCGGGGCATCTGCCTCTTTGTTTTGCATGACAATATAGTTTCTTCCTTTTCTTTTGGTCACTGCTATCATGCCATAGCACCCTTGCAATGCGCAAATCCCTGCGTAGTCACCCTCTTTTAAGCACTGCGCATGGACCGTCACTTCCCCGGCGCATCCCGGCCAAGCCATTCTCTGGGTCAAAATATTTTGTGCCTGCGTCAGATTTTCACATAATTTGCCGCTTTCCATCCACAAAATGCCTTGTTCCTCATCCCTGCAAACCAAATCCATATCCGGCTCGTGGTTAAACTGCCATGCACTTTTCAACCCGAAACATCCGTATTTTCTTCGTTTTTCTTCCAAAGAAAGACCCTTTTCGCCCCTAAAATCATCGCTCTGCATAAGCGGCGTATACACATACTCCGGTCGTGTGGAAAATACGGTGAAATGTTCCGGCACACGCCCGTTTTCGCCAAACACCGGCCAATCTCCCTGCCATTTTACAGGAACCAAAATAGGAATGCGCCCTACAGCGCCATGGTCTTGAAACAACACTCCGTACCAATCGCCCTCCGGCGTATCCACAATACCGCCCTGTGCCACTCCTTGCCCGCAGTAAGTTCTATCATCCACCAGCACGTCCCCGCCGGTAAATTCCCCTTCCAAAGAATCTGCTACAAAACAGGCCTGGGCGCGCATCCAGCGCTCTTTCAGGGAATGGATAAAAAACAGATAGTATTTGCCGTTAATTTTGTAAAAATGCGCCCCCTCATAGCCCAGAATAGGATTTCCTTCATCGGACACCACCAGACGATGCAGCCCGCCCTCAAGGGGACCACTCAAATCCGGCTTCAACTGTGTCAAATAGATATTTTTATTTCCATATACAATATAAACCTTTTCATCGTCGTCAAACAAAAGGGAGCAATCATGATAAAAACCCGCCACTGTTTTTTTCGACCACGGGCCTTCTATTTTGTCCGCTGTGTAAAGATAAGTTTTTCCGGTATCATTGGCCACAAAACATATGTAAAAAAGGCCTTTGTGAAAGCGGATGGTTGCAGCCCACATGCCTTTCCCGTATATATTTTCTTCTCCTATCAGCCTCTGCCCCTCTGTGCTGTCCAATCTGTCGTACACATAGGCAGCATGCTCCCAATTTACCAAATCGTAAGACCTCAAAATCTCACAGCCCGGCATAAAATGCATCGTGGTAGTAACCATATAATAGGTATCTTCTACTCTGATTACATCCGGATCCGGATAGTCAAGACGTGTAATAGGGTTTATATTTCTCTTCCAGTCCATTCTTTTACTCCCTTTTTGTCCATTTTGCAAAATCGCTCCGCACACACTTTTGCAACATTGCCACTTCAACTGTTTTCATAACAATATTATACACCTCTTCCCCTGCTGAGCAATGAACAATCCTACTTACAAATTGATTTATTCTCACATTTTCCTTTTGTACCGAAAAAAATACCCCGAAAATCCTTTGACACAAGAAATTCCCCTTGCAAAATACGCCGGAAAGTATTTTAATATAATAGAACTTGCTTTATCGTATTAGAATATGAAAAAGAGAACGGAGTATTATTATGAGCAGTTTAAAGTTACCCGAAGGATATAAATCCGAATTGGATCTTTATGATACACAGATCGCCATAAAGACCGTAAAAGACTTCTTCCAGTCACTTCTGTCAGAACGTCTGCACCTGCTTCGCGTATCTGCACCCCTTTTTGTAGATCCCGCATCAGGCATGAATGACAATCTGAATGGAATTGAACGTCCTGTCACTTTTGACATCAAAGATATGGACGGAAGAAACGCTGAAATTGTACAGTCTTTGGCAAAATGGAAACGTTATGCACTGAAAAAATACGGTTTCCATATCGGCGAAGGCCTTTATACCGACATGAGTGCCATCAGACGTGACGAAGTTGTCGACAACATTCATTCCATCTATGTTGACCAGTGGGACTGGGAAAAAATCATCTCCAAACAGGAACGTGATTTAGAGACATTGATGGATACTGTCCGCACAGTATATAAAGTACTTCGCAAAACAGAAAAGTATATGTCCATTCATTACGATTACATAGAGGAAATTCTTCCTCACGATATTTTCTTTGTTACCACACAGGAGTTGGAGGATATGTTCCCCGATTATACTCCCAAGGAGAGAGAATATTACATAGCAAAAGCAAAGGGCGCTGTCTGCATCATGCAAATCGGAGATGTTCTGGAATCCGGCGAAAGACATGACGGCAGAGCACCGGACTACGATGACTGGTCCTTAAACGCAGATATCGTTGTTTACTATCCGGTATTGGACATCGCACTGGAACTCTCATCCATGGGTATCCGTGTTGATAAAGAAGCGTTGGAACAGCAGTTGGAAAAATCCGGTTGTCAGGACCGTGCAGAGTTACCTTTCCAGAAAGCTATTTTGGAAGAAAAATTGCCCTACACCATCGGCGGCGGTATCGGTCAGTCCCGTATCTGCATGTTCTTCCTGCGCAAAGCACACATCGGTGAAGTACAGTGTTCCCTGTGGCCTAACGAATTGATGGAAGAAGCAGCAGAGAAAGGATTACAGTTGTTATAGAATTTTTACAGGATATTGCCCGTAAAGTTAAATTTAAAATTAACAAATACAAAAACCGGAACCTTGCATAAGCAAAGTTCCGGTTTTTTCCGGTCTTAATATACTTTTATAAAAGCCCTACACTCAATATCTGTATCCATCTCAAAGCCTAATGACTTATAAAACCGAATTGTTTTTTCTGTATTATCTGTCATCAGGGATTTTTGATATACATTTGGATACATATCCAGAATTGCCTGCAACAATGCCCTTCCAATTCCTTTACGTTGATACTCCGGCAGAACCAGGATATCTTGTACAAATATAATAGAATGACCGTCTCCCACCACTCTGACAATGCCCAGCAGTTCCTCGCCTTTATACGCTCCCAGAATTTTTAGGGAATTGTGATATGCGTTTTCCAACATGACAGGATTGTCAGTATAATTCGTCCACCCTACTTTCGCATACAAATTTAATATCTCTTCTGCCTCATATCTTTCATATTCTTTAATTGTAAATTCCATTATACATCCTCCATTCAATGATAGTTTGCGTATAATGGCTAAACTAAAAATTAAGTACTCCCATTTTATCCTCCATAAAATAACAGGTGTTTTAATCCAAATATTCTTTCATTTGCAATGCCCCATAATAAGCATACTTGGGCTTAAATTTCGTATCAAACAAAAGCGGGCTGCGTTCCTCTCTCCATGAAAGCGGGTCTGCAAAGCCCCAGAAAGTTAAGGCATCCATATTTATCTTTCCTTCGTCCGCCAACAGGAATAGTCCATTAATTAAATCGTAATAATATTTTCCCTGTGTCTTTAAATTTTCCTCTGTTGCAGGCTTAATATCCGTCCACGTCCCCAGACTTACATCCAGTTCGGTAAGATTTATTTTCAAACCTGTGGAACCAAGTTTTTCCACTGCTGCAAAATACTCATCCAAATCGTCCCCTGTATAAAGGTGCGCCTGCAGACCAATGCCGTCAATCAGATAATTTCCTTTTTCATCAACCAGCGTCTGCACAAAATCATAAATTGTTTCGGTCTTAAACTGCTCATTATAATCATTGTAATACAAATCAATATAGTCAGGGGCATACTTGTCCGCATAATAAAATGCATACCACAAATAATCATCACCGATGGTTTTCAACCACAAACTGTCACGCTTACTTCCGTCCTCCATCCACGCCTCATTCACTACATCATAGGCATAAAAAAGTTCCAGATATCCCAATGTCTCCAACTGCTCAAATACCTGACGGATATAACTCTCCATCCGCCCAAGCATCACTTCCCGGCTCACAAGCGTTCCGTTAGTATTTAAGTTATCATAAAATATCCAATCGGGCGTCTGGCTATGCCAAATAAGCGTATGCCCCCGCAGTGCCATATCATTTTCGCTGCACCACTGCAAAAGTGCTGTTGTCTGCGGATTGAATTTTACTACCAAATCTCCCGTTTTCTGGCTTGCTTTTTTATCCAAAATATAGTCCGGTTTCATGAGGTTTTCAAAGGTAATACTATTAAAATTTGCTTTAATAATATCTTCGCACATTTTACTGCGAATCATGTAGTCCGACAGACAGGTGCCCACTTTCATGTCATGCTCCGCAAACACACTCTGAAGTGTGACCTCTGTTTCCCCTGACACGTCGCCGGTTCCCGTTTCCTCTGACACGTCGCTTCCACTTTCCTTCGAGGTGCACGCTATCACGCAAAACGCCAATAAAACTGTTAGCAGCCCCAACTTCCATTTTTTCATAAGTTACCTTCCCTCTTTCTTTAAATCAGGCAATCACCCGCCGAATAAAACATTTGCAACAACTCCATAATGATCACTTGCACAAAGATTCGTAACCGGACTCACTTCCGTTCCAAATATCTGCACATCCGCAAAAGACATAAAATTCCAATTATCCAATATGTAAATCCTATCAAAGTTTTCAGGTGCGTAGATTGTATTTTTTCCTTTCCAACGAGGATTGTCAATACAGTCAAGTGTAGGCTGCAATTCCATTCCGTTTAGGGTTGTAAAATTCCCGGCCACATCCAACCAATAGGGCTTAGCATCATTGCCATAAAGTGTTTGGTCACCAACCAAAAATCTATGGACACTGGAACTGATATCACAGTTGAAATCTCCAAGCAATATGCAATAATGAGCACACTCATTTTGCTCGTGCATAAACCTATCAATGGCAATAATTTGTTCTTCCTTAATTTTTATTGACTCCCACGGCAAATGCACATTAGTGAGAGAAAACCTTACGTTTTCCACTTGAAATTGTACATTTAAGGCATTGCTATGACAATACGCTTCCTCCTCATGTAGGAAAACGCAATTCTCTAACGGATATTTACTTAAGATTGCCAATCCCTCATTTTCTTCAAAATAATTTCTATATTCGCTGTATTGGTACATCTGCAAACATTTTGTTGCATCCATATAAAACTGCGTGGTCACTTCCTGCAATGCAATAATATCCGCATCCACTGTAGTTATTTCATTCATTAATTGTTCAAAACGGGAACCTACACCCTCTTCCTCATTCCAAACATTGTAAGTTGCAATCTTCATGATTTACTCCTATGTTGTTTTAAATGTACTGCAATAATAGATCCCCATAGAGCAGACGAAACTCCGCCAATTCCAATAGCAACCATTCCAACCGGAGTCATATCATCCATATTTGCCCTAAAGTTCCCAATAAATAGAGGACAAGTGCTTTATTTCGGCTCATAAATATTACCTACAAATTGGAATTTGACGCTCCATCAAACTGAAATTTCACGTTGCTTTCAAGTTTTTAGTATTATATAATCTATCCCTTAATCGGTACCCAAATCTCAATGATTGAACTCTCTCTGTTCCAATGGAAGCGAGCGTCATATCTTTCAAAATGCAGAAAACTCTCCCGTAACGGAGTATATTCTGTATTAGGTAATATTTCCTTATAAATTTTACTATAAGTTTCGTATATCTTATCCATAGAACCAATATGCTCAACAACCATGTATTTGTATGAAGCAATTTCTTTTGAAACAAACCCCTCTGGAACTACTATTTTTCGTGGTATTGCACAGCAATAAAATAATTTGTCTTCTCTTCTTTCCATAAAAGCATATTTAATCCAATTTCCCGATTGTGATAAATATGCTTTTTTCAGGTTATTATTAAATTTACGCCAAAAATCTACACATATTTTAATATTTTCTTTTTGTCTATTGGTAAGTTCAATTTCCTTTCCAATCACCGAAAAAGACTCCAGTTCACAAATTCTATAATTCATCTTTTCTCCTTGTGAGCTGTTATAATGGTATAACTATATGCATTTACAGTTATTATACATGCATCTATATTGATATACCAGTTCTTTCCATTTCTTGTGATAACAGCATTATCTGATTTGATTTTATCTCTACACCATCCGACAACATCATCTGTATCTAATGACAGATTTCTTTTTATTCGAACAACACCCAATTCTGTTGTATGTAACTTATCTAAATTATCTAATAATTCATTTGGTACACTCATGCTCTTATATCCTCACTTCGTCAACTTCAAGTTTTCTAACTCTTCTACATATTGGAATTTGTTTATCAAAGCTTTTATAATGAATAAATCAGCATACCAAGCCCTGCCGATATAAGTATCATCAGTATCGGAGATGGTTTTTTCTTAAATGCAAGCTTTGCTACGACGCTAATTGCTATCAATATGGCAAATATAATAATGCCCTTGAAGTCTATAGCAAGTGCATCATCTATGCTGCTGAAGCCGATTGCCGTACTCATAAACATCGTAATTGCCGTTGCGAGTATCAAACCAACAATGCACGGACGGATACCGCCGAGGAATGCCTTTACACCTGCATATTTCAGCAAGTTGCGTATCAAAGCTGCGATTATGAGAATGATAATAAACGATGGCAATACCACACCAAGCGTAGCAAGGAGAGCACCGAGAAAACCACCTTGTGCCGAACCAACAAAGGTTGCCATATTAACTGCTATCGGTCCGGGAGTGGATTCAGCTACGGCAATCATATTGAGCATTTCTTCCTCGGTAAGCCAATCGTACATCAGGACCTTTTCTCTTATCAGCGAGATCATTCCGTATCCGCCGCCAAAGGAGAATGCACCGATTTGAAGGAAGGTTAAGAACAATTTGAAATACATCATTGTTTCTCCTCCTTCCTGATTTTGCCGAGAAGATATACCACTACACCGCAGGCTCCGCTGATCATTATGTAAAATATCGTTGAGAACTTCACCGCAAACAACGAAAACACGACCATGCAGATAAGCGTTATCGAAATAATAATAATGTTAAATGCGTTTTTTTTCATATGCGCCAGCATCTTCAGCCCTGCTGTAAGGATCAGATACACCACGCATATCTGAATACCCTTGAAAGCGTATGCAACCAACGTCAACGAAAGAAACGCATCAAAGAACAGTGATATAGCGTAGATAATAATAAACGACGGAATACAAATGCCAAGCGTAGCAATAATTGAGCCGATAATTCCGGCATTTTTGTATCCTATATAAGTTGCTGCATTGATAGCAATAGGACCGGGCGTGGATTCGGCAATCGCTGCAACATCCAAAAATTCATCTTTTTCAAGCCATTTCTTTTTTTCTACGAACTCATTTTCAAGCAAAGCTATCATAGCGTATCCACCGCCAAAGGTGAACAACCCTATTTTCAGCATTGTTAAAAAGAGCGAGAGGTAACCCTTTATTTTCTTCACAAGCGTCTCCATTCATCTAACCGCCAAATTCAAAGTTTCGCGTTCATTTTTGCTATGTATTAGCTCATCACAACCATAAATATATACCCGATTCCCACCATAAAGAAATTGCTTAATCCGTGCATAATCATACCTTAAACAAGAGTTTCCGCAAATATCCGCTTTAACACATCCACCGGAATCTCTTGTTTAACAAAAATTTGCAACATTCCTTTTGGTGTTACTTTATAACCCGCTAACGAATCGGCGTACTTCAATACCGCCTTTGCTTCAATGTTAATGTGGTCTTTGAACGGAATAAGCCTTACAAAAGATTCCCCAACATAATAGCTTGGAATTTTAGCCCACATTGTTTCCTGTGGTTCAAATGAAGCACTATCAAAAATCAACTTTCTTAAGGTATCATACATATCAATTATTTCATTTGAATATTTCTCTATGTATTCTCTTACCTGTTCATTCATAGGAATACCTCCATCAAATTCAAAATCGCCCGATTCATCTATAAAAATGCAAATTCAACTTCGAGTTGAACTTTTATAAATACAATAATTGAAATTTCTGCATGCCTTCAACTCTTCACAAAGCTGGATTCTATCTCTCCAGAGCAATATCTATTTTGTACTCGTCATCAATGAGTATATAATTCACTTTATGTGCAATCGCAAGTTCCAAGACCTGCCTATTATCTTCTAATACCGTTTCCAAATTACAATCATCATCTATGCGATTTTCAATTACACTTGCATAGCCTTTAATATCGGCAAAACGATTTCTTATATATTCCTCACTCATTACAAGACAATAATATCTAATATTATCAAGATATTCCTGTTCAAAATCCTTTTCCCAATCAAAGGGAATGTAACAGCCTTCAACAATCAAATTCTGTTTATTCTCTATCGCAGTTTTAACCATTTCACGAACAATCTCCCACAGGTATGCTGTTAAATCAAAATCATCACTTGTTGGCGTGAGTTTTGTATTACCACTTCGTATCAATCCCATTTTCAAATGATCGATTGAAAGATAAGGATATTTATATTTTTCGAGCAATTTCTGTGCCAATACCGTTTTACCTGTATGTGATGCTCCTGCTATCAAAACAATCATTCTCTAACCTCTTATTTCTATCCGAACCGTATTCTTGCGATATTGCCGTTTTTAATGCACGCAATTTATCCGCTGCATCAGGAGTATATTTTATCTTTTTCAATCAATTACCCCCAATTCCCGCTCTAAATCATCTGCATCCTTCCATCCTTCTGCGTCAGCACGTTCCTCAGCTCGCTTTAAATCAAGCATACGCATTGCTATTGCCTGTTCCTTCAATGCTTCCTTGCTATTTTTTGTCACAATAAAAGGAAGGCCTTCTACATTTAAAGATTGTTGAATAAACGTATTAAATGCATCTGTCAGTGTCATTCCTGTTTTTGCATAAATATCCTCAACTGCTCTTTTGATTTCTGAATTTATTCTTACTTGAAAGGTTGAATCCTTTGGTGCAATAGCAACATTCAAATTTTTATCCATAATACATACCTCCTCACTTTTTCTATAACATAGCACTTCTTGTGTGTCAATACATTGTCATTACGTGTGCATTTATGATATCTCTTTTTATATCGCAGGTAGTTCTTCATACATAGCTTCTAACAGATTGCGAAGAAACTCTTTGTTCTCAACATTATCGACAAGGAGCATCTCCTTCGCTCCCTCGTATGGAAGTTCCAGACCGGCTTCCGGCATCATTTTCACAGCAGACTTTACAGGCTTCACAAGAAAACGGTCATCATAAATGCACCGACAACTTTTCCACGATAAAAGATGATGTATTCTCCCATCATCGCCCTGTGAGTTATATCATCCAACTCTGAAAGCTGTTCTAAAATGAAATCCAAATATTCTTTACTCGATGCCATTTTTACACTCCCCTTGATTTATTATGCCGTTTATTCTCTGAACCAAAGAATCTCTCTCTCAGACAAAGTAATTATAACAACCTCTGAAAGTACAGTTGTTGAAATTGTATCAGACTATACATTATTTCTCCGCAGTCCGTGACTTGACAAATATTATGTAATATATTATATTGTTATGTAATATGTTACATATTTTAAGGAGACACTTATGGAACCTCGTGAGATGATCAATTCAATGGACAAAAGATTCGCCCTTTTCGGGTACTTCTTCGCGATGAGTAACCGCCTTCAGACTGTGGGCGACCGCTTCTACGAAGAGATTACCTGCAAGCAGTTTTTCCTCATGATCTGCCTGCGTCTTTTCGAGAACGGAGCGCCGACAATAAATGAACTGTCGGAGATCATGGGGTGCTCGCATCAAAATGTGAAGAGTATCGCCGGAAAGCTCGAAGAGAAAGGCTATCTGGAGATCAGGCCCGACAGCGATGACGCGCGAAAACTGCGTATCCGTCTTACAAATAAGGCAGACAGCCTGGCCAAAAAGTATCAGAAAAAAGAAGTGGATTTCATCGACATGCTTTTCGCCGGGATTTCCGACAAGCAGATCGAGATAACATTCAAGACCCTTGAGAAAATGGAGGAGAACATCAATGAATAAGACCGTCGTAATTTACCGTTCCGTTTATGGCTACACAAAAACATATGCGGAAATGATAGCTGAAGAGCTCGCCTGCGACCTTCGCGAATACTCTGAAATAACCTCTGACAACCTGCTGACGTACGACACGATAATCTATGGAGGCGGCCTTTACGCAGTCGGGATAAACGGCATCAACCTGATCAAGAAAAACTACGATAAGCTCAAAGACAAGCATCTCTTCGTGTGGGCGACCGGCTCCAACCCGGGAGATCCTGAAGATCTTGAAGCCGTTTGGAGTCACAATTTCACTGACGAGATGCGGAAGAACATCCCCATGTTCTATCTGCGGGGAGGGTTTGATTACCATAAGCTCAACGGTAAGCACAAGATAATGATGTCCCTGCTGAAGATGAAACTCAAATCAATGAAGAACCGCACTAAGAATGAGGATGATCTTCTGAAAGCTTACGATGCAGCCGAATACCACTGTAACAAGGAGAATATCCGCCAATTGACCGACGCTGTGAGGGAACTGTGATTTGTCTCAGTCAGATATACTGAAATATAATTATATACCAATTTATCATAATTCTTGACGAAATCAATGGAATTAGGTATAGTCAAAACGAGCTGTATGGCGGTAATCTTACCGCCATACAGCTCGTCAATTATCTTAGAATATCTTATTTACAGAAAAACTTTCACACACTCGTTTTTCATTTGACCATATACTTCTTATGCCTAAATTTCCCCATGCGACAACTTTACATTATTTTGATTTACCATAGCGCATCTGAACGCGGTGCCTATCTGTTCATGTCTGAGTTTTTTGAACCTGCTCTATTTACATACCTTTCTCAATCGCTCCGGTTGCCATAGTCCTCCTATACTTATGTGGATGTACCTTTGTAATAAAAAACGACAGGCAGTCTATACGACTACCTGTCATCTAAAAAACTACATCCGGAATTCACATTCATGACCAGTGAATCAACGCCCGCACCAGCTGTTCGTAACGCTTTGATTTTTTTGCGATATCTTCCTTGGTTACTCCGTAATACCTATGTACATCTTTATATATCTTTTGAAATCTTCTCATTACTTTTTTATTTCCGGAAGCTCCGCCGCCAATATAAGCAAATCTTTTTTCCACTATGATATATATATTATCGTTTGTATCAGCTCCGGAGTTTTGAAACTTATGAAAATCAATATCAAATTCTTCCATAGGTATTTCCATTGCCTTTTTCTGTCTTTCCACAGATTGGTTGATATATTCCCGGATATCTTCTTCCGATTCACTCTTTAACTGAGGCATTGTAGCATACTCCCCTAATAATTCGGGAGCATACTGCAAAATAGAAGACGCTCTCATTTCTTCGTACTCTTGACGTACCCCCTCACCTTCCATTTCAACAAACCCATGCACATTTACGATATAATCCATTACTTCGTCAAGGCTATGACTATTCGCTTTCAACGTCTTTTCCACGTAAGCTCTTTTTATTTTATATCTGAATTTCTCCAGTCTTTGTCGCAATGTTAATTTACCATTTCTCTTCATGAGAAATACCGATGTGGGACCATCCGGTACTATCATTGAATCTTTCCCCATTCCTTAAGCCTTTCTTTTTCTATATTAACAGTCAACTTCAAGATTTCCGTTCCCTACAAATTAGACTTTGTCACTCTGCAAAACTGAATTTTGTTAATATTTATTTCCGTACAGAATTCTTGCTTTTTCTGTATATTGCTTTATCATTTCCGTTTTCGCATTTGTATAACCATCTCTGTTATGCTCGTATTTCTTCCATAACTTCAATTTCAATTCTTCGTATTCCTTTGCAACATCCGGATGCTCCATAAGATAATCTCTAAAATACAATTCATTGTTATCTCCTACATATCTTAAATGCAAATGAAATACTCGCTCGGCAAAACCATTCTCTGTATATCCCTTATTAAAAGACAAACGATTCTCGGTCTGTGACATACAACTATAGCCACTGTTAATAATCAAATCCTTATATTCCGGTAAACGGCTTTCCTTTGGAGCTTCTACCAAAATATCAATGATTGGTTTTGCCCATATGGAAGAAACTGCCGTACTTCCAATATGACTTATTCTTTCCGCTTAGGAAAGGGCATTTTTCAATAACCTTTCTTCCTCAGAATACCATTCTTGCCAACAAGATTGATGCTCTGTTAAATATATAGGGAATAACTGCCACAGTTCTTCCAAAGTCATTTCTGACAATTTCTTGCCCATCACACCACCTACAATTTCAAAGTTTCGCTTACTTATATGACATTGTATTTATGCCCTCTCCTCCGCACGTTTTAAAAATGCTTCATAAAGTTCCTGTCTGTTTAACTGGCTTGCAGAATAGTTTTCTATAGTTTCTGACCTATTATCATCTGACATAGATACGAAATATGTAATATCTTCTGTCTTTTCCCCCAAAATTTTATCTGCAATTAACATTCTCCACGCTTCTGTAACTGCTTCAAAAAATAATGCCGTGTTTCCTTCATACTCCGCGGAATTAGCTTCTTCTTTTTGGTAAAGCAGCTTGCTTACATTATTTAATTCACTTTCTTTACCACCTGAATATGCCCATTCAGCCGGGACCCACTTGGTCATACTAAGCGCTCCGTTTTTTAATCCTTCAATCTTTTCCTCAGTCAAATGCGCCTGAAACATATTCATATACTTCAAATCTTTTTCTCTCATTTTTTCATAGGTATTCACGGCAAAATACAAAGTAATACAGTCACTGTCTGTCACTAATGCTGCCCCATATATCTGTTCTTGACCTATTTGGTTTAAAATTTTCTTAACATCCTGTTTTACTGCTTTATATACTTCTAATCGGATTTCATCAAAGAAATGCTTCATTGTATTCCCTCCATATCTCATTCATAAATTCAAAGCTTTGCGTATTTTCAGACTCAACAGAAGCCTGAACGTTTGGCGTGCTTATAAGTCCAAGAAATCATCATGTTCTCTATAGTAATTAATTCCAGCTATGAAATCCTCAATGGAAGCATCCATTTTTTGACTTAGCATATGTCCTATTACATCTTCGAACTGTTCCCCGGAATAAAACATTACCAATTTTCTTTCTGTAACAAAGTCCGTATATATTTCCTCATCGTTCTCATCAACCTCCGGATAATCATCCAAATAGCAGATAGTATCCCCCGAAGCAACATCCACAAAATCCGTGGTATATATGCAAAAATCTACATCATCTAAAAAATTATCAACCCCATTTTCAATTATCCTATTTGAAAAAATTTTAATTACCTCGCTTAATCTATACTCTACTTGCTTTTCTAATTCATTCATTATAATCTGTCTCTTTTGAAATATTTTTCCTTACATAATGCTATAGCAGTTTACCAACATGAAACATCGCAATATTATCCTTTAATGCATATAAAGTAAATCTGTATAGATGTTTCTTCCCTTTGGGCGGTTTCGGTCCTGCATATCGGTACCAACCATAGGCAAGTCCCTGCGAATCTAATCCGCTGTATTTAAATTTCAGCCTATTATTTTCCAAATCAAAATCCTCCTCGGCAGTTAAACATCACGCTGTAAACTTCAAGTTTTATGTTCTGTTCAAGTTCTCGATAACCAGGAATTTATTTAATCCACCATTCCGGCGTAATCTCACCGAGTTTTATCGTTTTGCCCGTGGAATAATCAAGCATAATTTCTATATCATAATAATTTCCTGCCATAAGTTGGACCATAAGTTCTCGACAAGCACCACAAGGGGCACCGGTAGAACCATCGGGCAAAATACAAAGAACTTTATCAATTTCCTGCTCGCCGTTAGTAATCATATTAAAAATAGCATTTCTTTCTGCACAAATACCAAGTGTTGAACAGGTGTCGATACAAACACCGGTATATATCTTCCCTGATTTTGAAAGAACTGCGGCAGATACCTCTCCACAGGTGACATATTCCGAAATTCTCCGCTCATTCAACACGGCCTTTGCAGCTTCATACATTTCATACCAAATCTTTTCCATAAGCAATCACCTCGACAAATTCAAGCTTTCGTAATTTCTCACACCCAGAATTATATCATATCAACTAGGCCATTTCATTAACATAACAAATAGCAGCATTTTTATCACGCGAAAGAAACTATAGTATGAATTGACTTACAACTCTATTTTCAAACATATTCCGAAAAAGCATATATGCCTGGTCTGCAAATCCGTTTTGTAACAGTGTGAGTATCGCAGAAAATGTTTGTAAATTTCTATTTGCTAACATTTACAAAACTTTACATTTTTACTTGTTATCTTTAAGTTCATCTCCATTCTCTGCTTCAAGCCGATTGCTGTAGGATTCTAATTCCTCCAAAACAAACAAATACATAGCATTAGATAATTCGAATCCCCCTTTCCATCTTTATACTCCGTATTTATTCAAAAATCACCCACAATTAAGCATATAATACAAAAAGAGAAATCCCACCAATCACCTGTAGAATTTCTCCCTTTAAAGCATACTCAATCTTCATAGTGCCCTTTGCATGACGCTATAATAACAGCTCCATCTTTTTCTTTATAAACGATTCGATTCACATCATCAATCCGTCTGCTCCACCAACCGCTCAAATTATTTTTCAGCGGCTCCGGCTTCCCGATGCCACCATAACATTCCCTTTGTATATCTTTAATAAGCATATTGATTCGTTTTAAGGTCTTTTTGTCTTGGGTTTGCCATTCAAGGTATTCTTCCCAAGCCCGTTCATCCCAAAGTATCTTCATACATTAGTTCTCAATCAATTCGTGCTCAGCAAGAACCGCTTTTCCAGATTCAATATCTTCTACTACCTTTTTCAAATATGCCATATTACTTTCAGAGTAAAATGGATCTACTGATACATCAAAAGGAATTCTTTTTTCTCTTGTCATCTTTTTTGCAAATATTGTAAAAGCAGTTGTCATGCTTAATCCTAAATCTTTACATGTTTCTTCCATGTTTTTCTTCAATTCTTCATCCATACGAAAGTTAATCATTGCCTGTGCCATAATCATCACTCCTTTTCTGTAATTTAATTTTACCATGCGCTCCATTATTTGTAAAGCATTTGTCATTGTTTTGCTTTACAATTATTATATTCAAATTATCCCTATCTATTCACAATAAAAAATAAGAAAGAGCGAGTACCAGTGGTGCGAGTTTTTAAGAACTCTTTCAATCTCAAGACACTAAAACAAAATATTCAAGTATCCTTCCTCGAATTTAGCTCCTACAATATCTTTTTTAGTGAATTCAGATGGAATCGGGAACTTTCGACTCTCATTTTTCACACCTACAATCAACTCATTCTTATCCTGCTCTAATCTTAATTCTCCTTTATCCGCAAACGGCAAATAAATTTTAAGACAGTTCTTTTTATTGTCGATACTATAGATTTCCTTTTTGAACAGCACATCATCCGGATTAATTTCTTCATAAATAGTATCTCCGACTTTTCCCAGCACATCCAATGTACGCAGTTCCTGTTGTTGCAGTTCCACGTAAAAACGAGGCACTTCGCTAAAACTTTCTTTTATATCCTGTAATGCCTCCTCTTGCATCTTTATCCATTTATTAAAATACCCTTCCATTGCCTTTGCCGGATAAATATGATTTACAATAATTGCATCCACATTATAATGATACAAATACAAGCAGGTAAAGTTTCGTTTAGCTTCATTAATTACAATCTTTTCAGGCGTGGTGACAACACGCAGACTCACAACTTCCTTATTCAGCAATAAATTCTGTAGCCGCTGCATTTTATCCATTAAGTATTCAATATCATCGAATACATTGTCTTTTGGCATCGGAATTTTCATAACCCTTTCTACTGCCGGTCCTACCGTTTTTACTCCTGCTCTCTTTATCGGCAATACCTTATTTATCATTCCTGACAATCTTTCCGGATATTTTAGCAGAGCCAACGTCTCCCCCGTAGGTGCACAATCTACGATAATAGTATCGTATTTCCCACTTTCATATACTTCTAAAATTTTGAACATAGAAAATAATTCTTCTAACCCCGGAAAAACTAACAACTCCTCTACCTCTATTCCACTTCCACCTTTCATAGTAAGCAGTTGTTTAAAGTAATCTTTTAGATTTCCCCAGCTCTTTTCACTTTCATAGACAGTATCTATTTCCATTGCATACAAATTTTTCGCAATTTTTATTGGCTCTTTATCATTTTTCATATCAAACGCATCCCCTAAACTATGTGCCTGATCCGTACTCATCACAAGAACCTTTTTTCCGTTCTTAGCTATTTTGCATGCTGTTGCAGCTGCCATACTCGTTTTTCCTACTCCGCCTTTTCCTGTATATATGATTACTCTCATCTCTTATCTTCCTCTTCAAATGTTCTATACAATATCTACTTTTTTAACTTTTGATGTCTGTTCCTGACTTGACTGTTCTTTAAAAACCTCATTCGCATTACAGTCTTTTAGTAGTTCTGTAATAACTTCCATTGCCATCATCTTTAACTCTTTTTCAATCACATCCAAATGCTCGCCCATTTCCTCCGGAAACAAAGCGCGAATTGCTTTTCTCTGATATTCTTTCGCTATTTTTATTCTATCTATCATTTCCTGATTCTTCATTGTCCGTACTTCCTTTCTCAAATATAATACACAATTTTTCTTCCTCAAATTTAGCCCCGGTAACCACATAATTTCGAAGTATATTAGGAAGTGGAATATTCCTTTTAAAATTTCCTATTTTAATAACAATATCTGTAGTTCCCTGATACAAATCTATACTCGATTTATCCGCACAAGGCAGAAACACTTCTAACTGATATCCCTTTTCAATTTGCTTAAAACCTTCTCTCTCTGTAATAATTTTTTCTTCAAAAACTTCTTTTCCCGATAATACATCTTCCACAATCCTTCTGATATTTGATACTCCTCTCAATTCCTCTTCATACCAGGGGATTTCATAAATTGAAAGTGCAGAAAAACTTTCTTTTAAATAAGTAATATATTCTCTTTGAATAACAATCCATTTATTAAAGAAATCATTATTAATATCCTGCGGAAGAATTCGATTTATGTAAAGACCATCTACATTGAAATTATAAAGATTCATATACATATAATTCCGTTTCGTTTCCTCCACAACCATTTTTTCAGGAGTCGTTACAATCCTTATGCTTGTGACATCCCGATTCTTTAACAGTTCCTGTAGTTCTACTAATTTCAGATACATTTTTTCCATATCAGTCATAGCGCTTTTATTTGGCATCTCAACCTTAAATATCGACTTTGAAATTGGCGACAACATTCTCATAGCTACCTTACCAATCGGAAAAAGTTTTTCCATATACCATGAAAGCAATTCCGGGAATTTTAATAACGCAAGCGTTTCACCCGTAGGTGCACAATCCACTATAATTCTCTCATATCGTTCACTATTATAAATATCAGCAATTTTTAGTAATGAAAATAATTCTTCCATCCCCGGCATCATTCCCATATCCTGCAAACTATAATCATCGACATCTGACAGTAGATTACCCAAATAGCTCATGATAGAAGAGAAATCATTTTCCATGACATATTCAGGATCTATTTCATAAATATCCAAATTAGGTAACACATTTTCTGCTTCTTTTCCTAATTTCCGTTCAAAAATATCTCCCAGATTATGTGCCATATCTGTGCTGACAAGTAATGTCTTTTTTCCTTCCTCTGCACTCTTAATTGCATGTGCTGCTGCGACACTGCTTTTCCCCACTCCACCTTTTCCTGTAAAAATATAGATTCTATTCATTTTATTCTCCTTTCAAAGCTTCTTTCCTCGAATAGTTCGCCGTTCGAAGTATTTATTTTTTTATAAGGCAGCATTTTGCTGCCCTATGTTGCTATTCAATTCTAATTTTACGTACCTTTTTCGGCGTATCTTCTTTCCTTTTCTCCTGTCTTAATATTTCCTTCACCTTCGTTGTCATTTTATAAAAAAGATTCATTTCTTCTTTTGTAAAGGAACTCATAACTTTCATACCGTAATACATCAATTCATTGACTAAACTCTGAAACTGTGTCATTCCTTTTTCACTAAGCCCAATAAGTACTACTCTTTTGTCCTCTTTAGAACGAGTTCTGACTATCAAGTCATTCTTCTCCATTCGATTAATTATTCCTGTTGCTGTGTTCAAAGGCACATGAATATATTCAGCAATTTCTGTCATATTCACCTCATCCCTTTGATAAAGTAACCAAAATATCAGAACTTCATTTTTTGAGCAATCAAGAAATATGTTTTCCCATATATCAGAGGACAATAATTCCTTCACTTCCTCAATATAATCTGCAATAGCCCGAAATGTTTCTTGCGATATTTCCTGATTACTTAAATTCATGACAGCTCCTGCTCCTTTATTTCCAAATACTTCGTGCTTCGAATTATTTTAATTCTACTCCCGAAGTATTTACTTGTCAATACCTAAAAAAATACAATATTACTTTCTTAGCAAGCACTGCCTATGTCATGACACAGACAAAATTTGTCCGGACAAATCTGACGATTACTCTGACCAAATTTTAGAAAAGGGAAGTTTCCCTAACCCTCTTATTATTTCCTTACAAACAAAATCACCCTGACATTTCTCTGCATGTTTTGCAAAGATTATCAGGGTGATTACTCTAAAATTCTTTATACTTTATTCTATTCAAACTCTTCTTTGTAAAGTTACTTCGTGGTGTAATGTGTTGATTTTGGTGGTAAAAATTCGGGAGTTTTGTCCGGATTGTACCTATTGCGTGAGGTTTATGGGGATTGTATTGTCATTTTGTTGTCACAAATCCAACATCTAAAATCTCTGCTTTACTTATGAATATTTAAAGGAAGGTGTTACAACATAGCCCATATCAAGTTCCTGCATCTTTGCAATTGCATTCATTATTTCCGGTGCCTTTGCTTTCAAAATACACCTTTCGCTTTCCTCAAGCATCTGCCTTGCAACAATAAAATTAACATTGGCAATCTGTGCCACAAGTCTTACTTTGTCTGTGTTAACATCCGCATCTCTTTTTACATACAAACTATACTCTGTTAGATCAGTATATATATCAGCAATATATGTTGTTACAATATCCCAACCACACAAAGAACATCTCCAACCTTGTGTGGATTCTTCGATAAAATGATACATTTCTTTCTTACACTTTTCACAGATCATCTATATTCCCCATCAATCCCTACTTCATTTCTCGCACCATTGGTGCGAGTTTTCACTTCACTACTCATTACCAAAGTGGACAGGACACATCCTTCTAAAATATATTATTTTGAATATATTGAATTTTTTCAAACCTTCCTATACCGCCTATTCCCCATAAACTCCACAATTCCCTTATCTCTTAATATCTGCAATTGCTGACGTATTTTATCTTTAATATGATGGTTATTAGGATACTTTGGTGCCAATATTTGCTCAAACTGATACATCTGATTTAATGTAAATTCAGAACCCTCAATCATATTAACACAATTCAAAACATCAAGAATCCAGCCTCGTGCTTTCAAAGTATACTGCTTAACAAAATCTGTTTTCTCGACATTCGCAATAACGCTTTTAATAGGCAGTTCTATTTCATCCTTAACGATATAAATTCTTCCTTCATTAGGAATATTCTTTAACATTATGTTGCACCCTATCCAACCTGCTCTTCGTGCTGTTTCTGCAAGCGGTTTTCTCTTTTCAATAATGTCAGGCACAAAGAAATGTTTCGGAACCATTACCAGATTCTTTACTCTTAAGTCTGTCTTTCCATATTGCAGAAAAAAGAAATTAGGATTATTAATAGCATTTATTCTCTCTATCATGGTATCATAAGCACCATCTGTAACTTTATTGCTTATAGACGCGTTCTTGCTCTTCAATTCATACTCTTCCGTGCATTTAGGGCAGTAAAAGTCTGCCACCGGTCTATTATTTTCAAAATGGCTGATATACGCACTGCCACAATATGGGCAAAATAGATTATTACCCACCCAATGCTCTGTTATTACCCGTATTTTCTGTGAGTTGCTGCTATATGACGAAGCAACTTCCGCATCCATTTGTAAGTTCATTTTACAGCTCCATTATTGGTCGAAAAAGAATATTTTCCTCAAACCTCTTTTTGATTTTTTCAATGTTTTCTCGTAGTATCTCAATCAATATACAACTTCGTTTTATATTCAAGGCAGCTTCACCAATCACACCACTGCCAGCAAAAGAATCTAATACCACTTCTCCCTCATATGTAACATATTTAAGAATTTGTTCACACAGTGACAATGGCAATTCACTTTGATGTATTTTCTTAACCTTTGAAACAGGTTGTACATCAAACATTGCCGGAAGCATACCATTACATCCACTCATATAACAATCCGTACCTGTAATATCAGATTTCTTTTTATCATACCGCATGTTCCTGGCTTTTCCCTTCGAAAAAATCATAACATCCTGAGTATTCTTTGCCT
>JAFUIR010000016.1 GCA_017468395.1 Lachnospiraceae bacterium | reverse complement strand
TTTTAGAATTTTCAGGGTTGCATTGCTGTTTATTTGTCAAGGTTCTTTCCACTTCTTTTTGTTGTGGCCTGTTGCCGACCCGTGAGCCGCAACTCGTTTATAATATCACGGCTGTTTCTTCTTGTCAACAACTTTTTTAAAATATTTTTTATTGTCGTTTTTTTGTTTCTCATTGTGTTTCCCGCGACAACGAAATTGAGTATATCACTCCCATTTCCCGATGTCAACACTAATTTTAATATTTTTTCAAAAAATTGCTACAATTTAATTTCACAATAAAAAAAGCCCATATTTACGGGCTTTTTTATCAATATCACTTCACACAATTTTAATACAATTTCTGTTGTCATACTCATTTTAATGAAATTTTTGCGCTGCCGGAATCACTTTTCATAGTAATAATCAGTGAATCAACATCTGTTGCATCTTCTGCCTCTACCTCTGCTAAAAGAACTAATGCTGCTTTCTCGTCCGCATTCATGCTTTTTCTAAATGTAGATAAATCATCTGTCAACATGGTAGATAATACCTGAACATTACTCTTAGCATTAAGAGAAACCGTCATAACAGCGTCCATTCCAAAAAAGTCCACTTGTTGTTCTGTTCCTGACGTATTGGCCACTTCAAACTTCATTACCAACAGTTTTTTGCCGGAACTGGCATTTAAATTGAAATAATCATTTATGCTACCCTGTGGATATGAATCAGCAAAATATCCTTCCTTAAATTGAATGGACACATTTTCCAAACCGAAAAACTCTTCCATGGAAGAATACGCCGTCTCATCTTGACTGATATCAACGGTGGGCGTATCCACAACCGGGTCCATTCCCTTTTCTTCCTCTTTTTCGTCCTTTTCTTTTTCAGGCTCGGTTATGCTTTCTTTTTCTTCCTCTTCATATAAAGACAGATCCACAAGATTCTTTTCGTAACCGGCATCATATTTCAAGGCTACGTCTACCGCATAATTAACAATTTGATTTTCCTGTTCCTCTGTCATTTTCGGGATTGCATTTCCGCATCCTGCCAAACCAAGCACTAATACAATACATGTTCCGGCTACAAATTTTCTTTTCATAATATCTCACCCCTGTTTGCCATCTTTTTTTTCAATATAATATAGATACAGGATATTGATAATATAATAACACCAACAATCAAAAATAACAACATTCGTTCAAGGATTGGTGTTTCCATAAAATCATAAAACATTACTTTAAAACTTACCAGTATAGATAATACCAATCCATAGATTCTTACTTCTTTTCTTTTCAGCACAAAACCTGTAATTACACTGGCAATCGCAATTACCATCAGAACGCTACTTGTAATAACCGCGGTTTCAATGCCGCAGGTTAACGTCATATAAGTCCAAAAAAGTGCCAATACCAAGTATTTGAACTTAAATTCCATATTATACTTTTTACGGAATATGAGTACAATAACCGCCGTGCCAAGCAGCGCCAATATAATACTATTAAGATAATCTTGCACAAAAGTCGCTATAAGACACCAGAAACACATAAACACCAAATTGCCGCAGTTATATACTACCTGCCACTTTCCGGACCACACTTTTACATGATTAAACAACAGCATTAACAAAAACAGTACTCCCACTGCCGCCGAAGGCAGCAAGGATACTTCCCACATACGCACCGCTATAAATATCACTACCACAAAAGTAAGAATAGACTGATGAAATGTCTTATAGTAGCGCAGTGCTAAAATGGACAGCAAAAAGGCACCCGCAAAAAACACATCGTAATACTCAACGCATCCCATATATAACATTGCTGCAAAGGCCGTCACTGATGTAATGACAATTTCCGATACCTTAAGGGCTTTTACACGGGACAAAAGTTTGGATATTACAAATATTGTGAGTATGCAAATCACATTTTCTAAAGTGTCCCCACATAAAACATAAGCAATCCAAGCTGTTACAATTGCCGCATAATACTGAATCCATTTCAATTTGGTCTTCGCAAACAAAAGGAAGAATAAGACTCCCGGCAAAAGGTATCCCAGCATACTGATGTGATACCAAAGTTTGGCACTGCCGTCACTCAGCAGAAAATTGTGGGAAACTTCTACCGCACATCCTACATATAATGCACTTTCTACAAAGAGCAATGCACAGTAAGATATGATATACCCTGCGTCTTCGCAGTACATACCTGCGGCTCTTTTTTGTTTCACGCCTCTTTCCAACGCATGGAATATCAGCCCCTGAATCAAAATGTTGGTCAGGACAAAAAAAGCACACAGTCCCGCCTCGGTTCCCTGATCCAGCGCACACAATGTCAAAGGAAGCACAAAAAGACCATTGGTTATTTGATGGGTAATATGTACACCGGCTGCATGTTTTTTTACCGGTAATAAAACAGAAACAAAATTAACAGCAAACATCACTATGGTAAATACAAAAAAATCTATATCGTTTCCCATAGACCCTGCCGGCCAAAAGCAAACATAACATCCGATAAAACTAATTATCTTTATCATGCCGGAATCTTTCTTTCGGCTGATGAAAATTGCCAAAAGGGAAATAACCACCGTTACAATCAGTGCAACTACGCTGTTAAAATTCTCAAGAAACGCACAGTTTATAATAGTGGACGCATATAAGCCACTGATTCCGAGTCCTGTTATTCCATGAGAAAACTTTTCCATTCTCTTACGCAGCAACAATTCCGAAAGTAAAATCAAAACTCCCGAAATGGCATATAAACATAAGCCTTTTACCAGACCGTTCATATATGTGATTCCAAGCATCACAAAGGCCAGCAAGATAAATACTACACCAATTACACAAAAAAGACCTGCGCCGACTTTAAACTCCATGCTGTTCTTTTTTTGCGGCACCCTGGGCTGATACAACCACTGGGGATTCGCCATATATGCAGGCTGAGGCGCTACCTGTGCAGGTTGGGGCTGTGCAACGGGCTGCTGTACCTGAGGTTGCGGTGCTGCTTGCGAAAATTGGGGCTGCACTACCGGCTTGGGTTGTTCCTGCACCGGCGGCTGAACCTGCACTTCTTCTGCCTGCACGCCGAACCTACTTATATATAATGAATAATTCCTGTCAATTTCCCCGGATAAATAATTGGCACTCATGCACTGCTTATCCAGTACTACCTGCATATCATCCAAATATTTGGTAAAATCAGGGTCTTTTGACTCCTGTCGCATGCGATTGAGTTTTACCTGAATATTCTCCAGTCTTCCGTAATCTTTCATTAAAACTCCTCTTCCATATAAACACTGTATTTTTCTTTCTCTTTTTTCTTACAATTTACTACTAACCGGACGCCTTTTTCAATGTAATCCATAGAAATTACATTTCCGTTTTCAATTAGTGCCGATACTATATGCCCTTTATCATAGGGAATTAAAAATTGAACCGTACAATTTCCTGCATATAGTGTATCCGTAATCATCTGCACCAGTTCATTTAATCCTTGACCTGACTTTGCGGACATATAAATTTTGTTTCCGATTACTACCGGCAACTCTTTTCCGCTTATTTCCTCGCTGCCTTTTCCGCTCTCGCATAAATCAACTTTGTTATATACATAAATCACAGGGATTCCACCGGCATCCATATCACGCAAAGTTTCCTCTGTTACTGCCATATGCTGTTTATACTTTTCATCGGAAAAATCAACCACATGCAAAAGCAAGTCCGCTTCCCGCACTTCATCCAGTGTGGAGCGAAACGCTTTGATTAACCCGTGGGGCAGTTTGTGAATGAATCCCACCGTGTCTGCCAGAAAAAAAGGACGTTTATCCGTTGTTTCTATCATGCGCACCGAAGTCTCCAAGGTCGCAAAAAGCATGTCCTTCTCGAAAACTTTTTTGCTCTCATCTTTAATATAATGTTCCACCATGCGGTTCATCAGCGTGGATTTCCCGGCATTGGTATATCCCACCAAAGATACTCTGGGCACTTCGGACTTCATCCTCCGCTTTTTCTGGGTTTCTCGCTCTAATGAAACTTCTTCCAGTTCTTTCCGAAGTTCCGCAATTCTGTGTTCTATCTTTCTGCGATCCAGTTCAATTTTCTTTTCGCCCGAACCTTTATTACTGAGACTGCCGCTGGCGCCGCCCTGTCTGCCAAGGGCCTCATGCAATCCCACCAGACGGGGCAACATATATTGCAGTTTCGCCGTCTCCACTTGCAATTTTGCTTCTCTTGTTTTGGCACGTTCCGAAAAAATGTCCAAAATCAAGGCTGTTCTGTCCAAAACCTCCAAATCCAACTCATTTTGCAGATTACGAAGCTGCGACGGGGAAAGGGCGTTGTCAAAAACCACCAACTGCGCCTCAATATCCCCGGCAAACTGCTTTACCTCTGCCACTTTTCCGGTTCCGATATATAACGCTTTGTTTACATGCTCCAGTTTTTGCGTGATTATCCCTACCACTTTCAGCATGCAAGCCTCTGCAAGGCTTTTCAGTTCCTGCATAGAACCTTCAAAATCTTCCTCTTCTCCGGTATCTACGCCTACCAAAAGCGCCCTGCGAAATTCTATTTCTTCACTCATAATGCTCCTCTTGCCTTTTACTAAACCGTTGCAAGTTCAAACCAAAACTCCACACCGTTGTCGTAGTTGATAACACCATACTCCTGATTCATGGAGTCCATAATTGCCTTTACAATAGACAGCCCCACACCGCTTCCGCCGTACTCCCTTGTTCTGGCCTTATCCACTTTATAAAACTTCTCCCAAATATGCGGTAAACTTTCTTCCGGAATAGGCGCTCCTGTATTGAAAACAGAAACCCTTACTTTTCCTTCTTTCAAAGTCAGTCTTACATCAATTATCTTTTCATCTAACGCATGATTTACCGCATTATTAAAAAAGTTCATAAACACTTCTTCTGTTTTAAATTCATCCGCCCACACAAAAACCGCATCGTAATGTTCCATACGGACCGATATCTCTTCCTGCTTTGTCAAAATCTGTGCGGAATGAATATAATTGCAAATCAAATCCACAATATCAAAGCGCTCCATTGTCACAGTATCATTACCGGACTCCAGTTGTGTTAAAGTCATAAGTTTTTTAACCATAACATTCATTTTGGCGGCTTCGTCCATAATGACTTCACAGTAATAATTTCTGCTTTCGGGGTCGTCTGATATTCCTTCCTGCAGCCCTTCCGCATATCCTTGGATAAGTGCAATGGGCGTTTTCAATTCATGGGATACGTTTGCCAAAAATTCTTTACGCATCTCATCAATCTGATTTTTCTTTTCAATATCATTTTGCAATTCATTATTGGCGGTTTTTAATTCGGAAATGGTCTTTTCCAGAGTTTCCGAAAGTTGATTGATATTCTCGCCCAAAATTGCCAATTCGTTTTGGGTTTTTCCTTTATATTTTGCTTCAAAATCCAGTTTGGTCATTCTTGCGGATATATCCGCAAGTTCCATAATGGGTTCTGTAATACGCTTCGTAAACAGCCAAATAATAATACTGCTTAAAATCACTGCAATGATTCCTATATAAACCAAAAATTCATTGGCAATTTTTACGCTCTCCGTCACGTCTGCCAAAGGCGTTCGAAGCATAAACACTGTTCCGGTTCCTATAATACCGTGCATCTCCAAATACTCGGAAGAAGTATTAAAATCTATTGTCTTTAAAAGAATATAGCCTGAGGTCTTCTCAATAATTTTGGTTCCCGGCGCCTGCGTGCCATATAAATAGTCCCTGATTCTGCGGTTCAAAATCTTATTGTCACTTCCAAAGGCATAAAGCACTTCCGAATCCGGATCCAAAACAATACCACTGATATTGGCTCTGCTGGCCACCTGCCTTAGTTGTTCATCCAGGATTTCCACGGAAAAGTTCTCATCCATAACCGCCGCAACAACCTTCTGATAGCCGTTAATCAAGTCATTTTTTCTGTTATTCTCATAAAAAGATTGCAAAAACAGGTCGTTAATAAGCCAGCACATAAAAATCGTGCCTGCCAACAAAATAATAAAGCCAAATGCAACCTGTCTTTTTATGGAGTGTTTTACTTCGCGTCTTTTTTCTTTCATCTTTCTATGCCAAAATATCTTCTACACTACAGTACCCTTCATGAATCATATCAATCATATGTTTCGCAATTTCAGGGTCAAACTGCGTTCCTTTATTATGCTCCAATTCATCTAAAATTACATCCTTGGGCAAGTTGGAGCGATAACACCTGCGTGTATTCATTGCATCATAAGCGTCCGCCACACATATAATTCTCGCACAAAGAGGAATTTCCTCGCCCTTTAATCCATAAGGATATCCGGTACCGTCATATCTTTCATGATGATACAAAGCGCCCTCTTTTATTCCTTCAATGGCTGTAAAGTTTTCCAAAACATGTCCACCTTTAACGGTGTGTTCCTGAATGAACTTCCGCTCCTCCGGTGTCAATGAACCGGGCTTAGTGAGCACACTGTCATTAATACCCATTTTACCGCAATCGTGCATCAGCGCTATGTAACCCAAATTTCTGATTTCTTCCTCGCCGATATTCATTCTTCTGGCCAGTTCCTGAGAATAAGACGCAACGCGCAGAGAGTGACCGCTTGTATAAGGATCTTTTGCATCAATCATTCCCGCAAAAGTTCTCATGGTTTGCAGAATAATCTCTCCGTCCTTCTTTCTTCGCTCTTCATAACGCTTGGTCTGTATTTCCGCAATAACATAGGAAAGTGCAAGCATAATCCATATCGCTATATAAAATACCAGAAACCAATATAACGGCTGCTCCGTATATTTCATTTCACGACTGCCCACAAGTTCAAACTCTTCAAACTCCAGTAACTTTTCCGTAATCATAACAAATCCGAAAGTCCTGCTTCCGTCCGTAAAAATTTCTTTGGTGTTCACATCCGGAATAATTGTAAGCTTATTTCCTTCCAGTATGTACTCACCATTCCAATAACTGTCTAATTTTCCTTCTTCGGACAGCGTAATAATCAGTTTCCATTCTGTTATTTTTCCTTCATATCTGCTGCTAATGGTACCGTCATACTGCGCACCTACAGTTTGTCCGACTTTATACTTATCATTATACCAATGCTTGGTCGCAACAACAGATATGTCCATATTTTCATTACTCTCACCTTCACTGATTTTGACAGTAAAAGAATTAATGGGATCACTTTCTATTGAATAGCGCAAATACATTGCCAGCATACACCAAACAACCAGTACTGCGGATAATATAATAAGAATCGTTTTCCTGCGTTTTTCCATGTTCTCACCTCATAAGCAAACATATTTAAACGAATAGTACAGTACATTATATCACAATGTTTCGATTCTTCCAATATTTTCATTAAATGTGTATCAAAAAAGATTGCAGGTAAGTTATTCCTCTTACCTGCAATCACTTTTACTCCAAAATTACCCACTCAGGGAACTCAGCGATTAACTCCCTATATGCAATAATACTATCCAGTCTTGCATCATAGTCGGTCAACTTTCTGAAATCCTCATTACCTTCATTATAAGTTTTACCGGCATACTCATTATAATACTCAACCACAGTTTCATAGTTGCCTGTATTTGCATAGAACACATCCAAAAGCTGCTCTGTCATCTCTAAAGCCGTCTTCTGGGTCTTGGTCAATTCGCTTCTGTTTACCAAAGGTAAAGTGTCCTTAATCACCTGTAATTTACCGTCCATACAATCAATATGCTGATACATATATACATTCATGTAATGACTGAAATTACCCTTTTCTTCATAACGAGCCATGATGGTACTAAAATCTGCCAAACCAAAATCTGCATATTTAGCGTTGCTGCCTATTTCGGAATAACTCTTCATACATGCATTATCTGCACATACGATAAAATACAGTTCCCTCGCCTTTTGTAACAAAGTCTTTACAGCCTCTGCCTGCTCAGGTGTGGTCATATAGGCATTTACTTCTGTCTGCAACACCCCATAAATCTCATTAATCTGATCATCCACAGCCTTCAGTTTGCCCATACCAGTCTCACGGTCATAATAATCCACCGGCACCAGAGTAATGTCAGGGATTTCCACATCCTTAGGTTTTACCTTGGACATAGCCACTGCATCGGTTTCCTCCAAAGTCACTACGTTTCCGGTAGGTATCGCATAACCCCAGACAGTTACAGCGTCATTGGTTTCATATTCATCACTCCACACTGATACATTGGCATCATAAGCATAAAAGCGATACTCCTGGTCATATAAAACGATACTAACAGGCTGCTTCAATACCTCTAATGCAGTAATTTTATCCAAAAGAGAGTCGGCCTGGGTATAAGCCTCTGCCGGTTTACGATAATAATTCTGCAACAAATCACGATTCTGTACCAAGCTGGTCAGCATTCTGCCACCCACCCGGTTAGGATCATCGTAATCATCACTCTGATTTTCGCCATTTCTTGTATAACCAGCATACAGATACTTCTGCAATTCCTCCGGCAAATTTGAGGTTTCATAAGTAGTATAGGAATGAATCACTGACGTAGAGTCACTGTCTTGAAGTATATTCAACTCCATCGTGGAGCGTACACTATCAGAATGATCTATGGCTACTTGAAAATCCTTATACTCATTCTTTTTAGTTGTAATAGTAGTTATGTCACTGATTGTCAGTGCTAATGCCCCGTCTGCCAGTTCCCGCTGTTCCCACACTACTTCTCCTGCCAGTTTTCCTGCATCGGTCATTTTTACATAAAAGGAAGGTACCAGACAGTCGCCGGGCTTAATGCTACGTGCCTGATACTGTTCCTCCACAGTTCCGGCCGGTCTTGTAAATGCTATACAAACACCACCTTCGCCTATCAATGTGAAAAATTCCGGACGTTCTGCATTTACACTGTCCTCATCCACCCAGCATACACTGACGGTACTGCCATCCAGATACAGACCGGTAGCACCGGAATTCGTAAAGTCTTCTGCTGTAATTCCATCCAGCACAAGTCCCTCCGGCCAGTTAGAAACGGTATAGGTTCCGGTTATCTCTTTCTTTTCTATGGTTTTTTTGGCATCATAATAACTTATATCAACGAGCACTTCCTCTCCCAGAGGGAAATAGGTTTTTCTGATATCTTTGCGATATTCAATATCTTCATGGAAATTATACTGATATACACTGGGAACTCCACGGCTGTCGGCTGAACCTATATGGATATATCCATCCTCTGCCACAAGGCTCTTTACGTTCACTTCTTCCTGTGGCTTTGTTGCTTCTTCTGTAACGGTTGTCTCTTCTGCAACAGTTGTTTCCGGGGATGCTTCTTCTTTAGTGCCCATTTCTGCATCTTTTTCTGCGTCCTTATCTTCGTCCTCGTCCTCGTCAATGGTGCTTTCTACACACACTTCGTCATCCTCTTTAGTGTCTTCATTGTTTCCGAATACAAAAAGTCCTCCCATAATCACACCGGTAGTAGCCACTACCACTGTCACTGAAATAATCACCTTTCCCAATGCTGTTTTCCATATAGAAACGGCCTTACTTGATACGTTTATATTTTGCTCTGTCATAACCTGTTCTCCTTTTGTGTTTTGTACGCTTGTCATAGTACTTGGCCCGGAAGCGTTCTGAGCCACACTACTTTGCAACATTGGTGCTCCCGGTACGCATTTTGCATACACTGCATTCCGCACCGCCATAGCAGTGGACGCATCCACACCCAACTCTGCGGCATATGCCGATTCCTTCGCCAAAAACAATAGTAAAGGCATGGCAAAAATACCGTGAAGTTTTATTCCTTTTGTTTTTTCAATTTCTTCAATCGTATCTTTTAATTTTTTACGGGCATAATTCAATCTGCTTTTCACAGTCCCCTCTGAACATTCGCAAAGCCGGGCGATTTCTTCCACTGACATTTCCGAAAAATAATAATATTCCACGGTGCATCTTTGTAACGGCGGCAGTGTCGCTAACGCCCCATGGATATAATCCAACCGCTCTGCGTCTATCATCCGGGATTCCGGAGTGTCGGCAGTCTGCCCCATTTCCTCAATCACAGACTTCCCTTCGTCATCCACAACATTAAATTCCTCTCTCCAGTGCGCTCTGGTGTAGGCATATATGGTATGTACCAAAATGGCATTGAGCCAGCCATAAAATTTGCACGCATCCTGAAGGCTTGCGATGTTGCGAAAAACTTTGATATATGCATCCTGTACCAAGTCGTTTCTCAGTTCACTATCCTTGTTGTAATAGTTTGCAAGAAGTTGTCCTGCCTTCTGAAACATAAACTTATAAGTATATTGATATATGGTATCAAAAGCACCCGTATCCCCTGCCTGCAATTTGACAATGGCATCCATCAATTCCTGTTCTCTTTCATATGCCTGCCGCTCAATTTCTGTAATGTCCTTCATGTCAACGGTTCCTTTCCCAGAGCTTTTCTTTTGTATATTTCATGGCAAATTCACCTCCTGCATCTTGCTTTCTACTTGTAAGATGCAATGAGGCGGGATTTGGTTTTATATTTTTGAAAATTTTTTATATTTTAACATATTAAAGGAAATTGGTCACTAGTATAACAAAAACCTTCCCTGTACTTTGGTCGGTGCGGGAAGGCTTTTGCTTTTATCCACTGGTCAACCACTCTGTGGCGATTGCCTTTTGTTAGTTATATTGTAGCAGAAAGAGGGAATATTACAAGCGCTTTCTTCAACATGTATTTCTTTAAAATAAACAAGCACCAGTTTAATACTTTTTCCTCTGAAATCCCTTAAATAATATTACCAGCCACTTGGTCCATATATTCCATACAATCCATATGATTCACTTGGTCCAAAACCTCTAATGTATATTACATTATTCTTGACACGCATATGTCCATTTTTTCAACGCATACGCTAC
This sequence comes from Lachnospiraceae bacterium, assembly GCA_017468395.1. Lineage (GTDB taxonomy): Bacteria > Bacillota > Clostridia > Lachnospirales > Lachnospiraceae > Acetatifactor. The sequence goes on along the minus strand of JAFUIR010000016.1, from coordinate 155,762 downwards.
TCCTCCGCCGCTCACACCGGTTGCTCCGTACTTCGCATTCTCACAACCTCGTCCATTCGTAGTTCCCGCGCATTGCGCTCCGCTACTCATGTCCGTACGCTCGTAAAATAATAGCGACCTTGCAAATAAATACTCGCAGAGCCGCCATCTCGCAAAAACGCTCCGCATTTTCGCTCGCCGTCGGTGCTGTCGCACAATAAAAGGAGCGCTACAAGCACTCACGGAAGTAAACTTCCATCGTGCTTATATCACTCCTTTTGCTCTGCTCGTAACTATTCCTCCAGTTTATACCCCAATCCCTTTGTCCACTAGTTCTATACAGTCCATTCGGTCCACTACTTCCATTGGTTACATTGAATTTTCCATTATTTCCATACAGTCCACACATTCCAAGTGCTCCATACAGATGGTAATATTTTGGTAATATTTCAACTCCAACTACCAATTTGGTAATATTTCTATAAGAGTATTAACAACTTCTGTTCTATCAGTTTTCTTCCGTTGTACCATCTGCAAAACTTTCGTACCATTTTGCGAAATTATTTGCTGGTATAATAATCCGCCTGCCTATCCGCAGTACCAGAAAAGGACATTGGGGACTAGCAAGCCATTCATATGCTCTTGACCTGCTAATCCCTAGCATTTTACTTACTTCTGCTACTGAATAAAATTTAACTTCCTGTTCGTTTTCCATAGGTTTCTCCCTCCTTTCGGAGGGGGATTGTACCGAACTATATGTACGAAATCAAGGATGAAATTTTACATATTTATTTTCCTCACGCCACGTTTTTTCAATCTCTTAAATCATGCCCTATTCCTGTTCCTTTTTAATGCATCTCTCAAAAATCAATACATCCTCACTAGCAGTGACATTTATTCCAACACCCACAACAGCAACAGCATTTTTTCCGATTTCATTAGAATACATCGTATGCAATTTCCATCCATTCATTGCGTGATCTCTAATAACTGCACTTATTTCCTCTGAATTAACTTCTCCTGTAGCCTTATTAGAAATAACAACGACATCATATTCATACAATGCATTCTTCTTGCACTGTTCAAGTCTCTTATTATATAATTGTGCAACTTCTCTGTAGTCAAACTGCGGGTTATAAACCAGATTACATCCACATAAATTGCACTCTTTGGTATTCGGTTTATGTTTCTTCCCGCATACTGGACAACTTATATAATCATATGTAATATTCTCTTTTGTCTGTCTTTCTATTTCTTCTATTTTTTCATCATCAATTAATGATTCATCTAATATTTTTCCACATTCCCAACACATATTTACATCTATCATTTCTTGCGTTAATATTGCTCCACAATCAGGACATACTTTTGTATTCATACCACCCATTCTCCCTCTTATTAGTAACATTTTACATAAACTATTCTATTCTTAAAAATTTTTCTAGATTAGCTTCAAATCTTGAAAAATCAATATGTTTCTTAGCAATTCTACATATGCCTTCCACAAATGTCATCTCACTTATTGAGCGTTTTTCAAAATCAGCCCTTATTATTTTATATAATTCTTTTCCGTCTTCGTCCTTCTTTTTATTTGTTTTAAAATATTCAGCTATAAGGTTATCCAAAGACTTTACATAAAAGAACTTATCATTTATTTCTTTTTTTATTTGCGTATTCACTTCTGTAATTAATACTTTTTTCAAAAATTTCTCAATACTCCCTATTGGTATAAATAGTTTAGGAAATTCCTTATACTGTTGTCCTACATCTTCTTGAATATCACCATCTAAAACACTAAAAATCTTTGTTCCTGCACCAAAAGTAGAGTGAATATACAATTCATGCTGTAAGCTCAACACATTACTCCATCCACCAACCGGTAAAATATTTATAAGTTTACTTTTAGATATATTTTTTTCATCTAAAATTGTTTGTACAATATTTTTTGCTAAATAATCCTCTACCAAAACTACAAAATCAAATCCATCATGCATATAGACATCCCTAATAGCATAACTCGGATAGCACGGGGTATTAACTTCCACTACTCCTTGCTCTTGTTTAGACAATTCTATTTGAAACAAATTGTTCGGTCGGATAGTTCGAATCACCTCTGGCGAATGTGAAGATAAAATAACCACCAAATTATGATGTTGTCGTATCAGTTCTTGCAACAAATCAAGCAGTCTGACCACCGCTATTGGATGTAACGCCAATTCAATCTCATCGACCAACATTATTATAGGTTTGTCTTGTGGCAATGATCTTCTCACTATCGCATTATATATAAAATGCAACAATGAGATCAAAAGACATTCACCAGAACTCATTCTATATTGGCTTATCAATTTACCGTTAAACTCTTGAAAATAAGGTGTATTCTCTAATGCTAATTTTTCAGCAATTCTTTTATTACGAATTCTCTTTAAAGTTCTATAAAAATTATAATTACCATGCAAAATATAACTCAAATTATCTTTTACATAATCATCAGCTTCCACTATATCTTCATCATGAATCTGAGTTGTAGCAAGTAAGTCATCCACAATTTTCGAATCATTAAATCTTGTACCATAAAACAAACTACCTTCATACATACCTTCATAGTGAACTCTTTCTCGAGGTTGTTCTACTGTTCTCCATTTATCATTCTGATGAAACCATTTTGCAGTTTTCTCTCCATCACTTAATAATACATATGATTCTTCACGTATATCTTCTTCTCTCAATCCGTCTAGACTATGAGAAAACACTGTTTGAGCTAAGCATGTCATAATAGTACTTTTTCCTGTACCATTGTTACCAATAATACCATATATTCCTCGATTCAGTGGTATTGATACTTTTGCCTTTTTAATATTCTTTATTCCACTTATTTCAATTTCTAGTTCCCGCATACACACTTTCTCCTTCGTGTTTTCACTTTAATCTGTATTGTACCTTGTCCCACTTTCTCAAATAAATGCAAGGTACAATTAATTTTACACAGCATTATCCTTTTCTTTAGATATTAAAATTTCCTCTTCCCATCAATCCTAATTTTTATAAGCATATGTATGACAAACTGGACACTGATAACACTCTTCATCATAATCAAACATCTGTATTAACTTACTATCTTTTCCGTAGCAAGTCGAACAATACGCTATTTCAGGTTGTTCACCCTCTAGAGTAATATAAATTCCTTTATGTCTTACAATACTTTTTTTCTTTAATGTCTCTGCTTTTAATTCCTCATTCTCTTTTTTTAATGTAGCTATTTCTGCTTGCATGTCAAGTGCCTGTGCACTCAAATCCAATAACGCCTTATATAATTCAAGATTATCCGCCTGTTGTACGATTCTTGCTACATCTTTTATACCTTCATATAATCCCATAATATTCGTCCCCTCCCTTCCAATTTCATTTGTAATATATAATTTAATAAATTATACCATACTTCTAGCTCTTTTGTACTATTTGTTTGATATTTGCTGGCTAAATAATCTATATTTATTCACCATAGCAAAATCTATCTTTCTTCAACTTCACCCTACTCCCCCATTCCCCACTTTTCCTCCTTTCACACGCCTGCAACAAAAAAGACCAATGCCGCGCTCATTTTCCTGAACGTCACATCAGTCTTCAAATTTCACTTCTGAAATCCCTTTAATAATATTACCAAAATATTACCAAATCCAGATTTTTTTGCAATTTTAGATTACCTATTTTTCGCGACATGCATGCTTATCTTTTCCTAACGCATCTACAACTTTTCCCAACGCTACTCCTCCAGTTTATACCCCAATCCCCAAATGGTCTTTATCATATCGCCTTTATCGCCCAGTTTGCTGCGCAGTTTTTTGACGTGGGTGTCGATGGTTCGGGCATCGCCGAAGTAATCGTAGTTCCACACGCTGTTGAGGATTTTTTCGCGGGACAGGGCGATGCCTTGGTTTTCCGCAAAATAGGTCAGCAGTTCAAATTCCTTGTAACTTAAGTCCACGGTTTTGCCGTCAATCTGGACAAGGTGCGCTGCCTTATTAATCTCGATACTGCCGATCTTGATGATGTCGTCAGCCGTTATTTGATTGGTTCTGCGCAAAATTGCTTCGATGCGGGCCACCAAAATCTTGGGACTGAAAGGCTTGGATATATATTCATCCACGCCCAACTGAAAACCTTGCAGTTCATCACGTTCATCCGCTCTGGCCGTGAGCATAATGATGGGCACTTTGGAATAGTTTCTGATTTCCCGGCACACCTGCCAACCATCCATTTGGGGCATCATTACGTCCAGAACAATCAAGGATATATCCTGCTGTTCAAAAAATATATCCACGGCGCACTTTCCGTCCTGCGCTTCTATTACTTGATACCCGGCATTTACCAGAAAGTCTTTGACCAATTTCCGCATCCTGCTCTCATCATCAACCACCAGTATTTTCAGTTTATCCATTTGCGCACTACCTCACTTTAACTAAACTCTTTGTCATTATAGCGCATAAATATGTTTAATGTGTGAACTTTACTCATTTTGCAGATTAAGTTCTCGCTCTTTTTCACGCACAATCTGTTCCCTCTGGGTAAGTTCCTCTTCCCATGCAGCATATTTATTGACAACCGCATTTTCATAATTGATAATATTGGGGTTGTCGCTTTTTACTGCAATATAAAACATTACAGCCACTGCAATGGCCAAAGTAAAATTGAGCAATACAGACAATGCAAATTTGTTGACTTTCTTTTTTTCTGCCGGCGGCTGTACCCGTTCCCTTGCCGGATTGGTCCGGCTTCTCATGGTCGGTTTGAAGTTTACAAACAATTTAATGGGCGGAACATCCTCAGGATTGATTTCCGGAGAGTTCAGTAAAAAGTCCTGCATTTTCCTAAGATAATCATAACCGATAGGAGTTTTAAATATACGCTCATCTATGGAACGTGTATAAAGCATCAGCACTTTTTCCGGCACACTATAATCCATATGCCGGTCCATATACATGATTTTCTTTTCTTCCTGTCTGGCCAGTTCTGCATCATCTTCTCCAAGAAAACAATATCCGTCCACCACTTTCGCATCTTGCTGCATCTGCTTCATATTATCCTCCGAAAACAAAAAGTATCCAAATATCAGAAAATGGGAAGCGCAGAATGTGCTTCCCTTTTCCTTCATTCCCATTAAATAATAAATTCTTTCATCTTATTATCCAGTTCGTTGGCAATAGCCTGTAACTCTCCTACACTCTTGGTAATATTGTAAACCACAGAACTTACTTCGGTCATGGATGCTGAAGTTTCCTCTGTGCTGGCCGCATTTTCTTCTGCAATTGCGGTAAGGTTCTGCACTACATCCACAACAACAATTCTCGCTTCATCAAGGAGTCTTGTCTTTTCTGCAATCATATTTACACCTTCAATAGAAGAATTGATGCCGTCTTTCACTTGAACAAATTTCTCTTCTGTCTTAGCAACATTGGTACTCTGCTCTTCCATGATAGTTTTTACTTCATCCATAGTTTCCACGGCTTTGTTGGAATCACTAATCAGTACATTAATGATATCTTCAATCTGCCTTGCGGATTCATTGGACTGTTCTGCCAATTTTTGAATCTGGGATGCAACAACGGCAAAGCCGCGTCCCTGTTCTCCTGCTCTCGCAGCCTCAATGGAGGCATTCAGTGACAACAAATTTGTCTCTTCCGCGATATTGGTAATAATATTTGTTGCTTCTCTGATTTTCATAGCAGATACATTTGTGGTATTGGTCTGCTCATAAATTACATCAATGGAAGTACGGGCCTTGCGGTTGATTTTTTCCAACTCTACCAAGGTCTGTGAAGCCTCTTCACCGGACTGTTTCATCATGTTTGCGTTCTCATACAGCATATCAACCTGTTCGCCGGTTTCTTCAATCATCGTACCCATGCGAATAACATTTTCTGTTGCTCTCTGGGTTTCAGCCGCCTGGGAATTAGCACCTTCTGCAATTTCATGTACAGCCTTTTCCACCTGCTCGATGTTTGTTGCCGTACGATCAGCGTTTTCATATAAACCATTTGATTCACTATACAAATGACTACTCTGGCGTTTGATTTCCAAAATCACTTCCTCGAATTTATCACGCAAGTGACCGATTGCCTTGCTCATCATGCCGATTTCGTCTTTACGTTTGCTTACCTTCTCCTGCTTTTCATCCTTACGCAAATCCAATCCTGCCAGGACACCGGTAACTTCCGACAACTGCATAATGGGCTTTGTAATAACAAACGCAAGAACGGCTGTACCACTTACACATATAACAAAGACAACCAAACCGCCTAAAAGTGTTTTATTTAAAATATTGTTTACCTTGGCATATACCTCTGATTTTTCAGCGGAAATTACGGAAATAAAGCCGTTATCAACATCTGTATATGCAGCAGCATATTTCACTGTTCCGTGATAGTCATATTCGTAAACCGCAGTCTCCGGTCTTGCGCCGGATTTCACGTCTGCCACAAGTTGCTTAACAACTACGTTTTCAACGGGCTGACCTATTTTTCCGCTCTCCGGATGAAACAGCATGATTCCTTCCAGATTTACGATATATATGTAACTGCTGGTCTGATTATCAATGGTTACACTGTTTAAAACAGATTTATAATTTACATCATTCAGCGCCGCCTCTCCGTCCTTGGAGAAAATCTCCGTTATGAAATTACCATAACTTTCTGTTGAATCCAATAAGTAATGGTCCATAGTATCAAGGAAATTCTGGGTTACAAGGGTCTGCACAATAAAATAAGATATTGCTACAGAAAGAAGAATCCCCAAAGCAACCATTCCAATAATTTTTGTTCTGATAGATTGAAGTAAGTTTACTTTTGTTGTATCCTTTGTGTTTTTCACCATTTGATTCCTCCCCCAAAAGTTAGAATGTATGCATTGACTAATTATAACACCTTTTCACCATTTTGCAAACACATTTGGTGCTTTTTGTTTGAAATTGACAGAATATTTTTGAAAATATTATCAAAAAAAGGCATTCCAAACGATTGCCTTTTTTTTAATGGACCAGACGGGAGTCGAACCCGTGTCCAAAAGCCCATTCCCTGTCCTTCTACTATCATAGTCAGCAGTTTTTACCGGCCCTTAGCCGGTATGTTCCCGCATGCATAGGGAAACTGACACCCTATCGCATTTGGTAGCTTCATGATACGCCCATGACCGCAAAGCTTAAGCCATGTCGTTTCTCACATAGTCGATGCCCGGATTCTAAAGTGTGAGTGCTCTAGAGCGGACAGCTGCCGTTAGGCAGCGATTGCTAAATTATCTTCAGCGTTTATTTTTAATTTGCGGTTTGACGCACCTGCCTGCGGATAGCTTCTCCAGCTGCAAGACCCCTGTCGAAACCATGACTGGCCCTTATTTACGCCGTTTGGATGGCGATTTCAAAATCATTATAATGAACCGAAAACGGAAAGTCAACGGTAAAGAGTGGAATTAAACCACAGGTTTACTTTAAGTTGCGGATTTTAAATTCTTTCTCCGCTTCTCTCCTCATATCTTTTTTCGCAATATCGGCTCTCTTATCATACAGTTTTTTACCTCTGGCAAGGCCGATTTCCACTTTCGCCCTTCCATCTTTAAAGTATACCTGAAGGGGCACCAATGTATAACCTTTTTCTGCAATTTTTCCTGCCAGTTTGTTAATTTCCGCTTTGTGAAGAAGTAATTTCTTAATACGAAGCGGGTCTTTATTGAAAATATTGCCCTTTTCGTAGGGACTGACATGCATTCCATAAACGAAAACTTCGCCCTTTTCAATGCGGATAAAAGATTCCTTGATACTGCATTTGCCCATGCGCATGGATTTTACTTCTGTGCCGTGAAGTTCAATTCCTGCCTCATATTTTTCGTCTATGAAATAATCGTGATACGCCTTTTTGTTATTGGCAATCAATTTCATACGTTCTTTCTCAGCCATTTTCTTCCTCTCCTTCCACGATTTCCAAATCAATGGTTCTTGCGGCCCGGTCTGTTCCTACGGCACGCACCTTTATCACCTGTCCCAGACTATAAGTTTTTCCGGTAAGTTCTCCCACCATTTCATAGGTTTCTTCGCGGTAATAATAGTAATCACCGGGCAATTTGGACACATGCACCAGACCCTCAACAGTGCTTGGAAGTTCCACATAGATTCCCCAAGAAGTCACGCCGGAAACCACACCTTCAAACTCCTCGTAAAGATGATCTTCCATATATTCCACTTTTTTCAGTTTCTCGGTTTCACGCTCCGCTTCATCCGCTCTTCGCTCCATTTCTGAAGAATGTTTGGCAACTTCCGTCAAAATCCCTCTGTAATGGGCTATTCTGTCCTCTTTAAGCCTTCCCCGAAGCTGTTCCTTAATAATTCTGTGAATCTGCAAATCAGGATATCTTCGGATGGGAGAAGTAAAATGACAGTAAAAATCGCAGGCAAGACCGAAATGTCCGGTGCTTTCCGTGGTGTATTTCGCCTGTTTCATACTTCTTAATGTCAGACGGCTGATCATAGCCTCCTCCGGCGTTCCCTCGATTTTATCAAGAAGTTTCTGGATTTCTTTGGGATGGATTTCTCCTGCTCCCGCAGTATTTTTCTTACCGCCCTTACCGGCCAAAATACTGCCTCTGGCCTGTCCCACCGTCTTAATATAATAACCTAAATTATTGATAAACGCAGACAATTTCTGGATTTTTTCAGGGTCCGGCGTATCGTGGGTTCTGTAGACAAAAGGAAGTTCCAGCCAATAAAAGTGCTGGGCCACCGTTTCATTCGCCACAAGCATAAAATCCTCAATAATTTTGGTGGCTGTGTTTCTCTCGTAGGCTTTAATCTCGGTGGGATGTCCCTGAGCATCCAGAATAATTTTGCTCTCGGGAAAATCAAAGTCAATAGCCCCCCGGCTACGGCGTTTCTTTCTGAGAATCAGTGCCAATTCTTCCATTAACTGAAACATGGGCACCAAATTCTCATATCGGCTGCATTCTTCCGGGTCTTTATCCTCCAAAATCTTCTTTACGGAAGTGTAAGACATTCTCCTGTCCACGCAAATCACAGTTTCCGCGATTTCATAATTAACTATTTTGCCCTTTTCGTCAATGTCCATAAGACAACTAAGGGCCAGGCGGTCCTCCCCTTGATTTAAAGAGCAAATCCCGTTGGAAAGTATATGGGGAAGCATGGGAATCACACGATCCACCAAATAAACGCTTGTTCCGCGTTTTACCGCTTCTTTGTCCAAAGCCGAATTTTCCTGCACATAATTGGTAACATCCGCAATATGCACTCCCAAATGGTAAATGCCATCTTCCTTGGAAACGCTTACCGCATCATCCAAGTCCTTTGCATCTTCCCCATCTATGGTTACCATCTGCACATGGCGAAGGTCCATGCGGCCTGCCATATCCGCCTCCGACACGGGACTGGACACTCTATGAGCCTGATTTAACACTTTCTCGGAAAATTCCATGGGCAAATCAAATCCTCTGACAATAGATAAAATATCCACGCCGGGGTCATTAATATGACCGATGATTTCCACCACTTTTCCTTCCGGGCTCTTTCCACGGCCATTTGCAGCACTGCTTCCGTAATCCGTAAGTTCCACTACTACTTTATGACCGTCCACTGCACCTTTAGAACGCTCCAGGGGCACAAAAATATCTGCTCCAAAGCGCTCATTATCGGGAACAACAAATCCAAAGTTTTTGGACTTCTCAAAAGTTCCCACCACACGGGTAAAACCTCTTTCCAGGATTTTTACAACCTTGGCTTCTCTACGTTTTCCGCCGCTTACAAGAAGCAGTTCTACTTCTACCAAATCCTTGTGAAAAGCATTACCTGACATTCCTTCGGGCACAAACAAGTCTTCTTCCTGACCTTCGATTTCCACGAAACCAAATCCCTTGGGATGACTGATATATGTGCCGGTCACAGGAAGCCTGTCATTTCCGGTCTTTGCAGGCAAAACAGTCTTTTTACCGGTTCCCTTTATATATTTTCCCTTGGAAGTACACTCCAGTTTTCCCTCTCCCACGAGTTCAGCCAAAATCCGTTTCAGTTCTTCCCTATCCTTTGCCTCAACCTGCAAAAAGATAGCAAGTTCCTTTTCTTTCATGGGAACATATAAAGAATCTTCCACCAAATCACATATTACTTTTTTTCTCTTATCTGTCAAATTTGTTTCTGTCTTTTCTTTTTTCATACTTCTACCTAAACCATTTCAAAACCCTGCTCAGCGGCAATGCTCTCAACACTGCACCAATGCAATTTCAAATAACTTAAAAAAGAGCACCCTATTCAAGAGTGCTCTTTTAAGTCGTCAACTTAAAATACATTCAGATTCAGTATAACCGCAAGAACTATAAACAATACAGCTAAAATCTTGGTGAGTTTCACTAAAGTTCCTTCCATAGAACGACCTTTGTTCTTTCCCCAATATGTTTCAGCAGCACCGCTGATAGCACCTAAACCTGCAGCTTTACCTTCCTGCATGAGCACTAATACAACAAGTCCGATACATACAATAATAAATACGATTGTCAAAATAATTCTCAAAACTTCCATCTATATCACACCTCCTAAGGCTATATTCATTCCATGTGCAAAACAGACTATGCACAAACACATCAGTGATTGTAACATAGTCTGCCAGAAAATTCAACTATTTTTTTACGACGCAAAAGGAAATCCTAAAAACAGATAGGCTAACGCACATATCAGTATCAATATCAGAAGCGCCGGAATCCACAAAACCAGCAATGCACTGAAAATCATTGCTGACATATCACCTTTTTCCAACTGGGAAATCTTCTTTTCGGCTTCCTCATCAACATCCATATCACGATATTTTTTAATACGTTTCCAAATTGCCATGCTATCTTTCCTTCCGGTCATTAAAAGAATACTTATTCTTTATCTTCCGCTTTTTTAGGATTGTTAATATCAAACAGATACTCTCCGCAGGAACCCAATTTGCACTCCGGGTAATGACATGCCACGAAATGGTTGGGCTCTATTTCTGTCAAAGGAGGTGCAATACGGGAACATTTCTCCGTAGCCATATAACATCTTGTGTGGAATTTACATCCGGTAGGCGGATTAATAGGGCTGGGAATGTTACCTTCCAAAATAATACGTTCTCTCTCCGCAGAATCCGGGTCTGTTGTCGGAATAGAGGACAAAAGAGCCACTGTATAGGGATGACGGGGATCTTTGAAAATAGCATTTTTGTCCGCAAGTTCCACAATATTTCCCAAATACATAACACCAATTCTGTCAGAAATGTATTTTACAACTGACAAGTCGTGGGAAATAAACAAGTAGGTAAGTTTCTGCTGCTCTTTTAACTCCTGCAACAAATTAATAATCTGTGACTGAATGGATACGTCAAGAGCAGATACACTTTCGTCACACACAACAAACTTAGGCTGTACCGCCAAAGAACGGGCAATACAGATACGCTGTCTTTGTCCGCCGGAGAACTGGTGTGGATAACGGTGCAACATATAATCCTGCAAACCGCATTTACGCATAAATTCCAAAATATATTCTTTGGTTGCATCTGAGCCTTTACGGAACATATGATGCGTCACAAGACCTTCTTCAATAATCTGTCCAACCGTCATACGGGGATTCAGTGAAGAATAGGGATCCTGGAAAATAATCTGCATATCTTTACGGAGAACACGCATTTCGCTGTACTGTAAGCGGGAAAGGTCAATACCGTCATCCAGCATTGCCTCATACTTATCAAAGTCAGGCAATGATTTGCTCTTCTCTTTTGCCTGTGCAACCAATGCCTCACAGTCTTCACACTTCTTTTCACTTTCAACAATCTTGGCATCCATTTGTGCAATTTTCTCTTTTAATTTTCCTGCGTCTTTATTTGCTTTTTCAGCATCTTCAACACGGATCTGAATCTGGCTTTTCTGTTCTTTCAGTTTTGCAAGTTCCACACGGGCTGTATGCACATCCAAAAGAAGTTTTGCCGGCTCCTTAATATCGGAGCAGACCATAAAACCGCCCAAAATCTTAGCAGTATTGTTCAGGGCATTCTGCGCCGCAAAAACAAGTTCATCTTTAACTCTGTTCTGCTCGTGGGTAACCGCATCTCCTGCCGCTTCACACTTTTTCACTGCTTCATCCGCTTTTTTCTGTGCTTCAAAATATTTGGCTACCATTTTATCCGCATTTTTAAGGGTTTGACCTACATATTTGGGCGCAAGTTCTTCAAGCGTACGTCCATAGTACATGCTGCTTCCTGCAGTCTGAGGATAAAGTTGAAGCAGTACCCTTCCGAATGTAGATTTACCACAACCGGACTCACCTACCAAACCTAATGTCTCGCCTTCGTAAATATCAATGCTAATATCTTCATTGGCACGGACATAAACCCGGGCTTTCTTAAAAGTAGATTCTTTTCCTACAGGAAAGTATTTTTTTAAGTTACTGATTGACAATAACTTTTTCTTGGTGGCTGGCACTGTTTCTCACCTCCTTCTCAGGATAGAAGCAACGTACATATTGATTCTCATCTACCTGAACCAATGCAGGTTCTTCTTCCATACATTTCTGTGTACAATACTTACATCTGGGTGCAAATTTACATCCCTTAGGAAGGGCAAGGGGATGAGGTACTGCTCCCGGAATGGGTTCCAGTTTTTCTCCTTCGTTATCCAATCTGGGGATGGAATGCATCAATCCTTCTGTGTAAGGATGTGACACTTTGCAATCTGTAAAAATAGTCTTTGCAGCGGCCTGTTCTACTACCTGTCCGCAATACATAACTACTACATCATCTGCCATCTCATTGATTACACCAAGGTCGTGGGTAATAAAAATAATGGATGTTCCGTGACTCTTCTGCAAATCATTCATCAATTTCAGAATCTGCGCCTGAATCGTAACGTCAAGCGCTGTAGTAGGTTCATCTGCAATCAAAATCTTGGGCTGACAAGCCAGCGCCATAGCAATCATAACACGCTGACGCATACCACCGGACAACTGGTGGGGATACTGCTTTACAACAGCCTCGGGGTTGGGAATCTGTACATCTCTCAGCATCTCAACCGCTCTTTTTGCCGCCTCTTTTTTAGATAATTTCTGGTGTATCCTCAAAGGTTCACTGAGCTGACGTTCCACAGTGAACACAGGGTTCAAACTGGTCATAGGCTCCTGGAAAATAACAGAAATCTTATTTCCCCTAATCTGATACATTTCTTCTTTGGTAAGTTTGGTCATATCTCTGCCTTCAAACATGATTTCACCTTCGGCGATGTAACCATTTCCATCCAGCAGATTCAATATACTCATGGCAGAAACACTTTTACCGCTTCCCGACTCACCAACTACACCCATGGTTCTGCCGGATTCTACGGAATAAGAAACATCGTTTACTGCTTTCACTATACCCTTCTTGGTTTTAAAATACGTATGAAGGTTTTTAATTTCAAGTAATGGCATTTCTGTTACCTCCTTTACTTATCAACACTGGATTTCGGATCCATTACGTCACGCAATGTATCACCCACGATATTGATACAAATAGTTGTTGCAGCCAGGAACATTGATGTGAACAACCACTGCCACCAGAAGTTCTTGATGATAGTTGCATTGTTTGCACCGTACAGCATGTTACCCCATGTCGGACGGGGATAGTTTACACCGAAGCCCAAATAACTCAGTGTAGACTCTGTCAGCATACAGGTTGCAAATGACAATGTCAGGTTTACCAAAATAACAGAAATAACGTTGGGCAGAATATGCTTAAATGCAATCTTCCATGCTTTAATACCCATAGCCTGTGCAGCGGTTACATACTCGCTCTCTCTTACCGCAAGCACCTGTCCTCTTACCAGTCTCGCAAGTCCGGTCCAGGATAACACACCCAAAATACACATGATAATGAAAATTCGCATATTTTCACTTAAGGTCATCTGAGCCATAACCGCAGACAAAATCAAAGCAAAAGGCAGGAACGGAATCGCAGAGAAACCTTCCATAACACGCATCAAAACCATATCCACCTTACCGCCGAAATAACCGGACAGACATCCTACAATAATACCGATGACAGCAGAAATAATAACTGCAACCGCACCGATAGTCATGGTCATTTTACCACCGTTTACAATACGCTGGAATATATCCGCGCCATAACTGTCTGTACCAAAAATGTAGCCTTTCAGCCCCCATTTATCTACCAATTTACCATTTTCATCTACAGCATAGTTCTGGAATGAACCGGCATAAATTTGGGATACGCCTTCCATTTTCTTGGGAACATCACTCTGTCCCAAAAGATGTCCGCCCCAAGAATATACGTTTCCTTTATTGGTAAGACCTGTATAGAAGTCAGTACCTGCTTCAATCTGCACAAAATATTCATCCGCAGCAAGAGTCGCCATAGGCACACTGTCTAATTTGAAATCGCCTGCAAAACATACGGAATTGTCATCCAGCATCAAACAAATATTATTGTTATTTGCAATAATATTTGTAATGCTACGACCATTCAAATAAGTCATAATATCTACTGCTTCACCATTGATGTTAGGACGAATCTGTCCAAACAGACCTCTTGTGCCTGTATAAACGCTTTTTCCGCCTGACGGAACACCAACAACATAGTTAAGTGTAAATTCAATATCTGTTAAAGTATTGTTTCCGATAAATTTGTCAATATTGGCATACGCATTTTTATTACCCCACAAATAAAGGGTATTGTCATTCATCAAAATAGCACTTACCTGGTAGCCGCAAACAAGTTTCTTGATATTAGTCACGTCAACCTTGCAATTCATAACCTCTTCCGGCATGTAAGCAATATTGGGATTATTTTCTTCCCCCGCTGCAGGTCCGCCATACTGTCCCAGACGGGCATTACCCCAGCCATATACTTTACCGTCTTCTCCGATGGCAATAATATGGTCAATACCGGCAGCAACCATAGCAATTTTTGCATTCTGCACTTCTTCGGGAATATTTGCAACGTCCAAACCGGTAGTACCGATTTTACTTGCGCCCCAAACATATACTTTACCCGCGTTGGACAAGCCCACGCTGAAAGTACCGTAACTGTCAATCATTTTAATGTCATCCTTCAATTCAGAAGGCACGGACATCATATCCAGAGTAGGAGGTACGTTTTTCTGTGTAACCTCTGTGTATGCATCATAATATTTAGGCATAAACAAAGGTCCGATAAATACAAACAAAAACATGCCAAGCACTACACAAAGCGCAAACACTGCCAACTTTCTTTCAAAAAAGTTTTTAACAATCTGCTTACCGGGACTGATAATTTCTTCTACATTCAAAACATCATCCTGTGCAGATGCTTTTCCTTCTCCCCAAAAAAGGCGTTTCAACCAGCCAAAGGAAGTTTTTTTCTTATTTTGTTTACTCATTTTTCTCTTCCTCCTTACTTGCTGACACGGATTCTGGGGTCAACCAATCCGTAAATAATATCAATTATCAAGTTACCAAGAAGTGAAATTGCAACATAGAATAACTGCATCAAAATAACAACATCGAAATCTGCTGTTCTCAAAGACTGAATCATCAGTTTACCCATACCGTGCAATCCAAACAAACTCTCGATAATGAGGGAACCGGAGAAAATGCTCAAAAACCATCCTACTACCAAAGTGACAATAGGAATCAAGGCATTACGGAAAGCATGGGAATAGATAACTACTTTTTCACGCAATCCTTTTGCTCTTGCCGTTTTAATGCAATCCATGCTGAGCGCTTCAATCATGGATGCTCTGGTATATCTGGTCATACCACCGAGTGAACAGAATGTCATGGTAATTAAAGGCAATGCCAGATAATACATAGTATCCGCAACATATTTCCATCCTGTGTAATCACTTCCCGGAGTCTTCATTCCGCTGGGCGGGAATATTCCCAAAATGGAGCAAAATACCCAGATAAACAGAATACAAAACAGGAATACCGGCAAACTATAACCTACAATGGTTATAACCTGTACCACCTGATCCGTCTTACTGCCACGCTTCACGGCACAGACAATTCCCAACGGTATCGCAATACCAAGGGCAAAAACAGTTCCAAATATATTAATTAATATTGTATTAAACATGGGCGCTTTAATTACATTGATTACTTCATCTCGCGCCTCATAGGAATATCCAAAGTTACCTTGCAGAAGTCCATCAAAACTACCATCATATTTGGGATATAAACCAATCCAACGCAAATAACGGACCAACATATTGTTTGTATCCGTACCATATCTTCTCTGATATTCCAGGTATATTTCATCAAACCTGGTTTCTTTTTCTTCTTCTGTAAGTCCCTGTTTCAGTGTCTGTATCTCTGCTCTCGCATCGGTATAGGCACGGTTGTTGGGAATAAGATTGTAGATTAAATACATGACAAAGGACAGAACGATTACCATCATAACCATGTATACTAATCTTTTTGCAATATATTTAGCCATAATTGTTCCTCATTCCGCCGCCCACGCGGCGGCAATTAATATCACATAAATCCGGTTCAAAATCCGGACAAATTCTTATCCTTTCGGATTAACAGTACAAAAGAACCGGTACAGAACAGCCCAGAAAAGTTCTGTCCTGCACCGATTCTATTATGACACCTCAAGAAAAACTAATGTGCCAAATAAATTCAAAACAAATTACTTCAGCCAATAAACATCAGCCATATCCTTGTAGTAGTACAGTGAATAGTCATCGTACATAGAAGGATCGATTGTCAGGTTATATGAATAGTCATATACTGCGGAGTTAAATCCTGTAGCGAAGTTGAACAAGCTGTACATAGGAGTACCTGAATAGTAACCATATACTGCAGCCTGATACAATTCATCCAACATAGGTGCAAAGTCACCGATAGTATTCTGAACAACCATACCTGCTGCTGCTACGTTAGCATCTTCCATCAGACCTGTTACCAACAAATCTGTAAAAGGATTGTCAGAAGTACCGTACCAGTTCAGAACCAGAGGCATATAATAATAGTCGCCAACCTTAGTTGTTACATATGCGCCATCTTTGGACTTGTAAATCTTATCATTTTCGCTGATTACGTCAGCAGAAATTTTCTTATAACGAACACCTTCGGTATAAGCGTTACCGTCTTTGTCGTATACCCAGCCGCCTTTTTCCAGAACAGCGATAGCACTGTCAACGGAAGTTGCGTAAGCGTCTAAGAGCATACCCTGATTTACGGCTGCCTGATACATCCAGCTACCTGTGTAGTAAGGACCATCTGTAACACCACCGTAACCGCCGGTGAAGTCTTTTGCGAATTTCGCACGGTCCATACAGTAAGCGATAGCCTGACGAACCTCAGTAAACTGAGCAGGGCCGTAGTCAGCACGGAAACCTAATTTACCATAACCTGCACGGCTATAGTGGATATAAGCATATTTGCCGTTGGAGCCATCAGCCAGTGTGATTGCTTCATCAGTTTCGGCACCACCTGTAATACCTGCAAGAACATCTACGTTACCAGCCTTGAAGTCTTCAAGCTGAGTCTGTGTGATGATTCTACGATATACAATCTTTTCGATAGAAGGAACTGTTCCTTCATAGTTACCTTTGAAGTATTCGTTCTTAACCAATACTGTGGACTTATCAGAATCGTCATAAGACTGTACTACATAAGCACCGGAGTAAGGATAATCTGTGTTAGTATTCAAACTTGCTGCAAGAACATGGTCAGCCTTTACATACTTGTCACCGTTTTTCTCATAGAAATTGTCAGTGAAGTAAGCACCGTTTCCATCATCTTTGATATCAGCATCGTCAATCCACAATTTCAGATCGTTTGCGGAATAACTTGCATAAGTAATATCATAGAAGTAAGGAAGGTAATCTGCGCTAATAGTTACAGAGAACTTGTAATCGCCAAGGAGACGAATACCTGAAAATTCTTTTGTACCTGTAACACCGTCATATGCATTGAAGGCGTCAAAACCTACCACCTGCATACCGGATCTGTGGTCTTTACCTGCAGCCTGTGCTGCAACAGGAGTGCTGAACAGCATCAGAGATAGCAGATAGTTCTTTGCTGTGATCTGGGAACCATCACTGAATTTCAGATCATCATAAAGTTCGATTTCATAGGTTTTGCTTCCATCTGCGTTTTCTGTCTCTTTGTGAGATTTAACAACAGTGTCGTTCCATACATAACCGCCTTCTTTAGTAGCGCAAACTGTTTCAAGACCTCTTGTCAGTTCCTGAATATCCAAATCGGAAGCACCGGGGTTGGATGCACCGAAAGCTGCATAACGGAATTTACCGGACAGTTCTGTGGAACTACCCAGGATAATGCTTTTGTCTGCTTTGCTGGATGTCCAGTCAATAACAGCATCTGCGGGACCCCAATAAGGGTTTGTAGGATGCTCTTTTACGCCACCGATAGCAGTGTTGTAAATGTCATAGTACTCGTTTGCATACAGAGGGATTTCGGGAAGCAGATAGTTCCATCTCTGGATATACAGTTTCCACCAGTTTGCGTATACATCATCAGCTGTTGCCCATGAACCACCTGCGGGAACAGATGTGTTGTATACCATAGCCATGGACAAAAAGTCCAGACCAAGTTCATACTGAACACCATCGCGTTCAATATAAGCGAATCCGGTATTGGGATCTTCTGTTACATCAGCAATGGTAACTTCCTTACCAAACTGCTCATATAAAGAAACGTAATCTGTACCGTATTCTTTGCCAATAATGCTCTTTACTTCTTCTACTACATCTGAAACAGGTGTAGTTTCCTGGGTATCCCCAGCAGAAGTAGAAGGTGTACTTTCCTGTCCACCGTTAACATTTTCATTACCGTTTCCGCCACAAGCTGCTAAAGAAACTGTCATAACAGATGCCAACAACAGAGCAAGAAGTCTTTTAGAAGTCTTTTTCATAAAACTTTCCTCCTTATTTTTTACCCATGCTTTGTCACTTTATTGTTTTAAACTGTCACCGTTCAAAAAAAGAACGAATAAGTTCGTTACCCATTCTTCTTAAGTCCAAATTGACAAATTATGCAATTAGTGATGCATGCGCTTTAACGTATGTTAGAATAAGCGATTTTTAGCCATTTGTCAAGTTATCTTCGCCATTTTAGCGTGTTATCACGATAAAGTGTTTGTGTTATTTTATGCAATATTTCGACAGTTGTTGAATATATATTCACAATGTTTATTTTTAAACAAAGTCTGGACAAAAAATGTGCATAAATATTCCCGGCACATTTTTTGTCACTTTTTCGGATTAATTCGTCTTATTTCTATCAGGCATCACCCATGGCAAATACATTTACATATTTTGCCGCCGTTCCCAATTCTTCTTCGATACGAAGCAGTCTGTTATACTTTGCCACCCTGTCACTTCTGCATGGTGCTCCCGTTTTAATCTGCCCCGCATTTAAGGCAACGGCAATGTCTGCGATAATGGTATCCTCTGTCTCACCGGACCTGTGGGATATCACTGCACGGTATCCGTTCTTTTGGGCCATCTCCACTGCTTCAAAGGCTTCTGTCAGGGTACCTATCTGATTTACTTTTACCAAAATAGCATTTCCTACATTCAATTTAATGCCCGCATTCAGACGTTTTACATTGGTTACGAACAAATCATCTCCCACAAGTTGCACCCGCTGGCCGATACGCCTGGTCAGTTCCTGCCAACCGTCCCAATCGTCTTCTGCCAGTCCGTCTTCGATGGAGCAAATGGGAAAACGCTGCAAGAGATTTTCATAGTAAGAAATCATCTCCTGTGTACTGCGCACCACTTCTTTTCCCGCAAGGCTGCTCTCTCCCGGGAAATAATAATTACCGGTGTCTTCCTGATAAAGTTCACTGCTTGCCACGTCCAAGGCAATACAAATCTGTTTACCCGGCTCATACCCTGCGGCTCTTATCGCCTCCATAATGGTGTCTAACACACTGACTGCGTCCGGCAGGTTCGGTGCAAAACCGCCCTCATCTCCCACGCCTGTGGAAAGACCTTTATCATTTAAAATCTTTTTTAAACAATGATATATTTCTGCACAAATACGCAATCCGTCCGCAAAGTTTTCCGCCTGAATGGGCATAATCATAAACTCTTGGAAATCTACCGTATTGGATGCGTGCTTACCACCGTTTAAAATGTTCATCATGGGAATAGGTAACTGCTGGGTATTGATTCCTCCAAGATAACTGTACAAAGGCATGTGAAGAGCCTCAGCCGCTGCTCTTGCACAGGCCATGGACACCCCAAGAGTTGCATTTGCACCTACATTTTCTTTGTTGATGGTTCCGTCCGTTTCAATGAGCACTCTGTCAATATACACCTGATTCAACGCATTCTTGCCTATCAGCGCAGATTTCAATTTGTCATTTACATTTTTCACCGCATGTTGCACACCAAGTCCGCGGTATCTTGTTTCTCCGTCACGAAGTTCCACCGCCTCAAATCGTCCCGTGCTGGCTCCGGAAGGCACTGCCGCCCTACCGGTATAAAGCATACCGTCTCTGCTGTTTTTTACCGTCACTTCCGCTTCCACGGTGGGATTGCCTCTTGAGTCCAAAATTTCTCTGCCATGTACATCTACAATTTCCAGATAAAGATTCATATTTGCCACCTTTCTTTGCGCATTTAGCGCATAATAAATGTAATCACTATACATTATTTCCTGCGGTGGTAATTTCATGCAAAAAAGAATTATCTAATAAGTTCTTCTTCATTTCGACGGGAATACAAAATTCTTCGCACTTCCATTATTTTCTCATGCTTGGAAACATCAATCACAACATAGAATATAGTGTAATTTTTCACTCTGATTTTATAATATGGGAATTCTCGTTCTCGAATAGAATGATATTTTTCAAATGATTCTGGTGAATTAGAGCGCTTTAAGATGGCACGCTCGACTTGATTAATTAAATTTTGTGCCGCCTCAGGGTTGTTTAATTTAACCCTGATATATGTAAGTATCTCATTAAAATCCTCATAGAACAGAGGAATATACCGTAGTTTATATCTACAACTACCCATGTATATCCCCCCTTAATTTATCAAACATTTCTGTGTGGGAATAGCGCATACTGTCCAACGCTACTCTTCTATCCGCTTCATCCAACTTGCTTTCAACAGCGTCCAATAATTCCGCATATTTTTCCAAACTGAGCACTACCATAGAGCCATAACCGTTTTTCGTCAAATACACCGGTTCTCCCTCCTTTACAGCATTTTCTATTTCCGGAAACTTATTTCTTAAATCCGATACCGGTCTGATCTGTATCATTTCTTCTTCCTTATCATAATTTTATCATAATTTTATCTTCAACTACATGCTACCACATAAAATCTGTAATTGCAAGAGGATTATAATTAAAATTTTTCTCTTTAACCGAATGAAAGTGTGTTTTGAATGGAATGTAAAAAATTTCCATAAAAAAACCACGCCATCGCAGTCATACCGCAATAACGTGGATTTTTATAATATTCAAAATTTTATTTTGCAACCAGCAAAGATTTACCGGTCATTTCGGCAGGCTGCTCTTTGCCCATAATCTCAATCAAAGTGGGCACGATATCTGCCAGACAGCCGCCTTCACGGAGTGTATATGCGCTGTCGTAGTTTACCAGAATGAAAGGCACCTGATTTGTTGTATGAGCTGTGAAAGGATCTCCTGTTTCATAGTCAACAAGCTGTTCTGCGTTTCCGTGGTCAGCGCAGATAAACATAACACCGTCCATTTCTTTGACTGCTTCCACTGCTTTGCCTACACATTCATCCACTGCTTCTACCGCTGCAATAGCTGCGCTTTCCACACCAGTATGACCTACCATATCAGGGTTTGCAAAGTTGATGATAATCACATCATAGTTGCCGCTGCGGATTGCTCCGGTCAGTTTGTCACAAACTTCGTAAGCGCTCATCTCGGGCTTTAAGTCGTAAGTAGCAACTTTAGGGGAATTTACAAGGATTCTGTCCTCGCCCTCGTTGGGCTGCTCTACGCCACCGTTAAAGAAGAAAGTAACATGGGCATATTTTTCTGTTTCAGCAATTCTTGCCTGTGTCATATTGTTTGCCGCAAGCCACTCACCGAACGTATTTGTTACGGATACTTTGTGGAATGCTACATCTTTGTTGGGGATGGTAGGGTCATAATCGGAGAAGCATACGAATGTAACATCTTTTCTTGTGCCTCTGTCAAATCCCTTGAAATCATCATCACAAAATGCTCTGGTAATTTCTCTTGCACGGTCGGGACGGAAGTTAAAGAACACTACGCTGTCACCATCCTGTACAGTTGCCACGGGAGCACCGTCTTCCACTGCAACGGTAGGTTTTACAAATTCGTCAGTCTCCTCTTTGTCATAGGAAGCCTGAATTGCGCAGATACCGCAGGGAGCAGTCAGTCCCTCACCTTTGGTCATGGCATCGTAAGCCAACTTCACGCGGTCCCAGTTGTTATCTCTGTCCATAGCATAGTAACGGCCCATTACGGATGCAATTTTACCTACGCCGATTTCTTCCATTTTGTTTGCCAGTTCCACAGCAAACTCTTTTCCGCTTGCAGGGGGGGTATCACGACCGTCCAGGAAGCAGTGAACATACACTTTTTCCAGACCGCTTCTTTTTGCCAGTTCCAAAAGGCCATACAAATGTGTGTTGTGACTGTGCACGCCACCATCAGACAAAAGTCCCATAAAATGAAGGGCACTGCCTTTCTTTTTGCAATTTTCCACTGCACCAAGAAGTGCGGGATTTTCAAAAAATGTGCCATCCTGAATTTCCTTTGTGATTCTGGTCAGTTCCTGATATACGATACGTCCTGCGCCCATATTCAGATGTCCAACCTCGGAGTTCCCCATCTGTCCTTCGGGAAGACCTACTGCCATACCGCTGGCATTACCTCTTACAAAAGGACACTCCTGCATCAATTTATCCATGACAGGTGTTTTTGCCTCATAAACCGCATTTCCCTCGGTCTTTTCATTGAGACCATAACCGTCCAATATCATCAAAACTGTAGGTTTCTTGCTCATTTTTGCTCTCCTTTGCTTTGTATAAAAAATAATTTCTGTTTTATCCGCGTAAATTATACACTTAAATTTGCCTTACTGCAACAGTAATTTCCACGTTGTTTTTTACTATAAAATGCGATAAAATAGAGAAACTTACCAAATTTATAAAGGAGGCCTCTCTCTATGTTCCGTTTCCTGATAAAAGTTTTCATTAAGAATGCAGACGAAATACATAGTACGGAAGTCAGAAAAGCCTACGGAATATTAAGCGGCAGTGTGGGCATTGCTCTGAATCTGTTCTTATTCCTCTTTAAATTTATGGCAGGCTCCATCAGCCATTCCATCGCCATCACGGCAGATGCCTTTAACAATCTGTCCGATGCCGGTTCTTCCCTTGTGACCTTGTTCGGCTTTAAAATGGCAGGGCAAAAGGCTGACCCCGATCACCCTTTCGGACATGGCAGAATCGAGTATCTGTCCGGGCTGTTTGTGTCCATGGCAATTCTATTTATGGCTTACGAACTGATTAAATCTTCCGTAATAAAAATTATCACTCCCGTAGAAATAAATTTTAATCTTACGGTAGCAATAATCCTGGTAGTATCTGTGCTGGTAAAATTTTATATGTATTTTTACAACCGCTATGTAGGGCAGAAAATCGGAAGCGCCGCCATCATTGCCACCGCAAAAGACAGTCTCAGCGACACCTTATCCACTACCGTTGTGCTTCTGTCCATGCTGATTTCCCATTTTTTTGACTGGCAGATTGACGGTATATGCGGCGTACTTATCGGATTTTTTATTTTGTACACCGGCTATCAGGCTGCAAAAGACACTATCAATCCCCTTTTGGGGCAGGCTCCCGACCCGGATTTTGTGAAAGAAATTGAAACTCTGGTTCTCTCCTACCCGGAAATTATCGGTGTCCACGATTTAATTGTACATAATTACGGACCCGGCCGGATTATGATTTCCGTCCATGCAGAAGTTCCCGCCGACGGGGACATCTTAGTTTTACATGACACCATTGACAATGTGGAACATGCCCTGAAAAGACAATTGCAGTGCGATGCTGTCATTCACATGGACCCGGTCTGCATCCACGACGAAGAAACCATCCGTTTAAAAGAACTTGTTACCGGCATTGTGAAAGGGGTAAACGAAAATCTCTCCCTTCACGATTTCCGTCTGGTAAAAGGGCCTACACACACAAACGTTATTTTTGATTTGCTCATTCCCTATAACTTCCCTATTCCCGATGGGGAAGTTGTAGGGCTCATTACTACCCGCATCGAAAAAATGGAAGGGTCTTATTATGCCGTCATTGACGTAGACAAAAATTATGCTTGACTTTTTCCAAATAAATGATTATGTTGTGTTTAGTTGAGTTATTTGTTCAAACAAAACAAAAAATAAGAAAAGGAGGTAACATTAATGAACAACAAATTATTCAATCAGGCTAAAAATCAATATGTTGCAATTAACGCAGTTACCTCAGGATATGTGAAATAATCCATTCATCTTTATGTGCATTTTTTTGAGGAACAGCCTGTCTGTTCCTTTTTTATTGGATGAATCCCGTTTCATAAAGCCCGTGGCAATCTGCCATGGGCTTTTCTTACGCAAAAATGTATTTTACATAACTGAGGAGCTTTATTTAGGGAGGTTTTAAGACATTATGAAAAAACTTTCGACACACATCAGAGAGCACCTTCCGGCTTACTTGATTGCAGTAATCAGTCTGATTATCTGCACATCTTTAGATATGCTCTCTCCTCAACTTACAAAACAAATTATTGATGATGTCATCGGCAAAGGCGAAACCGGAAAACTTTCTTGGCTTTTGCTTGGCATCCTGGGCATCGGTATCGGCCGTTTCATCTTCGGCTACTTCAAAGAGTACCTTTTTGACATTACCGGAGCCAGAATCGCTGCCAACATGCGTTCCGATGCTTTTAAGCATGTGCAGAAACTTTCTGCAGACTTTTTTGACAAAACCAGCACCGGCGAACTGATGGCCCGCATCAAAGAGGACATTGACCGCATCTGGGACGGCATGACCTATGTGGGCATGTTAGTTATCGAAGTAGTAATCCATGTTTCCATGGTTCTGTTTTTTATGTACCGCGAAAACTGGAAACTGGCACTGCTTCCTACCGCTTGTATGATTTTTTGCGGCTTTCTGGCCATTTATCTGGAAAAGAAACTGGATAAAGTTTACGACGATATCAGTGAAGAAAATGCCCAGTTAAACCGCGTGGCAGAGGAAAATCTGGCAGGCGTGCGTATTGTAAAATCTTTTGCCAGGGAAAAACATGAAATTACCAAGTTTCTTTCCCACAACCAAAGATATTATGATTTGAATATGCAGCAGTCCAGGGTGTTTGTAAAATATCATCCTCTGTTTTCGCTGATTACAAAACTGCTTCCTTTGGTAGTTTTGCTGCTTGGCGGCTATTTCGTTATTTATGATGATTTTTCACTGGGCTCCCTTGGTGCTTTCGTGGAATATTCCAACAATATTGTCTGGCCCATGGAAATGGTAGGCTGGCTGGCAAACAGCCTCTCTTCCGCTATCGCGTCCAATAAGAAACTGAAAAAGATTTATAACGAAGTGCCCTCTATCGCAGAGGCTGAAAATCCCATTATTTTGCCCGAAGTTAAGGGTGAGATAACTTTTGAGGATGTTTCTTTTACCCGGGGTGACCGCACCATTCTTTCCGACATTTCATTTTGCTTAAAAGCAGGCGAAACTTTGGGAATTATGGGTGCAACAGGCGCCGGAAAAACATCCATTATCCATTTACTGCAGCGTCATTATGACAGCACTGCAGGCACTATCCGCCTGGACGGCGAAGATATCAAAAATCTTTCCCTGCAGCAGCTTCGCAGCAGCATCGCCACGGTTATGCAGGATGTGTTCCTGTTCTCCGACAGCATTGACGAAAATATCCGTCTCGGAAAACACGACGCCACCAGCCGGCAAACTGTGGAAAAAGCATCCAAGGATGCGCAGGCAAGTGATTTTATTGAAAAACTGACCGAAAACTACGACACCATTATCGGCGAACGCGGTGTAGGTCTTTCCGGCGGACAAAAGCAGCGTATCAGTATCGCCCGCGCCCTGTCCAAGGAAAATCCCATTTTAATCATGGATGACTCCACTTCCGCTTTGGACATGGAGACAGAGCACATGATTCAGCAGACTTTAAATAGTCTGTCCGGCACAACCAAAATTATTATTGCACATCGTATCAGTGCCGTGCGCCATGCAAACGAGATTATTTTCTTAGAGGATGGACGCATTGCCGAACGAGGCACCCATGAAGAGCTTCTAAAACAGAAAGGGCTGTATTATGAAACTTATATGGCACAGTACGGTGAATTTTTAGTAGAAAAGGAGGCGTAATTTATGGCTACTAATTCCTTTAAAGATGATGAGCAGCATGTAGAAGCCGGTAAAATGCAGACACTTCTGCGACTGTTCTCCTATCTGCTCTCCTATAAAAAAACAATTTTCGGCGTCCTGATGATTATGGCTTACTGTGTGTTTGTTTCACTGATAAACCCGCTCATTATGGAATCCGCCATTGACGACTTTATTACTGCCGGCAAATTTAAAGGTCTTGCCATTTTGCTTGGCACCGCCGTGGTAATTAATATTGTTATGATTTTGTTGGTAAAACTTCGCATGAATGTCATGGCAAAAGTATGTAACAGCATTTTACTTACCATCCGTCAGGAACTGTACACCCACATCCAAAAACTGGATTTTCACTTTTTTGACAGCCGCCCCACAGGTAAAATTTTGTCCCGCATTATCGGCGACATTAACTCCTTAAAGAATGTGCTGGAAAGTTGTGTTACCACTCTTCTTCCCGACTTTTTTACCATTTGCGCGGTACTGACTATCATGATTGTGAAAAATCCGGTTCTGGCACTAGCTTCCTTAAGCAGTCTGCCTTTACTGATTTTAGGCTTGTGGGTCATTCAGGTATACTCCCATAAACGCTGGCAGATTTTCAGAAAAAAGTCGTCCAACCTTAACGCTTTTATTCACGAAGATATGTCCGGCATCCGTGTAATTCACAGTTTCACTGCGGAAAAAGAAACCATGGACACATTTGAAACGCTGGTTAGCGAGCATCAGAAATCCTACCGCAGCGCCGTCCGCCTAAACGATGCTTTCGGACCGGTTATCGACCTTTGCTGGGGTATCGGCTGCGCCGCCCTTTATTATACGGGCATTGTGCTGCTTGGCCCCGATAAAGTTTCTGTAGGTACTTTGATTGCTTTCGGCTCTTATGTGGGTATGTTCTGGCGTCCTATTATGAACTTAAGTAACTTTTACAACCAGATTATTACCAACATTGCCGCTGCTGAGCGTGTGTTTGAGATTATGGACACACCTCCCGGCATCGCCGACAAAGAAGGCGCCTGCGACTTACCTGACATCCAAGGACAGGTTACCTTCAAAGACGTAACTTTTGCTTACAAAGATGCACCGGACATCAAAGTTTTGGAGCATGTAAATTTCGACATTACGCCCGGCGAAATCATCGCTCTGGTTGGTCCTACCGGTGCCGGAAAAACTACTATCGTCAACCTTATCAGCCGATTTTATGACGTAACCGGCGGCGAAGTGCTGATTGACGGAGTAAATGTGCAGGATATTGCGTTGGAAAGTCTGCGTAGCCAGATGGGTATCATGACCCAGGATAACTTCCTGTTTTCAGGAAGTATTAAAGAAAATATCCGCTATGGAAAACTAGATGCCACTGATGAAGAAATCATTGCGGCTGCCAAAGCCGTGGGTGCCCACGAATTCATTATGAAAATGGAAAAAGGCTATGATACGGAACTTAGCGAACGTGGAGGCGGTCTCTCCATCGGTCAAAAACAACTGCTGGCCTTCGCTCGCACTTTCGTATCTATGCCCAGAATTTTAATACTGGACGAGGCAACTTCCAGCATCGACACCAAAACGGAACTTCTGGTGCAAAAAGGTATTGAATCCCTGCTGGCAGGAAGGACTTCCTTTGTTATTGCCCACCGCCTGTCCACCATCCAGAAAGCGGACCGCATCTTCTACATTGACGACCGTGGCATCGTAGAATCCGGAACCGCCAAAGAACTCATCGCCAAAAAAGGCGCCTACTACGAACTATATATGTCACAATTTGCGTGCTAGCAATGAGCCATGCTGGACAACGGCTAAATGCTACTCGTCGGGTGCTTGCACACGTAAGAGTACATTTAGTTGTTGGACAATACGGCGAATGCCGCGACACCGAGCAAGTTTTCTTGCGAGGCTGTCGGCATGGCTTAATTTGGAGAAGATATATGTGGCGAATGCCACGACCCAGCACAACTTGTTGGGCTGGGTCGCATGGCTCATTTTTTCTCCAAAATCAATATCTATCCCCTCAATTCTTTCACATACAACCGGTCGGTTCCATTCCCATAATTCACAATATCTTTAAGATACCGATATCCATATTTTTCGTACAAACCGACATGCTCTGATGGAATATATGTCCTGTCAAATCCCACTTCTTTTGCATATCCATTTGCAAAATCAATCAGTTTTTCACTAACCCTATGTCCTCGACAATCTTCCGTCACAAACACACTTGAAATCCATGGATATATTTCAGGTAACGGATAATAGTCTGTCTTCATGATAGAAGCCATTCCCACAATTTGACCATCCACTAATGCCACAAATACAGTCTCCCAGTCTGTAAAGACCCAAGTACGAAGCATCCATAGGGTATGCTCTTTTACCTCTTCCCAAGAAAAGTTTTCAACATAATGAATTAGTTTATCTGCCAAGCCAGTATCTTTTTCGACTTTTCTTATCTCTAAAGTATCCATGCTGAAATTCTTTTTACCAAGACCAAAATGCTCCTCTACTTTACTCACAGTCTCATCAACTGTGCTATTTTCAGTTCTTTCAATCCAAAAATAGTCACTGCTTTTGATATTGTTACATCTTTTCTCATTGAGGCTTTTCAAGGTTTCATTACACGTCGTTTTTGCCTTTTCAACATCAGATGCACTGTTTATAAACTCACTAAATCCTTGGTGGTCTGGGCGATTACAGTAATCATCAACCAAATTGGAAGGGTCTTTTATCAAAAAGACTATTCTTGATACATCCGTCAATTTATCTGCTTCCTCCACTGTCAAATGGCAGTCACACAATACAATTTGATTTTGTGAAAGACGGATTAAATCCAGTAATACAAAATCTAATTGTTCTCTTGTGTTATCAATCAACCATCTTTTATATTCCTCTACAGTGCGTCCGAAAAACTCATCGGCAACTTTAAACACTTTATTCATTGACGGCTGAAAAGTAGCATTTGATATACTTTGATGCTTTGGAAATTGCTCATCAATATCATAAACCAATAAATTGTGCCTTTTCGCCAACTCCCGTGAAACCGTTGTCTTTCCACCACAAGGTGTTCCGGTTATGAAATAAACATTTTTCAAATATTCTTTTATTACATTATCTTGAAATATCATTACAAATCTCCTTAATTAAATAGTTTTCAGAATTTTGTCTGTACATAAAACTATTTAACGCCGTTCTATGTACTTAAATATTTCTTAATCGTAAGAATGCCACCATATTTTTCACCTCACTAAATTCTTTTTTTAACATCTACAAAATGAGAGTTGCCTGCTTCTATCAGTTGAAAATTTCTATTACATATTACGATTCATATATCGCTAAAAAAGAAGTCACTTTTCCGTATGTATATTCCCCTTCAACTAAGCCAAATTCGGGGTCAAAATATTTACCGTCATATAACAAAGTCCAATGTGTATAACCAGCATCCGTATGAACAGTTAAAATAGAATACTTATACGGAACCGGATTTTTCTTTGAAATGCGAGTATTTCTTTCAGCATGATTTATTTTATAAAAGTCCAATGCTTCTACCAGTTGACCTATACTTGTTGGTCCATCTGTTCGCATTGTCTGTATCACTTCTTCAATACTTTTTCCTGTAATCATAGCAATACATGCCTGACCACATGTTGTACTTGTTGGTTGCATAATAAGCTCCATTATCTTCTCCATTCTAATCAATTTATTTTAAAGGTGTAAATAACAGCCACATAACCTCTTAATCCAAAACGGTTTTGTTATTCTGCCGATACAAATGGAAAATCCCATCAAAATGTCATTTCGTATCATTTGTATATTTGATTGGAAAAAGAGTACGTTTAACACTAAACCTACTCTTTTTGCCAAACACTATAACTACTTTCTTTTTACCGGAATCCAGATAGCACTGTGATAATCTGCATCTGTCTTTTCTCCATTTACACAATCATACCATTCCACATTTGCATTGCCACTAATCTCATAATCGGGATTTCCCGGAAGCCACTCTTTGAATATTCTTGTATTCAGTGACTGTAACGCCTCCGGAATTGCACCTACACAGTCAAATACCGCCCATTCTCCCTGCTCAAATTCATACAACATCATGCCTTCCGGAACTTCTCCTCCGGTATACTTTCCTGCAATAAGATAAGTAAATTTTCCCTTGCTTGATGCTTTTCCGTCATCAATACAAATACCAAACTCCCCTATACAGTTATCCATCAATGCCTTTTCCTGCGGATTTGCAGGAGGATTCCCGGCATATACATTAGCCGCATACTTCTCACAGATTTCGTCCCAATATTTAGGTATTTCCTCATATGCCGTATCAAAAGAAAATTCTCTTGCAAAACCAATCACTTTAAACCCAAACATTTTTGTAATTTTATAGTTCATTTTATCTCCTCCTTGAACCGTAACGTTAATATTCAACGGAAGAAAGGTTCTGATATTCTCTCCTTGCTTTACCTGCATAGGTGTAGTCCCATGAAATCTTGTAAACGCTTTTGTAAAACTATCCGGCGTATCATATCCATAATCATATGCTACATCGATTATTTTCCTATCTGCACTTTTTAGTTCAAGCGCTGCAAGATATAACTTACGATTACGAATATACTCTGACACTGAATAACCTGTCATAATCAAAAAACCTCTTTGAAAATGCAGTTGGGATACATACACTTGATCTGCCACATCCTGCGCACTGATGTTATCGCTCAAATGTCCCTCTATGTAATCAATTGATTTTCTGACTGCCGTTAGCCACTCCATACATTCACTTCCTTTCTTCTGTATGCTTAAATGATACACTTCAAAAGAAATAAAATCTTGACTTTTAAAATTCATTTTTGTCCGTCCGGTTTATCTCCCTCGCAAAAAAACTCGACTAAATTCAAAATTTGTATAATTGCATCAATCCCATACAATTTTGCTGTCCATTCAAAGAGAAACTCTCTTCTTTCCAGACTAAACTTCTAGGTTTCTTATTTCAGTCGGGGGATAATCTTCTTTTTTCCCGACTAATCTGCTGGTTTTTCCATTCCAGTCGGGGGGTAACCCTCTTTTTTCCCGACTAATCTACTGGTTTTTCCATTCCAGTCGGGGTTCAACCTCATTTTTTCCCGACTAATCTGCTGATTTTCTCATTTCGGTCGGGGGTTAACCCTCTTTACCCCCGACTATTTCTCTATTTTTCTTATTTTAGTTGGATTTGTTACTCACCCCCGATTAATTATCCAAACCAAATCAAATTTACGATATTGGAATTTATTTAGAAAAATCTCCTATTCTCTCCCATTTCAACAGATTTTACCACTTCATATCCTTCATCTGTCGCACCTCGCCAACTCCAAGTTTTTCAACTTCTACTACCTCACCGATACACTAGGCGAACTAACCGCCACTTGGGTAGTCACAATCAGTCCAATGTCCGACACCTTCTTACCGCTTTCAATCAAACTGTTATATTCCGCCGGAGTAATCACAATTTTACTGCCTTCTACCGTTCCCGTAGCACACCAAATCTGATCCAATGTAACACTTTGACCAAACTCAATCTCTACAGTCCATCCGCTTACGCTGCTGCCACTATTCTCAATACTTACAGATAACTGCGTACTTTGACCATTATTACTCTGCCAGGAATTGGACACCGTAACTGTAGCATAAAGAGCAGTTTCCCCGCCGGAAACAATACCATCTTGGCTACTCGCAGTTTCTTGATTTCCACCGTTTTCTTGGCTGTTTGCGTTCCCCGGATTGTCTGTGCTTTCACCGGTCCGGTCATTTGCTGTTCCG
Organism: Lachnospiraceae bacterium; assembly: GCA_017468395.1. Lineage (GTDB taxonomy): Bacteria > Bacillota > Clostridia > Lachnospirales > Lachnospiraceae > Acetatifactor. The sequence goes on along the minus strand of JAFUIR010000016.1, from coordinate 123,562 downwards.
GCGCCTTGCTCTGAATGTTCACTTAACACACCAAACAACCATTTGCCGGATTCAGACAAATCATCATAAGTCCAACCCTCGATTTTACTGTTTCCATTGGCAATAAGTGATGATGACTCGGCCTTATTGGACAAGTTCCACGCTACAAACCCTACATGATGCTTGTCTAAAAGATCCATCCACACATTTGCCTGCTCAACATTGTTATATCCGTTACCGGAAGCGTCACAAATACTAAACTCGGAAATAATTACGGGCAGCCCTTTGTCAATAGCCGTTACCATTTTATTCCGGATATCGTCCCTATGGGTATCTGCGTAAAAATGCACGGCGTATAAAAGATTGTCATACTCTGTAATAGGATCTTTTGCTGCCTCATCCACATACTGACACCAGTTCGGCGTTCCCACAATAATAAGGGCATTGGGGTCATTTTCACGGATAACGGGGATTACTTCCAAGGCATACTGCTTTACCTGACTCCAACTTGTTCCGCCGTTTGGCTCATTACAAATTTCATAAATCACATTGTCATTATCCTTAAATTCCTTTGACATTTCATCAAAGAATGCAATGGCATCACTTTTGTAAGTGTTGGGGTCTGCATCCCGAAGTATATGCCAGTCCACAATCACATACATGCCCAGTTCGCCCGCATAATTTACTCCGTTTTTAACGAGCGCTTTTAAACTTTCCTTGTTACCGCCCTCGCAGTAGCCGTTATATTCCGCTGTATACAACGCAAGGCGCACCACGTTGGCACCCCAGTCGTCACGAATGGTTTGAAAAGCGTCCTTATTTACATAGTCGGGAAACCAGGAAAGTCCGTGAGTGCTGACTCCGGCAAGTTGGAATATCTCGCCGTTTTTATCCACCACATTGGTTCCCTCCACGCGAAGAGCCCCGTGCATTTCATATGGTGTTCCTGCTTCTAAAGGAGCACTGTCCACTATAGGTTTACTCTCTTCTACAGGCACACTTTCCTCTACAGGCACACTTTCCTCTATAGGCGCGCTTTCCTCTACCGGTGTGCTTTCTTCTACCGGTGTGCTTTCTTCCACCGGTGTGCTTTCTTCCACCGGCGCACTTTCCTCTACAGAAACTGTCTCGGATTCTTTCTCAGACTCGCTTTCTACCGGCACACTCCCGGTCTCCTCAATCTTAGTCTCTTTCTCCGGTTTTGACTCTACGGTTTCTGTAACGTCCAGTTCTGTGTTATTTGTATCTGCATCTTCTTGGCAGGCGGTCAGTGCAAGCAGCATAACCGCTACCAATATTAAAATTCCTGCTTTTCTTCTCTTTTGCATTTTTCGTGTCCTATCCTTTTCAATTTTTATCTATGGTGTCTCGCTCATAATAACCAGCACTTCTCCGTCCGAAACATTCACTTTGCCCGCCTGCCCGGTAAACTCATTGCTGATACCTATGGGAAAATCATTGGTAATAACCGCATTATCCAAATTGTATTTCATGCCAAAGATGCTAACGCCTTTCACTTCCCCGCTTAAAGCAAACAAAGACAAAATCCCTGTTTTTCCTGCCTCAAAGCAAATTTCCTCATCTTTCAGCACAAAAATAGTTTCCGCTTTGCTTAACAAAAAGCCCTTGCATCCCTTTCTTTTCAGAAACAACAGGCATTGTATATTTGCCACGGTATGATCCAGTCTGCCCCCGCAGCCGCCAAAAATATAAAATTCTTTATATCCCTTTTCCACACAAAGTTTCAGGGCCGCCAAAGTATCTGTATCGTCCTTTTCTACAGGCAGTTTCACTATCTTTGATAAATTCAGATCATCCAGTGTTTCCGAAGATACCGAATCAAAATCTCCCAAACACAAGTCAACCTTCAGTCCCATTTGGCAGCAATAATCCAAACCACCGTCTACCGCCACCAAATATGCGCCCCGCCGCAAACACTTCTCTATCCGGTCTTTGTCCTCAATTTGCAAATTTCCCGCACAAATCAGGACACAAATTTTTTCGTTATTTTTTTCGCTGTTTTTCCCGTCTTTTTCTGCCATTTTCTGTTTCCTGTTTCTTGTTTTTCACTACTATTTATGATATACCAATCTTATGATTTAACTTTCTAAAACCCACTTTACAAAGGAATACACCTATGTTTTTTCATTATAAAACACCCGAGACTACTTATCAATACCGCATTATCCGCAGTAACCGAAAAAGTATCTCCATACAAATCAAGGAAAACGGCGATGTGGAAGTCCGTGCACCCCACTATGTTTCCGACCGGCAAATTGACAAGTTTGTAGAAAGCAAACAGGATTGGATATTGGAAAAACGTCAGGAAGTTCTGGCTCATTATAACAGTCTTCCTACCCTATCCCCCGAGGAAGAAGCCCGCATCGGATATTTTGAAAAAAAATTCCGGAAAGCTGCCAAAGATTACATTCCTTACCGTGTGGAATATTTTCACCAATTTACCGGCGGACATTACACATCTATTACAATCCGTGACCAGAAAAGCCGCTGGGGAAGTTGTTCCGGAAGCGGTACCTTGTCCTTTAACTACCGCCTGATGATGGCACCGCCCAAGATTTTGGATTATGTTGTGGTTCATGAACTGTGCCACCTCACCCACATGAATCACTCCAAGGACTTTTGGAATATGGTGGGCACTATCCTGCCGGATTACAAAGAATCCAAGCAGTGGTTAAAAGAACACGGACGGGAATTGACCGTTCCCCACTATCTTGCCAAAATGAAACAATAAAACTGCCCAAACCGATTTTCTTGGCTTGAGCAGTTTTTTTACTGTTATCAATATTTAATTTGATTACTTCGCCTTATCTGCTTTCATCCACATAAAGCTGAATTCTGCCTTGAATAATCTTTGCCACTTCATCCACGCTCTTCTCACCTTCAAAGAAAGGAGCCGCCTCTTCGTTGATGATGTCAACTAAATCCTGGTCATAGGAATAAGTCTGTGTAACAGAGGAAACATAATCAAAAATCTCCTCTACCTGTGCTTTGGTCAAAGGCTCCAAGATAATTTCCTGACCGCCAAGCCAGCTAATATACTCGTCATAATGGATTTGTCCGTTTTCATCTTCCCAAGAAGGTTTCTCGGTGGCTTCCATCGCCTTTTCCATCCAGATATCCTTATTGATGGACATTTCATACAAACTTTCCTGATATTCATCCGTGTAGTAATAACGCATGAACTCCCAAGCCCCTTCTTTATTGGGTGACTGGGCGGAAATCGCATAACGGTTATAACAGTTCAAAGCTGCACCAACCCCATTTTCGGAGGGGAATCCGATAAAGGTAATGTCAGAGGTTCCAAACTGTCCAAATGTATAAACCATGCTCTGTAAATCTGTGATGGTAGTCATCATAAGCAGGGTTTTACCTTCCACATACTGCATTTCCAGTTTTGTCCACAAATCCGGGTCTTCATAATCATAACTAAATTCTGTGGGTAATGTCTTTAAAAAGGTAAGCAAATCTTTAAATCCCTGAGATTCAAAACTGCATACACCTGTCTCGTTATCAATAAACTCGGGCAAAGACATCATAGTTGCATACCACATCAGACTCTCTCTTGTCATGCTCTCGCCGAAAAGACTTGTTCCTTCCGGTTTGGATGCCAAAAGTTCCTGCATTTCTTTCATGGTCCAGCCGGGCTCATTTCCCACTTCGGAGGCTTTACCCATAACTGTCCAAACAGCGAAACTGGGCACGATGCAATATAACTTTCCGCCTACACTGTACGCGTCAAAGACATTCTGGAAATAATCTTCTCTGTCTAATTCCTCGTCTGCATCAATAAATTCGTAAATATCTGCCAGAAGTCCCTTTTGGATGTAACTGTCCACAGGCATCTGTTCATCCAAAATCATAATATCGGGAACATTTCCTGCAATAATATCATTGTTAAATTTCGTATATCCTGCCAGATAATCATCGGGCGTTGCATACTGGGAGTAGTCAGTAAAAATGATACGGTATTTTTCGTTAGTCTTATTAAACTCTACTACCCTGTTACGCATATCATAAGGGATGTAATATGCCGCCAGATTCAACACTTCTTTGTCCGGTATTTCGCTGGGATCTACATAAGTAAATAGACTGACATATTGGGACGCATAACTTCTGTCATAATAACTTGCCAAAAACTGGGTATCGTTAATTTCTACCACCTGATTCAAATTAGTAGTGGGTAAATCAGAGTTTACAAAATCCATAATAGGGGTAGGTTCTGCATCACCGATGTTATAGCCAAAAATACCTGTAGTGCTGGTGAGCAACATGTCATAATTTTTACTCTCTCTTATATTGTAGTTATTAATGTTGAACGGAACTTCCAGGGTTCCCTCCGGCTGACCGGTCTGCATATTCAAAGTAGCAATAGAAAGTTTGGTCCAAGAACTATCCCACATAGTTACGCACAAATTGCCTTTTTTATCTGTGAAAATGCTGTTATATCCATTTTCCAGTTTTGGCTCTACCTTGCCCTGAACTGCACCTGTTTTATCGTAAATGGTAATTTTTTCCATTGCAGAAACCAAAATCCGACCATCATCTAATGTAAGAAGGCGGTCAACATAGAACCATTCGCCCTCCGGCAAATCTTCGGGAATAACCGATACTCTCCACTGTTCGTTGGCATTAAAATCCCAACATACCAGTTCCGATACAATTTCCGGCATACCATATTCATCGATATTTTCATAATTCTCTTTCTGCATAATGCCATACACACAATTATCAGACATTACCGCATTATTCAAATAACCGCTTTCCGTACTGTTTTGATCCTGCCTCCAAATAACATTTACCTGTTTATCTGTACCATCTTCATTTACGGAAATCAGTTGCATTTCATTGCTCCATGCTTCGGCGCCCCAACTGTTGACATTTACCAGCGCCACTACACGGCCGTTAGAATAAGTGATAGACTGCACATTGTAATCGGTATAATCCTCTGCGCCTTCCTCTGCTTTTTCAAAAACGGGTATCTCCACATATTTATACACATTTTCCTTTGCAGCAGCTACCAAAGCAGGGTCTGTACCCTTCTTACCTCCGCAGCCACTAAGTCCCATAACCATAGTTACCGCAAGTATTAAACTAAGGCTACGCTTCATCCATTTTTTCATTTTTTCTCCTCCCTCTTTTCTTTTCACGGCGCTTTTCCAGCATCCGCTCCCATTTATCCTGTAAAAATAAATAAATGCTTTTTACCGTCCATGTTTTGTGCTTCCATGCAATCACAAGGGCAATTACAATGAGCAAAACCGGATATATAATAAATAATAACATCAAAATCAATAATAACATCAAAATATCCTCATATCCTCTGGCAATGTTTTCCCAGTGAGGATAAATGATGGATTTCCCGTTCATGGAACGGGTTCCGAATTCGCCAAGCCCTTCTACCAAAGCAAGTAGCGAATATCTGCTGGTATTTTCCAGCACTTCCACTTCCGTCTCCTGCACACCGATATGCTCAGCAACATAATTAAAGGCATATTTCTCCACAGGATTGGGCATTACAATCTCGTAACATCCGATTTCATTTGCCTGACCGTATTTTGTCAGGGTTTCGTAGGACACATACACAACCGTACCGTCCAGACCTGCCGCCTCGGCCAATCTTCCCTCTTCCCGACTGTAAACACCGGTAATAATATGGGGAATTCCGCTGATGGTAATCATCTGTCCGGCAATATTGTTGGAACCGAAAAGCTGCCATGCAGTTTCCTCATCTACCAGACAATAGTCTTTCATTACATCATCGCCGGAAAAATAGGAGCCTGCGGCTAATTCCAAGGGATGAAAATAGAAAAAATCGCCGCCAACGCCTACTGCATCTGCTGTTACACTGCCATTATCGCTTTGCAGGGTAATTTTTCCCGTGGCGCTGTATGCATCTGTCCAAAGTCTGGCGTTTGGATTGGCAGAATCCGAAACTATGGAAGCTGCCACCAAATCGCTTTCCAACTGGTACCCAAATCCTATCAAGGTATTTTCACTGACCCCGGCGCTTTGGGAGAAAAAGCAACTGATTTGTGCCACATCTTTCTCTTTCGACCAACGCTGGGCCATATTCTGGGAATCCTGTTTTCCGCCCAGATAACTGCTGATACCGGCAAGCACACAAAAAATAATGAAAGAGATTGCTCCGGAAATGCCCAAAATAATTCTCTTTTTCATTTTCATACTTTCCGCTCCTTAATCAGGTAATCTGATAAGTTGACCTGCTTCCACAGGCTTGGTTGATGTTGTGATAACATCTTCCCATCCGTACACAGCACCCGTGATAGCCGACTGGGTTTCATCCGCTGCAAGCACATCCACATCCACTCTGGTAGCCTTGAAACGGTTGCCCAAAGGACTGGATTTTTGTTCCACAATCAGAATGAATTTACCGTTGTTATCTTCCCTGATTGCACTGTTTGGTACAATCATATCATAAGTAGCACTCTTTTGTCCCACAGAAAGAGTCAGAGACTGTCCTGCTGTCAATTCACCGGTCAAATTAAAGGTAAGCAATTTGTTTTTGGTAGGATTACTGGTATCCGGTCTGATGGAGGCTACTGTCGCCTGCACGTCACTATACCACCAGGAATTTACCAGGTCCGCAGGATCGCCTACGGAAACCCTCTTTGCCTGCTCGTTTGTAACGGAAAAACTTAACGTATAGCCTTTTCCCGCAGGCTGGATAACTGCCACTGCACTGCCTGCAGTAGTTGTTTCTCCTGCCACCACATTGATGGAAGTAATGGTTCCCGCAATGCCTGCGGTCACCGTGGCACCTATAGCCTGAGAACGGAGTTTTTCTACTACTTCTTCCTGTTTCTCAATAGCCTCCAATTTGGACACCAAATCCAGTTCGGCAGGAATCAGTGCAACATATTCCTCATAAGCGGTTTTGCTTGCATTATACTTCTCTGTTTTTTCTTCCAGTTCTTTATTTGCTTTATTCAAATCCAGTTTGGCATTGGGAAGTTGGGCGCTCAGACTATTAATCAATCTCTCGCTTTCAATCTGGGCATTTTCTGCCTTCATTTCCACGGTATTCAAGTCGCTTTGACGCTTGCTGACTTCTGTTTCCCATTTCTCTTTTTCAGTTTTTGCCGCCGCCAGTTCATTTTCTGCTTCCAACAGTTTCGCAGGGTCGCTACCGCTGACCTGTGCTGCTTTCTCATAGGCTGCCTGCGCCAGATCCAAACGAATTTCTGCATTGTCCAGATTGGTCTGCGCCTCATTTAATGCTTTTTTCTGGCTGCTGGTATCTACATTGGCAGGTACCGTAATGCTGATTTGCAGTTCCAAGGCATTAATCCAGGCCTGCGCATCGTTTACCAGTTTTTGGGCAGTTTCCATTTCTGTTTCAGCCTTATCCATGGCGGATTTCAGCGCATTCATCTTTTTCAGATATTCTTCCGTGCTGGAAACTTTTCCGCTCTCTACCCTGTTTATCATGGCTGCGTCAAGTCCCGTCAAAATGGTTTTGTCATAATCATCCTGCAAGGTCTTAAGCAGTTTTTCCGCTTCTACAAGTTCTGCGCTCTCCTCATCTTCCAAATAAAGAAGCACATCCCCGATTTCCACGGTATCGCCCACATGTACTGCTACACTTTCCACTTTACGGCTTTCTTTTATTTCCACATTGTAAGGGTCACCGCTTTCCACCACACCGGTTCCTCTGATTTTTGCCGTAATGGTACCGGACGTAATCATCTGGGTTGCCACTTCCGGCAGGGAATAGTTCATAATTGTATTGGAGAAAAAGGTCAACACCAGCATAATTGACAAAAACACAATAGCAGCGCTTTTGACCCACTCTCTTTTTTTTCTGTTTTCTTCGTTCATTTTCATTTCCTCCTCATTACCCCTTGATGCCGCCCTGATAGGTAATACCTTCTACCAGATACTCTTCACCGTACAAAAATACAAACAAACTGGGTATCATATAAATGGTTGCCACCGCAAAAGCCAATCCGATTTCCCCGGAATTAATCTTACTTAAGAACACCGACAAAGGATGTGTTTCCGGGTCTGACATCAAAATCAGCGGTTGTTCAACCATATTCCAATAATCAATAAACACCAAAATAGCCGCCGAACAGAGGGCTCCCTTACAAAGAGGCACCGCCACTTTCCTAAAAATCTGCCACTCTCCCGCACCGTCAATTTGGGCCGCTTCGATTACTGAGACGGGAATACGCCTCATAAACTTTGTAAGCAAAAAAACGGCAAAAGGTGACATGATGCCGGGCAGCCAAATGGCCCAATTGGTATCAATAATGTTAAACCACCCGGATACCAGGTAGTTAGGCACCAGCGTAACCTGATAGGGCATCAACATCAAAATGATATAGGTAAAGAAAATAATCTCCCTAAGCCGCCCCCGATACCGCATAAACCCATAAGAAGCAAGGGTCGCCACAATCAGCTGGAACACCACAATAGGTCCCACCAAAATTACCGAGTTCCAGAATTTCAGCAAATACTCGGGACTTTTTAAAAGAACCGTAATATACTGCTGGAACGAAACCATATCCGGTATAAATTTTAAGTTGACCTTTTCAGAAATATATACTTTACCTCCCGTATCCGTAGTCTCAAATACCGAACCGTAGTTTGCGGATATTTCAGACTGGGTCATAAAGGAGTTTGTAATCGTAAGCACAATAGGCATCAAAAACAAAAATGCAAAAAAACCTGCCAGCGCCGTGGCAATGGCAATACGGATGCCTTTAAAAAATTTCTTTCGTTTTCCTTTTCTTTTATATCTCGCTGCATCGGGACGTACAGGAGAAACTGCCATTTTCGTTCTCATCCTTCCACGTCCTTTCCAAAATGATTTTCCACAATAAACAAAATACCGATAATCACAATCATAACAAGAGACATCAAAATCGCCGCAGCCGACAGTTTCTGATAATCCAGAGACTTGAACATATTGTTCATATAGTGCTGCAACATGTATAACGTATCATAAGGTCTGTCACCGGTAAGCAGATAAACTTCCCTAAATACTTTAAAAGAGTTAATCAGTGACATAATGGTTACAAACAAAATAGTAGACGACAAATACCTGAATTTTATGTAAAAGAAAGTCTGCACAGAGGTTGCGCTTTCCAGTTTTGCCACCTCCAAAATATCTTTCGGGATGCTGGAAAGAGCCGCCATAAACAGAATCATATTATAACCCAGATTTTTCCATAAAAAGAGAATAACAATTACAATTTGGGAGTATTCCGACTTCATCCAGTCGATTTTGCCGCCTCCCAAAGCAACGAGCACATCATTTACCGCCCCGTTATAATGGAACAATACCTGCCAAATCAATACAATAGATGCCACCGGCACCATCATAGGACTTAAAAAGAAGGTTCTGAAATGACTTCTAAAGGGAATTTTATTATCCAATAAAATAGCAAGCATTAAAGAAAGCACTACCGCAAGGGGTACCGCCACCGCTGAAAAAGTCAAGGTATTCATAGCGGCCTTTTTAAAAGCTGCGTTTTTAAGAACCATCTGGAAATTTTGTAAAAATACAAATTCCCCGCTGATGGGGTTATTAATCATGGAATAATATATGACCACGATAAAAGGAATTATGAAAAAGAGCATAACGCCAAGAAAGCTGGGGGCTATATAAAGCCCCGAGCTTATTTTTAACTTTCTTGTGCGCTTGCTTAACTTGTTCTTCCGTCCGGCTTTCATAAAAGCCCTCCTCAACTGTCCATTTATCTAATCTCGTCTACATACACCTGAATACGACCCTGAATAGTTTTGGCAACTTCCTGGGCACTCTTTTGTCCTTCAAAGAAAAATGCCGCTTCTTCACTGATTATATTATACATCTCCATATCAGCGTTGTACAGTGTTGTAGTGCTGTTAATCAATTCTTTTACCGCATCTACCTGCTCCTGTGTGGCCGCATAAATATTAAACTCAATGCCGTCACCGTAGCCCCAGCCACCTTTGCTGCTTTCTACAGGATTGCCGTTTTCATCAAGCAATGTTTCCCCTGTCATCCAGTCGATTTCATATTCCGGTTTCATGGCTTCTTCAAACTGAGCCTCCAGTCGGGATTTTACAACCGGGAAGCCCCACATATAATTTTCTTCTGCATTTGCATCTGTAATGAAAGTTTCCACAAACTCCCATGCCACATCTTTATGCTTGGACTTGGAACTGATGGCAATGGCATCCTGTCCCATCAAAATAGCACCGTTTCCTACATTACCGGGAAAACCGATACAGGTAACAGGTTCATCCCAAATGGTTTCGATAATCTGGTAGTCACCCATACTACTGATAGACTGGTCCACAAGCAAAAGTTTTCCGGACTGTATCATTTCCGGCATAGTAGGCATATCTTCGCTGTATTCATACTCTTTAGGGAAGGTATTTGCAAATTCCAATAATTTTATGAATTCTTCACTTTCAAAATTACATTTACCGGTTTCCCAATTCACATAAGAATCTGCGCCAAAAATAATCATATACTGCAAAATCATGTCTTTCGTGCCATATTGCATGAGCTGCGCATCTTCGGGCATAGACTTAGCTACTGCCAGCATTTCGTCCATGGTCCATCCCATTTCATCGCCTACAATAGAAGACGCAGACATCAGTGTGCTAATGTAAAAAGATGTGGGAATTGCACACAATGTATCGCCTATGGTATATGTCTTCAAAACAGACTCTAACATATCTTCCCTTTTCAGTTTATCACTGCTCTCCAAATAGGGAGACAAATCTTCAATAACACCCTTATTTGCCATTGTCTGCAAATTTACACTGCCTAAATAAATCATGTCTGGTGCGTTCCCTGTCAGAATATCATTATTCATCAGAGTAATCGCATCTTCATAGGCATTCTCGTCATCACCCATGGATTCTGAGTAGTCTCTGATAGTGATACGATATTCCTCGTTAGATTTATTGAATTTTACGATAGAAGATTGTAAATCCTGATTAATATAAAATCCGCCCAAAGTCAACATCTGTTTCTGGGATACCTCAGACGCCGGTTTTTTCACCAAACTTACAACCTCCTGCGTTCCCAGATTCCAGTCTCTGTAATATACCAAAATTTTGCCATCCTGTGTCACTGCAACATTCTGCACATAAGAACCGTTAATGTCGCAGTCAATAAATTTCAAAATTTCTTCGTAAGTCTGTGTCTGCGCATCATATTCATACAAAGCGGAATCTCCCTGCAATACAAAATCCTTTTCTGTACCCGGAAGAATTGCTCCATAGAAATTATTGGGCAGTCCTGACAATTCCTCCCCAAATCCCTTTGTTGCCAAGTCAATCTTTTTCAGTACCTGACCGCTGTTACCGTAAGTAGAAATGTACACATCTCCTGCTTTGGAAACGCCCATACTGTTAAACCAGTTATCAGACTTTATCTCACACAATAACTTTCCGTCTGTGCCGATTACCCAAATGTTGGTATCGCCGTTTGTCACGTAAACGTTACCTGCCTTATCCAAAACCATATACTGGATATAATCACTGATATATTCATCCTCTTGTACTGCTTTCATGCGCTGGGTAATGTCACAGCGATAACTTTCCGTTCCGTCAGCGCCAAACTTTACTATTTCCACTTTCGCATTCTCATAGTCATAACTTGTATAAGTTTCTCCGTTCTCATCTTTCTCGGTAATCTCTTCATAAGAACGGGTTGCCAGGTAGAGATTTCCCTGACTGTCGATTTGCATTTGCATATAATCGCCCATGGTATCCATATCCAACTGCATCTTTACAGGCTTTGCATCTGCTGCCGTCAAATCCAGCGAATAAAAATCCTGACTGCTTTCCATGGTCTCTTCATTCCAACTATATACAGAATAATACAGATTTTTATCTGTCATCTGCATCACATTCACATTACTGTCATCATCAGCCGGCAAAGAAATATACTCCGGAACATAAACAAACTCCGGTCCTTCACTTTCGCCTTTTCCGCAAGCTGTCATAGATAGTATCATCACTACCATCAAAAGCCACGCACATACTTTTCTTTTCATTTTCATACTCCTCCTCGAAATACATGGTTTTGTGTCCACATTACCATTATACTACTATGCTTTGTATTGTCATCTTAAGATTTTCTGAATATTAGACGCTTTTTCTACAAAAAAAGGAATGCTGAAACTATTCAACATTCCTTTCTCTTTCGCTAATTCAGAAAAGCCTCTACAATAACGCCTTCCGCCTCTTCCTCTGTAAGTCCCAATGTCTGCAATTTCATAAGTTGGTCATTGTTGATTCTGCCGATAGCCGCCTCATGAATAATAGCTGCATCCAAATGATTTGCATCAATTTCCGGAATGGAAACCACACGGGCATTTTCCATAATAATGGAATCACACTGAATATGGGCATGACAGCCCGCATTACCGATGGCTCTGGGATGAAATGTCTGCACAGATTCTCCTTTTGCCACAGAACGGGATATAATCTGGGCACTGCTGCCATCTCCGTTTAAAATCACATCCACATTGGACACTGCCGTCTGCTTATCATGGGTCATTAGTTTCTCGGTTACAAACAACTTAGAACCAGCACCCATAAAAATCTCGGTCTCTCTCTTTGTGGAATCCACGCCTTCAATTTGAGTGGTTTCCAGAGTAAACACAGAATTTTCTTCCATGAAAATTTTGGTGACCGGATTCAAAATTCTGGCACCGGTTCCTTCACCTTCTCCATAATGCTTCTCTTCATACTTTACATTCGCCCCTGGGGAAACATGAAAAGAATGAATTCCGTCATGTCTGGTATCGTTACAACCTGCATTGTGGATTCCGCAACCTGCAATGATATGAACATCCGCACCGGATTCAATATAAAAATCATTGTATACTTCATCCGTCATACCTGAAGCAGATACCACCACCGGGATATGCACCTTTTCCCCTTTGGTATTTCCACTGATATAAACATCTATTCCCTGTTTATCTTCTTTTTTTCTGATTTTAATATTTTCGGAATCCCCACGGCAAAGGGCAGTTCCGTTATATCGCAGATTATAGGCTCCTTCTTCCTTGAACCCTTCACTGTCGATGATACCCAGGACCTTTTCGGTAATCTTATCAAAAGCCATGTCCTATCCTCCTAATTCGCCGGTATCTGATGTTTGTCCAGACAGCCCTTTGTTTCCTGCACACCCATAAGTTCTGTCAGCATCTCATCTCTGGTTCCGATTTTTTTCACCTGACCGTCTTTTAAAAGCATAATGCGGTCTGCCATCTGGATTAAGCGCTCCTGATGGGAAATGATAATAATGCTCTCGTCTTTATTTTTGTGAATCTCCTCAAATCTTTTCACAAGCATGGAAAAACTCCAAAGGTCAATTCCTGCTTCCGGTTCATCAAAAATACATATTTTATGAGGTTTTGCCAAAGCTGTGGCAATTTCAATACGCTTCATCTCGCCGCCGGATAAAGTGGCATCCGCCTGTCTGCCCAAATACTCTCTGGCACAAAGTCCTACACCGCTGAGCAAATCGCAGCATTCCTTTTCGGGAAGTTTTCTGCCCGCCGCCAGACAAAGCAATTTCTCAATAGTCATGCCTTTAAATCTGGGTGGCTGCTGGAACGCAAAGCCAAGACCTGCTTTTGCCCTTTCGTCAATGGCCAAATCCGAAATATCTTCTCCACCTAAATACACACTTCCGCCTGCCGCCTTTTCAATCCCCATCAAAACCTTGGCAAGTGTTGATTTGCCGCTTCCGTTAGGACCGGTGATAATGAGCATTTCGCCCTTTTTCACTTCAAAACTAACGTCTTTCAATATATTTTTCTTGATACCATCTTCCATGACATCAAAAGATAAATTCTTTACCTTTAACATTTCTGTCTCCTTGCACTTGTACTATACCTATCTATCATAACATGCCCACAAAAAATGACAACTATTTTTTAAAGCGGAAGTTGATAAAGATTTTCAATATCAATTTCCGCTTTTATTTGTTTCAATATAGGTTTACAAGATTAATATTTAGTCTTTTAGGGGAGAAAAATGAACATAGTCACTGTTTCCTTTTTCATCTGCTTCACAGTAGGCCGCCAAAATTACGCCGGTAAATCCTTCCGTCACTTCACTGGTCAAGTATTTGGCCTCCATCTTACCTATTTTCTGCCACTGTTTTTTTCCTTCTTCATTAGGAAACTGCGCATATGCCTCATAACTTTGATGCCCCGTCACAATAGCAACAAGAATTTCCTCTTGTTCAATTCCTGCACTTTGCATGGATACTTTTTCCATGGAGACGCTTTCCATTGGTACGTTCATGTTGCCAATTACCGCTTTGCAGCATATTTCATACCGGTCACTTTGTTTGCAAACATCCACGGCAAAAAAATCTCTCTCTGACATGTAGGCAGTGATACCCGCATGTTGTCCTTCAAGCATGGTCTGTCCATAGATTTTTATACCAAACTCTGTCTCAAACTCCTGCTGGCGCATCCCCAAAAAGGTAACATTTCCAAGGCTTTGCAATTTTGCATCGGTTCCCTTTAAAGCAAAGCACCCCTTTTCTCCGTAGCGATAATTCTGATAATCCGGACGCCTTACATAAATAGCCCTTCTTTTATCCAGTGCCCATCTTTCCTTAGGATATTCTGCGCTATGACAAGCCTCGCATCTGCCTTCTTCCACTTTGTAGGCTGCTCTGGAAGTACCATCTGTCCCCACACGAAACCATCCGTCTTCGTCCCAGAAAACCGGCTCTAAAAAGGTCTCTCGACCCAGTTGATGAAAAGGCCGCCACTGATCCTGTTGTCTGAATGCCAAGTGAACCATCCACCATTGTCCCTCTTCATCCTCTACTATATCAGCATGCCCGGAACCCTGAATAAAATATCCGCCCAAATTGCGGTTTGTGAGAATAGGATTGACCGGACAGATTTCATAAGGACCATAAATATCTTTACTTCTTAACAGACACTCCATATGTCCGTACTCCGTGCCGCCCTCTGCCACCAAAAGATAATAATACTCTCCGATATGGTAAAGATGGGGGCCTTCCAAATATCTTCCGCCTGTTCCTTTAGAAATACACTTACTCTTTGTCAACACCTTTCCGGTGTCTATATCAATCTCACAGACTGAAATACCGTTTACTCCGTCATCATCATCTCCATTGCTGATAAAGTAAACTTTTCCTCCGTCAAAAAGAAGGGAAGGGTCAATGCCCGGTCTGTCAATGAGTACCGGTTCTGACCACTCACCGCTCATAATATCATCGGTATATACCAGGAAATTTCCGTAACCACCCACGTTGGTGCACACCACATAAAATCTTCCTTGGTGGTAACGGATAGTAGGCGCAAACAAGCCACCGGAAGCTCCCATTTCATTTAAGTCCAGTTGGCTTACCCTGGTCATACAATGTCCGGCTGGTTCCCAGTCCGTCATATTTTTGCTGCGGAACAAAGGCAATCCCGGGAAAAATTGGAAACTGCTGCACACAATATAAAAATAGCCTTCTGCATAACAGATACTGGGGTCAGGGTAAAAGCCTCTGATAATGGGGTTCACATATTCCTTTTTCATTATGCACTCCTATAATAACCGTTTTTACTTTGAAATATAAATTTACTGCGCACCTTCCGTACTGATTTCAGGCAATTCCATTACCTTAAATTCCTCCAGTAACCGCTCCAATTCTTCCATATCCAGATTTTCAAGGTCATCCAGAACGCTGAAATCCATACCTGTTAAATCTTCCAATTCTTCTGTTTCAATATCATCCAGATTAAAGTTTTCCGCACCTTCAATTCCGCTTTCTGTCAAAGCCTGCTGTACCTGCTTGGTTAATTCCTCTTTAACCATCTCCACAATTTTTGCCTTTGCAGCATCCGCTGCCTCCTGGGCTTTCTGCTCAATCATATCGCCGCAGCCTACTGCCGAAATTGCCAATGCCGCCATCAACATCATTGCCACAATTTTCTTTTTCATAACTATTTCCTCCTAAATAATATATTTTTCTTATAATTTCTTAATAATATAATTTTCCTTCTTCTACCACCGTCATCTTACCGCCGGATGTAGTATCGACATCCACAATAGTTACCGCACAGTTCTTATGTACACCATCTCCCCAAAACTGCTCTAGGGGTGTTTTGCGTATATTGGCCAACATTGCCTTTAACGCACAGCCATGGGTGGATATTAAGATAGTTTTATCCGCATATTCACTGTTATCTGCCAGTTCCCGCAAAAAATCTCCAGTCCGCCCTATCACTTCCTCAAAACTTTCTCCCTGAGGCGGAGTATTATACTTTTCCGGTGCCTCAAAGAAGTTTAAAAAGGTCTTGTCAGGAATATTAAAATTATCCTTCCCATAACACATGCCTTCATATGCGCCAAAACTGATTTCCTGAATCCTTAAATCCTCCAGAATGTCTATTGCTTTTTCCTGCTGCTCCCGGATAACCAGCACCGCTGTCTCTTTTGCCCGCTTTAAGGGAGAGGTAAACACCAAATCAAAAGAAACTTTGCCAAGTCCCTTTCCCGTAAGCACGGCAAGTTCCCTGCCGTAATCATTCAGTTCAAAATCACTTTGCCCTTGCAAAATCTTCTGTTTATTTAAGTCAGTTTCTCCGTGCCGGATTAAATATAAGCGCATAACAATCCTCTTTGTAATGTTCCGATTTCTATCTGTTATATTATCACAAACCCACACAAAAAGCGATATTTAATTACTGCAAAAAAATATCCCGGGCAAGTGCTTCTTACCCGGGACATACTCTACCAATGGTTATTCTTAATTTTCTTCAAATTCTACCATATTCGCAACTTCACGATTTAACTTATTCAAAACAGACTTAATATTTCCATTAATCTCTGCAGAACTAGAGGCCAATTTACCAACTTCTTGGGCAACTACCGCAAAGCCTCTTCCTGCTTCTCCTGCTCTTGCCGCTTCAATACTTGCATTCAATGATAAAATGTTTTGTTTACTTTCAATTTTATTTAATGAAAGAGACATCTCGTTCATCTCCTGAATCAGGGAGTGGGCACGTACAACACTATCTTTCAAACCGCTTTGCTTTTCGGATTCTTTCAATTTGTTATACTCAAATTCCACAAGCATATTTACTACATCTCCAAGCAATTTTGCAGAAGAACGGATTGCCGATTCGGAACGGACCGGAATTTTGCGCAGTGCCGCAATATACACATCCGGATCAATTCCAAAAGTTACTGCCAATTGACGGAATTTCTCTTCATCGGGTTCTTTGGGCAAAATCTGTCCACCAATAATCTTTCCGAGATAATGTCCGTCTACCACAATGTCAGTACTGAAATCCATAAGTCCTGCGTGACAAAAATATGTACCTTTACATTCATTATCACATTTCACACAGCGTCTCATACCTTCTGCAGAACCACGGGTATACTTAATACAAAAATCGGTAAATCCGATTTCACCGGAACAATAATTTCCCTCATGGTCAACTGCAATAGTTGCCATACCTGTTGCATTAGACCAATCTCTCATAATCTGCTCCAACAGTTGTAAATCAATAATTTCACTTATATGCATATGCGCCACCCTCTCTTATATATCTTGCATAATAGTATGATAATATTTTAGCACTATTTAACAGTTTTTACAATGCTTTTATCAGATTTTTTCGTCTATTTGACTCTATATTCTATACTTTTGCGACTTTTTCATTCTAAGGAACGCTCTCCAAAAACATCAAAAAAAGAACCGATTTCAAACCGGTTCTTTCCTTGTGCTTATTTTATTTTCCAAGCTGAGCGGCAACTTCATCTGCGAAGTTTTCGTTCTTCTTTTCCATGCCTTCGCCAACTTCAAAACGAACAACTTTCTTGATAACGATAGCGCCGTTTACAGACTTAAGATATGCAGCAACAGTCTGCTTTCCATCTTCTGCTTTAACGTAAGTCTGGTCTAACAAGCAGATATCTTTTAACTGCTTAGAAACACGGCCTTCAATCATACCATCAAAAATCTTTGTAGAAACGATATTTTCCTTGTCTGCCATAGCAAGACCTGCAAGAGCTGTCTTAGCAGCATCTGAGAGGAAGTTGAACAAAAAGTTCATATTGCTCTTCTTTTCTTCGTAAATAGCAATATCTTCATCGCTCCATACTTTATCAGCAAGAGCCTTTTCAATCAATGCATTCAAAATAGGCTTAGGAAGAGATGCAGGATCATTAAGAGAAGAATCTACAGTAATCTCTCTCATCTTGCTGATTTCTTCCTGGGAAATATCATCTCTGCTGATGTACTGAGGATTCATAGCTGCAATCTGCATAGCAACGTTTGTCAGGGCTTCCTTAACATCTGCTGCGCCGTCTGCTGCTACGATTACACCAATCTTACCGCCAGCGTGAAGGTAACTTGCTACACATTCACCGCTAACTTTTTCAAATCTGCGTACAGACAATTTCTCACCAATAGTAGCAGTCTTCTGAACCAATTCTTCCTTAAGACCATTCATTTCAAGAAGAGCTTCAACATCCTCACCATTCTTACCACCGTTTAAGCCGGAAGTAAGAGCGTTGTCAGCAATAAGCTGTACGAACTCCTGGAATACTTCATTCTTAGCAACGAAGTCTGTTTCAGAGTTAACTTCTGCAACTACTGCTTCGTTATCCTTTACAGCAACACGAGCAATACCTTCTGCTGCAATTCTGGAAGCTTTCTTTTCCATCTTAGCTGCACCACTCTTTTTAAGGAAGTCTACTGCTTCTTCCATATTACCATTTGTTTCAGCAAGAGCCTTTTTACAATCCATCATACCTGCGCCTGTAAGTTCACGCAGTTCTTTTACCATAGATGCTGTGATTTCTGCCATTTTAATTTCCTCCATATTTATCGTGCGATAACACATTTTTTTATCTGGTTTATAAGATATTGAAAGGGACGTAAACCAACGTCCCTTTTAAGTTCAATTAAGCTTCTTCTACTTCAGCAACTTCTTCGATGTCAGTAGCTTCTGTTTCTACGTCAGTTTCTGTATAAACAGCTTCACCCTGATTTGCTTCGATAACAGCATCAGCCATTTTAGCAACAATCAGTTTTACAGCTCTGATAGCATCATCGTTACCGGGAATGATGTAATCCAGTTCTTCAGGATCACAGTTTGTATCGCCGATACCAAGAAGTGTGATGCCAAGGTTGTGAGCTTCCTGTACACAGATTTTTTCTTTCTTAGGATCTACTACAAAGATAGCATCGGGAATTCTTGTCATGTTCTTGATACCACCAAGGTTCTTCTCAAGTTTTTCCCATTCTTTTTTCAGTTCAATAACTTCTTTCTTAGGAAGAACATCAAATGTTCCGTCTTCAGACATTGTTTCGATAGCACGAAGTCTGTCGATACGGGACTGAATTGTTTTGAAGTTTGTCAGCATACCGCCGAGCCATCTTTCGTTTACATAGTACATACCACATCTCTCAGCTTCTGTTTTAACAGCATCCTGAGCCTGTTTCTTTGTACCAACGAAAAGGATTGTGCCGCCCTGTGCAGCGATTTCAGAGATTGCTTTGTAAGCTTCATCAACTTTACCTACGGATTTCTGCAGGTCGATGATGTGAATACCATTTCTCTCTGTGAAGATGTAAGGAGCCATTTTAGGGTTCCATCTTCTTGTCTGATGTCCAAAATGAACACCTGCTTCAAGTAACTGTTTCATTGAAATAACGCTCATGTCTTTACCTCCATTTGGTTCATGTTTCTTCCGTACGCCTTTTCCGCCACATCTGCGTTAAAAATGCGGTTTTCTCCGAATGCTTACCC
Source organism: Lachnospiraceae bacterium (assembly GCA_017468395.1). Classification (GTDB taxonomy): domain Bacteria; phylum Bacillota; class Clostridia; order Lachnospirales; family Lachnospiraceae; genus Acetatifactor. The sequence goes on along the minus strand of JAFUIR010000016.1, from coordinate 103,784 downwards.
TAAAGGGCACCAACATCGAATCAGCATACGTGATTTTTTTATTAACAACTAGCAGATTATAACATAAGAAAACCCCTATTGCAAGGGGTTTTATCTTCTCTTTGTGATAATTTTTGCAATTTCTTCCTTAGTAGCTCCCACAGGAATCTCATATGTGCCTACTGCAATGGTTTTATCGTAACCGTTGTTGCACAAAAATCTGTCATAATCACCGGCATCTTCCACAAGTCCTGCCCGCTCCAAAGAACGGCTCACGGATACGGAACTTTCTCCGCGATTTATAACAATGGTAATCACTGTTTCATTTCCGGATTCCTCTGTTTCCGGGGTCTTCGTTTCTCCTGTCTGAGTTTCCGGTGTTTCGGTTTCAGGCGTTTCTGTTTCCGTTGTCTGGGTTTCCGGTGTTTCGGTTTCAGGCATTTCCGTTTCAGGCGTCTTCGTTTCTTCTTCGGTCTTTTCTGTTCCGGTCACTTCCGTTTCATCCACAACGGTTTCAGGAGTTTCCGGCTGTGGCTTATTTGTCTCTTGATTTTGCTGTGCAATTTGAGATAGAACGGCACTTTCCACCATCCCCAATTCTCGTGCCCGGGTCTTTACTTCTTCGTCCGTCATGGTCTGCTTGTCGCCACCCAGCGCAATGCTCAGGATGAAGGCAGTTACCACCATACCGATGCCCAGCCCTCTCATATAGTATTTCAATTTCATTTTTCTTTACATCCCTTCAAACAAACCGATGACCAGTTTTACTTCTCCGACACCAAGCCCCAGTTCCTTTGCAATAGCAACATTAGATTTTCCCTGACTGTGCAATTCCAGAATTCTTTCGTTATTGTTTCTTCCTTCGTTTCCTTCATTTTGCATGAAACTAAGATCCGGTCCTGCCGCCTCTTCCTGCTGTTTCTCTTCTTTTAAAACTTTTGAAGAACGCTTAGCGGTTTTGGTTTCTTTTACGGTCTTTTTCGTATCTTTCTTTTCACCCGAAACTTCTTCCGCCAAAGAATCCAAAGTGGCAACCTCCTCTGCAACGGTCTCCACTTTTTTCATTGTCCGGGTAATCTCAGAAACGGTTTCCTTAACACTTTGATGTTTCTCGTTTAACATGTCATACAAAAACATAACCTCTGTATGACTTTTATTGATGTCTCCAAGCACTGTATCTGCATACTCGTTTACTGCCATGATTTTTTCGTTTGTCATCCGCTCCAAAGAACGTTCCGTTTTTTCGATGGAATAAGTGACTGTCTCATCAACAATATCGTTAATTTTATCTTTCGCCGCCGTAACATCTGCCGAAATCAGTGCTTCCACTTCTTTTCTGGCTGCTTCTTTCGCTTCCTCGCTGAGTCCTTCTTTTTTTGCAGGAATCACAAAACTTAATACAAAAACTACAATACCTGCAATCAACAGAATAATTTCTATGGCTTCCATTTTACTTCCCGGCCTTTCCTTTAACAGACAGGTCAAATCTTGATGTCAAACCCGCCTTGTCCTTTCAGCGTAACCTTGCCATCCGATGCAGACTTTTTCTTTTTTTGCCCACCATCTCCCGCATATTGGTTACTGCCTTTTTCTTTGGCATCAAACTTTTTATTGTGCCACTCGGTATCGTCACCTTCCCGAACCTGTCTTACTTTTTGCTGGGTTTCTTTATGTTCCTGCACAACAAGATGGCCCTGGTCCGTCATTACCTTTGTAGTCTCATTATGTCTGATATTAGAATAGTCTTGCGACCTTGCAATCGTCGCAAGTTCAATTGCTCCCATTGCCATTTTTATCTCCTTATAATCCTACCATTTTCACATCGCCGCGCAGTTTAATAAACTTGCAATATTGCATATTACTTTGCACAACCATGGAAACTTCACCGATACCTATTTTTACACCAGAGAATACTTCGCCGGTTACAACAACCTGAGCATTCCCCTGCTTTTCCAACATATACTGCAATTTTAACATCTCATCATTCATGGACTCCAGTTTGCTTTTGCATGATTCTCTGGTCTCAAGAAGAGATTTTAAATACTGCGCCTGTTGCAAAGTAAATTGTACACCCTGTTTCTTCTTTTGCAAATAAGAAATAATTACCGGTTCTACACTTTTCAGTTCTTTTGCCACTTCCATGACATCTTTTTGCAACTGGGCGTGTCTCGTTTTCACGGCAGGATCAACACCTACTTCTACAATTGTGGATACGCCCATCTCAGAACCAAGGTTCTTGGTTGTCACTTTTTCTGTGGCAAAAATGCGTCCTCCCGCGATAAATCCTCTTTTGCCTTCTACGGTTACTTCGTCGCCGGCCATAACCGTACTGTGGATGATTGCCTCCGCATGAACATAACCACCAGCCTCAACAGTTGCATTTTCCAGGAATTTAACAACAACATTACCGCCGGCTTTCAATGTGCCTTTGCTCATGCCGTTCATTCCTCTTGCAATAATAATATCGCCACCTGCCTCCAGATAAGCGCCTTCCACCGCACCATTTACGATAATGTTGCCGCGGCACTTTACACTAAAGTTTGACTGCACATTTCCATTTATCTGGACGCTGCCTTCGTAATCAATATTTCCGGTGGAAGTGTCTACATTTTCCACTTCAAATACGTTGGATACAAAAACCTTATCTTCCACCAAGGTAACATGTCCATCCACTGCCGCCGTCAATTCCGTTTTGTCTTCATTAATATCGATATTTAAACTGTACCTTAATGCGGCTTTCTTCACATCTCTGGGTTTGATTTTGGCACCCAAAACATTGACGCCGTACTCACCTTTGTTTTCCGGAATCAATTTTGCAAGTAAATCACCTTTTCTGCAGTGCGTGATTGTGTTCAGATTAAAAAAGTCAACACTACCATCCTCATTTTGTGTAGGTTTTGCTTTTACGTCCGTATTAAAGTAATACTCAATTCGTGCATCCTCGCCGTGCACCGGAGGCTCCCCTTCAGCCGCAATAATGTCCGTACAGTATTGCCCTGCTTCCAGACTCCTCTCAATACGTCCCTGTTTAATTCCATAACTAACCTGTCTATGCTTCAGTTCATCCAAAACATCAAAAACAGACAGTTTGGGGCCTGTCTCAGAAGGCGGTATTATCCTTATAACTGCCTGCATATTGTCTTCACTGACATTTACGAAAATTACCGCACTTTCAGAGGGACAGTTGCCCATACCAAGATGTACTACTGTCTCACAATTTTCATCAATCGCTTTTTTCAACACAGAAAGGTCACAGAACTGATTTCGATGCGTCAGATAATCTGTGACCTCATTCAATCTCACCGGTTCACCACCCTCAGTAGGCGGAACGATTTTCAAACCGAATCCGCCCTCACCGGTACTAACCATTCTAAAATACCCGTTTTGCATACTTGCTTTCCCTTCTCTTTTTGCAATGTCTACGTATACTCTGTTAAAACCCCCATGTAGGCACCCATCTTTTGCTTCATTTTCTGAAGCGCCCGGGTATGCAACTGGGAAACTCTGGATTCAGAGACTTCCAGCACATGACTAATTTCCTTTAATGTCAAATCTTCATAGTAATATAATAAAATAACTTTCTTTTCTTTTTCTGTCAGTAATTCCAGCGCCTGTTCCAGAATCTGCTTTAGTTCCTGCTTTTCAATGTTTTCTTCCGGGCTGTCGAACTGCGAAGCCATTCTTGTATTATATTCTGCCGGAACTTCGCTTCCCTGTTCCATGTATTCATTCAGGGAAACAATATTTGTGATTTTCATCTGAGACAACCAATCGGTATACTCATCTTCACTGATACCGAGTTTTTCGGCTATTTCCTCGTCTGTAGCGCTTCTGCCGGTTGTGAGTTCAATCTCTTTAATAACCGCATCAATTTTCTTTTGACGCTGTCTGATGGTTCTTGGAATCCAGTCCATCTTACGAATCTGGTCCAAAATCGCACCTCTTATGCGCAAACTGGCATAAGTTTCAAACTTAACTTCTTTCAGGTTGTCAAATTTATCAATCGCGTCAATCAACCCAAAGATACCATAACTGACCAAATCCTCATACTCGACGTTATATCCGAGATACATGCTCAACCGACCTGCCACCAACTTAACAAGCGGCGCATATTCCAATATGATTTTTTCCCTTATTTCCGGACTTTTTGTTTTCACATACTCATCCCAAAGTTTTTTCTTGCCCGCTTCGTCCATGGACCCCTCCGTCTACTTATGCCTCGTCTTCCTTACTCTCCGCATCTTCTTCGGACTCGTTTTCTTTCTCGATTACTTCTCCCTCTTCAAGTGCTTTCTTTTCATTCACCTTATCAAAATAGTCCAAAGTATATCTCAGGACATTTCCCAAAATAAGGAAAATAACCAGCACTACCAACAACGCCACCAGTTTGTCGATAACCGAATATTTTTTAACAAATGTAATAATACAAGTAACTGCCCCCGCAAGCAGCATCAACACCAGCGGAATTGACTTTCTGTTCATTTTCATCCCACTCCTAAATTACCGTTTGTTCCTTGCCAACTGCACGAATCACATATTCCCCCGTCTCCGGATAGAATATAACCGTACGACCATATGTATTTCCTGTATCTTCTGAAAGAATGGGAATTTTTAATTCTGCCAGTTTTTGTTTGGATGCCTCTACGTTACGCTCTCCGATTTTTACCAGATTTGACTTGCTCTGAGTAGCAAACATAGTAGCGCCACCTGCAAGTTTCGCCGTCATACGGCTGCGTTTTGCCCCTAAGGCTTCCATCTGACGAACCAATTCTTCAATACCTGTATCTGCAAACTTAGGAACATTACTCGCACCACCTCTGATAGCTGTGCTGTCCGGTAACATTATATGAGCAAGTCCACCAAGTTTTAAGATTGGGTCCCTAAGGGCAATTCCCACACAGGACCCCAATCCCAACGTCGTCAAACCATCGGGGCTGGAGCAGACTTTTAAATCTGCCATCCCGACTTTAATTATTTCGCTCATAATGATCCCTCTCTACATTATTCCTAAAGATGACAATATCTTTCCATAAGATTCCAAATCAGGGATCAAAATAAAATAGCCATCAATTTCTACTTCATCATAAAACTGTGATTGAATCAAAAGAAGATTGTCACCTATTATACCAAATTCAATTGCAGGCACACTCAAAATAGCCCCTGCCATATCCATCGCCAAATCCGGCGGTGAAGGATAAATCACTAAATTGGTTAATGTAGAAAGTGAATTGAGATACGCACCGGTAATGATGTTGCTGACTTCTTTCATAGCGGACATTTCCATCTCATTAAAGTCATCACCTTCGCTTACGCCATAGCCCATCATTACTTTATTTACAAGATGCTTTGCAGAACTTTTTTCCACAAGGAACATAATACTTCCTGTGATATCGCCTTCAACAGCCAGATAAATACCGACCATTACCTGCTCTTCTCCGCCCATCAGCGCACCGACTTCATTAAATTCCAACAATTTTACTTGGGGAACTTTCATATCCACTTTACATTGAAGCATCTGGGACAACGCTGTCATAGCATTTCCCGCACCGATATTACCGATTTCTTTCAGCACATCCATGTAACTTGCGGACACTTGTTCCAAACTCATATCGCCCATGTCAAAACCATGCCTTTCTGTGCACTAAATTATACGTTTTCTCTTTCCTGCAATACAATATTTAAGTCAAGCAATGAAATTAATCCGCCCTCATATTTGCCGATTCCGGAAATAAAATTCACTTCTTCTTTATCATATGCCATTTTTTCTACCTGGTCGTTTTCCAAAGTAACAACTTCTTTTACTTCGTCAACAATAATACCGACGGTACCATGCTGTTCCAGTTTCAGAATAATAATTCTGGTGGATTTGGTGTACTCATCTGCCGGAAGATCCATTTTTAAACGGATACTCATTACAGGAATGACCTCACCACGAAGGTTGATAACACCTTTTAAGAAGGCATCTACCTTGGGAACTCTGGTAATATGCTGCATTCTGACAATATTGTCGATATATTTAATATCAATACCGTACTGCTCTGCGCCTAATCTGATTACAATAAATTGTGTAGTATCGCCTACTGTCTTTAATTCTTCCATTTCGTCCTCCATTCCAACCATTTCATGGTTTCTCACATGGTTAAATCAATGTGTTTGCATCCAGAATCAGTGCAACTTCACCATCACCTAAGATTGTAGCACCACTGATTATCTTGCACTTATTGTCAATGTATTTGCCCATAGACTTGATAACGATTTCCTGCTGTCCCAAAAGTTCATCAACAACAAGACCTGCCAGTCTATCGCCTTTCTTCGCAATAACTACAACCATATTTTCATCTTCGTTTTTAGCGCTTTCTGTTTCCAGTACGTTAGCCAAACGAACGATGGGAATGACATTTCCTCTCAAATGGATTACTTCTTTATTCTGAACCAGTTTAATCTCATCAGGAGATACATCTTCGATAGTCTGGATAGAACCAAGGGAAATAGCATATTTTTCGCCGCCTACGACTACCATCAGTGCCTGAATAATAGCCAGTGTCAAAGGCAGACGGATAATCCATGTACTTCCTTCACCCAGTTTACTTCTGACTTCCACTTCACCGCTTAAGGATTCAATCTTGCTTCTTACAACGTCAAGACCAACGCCTCTTCCGGATACGTCAGATACCTGCTTAGCTGTAGAGAAACTGGGAAGGAACAGCAAATCCATAATTTCTTTTTCGGACATGCTCTCGCCCTGTTCCGGTGTAATGGTTCCTCTTTCAATCGCTTTTGCTTTTACAGCCTTTGTATCAATACCGTTACCATCATCTCTAACCTCGATGACAACGTTATTACCATCCTGATATGCATCAAGCCAAATGGAACCTACTGCGGGCTTTCCTCTCTGTGCACGCACTTCTGCAGATTCCAGACCATGGTCTGCCGCATTACGGAGCAAGTGCATCAAAGGATCTCCGATTTCATCTACCACTGTACGGTCAAGTTCTGTCTCTTCACCGGACATATACAGTTCCATTTTTTTATTTAACTTTTTAGACAAATCCCTAATCATACGGGGGAATTTGTTTACAACGCTTTCAATAGGTACCATGCGGACCTTCATAACGGATTCATGAAGGTTTGTGGTAACACTTCCGAGGTATTCAATCTGTTCATTGAATCCCATGCCGGTAGTTGCTTTTTCCTGTGTACTGCTGGATGCTGCTACCAGAGAGTTCTTTGCAATAATAAGCTCGCTGACCAGATTCATCAGGACATCCAGTTTTTCAATATCAACTCTGACAGTACGGTTGACAACAGGTTTTGCAACCTGCTGTTTTTTCTCCTGTGCAGTTGCTTTTGTTTCCACTGCGCGGTCGGCACTTACTTCCTGTATTGCAACGGCTGTTGTATCCGCAACATCAGCATTGCCGGCAGTTCCAGCATCGCTCTGGGCAGCCGCCTCTTCTTCTGTATCCATCAGGCTCATATCCAACTTGTCAGCAATAACGCTCTCCACTTCGGATACGCCCATAACAGCCTTCTTTACCTTTTCAATATCAGCTTCGGAAATAACAACCAAAGAGAAATCAAAATCAAATTTCTCGTCCTCAATATCCTGTGCAGAAGGACTGGAAATAATAATTTCTCCCAACTCTTCCACTGCCTTATAAACCAAAAATGCTCTTGCGGCTTTCAGCAGACAACTTTCCTGAATTTTTACAGTCAGTCCATAAACATTTTTGCCCTGTTTTTCAGCCTCTTTGATTACATGGCAGTCAGTACCGTCCAATTTGATTTGGAGCCATTTTTGTTCATCTGTATTTTCATCAGCAGATACTTTTTCTTCTTTTGCAGGTTCACTAGCCTTCTCTTCTTTGCCACCGTTTAAAATATCTGTCAATTTCTTTATGATAGGTTCGTTATCGTTGGTACCTTCATCCGCAGTAGTCTGGATATTTGTCAGATACTCATCAAGAGCGTCCAAACACTGGAACACTGTATCAATCATTTCCGCATTTACTTTGAGGTTACCATTTCTCACTTCTGAGAATACATTTTCCATATCATGTGTCAATGCCTGCATTCTCTTATAGCCCATGGTACCTGCCATTCCTTTCAGGGAATGAGCAGCACGGAAGATCTCATTGATCGTATCCATATTTTCGGAATCCTGTTCCAATTCCAAAATTTGTGTGTTCAGATTCTGTAAATGTTCTTTTGTTTCATCAAGAAAAATCTCAAGGTACTGGCTTACATCCATATCACATTACCCCCACGTTTAAAATTATCTCCTGTGCAATCTGCTCTAACGGCACCACCTGATCGGCGAGCCCTGCTGTCACAACGCTCTTTGGCATACCGTACACGGCGCAGGAATTCTGGTCTTGTGCAATTACATGCACTTTCTTTTTGGTTTTCAGGTTCTGGATTCCTTTCGTCCCGTCTGCTCCCATACCGGTCAATACCACACAAACCACTTCATCAAAACGGCTGTTTTCCAAGGACTCGTACATATAGTTGGCACAGGGTTTTACCCCTTCTCTGGCAGGCTCATCCGAATAATAAATCGAATATTTGCCGCCGGGCAGCGTCCGCACATTCATATGCATACCGCCCATGGCCACATATACATGTCCCGGTTCCAGCACATCTCCCTCTGCTGCTTCTTTGACGTTAATGTCTCCCATAGCGTTCAAGCGCTCTGCCAAAGATGCGGTAAAGCCCTTAGGCATATGCTGAACAATCAAAACAGGAGCCCTTAAATTTCCAGGAAGCATGGGGATTACCGAATGAAGTGCTTTAGGTCCTCCGGTGGAACAGGCAATGGCAACAACTTTATTACCTTCAATGGCGGATGTTTTTCTTTGAACAAGTTCTACCATCTTTTTGGTAGTAGCGCTTTCTTCCCGTATTTTTTCCCATGAGGTAAATACAGGAGGTTTGGCATCTGCTACCGCCGCCAATGTGTCAAGCAACTTGATTCTGAATTCATCACTACGGCAATCAAAAGCCCTGTCCGGTTTGTGGACAAAATCAAGTGCTCCCAGTTCCAAGGCATCAAGTGTAGTCTTTGCACCTTCGCGTGTATCCGTACTGGCCATCATTACTTTTGCGGAAATCTTATACTTATGCAACTCTTTTAAAAGTTCCAAACCGTTCATCTTCGGCATGTTTACATCCAAAACAACTGCATCGTATTGATTTCTGCTGAGTAAATCCAGTGCTTCTAACCCGTTTGTAGCCCGGTCTACTACTTGGAATCTGTTGTCATTATTGATTATATCACACAATACACTTCTCATGAGTGCAGAGTCATCTACTACAAGTATTTTTTTCTCCACGTCCAATACCTCACTCACTTATTATTTCATATCCGTTTCCCTGCGGCGCTCTTTCCGTTCTTCTTCAAATATGTACTTTATTATCTCTTCTCTTACGTTTTCCGCAATATTTACATACTGAAGCCGGTGTTCAAAGGTTCCCGGCCTTTTTTCAGATTTTTTAACATTCAGGATTTTTCCCACAAATTCGTACTTTTTGGGTGCTCCTTTTACCACAAGTTGATAAGAGCAATATATTAAACTGTCCTTCTCATATTTGAAACTTGCCAAAAATCTGAGTCCGCCGCCGCTGAGATCCACGATTACACTTTGGTTTAATTGTGCTCCCGGCACCAATTCAAAATCTTTATCTTCTTCCAGTGCCGTAATTTCCGCTTCTTCAAGAAGTCTGGAGGACATTTGCAGTGCACAACTGTAACGGTAATAATCTCTTCTCTGATGCTTTCTTAAATTAGAAAGCAGTTCAATAACTAAAATATACACGTTATTACTTTTGTATCTGTCTACAATTCGTGCATAACACTGATAAAGTCCGGCTTTTCCGAAAAAAATCACATCGCATTCACTGTCCACCGGCAAGAGAATCAATTTGCTCTGCTCGATAGGCATCGTGATTTCCAGACGGTCTTCTGATAAAATTTCGTAAACTTCACTTTGATAGACTTTTTTAGGCTTTTCCGAATCGCGCATGCGCTCCAGCATTTGCAATTCCAAACGGTTTCCGACTTCAACTAATTTCGATAACATTACTTATTTTACCCCATCTTTTTTCCGTTGATAATATGTGAAAAAAATGCAGCCATTCCCCGCCTTTGCACAGGCATTTCTTTTCCCATTAACTTCTCTGCAATGGTTTCATAGGCCAAACTGGATTTTGCCTGCGGCACCTGAATGGATACCGGCATCTGTTGCATCACTGCTTTGCTGAGCTGTGAATCGTATGGTACAGCTCCCAAAAAAGTAATGGGCAGTTTCAAGTATCTTGTCACAACGGCATTTAACTTATCAAAAAGCAAAAGCCCGTCTTCCTCTCTGTCCACGCGGTTAGAAAGCATTTTAATTTGTGATTTTTCCGCTGAAAATCTGGGATGTCTGCTCAGCGCTTTCAACAACGAATATGAGTCTGTGATGGAAGTAGGTTCCGGTGTTGTCACCAGAATAATCTCACCGCTTGCCACCAAAAACTCCAAAACCGCATCTGCAATTCCGGCGCCCGTATCCACGATAATAATATCTGCAATAGCATCCAGTTCCGCAAGATTTTGTATAATGTAAGTAAGATAATCCTTGCTTAAATTAGATAATCCGGCAATGCCTGAACCTCCGGAAATAAAGCCGATTTCCATAGGTCCCCATGTAATAATTTCTCTGATATTTTTCCCCTGATATATCAAATCACACAAATTATGCTTCGGAACCGCTCCAAACATAATTTCAATATTTGCCAATCCGAAATCCGCATCTAAAATAATAACCCTCTGCCCCATTTTACGGAACTGTACCGCTAAATTAATAGCTGTATTTGATTTGCCTACCCCGCCTTTGCCACTGGTAATTGTAATCACTCTGGCAAGTGGCCGGTTCGGATTTTCGGCTTTAATAATATTCCTTAATTGTTCCGCCTGATCCATATAACCCTCCTATTTTTTTCCGCCAAGTAAAGTTTTAACTGTCTTTTGAGGATTGAAAACTTCAATATCATTAGGTACGTTTTGCCCACATGTCACATAAGAAAGCGACGCGCCCGTGTACAGTTTCAAATTCAACAAATTACCCAGTGCTGTAGTTTCATCCAACTTGGTAAAAACTAATTTATAGTCCCCCATCTCTTTATATGCGTCCGCAATACTTAAAAGGTCGCGATATTTTGTAGTAGCACTGACAACCAGGTACAATTCTTTCTCTGCAAGGCCATCCACACAATGAACAAAGGAGCACATGTTGCTCTTTTGTTCCTGATTTTGATGAGAATGTCCTGCTGTATCTACTATAATATAGTCATAATCCGCAAATTGCTTCAGTGACTCTTCCACTTCTTCCACCGTATAAATGACTTTAAAGGGAACATCTAAAATATTGGCGTATACCCTAAGTTGGTCTACCGCTGCAATTCTATAAGTATCCGCCGTTAAAAGTGCCACCTTTTTCTTTTCTTCCACGCAGAATTTGGAAGCAACTTTTGCAATGGTTGTAGTCTTACCCACCCCTGTAGGTCCAATGAAAAATACAACCTTCGGTCCTTTTTCAGCCGGAGTTATTTCTTCCGGCATACCGAATTTCAAAATCATCTTTTGATAGGTATTTGCCAATGCATAATCAAAAGGCATACCCGGTTTGTGCATTTTTTCAATTTCTGCCATAATTTGGTTGATGTACTTTTCATCTACCTCATTATCCAGCATGGTTTGGTAAAGAAGTTTCATAAATTTGACCATAGGGTCATCTTTTTCGCTTTCTTCTTCCGCTTTCTTTTCTTCTACAGCCTTTTCCTCTGTCTGCTCTTCCTGTTTTTGTAACTGCTGTTCAAGCATGGATTGCAGACTGTCGATTTTTTCTTCCAGCGCTTCTACCTTGCTGTTTTCTGCCTCATTTGCTTTCTCCGCGCTGACGGCTCCCGGAGCAATTATCCCTTCTCTTTTGGGCTGCTTTACCATACGCTCAGGTTCGTCCTCCAAAGCCACCGTTACCTCTACCATACGGGGTTTAAAAAACGCCAACAGACCTTTCTTTTTGGTCTCTTTAACATTCATAATTACTATACCGTTGCCAAGTTCTTTTTTTGCGTTTGCAACCGCTTCTTCTTCTGTTTTGCCAAGAAATTTCTTGATAATCATTATGCTGTCACCATCCCTACAGATTGTAATTCAACATTGGACTCAATTTCGTTATAGGAAACAACAATCAAATCCTTGTAATAATCTTCCGTCAATCGTTTAAAATACATGCGCACGATGGGCGAAGTAATAATAATGGGATTTTTGCCGATGCTTTCCAATTTTTGTACTTCATTACCCACGGCCGACATAATCTTCTTCGTTCTCTCAGGGTCCAAATTCAAATAAGCACCCTGCTCGGTCTGTTTGACGCTGCCCATAATCTCCTGCTCCACTTTCGGGTCAAGAGTTACCACACTGGTTGTCTCATGGGCGGGAAAGAATTTATTGGATATGGCGCGTTTCAGACTCTGCCGCACATACTCCGTCAAAATATCCGTATCTCTTGTGCTGGGTGCATAATCCGCCAGTGTTTCAAACACCGTGAGAAGGTCTCTGATGGAAATACCTTCCCTTAACAGATTTTGCAATACCTTTTGAACCTCACCAAGTCCAAGCAATTTGGGCACAAGTTCTTCCACAAGGGAAGGATTGGTCTCTTTCAGGTTGTTGACCAGATTCTGCACATCCTGTCTGGTAAGCAGTTCGGAAATGTACTGTCTGATAATCTCGGTCAAATGCGTTGCAATGATGGAAGGCGGGTCAACCACCGTGTAGCCCATGCTCTCCGCACGTTCTCTCTGCCCTTCCGTAATCCATATTGCCGGCAGATGGAATGAGGGCTCAAAAGTAGGAATACCCGTAATTTCCTCTTCCACATATCCGGGGTTCATTGCCATATAATGGTCGAAAAGGATTTCTCCTTCACTGACCTGAATGCCCTTGATTTTAATAATATACTGATTGGGATTGAGCTGGATATTATCACGCAGTCGGATAATGGGTACCACCGTACCGAGTTCCAGCGCAATCTGTCTACGAATCATTACCACACGGTCAAGCAAGTCGCCGCCCTGATTGACATCTGCCAAAGGAATGATACCGTAACCAAATTCCAACTCGATGGGATCCACCTGCAAAAGACTGTTTACGTTCTCCGGCTGGCGTATTTCCTCTGCCGCCACTTCATCACTGTCTACCTGTGATTCAATCTGGGCAGTTTCAAGATTGCTGGCAATCATACGTCCGCCTACAATAAATGCCAGTCCCATACCAACAAACAAAATGGTATTTAAGTTCGTAACTATACCTAAGAAAGCCAGTGTACCGCCTACCAGATACATTGCTTTGGGAACGCCAAAAAGCTGCTTGATAATAGAGGGACCAAAGTCAGCTTCCTTTCCGCCCTTAGTTACCAAAATACCCGTTGACAAAGAAATCAAAAGTGAGGGAATCTGGCTTACAAGTCCGTCACCAATTGTCATAATGCCATAGTGCTGAAGTGCAGCCGCAGCTTCCACTCCATCTCTGGTAACACCCATCACGATACCACCGACAATATTAATTGCTGTCAGCAAAAGACCTGCCGTTGCGTCTCCCTTTACATATTTAACAGCACCGTCCATGGAACCGAAGAAACTTGATTCTTCCTGAATCTTTTCTCTTCGTCTCTTTGCTTCCGCATCTGTAATGGCACCGGTATTTAAATCAGCATCAATGGACATCTGTTTACCGGGCATCGCATCCAAGGTGAAACGTGCGGTTACTTCAGCCACACGCTCAGAACCTTTGTTGATAACGAGAAACTGCACCAAAATCAAAATGATAAAGATAATGGCACCTACAATCAAATCACCGCCACCTACAAATTCGCCAAAGGTCATAACCACGTTACCTGCATTACCGGTAGTCAGAATCAATCTCGTGGAAGATACATTCAGTGCAATTCGGAAAATGGTGGTAAACAACAGGATTGTCGGGAAATAAGACATATCCAGTACTTCCTGTACAAACATGCACACAAACAGAATTGTAAAGGAAATAGCCATATTAAAGGCCATAAATATGTCTAAAAGCCCGGCCGGCAGGGGAACAATCAACATAATAAAAGATACAAGCATATATATCGCTACCATCGCATCTGTTGTATGCATCTTTTTTATATTCATGTTCCTCACCTCCTGTCCATTCTACTTCGTCTAAAATTTATATTTTACCCTTCAGGTGGTAAACAAAGGCTAACACCTCCGCCACAGCCTGATAGAGTTCCGGCGGAACCATCTCTCCCACCTCAACATTGGCATAAAGCATACGTGCCAATGGTTTATTTTCAACTATCTCCACATTATTGTCCTTGGCAATTTGCTTGATCTTTTGTGCCAGATAATCTTCTCCCTTTGCAATTACAAGGGGTGCATCTGCCACTTTGGGATCATATTTAATAGCCACGGCATAATGGGTAGGGTTTGTAATAACAACGTCCGCCTGAGGAAGCGCCTGCATCATACGTCTTTGCGAAACTTCTCTCATTTTTTGTCTGATTTTACCCTTAATCTGGGGATCACCTTCGGACTGCTTGTATTCTTCTTTTACTTCCTGCTTGGTCATTCTCATATCATGGCTGAATTTTACCTTTTGGTAAATATAATCCAGCAAGGCAATAATCATATAGACCGCAGCAATCCGAATTCCCATATCGGTCACAATATCTGCCAGCATCTGTATCACTTCCATAAGTGACATATGATATAACCCGAAAAGATATTGCCATTTATCCTGCAAATAGGAATAAACAATATATCCAATCAAACCAAGTTTTGCCAATGATTTTACCAGTTCCACAAGAGAGGATACGGAAAAAAATTTTTTAAAACCTGATATAGGATTCATTTTGCTAAATTTAGGTTTTATTGTATCCGGGGTAATCCTCCACTTTACCTGCACCACGTCACAGACAAAAGCTACCATAAACGCAATGATAATAATAGGCGCAATCAGAATGATAATCCGATACAACAACTGAAAAAACAATATCCCCATGTCAGTTTGGGGCATAAACCCATTCCAACCTTTTACCGATTCCGGTATCCGGTTATAAACTGCACTGAATACTTCCAAAAACTGTATTCCCATATGGGAAACCCAGAATTTCAACACCAGAAACAACGCAAAAATCCCGGCCGCATTTGCTATTTCACGGCTTTTGGCTACTTGTCCTTTTTTTCTGGCATCTTCTAATTTTTTCGCTGTGGCAGGTTCTGTTTTTTCGCCGCCCGGTCCATCCGCTGCGAAGAAGGCCAGATTATATTCTAATATCAAATCATACCCTCCACAAAAGAGACTGTCATTTTCTTCATTTCATTAAAAATGTATTCTGTAGCGTCCGGCAACATACTGAAGGTAAAAAAGAGTACCGACACACCAACCAATATTTTTAACTGGATACCTACAGAGAACATATTCATCTGGGGAGAAACTTTTGCAAGAACTCCCAAAACAGCATTGAGCAACAAAATCACACAAAAAACCGGCAGACATATCTGAAAACCTATCATAATATAATCTACCATAAAAGAGGTCATGGTTGCCAACAAATTCTCCGTATGGAAAACCGCTCCGTTAACCGGTACTACAACAAAACTTTGCGCCAATGCCCCAAGTAAATACCGGTACATTCCGCTGACAATCAAAAGCAGCGTTACCGTATATTGATACAAGGCGCCTGTGATACTGACATTTTGATTGGTAGTAGGATCCATAACCGTAACCATGGAAAGACCGGTTTCCATATCCACCATATTACCCGCAAAATTCACAATTGCGGTGCAAATGTTAGTGCTAAATCCCAAAAGCAAACCGGTTATGGCTTCTTTTAGGACAATAATGGCATATTGAACCACCGTATCATAAACAACAGCCTGGGCCGGCGACAAAGTCATATACAAAAGCATTGACGTAAAAAACGACAGCGCTATTTTTGCCTGTCTGGGCGTATTATTCATACTGAAAAACGGTGCAATAAAAACAAAACAACTGATTCTGGTCAAAATCAAAAGAAAATATTCCAAATCATAATAGGAGAACGATAAATTAATCATATCCGCTTCCTCTTATTTATGTATATACCTGCTGAAATCCAACCACAATGTCGTGGTAAATTCCACCATATTGTTCATCATCCAACTCCCCAGAAGCATCAGCGCCAAAAACACACAAATAATCTTTGGCACAAAAGTAAGGGTCTGTTCCTGAATGGATGTTACTGTCTGAAAAATACTGATTAAAAGTCCCACAACAAGGGACACCAAAAGTACCGGAAGAGACACTTCAATAATCAGATACAGCGCATTATTGGTCATCTCCATTACCGCATCTATTGTCATATATTATCCAACCTTTCTATGTACCGTAAAACGTCCGCACCAAACTTCCGATCACCAAACTCCATCCGTCTGCCAACACAAACAAAAGAATCTTAAATGGCATAGAAATCGTCGTGGGCGGCAACATCATCATACCCATACTCATGAGGGTAGATGCAACCACCATATCGATTACAATAAATGGAATATATATAACAAATCCAATAAAGAATGCTGTCCGAAGTTCACTTATCATGAAACTGGGAATCAGTACGGAAGTGGGAATACTTTCCAGTTCATAATCCCATTCCAACCCAGCAATATCCATAAACAGTTCCACGTCTTTTACCTGAGTTTCCCCGTACATAAATTCACGAATCGGTATCATAGCCACTTCCAAGGCTTCTTCCTGTGTCAGTTCACCGCTTTCAAAAGGAACTATCGCCGTCTCGTTAATTTTGGTAATCGTGGGACTCATAATGAAAAACGTCAAAAATAACGCCAGCCCAATCAGTATCTGATTGGGCGGAGCTGTCTGCGTGTTTAGGGCCGACCTCGTAAAATGCAAAACAATAATAATTCTGGTAAAAGATGTTAAGCATATAAGCAATGTCGGTGCAAGTGCAATCAGCGTTAAGGTAATCAAAATTCTAAGAGAACTGTTTAGTTCCCCGTTGCCGTTATTAATCTGTATGGACAGTTCACTTGTAATATTCTGCTCCATCAAATCTTCCGGCTCTTCCGCCCAGCCCGGCTCATGTATTGCGGTTCTATCTTCATCCGTAGTCCCGATAGTTTCGCTGGCATTAATTACCATTGACTGACTAATACACAATATGCCCACCGTAACCAGTAGGCATATTATTTCCAATATTCTTTTTCCCGGAAAAAATCTCTTCAACATATTCACTTTACATCTACTCTTCTTTCGATTCGTCATTTTTACCGGAGTTAAATAACTTCGCTTTTTCAAGAAAATCCTTGAAATTTACAGATGTGCCGCCGGAATCTACTTTAAATTCGATTTGATCTTTTGGCACTTCCCCAAGCAGTGTTACCGTATCTTTACATACTGCCACTGCTACATAAGTGTCCCCCAGCCGGATAATCTGCACAAATTTATTGGCAGTCAGACGGCAGGTTTCCACCACCTCTATGTTTCGGTTTACGCTCTGCATCTTTTGATATTTTGCAATCCATCTTGTGGTATACAAAGTCACCCCAAGTACTGCAATAAATATCAAAAGAACGGAAAGCAACCGGGCCAGGTCATCACCCGTTCCCACACCGGTGAGTAACATTAGCCGACAACCTTCTTAACTGCTTCCAGAACTCTATCGGCCTGGAAAGGCTTAACGATAAAGTCTTTTGCTCCTGCCTGAATAGACTCAATAACCATAGCCTGCTGACCCATGGCAGAACACATGATAATTTTAGCACCGGCATCCAGTTCTTTGATTTTTTTCAGAGCCTGAATACCATCCATTTCAGGCATTGTGATATCCATCAATACCAAATCAGGTTTCAGTTCGTTATACTTCTCGACACCTTTCATGCCATTTTCTGCTTCGCCGGCAACATTATAACCATTCTTAGTTAAAATGTCCTTAATCATCATTCTCATAAATGCCGCGTCGTCAACGATTAAAATATTTTTTGCCATTGTTTTTACTCCTTGTACTTTATTTTACAATCTCTGTTACTCTCACGCCAAAACTTTCTTCAATAACAACCACTTCACCGCGGGCTACGAATTTTCCGTTTACCAAAACATCTATAGGTTCACCTGCAATTCGCTCTAATTCGATAATTGTTCCCGGCGAAAAATCTAAAATCTCTGCAATAGATTTTGTTGTTCTTCCAAGTTCTACCGTTACTTCCAATGGAACATCCATGATAAGATTGATGTTTTCCTGACTCACACCGCTGAGCATATCGGGTGCAAAAGTCTGGAACTGTGCCGGTTGAACATTTACGTTCTGAGGCATTGCCATCTGAGGCATCGCCATTTGGGGCATTCCCATTTGAGGCATCGCCATCTGAGGCATTCCCATTTGGGGCATTCCTATCTGAGGCATTCCCATTTGAGGCATCGCCATCTGAGGCATTCCCATTTGGGGCATTCCCATCTGAGGCATTCCCATCTGGGACATTCCCATAGGATCTACAGAAGGCATAGGAGCCGGTGTAGGCTCCGGCATGGGTGCCGGCGCCGGTGTAGGTTCCGGTTCTGAAGTACCCATCTGTGTATCCAAGAAGCTAGTTACAAGTTTCTTTGCAAATTCAACCGGATACAACTGCATGATAGTACTGTCGACCATTTCGTCAATCTGCATTCTAAATGCAATTTTTACAAAAGTACCGCCTAAAAACTCTGCAATATCCCTTCCTGATTTAATTTGTGTTAAATCAAGTAAACTTGCTTCCGGCGGGCTGATATCAATCATCGTTCCAAACATGGTTGAAAGAGACGTTGCAGCGGAACCCATCATTTGGTTCATTGCTTCGGAAATAGCACTTAAATGAAGTTCGTTTAATTCTCCACCTGTGTTTGTTCCGTCACCGCCCATCATTAAGTCGGCAATAACTTTTACGTCATGTTCTTTCAAAACCAAAATATTAGAACCATCAAGACCGGCCGTATACCTAATTTGTATGAAAACACAAGGTTTTTCATACATCTCAAGTACATTTTCCCACTGAGCCAGTGTTACAACCGGTGTAGTAATATTAACTTTTCTGTTTACCAAAGAATATAAAGTGGTTGCGGAAGAGCCTAAACTGATATTTGCAATTTCACCTACAGCGTCCTGTTCCACTTCATTGAGCCATGTGCCATCGTCACTTTGTACATCAGCCACTGTTTCCGTCTCATCTAACGCTTCCGTTAAGTCCATACCACTAAGCAATGCGTTAATTTCGTCTTGGGATAGCATTCCATCCATGCCTTATTCCCCCTCTCTGAGTACCGTTGTCACCCTAACAGCATATTGGTCTTTGCTGGTTCCGGGTAATGCGGTAAACTTCTTTATATTTCCCACGTAGACTGTTAATTCTTCGTCTACACGGGTATTTAATCTAATTACGTCACCAACTTGAAGTCCTGCAAAATCACTTACAGAAATTGTACTGTTTCCAAGTACAGCCTTCAAGGGAACATCAACTCGTTTCAGCAGGGATTCAATATGTTCTTCATAATCCTCATCCTGCTTTTCCTGCATATTTGCATACCAGTACTTGGTATTCAACCTGTCCATAATGTCTTCCAGTGTAAAGAAAGGCAAGCAGACTGTCATCATACCTTCTACATCACCGATTTTCAAGTTCAGCGTTACAATAGCTATCATATCGTTCGGTGCGATAATCTGTGCAAACTGTGGATTGGTTTCCAACCTATTTAGCATAGGATTGATATCCAGCACATTTTTCCACGGTTCACGCAAAAGTTGCATGCATATTACAAGGACTCTTTCTATAATTGTCATTTCAATTTCCGAGAATTCCCTGGTCTTTTCCAGTGGATTTCCCTGTCCGCCAAGCATACGGTCTATCATGGCATATCCAAGATTGGTACCCAATTCTATAATAATGTTACCTTGCAACGGCTGAAAATTGACAATTCCCAATATTACCGGGTTTGCTAAGGCGTTTGTAAATTCGGAGAAAGTAACCGTCTCTGAACTCGCCACGCTAACCTGTACGTTTTTTCTAAGGTATACCGGAAGGTTTGTGGATAACAATCTTCCGTAATGTTCAAAAATGATTTCTAATGTTCTTAAATGTTCCTTGGAGAACTTCGCCGGACGATTGAAATCATAATTTTTAATCTGTTTCTCGTTGCTCTCCTGGATTTGATCCATATCCAGTTCGCCTGTTGACAATGCCGCGAGCAGATTATCTATCTCGTTTTGGGACAACACGTCGCCCATGAAAGCTCACCTCCCGTTTTTTTCATCTCGTCAGAGGCTTACTGATATTTCACATCTCCGCATGCCACTCTGTATATAAATCTTGAGTTATACAATTTTTGTAATTTCGCAACAATTTCCGCATAAACGCCTTCGGAATCGCTCTTAAATTCTTCCAGTGTATGGGATCTTACAACAGAAATAATTTCACTCTTAATCATTTCTTCCCTTGCTGCCAATGCTTCCGCTGCACCATATTTTTCGTAATCCTCATGCTTGGTGTTCATATACAGCGTTACTTTCATCATCACATAATGGTCTTTTCCGTCTTCGCCGTCACTCTCGTATTTAAGAGGAATCGTCATGGTATCTGCAATGGTATAGGTTGCTGTATCCTCAATGGAAACATTTTCATCACTGGAATCGGTTGCAAGTTCAATGTCCAGAACCGTCGCTATTTTTCCAACCAGAGTGGTGGTACTCTTCATCGCACCGGTTACACTGAACATTATGATTGCTGTCATAACAATATTCACAACCAAAAGTGCTAAAATCAATATAGATAATAAATTCTTCTTCATATCTGCCTCTTGTTTACTTTAGTTTGTCACTTCACTTCTGTAAATTCTGATTTCTACACGGCGGTTCTTTGCCCTGCCTTCCGCAGTAGAATTATCAGCCACCGGCACATACTCACCTCTGCCTGCATGCTTTACAATGGAAGGATCTAAATTCGTCGTCTCCATAAAATAATTAAAGACGGAAAGCGCACGTCCTGCGCTAAGTTCATCATTATTTACGTATTTCACATCATGGTTCGGTACATTATCTGTATGACCTTCAATTTCAATAATACCGTCCGCATAACGTTCCAGAATCATACCCACCTTTTCAAGAACCGGTTTTGATTCATCCCGGATTGTAACCTCACCGGGGTCAAATAATATGGAGCCGCTAAGCGTAAGTTGGATAAACTGGGAAGTAAAGGTCATGTCAATTTCATCTTCCATCTGACTTTCACCGATTGCTTCCGCAATTTGCTCGGCCATACTTTCCATTTGTTCCAGTTCCATTTCCTCCACTTTTCCGGCCAGATTTTCGTATTCATTAACCTCTTCCGAATCTGTGGTACTGTCCGCAGGTGTTCCTGTACTGTTAATGTATTGATCCAATTCATTCAACTGACTGACGCCGTTACTAATCAAGATGCCATCGCCAATAGCCGATGCCCCTGCTGTCCAGATACTAAAAGTCTGATTCATGGACGCAGCCACTTCCTTCAGTTTTTCTTCACTGATAGTTGACATGGAAAACAATAATACAAAGAAACAGAGCAAAAGGTTCATCAAATCACTGAAAGTCGCCATCCACGCCGGTGAACCGGGCGCCGGAGTCTCTTCTCTGCGTTTAGCCATTTACTCTTCACCCCCTGCATCTTCCTCCGCCACTCTGTCTTTGGGAGCAAGGAAGGATTTCAGTTTTTCTTCAATTACACGGGGATTTTCTCCTGCCTGTATAGATAACAGACCTTCAATCATGATTTCCTTAATCATCATCTCATTGCCGTTATTTGCTCTTAATTTATTCGCAATTGGTGTTGCAATCCAGTTCGCAAGAAGGGAACCATATAACGTAGTAATCAGTGCAACCGCCATAGCCGGACCAATCGCACTGGCATCCTCCATGTTGTTAAGCATGTTAACCAAACCAATCAGTGTACCGATCATACCCCAAGCAGGACCCATGGATGCAATATTATCCCAAAAACCAATTTTGGTTTTGTGTCTGCTGTCCAAACTCATAAGTTCTGTTTCCATAATAGCACGAACCAGTTCCGGATCCGTTCCGTCAACAATCAAAAGAATTCCTTTTCTAAGGAAAGGTTCATCCAAATCCGCTGCCGCTTCTTCCAAAGACAGCAAACCTTCTTTTCTGGCAACATTGGATAAATCAATAATTTTTTGGATTACTTCTGCCGTATTGGCGGTTGGTACTTTAAATACTAAAGCAATACTCTTCCATCCCGCAATGTAATCTTGCATGGAATACTGTGTCATAACCGCAAAAAACGCACCACCGAAAGTAATCAGTGCTGACGGGAAATTCAAATAAGACGGAACTGCCGCAAATCCACCTGCATCTATAATTCCGTATACCATCATTGCAAAACAGACTATTAAACCAATTATCGATGCTAAATCCACAAAAATCACCTAACATTCCGCAATTTTCGAAATTAATCTGCAAGAATATCCTTTCTATACAATTTTACTAAATTTTTCACTTCTTGTCTACTTTCTTTTACAATAATTTTTCGTCCGGTGGTCAGGGTCATAACCGTGTCCGGAGTTTCTTCCACAACCTCGATTAAATCAGAATTTACCAAAATTCTTTGCCCACCGATTTTCGTTACCTCAATCATCTTACCCCACCTTTCCGCTTTTTGAAATATTTGATACGCCGAAAGGGTCAAGCGGACTTTTCTCCGCCTGACCCCTTAGGGCTATTTATTCATTACTATCGTTTCAGGTTAGTCAACTCTTCAAGCAATGTATCTGATACTGTTATAATACGGCTGTTTGCCTGGAAACCACGCTGCGTAGTAATCATCTCTGTAAATTCTGCAGACAAGTCTACGTTACTCATTTCCAACTGACCGGTAGTCATTTTACCGCCGTTGGCTGTGATATCCACACCGATACCGTCAAATTCACCGGAGTTTAAGGATGCAGAATACAGGTTGTCGCCCGCCTTTTCAAGACCGGATGCATTTGCAAATTCCGCAACAGCAATCTGACCGAGAAGTTTGGTCATACCGTTGTCATAAGAAGCATAAATCATACCGTTCTGCTGGATGGCAACACCGCTCATTTCACCCAGTTTACGTCCCATTCCAAGACCATTTAAGTCACCGGATGTTGCCGCAACTGTACATGCACCGCTGTTATCGTACATAGAACACTCTGAGAAATCAATCTCAATATCAGAGAAATTTCCGCCAAGTGCAGAAAGATTCAATTTTGCGCTGGTTACTGTACTGTCCAAATCACCGATACCGGAGAAAGGACCATTTGCAGCATCAAAGTTTATAATGATACCATCGAATGTACGGGAATCTGTGGTAAAACTGTTAATATCCTCATCGCCCGCATTGATGCCGAAATCGCCTTCTGCAAAACTGGGCTTGTTTCCGCTGCGGAAGTTTCCGAATAACTGGCTTACGGAAAACTCGCCGGTATTAAATGTATCGCCCTGACCGGCAATGATATTTTTCTTCAAGCCAAAGAACTCTTCTACGGAGCCTTCATATCCGTAGGCCTTTGCAAGTTTATCCATTTCTTCTGCAATGGCAGCCTTTTCTTCATCGGTAGTGCCCTGAATGACATTTCCGCTGGTATCGAAAATTGTTTCCAAATTCACAACTTCAGTCTGAGGAGTGCTTCTGGTCATAAGTTTGGTACCATTCCATTCATAGGTACTGGTATCAAGTGCAACTGCACGCTCTGTTTCCTGTGTAGCGCCTTCATTTCCGAGATATACCCCTGAAATATCCAGTTCTTCGCCGGTGGAATCCAAAATTCTCTCTACTTCCACACTGTAACGGTTTGTTTCTGTAGACTGTCTGAACACCAGTCTTGCAGTATAAGAATAACCCAGTGCATCATAGAAGTTTAAGTTAACTGCTTTACCGGAAGTGCTGGTAACATCTGTATTGTTCATATCAATGATACCGGAAACATACGCCTTGGAAGTTGCCTCGGGGGGATATGTCATATTTGCCGCATTCATAATGCGAAGTGCGGAAACGGTATCCTGTTTGATAGCCATAGTTTCTTCATCCACCTGCCATCCCATAACGTTGAAACCGGTGCTGGTCATAGCAAGGTTACCTGCTCCGTCCACATAGAAAGAACCATCTCTTGTAAAGAAATTTTCGCTACCATTGCTCACTACAAAGAAAGAATCACCGTTAATCATGATATCAAAGGGATTTCCTGTAGACTGCGCTGCACCCTGGGTTGAAATATTTGTATTAATGGCACCTGTTTTAACACCAAGACCAATCTGTCTTGCGTTAGTACCACCTGTTCCTGTGGTAGCATTGGGACCTGATGCGCTCTGTGTTGTCTGGCTCATCAGTTCGCTAAATACCATGGAACTGGATTTGTAAGCTGTTGTGTTAACGTTTGCGATATTGTTACCGATAACGTCCATTCTGGTCTGGTGTGTTTTTAAACCTGATACACCAGAAAAAAGTGATCTCATCATAATTAATGACCTCCTGTTTTAGGTCCAACATGTCGGATTTATTTCCCTCTGTCAGTCAGGAAATGTAAGCCTCCTTAAAAGGTCCGGCTAAATAATTACTGCCCCGTCAATGTTGGTAAATACATTTTCATAGGTTTCTGTCTGGTCCATGGCCGTGATTACCGTAGAATTGGGTACATTCACTATAAATGCCAACTGATCCATTAAAACCAGGGAATCCTGAATTCCCTTCTCTCCCGCTTTCTTCGCCCCGTTACTCAAGCGCTCCATCTGACTTGCCGAAAGAGTAATCTGTCTGTCCGCCAATCTGTTTACCGCATGTTTGGAAAATTTAAGGCTTCCGGCCTGCAAAGTGCCTTCCGAAACTGTCTTTGCCTCCAAAACATCCCTGAAAGATATCTGCGCACTTTCTACTTTTCTGCTTGCATTGGTTTGGTTTAAGTATTGGTCCTGAAGTTGTTCTATGGAGAGAAAATTTCCGTTATTAACTCTCATTTTCCTCACCTGCTCCATCCGTGTCGCCCGGGTTTCCGTTTTCCTCTGCGTTATTCTCCGCATTCTCCTTGGCTAACTTTCTAAGTTCATCCAATTTTGCTACATACTCGTTCAAAGCCGTTACTTTTTCAGAAGCAATAAATGTTTTTTCGTAATCATTCATGCTATCGTAAGTTGCTTTCAGTTCATCAATGGTGTCTCCGTCAGAAACAATACCGATGTTATGTACGCTGGGAAGTTTGTTTAACTTGGTTACCCACTCTGTTCCCTTATCATAAGCCGCCAGATAATCTTTATCGGAAATGGTATACAAATCATCCAGTGAATATAAAGATTCATTGATTGCCAGATAAGGTTTTCCGTTTTCAAATACCACATACTCTACTTTACCCTGTATCAAAGTATCTTCACCGTTTTTACCGGTAGTCTGGACATATACTTCCTGACCAACCATTGCCGATGCTCTCTGTAAATCCATGCTGGCACTCATATTCTGCAATGATTCTACCTGTGAAAACTGTGCATACTGGGAAATATACTCTGTATTGGAAGTAGGCTGCAAAGGATCCTGATATTTCATCTGTGCAACCAGAAGCTGCAAAAATGCTTCTTTATCCATTCCGTTACTGCCGGAAGCGGAAGATGCCGCAAGGGATGCCTGTGATGAACTTTCCACAAATTGTCCGTCTACAACTTGTTGAATTAACGCCATGTCTCCTCCTTTCCGCCTGCATATCAGGCTGTATAATCTACTGTACTTCCGTTTTCAACCATCATTTCCGCCGCCAGACGCTCTTCCTCTTCCAGTTCTACTGTTTCAAGGTCTTCCAGATCTTTTAAGTTTAATCTTCTGACTTTTGTCTGAGGTTTTGCATCATTGCTTTCACCGGGCTGGTTTTGTCTGCCCTGCTCAAGATTTCTGTCAAACCTGTTTGTCTGTACGGAAACTTCAATAGCCTCAACTTTAATTCCCTGTTCTTTAAAGGTCTCTTTCAGTTGAACCATCTGGTTTTCAAGCACCTCTTTCACAACTTCATTTTCTGTTGTAAACTGTGCTGTAATCACGCCGTCTTTTGAAGCAAGATGGATTTGCAAGGTGCCGAGACTTTCAGGATGCAACTGCATCTCCAGTTGTGTCAGGCCATCGCCTACATTCACTTTCATGAAATCCATAATCTGGTTCATAATCATTTCTGTATCCGCCGAGAAATAACTTTCTGTAGGAATTACGTTTTCAAGATTTGCAACCATCTGTTGATTCATCAGATTCTGTGCAAAAGCATTGTGACCGTTGTTCATCAAGTTTGTTTCCCCGCCTTTGGCGTTCTCACTTTGTCCTTTTTCTGCTACGACTGTGATTTTTTCCTGTGTGCCGGTAAATTCTTTGTCTGTCTCCGGCTTAACAGTTGTTTTCACGGTTTCTTTTCCCGTGGTATCCTCTTCATCTGTTGCATTCAGTTCCACATTGGGAAGTAGGATTGCATCATCAGTTGTCTGCTCAACCATTTTTACAATCTCTTCTCTGTCCATGCCGGTCAGTTTCTGGATTTCTTCCAAACCTTCTTCCAAAGTGCGGTTCAGGTTTTGGAATGTCTCATACAGTTTTTCATTGGTCAACAGGGATAAACTATCGCTTTCTCCTCCTGCGGTCACCAAAAACTGCATCAGATTCTCACTGCTCAGCAAATCTGTGGGTTGCATGCCCATTTCTCCCAAAAGATTTTCCACTTCTTCCATGCTCATTCCAAGTTCTTCGGCAATCTGCACAAGTAATTGTCCTACCAATTCTTCTGCATTTTCCACTACCTTTTCCTGAGTTTCCTCCAAAGTTTCCGTCCGGGGTTTCTCCGTTTTCACACTTGCTTCTTCCTTGATTTTACCTTCCGCAGATTTCTCTACCTTGGTAGGGGAAGTCGCTTGGCTTTTCTCCGGTTTTACCTCTTCCTGCTTTTGGGGCTGTGACTGCTTCTGCAACACATCTGAGAAATTGTTTTCTGTTCTGTCTTTTTGAACAGTTTGTGATGCCATATTCAGCATAACGCCGCTGACATCATTGCTTACAGGTGTGCTAGTCATTCACATTTCTCCTCTCTGTAGTTGTCAAGGTTCCCGTTCTTTTAAAAGAACATTTATCACAAAAATCCTATACGGACCTTATGATTAACTTATATATCGGCAAGCCTGCCCGTTTTCTTAAGACTCCGGATCCATAATTTTAGTTAATTTTCCTGCAACTTCCGGGTCCATAACACCCAGAATGGCACCTCTTTCTTCCGCATTCATAACGCTGAGAATCCGGGCCACCAAATCCAGATTGTCTGTCATGGCTTCAAAAATTCCTGCCGCCTGTTTCGGTTTCATGGAAGAATAGGCATTGGCATAATCCTGTATTTCCTTGCTTTCTTCCAACTGGGTCACAACCTGTTTGTATAAATACTCTGCGGTAGCAGGGTCCATTTCTTCATAATACTTCCGGTACGCATCTTCCCCGGGACCGTTTTCTGCGTAAATTACCTCTTCATAAAACTCCGTCTGAATTCTCTGGAACTCAATTTGCTTGCTTTCAAAAGCCTGCAATCTTACGATTTCCGCCCGAAGCTGCGCAATTTCTTCCTCTTTGCTGAGGGTTCCGCTTTTCGCCTGCTCCAATTCTGCTTTTAACTGGTCAATGGTAGCCAGCGCTTCTGCCAAAGTGTAGCCTTCCGGATTATTTATGGCATCCTCGTCTGCCACAGGCACTTTTTCGCCGGGCAAAATAAGATTAATCACAGGGACATCTTTCAAAATAGGACGCAGCACACCGGAACCAAAACCACCCACATCCAATTTGATGATAATACAGATGATTCCAAGCCAAACCACAACAATCGCCACGGTAGCAAAAAAAGTAAACACTCCGTTGGATTCTTCGTCATCCAAAGAAGCCTCCTGGGCCGCAATTTCCCTCGCACGCTTTTTCACTTCTTTTTTCTGACGTTTTTCTTCCTGTTTTAATTTTTTGCGCTCATCCTGTAATTTTTTTCTATCCGCTGATTGCAGTTCTGTCTCTCTAGCCATTATGCTTCACCTGCTTTCTGTCCGTAAGTATAACTGGTCAATTCATCTATTTCTTTACTTTCTTTGCGGTTTTCTTCCTGCATAAACTCTTCAAAAGCCTTTTCCCGCAAAGTTTCCTGGGTTTTTCTCTCCTGCATTACCTGCTGCAGTTTTTGTCTTGCACGTTCCACCGCAGCCTGAGCAATCTGTACGCGCACCTTTTGTTCCTTGATATATTCATCCATCCGCAAAAGTGCCGTTTTATTGTCCCGGATATCCTGCACACACAAACCGCCCTGCAACAGTTTTGCAGCCTGTGCTTCGTATTCCCTTTTTCTGAGATACAAAGCCTCTAATTTCTGCTCTTCCTCGTCCAGCGCCAGTTTGGTCATGGCAAACTCCTGCTTTGCCTGAGTTTCCATTTTCAGTTTGATATCCAAAATGCTCTGCATTCTATAGCGAAACTTGGCCATGCTTTTTATTCCTCAAACAATTCCTTTAACATTTGCAATGCCTGATTATAGTCGTATTTTTCATCCACATCCTGGCAAAGAAACGCATTTACCGCATTGATTTTTGCGATGGCATAATCAATATTCGGATTGCTGCCCGCTTTGTAGGCGCCGATATTAATCAAGTCCTCGGCTTCATTGTAAGTAGCCAGAACATTTCGCAGTTGTCCTGCCAATTTCTTGTGGTCTTTATCCACAATCTGACTCATACATCTGGAGATGCTTTGCAGTATATCTATGGCCGGATAATGGTTTTTATGCCCCAATTTACGGCTAAGCATAATATGTCCGTCCAAAATACTTCTGGCAGTATCGGTAATAGGTTCATTGAAATCATCACCATCTACAAGTACTGTATACAAACCGGTAATGGAACCACCCGCTGCGCGCCCCGCTCTCTCCAAAAGTTTGGGCATCTCCGAGTATACACTGGGGGGATACCCTCTGGTTACGGGAGGTTCTCCGCTGGCCAGCCCTATCTCTCTTTGTGCCATACTGAATCTGGTCAGAGAGTCCATCATGAGCAATACATCTTTCCCTTGATCCCGGAAATATTCCGCAATGGCCGTGGCGGTCTGCGCTGCTTTTTTTCTCTCAAGAGCCGGTCTGTCGGAAGTGGCAACCACAACAATGGAACGCTTCATACCTTCCTCGCCCAAGTCTCTTTCTATAAATTCGCGAACTTCTCTTCCACGTTCGCCGATAAGTGCTATTACATTGACATCTGCTTTGGTATTTCTTGCAAACATACCCATCAGTGTGGATTTACCTACACCGGAACCCGCAAAAATACCGATACGTTGTCCTTTTCCTACAGTAATAAGTCCGTCTACCGCTTTAACGCCCAGTGTCAAAATCTCGTCAATAATAGCTCTGCTCATAGGGTCAGGGGGCTTTGCCTCAACAGAGTAAGCCTTTCCCTTTGTAATACTGCGTCCATCCGAAGGTCTGCCCAGACCATCCAAGGTGCAACCCAGCAGCGACTCACTCACTTCTACGAAAAGCGGGCTGCCGGTGCCCAGCACCTTGCACCCCGAACCAATCCCATCAACAGATTCATACGGCATCAGCAGGGTTTTGCTGTCCTTAAATCCCACCACTTCAGCCATAATAGGTTTTGCATTTTCGTCATCGGGAAAAATCCGGCACAAATCTCCGAGTTTTGCATCCGGTCCTGCGGATTCCATTGTAAGACCCACAACGTTTACCACTTTTCCCAATTTTCTAAAATAATTCTGTTCTTTTATTTTATTGTACTTTGAAAAATCTATCTTCAGTGTGTCCAATCTACTTCACCCGGAAGTTCATTCCGGCCTTTCATAAGATAACAATTTCAGTTTACCCGATAGTTCTTCTAACTCTGTTCCCAGACTGCAGTCAAAAATGCCTGTGCCTGTTTCTATCATACATTCGTTACGTCCAAGATTTAAATCTTCCACAACTTCCACAACACTTCCGGGCAGATTCACGGCGCTTTGAAGTTGTTTTTTCTGCATGCTGACATAGGGGTAATCCTCCCCGGATACCCGTACCACAAATTCCTTGCAGCCCTCTGCCTTACGGATGGCAGAACTGATTAAGTGTATAAGTACTTCCCGGTATTTTCCCAAATCCACACGGAAAATATGTTCATAAATGCCTGTCAGCGTATCAATAAACTCCGGTTCCAGTTCGGCAACCAGTTTCTGATAGTCCTGCTCCAACTGCGCAGCTCTTTTTTCTAAAGCCGCTTCCTTTTCGCGGTACTGCCTTTGTGCATTTTCCACGCCTTCCGCAAATCCGGCATTTTTTGCTTCTTCCAAGACTTTGCGGCGCTCTGCCTCCAACTGCGCGGCTGCCTCCTGCTTCATCTGTTCAATTTCAGCCAGTGCATTCTGCATCAGTTCTTCCGGTGTAGGAAGCGGCACAGCCGGCTCTGCCGCTTCTTCCTGCAAATTCTGCAAATCCTCTTCATCTGCCAGCAAAACACCCAAATGCTCCGCACTTAAGCCACTGGTAAATCCGTCTTCCGATGTCCCCTGCTCTTTTGCTGCAGCAACCATCTCCTGCTTTCGCAGTTCCTCTATTCTCTTGGCCAGCAAATCGTTTGTATCAATCACACGCTTGTCATCATCCTTGACATAGGTGAAATGATGTTTCAGCAAATTACTAGACAACGATCTCGTCACCTCCGCCTCTGGAAATAACGATTTCTCCTGCATCTTCCAGTTTTCTGATAATATTTACAATCTTCTGCTGTGCTTCTTCTACGTCCTTCATACGGACAGGACCCATAAATTCCATATCTTCTTTTATCATGACAGCCAGACGCTTGGACATGTTGTTGAATACCGCAGTCTGAACCTGTTCGTTTGTACTCTTAAGGGCAACTGCAAGGTCGTTATTGTCAACATCACGCAGCACACGCTGGATAGCTCTGTCGTCCAAAAGCAGGATATCTTCGAATACGAACATCTTTTTGCGGATTTCGTCTGCCAATTCCGGCTCTTCGATTTCCAAAGTTTCCATGATATGTTTTTCTGTACCACGGTCTACTGTATTCAGGATTTCTACAACAGCATCCACACCACCAATAATGGTGTAATCCTGATTTACCAGGGATGCAAACTTGGATTCCAACACTTTTTCCACCTCTTTGATAACATCCGGGCTGGTTCTGTCCATAACCGCAATACGTCTTGCGACATCCGCCTGTCTGTCAGGAGGCAGGGATGCGATAATAACCGCAGCCTGTCCGGAAGACATATAAGACAAAATAAGGGCAATAGTCTGGGGATGTTCGTCCTGAATAAAGTTCAAAAGCTGGGTAGCATCCACTTTCTTGATAAACTCGAAAGGTTTTACCTGCAAGGAAGCTGTCAGTTTGCTGATAACTTCGATAGCTTTCTCCGAACCAAGTGCATTCTCCAAAAGTTCTTTTGCATATGTAATACCGCCTTCGGCAATATACTGCTGTGCCAGACACACTTCATAAAACTCGTTGATAACTTCCTCTTTAAGTTGCGGTGTTACACTTCTGGTATTAGCAATTTCAAGAGTCAGTTCCTCGATTTCTTCTTCTTTTAAATGTTTAAATATTCCCGCGGATCTTTCCGGTCCCAGTGAAATAAGTAACACTGCGGCTTTCTGTAATCCGCTTATTCCGTTATCAAAACTTCTCATAAACGCAGATTACCCCCAATCTTCATTCAACCAGTTTCTAAGCAGATTTGCAGCGGCTTCCGGATTCTCATCCACGAATTTCTCAATCATCTTTCTGGTCTCAGATTTTGCTTCCAATTCAATATCTTCAATTTCAGGTTCAGGTGCAGACTGGAGCAGAGTTTCCACAGAAAGTTCCTCTTCCTCGGATACTTCCTTTCTTCCTGCCATACTTCTCAGTACAACTACTGCCAGCAGTGCCAAAATAATGATAATCAAAACAATGGAAAGAACATCTGTAGAGTTTACGGACAAGCCTTCCTCATCTACAAACAAAGGTTCCTCATATGCCAAAATAGTAATGCTTTCCACAGGAATTCTTGTGGCATTTGCCACTGCATTGTACATTTCCTGGTCTACTTCAAGTTTCACAATTTTATTGTTTGCCAACTTATATTCTTCCCAGGAAAGTCCTGCCAAAAGCCCCTGTCTCTTCACGTCCTCTTCCTTAATCACACGATAACTGATTGCAGAAATAGACATGGAAGATTTCTCATATTTAATAACACCGGGAGAGGTAATGGTATTTCTCATCATCTCATTTACGAGATAATCATGTTCTCTCTCAGACACCGTCGATTCGCTGTTTTCTCCGGTCTGCCACAAATAACCGTTTTCATCATTGGAATCTGTTCCGGGAACGCCACCGCTGGCGCCGGAATTTTCCGATTCGTACTCGTAGGAATGGGAATAATATCCCTGATCCTTGCCCTCAGGTACGGAATATTCGTGAACCGCCTCTTCGTAACTGGAAAAGTCAACTTCCAGACTACTTGCCACTTCCACTAAATCGTACTGTTTGGTTCCAATCAGCACTTTTCTGACGTCGGTAGCAAGCAGTGCTTCTGCCTGGTCTTTAAGTTGAAGCATGGAACTTGCCACACCGGATACGGAATAATCTTCCTCACCGGAGTATAACAAATTGGCATCCGTGTCTACAATGGTAATATTTTCAATACCTGTTCCCAAACTGGTAGCAATTGCCTTTGCAATATTTGCTGCCTGGTCTGTGGTCATTTTATCCTGCAAAGTCAAAGTAACGGATGCAGAAATTTCTTCTGCGCTGGCAATCAGCGTTCCCGACTGGTCAGGAATATCCAGCAAAACTTCCGCTTTACGCACTGCGTTCTGGGTTTCAATGGCTTTCTCAAGCTGTCCTTCCATAAACACTTCATATCTGCGCTGTTTGTCTGCCTCCGTGGTAGAAAAACCACCGCTGGTAACATCGTCAATAGTCCACGCATCCGGCACATAACCGGCCGATGCAACCGCCAAATGCGCCTGTGACACCTGACTGTTTAAGACACTGATAACCAGTGCATTTTCAGATATTTCATATGTAATCTCCGCATCATCCAGAATCGCCTGGATTTCCGCGGCTTCCGTTGTGTTTTCGCAAGTTCTCCACACGGTATATTGGGGTTTTGAAAATACATATATCAAAATAGCAAAAGTAAACACCACTGCAGCCGCAATTACCACAATGATTGTTTTTTGCTTGGATGTAAACTTATTCCACCATTCCAGAACCTTTTGAATCAGTTCTTGTGCTTTTTCCTGCATGTTTCCTCTCCTCGATTCATCCGTTCCTCATTAAATCTGCATATTCATAATGGTCTGATATGCTTCCAATACTTTATCTCTGATTGCAACCGTATACTGCAATGCTGTAGAGGCTTTCTGCAAAGCGATGGTCAAATCATGAGTATTTTCCGTCTCGCCCAAAGCCCATTTAATTTCTTCATTCTCATAATCAGACAAATACGCATTAGTAGTCTGAATATTGTTGATGGCTGAATCCAAAAAAGAATCAAACATGGTGCCTTCTGTTTTGGCCTTCTCAGAAATCAAACCATCCGACAGCAGCCCTGTCTTTGTCAAATCTGTTACCGAATTTATATTTGTATTATTTCCAAGGGATGTAATTCCACTGATAGCTGATAAATCCATACCCGTTTTCCTTTCGTCTTTAACTTATAAGTCTTCTTTCGGGGTTCCCCTTAATTACTGCTGGGTAATTTCCAAGCCTTTCATAGCCATGGATTTGCTGGCAGTAAACGCCGTTGCATTGGCTTCATAAGCCCTGCTTGCATCAATTAAGTTTGTCATTTCCGTTACGATATTAACATTGGGATATGTCACATAACCGTTTTCGTCCGCATCAGGATGAGACGGATCATAAACCATATTCATCTCCGTCCATGTATCTTCCTTCACAGAAGTAACCTTCACACCATTACCTACATAATTGGTGCGGCGCTCATTAAAAATGCTGCTAAAAGAATTACTTCCGACACCTGCACCCTTTTCCTCAAAAGTTACAACTTTTCTGCGGTAAGGAGTTCCGTCCTCCGTTCTGGTTGTATTCGCATTTGCTACGTTTTCGGAAATAATATCCATACGATATCTCTGTGCCGTCATACCGGAAGCATTAATATTAAAAGATGTAAACATATCTTACCCCCTACTTCATTACCATTTTCAAGTTTGCAAATTCCTGTGTAATGCTGGACATCAGCCCCTGATATTTAATCTGGTTTTCCACCAACATTACGTTTTCGTTTTCAATGTCCACGTTGTTTCCATCAAGACGATAAGACAAATCTGCATTATCTGTATAAGTCTCGCCATGCAATTTGGACAAATCCACATTTTTCACCCTTGAATCCATATTGTCCGCCGAAGACGCCGAACCCAATGCTTTACGCAGTTCGGATTCAAAAGCCACATCCTGCCGTTTATAATTCGGAGTCGTTGCATTGGCAATGTTATTTGCAATTGCCTCATTACGTTTCCATGAAGCATCTGCCGCTTTATCTAAAACATTAATATAATCAAATGCGCTTGAACTAATCATTTTGTCTCCCTTCATTTTCACAAGCAGGCAGAATACACCTACCTTATTCCATTATAAGTTATTTAACAAAAAAGACAAGTCTTTTTGTCAAAAAAAGGACTTATGAAAATATCCATAAATCCTTTTAACATACACTAATCCTTTATTTCTTTAATTTTCTAAAAACTCTAATTTCTACCGCTTTGTTTTTTCAATTCTTCGATTTCATCGAACACCACATCGTTCAAAACTTTGATATATGTTCCCTTCATACCTGATGAGCGGGATTCGATAACACCGGCACTTTCAAACTTGCGAAGAGCATTTACAATCACGCTTCTGGTGATTCCTACGCGGTCAGCAATTTTGCTGGCAACCAAAATTCCTTCCATACCGTTTAATTCATCAAAGATATGGGTAATAGCTTCCATCTCGGAGAAAGACAATGTGCTGATGGCCGATTTTACCACCGCCAGTTTGCGGCTTTCCTCCGCACTCTCTTCATTTACCGCACGAAGCATTTCCAGCCCTACTACAGTAGAACCGTACTCGCACAAAATGATATCATCAATATCATAAGGGCAATCGCACTTATAGATAAACAATGTACCGAGGCGCTCTCCCGCAATCTCAATGGGCGTAATAATTGCCTGAAATTTTCTCACATTGTCGCCGCCAAAACCAAGAGTTGCCAAATTCACGTTTTCCTTTGTGGAAAGCACGCCGAGCAATCTCTCATTTAACATTGCATCAATGAAACCGCCGATATTTTCATCAATCAACTCATTCAACGGCTCCACACCTTCAGATTTTCCTACGCCTAACACTTTACCTTTGCGGCTGATAACCAAAATGTTGGAATTTAAGATTTCGCGCATCACCTTGCAAATATCATTAAAGACCACTTTACTGGAATTGTTATTATGAAGCAATTTGAGAATCTTTCTTGTCTTATCCAGCAACTGTACACTACTCATCCTTTGTTCCCTCCATAACTTTTACAGAACCCTATTTTCATGTGCCAATATTTCCACAAGGGAATTACTTAAACTCATATTAGCATAAATCTAAAAACTTTTCAATGAAATTTTCAAAATTTTCTGTCAATTTTCTTTTTTAACTTCAATTTTGTCACACATGAAATTACAAGACTCGTCTGCACAGACTAATTTGTTACCTTTTTCCAATAACACAGAGCCACAGGTAGGACATTTTTCATCCACCGGCTTTTGCCATACCATAAAGTCGCAGTCGGGATTTCCGATACATCCAAAGTATCTTCTTCCTTTTTTCGTTTTTTTCACCACAATATCTTTGCCGCACTTGGGACATGCTACGCCGATTTTTTCAAAATAGGGCTTGGTATTGCGGCAATCCGGGAAGCCGGGGCAAGCCAAAAACTTACCGTGAGGACCATATTTTACCACCATATTCCGTCCGCAGACTTCACAAATCTCTTCGGAAACTTCGTCTGCAATTTCCACCTCAGACAGTTCTTTCTGCGCTCTTTTCACTGCTTCATCCAAATCAGGATAGAAATTTGCAATGATATTTTTCCAGCCAACCGTTCCCTCTTCCACTCCGTCTAAAAGGGCTTCCATTGTTGCCGTAAAATTCACATCCACAATGCTAGGGAAGGCTTCTTTCATCATATTATTTACCACTTCGCCCAGTTCTGTCACATAAATATTTTTATTTTCTTTGACAATATAGCGTCTTGCCAGAATGGTTGTAATGGTAGGCGCATAAGTACTGGGACGTCCGATTCCCAGTTCTTCCAAAGCGCGCACCAGTGATGCCTCTGTGTAATGTGCCGGAGGCTGCGTAAAATGCTGCTTAGGATCAAAGTTTTCCAAAGAAAGCTTACTGTCTTTGCCAAGTTCATTGGACAGTACATTGCCCTCTTCCTCGTCTTTATCCTCTTCTCTGGAATAAACACTCATGAATCCGTCAAAAACAACCTTGGAAGCCGCCACGCTGAACACATGACCGCCGCCATGGATTTTTACGGATGTGGTCTCGTATTTTGCCGCAGTCATACGGCTTGCCACAAACCGTTTCCAGATAAGTTGGTACAATCTGAACAAATCTCTGGGCAACTGGTCTTTCAGTTCCACCGGTGTCAAGGAAATCTGGGTAGGACGGATTGCTTCGTGGGCATCCTGAATCTTCTGCTCATTTTTCTTTTCATTTCCCTGTCCAGCCGCATACTCGCTGCCGAATGTACCACTGATATATTCTTCTGCCATTGTCTCCGCTTCCGCAGATACACGGGTGGAGTCCGTACGCAGATAGGTGATAAGACCGATGGTTCCGTATCCCTTTATATCCACACCTTCATAAAGCTGCTGCGCAAGGCGCATAGTCTTTTGGGTGGAGTAATTCAAAACCTTACTTGCCTCCTGCTGCAAAGTAGAGGTCGTAAAGGGAAGAGGCGCTTTTTTACTACGTTCGCCTTTTTTTACTTCTGCAATATTAAAATCTGCACCTTTCAGTGCGGACATAATTTCATCAACCTGCTCTTTGGAAGTCAGTTCCTGCTTGCCGTCAGCGGTACCGTAATACTTGGCAACCAGGGGCTTTTTTTCCCCTTTCACGCCAAACACTGCATCCAATGACCAGTATTCTTCGGGAATGAATGCATTTATTTCATCTTCCCTGTCACAAATAATGCGCAGCGCCACGGACTGCACACGGCCCGCA
Source organism: Lachnospiraceae bacterium (assembly GCA_017468395.1). GTDB lineage: Bacteria > Bacillota > Clostridia > Lachnospirales > Lachnospiraceae > Acetatifactor. Next base: position 66,438 of record JAFUIR010000016.1, on the reverse strand, counting down.
CTTAAGCCTCTTTTAATCTTTGTCCAAAGAAGCGGGGAAATACCATATCCCACCATTCTGTCCAGGCATCGTCTTGCCTGCTGGGCATTCACCAAATCCATGTTGATTTCTCTGGCATTTTTCAAAGATTCTTTTACTGCATTTTTGGTAATTTCATTAAAAGCAATACGATATACTTTCTTGCCCTCCAGTTTAAGTGCAATGAACAAATGCCATGAAATTGCCTCTCCTTCTCGGTCAGGGTCCGTTGCCAGATAAATTTTTTCCGCTTTCTTCACTTCTTTTCTGAGTGCAGAAAGAATATCGCCCTTTCCTCTGATGGTAATATATTTCGGTTCAAAATCATTTTCCACATCAATACCCAGCGAACTTACAGGCAAATCCCTTACATGCCCGTTGCTGGCCATAACCTCATAATTAGCCCCCAAAAACTTCTTTATTGTTTTCACTTTTGCCGGTGATTCCACGATTACTAAGTATTTTGCCATAATAATCCCCTGTTCTGTCCCTTATTCGTTAAAGCCTAAGCTTTACAAAAAAATATTTTATGCGTTTCTTCTATATATAATACTCGGATTTATCTATCCGTAGCAATCGTGAAACACTATACACCAAAAAATCCGGCATGGCAAGAAATTTTTTTACGCATACGCAATAATCCATTACAAGAAGCGCTGAAACCCCATCACTGCTTGAGTTTTTCACTTTATCCGAAATTAAAGCCCGCGGATATATTCCAAAAGTTCCGCAAATCCCCCCTTAGGATAACCGGAAATGTCCTGCTGCTTGCTGTTTATGAGGCAATCCGTAAGTAAAAATACTTCCATGCCAAGTTTTTCTGCAATCATATCCTCCTGCACATCATTGCCCACCATGAGGCACTCCTGGGGCTTTACTCCAATTTCTTCCAAAATCATTTCATAATATTTCAGATTGGGCTTGCAATAAGAAGAATTTTCGTAGGTGGTGTAGTACACAAAATCTTCCGGGGAAAGCCCTGCCCATCCCATGCGGGCCTTGGTAGCCACCGCCGGGAACAGAGGATTTGTGGCAAGCACCGCCATAAGTCCTTTTTGTTTTACCGTTTCCACTACTTCCTTTGCGCCGGGATGAAATCCGCAGGCCTCCTGCACCTTGGAAAATTCTGTTTGGTAAAAAATTTCCAGTTCCCCTTTATCCTTGTGCACATGCTCACCATAAATAGATGCAAAAGTATTCCAAAAAGCCTCTTCATTTTGGCAACTGCCGTCATTTTTTACCATGGCACCCACGCCCTTCCACACACTGTCCTTCACAGTTTCCGGCGCATAGCCCAAGGTCGCCAGTTTTGTTCCAAGCAGTTTGAAATACAAGTGCATAAATTTGTCATAATCCATCGGAAGCAAGGTTCCGTCCAAATCAAATAGCACTGCCTTAATTGCCATTTTTACTCCTCCGCTTACTTTTCGTGTTCCAATTTGTTCCCAAATAAAAATATTTCTAACAACAGCACCCAGACAACATAAATGCCCAAAAAGATAAAATCCCAGTAAATTACCGTTTCCATCCTCTCCAAAATGTAATCCACGGTTATTTTAGTCTGAATATCCGAACCATCTTTTTTTACATACAGCCGAATGTGGGTATACTTGTCCATGCTTCCTTCCGAACCTGCCAAATATACATTTTCATAGGTCCTTATTATCTCTTTTCCATCCAGTTCATAGGCTACCGTTAAATCTGCCTGCCCTCCCAGCCAATAATTGTCATATTTTCCGTGCCGTTTTTTCTCATAATTCTCGTTTGCCAACAATTTAGCACTCACTTCCACCCCATCTTCTTTGAAGGGTTTCATTTCATTGTAGCGATTTATAATGTTAAAATGGGACATTAAAGTCAAAATCCCGGCAACAATGATAAAACTAAGATAGGAGATAATTCTCCTAAGTCTCTCATTTAGCAATTGGGTGCGCCGCTTATTTTTCCGCCATGTGGCCATGCGCTCCTGCCTCTGGTTATTTCTTTCAATTTTTCTGCCAAGTTTTCTCTGTAGTTTCTTAGACATATTTCCCTCCATACTGTTTTATTAAACCATAAAATATGTCTTTTCACAAATAAAAACGGGAAGACGTTTCATCCTCCCGCTTATCTTACGCTTATTTTATTCTTCTACTACATCTGCATCAGGTGCATTTTTCTTTACAGATTCTACACCGTTTTCACAGTTTGCAAGTGTGGTATATCCTTCGCTCACTGCGATAACCTGACCGTTAGTTGCTTTCAGTCTGAATCTGAACTCACCTGCATTATCCTTATAAATTTCAAACTTAGGATTTTTCTCGGTAGCATAACCTTCTACAGTCTGATTTTCAACTGCTGCTACAGGAGCATTTTTCTTTACGCTTTCAATACCGTTTTCGCATGCTGCGTTGGAATTATAAACTTCGGAAGTAGCAATAACCTGACCGTTGCCTGCTTTCAAATCAAATTTTACACCTGTGTTTGTTTTACGAATTACAAATTTACCCATAGTGAACCTCCTGAAAAGATAATTTATGTATATAAATTTTACAATATTCTACCAATAATTACAAGTGGGAAACGAAATTCCTTCCGGGTTTGAAAACAAAAAATCACCGGTATCAACTTTTACTCGATTGAACAAATCTACATCCAATGTTTTCCCATAAAACAAAAAAGCATTGAAAACCACGAATTTTCAATACTTTCCAGGGTTGGGCTATTCATTTAAAATAGTCAACAGCTCGTAGGGGAATCGAACCCCTGTTTCCGCCGTGAGAGGGCGGCGTCTTGACCGCTTGACCAACGAGCCATAAGTCATGTATTCATGACACTTGCTTAGTCTACTATAATCCCAAGAAAAAAGCAAGTACTTTTTTTGAATTGTTTTAATTTTTTATTTTTTTCAACAATTATTTAGAGCCGCTTTTATCTCTGAAGAACATAATCCTTCTCTTAACTGCGGCACATGAAATCCAAAGAAATCATGTGCCGCTTCTTTTTAGAAAATCAAATAAATTTTACACAAAATCAAACAGACTAATCTGATTGGACTCCGGAATATTACCCAGAAGACCCAAATCTCCCATGAGGTCGACAATGGTCTTTGACACTTTCGTCCTTTCGCGGAAATCATCTTTGGAAAGGAAAGGACCGTCTTTAGCTGCCTCTACAATCTGATCTGCCGCCCGCTCTCCCAAGCCGTCAATACTGCTTAAGGAAGGCATCAGTTTACCATCAATAATCTGGAAGTTTCTGGAGTGGGCACGGAAAATGTCAATGGGCATAAAATCAAATCCCCTTGCATACATTTCCTGCACAATCTTCATATCACCATATGAGTCTTTTTCCTTGTTGGACAAAGTATCGGAACGTTTTTTGTAATCCGCCATAATGTTTTCCAAGTGCTGCTGCCCAAGGCACATCAGTTCATAGGAAAACGCCTTCGCACGGATACTGAAATACGCTGCATAATAAGCAAGCGGATAATAAACTTTACAGTAAGCTATACGCCATGCCATCATAACGTAAGCCGCCGCGTGGGCCTTAGGAAACATGTACTGGATTTTTTTGCAGGACCAAATGTACCAATCCGGCACATTATTTTCTTTCATGGCTACAATCCAGTCATCCTTCAAGCCTTTTCCTTTACGAACACTCTCCATAATAGTAAAGGCCAGACTACTCTCCACTCCCATGTTAATCAGATAGGTCATAATATCGTCACGGGTACAAATAGCCGTGGAAATGGTTGCCTTTTTTTCTTCGATAAGGGTCTGGGCATTTCCAAGCCACACGTCAGTACCGTGAGACAAACCGGAAATACGTACCAAATCAGAGAACGTCTGGGGATTGGTATCCACAAGCATCTGAATAACGAAATCCGTACCAAATTCCGGAATTCCAAGGGAACCTCTGGGGCAACCGCTAATCTGCTCCGGACGGATACCCAGCGCTTCCGTACTCTGGAACAGGCTCATTACCTTGGGGTCATCCAGAGGAATCTCCACCGGGTCAAGCCCCGTCAAATCCTGAAGCATACGAATCATGGTAGGATCATCGTGCCCCAGTATATCAAGTTTCAGCAGGTTATGGTCAATGGAGTGATAATCGAAATGGGTGGTAATGGTATCCGTAGTCATATCGTTAGCCGGATGCTGCACCGGGGTAAAAGAGTTAATATCCTGTCCCACAGGCAAAACTACAATACCGCCGGGGTGCTGTCCCGTACTTCGGCGGATACCGGTACATCCCAGGGCAATTCGCTCCACCTCGCAGGTACGCTTATGCACACCACGCTCTTCAAAGTAATTTTTCACATAACCAAAAGCAGTTTTATCAGCCAAAGTACCGATAGTTCCCGCACGGAAAGTCTGCCCCGCACCAAAAATAACCTCTGTGTATTTATGGGCTTTGGACTGATACTCACCGGAAAAGTTTAAGTCGATATCCGGCTCCTTATCACCCTTAAATCCAAGGAAAGTTTCAAAGGGAATGTCAAAACCGTCTTTTACCAGTTTTTCCCCGCAAACCGGGCAGTTTTTGTCCGGCATATCAATTCCGGCTCTTCCTGCATAAGCCTTTACGTCCTCGGACTCAAAATCACTGTAATGGCACTTTTTGCAGTAATAGTGGGGACTTAAAGGGTTTACCTCCGTGATTCCCGCCATAGTTGCCACAAAGGAAGAACCTACGGAACCACGGGAACCAACCAGATATCCGTCCTCCACAGACTTCCACACAAGTTTCTGGGCAATGATATACATTACGGCAAATCCATTGGTAATAATGGAATGCAGTTCTTTTTCCAGTCTCTTTTCTACAATTTCCGGCAAATCGGGTCCATACATTTCATGGGCTTTATTATAACAAATGTCTGTCAGGGTCTTATCGCTGTCCGGGATAATGGGAGGACACTTATCCGGGCGCACCGGAGCAATAGTCTCCACCATATCTGCAATCAGGTTGGTATTAGTCACCACCACTTCCATAGCCTTGTCGCTTCCCAGATACTCAAATTCCGCCAGCATTTCATCCGTGGTACGCAAATACAAAGGCGCCTGGTCATCCGCATCCGCAAAACCTTTTCCCGCCATAATAATGCGGCGGTACACTTCATCTTCCGGGTCCAAAAAATGCACGTCACAGGTTCCCACCACGGGCTTATGGAACTCCTCGCCCAGTTTCACAATCTTTTTATTAAAGTCCTGGATATCCTCTATGGAATGGACATTCCGCACCTTTTCGGAATTTATCATAAACATATTGTTTCCGCAGGGCTGTATCTCCAAATAATCGTAAAAACTTACGATTCTGGCAATTTCCGCATCCGGCTTTTCATCCAAAAGGGCACGGTAAAGTTCTCCCGCTTCACAGGCACTTCCCACAATCAGCCCTTCCCGAAACTTCATAATGAGGCTCTTTGGAATACGGGGATGACGGTTATAATAAGTCAAATGGGAGGCTGAAACCAACCGGTACAAATTAATTCTTCCCAAATCATTTTTTGCCAAAATAATGCAATGATACGAGGGCATTTTCTTGATTGCCTCCGGATTGGAAGCCCCCTTTGCATTAATCTCTGCCAAAGTCTCTATTCCCTGCTCCAAAAGCATGGTTTGGAACTTCAGGAAAATATGAGCCGTACATTCCGCATCATCCACCGCCCGGTGATGATTTTCCAGCGAAATTCCCAACGTCTTGGCCACTGCATCCAAGGTATGCTTGGCCTGGTCCTGCAAGAGCATACGGGATATACCTACGGTATCAATATAGGTAAAATCCGTCTGATACCCTAAGTTCCTTGCATTTTCTATAATAAAACTCATATCGAAGTTTGCATTGTGGGCCACCAGCACACAGCCGCTGCAAAACTCCAAAAACTCCGGCATAATCAAATCAATGGTAGGTGCATTCATTACCATACTGTCATTGATACCGGTCAATTTTTCTATTTCAAAAGGAATGGGCACTTTAGGATTTACAAAGGTGGAATATCTGTCCACAATCTGTCCCCCTGCCACTTTCACCGCACCAATTTCGATAATGCGGTTTTTCACAGGGGAAAAGCCTGTGGTTTCAATATCGAATACCACATAGGTTTCCTCTGACAGCCTCTGTCCTTTATCCCCGCACACAATATCCCTAAGGTCATCCACAATATAGCCTTCCACACCATAAATAATCTTAAAGAAATCCTGCTTGTCGGGATTTGCATCTCCCGCTTCCTTTCGCCTGTTCTTCTCTTCTTTCCACAAATCATCCCATACATGTCCTGCATCCGTATAGGCCTGCACCACACCATGATCTGTAATGGCGATGGCCTTGTGTCCCCACTTATAGGCTCTTTTTACAATATCCTTCGCCTCGGAAACACCGTCCATATCGCTCATCTTTGTATGACAATGAAGTTCCACACGTTTATGTACCGCCGTATCCATACGGCCGACTGTGAAATCAGGTATCTTTTTGATGCCTGCAATAGAACCGATAGTCAGTTCACGGTCAAACTTGTCCATCATGCTGATGCCCTTGATTTTTAAGAAAGCACCCTTTTTGATTCCTTCCGTAATTTCTGCCACCTGATCGTTTCTGGCAAACATTTTCACAGTCATGGTATCGGTAAAATCCGTCACATTGAAAATCAAAATGGTCTTCTCGTTTTTTATCTCACGCTTATCCAGACTAAGGACTTTGCCACGGATGACCACTTCACCGATTTCCCCGATAATATCCTCGATACGCATGGCTTCTTCTTCAAAATCGTTTCCGTAAATCACATCCGGGTTATCAGAGCGTTTTACTCTTCCTGCAAAGCTACCGCTTTTGCCCTTCCACTCTTTCTTCCCTGTAAAACTGCCCACTTTTCCTTTGGGCACAAAGGTTTTGGGGCCTGCGCCCTGTCCTTCGGTTTTTGCCGGTGTTACATCTGCCACCTTTGCCGCTACAGTTTCACCGGTATCCTCTGTCTCTTTGCGGTCATCGCCGTCTTCTAAAGCACCGCCTTTTACTCTTGCATAGATTTCTGCCACCTGCATGGAAATGGCTCTGTCATCATCCTCCCCGAAAAGGTCACTTTCCACCTCTTTATACTCCACATGAATGGAAAGGGAAAAACCGCAACGCTCACAGAGAATTTTTTCCAAAATACGAACCATCTCTTCTTCCGTACTGCGTGCCAGCACACTGTCCGGCGCAGTCAGCACCATTTTGTTTCTCTCCGGGTAAGTAATCTCACTGTTTTTAAAGGTACTGTACATAATGTGGTTGTACGACTTAAACTCCATGAGAATACTCTCCCCGTATATCTCCATCAAATTCTCCGGTGTATACTGGGAAGACAAAGAAAACTTTTCGTATATTTTAACCTCGATATTGATATTGGGAAAAAGTTGCTTTTTGATTTCTTCTTCCACACGCAAAATGTCCTGCTTTTGAATGAGCCGTTCACTGCTTATATAAATGCGTAGAAAATCCTTTCTGGAGGTGGAAGATACTTTTTCCACTTCCGTCTGCCCCATCAAATCATGCAATTTTTTATCCAGTTTTAAAGATGGAAATACTTCAAAATACGGTTTAGACATTTACGCACCCCAATGATCCAATTCTTCTTTTAGTACGGCCAGAAGTTCTCCTTCCGGCACTTTTTTAATAATCTCGCCCTTTTTAATCAAAAGGCCTTCCCCGATACCGCCTGCAATACCGATATCTGCTTCTTTTGCTTCTCCCGGTCCGTTTACGGCGCATCCCATAACCGCCACTTTAATATCCAGCGGGTAATCTGCCACCATAGCCTCCACCTTGGAAGCAAGACCGATTAAATCAATTTTGGTTCTGCCGCAGGTTGGACAGGAAACCACTTCGATACCGCCTTTTCTAAGCCCCAAAGTGCGAAGTACCAGTTTGGCAGTCTTAATTTCTTCCACAGGGTCACCACTTAAGGATACACGGATGGTATCGCCGATGCCCTGATTTAAAATCAGTCCCAGTCCCAGGGCAGATTTAATATTGCCGGACCAAACCGTACCCGACTCCGTGATGCCCACGTGTAACGGATAAGAAGTCTGTTTTGCCAGCACCTCATGAGCCTTTACACACATCATCACATCGGAAGACTTAATACTGATAACCAGATTGTCATAGCCCAGTTCCTCAATCATTGCCACTTTATCCAAAGCGCTCTCTACAATACCCTCCGCAGTCACGCCATGATATTTTTCCACCAGTTGTTTTTCTAAAGAACCGCTGTTTACTCCCACACGGATAGGAATATTTCTTTCTTTCGCCACATCCACAACGGCTTTCACTTTTTCTGCGCCACCGATGTTTCCGGGGTTGATGCGGATTTTGTCCGCACCGTTTTCCATAGCCGCAATGGCCATTTTATAGTCAAAATGGATATCTGCCACTAAAGGAATGTGAATCTGCTTTTTGATTTCCGCCAACGCTTTGGCAGCCTCCATGGTAGGAACGGTGCAACGGATAATCTCACATCCTGCTGCCTCCAGACGCAAAATCTGTGCTACCGTAGCCTCCACATCCTCTGTGGGTGTGTTGGTCATGGACTGGATTAATATGGGATTTTGGCCTCCAATCACTCTATCTCCTATTTGAACCACTTTTGTATGCTCTCTGTACATAATCACATCTCACCTTTCTCAGAATCCGTCTTACATTTTGTACGCATTTTCTTATTGTAATCCATAAATGAACTTTGTGTCATCTCTACCGTTTCCAAAAAAATTTTACTTTGTTCTGCCATACTAATAATTTCTCTAATAATTTCTTCATTTATTATGAACATCGCATTCTCATCATCAACATTTCCCAATAATACCGCCAAATTTTTCCCTTTAGTATTTACAAACAAAGTCGCCGTAGGATTTTCTTCTAATCGTTTTTCAACAAATTCCTTTTCTGTGGGATTATACATTTTTCTCCAATATTCATATTTAATCTTCAAATCAGCCATATTATTTCCACATGCTGCTTTCCATTCAAAATATGCTGGTAATGATGTATATTCTTTTTCGTCTTCAGGGGTCTTATATCTAGGATAATTTTTCCAATAATCTTCAAATATCGTATATCCTAAAACCGAAAAAGGACCATTTCCTTCTCTGATAAGTTCAATATCTGTAGTTGGGAAAGAACCCATATTTTCGGTATTTCCGCTTCCCGGAACATCTCCTGATATCTTGTATTTCTCTTGCACAAAAAATTCCACCTTAGAATAAGGAACTTTAATATCCTCTATCTTATCATAAACAATACCTTGTTCCGAATTTCCCCTTGAGTACACAAAACCAATCACATAATGTTTCACATATTCAGCATATGGATGAGATATATTCTTCTTGCCATCGCGAATGAACGAAGCATATGAGCCTAATGTGTACTCAATTTTTCCTTTTTCCCGATATGTAGTTTTGATATCGACAGCAATTCTTTCATTTGTTACATTTCCATCTTTATCATATTTAGAAAGTGTAAAGTCCGGATAATAATTCTGTTTTGCTGATACTTCCAAAGTATAGCCATTTTCTTGCGCAATTTCTTGTAAAATCGGATGACATAACAACTCGAATATTCGTCCAATAAGTTTTGTATCATCTCCTAATGAAACATACTTATCATCTTCCGTAACAAGTGCCTTTACATTCCAGTTAATATTCATTTGTTCTACTTTTTTATAAAAAGCATCAATAAAATCCATATCTGTTTGTTCCTCCTTTTACATTTCCCAAAAACCATTAAAATGTCTTACTTTTACAACTAACCATTTCTTTAATTAATCAAGTGTATCAAATACTTTTTTAGGGTCATAATTCAATAATAAAGCCTCTATCATAGCATTTCTATTTTTTTCTTTCGCTCCAATATGATAAAAATGTTCTATATTTAGTTTATAACAACCATCCCAAACTGTCTCAATATATTTATTTCTTCGATATTGATTTTCTTCCCATGTCGACAACATAAACTTAGCACCTGATGCAAAAAGTTCATCTCTTAGTTTCATTTCTTGTACTTCATCCCAACTATCATAATAATCGACATGTCTTCCTATGTATGGTGGATCACAGTATATAAAATCCCCTTCTGTTGCCTCTTTAATTGTCTGTTCAAATGACTGGCATTTAAATTCCCAATTATTCTCTGGAAAAATTTTTTCTAAATATTTTACTTGATTAACTATTTTTGTAACATATGCTTTTGCAAATCGTTTAGGCTTGTGCCCATATGGTACATTAAACTTGTAATCTCTATTAAATCTTATCATTCCATTGAAGCAACTTCGATTCAAAAACAAAAAATCTAATGAGTCGTGCTTCTCATTAAATCTATCACGGATATAGTAATAGTGCTTATCATCTCTTTCTTCTAACAATTTCCCTTCTTTCTCTAAATATTCTCTCACTCTACCCGAAGTTATTTTACCTCTTTTAATTTCATTATAAAATTCAATTACATAAGGATTCGTATCAGAAAACACTGCATTAGTAGGTGCCAAATTCAATCCTACAACCCCAGAACCCATAAAAGGTTCATACCACTTTGTATCCTCATTCAAACATATTGCATCTGAAATAAAATTCACTAACTTTGTTTTGATACCTTGTATTTTTATAGGCGGCACATATATTTTCTCATTCATACCTTAACTCCTTACATAGTCTTATATCTTTAACACAAATTACTTATTTCGCTCTTTCTTACTAAATCGTTCACACAAAATCTAGCAACATCTGAATTAAATTATACCACATAAAGTACGATTTCTCTACCTATAATTCTTGATTAACTATATTTGTTATCTAACACTTTTATTCTTTTTTGGAATAATAGCATCCTGTAATATTTTCTGCTTTATTCTTCAACATCAGTCCCATCAAAAGTTCCATCGTCTCCTGTAAAGTAATCTGTCCCATTCCTTTCTTCGTACAAAGTTGAATATGCAGTTGCTCTATAGAAATTGGTTCAAAATCTAGCAATTTCCATAAGGCAATTTCTTTCTCCGAAAGACTTTCCAATTGCCCTTTTCCGCATTCTTGCCCAATGGCCGCACTCCCTTTAGGCAGAAGTACTCCACTTTTTTCCAGAAAATCTTCCACCGAAAGCACAATTCCCGCCCCCTGTTCAATCAGTTTGTTGCAGCCTTCGCTGAGTTTGTCCGTAGCCCTGCCGGGCACACAGTAAATTTCCCTGCCCTGCTCTAAAGCCATGTCCACGGTAATTAAAGATCCGCTCTTTTGCCTTGCCTCCACCACAATCACGATGTCGGAAAGACCGCTGATAATACGGTTTCTGGGCGGAAAAAGTTCCGGCCTGGGTTCTGTTCCCGGCAGGTATTCCGACAAAATCCCGCCCTGCTTTTGTATTTTTTCATAAAGTTCCCGGTTAGATGCCGGATAACAGACATCCACACCGCATCCAAGTACCGCAAAAGCTGCGCCCCCGGCATTTACTGCCGCCTCCTGTCCGATACCGTCTATCCCTTTTGCCATGCCGCTGATAACCGGCACCCCCGCCAAAGCCAGTTCCCTGCCAAGGGATAATGCCATGTGCTCGCCGTACTGAGAGCACCTTCTGGCTCCAACAATGGCCACGCTTTTCTTATTTTCTTTTGGCAGTCTGCCCTTTACAAACAGTCCAAAGGGTGCATCCGGTATATCCTTAAGTTTTTCCGGGTACTCCCGGTCCAATCTGCACACAAAAGAAATCCCTTTTTTCCTTAAATTCTCATAAGTATTCCAAGGATTGCTTTCTTTTTTATGGTTTTCTATAGAATAAGCCCTCTTTTCCCCAAGTATTCCTTGTAAGTGCTCCCCTTTTGCTCTGTAAGCCTCTTCAAAACTGCCATAAACAGAAAGCAGTTTCTCCATAGAGCGTTTTCCCATTCCCGGCACACTATAGAAAAAGTGTGCCAAAGGTAACTGCCTGTTTTTTTCCTCTTCGTTTGCCCATACCTTCATGCGCCTTTCCCCCTTTTCCAATATTTTTCATCTGCCAAGCGGTAACAAACCGCCTCGGACAAATGTTTTTGTTCAATTTTTTCGCTTCCGTCCAAATCCGCAACCGTCCGCGCCACTTTCAAAATCCTGTGATAAGCGCGCACGCTAAATCCCCCTCTGGACAGCAGTTTTTCCAGCATCTGCTCTTCCTGCAGCCCGATTGCACAATATTTTTGCATATCTCCTGCCAAAATCTGACTGTTAAAGTGATATGCTGTACCTTGAAAACGCCGCTCCTGCAAACTTCTTGCCAGTTTTACTCTCTCACGCATCTCCTCACTGGATATACCCCGCCCACTGCTGCTTAAAGCATGAATATTAACTTCCGGTGCTTCCACACAAATGTCAATACGGTCTAAAATCGGTCCCGAAACATGTCCCAAGTATCTGTGGACTTCCGATTCCGTACAAGTACATTTATTCAGATCCGGATAATGCCCGCAAGGACAGGGATTCATAGCCGCCACCAACATAAAATCTGCCGGAAAACGATAACTGCCATAGGCTCTGGATACCACTACCTGTTTTTCTTCCAAAGGCTGACGCAAAATGTCCAGAATCGTCCTTGGAAATTCCGGAAATTCATCCAAAAAAAGCACTCCTCTGTGAGCCAGAGACACAAGCCCCGGTTTGGGAATTCTGCCTCCTCCGGCAAGAGCCTGGGCTGATACGGTATGGTGGGGCTGGATTACCGGTCTTTCCGTAATCAGGGTCTGGTTCTCATCCAACATCCCACGCACACTGTATATGCCGGACACTTCCAAACTTTCCTTAAGCGTCATGGGCGGCAAAATTCCGGCAATGCTTTTTCCCACCATAGTTTTTCCGGTGCCCGGCGGTCCCACAATCAACATATTGTGAAACCCAGCCGCAGCCACCTGCGCCCCCCGTTTTACGAACTCCTGCCCAACAATATTGGCAAAATCATATTCCTTTGAAATATTGGCATCCCCAAGCAATTCCTCCGGCGACACAATAGTTGGAGGTATCAGTTCTTTTTGTCTCTCTTTATTTGCCTGCAGATATTCCAGCAACAGAGGCAGATTTTCCGCTCCAATTACCTCTATTCCCTGCACCACGCCGCCTTCTTTTGCATTTGCGGCAGGCACAATACAGCGTTTTATTCCTCTTGCGGCTGCTTCCCGCACAATGGGTAACACCCCTTTTACCGGGCGGATTTCCCCGTCCAGTCCCAGTTCCCCCAAAAACAACGTATTTTCCGTTACCCTTTGGGGCAATCTTTCAAGGGCACACAAAATTCCCACGGCTATGGGCAAATCAAAGCCCGTTCCGTCTTTTCTCACATCTGCCGGGGAAAGATTTACGGTAATTTTCAGGGGCGGCAAATCCACACCGGCATTCTTTAGTGCCACCTTTACCCTCTCTCTTGCCTCCCGCACTTCTCCTGCAGGGCATCCTACCATCTCCAGACCCGGAAGGCCTCCTGCCGCATCAACTTCTGTTTGCACCAAATAGGCATAAATTCCCTGTAGTGCACCTGTACACACGTTACTGTACATTCTTTGACCTCCTTATTAAATTTTGATTTGTGAAATAAAAGATAATTGATAAAAAAGAATTAAATGAAAATATTTAGATGTGGCCGGCAGATACCGGCCACAAAACTAACAAAACTTATTTACCGGCTGTTACAAATCCGGTTTTTCATATTGTCATCCACCACAAGCACTTCAAAACTATGGACTGATTCCTGTCCGTCCTCTGGCTTTGCCGGGCTCATAGGCTTTTTACAAATAACAATGGTCTCTAACACTCCGGAAAGCCGTTTTCTGATGCTTCCCTGCTCCTCCATAGGAAAATCGACCGTTATACTCCTCAAAATTTCTGCCAAACTGTTGCCGTAAACTCCTGCTATTACCAGCATCCCCGCTTCGGCGTTTTGACACAATTTTGAGATAATCTGTGCATCTGTCTTCCCGTCATACATAAGCACATCCACTGCCTCTTTGAGCGCACCGTCCATGGCCAGGGCAGTACTTTCAAAGTCCGCACCGCAGGCTCTTTGGCTTACAATGGCTCTTTGGGATTCATGAAGTACCTCAATGGGATTTTCCAAAGTCATAATATGTACCGGATAGTTTTCGTTGATTTCGTGGAGAACCGCCGCCATGGCCGTTGTTTTCCCACTTCCTGCATCCCCGGCAAAAAGCACCAGTCCCTTTTTCCTATCCGCAACCGCTTCAAGCTGTGCGAACGCAGCCGGATTTTGGACAATTTTATCTATGGGCAATATGCGGTGAAATACCATGGAAACAATATCCCTGCTTTTATATACTTTTACCCGGTATCTTCCTGCCATAGGCGCCTCGTAGGAAAAACAATATTCGCCTTTTTCCTCGATAACATCCCGCTCCCGCTCATCCATGATTTTTAGCAGGCAATCTAACATATCTCCCGCCAAAAGTACCGGAAAATTCATATTTTCAATACTGCCGTTTCTTCGGACTCTGGGGCATATCCCTGCTTTAAAATAAACATCGGAAGCCTCTAATTTTGCCGCTTCACGCAGTACCTCGCAAACATCAATCATTTACGTTGCCCTTCCCTTGCACCATTTCCGTTCCCATGACATAACGGTTATCCATCGTCTTCATTACATCCACGATTTCAATGTCGTCATAAGTCTTCTCATCACTTAAATCAATTACCGTATTGTCATTGAAAGTAAGCAACATCGGCTTTAACAAATTATCCGGATTTTCTCTTAATATCATGGCTTTTTCGCCGGTATTCAGTTCTACACTTACTCCGGGAATCAAAATATTGATGCAGTTACACAAAGACTTTACCACTGCCGGATCAAAAACCTCCGGATGCTCCAAAATGGTCTTAATTGCCTTTATTTCAGAAGTAGGCTCTGCCCCCATTTTCATGGCTGTCATAGTATCATAAGCATCTGCAACCGCCAAAATGCGGGCTCCCTGCACAGTCTTGTTTCCAACACTTTCGCCGCCTCTAAGTTCTGCCAGCATTCTCTGGGACTGGGCACAAATCCGGCGAATCATCATGCCGTCAGAATAGGATTTTTCAATTATATCGTAGGCATTTACTTCCGACATATACAAATATTCTCTTTGCTCTAATGTAAGATTGTCTCCTTCCACAATTCCGGGAGAAAGAGCCAGTTTTCCTATGTCATGCACCATTGCCGCAATAACTGTGGCAAGCTGCTCATCCAGTCTCACGTTCATTTCATGGGTCATCATCGTGCATAAAATAGCCACATTCAGACAATGCTTACAAACATAATCCTCTCTGCTTCTTAAGTTCTGATAAAAGTTGATTTTTTTATCCAAATGTCCAAAATTCTTGATAATCATATTGGCAATGGTATGGGTTTTGGACTGTTTTTGGATCTCTAATATTTTTTCCAGTTCTTCCTGAAGAGAAAATCCTACCATAGTCTGGAATCTTTCAAACTCTAAATCATCTTTGCTCATAGGCGGGAGAGGCTCTGCCGGTTCCAATACATACAGCCCCAGCAAGCCTACATTTTTTACACTGGCAATACTCTGCTGGGAAATTTTGGAATCCCTTTCAAATAAAAGAACTCCCTGCTTATTATAAATCGGTTTTGCCAGCCGCATTCCCTCTTTTAAATCTTCTGTCTTTACAAATCGCATAACCTAGTCCCTCTCAAATTCCTTCCTCATCTTGCCAAGTGCCTTCTTTTCAATCCGCGAAACGTAACTTCTGGATATGCCCATTATCTCTCCTACTTCGCTTTGCGTAACTTCCTTGCCGCCACGCATTCCGTACCGCAGGATCAAAATTTCTTTTTCCCTTGGTGACAGACATTTGTCCATCAACCGGAACATTTTCTTTAGATTATCCTGCTGAGTAATTTGCTCCACCACATCCACTTGGGCGGACTCAATCACATCCATCAGGCTGATTTCATTTCCCTCTTTGTCTGTGCCGATAGGTTCATACAAAGATACTTCCCTGGATATTTTCTTCCGTGCACGCATCATCATCAGCAGTTCATTATCTATGCATCTGCAGGCATAGGTGGCAAGCCTACCCTTTCCCACGTCAAAGGTATCTACCGCTTTAATCAGGCCGATGGAGCCTATGGATATCAAATCCTCTAAATCTTCCCCGCAACTTAAATATTTTCTGGCAATGTGTGCAACCAGCCTCAAATTCCGTTCTATCAGGATTTCTTTGGCCGCTCTGGCCACTTCCTTATCTTCATCCTGTAGTGCCTGAATATAATAAGCCTCTTCTTGTGAGGACAAAGGTTTTTGAAACGTTTTCAAATTGACCCCCAAAAGCAGGTTTACTATATTCTATGTTGAAAAAATGCTTCGAGTGCCTTTCCCAACGAATTACTTTTTTACATAAAAAACATCGACTACTTATTCATAGTATACCTTGGAATTATAACAGATACAAGCAAAATCCCATTTATTGAAAGAAAAAATCATAACAGAAAATCTGCCATCACAAAATTGCTGACATCAATTCCTTTTGCAGTCAGTTTCACCCGTTGTCCATTCTCGAGCAAACCGTTTTTTACATGTTTTTCTATCACTTCGCCATATACGCTTTCCATCGGACATCCAAAATTTTTGATAAATTCTTCTTTAGACACACCTTCCATGAGACGAAGTCCCAAAAACATGGTTTCCTCCATTTGTTCCTGCATCGTCAGCACTTCCTTTTCCTTGGCTGCTTTCTTCACACCTGCTTCAATCCGCGCTGCATACTGCGTCATATCACTCTCATTAGTCATGCGTACATTTTCCAAAAGGGAGGCTGCCCCAAGTCCAAGTCCCAAATAATTTTGGCGCACCCAGTAAGTCTTGTTGTGACGGCATTCAAAGCCCTCCATGGCATAATTAGATATTTCATAGCGGTGATAACCGGCTTTCTTTAACATTCTTTCCGTCAATTCATACATTTCCCGCTCTTCTTCTTCCGTGGGAAGAATTAGCAGCCCCTGTTCCATCCTTGCCCCAAAGGGAGTCCCTTCTTCCACTATCAGACTGTAAGCCGAAATATGTTTTGGAGGAGGAGTTAGGGAAAGAACTTTTTCCAACGTCCCTTGGTAACTTTCCACAGACTGCCCCGGCAGAGCCGACATGACATCTACATTGATATTAAAAAATCCGGCTTCCACCGCTGACTTATAGGCTTCCAAAAACATATCATACGTATGAATTCTGCCCAGTTCCTTCATTTCTGCATCATTGGCAGATTGCAAACCGATACTGAGCCTGTTAATGCCCGCCTTATAAAAACCTGCCAGTTTTTCCGCTGTCACGGTGCCGGGATTAGCCTCCATGGAAATTTCCGGTTCCGGTGCAAGCACAAAATTTTCCCGCAGGCAGTCCATGATGCTTTTCATCTGTTCCACAGTCAAAAGACTGGGCGTTCCTCCACCAAAAAAGACTGTCTGCACCTGATACGATCCGTACTGCTGTGCCTCCAGTCTTATTTCCTTAAGCAGGGTTTCCACATAAAAAGCCCTTGCCTTATCATCTGCCGGAAAGGACAAAAAGTCACAATAACTGCATTTTTTCACACAAAACGGGATATGGATGTAAATGCTAAGTTCCTTCATGTCCTCTCCTTTCCATTCACTTAGGTAAAGGTGAAATTGGTATTCAAATCGGCTGATACAAATAGCCAGTTTCCCCTTACCTATTTATTTCTTGTCATCCAGTTTCAGGACACTCATAAATGCTTTTTGTGGAATTTCCACGTTACCAATCTGGCGCATACGCTTCTTACCCTCTTTCTGCTTTTCAAGCAGTTTCTTCTTACGGGTAATATCACCACCGTAACATTTTGCAAGCACGTCCTTGCGCATAGCCTTTACGGTTTCGCGGGCAATGATTTTGCCTCCCACCGCTGCCTGAATAGGAATCTCAAACAAGTGTCTGGGAATCTCGTCCTTTAACTTCTCGCACATTCTGCGTCCTCTCTCGTAGGCACTGTCCGCATGCACGATAAAGGACAGGGCATCCACTTCCTCACGGTTAATCAGGATGTCCAGTTTCACCAGTTTGGACTCTTCGTAGCCCTTCAGTTCATAGTCAAAAGAAGCATACCCTCTGGAACGGGACTTCAGCGCATCAAAGAAATCGTAAATGATTTCATTCAAAGGAAGTTCATATTTTAGGAGCGCTCTTGTGCCTTCCATATACTCCATGCCAAGGTATCTGCCACGTCTTTCCTGACAAAGTTCCATAATGGAACCGATAAACTCCGTTGTCACCATGATTTCCGCACTGACTATAGGCTCTTCCATATATTCGATTTCCGAAGGATCCGGCAAATTGGAAGGATTGGTCAGTTCAATCACTTCCCCGTTGGTTTTATACACCTTGTAAACTACGCCCGGCGCAGTGGTCACCAAATCCAGATTGTACTCTCTCTCCAAACGCTCCTGAATAATCTCCAAATGAAGCAGTCCGAGGAAACCGCAGCGGAAACCAAAACCAAGGGCAATGGAAGTTTCCGGTTCATAGTGAAGGGCTGCATCGTTCAACTGCAATTTTTCCAGTGCATCCCTAAGATCCGGGTATTTTGCACCGTCTGCAGGGTACATTCCGCAGTAAACCATGGAATTTACTTTTTTATATCCGGGAAGGGGGGTCGCACAAGGATTGTTCAAATCCGTTACCGTATCACCTACTGCAGTATCTTTTACATTTTTAATGGAAGCTGTGAAATAGCCTACCATACCGGCGGACAGTTCCTCACAGGGAATAAACTGCCCCGGTCCAAAATATCCTACTTCTACCACATCGGCCTTTGCACCGGTCGCCATCATGCGCACCGTAGTACCTTTTTTAATAGTACCTTCCATAATACGGCAAAATACAATAACCCCTTTGTAAGAATCATACAAAGAGTCGAAAATCAGTGCCTGTAAAGGTCCCTCGGGGTCACCCTTAGGCGCAGGAATTTTCTGCACTACCTGCTCCAAAACATCCTCAATACCGATACCATTTTTAGCAGAAATCAAAGGTGCATCATGGGCTTCCAAGCCAATCACATCCTCAATTTCATCTTTGACACGTTCCGGCTCCGCACTGGGCAGATCAATCTTATTAATAACAGGAAATACATCCAAATCATGATCCAGCGCCAGATAAACATTGGCCAGCGTCTGAGCCTCAATTCCCTGGGCGGCATCTACCACCAAAATGGCACCGTCACAGGCCGCCAGCGCACGGCTGACTTCATAGTTAAAGTCTACATGCCCCGGTGTATCAATCAAATTAAAAATATATTCTTCACCATCCTGGGCTTTGTATACAATACGGACCGTCTGTGCCTTAATGGTAATGCCTCTTTCACGCTCCAAATCCATATTATCCAAAACCTGGTCCTGCATTTCCCTGCTGGTAAGAAGTCCTGTTTTTTCAATAAGACGGTCTGCCAGCGTGGATTTGCCGTGGTCTATATGTGCTACAATACAAAAATTGCGAATCTTACTCTGATCAATTCTTGCCATTTAACTATTCCTCATTTCATATATTCTGCAATGCTTTATTGTATCAGAATTTCTCTCTCCTTGCAAGAATAGATACATGAGAAACATCCTATCTGTCTTCTTTACCGGTCTTCCCCGGACAGCACCATATCCAAAATATGTGCCAAAGGGTCACAGGTATTCATGGCCTCTTCCACCGTATTGTTGGAATCCCCCAGTTCAATCAGCAGTGTGCGGGGCTTTAAGTGCATGTTGTACCGGTACGCCTTCAAATATATTTTTCTGGTAAGCCCCGGATAATATTCCCCTGCCTTTAAATGCATTTGAAAAGAAAACGCCAGATTGTCCTCCAGATTCGGATTGTACAAATAGTTAATGGCGCCGTTTTTTCTGGTGCGGCTCATTCCGTTAAACAACATAAAGGTGGCAGTGGGTCTTCCATCCAAATCAATGGCTCTTTTCACGCCTTTCACACCTGCATCCCTATGTAAATCAATTACCACTTGTATGCTTGGATTGTCTTCCAGTACCTTAGTGATACCGGGAAGGGAATTGGCATAGGCATCACTTCTGTCCGTATCATACTCCTGGGTGTGATGAAGCACGCTATATCCGTACTCCTGCGTTAAAATTTCCGTCAGCCTGTCGCCGACTCCCACAATAGTATGTTCTCTGTTTCCCGGTTCCGAATCAGCAAATGCCTCCAGAGAATGGGTGTGATAAATCAAAATCTGAGGCCCCGGGTCGTCTTTTGAAATAGTCATATCCTTGGCAAGAAAAGTTTCCGCATCCAGTTGATTACTGCCTGCCGCCGTTCCCCCGTCAATAGTATAAAAAGCAGACACCAAATTCTGATAATCCGAAAGCGCTGATAAGTCAATTTCATTTACTTTCCCATGTTTTAAAAAACCCGAGCCCTGTTGCCTGTTTTCTTCCAATAATCCACTTTCCAAATCCATTTCATTATGTATATCCGGAACATTTTCCTCTTTTTCCGTTACCGTAACATCTTCCGGTACCTGTCCGCCTTTTGCTCTATTTTCCTCCAGCATATCCGCAAGCATATGATCTATTTCACCAAAATCCGGCTTTATCTCTCCATCTTCTGTCTTTTCCTTTGAGGCGTTTTCCTGTGTTGCATTTGCCTGCTCCACATCTTCCATCCACGGATTTTGCGTCGCCAAAGTTGAAGCCTGTACCATAATGGGAAATTCATCCATCAACATTTCTTCTACAAATGACATGGATGCCTGCCCCTTTGTTCTGCTCGCAAAAGAAAAAAAAGGAATTGCATTTTCTGTCACTTTTTCCGACAAAAAGCGGGCCACATTTTCCTCAATTTTCCCATCTTCCTTTTCTTTTCTTTCACTATTTATACTAAATGCCATGGCAAATAGTAATGCCAAGATTACATACCGCCCTTTTTTAATCATCCATCTTTTCAAAACACGCACCTCTAGTTAAATATATGGCAGCGCGAATTTCTTTATTCCAATTCCAAAGCAATGTTGATACCTTCCGACAACGTATAACTGACTCTTTTAATCACGGCATCAATATCCTTACTGGTGACATACATATTATTCAGTTCCGAAAACGAACTGCGCAGCCCCAAATCCTCTTTTCCCAGTGCATCCGCCACAATGGTAGCCGCATCCACCACAGTCGGAACACCGATTGCGATTACGGGAATCCCCATACTTTCCCTTGTCAGCGCATTTCTGTGATTGCCCACCCCGGAGCCCGGCTGAATTCCTGTGTTTGTAATTTGAATGGTACGGTTCAACCGCTTGGTACTGCGGGAAGCAAGGGCATCAATCACAATCATCACATCAGGCGTAGTCTGCTCTACAATCCCTTTAATAATCTCTGCTGCTTCCATGCCTGTTTTTGCCGTCACTCCCGGCTCTATACTGCTGACCATGTGCATTTTGTTTTTATTATAAGCCATTTTCCCGTACTCTTTTACCATGTGCCTGGTGACAAACAAATTGTCAGTCACATGGGGGCCCAGCGCATCCGCTGTCACTTCCCTGTTTCCAAGCCCCACTACCAAAACAGATTGCTCTGTCTGGGAATCGGGAATGATTTCTACTAACTGTTTTGCCAGTTTCTCTGAAATTTCGCGGTGGTAATCCTCGTCTGTTTCCAGCAAAGCCGAAGCCTCAATAGTAATATAAGTTCCCATGGGTTTCCCCAGTTCTTTTGCTGCATTCTTTGTATCAATCATTACTCTGGTCACGCGAATATCGTTTTCTTCATCATAAGATTCTTCTACCCGCACCCCCCGCAGTTCTTCCTTTACATCACCAATACTTTCCCTCGCTTCCAGCGCCAAATCTGTCCTTACCTGAAACCCGTTCATGTTTCTCCAAAACCCTTTCTTTTTTCTTGTCCATTTGGTATCATATATTTGCGAATATTTTTTGCAAAAAAACAAGAAATTATGTATTGACATCCTAAGTTTCTTACACTAAAATAGTATGCGTATGTTTACATTAGTCGTCCGTGTCTGGCTTTAATGTAACATGTCCTATTTATAAAACAGACTTTACACAAATGGAGGTGTCAACATGGCAAACATTAAATCCGCAAAGAAGAGAATTTTAGTTGCAAAAACAAGAACTGAGAAAAATAAATCTATCAAATCCGGCGTTAAGACAGCAATCAAAAAAGTATATGCTGCTATCGAAGCTGGTGATAAGGCTGCTGCAACAGCTGCTCTTGCTGCTGCTACAAGCGAAATCGAATCTGCAGCCAGCAAAGGTGTATACCACAAAAACACTGTTGCCAGAAAAGTGTCCCGTATGGCTCTTGCAGTAAACAAAATGAACTAATTTATTTTTGAACAAAGGGCGCACTGCTGGCGCCATAAAAAAAGCACCCATACCGTCATGTGGGTGCTTTTTTGTATGCCCTGATTTAAAATCCTGCCGGCGTAAATAATCGCAATAAATGCGTAGTGTAAAAAGTTTCTTTACAGACACGCTCTCGCTTCGTGAAAAACGTAGCGGTACATAAGATGCCACTTGGATGTTCGTCGCCAAAAATCTTGCAAGCAAGTTTTTTGCCTCCAAACATCCAACTGCCATCTAAGTGCCGACGTTTTTCAAGCGTCTGTGCAGAAATCTTTTTACAACTACTCCCCAATTGCAACTATTTCACTGGCCGGTTTTTTATTATCTTCTTCGTCCACCGCCGCCGTGTCTTACACCGCCACTGCTTCGGTGACTGCCACCACGTCCGCCGCTTCGGCTACTTCCGCCACCACTGCTGCTTGTCTGAATTCTGACACTGGTCACACGCTTATCAATCAAATCATCTTTTCTTACCTTGAATACCGCATTTCCCTCTGTGGTATCCATGTAGGTATTCTGGGTCGTCGTTTTTTTGCCCTCTTTACTTTTCAAATGAGTCACAACAAATATAATTGCCGGAATCAATGAAATAATCAGACAACCTCCAAAAGGAATTATCATTCCGCCGCTATAAGCACTTCCGCCCATATAAAGGCTAATGTGGTCTATGTACGCTTCATATGCCATATAAGGACTGTAATCTACTCTGTCATATACATCATCCAACAAGTCATCAATCATTCCCATGGAATAAGTTTCGTATACCTCGCCGCAAGTACTGAGCCAACTGCCTGCCTCACTGTCATCAGTGCCCTCTTTGTACCAGTTATCCAAAAGCAAAGCCCCGTCTCCATGCACCTTATCATAACCATACAAATTCTGGTCATAAAAATCATCCGCATAGTTCATCATGGCATCTTCCCAGTTTTCATCCGTATTAGAAGTGAATCCATAATAATCCAGCACAGACATATTGATAGTCACAATTACCAAATCACATTCAATTTCGGCTTCTGTCTTTTCAATCTTTTTGCGCAGTTTTTCTTCTTCCGCATCTGTCAGCACATCTGCGTAGTCGTACACTCTTTCCTTGGGGCACTCATCATTTCCCCGGACGCCGGAATTTCTGCTTGCGAAAAAACGCATGCCACCAACCAAACAGGTAATTACAAGCATTACGGCAAAAATAATATATAAAACCCTGAAATATTTAAAATATTCTTTCATCCTAAGTCACCTCTAAAAGAAAAATATGTAGTTCAGCATCAACAAAATGCTAAACAACAAACCAAACACTGTAGCACCATAGCCAATTACTTTCTTCGGTACTATAGGCAACTTTCCTACAATTTTTCCGGTTTGTCCGTTGATATGGAACCTGAAATCTTCCCCATTATACTTATAATTGTAAATCCAAACAGGGAACAGCGCATAGTTTGCGTCCGTACGGGTCAAATGCACCCCGTCTACCGTTGCTCTTTTGGTTGCATAACCGCTGATACTCGCATGAACCATAGCAGAGGTATCGGCTGCTGCCTTATTCTTTGCCCTTCCTTCCATAATATCCGCAGTCTGGTTATATTTTTCCGCAAAAAATCCGGACATATATTCCGCCTTAAATGCCTCCAGTGCCTTATAGTGATAAGGTTCCATCAAATCCATGGTAGAATCCGGCATTGCGTCCGAAGCGTCCACCGGAATTTTCTCAAAGGAAACATCCATTTCCCGGACCACATGGAATATGGAAGTCTCCGTATAGCGTCTGTCCCCGGCAACCCATGACCTTACCTTGGTACATTCGCCGTCATAATGTCCTGTGGCATCAAAATCATACAACCAAAAAGGAACATACATCCCTTCCATACTGTCCAGTTTCGCATCAGAAAAGAAATCAGAGGGTGCAAAAACACTCTTTTTAAACTTTTCGCGGAGCATTTTTTTGACCGTTTCTTTTCCAAATTTAAAAGGCATAATCAAATGGGGCGTATACTCACCGGATACTCTTTCGTCAAAAATAATATAACTGCTGCAATATGGGCACTGGGTAGCAGAAGTATAATCGTTGACATGAAGTTCGCCTCCGCAGTTTAAGCATGTCGCTGTTCCCTGCTCAGGAAGTTTTTTTTCTTCACTTTCCATGCTCTCACAATAGGGGCAGTACATGCCGTTCTTTTCCGGACTATACACTACATTTCCATCACAATTTTTACACTTAAAAATCATCTCTTTGGTCCTTTCCCTCTCTCCATAAATCCTTTACCACTTCTCCGGCTATAAGTAACCCTGCCGCAGCGGGCACAAAAGCCGTACTTCCAGGAGGTATTTTTCCTGTATTTTCTCTGTTCTCTCCCAATTGAACAGGCTTTATAACCTCCTCTTTTGAATATACCACTTTCAGTTTCTTTACCCCTCTTGCCTTTAGTTCCCTACGCATTACTTTTGCCAGGGGGCAGACACTGGTCTTATATATATCCGTCACTTCCAACATGGACGGATTTAATTTATTGCCGGTTCCCATACAACTTATCAGAGGAATCCCCATCTGTTCCATGCGCACCGCCAAATCAATCTTCGCCGTTACCGTATCAATGGCATCCACCACATAATCATATTCTTCAAAAGGAAATATATGCGCCTTTTCCGGCAAATAAAACTCTGGGAAAAGCCTTACTTTACAGTCTTTGCGGATACTTGCTATACGCTCTGCCATAACCTGGGTTTTGGGTCTTCCAATGGTTTCATAGGTAGCTATAATCTGCCTGTTTAAATTGGACTCACTAACCTTGTCATGATCAATCAAATCCAAGGCTCCGATACCGCTTCTGGCCAATGCTTCCGCCACATAACCACCGACACCGCCCAGCCCAAAGACTGCTACTTTCTTTTGAAGCAATGTTTCTATGCCATCCTCCCCAAGGAGCATGGCTGTTCTGATATATTGTTCCTTCATCGAAATTTCCTCACTAATATAATTATTATAGCAAAAAAATTTGACAGTAACAAGGCTGTAAACCCTGCTTAGGATTTACAGCCTCATATTTTACTGAAATTTTACAGAGAACATTTCTTTTGCAATTCTTCCCATCTCTTATCAACTTCATTCTGGAACTGGACAAGCAAATCCTCATTACCGCTTTTAAATAAATGTTTAAAACGCTTCTGAGGACGAAGGAAGTCCTCAATAGGCAGTTTCTTCTTGGGTTCGTAGGTTAGTTTCCACTTTCCGTCCATCACCTCGAACATAGGCCAGTAACAGGTATCCACTGCCAATTTACAAATATTCATCAATTCGGAAGGATCATATCCCCAACCTCTGGGACAAGGAGACATAATATTCAAAAATGCCGCTCCGGGCGTATAAATTGCTTTCTCCGCCTTAGTATGCAAATCTTTGAAGTTGCTTGTATATGTAGTCTGCGCCGCATAGGGAATGTGGTGCTCTGCCATAATGGCAGTCAGGTCTTTACGCACCTGCACTTTACCGTTTAACACCTTGCCTGCGGGCGTGGTAGTGGTATCTGCAAATTGAGGCGTTGCCGAACTTCTCTGGGTTCCGGTATTCATATAGGCACCGTTATCGTAGCAGACATATACCATATCATGTCCACGCTCCATAGCACCGGACAAAGACTGGAAACCGATGTCATAAGTACCACCGTCACCGCCAAAAGTAATAAATTTGTAATTATCTGTGATTTTGCCCTTTTTCTTAAGTACTCTGTAGGCAGTTTCCACGCCGGACAAAGTTGCACCGGCATTTTCAAATGCATTATGAATATAACTGTCTTCGTAGGCAACATAAGGATACATAAAGGTAGACACCTCCAGACATCCTGTTGCATTGCCAATTACGGCTTTATCTTCGGGATGAAGGGCTCTAAGCACTGCACGCACAGCCACAGTACCGCCGCAGCCTGCACACATTCTATGTCCCGGAGCCAGACGTTCTTCCCGGCTCATCACTTCTTTAAACTGATATGTGTTTTCCATTTTATTTCCTCCATTTGGTCTGTGCGATTATTTGCTGCGCAGTCCGATGTAACTGTACATGTCATTTATTTTGTGGGTTTTAGCAATATTTTCCAATTTTCCGTAAATTTCTTCAAAATCGGTTATAGTAATGTCTCTTCCGCCCAAACCATAGAAATAATTTACCACTTCCACATCTGCTTTGGCTCCAAAAAGCGCCGCACGCACTTCGGCTCCCAAAGGTCCGCTTGTTCCTGCAAACATTTCGGAACGGTCAAGCACTGCAACTGCCTTTACATTTTTCAGTGCCTGTGCCAATTCCTCCTCGGGAAAAGGACGGAATACTCTGATTTTTACAAGACCCACTTTTTTGCCGGTATTTTCCCTAATCTGGTCTATAGCCGCCTTGCAGGTTCCTGCCGCACTACCGATGATTACAACCGCATACTCCGCATCTTCCATACGGTATTCTTCAAAGAAACCATACTTTCTGCCTGTCATCTGTTCAAATTTGGCAGCCACGTCCAAAATAACCTGTTTAGCATTCAGCATTGCCTGTCTTTGGGCACGCTTTGTCTCCATATAATAATTGGATACCGCATAAGGTCCGATAGCCATTGTTTCCTTTTTGTTCAAAAGATAATGTTCCGGCTCATACTCACCAACAAATTCTTTTACAGGTGCATCTTCTACCAGTTCAATATTTTCCACGCCGTGGCTGGTAATGAAACCATCCTGACAAATCATAACCGGCAGGCGTACGTCCTTGTGCTCCGCAATCGGATATGCCTGCAGGAAATTATCGTATACTTCCTGATTGGATTCTGCATAAATCTGAATCCATCCTGAATCTCTGGCCCCCATACTGTCGGAGTGGTCTGCATTAATGTTAATAGGACCGGTCAGTGCACGGTTTACCAGTGCCAATACGATGGGCAATCTGTCGGAAGCTGCCACATAAAGTTCTTCCCACATCAGCGCTAAACCGCAGGAGGAAGTTGCTGTCAGGGCTCTTGCACCTGCTGCACTGGCTCCTAAGGTAGCACTCATGGAACTGTGCTCACTTTCCACATGGATAAATTCTGTATCAATTTCCCCGTTGGCAATGTAGTTTGCCACATACTGGGGGATTTCTGTAGACGGTGTAATGGGGAATGCCGGCATTACATCGGGATTAATCTGTTTGATGGCATAGGCTACTGCCTCATTACCGGATAAACGTTCTCTGATAGCCATTTATTTACCCTCCTTCATAGTGATGGCACCGAAAGGACACACCTTTGCGCAGATGCCGCAGCCCTTGCAGTGGTCATAGTCGAATTCTCCTCTTTTTCCATCCTTAAGGGGAATAGAAGAATCCGGACAAACCGGAAAACAAAGCAGACACTGCTTACACTTTTCTTCAATAAATACCGGTGTCTGGGTTCTCCACTCTCCGGTGCAGAAATTTTTAGAAGTTGCCGGTTCGTATATCTGATTTCCCTCGGTAATGTCCTGCCAAGGGCTTCTTTCATTGATTTCTGTGCTCTTCATATTTTTATCCTCTTCTTTCTATTTCAGCGCTTCAAAAGTAAGTTCCAGTGCTGCCATATTACCATCAATTACTTCCGGTTTCTTTGCAAATTTATGTTCAAAAGATGCTCTCATCTCGTTTAAGAACACTTCCTGTTCAATCACACCGGAAAGTGCCACAACGGCCGCAAGCATAGGTGAGTTGGGGAAATATTTTCCAAGGGCTTTCTCCGAAATTTCTCTTGCATCAATGGTGTAAATCTTACCCTGATAGCCCCGAAGCTGCTTTACAATCTCTTCTCTGCTTTTCTGGGTATTTACCACAATTCCGCCCTCCGGGCTAAGACCATGGGTAACATCAATGGCCTCAAGCAACGTATCATCTACCACCGCCACAAAATCGGGCTCGTAAATATTGGAATGTACTGTAATTTTTTTATCGCTGATGCGGTTATAAGCAGTGATAGGGGCTCCCATTCGCTCCGGGCCGTACTCCGGAAATCCCTGCACATACTTTCCTGTTTTAAATGCTACATCCGCCAGCAAAAGGGCTGCTGTTTTTGCTCCCTGACCGCCTCTGCCGTGCCATCTGATTTCTACCGTGTTTTTCATTTCTCTCTTCCTCTCTTATACCACGTCTTCCACAAATTCTGACTGTTTTCGCACATATAAATAGGCTCCCACCGTAAACGGTAAGAGCCTTCACTCATCAAAAATCCATTTACGACATACCAACATATGCGTCCTCTGTTACGGGAGAAGCCCGTCAGCATCTACTCACCATAGTTTTCGTGCTGCAACTCAGGAGGGATATTCCGATGATTCTACTCATGCCGCATCTCAGCAACCGCGACTCTCTGTGAATTTTCAAACTATCGTACTTGTCTCCGTCATCGTCTTTGATAACTTTATTTCCAGTTTATTATATTATCGCATTAAAGCGATGTCAAGAATTTTTCTCAACTAAACGACCATAAAAAGCAAATTTCTTACCATCTGACTTTCCACCGTTCACGAAGAACTTCAATATCTTCAACGTGAACGGTACTTATTTTTTTGAGCGGTCTTCATTTTTGCAAAGTTCATGGAGATATTTTTCAAACAGCGGCTCATCCGTAGGAATATTTGCCCAGTCGTCTGTCCATGCAGAAAGATATGCTGCATTGGAAATAGAAAGAGAATTTAGCCCTTCCTTGCCCTCTGCAATCATTTCCGTGTCGTTTAAAATAGACTGTGCAAAGGCTTCCAGCACCTGAGGATGCCCTTCGGGTGCAGGCGCCGTAAACTCTTCGTACTCACACTCCGGAGCAATAAACCCTTCTGTAGCAGTAAAACAGAATTCCCGTTCCGCAACAGCCAATTTCCACCAGCAAAGTTTTCCCTGTTCAATTACGATTTTTCCTTTGTCACCCGAAATCTCCAGCCTGTTTGTTCCGGGCGCTTCACCGGTAGTTGTAATAAAGGTTGCGGTTGCACCATTTTCATATTCACCGAAAATTGTCACATCATCCTCAACACCAATATCATGATACTTGCCAAAATCGCAAAATGCCCTTACTCTTTTAGGCATTCCACAAATCCACTGCCACAAATCGAGGTTGTGCGGAGCCTGATTTAAGAGAACACCGCCCCCCTCACCATTCCATGTTGCACGCCAACTTCCCGAGTTATAGTAAGCCTGTGTCCGATACCAGTTTGTAATTATCCACACCATTCTTTTCAGTTCTCCGAGTTTACCGCTTTGTACTATTTCACGGGCTTTTGCATACAAAGGATTGGTACGCTGGTTAAACATAATGCCAAACTTGACTCCCGATTTTTCAGCCGCTTCATTCATTTCACGAACCTGTCTTGCATAAACTCCGGCGGGCTTTTCCGTAAGAACATGAATCCGGCGCTTAAAACATTCCATTGCAATGGTGGGATGGTCATAATGTGGGACAGCAATCAGTACAGCATCCACCAGCCCGCTGTCAAGCATCTTGGCACATTCTGTAAACCGCTCTACATTTGGATATTCCTTGGCCCGTTCCAATTTTTCCGGGTTAATATCACACACTGCCGTAATTTCAACAGACGGGCTTTTTCCTTCAAAAACATTATAAAAATGTCCGGTTCCCATATTTCCCATTCCCACAATACCAAGTCTTATCTTTTTCATAAACATTCTCCTCCCATGACTTTCTTTAATGCATTAACCGCTTCATCAAATGCGATTCTCGGTGAGGGATAGCAGTATTTCATTTTTGTTTTTTCTTCTGCTTCCAATTTCTCAAAACCATCAAATACAGACAAATGCGGTTCAACCGTCAGAACCTTCCCTTTATAATTACGAAGTAAATATGGAATATTCCCAATTCCTTTTCCGGCAGGAACAACAGTGCCGTCTTCCACAGCATCCTTTATGTGCATATATTCAACATATGGTGCAATCATTTCCCACGCCTTTATGGTATCCTGACCGCACTGGATAAAGTTTGCAGGGTCAAAAACTGCTTTAAGTTGAGGGAATTCTTTATAAATTTCCAGACAGCGTGAAGCAATATCCCCATAAATGTCCTTTTCGTTTTCGTGACAGAGAATGATGCCACTCCCCTTTGCTACGCTGATAAATTGTTCCAGCCGGCTCATAACCTCGTCTCTATAATGTTCCGCCTCTCCCGAAGGGACATAAAAACTGAACATTCTCATATGTTTTGTACCGAGTATTTGGGCAAGTTCAAGACTATATTTAAAACTGTCCAGATGTGGTGTGAAATTGTCATTTATGCCGATTTTTCCGTAAGGTGAACCAATTGACCATACCTCAATTCCCGCATCGTCCAGTTTTCTACGCACTTCTTTTGCTTCCTCTTTTGAAAGTTCTATAATGCACTTACCGTCAATACCTCTGATTTCAAGATACTTTATGTCGTTTTCCTTCATTGCTCTTATCTGCTCTGAAATTCGCCCGTCCGCCTCATCGGCAAAAGCCGCTAATTTAAAGTTCATATGTCAACCTCCGTTTTCTTTCTTAACTATATCTTATCACGAATAAATTTGCATGTTTATTGCTTATTTGCGCTTTCTATATTGCAAATTCACGCATGATATAATATGCTAAACAATAACAGGAGGAACTGATAATGCTGAACGAATACACTTTTGACAATATTTATATAAGACACGCCATTGATGATGCTCCTAATGACAAATACTATACAATGCACATTCATGAGCAATGCGAAATCTATTTTTTTCTCTCCGGCAATATCGAATATCTTGTGGAGGGCTCCAAATATCCTCTCGCCGAGAATAGTCTTATGATTATGCGGCCTGCTGAAGCCCATAAAGCAAAAATTTTGGAAAGTACAAGATATGAGCGCTACGCTATCAATTTCCCCTTATCCTTTGTACATAATATTGACCCCAAAGGTCATCTTATAAAAGCATTTACCGACCGTCCCTTAGGAGTCCATAACCTGTTTTGCGCACCCGAAATCGACACGCATCTTGTGCAGAAACTGTTTGCGGAAATGTCCCGGGAAGATGAACCTTACAATAAGCAACTTACCATCAAAACCCATCTTCTCCTATTATTGGATATGATATACCAAAGTTTTATCCAAAGAGGAACTGTGAAACACAATCCTCAAAACGTTGCCGAACGTATCGTTATATATGTAAACAACCATCTTTTTGAAGATATTTCCGTTCCCCTGCTTGCCAAACATTTCTTTTTAAGTCCCTCACAGTTTAGCCGGATTTTCCACCAGGCCACAGGGGCCGCCCCATGGGAATACATAACAAAGAAACGGCTTACTGCTGCAAAAGAAAAAATCCAAAACGGCTCTTTGGCGCAAGACGCTGCCGAAACTTGTGGTTTTAAAGACTATTCTTCTTTTTACCGCGCATACACAAAGCATTTTGGCTGTGCACCCACAGAATATCAGCCCCAAAGTACACCACCAAGCAAAAAATAATTATTTCTTTCCACCCGTACATGTTATATAATATGTTCAGTGAAAAATGTCTTATAAGACGTTAATGTGAGGTTACCTATGAGAAGGAAAACTTTTTTGGCACTTGTCCTGACTCTTGCGCTCGGTCTTTGCTGCTGCGGCAACAGTCATAAGGGGACGCCCGGCACAAGTTCCACTGAGCCGGAAAGCACTTCCCCCACTCCCACTACAAAAGAAAGCACAGTTGAAACCACTACAGAAAACACGGAGGAAACAAAAATGAGTTATGAAATCGACCCTACCAAACCCATGGTGGCAATTACCTTTGACGATGGTCCCAACACCACCACTACTGTCCAAATTTTAGATGTTTTGGAAGAACACGATGTCCGGGCATCTTTCTTTGTCATCGGCAACAATATCAATGATAAGAGCGCAGAGGTTATGAAAAGAGCTTATAACATGGGTTGTGAAATCAATAATCACTCCCAAACCCACCAAAGTATGCCTAACCTTACCGCTGAGGAAATCAAGTCCGAAATCG
Source organism: Lachnospiraceae bacterium (assembly GCA_017468395.1). GTDB lineage: Bacteria > Bacillota > Clostridia > Lachnospirales > Lachnospiraceae > Acetatifactor. The sequence continues at coordinate 34,129 of JAFUIR010000016.1, read as the reverse complement.
AATACACTTCTGCAAAAGTAGAGGAAATCGTGGGCGAACCTCCCAAATTTTTCCGTCCGCCCTACATTTCCGTAAATAACACTATGTATGAGCAAATTGACCTTCCTTTCATCTGCGGCTACGGCTGCAACGACTGGGAAGCCAACGTTACCGCCGAAATGAGAGCCACCAAAACATTAGAGCAGGTCGAAGACGGTGCAATCATTCTTCTCCATGATTTTACCGGAAACAGCGCCACTGTGGAGGCACTGAAAACCATTATCCCCGCTCTCAAAGAACAAGGCTACCAGTTTGTTACTGTCGGCGAACTCTTTGAAGCAAAAGGTGTGGAAATTAGATCTGACGACACCAATTTGTATTCCGTTTTAAAATAATTACTCTTCATCCAACAAAAAAGCAATCCCTTGAACAAACGGCTGAGCCACATCATTTACACCGCCTCAAGAGATTGCTTTTTAATTTAAAATTCAAATTCATCCATTTGAGAGAAATCTATTTCGAAATCCTCATAAATTCGTACACTTACCTTATCCGCAAAAGAATACATTTTAGGAAATCCGTCCTGTGTTAAATCATACACCCCAATCTGTTTCTTGAGCGGATCTACAATCCAATATTCCTGCACCCCTGCCCTCTCATAAATTTCTAATTTCCGGTAATAATCCAGTTTCCGGCTGGAAGGAGAAACAATTTCAATTACCCAATCCGGTGCACCGTGACATCCTTTTTTGTCAAGTTTATCCTTATCGCAGACTACCACAATATCCGGTTCCACATAATTCCATTGGTCATTTAACAGATATACCGCAAAAGGTGCCGGAATCACACGACATTGTCCTCCTTTCGCCTTAATCTGACTATAAATTTCCAAATTCAACCAATTCAGAACCAATTGATGGGCTGTAGATGGGGTGGCCATTATAACCATTTCCCCATCAAAAAGCTCCGCTCTTTTCCCTTCCGGCAGATCCTCAATATCTGCTACTGTGTACTTACGCTTTTCATCTGATGACATCACAATCAGACCTCCTCTTTGCACAACCTGTTCCATATAGACCTCCTGTTCCGACAGAGATACCATATGGAATATTACCTCTGCCACTGAAAATATTAATAGATTTGAAATGTGGCAGAAATTTGCCGGAATGTGCGAATTGCATGTTTTATTAGACATTTCCTATTACTGAAATGATATAACACTATTTACGTTTTGTCAATATATAATTAATTTATTTTCATTTTTTCAACAACATTATAAAAACCCAATGTCATCATGATATGTACCCCAATTCGGGGCACACACCACAAACCTGCAGATTATCTTTTTTTGATCATTTCCTCTGCAGACTTAATTTTTTTAATCCATTTACCGCTTCTAAGACGGATTACGCACCAAACTGCTTTCAATACCTGATCTATTTTCAGGAAGAAATAAATCCAAAAGGCAGGTAAGTGAAGCACCAGTCCCGCCAGCACTCCAAGAGGAATGGAAGCCACCCACAAAAAGACATTGTCTGCTAACATCAATACTTTCGTATCACCGCCGCCCCGCAGCACCCCCTTAGTCATAATACTGTTGGTTGCCTGGAAAAGTACAATAAGACAAATGGAAAGCATAAGTTCCCTTGCAATTCTTTGAGTTTCCTCAGACAAATTATAAGCCAAAATCATAGGACCGCTGATAAGCATAATTATTACCGCCGCAACAAATCCGAACAAAATACCAAGTCCCAAAAAGGCATAACCCTGTCGATGCGCTTTTTCCCGGTCTCCTTCTCCAAGGGTGTAGCCGGTTACAATTGCCCCCGCCTGAGAAAATCCCTGAATCATAACCGAACTAAGCTGCTGGGTTACCGCTGTTACCGCATTGGCAGCCACAAAATTTTCGCCCAGTCTTCCGATTACCATAGCAACGGAATTGTTGCCAAGGGCTAGGATTCCGTCACTGACAAGCACAGGAATACTGATTCGTATGTACTCTTTCCATAAAACACCCACCGGCTTAAATAAATCTTTGACGCGAAATTCAATCTCCTTGTCTTTTAGGAACAGATAGCCGCAAATCACTGCAAACTCGAAAATCCGGGCAATCAAAGTGCCCACGGCTGCACCTGCCACTTCCATTCTGGGCGCACCGAATTTACCGAAAATAAAAATATAATTAGCACTTACATTGACAAAAAATGCACCTATTGACGTGTAAAGAGGAATTTTTACCTGCCCCACATTCCGCAAAACAATGGTACAAGTCAACGACAATCCCAGCAGAAAATAGGTTGCAACAGAATAATCTAAATAGCGGGCACCGTTACTGATAATGGGTTCTTCCGTCGTATAAATTTGCATAATCTGCTTAGGTAAAAATATGGTAGCCACACAAAAAAGGGTGGCCATAGCCAGACAAAGCCGGAGCATAATAGATACCGTGCTTTTCAATGACTCCTTATCTTTCATACCATAATAGCGGGCCACCAAAACAGAAGCACCCATACCGATTCCCATGCAAAAAATGTGAAAAATATTAATAAACTGGTTGGCAAGAGACACTGCCGATAACTGCGTCTCCCCCACCACTCCAATCATAACCGTATCCATCACATTGACGCCTTGGGTTATCAGCCCTTGCAGCGCAATCGGAAGAGCAATCCCCGCTACATTCTTATAAAATTTCTTGTCCTTAATAAATAATTTATGCATTATATTTGCGTCTCCCTTGCATTAAAAAGCACCGACAAAACAATCGGTGCTTCTTACTTAACACATCTTCTCCACTTTTTCAATTAGTTTTTTTAAAGTGGCAATATACTTTTCATATTCATCCAAAATGAAACCGGAATTGCTTTCCTTTGCCGCAAGTTCATGCTGCAGGGATAATTTGGAAAAAGCAGATGCGCCGATATTCAGTGCATTTCCTTTAAGTCCATGAGCAACAATAGCATATTTTTCCCAATTACGTTTTTCAAAATGTTCCCCAAGTAACTCTAAGTCCTCTTTTGCCTGTTCACAGAAGGCTTTCAGCGCCACCTGATAAATTTCTTCTGAATTCAGGGAATATGTAAGTCCCGTCTCACGGTCAATCTCTAACAATTCCAAAGTTTCCTCCTGCTTCTCCTCATGTGAAACTGTTTCCGCTGTTTCTGCCACTTCCGCCGTTTCTGCCGCTTCCACCGTTTCTGCCGCTTCCACCGTTTCTGCCGCTTCCTCCGGTGTTATTACGGTATTATGGATTAGAGACTTGGGTAAATGCTTAAGCAACAATTCATCCAATTTCTTGGCCTCAACGGGCTTGGAAATGTAATCATCAAATCCATATCCCAAATACAGTTCCCTACAGCCTGCAACAGCATTTGCCGTCAACGCCACCACAAGGGTGTTTTGATTAGGATTGGAATGGGTCGCCCTTAAGGTATGCAAAGTCTGGACTCCATCCACTTCCGGCATCATATGATCCATCAATATTAAATCGTACTTTTTACGTTTTGTACGCTCCAGGCACTCTATACCGCCCATAGCCGTATCCAGTTGGATTTGGGTGCGTTTTAACAATTCCTTTATTACTATCAGGTTCATGGAATTGTCGTCCACTACCAATATATTTGCCTCCGGTGCAGTGAAAAATTCTTCCTCTGCCGTTTTCTCCTTCCGGTTTTCTTTCAAGGAATCTTCCATATTGCCAAGGGGCAACTTATCCATAATCTTTTGGGGAATTGTGATTGTAAAATTAGAACCTTTTCCATACTCACTTTCCACTGTAATACTTCCCTGCATCAAATCAACCAACTGCTTTACAATATTAAGTCCAAGTCCTGTTCCCTCAATATTACGGTTTTTATTGATTTCAAAACGTTTAAAACTATCAAACAAACTAGTCAAATCTTCCTGTTTAATTCCTACTCCGGTGTCTATTACAGAAACGCAAAGTTCTACATTTTCTGCATCAATCCATTTGAAAAAGACCTTAAATGTAACACTGCCTTCTTTTGTATATTTTACCGCATTGGAAAGCAGATTTGTAATAATCTGTTTGATTCTAAGTTCATCGCCCCACAACTTTGAAGGTATATAAGGGTCAATCTCCACCTTGGTGGTTATGGGTTTTCCCATAATTCTCGTATTCAAAAGTAACAGTTCATCCTGAATCAGCGGCGCAAGACAGTAAGCATCCTCCACCAACTCCAATTTTCCAGATTCAATTTTACTAAAGTCCAAAATATCATTTACCAGTCCAAGCAACATACTGCTGGCACTTTCAATATTGCGGGCATATTCCAAAATTGTCTCATTATCACTTTCCCTTAAAATCATTTCATTCATACCGATAACAGCATTAATAGGGGTACGAATTTCATGTGACATATTCGCAAGAAATTTTGCCTGTGCTTCCCTGGCGGTAATCGCCTGCTGCTTTTTCCGCTCCGAATTTAATAAATCCTGCCCGGTTTTTACAATAGCCATAATCAGCAGGAACATTAAACCGAGCACCAAAATCGTACCAAGGGAAATTCCCGCGCCCAAATAGTACAGTATCATCTCTACCACACCGGTCAAAAGCATGCCGTAAACACCGATGCCTACTGCCACATAATCGCGAATCCGTTTTACAAATACATCAATAGTAATTGTACTTATCACGCAAATAACCGAAATTATTATTCCGCCGTGAATAAAGGGAAGCTGTTGTACAAACTGTACAATGTCAAGCAACTGTAATACAGTTCCCCCTACCGCTACCGTAATAACATAAATAATGGGTCCGATAAAAAATTTCTTGTAACGCCCCTCCTGAATCGTGTCCATGTATATCAGCATAGACAAGGGAATCAGCATCAATGTCCAATAAGTACAGTTTGTCAGCACAGACAAATTGCTGATAAGAAGTTGCCTGAATTCAATTTCCGACAAAGTCCACAACGCACATAAGAAAATCGTCCATGCCAAATAATACAGCGGCAGCATCTTCTTATACACCCATTTAAGAACGGCACATACCACAATACAGAACAAACTTAACACAAGGAGCGATAATGCAACCACCGTCAGAAGCCCGGCATCTCCGATAATTTGCATCCAGAAGCTCATTTCTTCACCAATATAAATCCCCCTGACTGTCCCTGCGTATTTGGAATCACTGGAAAACTGATACATCAACTCCTTGCCTGCATCCTCTTTATCCAGTTCCACAAAAACATGTCGGAAGGCACTGTTCTTACCGAATGGTCTGGTATCCTTCGTGCTGTAACTCTCGCATAGTGTTCCATCAATATAGATGGCTACATCCTGCCAAATCGGTCTGAAAAAGATACAATCATCATCAGAAATATCCTGAGGGAGCGTCGTAACAATTGTAACGACCTCGCCTCTTTCGGCCTGCACTTTTCCCGGAATTTCCACATCAATCCTGCTGCCATCCGCTAATACCTGTTGCCATTTGGCCTCAAAACTTCCACCGTTATCATAATCGATTCCCTGCTCATTGGGATAAATCATTTCTCCGATAAGCACAAATAATATCATTGAAATGGCTGCCAATATAAAAAAGACTTTTGCAGCAGACATTTGTATTTTTAACCATTCCTGTTTCCTCATAAGAAGTTGCTCCTCTCACCTTGGATAAATCAATTAACATATATTGAGAATACCATATTGTAGCAACAAAAGCAATAAAACAGGAAAATAGATTGCAAATTAATCTCTGTCACTATACTTCTCTTTTAACCTTTTATTAATGGCATCCGCCTGCCTTCTGTCAATAATAGAATAGGCAAAAAAAGCCAATAAATAAACCAAGGCTACATCTACAGACATCATAATTACGCCTTTGACATTAAAATCTATCCAACCAAACTTTGTGCCGCAGAAAGCCATCACTGCACACAAAGCCACATAATGGAGAAGCATCTTCACATAAACCCATGTTGCCTTAGTCTCTTGTGAAGGCACAAAAATCACCGTCACCACCGTTGTCAATGCTCCGGATAGCAGAATATTGCTCAGCGTATTTGCAGGAATCGTCTCATCCCCTATTATTATGTAATTAATCGTAGCAACAACCAAAATGCCCGTTGTAATATACAAAAACCATTTAATCGCATTACTTAACACTTTCATTTCATGCCTCCTATATCCCAAGTTTTTTCTTCAAATCCAATACATATTGTCTGGAAATAATAATCTTCTCCTCATTCTTTAACTGTGCCTCAAAACGTCCGTTAAAGATAGGCTTTATGTACGCAATTTTAGCAACATTTACAATAATGGATTTGGAAATCCTAAGGTAATCCGTATGAGTATATTCTTCTTCGATTTCATACAATTTTTTATGTACCTCATAAGTTCCCTTGGCGGTATAAGCAAACACCTTGTTGTCCACAGATTCAAAATAATAAATATCCTTTGGAGACAACTTGACAATTCTATCTTCTATGTAGCCCGTCAACTTGTCCTGGTCCGATTTGAGGGAATATATCAAATTCATCAGTTTATCATCCAAAGAAGCGCAGCGGACAATAATTTCGTCCTCTTCTCCCGGCTTTGGCATTTCAATTGTAATCTTCATTTTCTACCTCTCTTTTGTTGGGCTTATCTGTCTGTTTTCTTTCCGTACTTTAACATTGCCGCCCCTAAAGCCAAAAATATTATACCACACAGCACCAGCAATATCCATTCTTCTGTTACTGTCATACTGTGTCCAAACACCTCTAAATCAATGCCCATTACATCCCGGTATTCTGTAATTATCTCACCGGGGATGCCCGAAAAAGTTTCCTCAATAATATCTCCCAGCATCACACTTCTAAACATGGCAGTACTGTAAAGAACCGGCGTACATTTCATTATTCCTACAATAGTGCCTGAAAGAGAACCTACGGGAATATAAATACCGCCCAGAAATCCCACCAATGTGCCGATAACCGTACCCAATCCGCTCCATGCACCTTCCGTTTTGGCAAACATGGTAAGCAAATACATCAGTGTCGCAAAGACAAATGAATTTACCATAATCAGTCCCACGATCTGCAAATGGCACAAAACAGAAAACGCCGCCATGCCCTTCATCACACTGTAAATTTCCGTTACCGCAAGGGTTATAAGACACACAAATACCGAACAAACCCATGCCGCTGCAATATAGCCTGCAGCAATTTTCACGCGGCTTATGGGCGCTGTATAGATGGAACTCAATTTGCCGTTTACCCGGTCTTTTATCATCCCCGAAAAAACCGCCAAAGTTACCGTTACTGCGTTGATAGACAAAATACCCGCACTTGTCCATGCAAGCACAAGTAACTGCGCATTTTGCTCATCTTTTGCCGCATCCCGGCCCGGAAACTGTTCCAAAACACCTGTTATGGCATCAATATTCATATCTCCAAGGAAAAACACCATTAGTCCGATAACAATCAAAGTAGACAAAAGTGAGAAAAACACTGCCCCTCTGTCTCGCAAATATATTTTTATATTACGTCCTGTCAATGAAAATAACTGATTCATTCTTATTTCTCTCCTTCCTCACTAAGTTCTCTGCCCACAGCATTCAAAAAGACATCGTCCATGTTTCCCTGAATGACTTCAAATCCTGCAATTACATTTTCTTTCTCCCTCAAAATCCCAAGGGCATCCAAAGTGGAAGGCACCGTTATTGTCTCACTCTCTCCATCTTTGTAATATAATTGCACTTTGTCCATGGCGTACTTTTCTTTTAACTGAAAAGGCGTGCCGCAGGTAATAATCTTTCCGTGATCCATAATAATGATGTTATCTGCTTTCGCCGCCTCTTCCATATAATGTGTGGTAAGAAATACGGTCATCTTTTCTGTCCGCTGCAGTTCCTCAATGGTACTCCACACATCCACTCTGGTAGCCGGGTCCAGTCCTGTTGTGGGCTCGTCCAGAAAAAGGATTTCCGGTGTGTGCATCAGCGCTGCCGCAATTTCACATCTTCTCTTTTGACCACCGGAAAGGGTTTGATATTTCTTTTTCATAATGTCTTCCAGTTTCAGAATCTTGGCCAGTCTTGTGCACTGTTTTTTGGCTTCCCCTTTGGTCGCCCCATGAATGATTCCTCTGCACATCAGATTTTCCTGCACACTCAGTAAATCATCCAAACAGTTCTGCTGATATACAATTCCAATCTTTTTTCGGATTTCCTGATTCCTTTTTCCAATTACTTCTCCGCAGATTTCCGCCCCGCCTTCATCCGGTGAAAGCAAAGTGGCGAGCATATTGATAACTGTTGTTTTTCCTGCTCCATTCACTCCCAAAAAGCCAAGCATGGTTCCTTTTTCCACCTCAAAGGACACATGGTCCACTGCCGTAAAATCTCCATATCTTTTGGTCAGATTATCTACCTTTATCACATTCATTTTTTACTTTCTTCTCCTCTCCGGTTCTGATGAGTGTATCATAACAGCACAAAAAATAAGCTTCAATAGGCCTAAAGGTAAGTTGCGTTTTCGGGTAGGTAAGTTGCATTTCGGCATCGGTCAGTGACATTCATAGGTAGTAAAACCCCTTCCGGTTATGTTGCTACAGTTTTTCGCACCGGAAGGGGTTTCTATTTATTCTATTTATACTATTTAAATTTTACTTGCTCTCACAGGCCTTACATTTTCCCAGATTTACCCTGCCTTTTCCACCATAACTCACAAATTCCCCATCCTGCTTTACTTCGCCACAAAACTCACAACGAATCCAACGATTTTCTTCTGCATCTTTTACCGGTTTTTCCTGCTGATTTATGTAGGGCAAAATAGACTGTTTGAGTTCTTCATAATCCTGTCCATGGGAATTAACAACCAAAAATCCGTTCTTTCTGTTTTCACGCTCCTTTTGCAATTCCTCATATCGCCTTTGCAATTGCTCTTTGGCATCTTCTAATTGCTTTTTATCATTTTCAATTTGCTGTTTATAGTTCTCAAAGGCTGTTTGTTTTTCCTTCAAAAAAGTCTCGTATGCTTCCTGAAAACCCATGGTGGTCAATGCACCATCCTCAAAATACAAATGCGTCAAGTGCGCCTTGTACGAAAAAAGTGCAGGATAACCTTGTCCTCCCCATTTCCTTCCATCCACCATGTAAGAATTAGGGTCTTCTTTATACTGGGTAATTGTTTCGCCGTCATATCCCAATACCAACAGGCTCCTATTAGCAGATTCGTTTAGGCAAAACCGTTTCAGGAAATAGGTATGCTCCTCTTTAATGGGTTTGCCCGGTTGGTCCACCACTAACCAACTGACTGATATATCCTTTTCCTTGTACTGGGCGCAAATTTGCTCTACGTCCTTTAGATTCGTAGATTTAGTGCCAAGTTCCAGTGCCGTCTTGTTTCCATCCTCCCACTCAAAAAACAAATGGCTATAGTGATGGTCCAACACTTTCACTTCCATTTGTACCGTGTAATCACATGCCTGAAAATGCTCGTACAAAGCAAGGCGCAATCCGTGAAAGACACCGCTACTTTTTTCATATTGGATATAATCGCACTGCGTATCGTCCCGATGGGCAAAATAAGGCTCCCTAATCTCCCCATGACAATATTTCAAAACGGGGCTTTTGCACTGCGGATCAGGGCACAAAAGTTCGCCCTGATAACTGGCCTTGCGAATCATTTTTTCTGTATAGTAATCTTTTGCAATTTCAAAGGCTAACAGCCTCTTTCCGTTCCATATTGCGTTTTCCATGGAAATTTCTCCTCTACAATTCTTATCTATAGCAACTAATGTATTTTTTAAACAAATTCATCCTCCATATATAAATTGCCCTTGTCATCATATATTTTTACTTTCTTTACTTTTACTATATTTTGATTATGAATATATAAATTAGTTGGATTATAAAAAAAAGACTCCGCATACTTTCGGGAGAAAGAATCTTCGGCAATACAGAGATGATTATATCCTATGTCTTTCTTTTCAAACAAGATATAATTGGATTGAAGTGATGAGCCTATCTTTGATGCATCAAAATCTATAATGGCATCTGAGTAAGATAATGAAAGTATATTATCTTTACAGAATCGCATGTATCTCTCTTCAATATCTGAAAAGTATATGCTATTTCTTATTACCGATTCCGTAAGTAGTTCTTCCTTCTTAATACGTGACAATATGTACCTTGCACTAACCGTAGAATTGTTTTTGTCATTAAATTGTCTTATGACCGGAATATCCTTTAATTTATGCAAACCAATTAGATGCGGAAAATCCGCTTGTTTAAGTTTAAAATCAATCTCTGTTCCATTTGCCAATTCATATTCCAGCCGATAATTCACTATAGACTTATACTCATTAAATTTCGTTAAAAGTTCGTTCACAGACTAACTTCCCCTTTTGTACAACAAATGCTCCCAACTTACGTTAGGAGCATTCTCACTTACTAAAATGGTTCTCTCTTTTTCGGTATAAACCTATTCGGGGTAAGCGAACCAAACTTACAGAAAAACCTCCGCTTAAGAATCCGAAAAATCATAAGCATCTTCGGTTACTTATATTATATGCAATCCCTAAAGAAAAAGTCAATATTTTTTACTTAAATTTCATTTAACGCAAATACCATTATCCGCTCTCTGTTGTTCTTACCTTGAAACAAATCCCTACAATCGATTTCATCAAAAAAACCAACCTCGTCTACTGCCATCAGGTAACTTATGTACTCATCATCGGGATAATAAAAAAACAGAAGCATCTTTCGCGGCTTCTTATAATACGATTCTACAATCCGGCAAAGCACAGCCCGCAAAATTTCCACCGTAAAAGGATTAAAAAAGTAAAAATAGTCCCCATCATCTATCTCATATTCTTCTGCCTTTTGGCAAAGGAACTCAAGGTTCTGCCCCTTGACGTATTTTTTTAATTTTGCACTGCCTGCCCATATATCTTCTCATCATATTCCAAGCCAATGACCCTGCAACCAACCTCATGATTCAGAAAGAACCCGGCACGTCCCTTACCACAGCCATAATCAAGGAAAACACTCTCCCGGCTGATATAGCCACTTCCTGCCAACCGCTTTAATGTTGACAGTATGTACATTTTATCATACAAAACAAGAAAATCAACACCAAAACCGAACCCTTGCTCCTCTGTCGAATACAATATTAATAAAGCAAAAAGAGGAAATTTTATGGATATCAGACAAAACCGCCCCGACAATATTACCATCGGCAGAATTGTAGACGTGGACAGACAGTCCCGCAGTTTTACCACTATCAGCGACAGAGATTTATCATCTGTCATACGGTTCAATGTGCCAAGAGAAGCACGGATTTTTGATATATTCGGACGCCCCATGAATTTTTCAGAGCTGCGTCCCGGCATGCGCGTGCAAGTACGCCACGCCGCCTTTATGACCTTAAGCATACCGCCCCAAACCACTGCATTTGTTATACGGGTTATCCGCTAAAACAAAACCCCTTCCGGAATTAGGAATTTCATGCATCAATCCTATCTGCCGAAAGGGGCTTTATAAAAGCCTATTTATTATACCATTTTTTCAAGACATCCTCTGCTTTTTTCAAATGAATATTAAATCCATTGTCCTTTAAGGCCGCCTCTTTTGTATCGTAAATAAAGGTACTCCAGTCCCACCAAAATACACCGCCAAACCAAGGCTGGTCTGCAAACACAGTCAGGCAGGAATCATAAAATGCAGCCTGTTCATCCTCATCATGAGGCAAATCCCTGTGCTGGAAATCCCATGGCATGCAAGCGCAGCCGTGGGCACTTCTGCATCCGATTTCGATAAATACAATCTGCTTGTTAAATTTCTTGTGGACTTTATACATTTCCTCCCGGATAGCTGCCCATCTCTCCTGCATTATCTCAGAGGTTGCACCGCCCTCCTTGGCCACCGGAAAATAGGCACTGGTTCCGACATAATCCACTGCATCAAACCACTTCACATCATCCTCGTGACCATGGTTTGTGTTGTAAATCAACTTGCCAAAGTAAATTTCTCTAATCTCGGAAATTAATTTTCTCCAATGGGTCTCTTTGCGCTCGGTTCCACACATTTCACAGCCGATACAAAGCATTTCACAGCCTGTCTCCTGAGCCAGTTGTGCATAATACTTCATAAAATCGCCATAGTTTTTGAACCACTTATCCCAGTAGGGATCTTTTCCTTCAAAATCCGAATCTGCAAAATTAATGTAAGCACGCCACACACCATCCTTACAATTTACCATAGGTTTTAAACACACCTTGATATTGTTGTTATGCGCACGCTGCACAGTCGCCATAATATCCCTGTCGGAACAGGTTCTTCCAAAGTCAAAGGAAATCTCCGTACTATGGGCAGTTTCCTGCTCACATACCACCGGCAGACAAATCCAGTTAACCCCCGTTTGATACAGAAGTTCCTGTGATTTTATGCCCTCTTTGGAACGTAAATCCCCTCTCTTTGCATCATATCCGTATGTAAAACCTTTTATTTCCATTTTGCACCTCTTTAGGCAATATTTTATTTTGCACTAACCGCTTCAAAATCCTCTTCCATTTCTTTAGAAGGCGGCGCTGTCAAAAGCGAAACCGATTGTAGCCGCAAGAATACCTGCCATTACAAAACCTGCCAAAAGAGCAGGCAAAGAGCCAAGCGCAAGTATGATAAAGATATTCTCTGCACTTGTGGATGTCAAATGAGCCGTAGGATATAAAGTTCTTCCCACAATACCGATAAACACTGCAACTGCAAGAGAAATGATTACCCATACCATAGCAATTCTTCTGGAGTATTTCAGTTCCTCTTCCTTACGGATTGCCATGAAACGGAGCAGAACCTGAGGCATACCGAAATATCCAAGTCCCCATGCCAGCATGGAGCAAACACTTAAAATACCATAATCTGCAGCAAGTCCAAAGAACTCTGCATCTGCAATACCGCACCAGTAAGCAACTCCGGGCAATCCCATCAAAAGCCACCCACTCATATCTGAGGCCTCTGCACTCATTGCGGTTACCCAAGGTCCCAGTGACCTTCCGCCTTTAACCGTTATTGCGGGTTCTGGCAGTGATAATCCATGGAGCAGGCTCCTGCTTAAAGGTATTATTACTTCCCAGTTTGGATACGGATACCTGTATGGTATCAATGTCTGTCAGGCCCAAATTCTGCAAAGTATCTTTAATACCGGCAGCAACCTTAAAGTCCAAAGTGTAAATAACCACATTAATGTTTGGATTGATACTTGTAAGATAAGAAAGTTCCTGCTCGGTGCTGGCTGATGCCACTAAAAATACCAAAGAAGGAACGGGACAATCTTTCATGCTGTCCCCATCGATGTGGTCAATGATTTTTATATTATGTAAGTCAAAACGTGCCACGTTATCTGCCAGTGTAGCACGGTCCTGATGACTGTATTCCACCGCAAGCACAGAACCCTCAGGTGCCAAAAGCGCAGTCTCGATGGCAATACTTGCACCGCCGATTACACAAATATCATCCTGAGTGTCCACCATCATTTTATTTAAAATAATGGCACGGATTTCGCTGCCCACATACTGAATGGAGCCGCGTTCAAACATCTCATTACTAAGACCGATTTTCGCTGTGTTTCTGGCATTTGGATTAATTATCAGCATACCCGCGGAAGCATTAATTCCTCTGTCAATCATATCCTTTACCTTTTGGTTCAGAATCTCGCCGGAAGGGTCTGACCCCTCATTATACCAGACATCACACTCTCCAAGTCCCGCATTCCACAGGCGGTAGAAAATATCATCAATACCGGCATTGGTAAAGACCATCGTGGTTTTGTGTGCCTCAACCGTAGGAATAATATTTTTGTTCTTTTTGGTGATATCAATAATTTTCACATGCTCCAAATCCAGTGTAGTATTTTTAGCATAATATTGAAGCCATGATAAAATCACTTCATTGGTAAAAATCTGCTGTTCCATAACTTAGCCCCCTTGCGTATGTTATCTTGCCAGAACGTGTCTGCAATTTTTACCATTATACCATCTTTTCCTATATTTGTTATAAAAACTTTTAAAAAAAACTAATTTCCCGAACTTTTGTAAAAACGGATACTATATTTCCAAAAAAGATAGGCAACCGCAAACATCCCCACTCCAATAAAGGGCGTCATATACATAAAAATCTCCGGATACTGCCCCATATCCTCTTTGCGCAGTAAAAACTGGCACGGAAAATAGTTTACAAAAGCAAAGGGTACCACATAAATTAACAGGGCCTGTACCGATTTATGAAACACACTAATGGGATAACCTGCAAACTTACGCATATTCCAATAAAATAGTTCTTTCAAACTATTTGTTTCCATTAAATAAATATTTAAGGTTGCCAAAAAAAGAAAAATTGCCCCCTGTATCAGCACGCCGCCCAAAATCGTTACTATGTAATAAAGCGCCAATCCCAGATTCCACGAAACCCCCACTTTTCCGGCAGATATTAAGAAAAGCACCAGCCCCAGACCACCATGTCCAATGGCTGCAAACCAGTCCGCATTTACAAAAATAATTTGAAACAACAGTCCCCTGGGTCTTAAAATAAAACGGTCAAAACTCCCGTCCCTTACGGTTCTGCCAAAGTCCCTAAGACCCGTAAAAAACAGAATCATAATCCCGTAAGTCAAAAAAAGCAGACTGAACAGAAAAAACATTTCATACATATTCCATCCGTTTAAGGAGTCAAATTTAAGAAGCGTAAAATAAATTACAATAATGCCCGTGGCTTCCCTTAAAAACACAGCCAAAGACCGGAGCACGGCATCCACCTTGTACTGGAACCACGCCTTCATAATGGTTTTTGTATATACCCCTATTACATTCAGAGTGTCATTACGCATTTTTGCTAACCTCCCTGCACTACCAGTTTCTTCTGACCGCATTTCCACAAAATATCACCTACCACATAAATCACCCCAATCCAAAGTAACTGTATGGCGCATTTTATGGCTATTTCTCCCGGTTCCAACTGTCCCAAATAAATCTGTATCGGCGTAAAATAAATGGAAGAAAAAGGAGTGAATTTCAGCACACCTTCCATCCAATCCGGCATAAACCATAAAGGAATCATGGTGCCTGACAGCACATTGACAAATACATTTTTAATAGTGGTCATGCTCCATACATTTAAAAGCCAAAAAGCCGTCATCTGCACCGCAAAACTAATGGTCCAAAGTACTCCATATCCAAGCACTGCACTAACCACAAACAGTACCAGCATCAGGGGACTTGCCGGTGGCAAAATTCCTATGAGCAAACAAGCCACCACAAAGGCAGGTGCAAAACGGAACAACAGATTAAACACTGCGTTTCCCATATTTTCCGCTATCATTCTTCCTTTAAAACTCATGGGTCTTAAAAGTTCTGTGGTAATACTGCCGTTGCCAATCTTATCCGGCAAAAAATAGTCATTGATGTAAAAAACCGCGTCCAAACCCATAGATAAAACAAAGTTCGTAGTCACCATGGACATAGTAACGCCGTCAATTTCCTGCCGTCCGCCATAAAGGGCCTTATAAATTTCCCAGAAGATAAACATACGCAGACAATTGGAAAATATGCTCATGATATGGTCAAACCGGTAAGCACTTCTGTTTAAAAAACTTTTCTTAAAATATGCCATGTAGGGTGCTAAATTCATGTGGTAATCACCTCTCCATTATAGATTTTGCGGATAATACCCTCTATTTCCGGCTCTGAAATACTGATATCCCGCACACGATAATTCTGCAGCAAAAAGTTCATTAAATCATTAATCTGCACCTGCTTATTTTCAAAAACAAAGCGTTTCTTTCTGCCGTCCAATTCATCCAGTTCCACCATCTCCACATTTGCAATGGGCGCAATGTGCTCTATACCTGCAAATTCCACGTCCAGTTGCCTGGTGGTTCCATATTTTTCCCGGATACCCAAAAGGGAACCATCGTATATTTTCTCGCCCTTGTCTATGACTATCAATTTTTCGCACACTTTCTCAATGTCCTGCATGTCGTGGGTAGTAAAGAGCATGGTTACCTCATCCTCGGCATTCAGTTCCTTAATGAAGTTCCGAATGGTTTCTTTTCCTACCACATCCACCCCAATGGTAGGCTCGTCAAAAAACACGATTTCCGGTGAATGAAGCAATGCCGCCACAATATCCGCCCTCATACGCTGCCCAAGGGAAAGTTGTCTTACAGGCTGCTGCAAAAAATTGCCCATATCCAGCATTTGCACAAAGCGGTCTAAGTTTTTGCGATACTTTTCTTCCGGTATGCGGTATATTGCTTTCAAAAGTTCAAAACTGTCAATAACCGGTAAATCCCACTGTAACTGTGATTTTTGTCCAAAGACTACACCGATACTTCCTACATATTCCTTACGCTGTTTGTAAGGGACATAACCATTTACCTTGATTTCTCCTTTGTCCGGGTACAAAATGCCGGAAAGCATTTTAATGGTGGTTGATTTTCCCGCTCCGTTTGGTCCGATAAACCCTACCATGTCTCCTTTTTCAATTTGAAAACTTACCTCTTTCACCGCCTGCCGCATCTCATACTTCGGTACAAAAAGATTTGCAAGCATGCCCGGTATCCCTTTGGGACGCTTATTAATCCGATAAGACTTAGAAATATTGTTTACCTCAATCAAACTCACTGCTTTTTCCTCCCTTTATCTGTAAAATAATATCTGACAAATCAGGCTTGTTTATATTCACTTCCGCCACCTGCGTCTGTGCAAGAATCAGTCTCAAAATCTCCGCCGACGACAAATAGTTCGAGTCGTAAGAAATCCGCAAGACATCCCCCAAAATACTGTATTCTTTCAAGGGCAAGTCTTCCAAATCCGGTAAGGCACCTAACAATTTCAGTTCCATGACATCAATAGAGGCATACTTACTGCGCAGATTCCGCTCTGTGCCGTAGTATAGCAGATGCCCCTTTTCCAAAAGAACCAGTCTGGTGCAGACATTTGCTATCTCTGTTAAATTGTGGGATGCCACCAAAACTGTTGCCCCCTGCCTGCATTTTTCTTCTAACATCTCCCACAAAATTGCTTTTCCGTTTTCGTCCAGCCCCACATTGGGCTCATCCAACAAAATCAGCTTTGGGTTTCCGATTAAAACAGCCGCCAATTCCACTCTCATACGTTGTCCCAAGGACAGACTCTTTAAGGATTTGTTCTCATATTTTTGGAAGTCTAACCGCCCTGCCAGTTCCTCATATTCACGCCAAAAACTGTCCTTCGGCAGACCGTAAATACTTTGCATCAGTTCAAAAGACTGCTTTACCGTGTCATAACCATCCAAAGCCGATTTTCCCACCAAAAAGACACTTAAATCCCTTTTGTAACGCCCTTTTTCTGTCACCGGGTCTTTTCCTAAAACCCTGACATAACCGCTTTTTGGTTTTAACAAACCACATATTATCTTAAGCAGTGTAGTCTTTCCTGCTCCCGAAGCACCGATAATGCCCACACATTCTCCCTTGGGAATGTGTAATGACAAATCTGAAATTATAAATTTACTAACATTTTCTAATGTAACCATCTTTTTCTCCCGGATAATAACAACGACAAGATACACTTGTCTCGTCACTATTTCCTATGAACTAAAAATATCCCCTGCAAGCCTTCCTTGCAAGGGATTGGGATAAACAACCTTTATACTGGGATAAACGCACTGACGCAGAACCAATTTTCTTCCTCATAGAAATCATAAAGACCACCATACTTTTCTGTAATCGCCTTAATCTGGGCAATCCCCAGTCCATGCGTTCCCCTTTCTTCCTTGGTGGTTTGGAGGGAAGGATTTCTTTCCATGACAGACCCGCTGATGCTGTTTTTCACCCAAATTGTATCATAGCCTCTCTTGGAGACTATCTGCACCTGCAATGCAGGCTTCTCCTCTTTTTTGCAGGCCTCAATGGCATTATCCAGAATATTTGACAGCAGTGCGGAAAAATCCAAACTCTCCATTTTGGAAAAAGATACATTCTCTATTTCTGCTTTCACATCAATTCCCTGCTCTCTGGCCAGATTCAACTTTTCATTTAAAATATGATTCAGCAGAGAATTACCGGTTTCAATATAACTGTGCACTCCGTTCAACTTGTCCAATATGACCGAAGTATATTCCTTTGCCTTTTCATATTCGCCGCCGTTTAAATAAGAGGCAATCACCATCATGTGGTTTTTCATGTCATGCTTTAGGCGTCGCACATTCTCATGTAACTCCCGAACTTGTGCGTCCTGCTCCCTGATTACCCCCATGGAAGCTTGCAACTCTTTTAGTTCATAGGCAATTTCCGCCTTTTCCCCAAGCAGATGATTGTATTTTTCATCCAAAAGCGCATATTCCTTTTTGTAATCTTTGCCCCATTTCATCGCAACATATACCTCATAATTTGTTTTTTGGCTGCATCCCCATAATTCCGTCCTATGGGAATTGTGACACCGCTTACTAGCTTTAGTTCATCCGCTGCAAGCAGTTCCACCACCGCCTGATTGACCAAAAATCCCCTGTGTACCCGCACAAAACCACAGTGCTCCAAAGCCTCTTGCACGGTGGAAAGGGTTTCCCGGAAACGATAGTTTTTCTCTTTTGAGTATATCTGCAAATAGTTGCCCTCTGCCTCGAAATACTGTATTTCCTCCACAGGAAGACTTATATCTCCTTCCGCAGTCCGGAAATGATAATGTATCATTTTACTTTCCAGTTCCTTTTCGCAGTCTGCCAAAACCTTGGGTAGTTCCTCATTTAAAAAGTTTTTCCTCACAAACCCAAAGGGATGAAACTGCAAACTATCATACACAAGTTCATCATGGCTTGTCACGAAAATAAGAAGCGGTCTATTTTTCATATCCTTAAGCCGCCTTGCCACTTCCAGCCCATTCATGTCCGGCATATCAATATCCAGCAGCAAAATATCGCAATCCTGCCTCTGTAAAAGTTGTAAAAGTTCCGCCGAAGTGCTTAATTCTGCAACCGCACTTTCCGGCATACAGACACGCACCTGCTGCCCTATCTGTCTTAATATCTGTGGTTCATCATCACATACAAAAATACGCATTTTATTTCCTCTTGAGGGGGTGTGTAAATTTATTCCATCTCTCGTTTTCATTCTGACATATCAGTACTTTATTTTCAAGAAGAAATAGTATAGTATTCCCTATTGACTTTATTAGTTTCCAATGCTATATTGAATCCATGAAAAGGAAACGAGTTTGTTACCATACGGCTATGCCTAGGTGGGGTACTTCGTTTCCTTTTCTTTTTTTATATTTACCATGTCATATAAATACATTTTCTCATCTGAAGCATGCCTAATTAACATTTCTATGCGAAAAGTATTATATCGACTCACTTTTCCCATATTGTCATATACTGGCAATGCAAAGCGGGATGTATACCTATACCATCCAAATTTTGCATCCGTACCATGCTTTTCTTTGTGATTTTGATTCCATCTTTGATTTGTTGCATTTTCAAGTAAGAGCGGCAATCCTTGTGTTGCATTTGCCTTTGCTTTTGCATTAGTTCCTTTCAATGCTTTCGTATCACAAGATCCCTTTATTTCTTTAGGAAAATCAGGCCCTATATATACTACATCCGACGTTTCCAGTATTTCGTAGCAGCACCCAACATATTCTTTGAGATATGTTTCAACCTCATCCCATTCAATATGCTGTCTTCCTTTGAATTGGATATCATGTATTATAACAATATTGTTTCCTTCCTCATCTTGCATAATTTCCATTCTTTTGTCCATTCATCTACCTCCTGATATAAAATTGCAATAATTCATGTTGAAATTATTGAGCGACTGCTCATGAAAAAAAGAGTGCGCCAAGAAAGCACACTCTGATAATAGCATCAGTATTCATGTTTTTCAAGAAGAACCTTCCTCCAATAATACGTCTTCCGCTAAAATGCGAGGACCAACTTATTCATTCACCCTGTTTACCAGATAAATACCGCCGCTTACAAGCATCAGTGCCAGCACCAATTCCCAGCCGAAAGAAGAACTTTCTCCCAAAAATGCGAACGACAACAGCACACTGAAAATAGGGTTAGTAAAGGAGTATATGGCTACCTTTCCCACCGGGTTGTGCTTTAGTAAAATTCCCCAAACGGAGTAAGCCACCGAGGAAATCAGCGCCAGATAAATCAAAAGCAAAATGGATTGCAGACACCAGCCGGTCAGATGTCCACCCATAAAAAGACCAACAACAGTCATAATAATTCCGCCAAAAACAAACTGATAACCACTTAAAACCACAGGGCTTTCTTGCTGGGAATATTTTTTAACCAATGCGGAAGACAGCGCATAGGCAATAGCTGCTATCAAAATAGCCCCCTCTCCCTGAAATGTGAACCCTCCTGTAAGACCGGAAGGATCAAAATTAATGACTATAACACCTGCAAAGCCAATAAGGCAGCCAAAAAACTTCTTCACGGTCAGTTTTTCATAACGGAAAACAAGACAAGCCAGCAAAATGGCAATAAAAGTCTGTGAACCGTTTATAATAGCAGATTTTACCCCGGTAGTATAAGCAAGTCCCATGTAGAAAAATATGTACTGGAATACGGTCTGAACCAAGCCCAATTTACAGACCATCCCCCAGGAACTTTTTTGCGGAAACAAAGGCTTTTTCGCTATGATACTTCCGAAAATGGCGGTAAGTATACCTGCTATAATAAAGCGCACTCCTGCAAAAAGTATGCGGGATGCCACATCACCTGCGGCAATACCAAACCACTCATAACCGATTTTTATAGCCGGGGTCGCACTGCCCCACAAAAAACAA
This sequence comes from Lachnospiraceae bacterium, assembly GCA_017468395.1. Lineage (GTDB taxonomy): Bacteria > Bacillota > Clostridia > Lachnospirales > Lachnospiraceae > Acetatifactor. Next base: position 13,381 of record JAFUIR010000016.1, on the reverse strand, counting down.
CATAGGCAGGCCAATAAAGCGATGCCTAGCGGTTTTTTAATAAAATTAGTTTCTTTATTTCTCATTTTCTGCATTATGTACCTCTTTCATTATTTCTGCATGAATTTGTGCTTTACTACATTTACTGACCTTGGCTTTACGTGAATAGTATAGTTCTTTGATGCGGCAATTTTTTCCGTATAAGGATACACACTATACTTATTTTCAAAACTATTTTTAGAATAATAACTATTTCCGGTAAGCGTTGTCAGTTCCACACTATCCTGCATATTGACATCACAACAAACACTAACGTCAATTTCGTTTTCGGAAAAATTAACAAGTTTAGTTATGACTGTCTCCTCTTTTTTATCCACCGTACACACTGCTGTAATATGCGGCACCAAAGCAAGTGTCTCTTTGTGCAAAACTTTACCATTTAGGACAATTTCAAATCCTGTTTCGAATGTTTCTATTTCAACGGAATTTTTACCGCAAATCACATCACAATCAATACACTCACAAATCAATTCATTTGACCAGCCATTATAATGAACCACTTTACTTTTTTGATTTTTCACAATCCAGTCATAGTGATTCTGGTCTTCGCCATTAAACCCTGTATCCCAAAAACATATGTGGATTTCCCCATTTTCACATTCCAAATCTGCGGAAAACCTCTGGCTGTTTTCGTCAGTTTTCCCTATAAGAAACTCCAGCGTATCACAAATTTTTCCATTGATTTTTATGTTGGAAAACATTGTTTTATCCATGTTACTGATCCTAAATGCTCCCGTTTCACAACGTTTATCGTAACCGGTTTCTACATTATATCCGCAAACATAATCTCCCCGATTATTACCAAACATTTCCAACATATAATAACTTGGAATTGCATAGTCCTCGTGATTATTAAAGACAATCATATCCGGTTCCCATGCCATATATGCAACATTCTGGAAAAGAGGGGCATAACTTGTCATTTTAACTTTATCCTGATTACGTTCAATACCTGTCAAAAATGCCGCCTCTCCTAAAGCACCATAAAGAATACCCTCTTTACATCCTATAGTAGCTGCATATTCTCCACAGTAAATATCGCACCCTCTTCTGTCTAAATTGTCATACATCTTTGTATTGGTTGCAAAAAACACCGGATCAGCGTAAAAATGCTCATCTACACACTCTGTTGTCAATCCGGTCTTCTCCGTGTGGTCCGTAGAAATGTAAATAAACTGCGGAAACTCCTTTTTTAATCTTTCATAAAAATATTGATAACGCTTATTGTATTCCTCTCCCCAGTTTTCATTTCCTATTTCTAAATATTTCAATACTTTAAACGGTTCCGGATGACCATTCTCTGCTCTTCTTTTGCCCCATTCATTTTCTGTGGATGCCGTTGCATACAAAATTGCATGAACTGCATCTTCATAAAATTCTTCCACCAGTTTCTCATCAAAGAAATCTGGATTTCTCCCCTGACAAGTCATGCCACAATTAAAGACATACATTGCATCGATACCTGCATCCTCACAAAATTGCAGATATTCATGGTAACCAAGTCCGTTTGTTGTCATATAAGCCCACAGTAACCAATGAGGCTTTCTCTCCCAAACCGGTCCTATGCTATCTTCAAACCTGTAGGCTGTTTCTTTTGAAAATCCTTCTACAATACATCCACCCGGAAAACGCAGGAACGAGGGATTCAATCTAAGCAACTTCTCAACAAGAGATTTTCGAAGACCATTTTCCCGCTCCATATAAGTATCCTTCGGAAAAAGAGAAGTAAATCCCAAAATCACCGTTTCCTTCGAACCGGAACTAATACCGAGTCTCGCATTATAATCTGTAGCCGAACTTGTCAACTCACACTCATATTTTCCATATTCACCACTGACACAAAAAACTTGCTCCCCGTAACTTTTACCATCCGCAGAGCAAAGCATTACCGTAACATCAACATTTTTTTCTGATTTTGCAAACATATAAAAACGATACTTTTTTCCTTCTTCGACAGGTACTCCCCTAAAACCATCATTCAGTATCATTCCCCCATTAAAATGTACTTTAAGAGCACGTTTGCGGTTTTGATGAAGGGTGTTTTTGTCTGTTAATTCCATGTTTGCCCCATTTTTACACTCCCATGCTGCAATACCTTCCGATTCACAACAATCAAAAGAAGATACCCAACCTGTGGGCGATGTTATCATCTTATTCTGAGCGTCATATGTACATCCCTCCGGGATAATCCCTTCATCGAAAGCCCTGTTACGAATAAGTTCTGCGTATAATCCGCCATCACCCGAACGATTTATATCTTCAAAAAACAAACCATAAAGACTTGCCGAAACATCTGTAATCTTCTCTTTAGTTTTAATATCAATACTATACATATATTGTCTCCTTTTCCTTGAAGCAGACGCCCTTAATAATACTTGCTCCGGAATTTAAATTGCCTTTACTCCATCACACTTTGCAATGGTATCAATAGACCCATCCGCATTGTAGGTAAATTCCGCAACACAGACACTGCGGTGAAACAGACTGCCTCCCGGAAGTTCTCCTGTGTGATAAAACAGATATGAATGCCCCTTAAAATCCACAACTCCCGGATGGTTTGTAAAAACGCCACCTTCTTCTGTCATCAGCACTCCACCATATGTCCAAGGTCCTATCGGCGAATGAGACGTAGAATAAGCAAGATGTTCATCCTTTTTGCCCTCTCCAAATGCCGCATAAACCATGTAGTAAATACCGTTTCTTTTATAGAACCACGGTCCTTCCGCATAACTTGTGCCTGTCGTATGGCTTCCTTTCGCAAAAGATTCCTCAGTCATGGGAATATTCACTACGCCAACCGTTTTGTCATAAGAAATCATATCTTCATTCAGAAGAACATACCGAAGCTGCGGATTTCCGAAATAAAGATATGCCTGCCCGTCATCATCAATAAAAACCGTAGGATCAATATCATTCCAATCCCCTTCGTCCACAAGTGGAAACCCTAAATCCTTAAACGGTCCCGCCGGGCTGTCTGATACACCCACCGCAATCGCCATTCCTCCGTCTTTTTTATGTACCGGACAATAAAGGTAAAATTTCCCATTACGTTCTATCGCCTGGGGCGCCCATGCCCTGTCATCCGCCCAACTGATATCCTCCAATGAAAAAATCTCCCCATGGTCTTTCCAATTCACCATGTTTTTGGTAGAAAAACAATGCCAATTACGCATCGTGTAAAAATCATTCTTCAACTCTTCCTCATCATGACTGGTATAGAGATAAAGCGTATCTCCAAAAACCATGGGAGCCGGATCTGCAGTATACATAGATTTAATAATAGGGTTTTTACAAAATCCCTTAACTTTTTCCGCAATGGTTTTTATACCGCACCATATGAGATACACTGCTACAACAACAGAACCAATAAAATCTAAATAAAAAGAAATTTCCGTCCCGGGAAAAAGCACAACAGACAATAAAGCAATGGAAACACAACTATCCACGAGACTTTTCGCACCATAAAGCCGTGCCTGAACTGCAATAATTGCATTTTCTTCGGCCTTGTTAAGATTTCTGTACTTTATCCAGAAAATAGTATTTGCCACAACACCAAGCAAAGCAATTATCAGACCCGGAATTACATTTCCCTTTTCTGCATTGTCTGCGGTAAAGGCAATCCATAACATAAGCGAGCCGCCAAGACACATCATAGCCCCTACAAAAATATTGGAAAGACGCTCCATACGTTCCTTTTTATCAGCATCACAAGCGCCATCCTTCGCAGTGATTTTATACACAATATATGCCATGATAATGCCCAGAAGTTCCGCACTTCTGCGCACAAAATCCGCAATCTGCGTGGAACTTTTTCCAACCAATAAACCAAGTCCGATAATCAAGGGACCCGGAGCACTCATAACAACAGACATAAGTAATGTTTTTGTACCCGACTTTTTATTGTTCATCACATACCTCCAAATAAGTAAACTAATGGCAAAAGCGTCATCATAGCAAAAAGCGGACAGATAACAGTATCATTTCCATTTCGGGAGTATAACTCCGAAACCGCACTTACCGCACCTACAAGCAAAGCAATAATCATACAAGAAATCCCACTTAGTCCGCCACGTCTCATCAAAATCAAAAATACACAACAACAGGATACGAAAAACATAGAAATAGTACCTTCATAACTCTTTTTACCATCCAACCTGGGTGCATTTATTTTGTGTTTTCCAAATTTCTTTCCAACCAAAGCTGCGGCTGCATCACCCATCCCCCATGCATAAAGACTTGCAAGAGCTAGATATTTATCACCAAAGCCACCCCAGCAAACTGCCACCACAATGGCAAACATAGTATATACAAGCAAAAGACTGTGCTTCAATTCACCGGCTTTACGCTCTGTAGTAAACTCCGAATACTTCTTAAACCGCTCAAAAAAAAGAAGAATCGGATAAACAATAATTTCAAAAACAATAGCCACCAATGCAGTAATCTGCCATGTGGGATAGGAAATAATCAAAACATAAAATGAACCCAATAAAATAAAGTGTAATATTTTGCGAAACACCTCTTCCGGGATAGTAAGCAAAATACGCCCCAAAAAGGCCACTATTACAGCTATAACAAAATAAACTATTAAATTCACTGTTCCCAATAATATCAGATTCATTTGTTCTTTCTCCATCAGTTCCCGGGTTATCCTTTTTTCATTATATCACATCCACAACAGTCCTGACATATTTTTAATGCTATTATTAATTTACGGTTAATGTATTTTGCCACACCTATAGGCACTGTTTAGAACAATACCAATTCTCCCACCACATTTTTTGATTTTTATTGCCAAAACAGGCTTGTGATGGTATGGTGTATCTATTGTGATAACACCAAAGAAAAGAGGCCACAACATGTTTAAAATTATGACTTCTGACGAAGCAATCAATATTGTAAAGGACGGGGATGTCATTTGCTTAAATTCCTTTCTCGGAATCGAAAATCCCGTGGAATTGCACGAAGCACTTTACAGAAAATACAAAGCAACCGGCTCTCCTAAACATTTAACAATGGTTTCCAGTGCCGGATTTGGTATCTGGGATGAAACAAGAAATGCAGAGCAATACATAAAAGAAGGGGCTGTAGACAAAATCATATGCGGACATTTTGGTGCTATGCTCAGTACGAAAAAACTGGTTTTGGAAAACCGGTTCGAGGCTTACAACCTTCCGCTTGGTTGCATTTCCCACGCAATCCGGGCGCAGGCCGGTGGTATACCGGGGGCTCTGTCCAAAGTTGGTCTGGACATTTTTGTTGACCCGCTGATTGACGGACCCGGTATCAACAGTATTTCTCATGATGATTCTTTAGTAAAACGTGTGGAAGTTGACGGCGAAGAATTTTTATACTACAAACTTCCCAAAATAAACGTGGCACTGATTAAGGGAACTGCTGCCGACCGTAAAGGAAACATCTCTTTTGATGATATGTATATGTCCGGCGATGCCTTATCCATCTGTCAGGCAACCAAGGCAAACGGCGGTAAGGTAATCGTTCAGGTTGACCGTATTGTAAGCACTCCCTCCAGACCCCGTAATACCATCATTCCGGGCTGTCTTGTGGACGCTATCGTTATGGTGGAGCCCGAGCCGCGCCATGCCGCATACGAATCCCTGACCGGTAGTTTTGAAATCCCCTATTCCCAATGGCAGGATTGGAGTGACATGTTAGAAACAAGAACTTCAACCAAAAATATCATCAATGTACCGGGAAATATTATCGGCAAACGTGCTGCTTTGGAACTGAAAGAAGACGACATTGTTAACATCGGCGTGGGCATACCGGAAACCGTTACAAAATACGCTAGAGAAAACGGTATTCTGGATAAAGTAACTTTAACCGTTGAATCCGGCGGCGTAGGCGGTTTCCCTGCCTCCGGTAAAGTATTCGGTGCAGTAATCGGTGCCAATTCCATGTATGACATGGCCAACCAGTTTGATTTATACAATAACGGTGGTCTTGACATTTGTTTCATGGGCGGCATTGAAGTGGATAAATACGGAAATGTAAACGCACATCGGGGGCCCGGTGCTTTCGCAGGGGTCGGTGGATTTGCCAACATTACCTCCAAAACCGGAACCGTGGTATTTTGCTTAACCTTTAATACCAAAGGGCTGGATGTAGATGAAAACGATGGCAAAATCACCATTAAAAACAATGGTTCCATCCCCAAATTCGTAGAGGAAGTAACCAGCATCAGTTTTTCCGCCAAACGTGCCCGCGCCAACAACCAGAAAGTTCTATATGTAACCGAACGCTGCGTATTTGAATTAGGTGAAAAGGGACTTAGGCTTACGGAAGTATATCCCGGCGTGGATATAGAAAATGATATTCTTAAACTTCTACCCTTTAAAATTGAAGTTGCCCCTCTGCTGAACTATTAAGTGAATAAAACCGGACACGATACAAAACTCCCCTTCTCGGCATTATCGCCAAGAAGGGGAGCAAAGTTTAGTCACCTATTAATCATCATTTATCCTATTCTTTTTATAAACTAAACCCACAAGAAAAAATATATATGCTATTCTCCGGGAATACTATTTTCCACATATTTGAAGCACCATAACCTGTCATGTAAGTGTGCCTTTGGGTCTTTTTTTGCATTTCCCGTACAATATTTCCAATGTAATATTCATCTCCCAACGAATCCGTATAATAGCTGCTGTTCATAATATTTTCCCCTACATAAACCTCCCTTACATTTTCAAACTCAAATACGATTTCAAAGTTCTCTGACCCAACCACCGTGTGAGGAATATCAACGCAATGACCAGGTAACATATACTCCCTAAGACTAACAGATAACTTTTCATTTTTTCTTTCACAATAATCCATAATTTTTTTCATAACTTTCATAAAAGGATCATTGCAAAAATCAAATGTGACTTCTTTATCCAGCGTCATCGTCCTTACACAACTATCCGTCTTCCACGGAAAACTGCCTCTCCGTGATTTTTCCACATAACCGGGCTCATAAGTTACAGTCAGATAAAATCTTAAAATATCACTACTTCTGTCAATTTCCCTTTGGATCGTTTCCGTATAAGGCTTCTTTTTCATTGTTTTTACCGCATCTTCATATATATTTATTTTTCCCTCTTCAACTGCACTCAATTTCACTTCGTATATGGTATTTCTATCATCTAACGCCCGGAAAGTTATCCATTCACTTGTAATCACAAATTCACCATCTTTAAAATAGGCATCAAAAGCATAATTTCTAAAGCGCCATGATAACTCACAAAATTTCCATCCCACGCCCTTTTCTATCTCAATTTTTGCATTTATTCCTGCATTACAAAAATCTAATACCAACATATTCTTCTACCTCCTTGCATCATTCTATATGCGCTTTCACAACATTTATTTCCGCCCAAAAACAAAACCCTCAAAAATTTTCTCCATAAAAATTCTCCTCCCCTAACCTTTACGGTTTGAGGAGGAGATTGCCAAGTCTTTGCTTTCTTCATAGCCAAATTTGACCATTGCATATTTATAAGATTTTTTCTTCCGGCAGATACTTTAACAACACTTCATTCAATACCTGCGGAATAACCGGTTTTGATAAAAAATCATCAAATCCTTCTGCTAAGAATCGTTCCCTGTCACCAACAATGGCATTTGCTGTAAGCATAACAACCGGAGTGTTTTCGCACAACTTCTTTTCTTTCATAATATGGAGTGTTTCTATTCCATCCATTTCCGGCATCATGTGATCGAGAAAAATCAAATCATATGTATTCCGTTCTGTCAAAGCAAGACATTCCTTTCCGCTCATGGCTTCATCTATCTGTAGTTTATTTTGCTTCAACAAGACTTTTAATACTTTTATGTTCATTTTGTTATCGTCTACCACCAGGATTTTTGCGTCCGGTGCCGTGAACTCTTTTGTTTGATCACTCTCCTTCGCGGAATAAGATTTTTTATCTTTAAAATCTCCTATTGGCGAAACATCAACCACTTTTTGCCCTATTTCAAAGGAAAACTCGCTTCCCTTTCCATACTCGCTTACTATTTTTAACTCACTGCCCATCAGTTTTAAAATTTGCTGTACAATATTCATTCCAAGGCCTGTGCCTTCTACATTTTTATTTTTTTCAATGTCAAATCTCTGGAAAGCATCATAAATTTTTGCAATATTTTCCTTCTGGATTCCGATTCCTGTATCCTTTATGGAAAATTTTAAAACGGCCTCTTCCTGTTCAACCTTACTGCAACTTACCTTTAGTAAAACCGAACCTTGTGTGGTATATTTTATAGCATTTGTAAGAATATTTAACACAACCTGTTTAATGCGCTTAGCATCACCACAATACGCCCGGGGCATCTTTTCATCAACATCAAAACTCAAATCTAATTCTTTTTCCTTCGCCCTGATGCTGACCATACTGTATAAATCATTCAAAACACTTCCCAAGTGATAGTTTTCTTCAATAATTTCCATCATTCCGGATTCTATTTTTGAAGAATCCAACAACTCATTTATCATACTAAGCAATGACAAGGCCGCATTTTTGGCATCATGGGCATAATTACAAATTTCATCATCATTGCTCTCCCGAAGAATCATTTCATTCATCCCCAATATTGCATTAACCGGTGTGCGGATTTCATGGGACACCCGCGCCAGAAAATCAGATTTGGCCTTATTAGCTCTTTCCGCTTCTTCTTTTGCCTTCTCGAGCTGTACCGTCAATTCCCGCAGTTCGGCATTGTGCTTGGAAATCAGATTGATTTTTTGCCATCTGTCTGTATCATCACGCAATTCAACCATGTAACCACAGACTTTTTTGCCATACATAATCGACTCAATTCTACATTCAAAATGCCTTTCTTTATTTTCATAGTTAAAAACTTTCTTGGCATTTCCGGAATATTCGCCAATCCATGTTGAAATCACTTCCATTTCCGGAATTTTAGTAATTGCATGGTCTACCACACATTCTGAAATACCGGGAAAAATATTCCTGGCAGTCTGATTACATCCCAGATAATTCAATTTTGTATCCAGCATAATATAGCCATATGTCCCCTGTTTTGCAAAAGAACCGGCAATATTATCTTCAACATTATATATCATTCCACGTTGATACATATATAAGAAAAACCAGCCGTCTATCACGTAAACTAAAGGCATAATTTCAATATTGGGATTGATAATGCGACCTACTATAAACAAACTGATAGTGACAACTTCCATAATCAACAAGGCACCTAAACTATATTTTGAAACCGCGCGCCTTTTTACCAAACTGTACACCAGCAATGCAACCTGAATAATTATATAGCCGTACAGTATGACATAAAACATTTTATGTGCCGGACCATATGTATGTCCTAACACCGTTGCGTCCATAAATTTATCAAGATAAATCCTGTCATAATATATATTACTATATCCAATTGTTAACACCGAAAAATACACAATTGCACTATAGATATAGAGCGCACACCTTAACCACTGTTTAATCGTATAATTACAAATCGCGCAAATTAGGAACAGCATAATCGGAGGCATAAAACAACCACCCAAATAGCTGATTTTATTTGCCAAATTTGCCTCTTCCAAACTTGTGGACACCGAGATTGCCAAATAAGCTCCATTGGTTAATGCAAACAATAATAACAATATAATAAAATAATAGTTGGTTTTCTTCGGTTCAAAAATAAAAATCAAAATAAATAAATTAATCACGGACAAGACCGCAGTTACTAAATAGTAATTGACCATATAAGTTTTCTCCTTTGGACGATGTTGAAGGCTTTAATTTTCAAACTTTCATCCCTTGGTTTATATATAACAGCACATGCCCGTGCCTGTCAAGAACAGGTCAAAAAATCCGCCCGTTTTTTGAAATAGCGTTCTTCCTCTTTCACTTACAAAATCCCCACCGGAACCATGGTTCTGGTGGGGATTTCATTATTTTACATATTTTCTTAACCGCTAATTAAGCGAGCGCCAACTACTTGTTGTTAAGTGCTGCCTGTGAGTCGTTCAATAGTGGCCAATCAATCTCCGGGGGAAGATAGCCCTTTTATCTGCGCAATCCACATGCACGATACTTCTATACACAATATTTCGCAATTACTTCTTCCTTCTCAATAGGCTTTGAGTAATAATAGCCTTGGAAGCTATGTATCCCATATTCCCTGAGTATGTCACGCATTCCGGGGGTTTCGATACCTTCCACACACACCTTTGCTTCAAAAATATTGGCAGCATCTGCTAAGTTGTTGACCAATCTTCTTTCTTTGTCGTCCTCTTCTATTTTTTGTACAAAGCTCCTATCAATCTTAATTGTATCAAAAGGCAAGTTCTTCAGCAAACCGATGGATGAATAGCCGGTTCCGAAATCATCCAGCGCTATACGTACTCCACCTGCCCGAAGCGTGATTATGATATTTTTCAACAAATTCTCGTCAAGCAACCTACAGCGCTCCGTTATTTCGAAGCACAAATGATCCGCCGGAAATCCGGTAATTTTCAATATGCTCCAAACTTTATCCGTAAAATCAGCCTGCTCCAATTGCACATAAGACAGATTCACATTTACCACAAAATCCGGTTTCTTACGCAAAATTTTCTTTGCATCTTCAAGAGCCGTCCTAAGAATCCATTCTCCCAACTCCGGGAATAGAGGATCGCTTTCCAGCAACGAAATAAACGCATCCGGCGGAACCACTCCATACTCTTCATTTTTCCAACGAAGTAAAGCCTCCGCACCAATCAATTCTTCTGTATCCGCATCCACAACCGGCTGATACAAAAGATAAAATCCCTTGTATCCCTGGGTAATGGAATTCCTGATTACATGAAGTCTTTCGATTCTTAGCCGTTCATCAGTTCTCAGTTTATTCTGAAACTCCACCAAATCCCCATGTTTAGAGTTCTTTGATTCTGCATAAGCAAAATTGAGACATGCATAAACAGTCTGCTCATCCGCATCATAATCATCCAGCACAAACGTTGCTGCATTTAGCTCCAGTGCAACAAATGTTCCGTCAATATCCAGTCCCTCACGAAAATAAGCTCTAATCCTTTCATATGTATTTTTCAACTCTTCAAATGACTGGTTTTCTGTAATCACAGCAAATTTAGAACCATCAAGGCGGTATGTATTGCTCCGGTCAGACACATGCTCCATAAGATACCTTCCAAAGCGTTGCAACACAATATTCCCCAAACCATATCCGTACACTGCATTAATCTCTGCAAGCTTACTAATACCCAAAACAGCTATTCTCACATCATTTCTGTTTTGAATACATCTTGAAATTTCCTCGAAAAAGCTATACTGGTTACGCAATCCCGTCAAAGTATCAATATGACTCTGTTGTCTGTGATTACGGATTACACCTCCAAAGTACTCCGGCTGACCACTCTCATCCTTAATCACGATACCTAATCCTGAACAGACATCATATTCTCCATCCGCTCTCCTTGCCCGATATTGTACGTCAATCCCGCTTGTTTTATAACAGAAGATATTATCGAGTGCCTCTCGATATGCACGCCTATCTGTCGGATGGATATGCTCTTCCCAAATAGTTCCGGCATCATACATATACTCTGAAGGCATCCCGAATTCTTCCACAAGTCCTTTGGCCCATCTGGAATAATTGTAATCCATATCGCACAAATATACGTTAGCATCATCCGCAATAACGGAAAACGCTTCAAATACGGAATCCAGGCGTTGTTTTCTCTCTTCAGTGATCTTTAAATCTGCATCACTCTCCCGAATAAAAAGTGCACCGCCAAAATACTCCGGTTCCCCATGCTGATTTCTTATCAAAAGTCCTCTGCATGTACAAGGATTATATTTGCCGCTGATGCTTTTTACTCTATAGCTCAACTCAAACTCTTCTTTATCACCGTTAAAAATCTCTTCAACACGGCTATGATATATTTCCCTGTCCTCCGGGTGTATTCTCTCCTCCCAGATTCCGCCAGCATTATGCATATATTCTGACGGGAGCTCAAAATTATCCACTACCTGCTTATCCCAGCGAGAAAAATCATATCGTATATCACTAAGGAAAAAATACCCCTTTCCTGCTGCTATTTTAAACACTCTGAAAAAAGAATCCAGACGTGCCTTTCTGATTGCCGGGATTTTTTGTATCCTGCCATGCCCGATCCGATCCGTTTTCAGTCTTACCACACGTTCTTTCAAGCTTCTCTTGTCATCATACATTTCTTCATCTGCACGTTCAAATACATCTGATAATCTTTGGTCTGTTTCTTTTTTATAAATCGACATTCCAATTGCCGCAACCGGTCCTTCACCGGAAATCAGATTGTTGATAATCACTTGTCTCAAACCATTGAACAAGTCTAACCTTTCCTGATAATCCCTGCCTTTTAGAAACACCACAAATTCATCTCCGCCAACCCGGTATACCTCACTGTGCAAAAATGTATCGCGCAAAAGGGTACTGACAGCCTGCAGACTTTCGTCTCCTGCCCTATGCCCCATAGTATCATTGATGATTTTTAGGTTATTTACATCACATACCACAACTCCAAATTTCAGTTCTCCCCCTCTTTCTATCAGAGTCTGATATTCTTCTTCTAATTCCCAATAGGCATTCTTATTCCGTACACCGGTCAATGTATCCATGTACGCTCTTTCATCTGCATACATCTGCTTTCTTGCCGCTTTATCTACGTTCAGTACTCCGATGACAAAATATTCATCCCCATCCGTATATTTATGGATAAGACGCAAGGTATGGTATACCATTTTTCCATCCATCATAAGACGATACACAAAGCTCTGACGTTCACCATTCTGAAACTGTTTTAGGAGGTTTTCTTTTAATTCTTCAGCCTGAAAGAAATGTCGATCCTCTTCATACACCGCCTGTCTTATAAACTCTTCCCAATCATCAAAAAAATCATCACCTGCTTGTTCTTCAACCGGAAAGTGAGAATCCTGATCAACAATGTAACGGCAGTATCCATTTGTCTTTGTATTTACAACATATACTCTCGTATAGTCAGCCAGAAGTATTCCTGCTATCTTGCTTAACAATTCTCTATTTTCATTCACCTTTCAACCTCCCACTGCATTTTGATTCATTTTGCTATTTTTCATAACACCTCTCTCTATGATTAGAGCATGAAAAACATTACTCTGTCAAGGAATAATGCCACTCTCATTATTTCTTCCGCAAAACCGGTTGCTTTTTCTCCAATATTCCATTATTTGCATAGCATTCTGCCTCTTTCACAGCAAAAAAACAACCCACTAGAACCATTACAGTTCTAGTGGGTATTTCATCATTTTACATATTTTTCTTAACTGTTAGTTAAGCGATAGCCTTACTTATTATT
>JAFUIR010000025.1 GCA_017468395.1 Lachnospiraceae bacterium | reverse complement strand
CTGCCGCTACGGTGCAGAATTGGAAATGGGAAAGAATTCTGCCCGAATTGAGGAGTGAGAATATGAAGGAAACGATTGTATGGAGCGTTTTATTTGTGCTGGGATTGGTGATGGTACTGTTCCGAATGGATATCAGCCGGTATCTGTCGGATATAACCGCACTGCTTGTGACCGGGAGTATCCTTTCCGTATTCTCCGGCGCAGGGATGCTGATGGAATGGTATAAGGATAAGCAATAAATGGGAAAAAGAGGGAGAAAAAGATTGCAGGCGGATATGTCAAAAGCTCATAAATGGAATTCGGCAGATGCTGTGACGGTATTGCGCATGGTTGGTACCCTTGGTCTGGCGTTCCTTAACCCGGGAACACTTTGGTTCTTTGCGGTTTATACCATCACCGGTTTAACGGATGTATTGGACGGATGGCTTGCGCGGAAAACAGGAACAGAAAGTGATTTCGGTGCCAAACTGGACAGCATAGCGGATTTGTTGTTCTACACGATTATGTTGATCCGACTCTTTCCCGTTGTGTGGGAAGCGTTCCCGGCGCGGATTTGGTATGCGGTTGCAGGTATTCTGCTTTGCGACTGGCTGCGTATTCCATTGCTGCGATCAAATACCGCCGGTTTGCTGTCCTCCATACCCGGCTGAATAAGTTGACGGGTGGGGCGATCTTCCTGCTGCCCTACATACTCGCAATATCAACGGGTGTTGTATATAGCTGGACAGTATGCGCGCTGGCGTGCGCCGCCTCTTTGGAGGAACTGGCGATCCATCTGCGTCAGAAACGCTATTGTGCTGATGTGAAGAGCATTCTTCAACTTGCTCGCAAATCTAAAATGTTGAGATTCTAAACAGAAAGAAAAATAAGAATTTACAGAGGTAAAGCAAATGATTCTTAAATTTGTTACGCTTGGATTAATGGCAGCATTCTACATTAGCTATTTTTCCAAAATGATTAGCCAAAAAAAGCAGGGAATCCGTACAGACCAACTTGGAAAAGGAAAAGAAGGCTTTCTAAAATGCATTGAGGTTACATTAAAAATCACTACATATCTACTGCCAATACTGCAAATCATCAGTATATTGTTTTATTCCGAAGGCACTCACTGGCTCTTGCAGATTATGGGTGTTGTTATTGAATCGTTCGGAGTAATTATATTTGTTATATCAGTAACAGAAATGAAAGATAATTGGAGAGCAGGTGTTCAAAGAGAGGATAAAACTAATCTTGTAACATCAGGGATTTACTCCATAAGTCGTAATCCTGCATTTCTGGGGTTTGACTTAATGTATATCGGTATTTTGTTGGCTTTCTTCAATTGGTTCCTATGTTTTGCGACAGTCTTTGCTGTATGTTTATTTCACTTACAAATCGTAAAGGTGGAAGAAGATTTTCTGCTGGAAACCTTTGGCCAGGAGTATCTCGAATATAAGAGAAAAGTCTGTAGATATTTGGGAAATAAGTTTTGGATTCAGTAATACGATTGAGTGCGCCAAATTCCAATTTAACAAAGTAATGATAGAAACGACTCGTTGGTCTGCACAGGAGAATGGAAAATGAAAGAGTTTATGATGGCAGCATTGCCGTGGATTTGTATTGGCTTCGCAATTGCCCTTTTTGCGGCGAACCACGGTGCGGTAAAGAAAGCAAAAGACAGTGGCAAGGAACATGGAAACTATATGGCCGAAGGAATGTGCCTGGGAGTGGGTGTTGGCACTGCCCTGGGCGGGAACGGCCTGATTTATGGAATGCTTCTTGGTCTTGTGGTTGGTATGTTTATCAAGAAGGAGAAAGAATAATGTCCAAACGAATAAGATAACACGTCGTCTGGCTGTAACAAACAAAGGAGTGTGCAGAACATGAATCCAAACGCGATTGTATATACGTCAAATACCGGCTATACACGGCAATATGCCACGCTTCTGGGAGAAAAAACGGGGCTTCCGGTGTATTCTCTGGAAGAGGCTGCTTCAAGGCTGCCTTGCGGCAACTGCGTAATCTATCTGGGATGGCTTATGGCCGGAAAGGTACAAGGCTATGCCAAAGCTTCCAAGAGGTACCAGATCGCTGCGGTCTGCGGCGTAGGCATGGGCGCCACCGGCACCCAGATGCAGGATTTGCGCAAGGCCAACGCACTGCCTGCCGCCCTGCCCGTCTTTACGCTGCAGGGAGGCTTTGATCTTGACCGTCTGCATGGTATTTATAAACTCATGATGACCGTTATGGCCAAGACTGCGGGAAAGGGACTGGCAGACAAGGCGGACCGAACGCCGGAAGAAGACGCTATGCTGGAACTGATGCTCCACGGCGGCAGTCGTTTCAGTGTGGAAAATCTGAATGATGTTCTCGATTGGTATCAAATGAGGCGGTAACATTACATGGCAATCGAATACCCTTCAGCGGGAATGAGATGCAAAGAGGAAAATCAGATCCGAAAAAAGTAATCATAGAACCTACGGAGGTGAATCGAATTGAGCAAATATAGTCGTTTATGGGAATATATCCAAAAGAACGGAAGCCAGAACTTCAAACTGACATTTGAAGAAATACAAAATATTGCGGGAATACCCATCGATCACTCTTTCCTGAAATATAAAAAAGAATTGCTCGAATACGGTTATTCCGTGGAAAAGATTTCAATGAAAAAACAGACGGTTACTTTCTGTCAGGTACAGGGGCTAAAGAGAGAGGATACAGCCCAAGGATAGTATGCGTCCCTTGATTGAAAAGGATATGGCGAAACGGAAAAGATATTGACGACTCGATGAACAGGAGAAAAACATGGAAAACAAAGCAAGCATAACAGCTCTAATGTCTGCTTTCGGCAGAGCATGGCACACAGAACATGAAGAAAATCCGATTTTTGCTGACTATAAGGCTAAAGCATTATTGACCGACGAAGAATACAAAATGATGAGTACCTATATTCTTAGCGGTATTGATTTCTTTGCCCCAGAAAAAAAGGGGGCTTTCAAAGATGATACCGAAACAATGAGATATCTGATCAATACGCATATTGCGCCAACGCCGCTTTGCCGTAGTGCCTATTGTGAAGCAGCACTTAAAACAGCAATGCGCACAGGAACAGAGCAATATGTAATTTTGGGTGCAGGATTGGATACATTCTCATTTCGTGAGCCGGAGTTTTTGATGAAATATATGGTTTACGAACTTGATCACCCAAAAACACAAGCGGACAAAATTCAACGTATCGACCGCGCAGGATTAGATGTTCCTGACAATCTCGTTTTTGTAGGAGTGGATTTTACAAAAGATGATTTATGTGAAATGCTTTTAAGTGCAGGATTTGATAAGACGAAAAAGACATTTTTTTCGTGGTTAGGTGTAAGCTACTACCTTTTCAGAGACGATATTGAAAAAATGCTCAAGAGTATTGCCTCCTTTGCCGCAGATGGCTCAACTCTTCTGTTTGATTATGCTGATGCGGGACTTTTTCTGTCTGACGAAAAGCGTGTACAAAATATGGTTGCCATGGCAAAAGCAGGCGGCGAAGAAATGAAATCCAGTTTTGATTATTGGAGCATGGAACAGATGTTATCCAACTATGGCTTTCTGATTTATGAAATTTTAGAACCAAAGGATATTCAAACTCGGATTATTGGTAAGCGCGGGATGAAGGCATTTGAGCATATCAATTATGTGCAGGCGGTAATAAAGAAAAATGGTTGATTATTATTGCTGGATTCTTTGGGCAAATTCCAGTTTTTAATCTATGGGAGATAACATCATGAAAATTCTGATTTTGAACGGCAGTCCCAAGCGGGATGCCAGTGATACGATGCACCTGACCCGTGCCTTTACGGACGGTATGAATGAGGTACAGAAAAATGAAATACATACGGTTCATGTCATTGACCGTCACATCGAATACTGTACCGGCTGCTTTTCCTGTATGAGAAACGGCGGTGAGTGTATCCACCAGGACGATATGAGAGAGCTGCTGGAAGAAATTCTGCGATCCGACCTGCTGATATTCAGCTTTCCGCTTTACTGTTACGGTATGCCTGCGCCCTTGAAGGTTTTGATTGACCGCACCCTGCCTCTGTCGTCCATGAGCATGAAAAAGGTGGGCGATCATTACGAGCATATCGGTCAGACCGATTTCTCTCACCTGAAATATTTAATGATTTGCGGCTGCGGATTTCCCAACAGCAAGCAAAATTTTGAACCGGCAGTCGCACAGTTCAAGCTGATGTTTCGTGATAACCACACCGTCATTACCGTTCCTGAAAGTCCCATGTTCAACGCACCGGAAGCGGTAGAGGTTACAGTGCCGCGGCTTTCTCTGGTCAAAGAGGCCGGAAGGCAATATGCAAAATACGGGATGATCGAAGCTGCATTGATGGAGCAGATCACCTCTCCGATGATTCCGGAGGAGATCTATGCCCAAATTGTAAATGGCGGTCAATCGGCGTTATGACCCCGGAAAAGGTAGCTGATCGCATGGATGTTCCGATAAAATTTGTTTGTTTTCGTAGGCGAAAAATTTGAAGTTGCTGTTATGATGTAGCGTTAGGAGGAAAGTGATTTTGATAGAGAAGGCACAGAAAGAAGATTTAATGCAAATACTTGAATTGCAATATTTGGCTTATCAAAGCGAAGCTAAACTCTTTGGAGATATGGATATTCCTCCTTTAAAGCAAACGATAGAGGAAGTGGGCGAAGAATTTGCACAGGGTACTGTTTTAAAAGTAGTGGATGATAGTGGAGATATTATTGGTTCTGTCAGGGCGTATGAAGAGAACGGAACTATTTATATCGGCAAATTGATAGTACATCCTAAAATGCAAAAGCGGGGAATTGGCACGCAACTTTTATTGGCAATGGAGAATGAATTTCCGAATTTCAGGTATGAGTTGTTTACTAGTACCAAAAGTATTAGCAACATAAGATTATATGAAAGATTGGGATATAAAATTTTTAAAGAGGAATCAGTATCTGAGGAATTGCAATTTGTGTATTTGGAAAAATGTTAAGAAACTTTGAATTTGACGGAGGAAGTTATGGCATTTGATTTCAAAAAAGAATACAAAGAGTTTTATATGCCCAAGAACAAACCACAGATTGTAAATGTTCCAAAGGCAAATTATATCGCCGTAAGAGGTAAAGGCAACCCGAATGAAGAAGGTGGTGCATATCAGCAAGCAATTAGTGTTTTATATGCTGTTGCATACACCTTGAAAATGAGTTATAAGACAGACTATAAAATTGAGGGATTCTTTGAATATGTTGTTCCGCCGCTTGAAGGATTTTGGTGGCAAGATGATGTTGATGGTGTCGACTACTCTGACAAGTCAACCTTTAACTGGATTTCTGTAATCCGCCTGCCTGATTTTGTATCAAAGACAGATTTTGAATGGGCAGTAACAACAGCAACCAAAAAGAAAAAACTGGACTGCTCATCAGCAGAGTTGTTAACCGTTG